>NZ_FOLC01000007.1 GCF_900112135.1 Collimonas sp. OK412
AGCCTGAAACCGGCGAACCAGCGATACGCAACGTTCACTTGTACTTCGCGCATCAACTGCCGTTCACTGCGTACGCCAAACAGATAGCCAATGAATAAGAGTTTGAACAACACTACCGGATCGAGCGCCGGACGCCCGTTATCGGCGCAGTACAGGTGCGCTACCTTCTCACGGATAAAATCGAAATCGACCGCCGCAGCGATCTTACGTAGTAGATGATCACTGGGCACCAGGCTTTCCAGTGTCACCATCTCCAGTTCGTGCTGGTACGGTGCAGGGATTTTTAGCATGCCCCATTATAGAAAAAGCCTTCCAATTTCGGAAGGCTTTGTCAGCAACCTGAAGCTGCGCATTGCGCAGCTTTTTTTGTTTCTACCAGGCTTGCTTGGCGACCTTCGCCGTGGTCTTTACCGCAACGGCGGGTTCGAATTCCATACGCAGGCTTTTCATCAGGCAAACCATGTACAGCACCAGCACCACGGAAAACGGCAACGACGCCAGCACGATCGTGGTTTGTATCGCGCTGATGTTATCCGCGAACATCAGGCCGACGGTGACCGCCATGATCAGCGCCGACCAGAAAATGCGCAGCCAGTGCGGCGCATCGGCATCGTCGTCGGCGCCGCGCACCGACAGGTTGGCCAGCATCACGGCGCCCGAATCGGCCGGCGTCAGGAACAGCACGAAGCCGACGAAAATCGCCACGCCCGACATGGCGGTGCCGAACGGGTAGTGCGCCAGCAGCTTGTACATGGTCATGGCCGGCTGTTCCAGCGCTGCCCGGCTCAACTCGGCTGCGCCGTGGCTGATCAGCAGGTCCAGCGCGCTGTTGCCGAACACCGACAGCCACACCAGGGTGAACGCCAGCGGCAGCAGCAGTACGCCGGTGACCACTTCCCGGATAGTGCGTCCGCGTGAAATGCGGGCAATGAACAGGCCGACAAATGGCGCCCAGGAAATCCACCAGGCCCAGTAGAACAGGGTCCATTTACCGAGCCAGTCGCTCGGCCGGTCATAGGCATACAGGTCAAACGTCTTGCCGACGAAGTTGCTGACGTAGTCGCCCAGGTTCTGGATCATGGCGTTCAGCAGATGCAGCGTCGGTCCCATCGACAGCACAAAAACCAGCAAGCTCGCAAACAGTACGACGTTCAGGTTTGACAGGCGCCGGATGCCGGTTTCGACGCCGGAGACCGCCGCCAGGGTCGCCACGATGGTCATCACGATGATCACCGCCAGCAGCGTGCCATGGCTGTTTTGCAGGCCGAACAGGTGTTCCAGGCCGGCGCTGATCTGCAGCGATCCTATGCCCAGGTTGCTGACCAGGCCCAGCACGGTCACCACGATGCCGAAACAATCGACGGCGTGGCCGGCGGCGCCGTGGACGCGTTCGCCGAGCAGGGGATACAAGGCGGTGCGCAAAGCCAGCGGCTGCTTGTGGCGGTAGGCAAAGTAGCCCAGCGCCACCGCGATCAAGGCATAGATGGCCCAGCCGTGCAGGCCCCAGTGGAGGAAGGTCAGGGTCATCGCCTGGCTTGCCGCCGCCGGTGTCGCTGCCGTTCCCTGGGGTGGGTACAGGTAATGCGTCAACGGTTCCGAGGCGCCGAAATAGAGCAGGGAAATGCCGATGCCGGAAGAAAACAGCATGCCGGCCCAGGCGCCGTAGCTGAAGGCCGGCTGTTCGTCATCCGCCCCCAGTTTTATCTTGCCGTAAGGAGATGCGGCAAGCCAGACGATGAAACCAAGGTAAGCGGCCACTACCAGCATGTAGTACCAGCCGAAGCTGCTGGCCAGGGTCGCTTGCGCGCTCGACAGCCAGGCGGTGGATGCCTGCGGGAAGGCGATGATGATGGCGGTGAAGGCAATGATCAGGATTGCCGAAGAGAAGAAGACGGGGCGGTTGAGCCGTGTCTTCATGGATGGCCGATGGCTGACGGTTGATGCTGGGGCGCTCATTTGATCTGCCCGCGGAATGCCGGTTTTGCTGCCTGGCCTGACTGTCTCATTGTCTTTGTGCTTGATTGATGTTGCATTTAAATAAACCTCATTCCGATTCTGTTGCCGGGCTTCTGGCCTGATTTTGTTTTCTTTTGTTTTCATAAGGAAAACATTTTGCTATCAATGACACCTTGGATTTAAATTGATTGAACGTCCAATCAATTTAAATTATACTGAATTTAGGCAGCGGATGGCAGGCCGCTTTGCGCGAATGTTTTGAGGGGAAGTGCGTTGAGGAAAAAAAACGAGATGCTGCCGCTGCGCCGCAAGCAGCTGATCCAGGCCACGCTGGAAGTGATCGACCGGGTCGGCCTGGCTGACGCCACCATTGCCTTGATTGCCAGGCAGGCCGGTTTGTCGACCGGCATCATCAGCCATTATTTCGGCGACAAGAGCGGTCTGCTCGAAGGCACCATGCGCCAGATCCTGCGCGATTTAAGGGAAGACACCCTGCGCCGCCGCAGCGAACTGGCAGAAGACACCGCCGCCGCCCATTTGCGCGCCATCGTCGACGCCAACTTCAACGACAGCCAGGTCAGCGGCCCTGTCATGAAAACCTGGCTGGCATTCTGGTCGTCCAGCATGCACCAGGAATCGCTGCGCAGGCTGCAGCATGTGAATGACCAGCGCCTGCGCTCCAACCTGTGCTGCCAGTTTTTGCGCGAACTGCCGTTGCCGCAAGCGCGCCACGCTGCCCGCGGGCTGGCGGCGATGATCGACGGCTTGTGGCTGCGCGGCTCCTTGTCGGGCAAGACCTTCGACGCTGACGCAGCGCGGCAGCTGGCCTACGAATACCTGGATTACCAATTGGCAAAGAAAAGCAACGCCACTGCAAGCGCTGCAGCCGCCTGATCTTTGACCTACCTGATAGCAACCCGTTGAGGAGAATCCCCATGCCTGTTTTCAAGCAGCAGCAACTTTATATCGGCGGCCGCCGCGTTGACGCCAGCGGCAGCGATACTTTCCAGACCATCAATCCCGCCAATGGCGAAGTGCTGGCAGAAGTCCAGCGCGCCACCAAGGCTGACGTCGACCGCGCCGTCGCCAGCGCCCGACAAGGCCAGCGCGTGTGGGCCGCACAGACCGCCATGCAGCGCTCGCGTGTATTGCGTCGCGCAGTAGCGATCCTGCGCGAGCGCAACGACGAACTGGCCGAACTGGAAACCCTGGATACCGGCAAGGCGCTGTCGGAAACGCGCGCCGTCGACATCGTCACCGGCGCTGATGTGCTGGAATATTATGCCGGCCTGGTGCCGTCGATCGAAGGCACGCAGATCCCCTTGCGTGAAAGCGCGTTTGTCTACACCCGGCGCGAGCCGCTCGGCGTGGTGGCCGGCATCGGCGCCTGGAATTATCCGATCCAGATCGCCCTGTGGAAATCGGCGCCGGCGCTGGCGGCCGGCAATGCGATGATTTTCAAGCCTAGCGAAGTGACGCCGCTGAGCACGCTCAAGCTGGCTGAAATCTATACCGAAGCGGGTTTGCCGGACGGCGTCTTCAATGTGCTGACCGGCAGCGGCCGCGAAGTCGGCACCTGGCTCACCGAGCATGCCGGCATCGAAAAGATCTCGTTCACCGGCGGCACCGCGACCGGCAAGAAAGTCATGGCCAGCGCCTCCAGCTCGACGCTGAAGGAAGTGACCATGGAACTGGGCGGCAAGTCGCCGCTGATCGTGTTTGCCGACGCCGACCTGGAACGCGCCGCCGATGTCGCCGTGATGGCGAATTTCTACAGCTCGGGCCAGGTGTGCACCAACGGCACCCGGGTGTTTGTCCACAGCTCGGTCAAGCAAGCGTTCGAAGCCAAGGTGCTGGAACGGGTAGCGCGCATCCGCCTCGGCAATCCGCTCGAGATGAACACCAATTTTGGTCCGCTGGTCAGTTTCCCGCACATGGACAGCGTGCTGTCTTACATCGAATCCGGCCTGGCCGAAGGCGCGCGCCTGCTGGCCGGCGGCAAGCGCGAAGTCGGCGGCGCCTATGCCAGCGGCGCTTATGTGCAGCCTACCGTGTTCACCGACTGCCGCGACGACATGAAGATCGTGCGCGAAGAAATCTTCGGCCCGGTCATGAGCATCCTGTCCTTTGAAGAAGAGGATGAAGTGATCCGGCGCGCCAACGACACGGAGTACGGCCTGGCCGCCGGCCTGATGACGGAAAACCTGAGCCGCGCGCATCGCGTCATCCACCAGCTGGAAGCCGGCATCTGCTGGATCAACACCTGGGGCGAATCGGCGGCCGAGATGCCGGTCGGCGGTTACAAGCAATCCGGCGTCGGCCGCGAAAACGGCTTGGCCACGCTGGAGCACTACACCCGCATCAAGTCGATTCAAGTGGAGCTGGGCGCTTACGCCTCGGTGTTCTGAGCACCGTTTCAACGCTACCGCCTACGTCTCACAACGATGCCGCCGAGCCGGCGTCGGTCAGGAAGGATCATCATGCAGCAAGCAAAAGAATACGATTACATCATCATCGGCGCCGGTTCGGCCGGCAATGTACTGGCTACGCGCCTGACCGAAGACGCGGATACCAGCGTGCTGTTGCTGGAAGCCGGCGGTCCCGACTACCGCTTCGATTTCCGCACCCAGATGCCGGCGGCGCTGGCGTTTCCGCTGCAAGGACGGCGTTACAACTGGGCTTATGAAACCGATCCCGAGCCGTACATGGACAACCGCCGCATGGAATGCGGACGCGGCAAGGGCCTGGGCGGCTCGTCGCTGATCAACGGCATGTGCTACATCCGCGGCAATGCGCTGGATTACGATCACTGGGCCAAGCGAGAAGGACTGGAAAACTGGTCTTACCTGGATTGCCTGCCGTACTTCAAGAAGGCTGAAACGCGCGACATCGGCGGCAACGACTACCACGGCAGCGACGGCCCGGTCAGCGTGACCACGCCGAAGAGCGGCAACAACGTGCTCTACCACGCGATGGTGGAAGCCGGCGTGCAAGCCGGTTACCCGCGCACCGATGACCTCAACGGCTACCAGCAGGAAGGTTTCGGTCCGATGGACCGCACCACCACGCCGCAAGGGCGGCGCGCCAGCACTGCGCGCGGCTACCTGGACCAGGCGCGGGCAAGGTCCAACCTGACGATTGTGACGCATGCGCTGACCGATCGCATCCTGTTCTCAGGCAAGCGTGCCGTCGGCGTCGCTTACCTGCACAACGACCAGCTGCAAACCGCGCAAGCGCGGCGCGAAGTGCTGCTGTGTTCGGGCGCGATCGCTTCGCCGCAAATCCTGCAGCGCTCCGGCGTCGGTCCGGCTGCGCTGCTGCGCCAGCATGCTATTCCCGTGGTGCTGGATTTGCCGGGCGTCGGCGCCAACCTGCAAGACCACCTGGAAATCTACCAGCAGTACGAATGCAAGCAGCCGGTCTCGCTGGCGCCGGCATTGAAGCCGTGGAACCAGCCGCAAATCGGCGCCGAGTGGCTGCTGATGGGCACCGGCATCGGCGCCAGCAACCAGTTCGAGGCCGGCGGTTTCATCCGCAGCGACGACAGCTTCGAGTGGCCGAATATCCAGTATCACTTCCTGCCGGTAGCGATCAACTATAACGGCAGCAACCCGATCAAGGTGCACAGCTTCCAGGCCCACATGGGTTCGATGCGTTCGCCCAGCCGCGGCCGGGTCCACCTGCGTTCGAAAGACCCGCGCCAGCATCCGAGCATCCTGTTCAACTACATGTCGACCGAGCAGGACTGGCAGGAATTCCGTAACGGTATCCGCATCACGCGCGACATCATTGCGCAGCAGGCGTTGTCTGCCTATGCCGGCCGCGAAATTTCACCGGGAGTGCAGGTGCAGACCGATGCTGAGCTCGATGCCTTCGTGCGCCGGCATGCTGAAACCGCTTTCCATCCATCCTGTTCCAACGCCATGGGATATGACGAGATGGCGGTGGTGGATAACCAGGGCCGGGTGCATGGCTTGCAAGGCCTGCGTGTGGTGGATGCATCGATCATGCCGCAGATCACCACCGGCAACCTGAATGCGCCGACCATCATGATCGCGGAAAAAATCGCCGACTGCATCCGCGGCCGGCAACCGCTGCCGCGGGTGGAGGTGCCGTATTTCGTTGCTGGCGGCAAGCCGGCACGGCAGGGCTGACCGAGGCGGCGCCATGACGGCGCCGCTGCCTCATCAGCGCTGTTGAAAGACAGCGAATATCAATGCTGCCGCAGCGTAGGCAATGCCCGCCAGGCAGACGCCGCTCCAGCCGCCGGCGACCCAGGCCAGCGCCGCGCTGGCCGCGCCTAGCGCGCCGCCGATAAAGAAAATGCCGACGAACAAACCGTTCAAGCGTCCCCGCGCTTCCGGCTGCAGCAGGTTGATGGCGCGCCGGCCCAGTGTCTGGTCGGTGGTCACGCCGGCGTCCAGCCCGATGGCGGCCAGCACCAGCATGCCCAGCGCCAGCCACGGATGGATGGAAATGGCGAAACCGCCCCATCCGGCGCCGGCCACGCCAGCCAGCAACAACGCCCCTATCATCAGGAGGTGTGCTGCCAAGGTCGCCTGGCGGGTCCAGCCGCGGTCGCCGATACGGCCGGCCAGCGGTGCAACGATGGCGCCCGCCGCGCCTGCCAGTGCGAACAGGGCGATGTGGCGCTGGTTCATGTTGAACGGCTGCTGCGTCAGGAGCAGGGCGACCGCGGTCCAGAACAGGCTGAAAGCAGCCATGGCAAGCGCGGCGGTCAGCGCGCGCCGGCGCAGTATCGGCTGGCTGCGCAGCAAGCTCCACAGCGATCTGATCAAGGCCGGATAAGACAGGATGGCGGCGGGCTGGCGCAGCGGCAGCGTACGCCTCAGGGTGATCGCAACCACGGTTACCGAAACGGCCAGCACAAGATACAGCAGGCGCCAGCCGCCGGCATCCACCAGCAGGCTGGCCAATGGCCGCGACAGCAGGATGCCCAGCATCAGGCCGCTCATGACGTTGCCTACCACCTTGCCGCGATGCGCCTCGCAAGCCATCAGCGCCGCCAGCGGCACCATGATCTGGATCGCGCTGGAGGCAGCGCCCGCCAGGAAGATCGCCAGCAGGAACAGCCAGCCGGAAGTCGACAGCGTGGCCGCTGCCAGCGCCAGCGCGCAGCACATCAGCAAGCGCACGATCAGGCGCCGGTTTTCCAGCAGGTCGGCGAGCGGCACCAGCAGTACCAGGCCGGCGGCGTAACCGAGCTGCGGCAGCATGGCGACCATGCCGCTCAGCCGCGCATCCAGGCCCAGTGCCGCGGCGATAGGGCCGATCAGGGTCTGGGTTGCGAATAAATTGATGACGGTAATGCCGACCGCGGCAGCGAACAGCAGTTGCAGCCCGGTCGAAATGCCATCATCGGCGATGCGTGCGGCACTCGTCTTGGAGGCAGGGTAGGGAACGGTTGAGGGGAGTCGAGGGGTATTCATCGCATTCTTCCCAGGGGAGGGGTGGCAGGTTTTCAATGGGGTGATTGTGCATCGTCGATGTTTATGCTACAAGTGAATTATCATCATAAATATTATGCGAGTTTATTTGTGAATACCCATGACATCGAAGCGTTCGTCGCCGTGGTCGAGACCGGCTCCATTGTTGCCGCGGCGACTCGCCTGCACCTGACCCAGCCCGGCATCAGCCGTCGCGTGCAAAGCCTGGAAGAGCGGCTGGGAGTGGCGCTGCTTGAGCGGCAGTCGAAGCCGCTCAAGCCGACTGCGGCCGGGCGCGAGGTCTACCAGCGCGGCCGCCGCGTGCTGGGATCGGTGGCGGATCTGCTGGCGGGCGTCGAACCCGGTTCGGAAGCGAGCGGCGAATTCCGGCTTGGGGTGGCGCCCTTCGTGGCGGAACTGGCGCTGGCCCAGCCTATCGACAGGCTGCGCAGCGAATTCGCCAGGCTGGCTTTGCGCATTACAACCGGCTGGTCGCCATCGCTGCTGACCCTGCTGGAAAGCAATGCGATCGACGCCGCTGCGGTAGTGCTGCCGGACGACGTGATGCCGCCTGCCACGCTGACCACGCATTTGCTTTGCCATCAGATCCCGCTGATCGTGGCGCACAGGGAAGCGCCCATGCGCAAGGGCAGCTTGTCATTGCAGGAACTGGCGACGCAATCCTGGGTGCTGAGCCAGGACGGCTGCGGCATACGCCGCTCGATCCGGCATGCGCTGGATGCGGCGCGTTTGCCGGTGGATATTGCGGTGGAGACTTATGGCAGCGAGCTGCAATTGTCGCTGGTGGCGCGCGGCGTCGGCATCGGCATGGTGATGCCGGGCGCCTTGGCGCGCAGCGCATTCCGCGAACAGTTGCGGGTGTTGCAGGTGCCGCAATTCAAGGGGGGAGTGAATACATGGCTGGCGCACGCCCGGGCGCCGGGGCGGCTGGCCGCGCCGATCGAGCGCTTGCGGCAAGACATGAGCGCGATGCTGGAGGCGGAGGAACAGCTGCCGCTTTGAACGGCTAGGCAAGATTAGCGCTGGCTGAGCAATTTTTGCCTGACGGAGGCCTGTATCTCGGCAAACAAGGATTGGTGGCCGCGGCTGGCGCGCGCCAGTGCAACTGCGTTTATCAAAGCGCTTCACCGTGATTCGGGCGCGGCACCCGAAAAAAAGCCCCGTTCAAGTAAGAACGGGGCCAGGTTGCTGACGAACCCACCATTTTTTGGTGGGTTTTGTTTTTTGTGGTCTGAAATTGCGCCGCGACACTAAAAAACAGGTGATCGGCAGAGGAAGGCGTCATGCAAGAGGAAATGACGCAGCAAGGCGTATGTGCGGTCGAGATGGACGTTTAAGGAAGCTAAAAGCCGCGCCAGCAGCAGCGCGATCTTCTTCATATTCTGGCAAGCAGCCCCCAGCAGACATTGCTCGGCAAGCTTGCGCAAGCCACGCATCTTTGCATAACGATGGCCATGTAGCTGCTTAGCGTCGGCGAAACTGCGCTCCACTGTTTCCTTGCGTCGGGCATAAATACGCTTACCCCACTCAGTAAGCCGCCTGGCGTTGACAGCTTCCTTGGCGCGCTCCCATACGTGCCGCACCACGACCTTCACCCCATTGGCGCTGTTGGTGCATTGTGTGCGCACAGGGCATCGCTGGCAGATCGCTGCGTTCGATTTGTACTCGCGATAACCGATCCGGTTAGTCGTACTGTAGGCCAGCGCCTGGCCTTGCGGACACAAGTACTCGTCGCGATACGCGTCATACTGGTATTGGCGTTTATAGAAGGTCCCTGGCTTGTGATTGGGTGTGCGATACCCCATGATCCCGGCAATGCCACGCTGTTCCAGCCCTTGGCATACCGCCGGCGTGAAATAGCCGGCGTCCAGCCCCACCGCACTGACAGGAAAGTTGAAATGACTGCGCTGTCGATCCAGCCGCCCCAGATACGGCATGCTGTCGTGTACCGACGCCGGCGTCACATAGGTATCGGTGATGATGGCATGCTTGGCGTCGACTGTACGGTGATCCAGGTAAAAGAACCCTTTGGGCTTGTCGTCGCGCACCATGTAGCCGCTCTCGGGATCGGTGCGACTGACCTTGATGTCCTTGGTCGGTGGCGTATCGTCGTCATCGCGCTTGAGCGGCTTCTTGCCATGCGCGGCCCGGTCTGCATCGACCGCCGCATCGAGCTCGGCCAGATAAGCTGAGGGCGTTTGCTGCACCGTCACTACATCAAACTTGTTCTTGTTGGCATTGGCCTTCAGGTGGGTACTGTCGGTGTAGAGCACACGGCCATCGACCATGCCGCGTCCCATCGCCTGGCGTACGATCTCATCGAAGATGGCTTGATACACCGTGGTGTCCGTGAAGCGCCGACGCCGGTTCTGAGAGAACGTCGACGCGTCCGGCACCTTGTCGGTGAGTCGGAAGCCAGCGAACCAGCGATACGCCACGTTCACTTGCACCTCGCGCATCAACTGCCGTTCACTGCGTACACCAAACAGATAGCCAATGAACAAGAGTTTGAACAGCACCACCGGATCGAGCGCCGGGCGCCCGTTATCGGCGCAGTACAGATGCGCTACCTTCGCACGGATAAACTCAAAGTCGACCGCGGCAGCGATCTTGCGTAATAGATGATCACTGGGTACCAGGCTTTCCAGTGTCACCATCTCCAGCTCGTGCTGGTAAGGCGCAGGGATTTTTAGCATCCCTCATTATAGAAAAAGCCTTCCAGTTTCGGAAGGCTTTGTCAGCAACCTGGCCCCGTTCAAGTAAGAACGGGGCTTTTTCGTTAGTTTTTCAAGCAGGACAGATGAGGACCAGCCCCCGGCTTAATAAGCGCCCATGAAGTCACGCTTGCCGACTTCCACGCCGTTGTGGCGCAGGATGTCATACGCAGTGGTCACATGGAAGAAAAACTGCGGCAGGCCGTAGCCCAGCAGGTAAGTCTGGCCGGTCAGCTTCTTTTCTTTCGGCGTGCCGGGCCGCAAGACGATTTCCAGCGTTTCGCTGCCGTCGATCTGCGCTGCGGTCAGGCCGTCGATGAATGCCAGCGTCTTCTGGATGCGGGCGTGCAGATCGGCGAAAGTCAGTTCGCTGTCTTCATACGCAGGAACTTCGGCGCCTGCCAGGCGGGCCGGCACGCTCTTGGCGAAATCGGCAGCGATCTGCACCTGGCGCAGCAGCGGGAACATGTCCGGGAACAGGCGCGCCTGCAGGAACGCATTGGGATCGATCTTCTTTTCGGCGGCGTGCGCTTCGGCCTTTGCCAATACGTCGTTGAGTGCGCTGAGCATCTGCTTGAAGACAGGAATCGAGGCGCTGTACATGGAAATGGTCATGGTGTTCCTTGGTTGGTTGTAGCTTGGTGTCCGGGAAAGGTGGCGTGATTATAGTACTTGCGTGCCGGGCCTGCTGCTCGCGCTGCGTATGTTCAAAGCCCCAGCAGCCTTTTCTTGGTGCTGATCCATTCCGAACGCGAAATCAGCCCCTGCTTGTATTGCTCCGCCAGCCTGTCCAGCTGCTCAAAATCCACGGGCGCGCGGGTGATTGCCTGCGAAGCCGCGATCTTTTTCTCGATCTCGGTTTTCAGGTTGGCGAATCGGGTGAATTGCCGGTGGTTGAACAGCACCGTGTTTTCGTCGCCGGCGGCGCGGATCAGGGTGTCGTCGCCTTGCTTGCCGGCGCTCAGGTAGAAGCGGATATAGCCGTTGGTCAGCAGGCCCGGCAATTGGATGCGGACCGCGCTCAGGGCCGACACGGGGATATCCTTTTCACTATTGCGCGACTGCGTCAGGCGCGCCATGGCGCCGGCGCGTTTTATCTGGACGCGGTCGCTGAGCAGGATTACCTGGCCGTTGATGCCCCGTACCTGCATCTCCACCTGTATGACAGCTTGGTTCACGTCTGCTACTTTCTGGTTCACGATCTTCTCAGGCGATGACTATTGTTGTATTTGCATCGGATAATGTAACACTACCGCCACAATGAAGAAAGACGCCGGACCGGATTTCCGGTGCGACGTCTTTTTCTTCAGTGTTCAGGAGTGTTATTTGCCCCAGCTGTCTTTCAAGGTAACAGTGCGGTTGAACACCAGTTTGCCAGGCTGCGAATCAACCCGGTCGGCGATGAAATAGCCGTGCCGTTCGAACTGGTAGCGCTCTTCGGCCTTGGCGTCTTTCAAGCCCGGTTCCAGATAGGCGGTGATCACTTTCTTGGCGTCCGGATTCAATGCCGCCTTGAAGTCCTTGCCGCCGGCGTCCGGATGGGGATCGGTGAACAGGCGGTCGTACAGGCGCACTTCGGCCTCGATCGCATGCGCCACACTGATCCAGTGAATGTTACCTTTGACCTTGTAGTTGGCGCTGCCTTCGGTGCCGCTCTTGCTGTCCGGGAAATAGGTGCAGTGGACCGCAATCACCTTGCCGTCGGCATCTTTATCGAAGCCGGTGCATTCGACCACGTAACCGTGGCGCAGGCGCACCCGGCTGCCCGGCTTGTCGGCGCTCGGCGGGAACAGGCGGAAATACCCTTTGACCGGGGTTTCCATGAAATCTTCCTGCTCTATCCACAGCGTTTTGCTGATCGGGAAATGGCGCAGCGCGGTAGCGTGCTCCGGATGGGCCGGCGGATAGACCGGCGCGTGGCAGGCCACGGTTTCTCCTTCCGGGAAATTGTCGATGATCAGCTTCAGCGGCTGCAGCACGGCGCTGGCGCGCGGCGCCTTGGGATCGAGGTCTTCGCGCAGGGCGCCTTCCAGCGAACTCATGTCGATCCAGCCGTCGGACTTGGTGACGCCGGTGCGGTCGCAGAACAATTGCAGCGATTCCGGCGTAAAGCCGCGGCGCCGGATACCGACCAGGGTCGGCATGCGCGGATCGTCCCAGCCGTCGACGATGCCTTCGTCCACCAGCTGGCGCAGCTTGCGTTTGCTGGTGATCACATAGGTAACGTTGAGGCGCGAGAATTCATACTGGTGCGGCACCGGTTTTTGCAGGAAGCCGGCGCCGCTCAGGTGTTCCAGCAGCCAGTCGTAGAACGGGCGGTGGTCCTGGAACTCCAGGGTGCAGATCGAATGCGAAATGTTTTCCAGCGCGTCTGAAATCGGATGCGTGTAGTCGTACATCGGATAGATGCACCACTTGTCGCCGGTACGGTGGTGATGGGCATGGCGGATCCGGTAGATCGCCGGGTCGCGCAGGTTCATGTTGGGCGACGCCATGTCGATCTTGGCGCGCACGATGTGCTCGCCATCCTTGAATTCGCCGGCTTTCATGCGGCGGAACAGGTCGAGCGACTCTGCGGCCGAGCGGTTGCGGAACGGCGAATCCTTGCCCGCCTCGCCGAAATTGCCGCGGTTGGCAGCCATCTGTTCGGCGCTTTGGCTGTCGACGTAAGCCAAGCCCGCGGTGATCAGGTATTCCGCCATTTCATACAGCTTGTCGAAGTAGTTGCTGGCGAAGTACAAATGCTCGCCGCTGCTGTCCGTCCAGTCGAAACCCAGCCAGCGGACGCTGTCGATGATGGTGTCGACGTATTCCTGTTCTTCCTTTTCAGGATTGGTGTCGTCGAAACGCAGGTGGCAGCGGCCGGCGTAATCGCGCGCCAGGCCGAAGTTGACGCAGATCGACTTGGCGTGGCCGATGTGCAGGTAGCCGTTGGGCTCCGGCGGGAAACGGGTGACTACCTGCGGCAACGGCTGACCCTGGCTGTCCTTGCGCTCGGCGTAGGCGCCGGCGGTCAGGTCGGTTTCGATGATGCCGCGCAAGAAATTGGACGAGGCTGGTGCAGGTGGGGTATGGCCGTTGGTGTGGTCGTTGCTCATGGAGGATCTGTTTATACGCTTTGCTGAATGAGGATATGACTCATTTTACCGTAGCGTGGCGCTTTGCAGGCGCGACCTGAGGGATTTTGTTGCACTGCGGTTTTGCGGCCGGCAAGGGGGCGCTGGGCGAATGACGTTTGTTGTTAAAAATGCCATTGGGGTCTGCCTGCCGAAAAATGCGGTCCGTTACATCTGCCTGAACAAATGGGCGAATACACGGCTCACCGCCACGCTTTCGCTGCGGCCGCGCAACTTCAGCGACAATTTCCCGCTTTCATCGCGCGTCGCCACCTGGATGAACTGGTGGTTGACGATGGTGCCGCGGTGCACCTGCCAGAATTGCCGGCTGTCGAGCTGCGGCAGCAACTCCTTGAGGCTGGTGCGTATCAGCGACTCGTTTTCGGCGGTGACCACATTGATGTATTTGTCGCTGGCTTCGAAATAGATCACTTCGCCTATCGGGATCATGCGGATCTGGTTGCCGACCGCGGCCCGGATCATGGTCAGCGGTTCGGCGCTGGCCTTGGGCTGCATGTTGCGCAATTGGCCGATCAGGCTGTCCAGCGCTGCATTGCCGTCGTTGTCTTGCTGCAGGTGCTGCTGCAGGCGAGCGACGGTCTTGCCCAGGCGGGCGTCGCTGATCGGCTTCAGCACGTAGTCGGCGGCGGCCTGCTCGAAGGCGCTGACAGCATATTCGTCATAGGCGGTGACAAACACGATCAGCGGAAAGGCTTCGTTATCCGGCCATTCCTCGGCCAGCTCCTGGGCTGCTTCGAGCCCGGTTTTGCCGGGCATCTTGATGTCCAGGAACAGGATGTCCGGACGTTGCCGGAGGGTTTGCTCGACTACCGCCTGGCCGTTGTCGACGCTGGCGATGATCTGCAGTTCCGGCCACAGGCGCTGCAATGCTTGCTGCAGGGCGGCAGCCAGAATCGGTTCGTCTTCGGCAATCAGGGCGCGCAAATTGGAGGAATTGGTCATGGCAGGATGGGCAGTTGGAGCTGAGCGATAACGCCGTGCGGCAGCTTCGGTTTCAGGGTCAGGCTGGCCTGCGCGCCGTACAGCGCTTGCAGGCGTTCATGGATATTGCTGAGGCCGATGTGGCTGGCATGGCTGGCTGGCTGCAGTTGCGGTCCGGCCGTCAGCCCGAGGCCGGTGTCGCTGACGTCGAGCAGCAGCAGCTGGCCTTGGCGGCTGGCGACAACTTCGATCCGGCCGCCTTCGATCTTGGGTTCCAGTCCATGCTTGATGGCGTTTTCCACCAGCGGCTGCAGCAGCATCGGCGCTATCACGGTGTCGCGCAAGGCTGGGGGCAGCTGCAGGTCGAAGCTGAGGCGGTTGCCCATGCGCAGCGACATCAGTTCCAGGTAGGCTTCCATCAGGGCGAATTCCTGCGCCAGAGTGGTCTGTTCGATGCGCGACGAGGACAGCGAAGCGCGCAGGAAATGGATGAGCTGGTCCAGCATCTGCTGCGCCCGCGGCGGATCCAGCGCAATCAGGCTTTGCAGGGTAGCGAGCGTGTTGAACAGCATATGCGGTTCAATCTGCGCTTGCAGCATCTGCAACTGCGCCTGTAACGCCTGTTTCTCGATGCCGACCGAGCGCGCCCTTTCGGTAGCCGCCTGGTTGCGCAATTCTGCCAGCGTGCTGAGGTTCCAGAAGAACAGCGTGGCGCCGATGCAGACCGACACTGTCAGGATCACCAGGCCGAGGCCGCCAACGCTCATGTACATCGAAAAACTATCCACGGGCAGGCCGAGCAGCCAGCTGGCCAGCAGGATGCCGAAGAATAGGGCGAGACTGGAAGCCACCATTGTGAATGCGAGAAAATGCACTTTCCGCAGCATCGCTTTGCGCTGGAACAGATAACGGCCGGTTTCGATGAACAGCAACGCCAGCATGCCGATGCATAGCGAAAACACCAGGTTGGTCCAGAAGAGGTCGTTGATGCGCATCACATAAGTGACGATCAGGGCGCAGATGACGTCGATGCCGACGTTGATGAGCAGGCTGCGCAGCAGGCGCCGGGCCAGCGGCTGGTCATTTTGCGGCAATGCGGTGGTCGGCTTCATGCGTGCGGGTTGTGGTTATGTTTATCTAGTTCTCGTTCTATCATGCGCCGCTTCCATTGCGCGCCCGGAGCGTGCAGGAACACCGCCAAGGCGTGTGATAGTAACCCGATTCCCCAGCCCAGGGCCGGCCAGAATGCCCATGCATGGCCAGGATTGTGCAGGTAATTCAGCAGCGCCAGGCCGCTGTTGACGATCAGGTAAATCGCCAGGTGCCTGAAAAAGCCGAGTTTGCGCTCGACCCGGTCTTGCGCGTCCTGATAGCTGAGTGTGTTGCCGTTCATCGTTGTTCTCCTGTGTGGACATGCTTGGATTCTGAACGCCATGGCCGGCGGCCGACAGCAAAATGCGACGAAACCGGCTCAATTTGTCGCGAATGGCGCCTGCGGCGCGATGGAACAAATCCGGGACAGGATCGGCAGGGCGGGGTGTGCCAAATAAATCGAATCATTTAAGATGGCAGTTCAGGATCAGCAATACAGCTTCCAGTATCTTTTTATGGTTGCCTGATCGTTATTCCAACGTATTTGCTTGAAAGAGAAGAGTTATGTGGCCTTATCCCAAAGTTGTCGCGCATCGCGGCGGCGGCACCCTGGCACCTGAAAATACCCTGGCAGCCATGCGCTGCGGCCTGCAGCATGGTTTCCATGCGGTCGAATTCGACGTCATGCTGGCGCGCGACGGCGTACCTGTCCTGATGCACGACGCGGTGTTCGGCCGCACCGTGCGCGGCGTCGGCCGGGTCGCCGATTTCAGCGCGGACGAACTGGCCGCGCTGGACGCCGGCAGCTGGCTGGGGCCGCAGTTTGCCGGCGAGCCGGTATGCACCTACCGCCAGGTGCTGGAGTTTTGCCGGCAGAACGGCATCTGGATGAATGTCGAAATCAAGCCGGCAGAGGGGTTTGAAGTGGAGACCGGGCGCGTGGTAGCCCAGGTCACCGAGGAATTTTTTGCCGCCGAAGTTGCGGCTCACGCGGCCAGCCGGCGCGGCGCCTGGGCCGACCCGGCCTTGCCGTTGCTGTCGTCTTTCTCGTTTGCGGCCTTGCGCGCCGCGCAAGTTGCCGCGCCCGACATACCGCGCGGTTTCCTGACGGACGCCATCGAAGACGACTGGCAAGAGCGGCTGCAGGAGCTGGATGCGGTGGCCCTGCACACCAACCATAAATACCTGTCGCCGATGCAGGCGCAGTCGGTCAGCCAGGCCGGCTACGGTCTGTTCTGCTACACGGTGAACAAGCCGGCGCGGGCCAAGGAAATACTTGGCTGGGGCGTAGACGGCTTCTGTACCGACCGGATCGACCTGATCGGCGCCGATTTTGCCGGCGCGCAGGGCTGAAACGGCTTGTCAGCCGCCGGCAGGAAGCAAGCCAAAAATGGCCGGTAACTTGATGTCAACCAAATCCGCAAGCTGGCGTTAATAGAGTGCAGAACCGAGTTTCAGGCCATGTTCACCGTGCCAAGGCCAATGGTTGATCGTTAGCTTTACTCGTAAAGCACCAAATTTGCTTGTTTTTAAAATAACTGAAAGGAAGTCAAAATGAAGATCAATAAATTGCTGGCTGCCGTCGTCGTCGCTGCTTTCGCTCTGCCAGTCATGGCGCAAAACGCACCTGCCGCAGCACCTGCTCCTGCCGCTCCAGCCGCCGCTCCGGCCGCTGATGCACCTGCTGCAGCACCTGCAAAAAAAATGGGCAAGAAGCATCACCACAAGAAAAGCCACAAGATCGCACCTACACCGGTAAACAAAGGCGCTTAAATAGCGTGCAACACAACTGATATAGGTCGAATCCGGCGCAAATCCGCCTGGATCAACGTCCTCATGTCATTAAAGGCCCGTTGGGAGCGATCCCGGTGGGCTTTTTTCATGCATTGGCGGCAGAATAGCCCGGCAGGTATCACGTATAATCAAAGGTTTGCAAAAGGACATACTCAGGACTTACGCAAAATTGCCCCAGCGGCGTTACTCCTCCTGGCCGTACGCCGTACTGTCTTCGTCGTCATGCCTTGCTGGGGCAATTTTGCGTAAGTCCTGATATTGCGTCCCTTGCCTTTTTTTCGTTTCATTTTTTGCCCAAGAACATGAACTCAGCCGAAATCCGCGAAAAGTTTCTCAAATTCTTTGAATCCAAAGGCCACACCATCGTGCGCTCGTCGAGCCTGGTGCCAGGCAACGACCCGACCTTGTTGTTTACCAATTCCGGCATGGTGCAGTTCAAGGACGTATTCCTGGGCACCGAAAAGCGTAATTACGTGCGCGCCACCTCGGTCCAGCGCTGCCTGCGCGCCGGCGGCAAGCACAACGACCTGGAAAACGTCGGGTATACCGCACGCCACCACACTTTTTTCGAGATGCTGGGCAACTGGTCGTTCGGCGACTATTTCAAGCACGATTCGCTGGTCTGGGCCTGGGAGCTGCTGACCAAGGTGTACGGCCTGCCGGCCGACAAGCTGTGGGCCACGGTGTATGAAACCGACGACGAAGCCTACGACATCTGGCACAAGGTCATTGGCCTGCCGAAGGAGCGCATCGTGCGCATCGGCGACAACAAGGGAGCGCCGTACGCATCCGACAATTTCTGGCAGATGGCCGACACCGGTCCTTGCGGCCCTTGCTCGGAGATCTTCTACGACCACGGTCCCGACGTCTGGGGCGGCCCGCCGGGAAGCCCGGAGCAGGACGGCGACCGTTACATCGAAATCTGGAACAACGTGTTCATGCAGTTCGACCGCCAGATCGACCCGAAAACCGGCGTAGCTACCTTGACCCCGCTGCCGAAGCAGTGCGTCGATACCGGCATGGGACTGGAGCGCCTGGCCGCAGTGCTGCAGCACGTGCACAGCAACTACGAAATCGACCTGTTCCAGCGCCTGATCAAGGCTGCTGCGCGTGAAACCAATATTACCGACCTGGGAAACAATTCGCTGAAAGTGATCGCCGATCACATCCGCGCCTGTTCATTCCTGGTGGTCGACGGCGTCATCCCCGGCAATGAAGGCCGCGGTTATGTACTGCGCCGCATCATCCGCCGCGCCTTGCGTCACGGCCACAAACTGGGCCAGACCAAGCCGTTCTTCTACAAGCTGGTCAAGGACCTGGTGCTGGAAATGGGCGCCGCTTACCCGGAACTGCCGGAAGCGGCAGAGCGCGTTGAGCAAGTGCTGAAGCAGGAAGAAGAACGTTTCGGCGAAACGCTGGAACACGGCATGAAGATCCTGGAAACCGCGCTGGCCAAGACGCCGAAGAAACTGGATGGCGAAACTGCATTTACGCTGTACGACACGTTCGGCTTCCCGCTCGACTTGACCGCGGACATCTGCCGCGAACGCGAAGTCGAACTGGACGAAGCGGGCTTCGCCACGGCGATGGAACGCCAGAAGTCGACCGCGCGCGCAGCCGGCAAGTTCAAGATGGCGGCAGCAGTGGAATACAGCGGCGACAAGACCAGTTTTGTCGGCTACGACAGCCTGGCGCATGACGCCAAGGTACTGGCCTTGTATGTGGACGGCAGCGCGGTGCAAAAAATCGAAGCCGGCCAGGACGCGATCGTGGTGCTCGACACCACGCCGTTCTACGCAGAATCGGGCGGCCAGGTTGGCGATTCGGGTGTGCTGGAAGCGGCAGGCGGTCTGTTCGAAGTCGCCGATACCCAAAAGATCCAGGCCGACGTTTTCGGCCATCACGGCAAACTGCTCAGCGGTTCGCTGGCGGTCGGCGGCCAGCTGAACGCCAAGGTGGATACCGCGGTGCGCGCGCGCACCGTGCGCAATCACTCGGCTACTCACCTGATGCACAAGGCGCTGCGTGAAGTATTGGGCAGCCATGTCGCGCAAAAAGGTTCTTTGGTCGATGCCGACAAGACGCGCTTCGACTTCAGCCATAATGCGCCGGTCAGCGCCGATGAAATCCGCCGCATCGAGGAAATCGTCAACCGCGAAATCCTCGCCAACGTCGCTACCGAAGCCAGGCTGATGTCGTTCGACGACGCAGTCGGCGCCGGCGCCATGGCCCTGTTTGGCGAAAAATATGGCGACGAAGTACGCGTCCTGTCGATCGGCAGTTCGCGCGAACTGTGCGGCGGCACCCACGTCAGCCGCACCGGTGATATCGGCCTGTTCAAGGTGGTGGCTGAAGGCGGCGTTGCCGCCGGCATCCGCCGCATCGAAGCGGTGACCGGCGAAGCCGGGCTGGCGCTGGTGCAGAACCTGAGCAACCGCGTCAATGAAGCCGCGGCGGCATTGAAAGCCCAGCCGGAAGAACTGACCCAGCGCATCGCGCAAGTGCAGGAACACGTCAAGGCGCTGGAAAAGGAACTGAGCAGCCTGAAGTCGAAACTGGCGGCGAACCAGGGCGACGAACTGGTTTCGCAGGCAGTGGACGTCAAGGGCATCAAGGTGCTGGCGGCCACGCTGGAAGGCGCCGACAGTGCGACCTTGCGTGAAACCATGGATAAGCTGAAGGATAAGCTGAAGACTGCCGCCATCGTGCTGGCTGCCGTCAAGGATGGCAAGGTCAGCCTGATCGCCGGCGTCACCGCCGACGCTATCGGCAAGGTCAAGGCCGGCGAACTGGTCAACTTTGTCGCCTTGCAGGTGGGCGGCAAAGGCGGCGGCCGGCCCGACATGGCGCAAGCCGGCGGCACCGACGCCAGCGGCCTGGCGGCGGCGCTGCAAGGCGTTGCGGCCTGGGTCGGCGAACGCGCATAAAGAACCTGGCCAGAGATCGTGGCTAGCCAAAGCGGGAAGCATCGAATCGCAGTAGTATCGCGGATTGATGTTTCCCGCTTTTTTTCGTCCCTAACTTAACGATCCTGTCATGAGCGATTTCAAATTCTGCCCGGTTTGCGCCACCTCCCTGGTCCAGCGTGTCGATGAAGGCGAGGGCGGGAAGTCGCGCCTGGCATGCCCGGAAGGTCACTGGACGCATTGGGACAATCCCTTGCCGGTGCTGGCGGCGATCGTCGAGATCGACGGCAAGATCCTGCTGGCGCGCAATGCGGCATGGCAGGAGGGCATGTTTGCGCTGATCACTGGTTTCATGGAGCGCGACGAGACTCCGGAGCAGGGCATCGCACGCGAAATCAAGGAAGAAACCAATCTAGACGCTGAGCAGATCAAGCTGGTCGGCGTCTATGAATTCATGCGCAAGAACGAATTGATCATCGCTTATCATGTCAAGGCTTCGGGCGCGGTCCAGCTGTCGCCGGAACTGCTGGAATACCGCCTGCTGGAACCGGCCGCGCTGCGCCCGTGGCGCGCCGGCACCGGCCATGCGGTCGCCGACTGGATGCGGGCGCAGGGACTGGCGGTCGAGTATGTCGAGCGGCCCTTGCTGCAGGCGCAGCCCGAGCCAGCCTTGAAAGCGTGAGCGGCGCAAAAAATAACGCTCCAGACGGCAATGACTGGGTAAAATTGCATGATTAAAATTCCCGCCCGTCCTTGACCCGCCATGCTGATTATCCCGGTAGACCGTAAGCCAGACTGGAAGCGTCCGCCGCTGGTCACTATCCTGCTGGTGCTGATCAACTTGCTGATCTATTTCGGCATCCAGTGGCATGAGCGCAGCCAGATGGAGCCTGCGGCGCACTATTACCTGGTCGAATCGCGCCTGCCGGAATTCGAATTTCCCGCCTATGCGCGTTACCTGGAAAGCGACAACAAACCCGAAGCCGCTGCAGCCATGCGCAAGGGGCTCGAACTCTGGCAGCGGTTGCGGGCACGGACCGACCTGGCCGTGGCGCGCGACGGCAAGACCGCTTCCCTGGAATATTACGAACCGCTGATCGAGAGCTGGTATGTGCTCGATGCCGATCTCCGTTTTGCTGCCTTGATGCAGCAAGCGAAACCCGCTGTGCTGGGCACCATAGCCGCTGACGACCTGGCCGAATGGAAGGAACAGCGGGATCACTACGTGTCGACCCGCAAGCGCAGTTTTACCGAGCGCTATTCGTTGATTCCGGCGCAGGCGTTCGAACGCCCGATCACCTTGCTGACCCACATGTTCCTGCACGCCAGCGTCGAACACGTGCTGGGCAATATGGTGTTCCTGGCGATGGTTGGTTATGCGGTCGAGATCTTGCTGGGCGGCGGCTGGTACCTGCTGTTTTATCTTTTGTCGGGTTTGCTGTCGGCAGCGTTTTACCTGGTGTTCCGCGGCGACAGCATGATCTTGTCGCTGGGCGCGTCGGGCGCCATTTCCGGCGTCATGGGGATGTACACCGTGCTGTATGGTTTACGCAAGATACGTTTTTTTTACTGGTTTGTTTTTTACTTCGATTTTTTCAAGGCTCCGGCACTGATCATGCTGCCGATCTGGGTCGGCAAGGAAGCCTTCGACCTGTGGTTTGGCGCGCCCTCCAACACCAATTACTACGCCCATATCGGCGGCTTGCTGGGCGGCGCCCTGCTGGCCCTGGTTTATCGTTTGCTGGCGCGGCGCAAGCTGGAGCAGGCGCACGCTACTTACGTCGCTCCCGCCGACGATGACAAGCAGTTGCTCAGCTTGCAGCAGAGCGCTTATTCGGCCTTGAGCCGGCTGGATTTCGAGCGCGCCCGGCGTGATTTCAGCAGCCTGGTGAGGCGTACCCTGGCGCAGCAAAAGACGCCGCAGCCGGACTGGCTGCTGCAATTGTTCAATCTGTCGAAACAAGTGCCGGCCGCGCCGGTTTTCCACAAGACCGCCGAAATGCTGTTGCGCTTGCCGAAGGGCAGCCTGGCCGAGGACAAGATCCACCAGGTCTACCTGGATTATGTGGCGCGGGCCGAACCGCGGCCGCAGCTGAGCAGCGAGCAGTCGCTGGCGGCGGCCAAGCGGTTCGCCTTGAACGGCCAGCCGCAAACCGCGGCAGCGATCCTGCAGATATTGATGGTGACCGCACGCCAGCATCAGCAATTGCCGCAGCTGGTGCAGTTCGTGGCCCGCGGGTTCATGGCAGCCGGCATGCATGAGAAGGCGCAGCATTACCAGAAAATGCTGCAGCAGCAGTTTCCCTTGAGCGAAGAAAGCCGGCTGGCGACCAGCCCGGGCAACCGGTACTGATCAGGCCTGCGCGGAGCCCTGTCCCAAGCGTTCGATCACATTCTTGTACCGCTGCGCTTCGTCGGCCGCCGGATTGGCCGGCCATTGTGCGATCACGTGATTGAACAGCGACAAGGCGCGGGCATCCTGGCGCAGGTGATCGGACAGCAGCTTGCCGGCCAGGACCAGCACGGCAGGCACATCTTTATGGCGGGCGGCGCGTTTGTGGAAGCCCGACACGATCTCCAGCGCAATCTGGTATTCGCGCACGGAAGCGGCAGCCGCCGCGATTTCCAGCACGTGATCGGGATTGTCGATCTTGAATTCGGGATTGAGCTGGCGCGCCTGGCGCCAGGTGTCGCCGATGCCGCCGGCCTTGCCCGAGCGGGCCAGTGTAAACAGATGGCGTGGCGCATATTCCAGCTGCTTGCCCTTGTCGCCCTTGAGCATCAGCAGCTTGGCGTAATGGCTCGATAATTGTGCGTTGGTTTGGTCGTAACGCAGCTCTTCCCACACCATTTCGATGGCCAGGGCGATGTCGCCATCGCGGATCAACGCGCCGATCTGCTGCGCCAGGATCTCGTCGTCGCTCAAGGGCCGGTGCTGGCGGCTGCTGGCAAGCGCATTGATTTCAAAATTGCGGTCAGGCGCATAGCCGATCTGCTGGTGGTACTGGTACATCGTGTAGCCCATCAGGTTGAAACCGACCAGCGTGAAATAAGCGCAGACGAAAATACCCAGGCCGATCATCATGGTGATCGGCAATTTCCCAAGGAATAGCGCAATGGTAATCGGCGCGCACTGGCTCAATATGAAGCCGAAGGCCCACAGCGCCAGGTAGGGCCAGCCGCATGCCTTGATCATCTTGAATACGTTGAATGGATTGATGGCGTCGGTAAAGCTGTGGGTATGTCCCAGCACCATGATGCAGGCCGGCAGCATCAGGTTGGCCAAGGCGCTTCCGAGCAGCCCGAGGAAAGGATGGAGGTCGGCCATGATGCCGACAAAAATCGCTTGCGCCAGCATCACGAAATAGAGCTTGTAGGGCGACATCTTGTGCATGTCGTCCGGTTCGTCGAAATCGGCGTAGCGCAAATTGCCGAGCGAGGTTTGCTCCAGGATCCGGAACGCCTGGCGCATCAGGTCAATCGACAAGCCCAACCCGACCAGCACCGCGATAATCAGGATGACCGGCGAGAAGCCGTCGTCGCCGCTGCGGCCCAGCAGCCACAGGCCGCTGCCGATCAAGGCATATACGACAGGACGCCAGACCAGCTGTTGCTGCAGCGGATACAGGAAAAAAAGAGGCAAGCGCTGCCAGAACGGCGTAATGTTGTTGTAAGGATTTTGGCTAAGACTGTCCTGCATGCTGGTTCCCCGGAATGATGCGCAGAGCTGCCTTTGAGCGGCATTGTCGCTGGTGTCTATTCGTTACATTTTGTTACGTCAAAAAAATGAATGTTAGCATGTGAATCGAAATTTAAATTGCATTAAAGACATATTTATTTATGGCACCGCTGTTGTAAAAATGATTGATGGATTGTTGCGATGCGTCAAAGGGTCCTGCGTTTGGAGTAGAATCATCAAATAGCAGCAAATGTTAAAAATTTTTACATTACGAAGTGGTTATGGAATTTAATAAAGAACTCGATGCACGCGGTTTGCACTGCCCACTGCCGATTTTGAAAACCAAGAAGGCATTGGCGGACATGCTGAGTGGCGAAGTGCTGCGTGTGTTGGCGACTGACTCTGGTTCGGTGCGCGATTTCCAGGCATTCGCGAAGCAGACCGGTAATGATTTGCTGGAGCAAAGCGAAGAAAATAGAGAGTTCATTTTCTTCATGAAGCGTAAATAAGAACGTAAGTTGACTGTCGTTCTACAGTAAGTCCTTGCCCATCAATAAATGCTGCAACCAGCGTCCTGCTGGTCGTGCCGTCCTCGATTTTTGCTTGTTTCCCGCCACCTTGTCCAAGGCAGGCACATCACATTCCCAATGCACCAAACCGCGCTGAACCTGTCTCGTTTTACAAGAGGCTGGCGCGATTAGTCGATTTGCTCTAAGATTTAATAGAACGATCGTGCTAAATTTCAGCGTCGGATCGAATTCTCTCTTATAATTCCCAATTAAGATTTACGTTAACGTCAATTCAGATTTTTCTATTTTCAATAAAAGGCATAACGATGAAAGTATTAGTACCAGTCAAGCGTGTCGTCGACTACAACGTCAAGGTGCGAGTCAAGTCGGACGGCAGCGGCGTAGATATTGCTAACGTCAAGATGTCGATGAATCCGTTTGACGAAATCGCGGTGGAAGAAGCCACGCGCCTGAAAGAAGGCGGCAAAGTGACGGAAGTGATCGCCATTTCCTGCGGCGTGACGCAATGCCAGGAAACGCTGCGCACGGCAATGGCGATCGGCGCCGACCGCGGCATCCTGGTCGATACCGCCGATACCGACCTGCAACCGCTGGCGGTAGCCAAATTGTTGAAGGCGGTGGCTGACAAGGAACAGCCGCAGCTGATCATCCTCGGCAAGCAGGCGATCGATGACGATTGCAACCAGACCGGCCAGATGCTGGCTGCGCTGCTGGGCTGGCCGCAAGCGACCTTTGCTTCCAAGGTCGTGCTGGAAGACGGCAAGGTCACGGTCACGCGCGAAGTCGACGGCGGACTGGAAACCATCGCCCTGACGCTGCCGGCCATCATCACAACCGATTTGCGCCTGAATGAGCCGCGTTACGTGACGCTGCCGAACATCATGAAAGCCAAGAAGAAAACGCTGGACGTGTTCAAGCCGGCCGACCTGGGCGTGGATGCCGCACCGCGCCTGAAGACGCTGAAAGTAGTGGAGCCGGCCAAGCGCAGCGCCGGCATCAAGGTGCCTGACGTAGCGACCCTGGTCGCCAAGCTAAAGAACGAAGCCAAGGTCCTGTAAGCGATTGCAGAGCCGGCGAATTTCCAAACCACTATTCAAGAACCAGGCGTAACGCCGCATCAGTGCCAGCACGATGCAGGCGAGCCACATATAAATCAGGAGCCCACATGACAGTCCTAGTCATCGCTGAACACGATAATGCCTCATTAAAAGGCAGTACCCTCAACACCGTCACCGCCGCCAGCCAATGCGGCGGCGAAGTCCACGTGCTGGTCGCAGGCAGCAACTGCGGTGCGGCAGCCCAGGCCGCGGCCCAGCTGGCTGGCGTCAGCAAAGTATTGGTGGCGGACGCCGCTTATTTCGCTGACGGCCTCGCCGAGAACGTCGCCGAACAGGTATTGGCCCTGGCCGCTGGCTACAGCCATATCCTGGCGCCGGCTACCGCCTACGGTAAAAACATCTTGCCGCGCGTCGCCGCCAAGCTGGACGTCGGCCAGATCTCCGAAATCACCAAGGTCGACAGCCCCGATACCTTCGAGCGTCCTATCTACGCCGGCAACGCCATCGCCACCGTGCAATCGAACGACGCCACCAAAGTCATCACCGTCCGCACCACCGGCTTTGACGCTGCTGCCGGCGGCGGTTCTGCTGCCGTTGAGAATGTCACGGCGGCTGCCGACTTCGGCAAATCGGCATTTGTCTCGCGCGAACTGGCCAAGTCGGATCGTCCTGAGCTGACTGCAGCCAAGATCATCGTATCCGGCGGCCGCGGCATGGGTTCCGCTGAAAATTTCAAGATCCTGGAACCGCTGGCTGACAAGCTCGGCGCTGCCATGGGCGCTTCGCGCGCGGCGGTCGACGCCGGTTTCGTGCCGAACGACTGGCAGGTCGGGCAAACCGGCAAGATCGTGGCGCCGCAGCTGTATATCGCGGTCGGCATTTCCGGCGCGATCCAGCATCTGGCCGGGATGAAGGATTCCAAGGTGATCGTCGCTATCAACAAAGACGAAGAAGCGCCGATTTTCTCGGTGGCGGATTACGGCATTGTCGGCGACCTGTTCGAGATCGTGCCGCAACTGGTGGCCGAACTGGGCTAAGCCGCCGGCGGGCGCTGCATGGCGCCCACTTGTCAATGGAACGCATACGGGTGGTATTGCAGGTGCTGGCAGAGTCAGGCCTGGCGATGCCACCCGAATTTTTAGGAGTAGCTCATGAGTTATGTAGCGCCGTTGAAAGACATGCTGTTCGTGCTGAACGAACTGGCCGGCCTGGAGCAGGTCAGCACGCTGCCGGGTTGCGAAGACGCGACGCCGGAAACCGTGGAAGCCGTATTGCAAGAGAACGCCAAGTTTTGCAGCGAGGTGGTGGCGCCTTTGAACCGTAGCGGCGACCAGGAGCCGAGCTATTGGCATGACGGCGAAGTCACTACCAGCAAGGGTTTCAAGGAAGCATTCAAGGCATTTGCCGAAGCCGGCTGGCAAGGCGTGCAGCATCCGGTCGAATTCGGCGGCCAGGGTTTGCCCAAGCTGGTGGCGACGCCTTGCATAGAGATGCTGAATGCAGCCAACCTGTCATTCGCGCTGTGCCCGCTGTTGAGCGACGGCGCCATCGAAGCCTTGCTGACTGCGGGCAGCGATGAGCAAAAGCGGATTTACCTGGAGAACCTGGTATCGGGAAAATGGACCGGCACCATGAACCTGACCGAGCCGCAAGCCGGTTCCGACCTGGCGCTGGTGCGCACCCGTGCGGTGCCGCAGGGCGACGGCACTTACAAGATTTCCGGCACCAAGATTTTCATCACGTACGGTGAACACGATATGGCTGAAAACATCGTGCACCTGGTGCTGGCGCGTACGCCGAATGCGCCGGAAGGAGTGAAGGGCATTTCACTGTTCATCGTGCCGAAATTCATGGTCAACGCAGACGGTACGCCGGGCGCGCGCAACGATGTTCATTGCGTTTCGCTGGAACACAAGCTAGGCATCAAGGCCAGCCCGACTGCGGTGTTGCAGTTCGGCGACAACGGCGGCGCTGTCGGCACCCTTGTGGGGGAGGAGAATCGCGGCCTCGAATACATGTTCATCATGATGAACGCTGCGCGTTTTGCGGTCGGCTTGCAAGGCATCAGCGTGGCTGAGCGCGCTTACCAGAAAGCGCTGGCCTATGCCAAGGATCGCGTGCAATCGCGCGACCTGGCAGGCTCTGCCGGCGCCGTGACCATCATCCACCAGCCCGATGTGCGCCGCATGCTGATGAGCATGCGTTCACAGACCGAGGCCGCGCGTGCGCTGGCTTATGTCACCGCGGCGGCCCACGATGCGGCCCATCATCATGGCGACGCTGAGACGCGCAAGGCCAACCAGGCGTTCTACGAATACATGGTGCCTGTGGTCAAAGGCTGGTCGACCGAGATTTCGATAGATGTGGCGTCGACCGGCGTGCAGATCCACGGCGGCATGGGCTTCATCGAGGAAACCGGCGCTGCGCAGTTCTATCGCGATGCGCGCATCCTGACGATTTACGAAGGCACCACGGCGATCCAGGCCAACGACCTGGTCGGCCGCAAGACAGCGCGCGACGGCGGTGCGGTTGCCAAGGCCATCATCGCCCAGGTGCGTGCTACGCAAGCCGAGCTGGCGGGCAGCGGTGCGGCTGACCTGGTCGCCATCGGCAAGCAGCTGGCCAGCGGCGCCGATGCCCTGGAGCAGGTGGTCGCCTACGTGGTCGACAACCTGAAGAGCGATATCAAGGGCGTGTTTGCCGGCAGCGTGCCGTACCTGAAGCTGGCCGGCATCGTGCTGGGCGGCTGGCAGCTCGGACGAGCGGCGCTGGTGGCAACGCAAAAACTGCAATCGGCTACGGGCGACAGCAATTTCTACCAGGCCAAGATCGGTACGGCGCGTTTCTTTGCCGAGCATATCCTGTCCCAGGCCGACGCTTACCGCATCTCGATAGTCGAAGGCAGCAGCGGGGTGATGGCGTTGACGGAAGATCAGTTCTGATTTTTTTGCCGATGTATGCCGATGTAAAAAAGCAGCCGGAATTGAAGGCTGCTTTTTTTTTCGATGCGCGCCACGGATTCAGCCGTAGGCGCCGCCGGTGAACAGCAGGTCGAAAGTACGGGCAATGGCGCCGATCAGGGCAATTGCGCCGCAACCCAGGGTCAGCACCACCAGCAGCACCACAAGCCAGCTGGAGTCCGATTTGCGGCCGGAGTCCGGGTTATATTGGACGTCCCATTTTTCATCCGGGGTCAGTCCAATGACCAGCGATTCGATACAGGCAATCAGGCCCGAGATGATCAGCGGCCCGAACAGGAATGCCGTTTGCTGGTTTTGTCCCCACAACATGTAAGCCAGCAGGGAAATTGGCAAAGTGGCAAGGTGCAGCCAGCCCCAGGCGTCCTTGATTCCTCTCAGGTAGAAGCGGTGCAAGCCGATGCTGCCGAATACGGTAGCCGTGAAAGTGGCGAGAGTCTTGTTCTTGTGGGGTTGGGTCATGTGCGGGATGGAAGGGGCTGGAACATGTAAAAAAAGAAGGCAATCCTTGCATCAAGTGGGAATATTGCTAATATACGGGCTTGGCTATCGCCACTGATGTTTCCGAAGTGCAGCATGCATGTCGGAAAGCTGATTGAGGGCGTAGTGTACAGCCTGCTTCAATAGAATGTCACTTTGATAGTCAGGCCCGCTCGCGGCATAGCGCCGCGGAGCGTTTTAGAGCCCTGCAAATACCTGTTTGACGTAGTGAAACCACACCCATGGCCTGCTTTGGTTGCGGGAGCGGCTCACTTTGCGTTATAATTTGCGGCTTTTTCCGTGTTC
The DNA here is from genome assembly GCF_900112135.1 of Collimonas sp. OK412. GTDB lineage: Bacteria > Pseudomonadota > Gammaproteobacteria > Burkholderiales > Burkholderiaceae_D > Collimonas > Collimonas rhizosphaerae. Next base: position 29,020 of record NZ_FOLC01000007.1, read on the forward strand.
GAACACTTTTTGGAAACATTATGGTCGTTATTCGTTTATCCCGTGGTGGCGCAAAGAAGCGTCCTTTTTACAACATCGTAGCTACTGATTCGCGCAATCGCCGTGACGGTCGCTTCATCGAGCGTATCGGCTTCTACAATCCGGTAGCTTCCGGAGCAGAAGAGACTTTCCGCATTGCTCAGGACCGCCTGACGCATTGGCAAGGTGTTGGCGCGCAATTGTCGCCGACCGTTGCACGTCTGGTTGCCGACGCTGCCAAGAAAACTGCTTAATCAAGCAGTTTGAATCGCCAGGTCATCCGATGAGCGCGTCAGTAAACTTGTCGGCCACAGCACCAGCTGGAACTGCAATACCTTCAGATTTGGTGGTGGTCGGTTACATTACTGGCGCCTACGGTATTAATGGCTGGGTGCGGATCAAACCGTATTCAGCGGACGCAGATGCACTGTTGCACGCCAAGACATGGTGGCTGGGCCGGCAGAATTCGCCGGAATTGCACGATGTCGAGATGATGCAGGCGAAAAACCACAGTGGCGACATTGTGGCGCGCCTGATGGGTGTGGCAGGGCGCGATGCGGCCGAAGCCATGAAGGGCAGTGTGGTGCATATCCCGCGCAGCCATTTCCCGGCGCTTGCCGACGACGAATTCTATTGGGTCGACCTGATCGGCCTGGTGGTTGAGAATCTGCAAGGCGAGCATCTGGGCGTGGTTGCTGATCTGATGGACAATGGCGCGCATCCGATTCTTCGGATCACGGCGCCGGCCGCCGCGGATCAAGACAAGGCCGCACCGGAATTATTGATCCCGTTTGTCGAGCAGTTCGTCAAGACGGTAGATCAGCAAGCAAAGAAAATCACGGTTGACTGGGGACTGGATTATTAAATCCGGAGCTGGAACCAGGCAGCCAAAGCAGCAAACAAGATCGCAAGCGAAACAAGAAGGTGAGCGGTATGCAATTTGATGTCGTCACACTGTTTCCCGAGATGTTTGCCGCATTGACGCAATCGGGTATTACCCGGCGTGCGTTTGAACAGAAAAAATGTGAACTGGCGTTGTGGAATCCGCGTGATTTCACCACCGACAACCACCGTACCGTGGATGACCGGCCTTATGGCGGCGGCCCCGGGATGGTGATGCTGGCGAAACCGCTGGAAGCGGCGATTGAAGCTGCCAAGGCGCGCCAGCTGCAGCAAGACCTGCCGGCGCCGAGAGTCGTCTACCTGTCGCCGCAAGGCCAGCCGCTGACCCATCAGCGCGTCATGGAGTTGCGTACCGAACCCGGTTTGGTATTGCTCTGCGGGCGCTATGAAGCGGTGGACCAGCGTTTGCTGGATCGTTGCGTGGATGAAGAGATCAGCCTTGGCGATTTCGTTTTGTCCGGCGGCGAATTGCCGGCGATGGCGTTGATGGATGCGGTGATCCGGCAATTGCCTGGCGTGTTGAATGACGGCGCCTCGGCGGTCGAAGACAGTTTTGTCAATGGCTTGCTGGATTGTCCGCACTACACCCGGCCGGAACAGTATGAAGGCGTGTCGGTGCCGCCGGTCCTGTTGGGCGGCCATCATGCCGAAATTGAAAAATGGCGGCGCCAGCAGATGTTGTCGGCGACGGCAAAAAAACGGCCGGACCTGATTCAGAAGATACGTGCAGCAGGTTTGCTGAGCGCCGCCGACGAAAAGTTTTTACGGAATATGGATTGAGTGCCTGGCCAATAACCGAGCACCCGGTCCGTTGTAGTAGGCAGCAACCAAGCAGTAAGCAAGCAGTAACTAGGGGAGGCCAGCCGGCCACCTGTGTATCAACCCCATCCTCTACTGAGCAGTGCCTGGCAAAAAGGCCTTGCACAAAACGGCGTCAGCAAGATGGTATATGGAGCTAAAAATGGACTTGATCCAACAACTTGAGCAAGAAGAAATTGCCCGCCTCGGCAAGAATATCCCTGATTTCGCACCAGGCGATACAGTCGTGGTCAGCGTCAACGTAGTCGAAGGTACGCGCAAGCGCGCCCAGGCTTACGAAGGCGTCGTGATTTCGCGTCGTAACCGTGGTTTGAACTCCAACTTCATCGTCCGCAAGATTTCTTCCGGCGAAGGCGTTGAGCGTACATTCCAGCTGTATTCGCCACTGATTGCTTCGATCGAAGTCAAGCGTCGCGGCGATGTCCGTCGCGCCAAGCTGTACTACCTGCGTGAGCGTTCCGGTAAATCGGCACGTATCAAGGAAAAACTGCCGCAACGTCGCAACGCTGCAAAAGCTGCACCAGCAGCAGAGTAAGCCGTTGTCATGCAGGCATAGGTATTGCATGAAAAAAGGGGCGCCGTCAGGCGCCCTTTTTTCATTTGCGCTTCATGATTGCTGCGGGCTGGTACCGAGCCGCATATTTTTAGTTGCTGTAAAGTAAAATTGCACTAATTGTTATTAACTGTGACGACGATAGGCCATTCGCGGTCATCGCGGTAAAGTATCAAAAGATTGCTAGATTGTTAGAGGAATTTTCTTGGTTAAATTGACTTTCGATCCCCTGATGCTGCCGGTTGATGCGGTTGCCGGCGAATCTGCGCTGGCAACCGAACGGATGAGCGCGGCATGGCTGCGGCAACGGTTCGCGCAGCAGCCGGACTGGCACCCGGAGCATATCGATAGCCAGACTTTGCAGCGCATGACGCAGCTGCAGGGCAAGCCGGTGACGCCGGCATCGGTGCTGATTCCTATCGTCATGCACGAACAGCAGCCGACCTTGTTGTTTACCCAGCGCGCAGCCCATCTCACCGATCATGCAGGGCAGGTTAGCTTCCCCGGCGGCCGGATGGAAGAGAGCGATGCCTCGCCGGTTGAAACGGCTTTGCGCGAAGCGGAAGAAGAGATTGGCCTGGCGCGCAGCCAGGTCGAGGTTATCGGCAGCCTGCCGGAATATTTTACCGGCACCGGCTATCGCGTCACGCCGGTGGTGTGCCTGGTCAATCCGCCGGTCAGCTTGCGCGCCGATCCTGACGAGGTAGCCGAAATTTTTGAAGTCCCGCTGGCGTTCCTGATGGATGGCTTGAATCATCAGTTGCGCAGCTTTGACCTGCCGGACGGCTATCGCCGCACTTTTTATGCAATGCCTTATGAGCGCTTCTTCATTTGGGGGGCGACGGCTGCCATGCTAAGGAATTTGTTTCACTTTCTGCGCGCTTAGATTTATCGTGTGACGCCGCAGGCAGAAAAAATACGGAAAACAAGTTCAGTACAAGTTTGATTCCGCGTGTGTGCTGCGTTATCGTATGGGATACTGCGATTTTGGACGTTATGGCAAGACCGGCGTGCCGCCACGAAGCGGTCATGAGACGGGATCTTGCAGTGCTATTGCTTTACTTACAAGGCTGGTTAATGACATTTCTCTCTATTCTGTTTGCATTGCTGATCGAGCAACTGAAGCCGCTGCGCGCGGACAATCCCGTGTATGCATGGGTCAAGCAATTTGCGGGCAAGATAGAAGCGTCATTTAATGCGGGGCAAGCGCGCCAGGGCCGTTTGGGATGGTTCTGCGTGATCCTGGCGCTGACTGTGCCGACCGCGCTGGTCTACTGGCTGTGCGCGCACATCGGCCATTGGGCCGCGCTGCTGTGGAACGTCCTGATCGTGTACCTGACCCTCGGCTTCCGCCACTACAGCCATTATTTCAGCTCGATCCAGCTGGCGCTCAACACCGGCGACGACGCCACGGCGCGCACCCTGCTGGCTGAATGGACCAAGCTCGACACCACGGATATGGATGTCAGCGAAATCTCCCGCATCGCGGTGGAAAAAGCGCTGATCACCACCCACCGCCATGTATTCGGCGTGTTTTTCTGGTTCCTCATGCCGGTCGGCCCGGCTTGCGCCGTCATGTATCGCGTCGCCGAATACCTGGCGCGCGGCTGGAACGAGCCGGACCACATGCGCAATGAAGCCTTCGGGCGTTTTGCAGCCCAGGCGTTTTACTGGATTGACTGGATTCCGGCGCGCATGACGGCTGCGGCATTTGCGGTCGTCGGCAATTTTGAGGATGCGATCTACGCCTGGCGTAATTTTGCGGATCGCTGGAAAAACGAAACCGACGGCATCATCCTGTCCACCGGCGGCGGCGCCATGGGGGTATTGCTCGGCACGCCGCTGGAAACCGCGATTGCCATCCTGCCGGCCGATGCATCCACGGTTGATTCGACCGCGATGGAAAGCGAAAGCCCGCCGGGCGACGTACCGACGCCGCGCGCGCTGCAAAGCACGGTGGGCCTGGTCTGGCGCGCACTGTTGCTGTGGATGTTCCTGTTGCTGCTGTTGTCGGCGGCGATCTGGTTCGGCTAAGCAGGACCGGCAGGTAATTGCGTCAGATGGTGTCTTGGTCTTCTATAAGATATAATACGTAAGAATCGCTTACGTAAATGAGTAACGTGAAAATTGTAGCTTGCTTCTACCAGAACCAGAGGTTAGGGCCTGTTGCCATATAATTTGGGGGTGCGAACGCGCGGCATGCGACGCCTGCAGCCGTTCCCGAAGGGTTCAAACCAAAACGTGCGCTGGCCGCGTTGCATGGCTTGCAGGGGCGACCTGCCCCTGCAAGCCACGCGCCTTGCCAACACACGTTTTGGTTTGAACGCATCCCCCAAATTATATGGCAACAGGCCCTAAGCAAATGTCTGTAGCAAGCGTTATAGAAGAAACGAGCTGTACGCATGGCTGATACCATCCAACCTCCTGACGCCGCCGCCCGCGAATTTTTCATCCAAGGTATTACCAGCGATGGCAGGCAGTTCCGTCCCAGCGACTGGGCTGAGCGCCTGTGCGGCGTCATGGCCTGTTTTCGCCCGGAAGGATCGGGCGGCCGCAACGCCCACCTGCAATATTCGCCGTATGTGCGGCCGGTGCTGCTGAACGGCGTGCGCTCGGTCGTCGTCAATGAAGACCTGCGGCAGATTGAGCCATTGGCTTACCATTTTGTGGTCAATTTTGCGAAAGACAACGATCTGCAGATCTTGCATGCCTGCCTGTTGCCGGACGCTGAAACACCAAAACCTGCCTGATTTCTTGCCTGCGCCGGCGAGGGTTCTTGCCACACAGCTTTTAGTTGATTCCCGGCACTAAAAAGAAATCGGCGCGCGACGTTCTCCAGTAAGAAGACCGTGTAATATTTCGCCTATTGTTCGCAATGGAGTAGAAATGTTTCGTCGTGGCTCGTCAATCTTCATACCCATTGCCTCTTTATCCAGTTTGATATTGGGTCTGGCCATTACGCTCGGCTTGTTTGTCTCGGTACGCCACCTCGAATATGAAAAAATGGACGCCGAATTCCGGCGCCTGGCCAGCGGCCACCTGAAGGCCGTGGTGGATGGCCTGGACTCCCTGGTCCATGAGCTGGAAACCGTGAATCGCTTGTTTCTCACGGTGGACGACGTCAGCCGTGAACAGTTCCATACCTTCACGGCGCCGATGCTGCGCCGTTCTCCCTTTATCAAGTCATTGACTTTCCAGCGAGTGCTGACGGCCGCCCAGCGGCCCGCCTATGAAGCGGAAATGCGCAAGCATTTCCCCAATTTCGCGATTCGCCAGCTGAGCGACGGCAAGCCGGCGCCGAGCATAGGCCGGGACCAGTACCGGGTGGTCGACTATGTGGAGCCGATGACAGGGAATGAAAACGTATTCGGCGTCGATGTCGCGCCCAGCTTGCTGCAGGCAGAACCGGGGCAGCGTGCACGCGACTCCGGCTTGCCCTCGTCTACCGATCTGTTTGCATTGCGCTCCGCCACCAGCGACGGCAAGCTGGCGCTGATTATCCTGATGCCGGTATATCGGCACGGCGCAGCGCTGGACAGCGTCGAGCAGCGTCGCCTTGCATTGATGGGCTATACCAGCGCGGCACTGCGGGCGGATGCTTTCGTCGGCAGTGTCCTGTCGCGCGACGGCGTGCAGGCCCGCGAAGATTTCTACCTGCGGGTATATGCCAGCGCCAAGCCGGAGGAGAGCACTCTGGTATATCGCCAAGGCAATCCGATTGCCCTGCCCAACGCCAGCGACTGGCTGCCCGCCTGGCTGCTGTACGACGCCCCGCAAGACATGTCGCAGACTTTCGAGCTGGCCGGCAAGTCCTGGTATATAGAAGCGTCGGCGCCGCCGCGCGTATTCACCAAGAAGAACGCCGGATCGATCCTGGTGCTGATACTGGGCAGCCTGCTGAGCTGGATGGGCGCCACCTACCTGTATTTCCTGTCGACCCGCTCCAAGCGGATCGAGCAGCTGGTGGATGCCCGCACCCAGCAGGTCAGGCTGGCGACGCAGATGATGAAAGAGGACATCGTCGCCCGCAAACGCGCCGAAGACGCCTTGCAGCTGCGCGAGCGCGCCATCGAGTCGAGCGCCAACGCGATCATCATTTCCAGCGCCAAATTACCGGACTACCTGGTGGAGTACGTCAATCCGGCATTCGAGCGGATCACCGGCTACACCGCCAGCGAGATGATCGGCCGCAACCTGGAGATGCTGCATGGCGACGACCACGACCAGATCGGCCTGGAGGAAATCCGCGCCGCATTGCGTGAAAAGCGCAGCGCGAACGCCGTGTTCCGCAGTTATCGCAAGGACGGCACCTTGTTCTGGAACGAACTGTATGTGGCGCCGGTGAAAGACAGTTCCGGGCGCGTCAGCCATTTCGTCACGGCGCTGTATGACATCACGGAAATGAAGAGCTACGAAGCCGAGCTGGAGCACCAGGCCCGCCACGATACCTTGACCGGGCTGGCCAACCGCAACGTGCTGAGCGACCGGCTGAGCCAGGCGATCGTCTACGGCGAGCTGTACGGCCACCGGGTGTGGGTGCTGTTCGTCGATCTCGACCGCTTTAAATTCGTCAACGATACGCTAGGCCACAATGCCGGCGACCAGCTGCTGAAGGAAGTCGCCAGCCGCCTGAAGGCGTTCACGCGCGAGGCGGACACCATCGCGCGCCTGGGCAGCGATGAGTTTGTCCTGATCCTGCCGGAGCGTCTTGAGGAAGAGCTGAGCGTGGGCCTGATCCAAGGCATGATGGATGCGATCGCGCGTCCCTTGCAAATCGAAGGCTACGATTTTTTCCTGAGCTGCAGCATCGGCGTTGCGGTCTACCCGAATGACGGCGAAGACCCGGAAAGCCTGCTCAAGCACGCCGACATCGCCATGTACCGCGCCAAGGAAATGGGGAACAACAATTACCAGTTCTATACCGCGGCGATGAATGAACGCGCGCTGGAACGCTTGCGCATCGAGGGCGACCTGCGCAATGCGATGGAGCGCAAGGAACTGCTGCTCTACTACCAGCCGCAGGTGGATCTGCGCACCGGCCGCATGGTCGGCATGGAAGCGCTGATCCGCTGGAAGCATCCCCAGCTCGGCATGATTTCGCCGACGCGTTTCATCGACCTGGCGGAAGAAACCGGCCTGATCGTGCAGATGGGCGCTTGGGTGATGCATACCGCCTGCGAACAGAATAAGACATGGCAGCGCATGGGGCTGGGTTACCTGCGGATGTCGGTGAACCTGTCGACGCGCCAGTTCTTCCAGCAGAACCTGGTGCAGCAGGTCGCCAAGGTGCTCGAAGAAACCGGGCTGGCGCCGCACTACCTTGAAATCGAGCTGACGGAAAGCCTGGTGATGACGGATGTCGAGCTGGCCGTCGGCATCCTGAATGACTTGAAATCGATCGGCGTGCAGCTGTCGATCGACGATTTCGGCACCGGCTATTCAAGCCTGGCCTATCTCAAGAGTTTCCCGATCGACGCGCTGAAGATCGACCAGTCTTTTGTGCGCGACATCACGGTTGACCAGGACGACGCGGCGATCGTGGCCTCGATCATTTCCCTGGCCCATAACCTGCGCCTGCAGGTAATCGCCGAAGGCGTCGAAACGCAAGAGCAGTTATCTTATCTGCAGCGCCATCGCTGCGATGAAATGCAAGGTTTCTATTTCAGCGAACCGGTATCGGCGGATGACATCGAAGTCATCCTGCGCGAGGGAAAAGTATTACCATAGGACTCTGTTGGCGCCCTTTGGCTGCGGATTTTGCGGATCTGTCGGGCGTCGTCACTTTTATGGAGATGAAATGGCTACCAGCAGAACCGAACGCGATACCTTTGGCAAGATTGAAGTCCCGGACGAGCGGCTGTGGGGCGCCCAGACCCAGCGCAGCCTGCATCATTTCCATATCTCCAGCGAGCGCATGCCGCCCGAACTGATCGTGGCGCTGGCGGCGGTCAAGCAAGCGTGCGCGCAAGTCAACCTGGATCTCGGCAAGCTGCCGAAAACCCAGGCTGCCGCCATCATCCAGGCGGCGCAAGAGGTCGTGGCGGGACAGCATCCGGACGAGTTTCCACTGTCGGTGTGGCAGACCGGTTCCGGTACCCAGAGCAATATGAACATGAACGAGGTGCTGGCCAACCGCGCCTCGGAAATCCTGGGCGGCGTGCGCGGCGAAGCGCGCCTGGTGCATCCCAACGATGCGGTCAACCTGAGCCAGTCCTCGAACGATATCTTTCCGACGGCGATGCATGTCGCCGCCGCTCTCGCCATCGCCAGCAAGCTGCTGCCGTCGCTGCAAAAGCTGCGCGCGACCCTGCACAGGAAATCCGCGGATTTCGATGACATCGTCAAGATCGGACGCACCCACCTGCAGGATGCGACGCCGCTGACGCTGGGCCAGGAGTTCTCAGGTTATGTGGCGCAGCTGGACCACGCGGAAAAAATCATCAAAGCCGCGCTGGAACCGTTGTGCGACCTGGCGGCCGGCGGCACCGCGGTCGGCACCGGACTCAACGCGCCCAAGGATTTCGGCAGCCGGGTGGCGGCGCAGCTGGCGAAAACTGAAAACCTGCCGTTCCGTACCGCCGACAACAAGTTTGCCGCGCTGGCCGCGCACGACGCCCTGGTTGCCGGCCACGGCGCCTTGAAAACCCTGGCCGCGGCCTTGATGAAAATCGCCAACGATGTGCGCTGGCTGGCATCGGGGCCGCGTTCCGGCCTGGGCGAGATCAGCATCCCGGAGAACGAGCCGGGCAGCTCGATCATGCCGGGCAAGGTCAACCCGACCCAGTGCGAAGCGCTGACCATGCTGTGCTGCCAGGTGTTCGGCAATGACGTGGCGATCAATTTCGGCGGCGCTTCCGGTAATTTCGAACTGAATGTATTCAAGCCCCTGATCGCCCATAATTTCCTGCAAAGCGTGCGTTTGCTGGCCGACGGCATGGCCAGTTTTGAAGAGCATTGCGCCGACGGCATCGCCGCCAACCGCGACCGCATCGCCGAACTGATGGAACGTTCGCTGATGCTGGTGACGGCGCTGGCGCCGCACATCGGTTATGACCGCGCGGCACAGATCGCCAAGCATGCGCACCACGACGGCAGCACGCTGAAGCAGGCGGCGCTGGCGCTGGGTTATGTGACAGAGCAGGAGTTTGCCGAATGGGTGCAGCCGGCAAAAATGACGTACCCGGAATAAGCGTTTTGCCAGGGCGGCTGAGGCTGGCCGTTCTCGGCAGCCGCAGGTTAAATCATGTTACATCGCACCAAACGTGCAGAGCATCCAATACAATGACGCTATAGGGATAATGTCGTTTTCGCAATAGAAAAACAATATTTGTTAAAATGACCCTCCGCTACTGTTGCCCTTGCTTATGCGCTTACTGGTTTTGCTGATCACACCCGACACGCCGCTGCCGTTGCCGGCCATGGGCTGCCGCGCATGATGAAGTGCTTGCGTGCGCCTGCCATTTGCTTGAAGCCCTATCTGTATGGCATGGTTTTTGGCCTGTTGTCCCTGAGCGCGGCCGGCGCCGGCGCCGCCTATCGGGTGGAGATCGAGGCTCCCGGCGATCTGAAGGCTTTGCTTGACCAGCACCTCGACCTGTCGCGCTACAAGGACCGCCAGGACCTGAGCGAGGATCAGCTGAAGTTCCTGGTTGATACGGTCGATGAGCAGGTTACGCAGCTGACCTCGACTGAAGGTTACTTTTCGCCCAAGACCAGCGTCACGGTGGAACCGGGGGAGGTCAAGACCATCCGTTTGAAGGTCGATCCGCAGCAGCGCACCATGGTGTCCGCTGCGACTGTCGGCGTCGTCGGCAGTGCCGCCACCGAGATGCCTGAGCGGGTGCGCCAGATACAGCAGAACTGGGGCTTGCCCGCAGGCCAGCCTTTTCGCCAGGCAGACTGGGCCAAGGCCAAGGATGACGGTTTGCAGGTGCTGCTCAAGAAACGCTATCCGGCGGCCAAGGTCGCGCATTCGGAAGCGCGGATCACGCCGGAAGACAATGACGCCGAATTGTCCGTGCAATACGACAGCGGCCCCGCGTTCACACTGGGGGCGCTGCACATCACCGGCACCAAGCGCTACCCGGCCAGCATCATCGAGAACGTCAATCCCTTGCAGGTAGGGGAGGAGTACAGCGTCGACCGCCTGCTGCTGCTGCAGCGCCAGATCCAGAACACGCCATATTTCGGCAATGTGATCGTCAGCATCAATGACGATCCTGCGCAAGCGCTGGAATCGCCGGTGAATGTCCAGGTCACCGAGTTCCAGACGCAGCGGATACGCACCGGGCTGGGTTACGCCTCTGACACCGGAGCCCAGGTGCAAGGCCGCTACACCAACTACAATGTGTTCGGCAAAGCCTGGGTGTTCGACGCCCAGACCAAGATCGAACAGCGCCGCCAATACGGTGCGCTGGACCTGTCGATGCCGCCGGACAAGCGCAGCTTCGTCAATGGCATCAACGGCTCGTACGACCGGACCACCCTGCAGGGCGTCGATTTGCGCAGCATGAAAATCGGCCTGAAGCGCGCCCGCTCGCTGGAAAACTACGATACCGCGCTGACCCTGGATTATTATCGCGACCGCCTGCAGCAGACCGATGGAGCGACCTTGCCGCCGAATACCGTGGTGCAGCCGGGCCAGCACCAGGCCCTGGTGCCTGGATTTGCCTGGGTCAGGCGCGCCGTCGACGATTCCATTTTCCCGCGCAGCGGCCATATCTTTTCGGTGCAGACCGGGTTTGCCGTGAAGGGCTTGCTGACCGACCAGACATTTTTCCGGGCCGATGGCCGCTACAAGCATTATTTCCCGGTAGCGAAACGCGATGTGGTGATCCTGCGCACCGAGCTGGGCGGCGTGTTTACCGCCGGTTCCAGCGCCGCGGTGCCGGCCTCCTTGCTGTTCCGCGCCGGCGGCAATGAATCGGTGCGCGGCTATAGTTACGACAGTATCGGCAATGCGCAGAACGGCACCGTCTATCCGACCAAGTACATGGTGACCGGCAGCGCCGAATACCAGCACTGGCTGACCCAGCAATGGGGCGGCGCCGTGTTTTACGATATCGGCACCGCCACCGACAGCTGGGCCGACCGCGCTACCAAGGTCGGCACCGGTCTCGGCGTGCGTTACCGCAGCCCGGTCGGGACGGTGAATGTCGACCTTGCCTACGGCGTCCAGGCCAAACAGTTCCGGCCGCATATTTCGCTGGGCATCGCCTTCTGATTTTTCTTTTCAAGATTGAACGCATGACCGAAGCAGCCATCTCCAAGGAATCAGCCCGCCCGCCGCCGAACAAGAACGGCGGAGGCATGCGCTGGCTGTGGCGGACGCTTGCGGTTTTGCCGTTGCTGACGCTGGTGCTGGCAGGCTCGCTGTTTTTCGGCATCCATTCCGAATCCGGCACCCGGGCCATGTGGCAATTGGCCACCTGGGCAATGCATGGCAATTTGTCCGGGCAGCTGGCCGGCGGCACGGTTGCGGACGGTCTGCAGTTGCGCAACGTGGTCTATCGCGACGCCACCCAGCAATACAAGATTGACCGGATCGACGCAAAGTGGCATGTGAACCTGTCGCCGCTCAAGCTGGATGTCGCTTACCTGCACGTAGGCAATGTCGACGCCCGGCTGGAGCCGACGCCGCCGGAACCGACCGTCATGCCGGCCAGCCTGGCGTTGCCGCTGCAGCTTGCCCTCAATGATGTTTCATTGGACAAGCTGTCCCTGCACCAAGGATTGAGCACGACGGAACTGAGCCGCTTGCAGCTGCATGGGGAATCCGACGGCACCCAGCATAACCTGGTGCTGGAACGGCTTGACACGCCATACGGCAAGGCCAGCGCCAAACTCAGCCTGAACGGCGTGAAGCCGTTTGCGTTGAGCGGCGGGGCGGATTTGAGCGGCGAATACCAGAAAGAAAAATACCAGGTGGACGCGGTGTTGTCCGGCACCCTGGCGCTGCTGGACATAGGCTTGAATGCACGCGGCGACAAATTGAGTGGAACTGCGAAGATTGCCGCGACGCCGTTTGCACCCATCCCGTTCCAGCAGCTTGAATTGAACGCCGCCCACATCAATCCGAAACTGTTCAGCAGCAGCGCGCCGCAGGCCGACCTCAGCCTGCAGGTTGCGCTGAAGCCGGAGATGCCTGCTGCCGCTGCTGCTGCGGCCGGCAGCGCACCGGCTGTGGTGGACCTGGCGACACTGACGGTGAGCGGACCGATACGCATCGCCAATGCCAACGCCGGCGCGCTGGACCAGGACCGCTTGCCGCTGGTCAGCGCCGGCGCCGAATTGCGGCTCGATACCCAGGTCCAGCAATTGTCGCGGCTGCAGCTGAAACTGCTGAAAGACGCCAGCATCAGCGGCCAGGGCGAATACCATGGCGACGGCAAGAACAAGGGCAACGGTGAATTCAGTTTCGACGTTGCCGGCCTGGATCTGCAGGCGCTGCACGGCAAGCTGAAACCGACGCAGTTGCGCGGGCCGCTCAAGGTCAGGCTGACGCCGGAAAACCAGCAGATCAGCCTGGACCTGGCCGACGCCAACTACAAGGCAAAACTGGAAACCGTGATCGACGCCAAACAGATCGCCGTGAAAACGGCGCAGCTGGCAGCCGGGGCGGCGCGTCTCGATGCCACTGGCAGCCTGGAACGCGGCGCCGGAATGGCCTACGCGGTAAAAGGCAGCCTGCGCGATTTCAATCCCTTTCTCTGGATCGACAGCGCGGCTGCGGCGAAAAGCGCTGCCAAGGGCGCAGCAAAATCCGGTAGCGCCGTCAGCGCTCCTAAAGCCAAGGCTGTGACGGCAAACATCAACATGGATATCGACGCCAGCGGCAACCTGGAGCCGGAACTGAAGGTGAAGCTCAAGTTCGCCATCCGCGATAGCCGCTACGACCAGCTGCCGATGACCGGCAGCGGCTTGCTCAACCTGGCCGGCGCGCGCTTGCTGCCTAGCGACGTTGCGCTGTCGGTGGCCGGCAACGAACTGCAGGCCAAGGGCAGCTTCGGCGCTGCCGGCGACCGCCTGGTCTTGAAGCTTGATGCGCCGCAGCTGCAGGGCCTGGGTTTCGGCATTTCCGGCGCCGTACACCTGGACGGCCAGCTCAGCGGAACCTTGCAAAAGCCGAATGTGCAAGCCACGTATCGTGCCGAAAAACTGGCCTATGGCGAACATCGGGCGGATAGCCTGTCAGGGCAGGCCGATATACAGGCGGACCTGAACGCCAAGCTCAATTCCGCCGCCAACCGGCTGGCCCTTAGCGTAGAGGGCCGCGGCTTGCATAGCGCCGACATGGCGCTCGACAAGCTGAGCCTGAACCTGGCCGGCACGTATGGCGCCCATACCCTGAAGCTGGACAGCAGCGGCACCCTGCGCGGCAAACCTTTGCACCTGACCTTGGCAGCGCAAGGCCAGCTGAACGAAAGCAAGGCCGGATACGGCTGGCAGGGCCAGCTCAGCGAATTGCAGAACCAAGGCACGCCGCGCATCAGCCTGGCGGCGCCGCTGGCGGTCAGCGCCGAGGCGGGGCGCGTGGTGCTGGGCGCAAGCCGCTTGAATGTGGCCGATGCGCAGGTCGACCTGAAAAATTTCAGCTACGACCATGGAAAAATCCGTTCGGCCGGCAGCGTCAATGCGCTCAACGTAGCGACGATACTTGGCCTGGCGCATGAGTTCGGCGGCCCCGAACTTCCTTTGAAGACGGACCTGGTGCTGGATAGCAGCTGGGATTTTTCGCTGGCGGAGACCGTCGGCGGTTACCTGCAGATCGTCCGCCGCAGCGGCGACCTGCGCGTCAATCCGGGACGCGGCGACGTCAGCCTCGGTTTGTCGGAGCTGAAGCTGCGGGCAGACCTGCAGGGCGGCCAGGTCAGGCTGGATAGCCGGCTGGCGGCTTCCAGGATAGGGACGCTGGACGCGCAGCTGCAACTGGCCCTGCAGCATAGCGACAGCGGCTGGGCCGCCAGCGACAGTTCGGCGTTGTCCGGCCAGGCCAGGTTGCAGGTGCCGCAATTGAAATCCATCGGCGCGCTGATCGGACCGCAGGTTGCGCTGGACGGCAGCCTGGCGCTGGACCTGAGCCTGGGCGGCCAGCTGGGCAAGCCGATGCTGTCAGGCAAAGTCGCCGGCGACCAGCTTGCCGTCACCCTGTTCGACCAGGGCATCAAGCTGAAGGACGGCACGGCGCGCCTGAACCTGGCTGACAACGTGGTCGAGCTGCAGCAGCTGGAATTCCACGGCGGCGACGGCACCATACGCGCCACCGGCCGGCTGCAGCTCGGCCATGACAATCCTGACCTGACGGCCAGCGTGGTCGCCGATCGCCTGCAGCTGTTCGCCAGCCCGGACCGCCAGCTGATGCTGTCGGGCCAGGCCAAGATCGCCAACGTCAAGGAGCAGCTGCACGTCGACGGTAAGTTCACGGTCGACAAAGCCCTGTTCGACCTGCCGAAGAGCAGCGCGCCGGTGCTGGGCGACGATGTGGTCATCGTGCGCAAGGAAGTGAAGGCGCGCGCGACGCCGTTGACCGAGCAGGAACGCCTGGCCAAGGCGGCGCAGAAACCGGCCGGCGGCGCCACCCCGGTGATGAATGTGGAAGTCGATTTTGGCAGTGATTTCCGCTTCCGCGGCAGCGGCGCCGACCTGCTGTTGCGCGGCGCCATGCAGGTCCGCAGCGAGCCTTACCAGCCCCTGCGCGCCACCGGCACGATCCGGGTCGCGAGCGGCAGCTACGAGGTGTTTGGCCGCAAGCTGGCGATCGAGCGCGGACTGATCAATTTCCAGGGGGCGATCGACAATCCGAATATCAACATCCTCGCCATGAAGCGCAACCAGGAAGTCGAAGCGGGCGCCGAGATCACCGGCAATCCAGGCAACCTGCGGGTCAAGCTGGTATCGGAGCCGAACGTGTCGGACGAGGAAAAACTCTCCTGGCTGATGTTCGGCCACGGCAGCGACAGTTCTGCGCTGGGCCAGCGCCAGGCCGCCGGCCAGGCGCTGGCGCTGCTGGGAAATTATGGCGGCAAGAAGATTGCCCAAGGCATCGGGTTCGACGAATTCTCGATCGGCTCCAGCGACTCCGGCATCGAAAACGAGCAGGTGGTCAGCCTGGGCAAGGTCATCACCGAGAAAATCAACCTGGGTTACGAACAGAGCCTGACCAGCGCCGCCAGCATCTTGAAACTGACCTGGCAATTTTCACGGCGCTGGTCGATGGTGATGCGCGGCGGCACCATCAACGGCCTGGAAGTCCTGTACAACTTGCGCTTCGATTAATCCTGGCCATCAGGCGCGGCGGCCCGACAGTTCGGCGCCGGCGTCGGGCTGCAGTTTCAAGGCAAACGGCAGCGAAGCCAGCGCAACCAGCGCGATCAGCAGGAAGGCCGGCCAGAAATCGGCGCTGACGATGGTGGCGTGGCCCTGCACCTGGTTCGACACCTGCAATGCAAAACCACCGACCGTCACGCCCAGGCCGATCGCCAGCTGCTGGGCGACGCTGGTCAGGCTGGTGGCCTGGCTCATCTGGCGCTGGTCGATCTCGGCATAGGCAATCGCATTCAGGCTGGTGAACTGCATCGACCGCACGCAGCCGCCGAGCAGCAGCATGAGGATGATGAAGATATGCGGTGAATCGGCTTTCAGCACGCCGAACGCCGCCATCGACAGCGCGCCAAGCAGCGTGTTGTAGACCAGCACGCTCCTGAAACCGAATTTTTTCAGCACGGTGGTGGTCATGGTCTTGACGAAAATTGCGCCGGCGGCCGAAGCGCAGGTCAGCAGGCCGGACTGGAACGGCGTCAGGCCGAAGCCCAGCTGGAACAGCAGCGGCAGCAGGAACGGCAAGGCGCCTACGCCGATGCGGAACAGCGAGCCGCCGAAGACGTTCATGCGCAGCGTCGGAATCTGCAGCAGCCGCAGGTTGATCAGCGGATGCGGAGTACGGAAGGCATGCCATGTGTACGCCAGCAAGCTCACGGTGCCGACTGCCGCGCAAGCCAGCGAGACGTCGCCGGCCACCAGGTGCCGGCCGGCGCTGGCCAGGCCGAACATCAGCGTCGAACAGCCGATCGCCGACAGCAGGAAACCGATCCAGTCGAGCGGTACGGTATCATCGCTGCGCAGGTTCTCGATGTACCGAGTGGCCAGGTAAATGCCGAGGATGCTGATCGGGACGTTGATGAAGAAGATCCAGCGCCAATGGAAATAGGTGGTGATGAAACCGCCCAGCGGCGGTCCGATCACCGGCCCCAGCAAAGCCGGGATGGTCAGGTAGCTGAGCGCGCGCACCAGTTCCGCCTTGGAGGTGGTGCGCAGGATGACCAGCCGCCCGACCGGCACCATCATGGCGCCGCCCACGCCCTGCAGGAAGCGGGCCGCGACAAATTCCGCCAGCGTGTTCGACATGCCGCACAGGATCGAACCGAGCATGAACACGCCAATGGCGCTGCGGAATATCGTGCGGGCGCCAAAGCGGTCGGCCATCCAGCCGCTGATCGGGATGAATACCGCCAGGCTGACCAGGTAGGAAGTCATCGCCAGCTTGAGCGCGATCGGGCTTTCTCCCATGTCGCGTGCCATCATGGGTAACGAGGTAGCGATCACGGTAGAGTCCATGTTTTCCATGAACAGGGCGCAAGCTACGATCAGCGGCGTGAGGAAGACGCGGGATATGGCCATGAAGGGGTAGGCGGGCGGGGCGGGCAAAAGCCCCGCCTGCCCTGCTTAAAAGGGGATAATTATAGTATTTTTGACAATTTTTTGCCGTTCAGATAGCATGCAATCTGTTACCTTGGCCGCCTGCCGCTTTTCACAAGAACCATGACCAACACGTTTCCCGCGTCAACCGAGTGTTTTGCCTTGCTGGATGACCGCAGCGCCATTTCTGCGCAAGCGCATTGTTCCCGACTATACACCGGCCACGTGCGCAGCCTGTCGTGTTTTGAAGCGGACCGGCTGCCGCAGTTGATCGAACAGATGCAGCAAGCCTTGCGCGAGGGTTTGCACGCGGTGACCTTGTTTACCTATGAACTCGGGATCGGGCTACAGCATGTCGCGCTGCCGCAGCCGCCGGCAGTGGCGCCCCAGCCTTTGGCGCAAATCCTGCTGTTCTCGCATTGCGAGCGTTTGAACGATGCCGAGGTAGACGCCTGGCTGGCGCAACGCCAGGCTGCAGAACATGGCGCAGCGGAAGCCGAGGCTGGCATCGCCAATCTCCATCCGAACGTCAGCGCCGCGCAATTCGCCGCCGCCATCGCCAAGATCCACGCCTACATCGAAGCCGGCGACACCTACCAGGTCAACTATACCTACCGCCTGCGTTTCGATGCCTACGGCAGCCCGGTTACACTGTATCGCCGGCTCAGGCAACGCCAGCCGGTGCCTTACGGCAGCCTGATCCTGCTGGAGGACGGCGCGGCGGTCCTGTCGCTGTCGCCGGAGCTGTTCGTACGGCATGCGGCCGGCGTGCTGACCACGCGGCCGATGAAGGGCACCGCCGCCGCCAGCGGCGACGCCGGACAGGATGCCCTGGCCGCCAGGGCGCTCGCCGCGGATCCGAAGAATCGGGCGGAAAACCTGATGATCGTCGACTTGCTGCGCAACGACCTGGGACGGATCGCCGTCCTCGGCTCGGTGCGCGTGCCGCAATTGTTCGAGGTGACGCGCTTCAACACTGTGCTGCAAATGACTTCCACCGTGCAGGCGCAGGTGCGCGACGATATCAGCCTCAGCGCCGTGATCCAGGCGCTGTACCCGTGCGGATCGATAACCGGCGCGCCCAAGCATCGCACCATGCAAATCATCAATGAGCTGGAGCCTGAGCCGCGCGGCCTGTATACCGGCGCGATCGGATGGTTCGATGTGGAGCAGCCGGGCCGCCGGTTCGGCGATTTCTGCCTGTCGGTGCCGATCAGGACTTTATGGCTGCAGCCAGCTGCGCCGGACGGCTTGCACGGCGCCAGCATACGCCACGGCGAAATGGGCGTCGGCGCCGGCATCGTGCACGACAGCGTGGCGGCGGAGGAGTTTGCCGAATGCGCATTGAAAGCCAAATTCCTGACTGGCATGGTCGGCGATTTTTCCTTGTTTGAAACCATGTACGCGACTGCCGCGGACGGATGCCGTCACCTGGACCTGCATTTGCAGCGCTTGCAGGCATCGGCCGCCTACTTTGGTTTTCCTTACGATGAAAACGTCCTGCGCGCGACTTTGCGCGCGCATTGCGCCAACTTGCCTGCCGGCGCACCCCAGCGCTTGCGCCTGACCTTGTCGGCAGATGGCGGCTGCAGCCTGCAAAGCGCGGAACTGGGGACGCTTGAACTGCCGGTCAGCCTGTTGATCGCGCCGGCGCGGGTGCAGTCCGGCGACCTGTTCCTGCGGCATAAAACCACGGTACGGCAACGCTACGACCAGGCTTGGCAGCAAGCGCAGCAGCTGGGGGCTTTCGATATGCTGTTCTTTAATGATGAAGGCGAGTTGACCGAAGGCGGCCGCAGCAGTGTGTTTGTCAAGCTGGACGGGCGCTGGTACACGCCGCCGCTGCGGGCAGGTCTGCTGCCCGGAGTGATGCGCAGCGTGGTGCTGGACGATCCGGCGTGGAACGCCAGCGAACGCAGCCTGGACCTGGAAGATTTGCTGGCCGCCGAGCAGGTCATGGTGTGCAACGCCTTGCGCGGAACCATGCCGGCTACGCTGCTGCAGATCGTGTAGCAGGCTGGTCAGAACGCGATGATCACGACCGAGCCGGCCACGATCAGCGAACCGCCGATCGCTACCGGCCAGGTCAGCTGTTCGCCGGCGAACAGCAAGCCGAGCACGATGGCGAAGGCCACGCTCAGTTTGTCGATAGGCGCTACCTTGGACACCGGGCCGATTTGCAGCGCATGGTAGTAGCACAGCCAGGACAGGCCGGTAGCGATGGCCGACAGCACCAGGAACAGCCAGTTGGAAGAGCTGACCAGCGTCGGTTTCTGCCATTCGCCGCGCAAGCTGACGATGCCGGCGATCACGAACAGGATGATGACGGTGCGGATGAAGGTGGCGAAGTTGGAGTTCATGCCGGCGACGCCGAACTTGCCGAAGATCGCCGTCAGGCCGGCGAAGAATGCAGAGCCAAGAGCAAATACCTGCCAGCTGGAGCCGAAATTCATTTTTTTCCCCTGATATCGAATAGGACTTGACCGACAGGATTCAAGTCAACGCCATTTTGCCCCGAATTTCATTTGGCCGCAGGTTTGCCCGTGGCGGCGGCATCGCGATCGTTCAGCATCGCGTTGCCGGGCAGCTCAGCCTGGTTCCAGCCGCCGCCTAGCGCCTTGATCAGCAGCACGCTTGCGGCAAAGCGCCGGTTCTGGATATTCAGGGCCGACAGGTCGGCGTTGAATGCGGTCGCCTGCGCCGTCACCACGCTGGTGTAGTTGACGGTGCCGGCCCTGTACTGGTTCAAGATCAGTTCCAGCGCATGATGCGCGAACTGGACTGTCTCGGCCTGGACCGCGGCCTCCTGTTCCAGGATGCGCAAGGCCGCCAGGTTGTCTTCCACCTCCTGGAAACTGGTCAGCACCGCCTGCTTGTACACCGCGACGCTGGCGTCGTAGGCGGCAATCGCCTGGTCGCTTTGGGCGCGCCGCGCGCCGCCGTCGAACAGGGTGGCGGCCAGCGCCGGCCCGAGCGACCAGATGCGGTTAGGAACCGTCAGCCAGTTGGCGAAGCTGTTGCTTTGGAAGCCGCCGGAAGCCGACAAGGTCAGGTCGGGGAAATACGCAGCCTTGGCCACGCCGATCTTGGCGTTGGCCGATGCCGCCAGCCGTTCCGCCGAGCTGACATCGGGGCGGCGCTCCAGCAGCGAGGATGGCACGCCGACCGGGATCGCCGGCAGCACCGCTACCAGCGGCGCCGGTGTGATCGAGAAAGTAGAGGCTGCCTGTCCGGTTAGCAAGGCAATCGCATGTTCCAGCTGGGAGCGCGCTACGCCATTGTCCAGCGCTTGCGCCTGCGCGCCTTTGAGCTGGGTCTGGGCCTGGATCACGTCAGAGCGCGCGACCACACCGACGGCATACTGGTTCTGGGTCAGCTGCAGCGATTTCTGATAGGCCGCTACCGTGTCGTCGAGCAAGGTCTGCTGCATGTCGAGCACCCGCAGCTGCAGGTAATTCTGGGCCAGCGTCGACTGCGCGCTGAGCCTGGCTACCTGCAGGTCGGCGGCGCTGGCCTGGGCCGAAGCCTGGTTGGCTTCCACCGTGCGGCCGATGCGGCCCCACAGGTCGGGTTCCCAGCTGGCGCTCAGGCCGAGCGCATCGGTGGTGGTCACCGAGCCGCCGGAACTGCTCAGGCTGCTGCTGCGCCCGCCGGAGCGGGTGGCCGACACGTTGGCCGACACGGTCGGGAAGTAAGACGACCTGGCCGATTCCACCAAGGCTTTGGCCTGCCGGAACTGCGCTTCGGCTTGCGCCAGGTTCTGGTTGGAGATATTGACTTGCTCGACCAGCGCATTCAATTGCGGATCCTGGAAGATTTCCCACCACTTGCCATGCAGTTCCTGGTCTTGCGGGGTAGCTGTCTTCCAGTCTTTCATTTCCTTGAAGGCGGCCGGCGCAGCCGTGGCCGGCTTTACATAGTCCGGCCCGACGGCGCAGGCGCTCAACAGCAGCGCCGCGGCTGCCGCCGCCAACAGGGTTTTACGGGTAGGTGCTTGTTTCATATTGGATCCGTTGATTATCGTTTTGCATCGGCCATGATTTCCGTGTCGTGCTTATGCTTCGCTGGCGTCAGGCAACGGCCTGCCGCCGCGCCGTTCCCATTTATCCTTGCTCCACAGGCGGAAGCGATCCATGTACAGGTAGACCACGGGCGTCGTGTAGAGGGTCAGCAGCTGGCTCACGATCAGGCCGCCGACAATCGCGATGCCCAGCGGCCGCCGGAGTTCGGCGCCGTCGCCCTGGCCCAGCGCCAGCGGCACCGCGCCCAGCATGGCCGCCATGGTGGTCATCATGATCGGCCGGAAACGCAGCTTGCAGGCTTCGAAAATCGAATCGCGCGGCGACAGGCCGCGGGTGCGCTCAACGTCGAGGGCGAAGTCGATCATCATGATCGCATTTTTCTTGACGATGCCGATCAGCAGGATCACGCCGATCAGGGCGATCAGGCTGAATTCGGTGCCGGTTGCAAGCAAGGCCAGCAAGGCGCCGACGCCGGCCGAAGGCAGGGTCGAGAGGATGGTGATCGGATGGACGTAGCTTTCATACAGGACGCCGAGCACGATGTACACCGCCAGCAGCGCCGTCAGGATCAGCAGCGGCTGGCTGCTCAGGGATGACTGGAACAGGTTGGCGCTGCCCTGGAAGCTGCCGTGCACCGAGGTCGGCACGCCGATCCGGGCCATGGCGTCGTTGATTGCCAAGGTGGCGTCGGACAGGGAGCCGCCGACCGGCAGGTTGAAGGAAATGGTGGAGGCGATGAACTGGCTCTGGTGGTTGACGCCGAGCGAGGTGTTGGTGGGCTGGAAGCTGGAGAACGCCGCCAGCGGCATCTGTTGTTCCGCCGTGGTCGACAAGGTCAGCGCCAGCGACGAATTGGACGCCAGCTTGCCGCCCGCCGTCAACGCCGGCGGCGTGCCGAGAGCGGACGTAGTGGGCGACAGGTTGGCGGTGCTGGAAGGAATGCTGACGTAAGTGTCGTGCAGGATTTGCGGACTCTGCCAATACTGCGGCGCTGCTTCCATCACCACGTGGTACTGGTTCATGCCGCTGTAGATGGTCGACACCTGGCGCTGGCCGAACAGGTCGTTCAGGGTCGAATCGATTAGCTGCGGCGTGACGCCGCTGCGGATGGCGGTTTCGCGGTCGATGGTCAGGGTGGTCTGCAAGCCTTTGTCCTGCTGGTCGGTGCTGACGTCGGCCAGCTGCGGCAGGGTGCTGAACGCCTCGCGGATCTTCGGCTCCCAGGTGCGCAGTTCGTTCAGGTCGTCAGACTGCAAGGTGTACTGGTACTGGCCGTCGCTGACACGGCCGCCGACCCGGATATCCTGCACCGACTGCATGAACAGGTTGGCGCCGGCAATATGGCTGAGCTTGCCGCGCAGCCGTCCGATCACCTGGTCCGCTGTCAGCTTGCGCTGCGTCAGGGGCTTCAGCGTGATGAACATCTGGCCGCGGTTGCTCTGGCCGCCGCCGGTGAATGCGATCACGCTCTGCACGTCGGGATCCTTGCGGACGATCTCGACAAACTGGTTCAGTTTGGTGCTCATCGACTGGAACGAAATCGACTGGTCGCCCTGGATGCCGCCGATCACCAGGCCGGTATCCTGCTGCGGGAAAAACCCTTTGGGAATCGCGGTGTAAAGATACACGTTGAGCACGATGGTGCCGAACAGGATCAGCATCATCAAGGGCGCAAAACGCAAGGCCCACGCCAGCGAACGTTCGTAGCCGCGCAGCATGGCGTTGAAGGCGCGTTCGGTGGCGTTGAAAAAACGCCCCTGCTTGCGGTCCGGCTCGTGCTTCAGCAGGCGCGCGCACATCATCGGCGTGGTGGTCAGCGACACTACCAGCGAAACCAGGATCGCGACCGACAGGGTGACGGCAAATTCGCGGAACAGGCGGCCGACGATGCCGCCCATCAGCAGGATAGGGATGAATACCGCGATCAGGGAAATGCTCATCGACATCACGGTAAAGCCGACTTCCTTGGCGCCCTTCAACGCCGCTGCAAACGGTTTCATGCCACCTTCGATATGGCGCGAGACGTTTTCCAGGACCACGATCGCATCGTCCACCACAAAGCCGGTGGCGATCGTCAACGCCATCAGGGAGAGGTTGTCGAGGCTGTAGCCGAGCAGGTACATGGCGCCGAACGTGCCGATCAGCGAGATCGGCACCGCGACCGCCGGGATCAGCGTGGCGCGGCCGTTGCGCAGGAACAGGAACACCACCATGATCACCAGCGCGATCGACATCAGCAGGGTGTTTTCGGTCTCGCGCAAGGAGGCGCGGATGGTCGGCGTCCGGTCCATGGCGACATCGAGGTTGATGGCAGCCGGAATCGAGGCGCGCAGCTGCGGCAGCAGGGCCCGCACTTCATCCACCGTTTCGATGATATTGGCGCCGGGCTGGCGGCTCAGGATCACCAGCACCGACGGCTTGCCGTTGGCCGAACCGGAGTTGCGCAGGTTGGCGACCGAGTCGACCACCGTGGCGACATCGCTGACGCGCACCGGCGCACCGTTGCGATAGGAAACGATCAGCGGCATGTATTCGGCGGCGGTCTTGGCCTGGTCGTTGGCGTAAATCTGCCAGTTCTTGTCGCCATCTTCCAGCATGCCCTTAGGACGGTTGGCGTTGGTGGCCGCGATCGCTGTGCGGACGTCGGCCGTGCCTATGCCGTATTTGTTGAGCGCGGTCGGATTCAGCTCGACCCGCACCGCCGGCTGCGAGCTGCCGCCGACGCTGACCTGGCCGATGCCTTTCACCTGCGACAGCTTTTGCGCCAGGATGGTGTCGGCGGCATCGTACATCTGGCCTTGCGTCATGCTGTCCGAGGTCAGCGCCAGGATCATCACGGGCGCATCGGCCGGATTCACCTTGCGATAGTTCGGATTGCTGGGCAAGCCGGTCGGCAGCAGGTTGCGCGCCGCATTCAGGGCAGCCTGGACGTCGCGCGCCGCGCCGTCGATGTCGCGGCTGAGGTCGAACTGCAGGGTGATGCGGGTCGAGCTGAGCGAACTCGACGAAGTCATTTCAGTGATGCCCGCGATCGATCCCAGTGCGCGCTCCAGCGGCGTGGCCACGGTGGCGGCCATGGTTTCCGGGCTGGCGCCCGGCAACGAGGCGGAGATCGAGATCGTCGGAAAATCCACCTGCGGCAACGGCGAAACGGGCAGCAGCCGGAACGCCACCATGCCGGCCAGGGCGATGCCGATGGTCAGCAGGGTGGTGGCGATCGGCCGTTGGATAAAGGGACGCGAGATATTCATGCTGTCTTGGCTTCCCTACGGCTTGGCCGGTTCAGGAATCGCGCCGTCGCTGTCGTCGTCGCCCTTGTGCTCGTCTTGATTGATGCCGAAACGTGCTTTTGTACGGCGCGCCAGGTCGTCGAACGCCAGGTAGATGACCGGCGTGGTAAACAAGGTCAGCACCTGCGACAGCAGCAAGCCGCCGACCATGGTGATCCCCAGCGGTTGCCGCAGCTCGGAGCCGACGCCGGTGCCCAGCATCAGTGGCAAGGCGCCCAGCAAGGCTGCCATGGTGGTCATCAGGATCGGGCGGAAACGCAGCAGGCAAGCCTGGTAGATCGCTTCACGCGGGCTCTTGCCTTCATTGCGTTCGGCATCCAGCGCAAAGTCGATCATCATGATGGCGTTCTTCTTGACGATACCGATCAGCAGGATGATGCCGATGATGCCGATGATGCCGAGGTCGGTGCCGGCGATCATCAGCGACAGCAGGGCGCCCACCCCGGCCGACGGCAGCGTCGACAGGATCGTGATCGGGTGGATGTAGCTTTCATACAGGACGCCGAGCACGATGTACATCGTGATGATCGCCGCCAGGATCAGCATCAGGGTGTTGCTGAGGGAAGCCTGGAACGCCAGCGCCGCGCCCTGGAAGCTGGTCTGGATGCTGTCCGGCATGCCGATTTCCTTTTCGGCCGTCTGGATTGCCTTGACCGCGTTGCCCAGCGAGGCGCCGGGCGCCAGGTTGAAGGAAATCGTGGTGGCGGGGAACTGGCCGATATGGTTCACCACCAGCGGCGAAGTACGCTCCTCGATGCTGGCGATGCTCGACAGCGGGACCTGGTTGCCGTTGCCGGCGACCAGGAAAATGCTGTTCAGCGCCGCCGGGCCTTTCTGGAATTCCGGCTTGACTTCCATCACCACCCGGTACTGGTTCGACTGGGTGTAGATGGTGGAGATCAGGCGCTGGCCGAACGCGTTATACAAGGCATTGTCGATCGCCGCCGTGGTGATGCCCAGCCGCGAAGCGGCGTCGCGGTCGATCGCGATGTAGGCTTGCAAGCCGAGATCCTGCTGGTTGCTGGCGATATCCGCCAGTTCCGGGATCTTGCGCAGGCGTTCGATCAGCTTGGGCACCCAGATGCTGAGCTCCGCGGCGTTGGCGTCTTCGACGCTGAACTGATACTGGGTGCGGCTGACGCTGTCTTCAATCGTCAAGTCCTGCACCGGCTGCATGTACAGCGTGATGTCGCCGACCTGGCGGTCCAGTTCCGGCTGCAGGCGGCGGATGACGTCGCTGGCGCTGATGTTGCGTTGTTCGCGCGGCTTCAGATTGATCAGCATGCGTCCGCTGTTGAGGGTGGCGTTGCTGCCGTCGACGCCGATGAACGAGGACAGGCTCTCGACCGCCGGGTCTTTCAGCACCACCGCCGCCAGCGCCTGCTGCCGTTCCGACATGGCGGCAAACGAAATCGATTGGCTGGCTTCCGAAATGCCCTGGATCACGCCGGTATCCTGCACCGGGAAAAAGCCCTTTGGAATGAATATATACAGCACCGCGGTCAGCACCAGGGTGCCGATCGCCACCACCAGGGTGGAAAGCTGGTGGCGCAGCACCCACTCCAGCGCCACGCCGTAGCGGGCAATGATGTTGTCGAAGAACTCGCCGCTCTTGCGGTAGAACCAGCTTTGTTTTTCTTCCGGGATATGGTGCAGCAGCTTGGCGCACATCATCGGCGTCAGCGTCAGCGAGATGACGGCGGAAATCAGGATCGCCACCGCCAGCGTGATGGCGAACTCGCGGAACAGGCGGCCGACCACGTCGCCCATGAACAGCAGCGGGATCAGCACCGCAATCAGCGAAAAGGTCAGCGAAATGATGGTGAAGCCGATTTGCTCGGCGCCTTTCAGGGCCGCCTGCAAGGGCTTCATGCCTTCTTCGATGTAGCGTGAAATGTTTTCGATCATCACGATCGCATCGTCCACCACGAAGCCGGTGGCGATGGTGAGCGCCATCAAGGTCAGGTTGTTCACCGAGAATCCGGCCAGGTACATGATGCCGAAAGTGCCGATCAGCGACAGCGGCACCGCCACGCTAGGAATGATGGTAGCCGGCACGCTGCGCAGGAAGATGAAGATCACCATCACCACCAGCGCGATCGACAGCAGCAGTTCGAATTGCACGTCCGCCACCGAGGCGCGGATGGTGGTGGTGCGGTCGGTCAGGATCTGGACATCGATCGCGCCAGGCAAGGTTTCCTGCAGTTTCGGCAGGATCTTCTTGATGTTGTCGACCACGCCGATCACGTTGGCGCCCGGCTGCCGCTGGATATTCAGGATCACGGCAGGCGAGGTGTTGGACCAGGCCGCCAGGCGAATGTTTTCCGCATCGTCGACCACATCGGCGACATCGGAGATGCGGACCGGCGCGCCGTTCTTGTAGGCGATGATCAGGTTGCGGTATTCGTCGGCCGAACGCAGCTGGTCGTTGGCGTCGATGGTCGAGGCGCGCGCCGGTCCGTCGAAACTGCCCTTGGCCTGGTTGACGTTGGCATTGCCGATGGCGGTGCGGATGTCATCCAGGTTCATGCCCAGCGCGGCGACTGCGCGCGGATTCAGCTGCAGGCGCACGGCAGGCCGCTGGCCGCCGGACAGGGTGACCAGGCCGACTCCCGGCACTTGCGAAATCTTTTGCGCCAGGCGGGTGTCGATCAGGTCCTGCACCTTGGGCAGCGGCAGCGTTTTCGAGGTGATCGCCAGCGACATGATAGGCGTGTCGGCCGGATTCACCTTGTTGTAGATCGGCGGCGTCGGCAAGTCGGACGGCAGCAGGTTGCCGCCGGCGTTGATCGCTGCCTGGACTTCCTGTTCGGCGATATCGAGGCTCAGGTCGAGGCTGAACTGCAGGGTGATCACCGAAGCGCCGCCGGAACTGGTCGACGACATCTGGTTGAGGCCCGGCATCTGGCCGAACTGGCGCTCCAGCGGCGCGGTGACCGAGGAAGTCATGACGTCCGGGCTGGCGCCGGGATACAGCGTCACCACCTGGATGGTGGGATAGTCGACTTCCGGCAAGGCCGAAAGCGGCAACTGCTTGTAGGCGACGATGCCGGCCAGGAAAATCGCCAGCATCAACAGGGATGTGGCGACCGGCCGGAGAATGAACTGACGTGAGGGATTCATGCGTTCTTCACGGCCGGTTATTGACTGCTGCGGTTATTGGGGGCGGCAGGCGCCGGCGCAGAGGCTGCGGGGGCAGACGCATCGCCGCCGGCGTCCGCGCGGTGGCGCCGGCCGCCCTTATGGGCGCCGGCAGCGGCGGGGTCGGCCCCGGTCGCTGCTGCTGCAGGTCCGCCGCGGGTCACCGGCTCCACTTTGGCGCCTTCCTTCAGTTTGTCTATGCCGTCGATCACCACGGTTTCACCGACTGCGATGCCTTTGTCGATGGCGGTCGATTCGCCTTCCACCGGACCGGCCGTCACGGGGCGGATGGTGACAGTGTGGTCGGCTTTCACGACGTACACGAAATTGCCGCTGGAGCCGC
Organism: Collimonas sp. OK412; assembly: GCF_900112135.1. Lineage (GTDB taxonomy): Bacteria > Pseudomonadota > Gammaproteobacteria > Burkholderiales > Burkholderiaceae_D > Collimonas > Collimonas rhizosphaerae. Next base: position 56,803 of record NZ_FOLC01000007.1, read on the forward strand.
GCTGGATTGCCGCGTTCGGAATCACGGTGGCGTCGCGGCGGGTGTCCAGCAGCAGGCGGACGTTGACGAACTGGCTTGGGAACAGAGCGTAGCCGGCGTTCGGGAATTCCGCCTTGAGCTTGACCGTGCCGGTAGTGCTGTCGACCTGGTTGTCGATGGTGAGCAGCGCGCCGCTATCGAGCTTGTTCTTCTGGTCGCGGTCCCAGACGTCGGTCGCCAGCGTCTTGCCGGCCTGGATCTGTTTCATGACGCTGGGAATATTGTCTTCCGGGATGCTGAATACGCTGGTGATCGGCTGCAGCTGGGTGATGACGGCGATGCCGTTGGTATCACTGCTCTGCACGATATTGCCGAGGTCGACCTGGCGCAGGCCGATGCGGCCGCTGATCGGCGCGGTGACGCGCGAGTAGGTGAGCTGCAGGCGGGCGCTGTCGAGCGCGCCCTGGTCCGACCTGACCGTGCCTTCATATTGCTTGACCAGCGCGGCCTGGGTGTCGACTTGCTGGCTGGCGATCGAATCCTGCGCCAGCAATGTGCGGTAGCGCTGCAAATCGATCTGCGCTGCCTTCAGCAGGGCAGTGTCGCGGATCAGCTGGCCCTCGGCCTGCGTTACCGCCACCTGGTACGGACGCGGATCCAGTTCTGCCAGCAAGTCGCCGGCCTTGACCACCTGGCCTTCCTTGAAATGCAGTTTCATCAACTGGCCGTTGACCCGGCTTTTCACCGTCGCTGTCGCTTCCGGCGTGACGCTGCCGAGGCCGGAAAGATAGATACGGATATCGCCAGTTTTTGCTGCAGCTACGCCTACCGGCAATGGGCCGCTCGGTCCGCCGGGCCCGCCGCGCCGGCCACCTTTACCGCCGCCGTTGGCCGCCGACCCCGCTTGCCCGGGTTTTGCCGCAGCCGCATCGCCAGACTGATGGCTGCGGCCCCAGATCAGGTAAGCCGCCAGCGCCAGCACGACGACCGCGGCCAGCCACCACCAGCCGCGCTGGAATCCGCCCTGGCGTTGGCTGGCAAGGGCAGGCCGGGTTTGGCTGGATTGGTCGGTTTGAGAGGTCGGTGTAGTAGTCATCGCAGGCAGGAGGTCAGTCAGAATGTGGACGGATGCAATGCAACAATTTGCCGGGGGGCTGGCCTGCGGCAGATTGTTGAAAAATAATTACATGAGTTTAGCGAGTAAATTTTACCGCCGTGTGTATTTATTAGAAATTGTTTCAAATTAATGAAAGACGCTGCGAGGCAGTGTAGCCGCTGGCTAGGCGGTCGGCAATTGGGTTGTTTCGGCAGGATCCGCCGGCAAACGGCGAGGCCGCGGAATATGCGCCAGGAGGGAGTCGGGCCGGGCTGGTTCCGGGGCTGCGCCGTTTGCCGGGAGCCGGCTGCGGCCCGGTCGGAAACCGGGCCGTTTTGCAGTTAAGGGGCGGCGTCAGGACCGCCGCGGTGACCACCGCGATGGCCGAAACGATGCTGTTCCATTTGCTTGAAGTGGTCGTCAAACACCTTTTGCTGGACTGGCGTCAGCGCGGCGTAGAACTCCTTGACCGCAGCGGTGCGGTCGGCCAGGCGGCTTTCAGCCCGCTTCAGGAATTCCATCTTGTGCTCCATGCGTTCAGGGGCGGTTTGCTTGGCCCATTCTTCCTTGCTCGGGCGTTGCGGCTTGTCGGTAGGCGGGACCGGCTTGATTTTGCCGATAAAGGTCTGCCATGCGGGTTCCTGGGCCGAGGTGATTTTCAGGTCGTCATGCAGTTTGGCCTGCCGTTTTGCCATCTTTTCAGCGAATTTGGCCTGTTGTTCCGGCGTAGGCGCGTGACGTCCCGGGCCGCCGTCGACCTGGGCCTGGGCGGTCATGCCCATGGCAGCAAAGCTCAGTGCGGTCACGCCAATCAGCAGTTGTTTGCGAAGCTTGAACATCGTGAAATCTCCATGAATTTAAGTGCAATCCGCACAGTTCGCATTGGACCGCGCTGGTGTATCGCCGGTTTTTCATGGAAGTCCAGCTTTGTATCTGCATGTATGGCATCCAGTTTGCTTTGTATCTTAATGTGTCCACACAGGTGGCAGATATGCCAATATACAAATTACTATCGTCTTTCTTGTGCCGAGTTGCCATAATCCTAGAAACTACAGCCGCCGGCAGCTGCCGCCTACCAGGGATTGACCGCATTGAATACTTCGCCATTCATCATTAAGCACTTCTTTTTTCGATTGGCCGCACTTCCGGTCCTAGGATAATCACGCATATGGAAACTGCTGCTCACATATTGGTGGTCGATGACGACCACGAAATCCGCACCTTGCTGGCCGAGTACCTCGACGCCAACGGCTTCCGCACCTTGATGGCGACCAACGGCAACGACATGCGCAAGGTGTTGTCGGAAGCGCGGGTCGACCTGGTGGTGCTGGATCTCACCTTGCCGGGCGAAGACGGCCTGACGCTGTGCCGCAACCTGCGCGCCGATTCGAACATCCCGGTGATCATGCTGACCGCGCGCGGCGAACCGCTGGACCGCATCCTCGGCCTGGAAATGGGCGCCGACGATTATTTGTCGAAACCGTTCGAGCCGCGCGAGCTGTTTGCCCGCATCCGCAGCGTCTTGCGCCGCACCCAGGCGCTGCCGCCGAACATGGCCTCGCCGGAAGCCCAGCAGATCCAGTTCGGACGCTGGACGCTGGACCTGATCGCGCGCCACCTGGTCAACAGCGAGGGGCTGGTGGTGGCCCTGTCTGGCGCCGAGTACCGTATCCTCAAGGTGTTCCTGGACCATCCGAACCGGGTCTTGAACCGCGACCAGCTGCTGGAGCTGACCCAGGGGCGCGAATCCGATCCCTTCGACCGTTCGGTCGATATCCAGATCAGCCGCCTGCGCCAGAAACTGGGCGACGACGCGCGTACCCCGGTGATCATCAAGACCGTGCGCAACGAAGGTTATGTATTGGCCACCGCGGTGACGGTTGAGTCGTGACGCAGCGCGGTTGTGCGCTCGGATAAAGTAGAAGAGGAATGCCGTTCGTGAGAAATTTTTTTGGCTCGGTTGCCAACCGGGTATTCCTGATCCTGCTGACGGGCATACTGGTCGCCGCCGCCGCCACCAGCTGGCTGGCTGAAAACGAGCGGCGCAAGGCTTTCAAGGAATTTTATGAATTCCGCATCGCCGAACGGGTCGAGCAGATCGTTTTTTCGCTCGACAATGTCGGCCCCGACATGCGTTCCGTCGTGCTCCAGACCAGCGAGAATTTTGGCCTGGAAGCCAGCATGGTCAAAGACACCGAGAACGCCGTCGACGACAATCCGTCCCTGACCTCGCTGCTGAAGGCGCGCCTGGGCGCCGATCGCAGCATTGTGGTGGACAAGCAAAGCGACTGCAAGCTCCATATGCGCAGGAATTTCGATTTTCGCCGGCCTGAGGAATGCCAGGTGGTATACGTCAGCCTGAAAGACGGGGCGCTGCTCAAGCTCAAGCTGCGCATGACGCGCGGCCCCGGCGCGCCTCCTCCGGCGCGGCCGCCAGGCATGCCCTACCTGTCGCCTTATTTCGCCTTGTTCCTGACGTTGATCGGCGGCCTGGCTTATTTCGTCGCCAAGATGACGGCGCGGCCGATCAAGCACCTGGCGGTTGCCGCCGGTGAACTGGGGCGCGATATCGACCGGCCGCCGCTGGACGAAACCGGTCCGACTGAAGTACGGCAGGCAGCCACCGCTTTCAACGCCATGCAAGCGCGCATCAAGCGGCAGATCCAGCATCGCACCCACATGCTGGCGGCGATCACCCACGATTTGCAGACGCCCCTGACCAGGTTGCGCCTGCGCCTGGAAAAGGTGGGTGAGGCCGATTTGCGCCGCAAGCTGCTGGAAGACCTGGCGGTCATGCAAAGCATGGTGCGCGAGGGCCTGGACCTGGCGCGCAGCATGGATTCGGCTGAAGCGATGCAAAAGCTCGATATCGATTCCCTGCTCGACAGCGTGTGCGCGGATGCTGTCGACGCCCGGCAGGATGTGACGCTGGAAGGGCGCACGCGCGCTTCGATCATGGCGCAGCCGAACACGCTGCGGCGCTGCCTCACCAACCTGGTCGACAATGCGACCAAATACGGCCGTTATGCGCGCCTGCTGGCGGTGCGTGAAGGGAACGACATCGTGATCAGGATCCGCGACGGCGGCACCGGCATTCCTGCCGAGTTGCTGGAAACGGTGTTCGACCCGTTTTTCCGCCTGGAGACCTCCCGTTCGCGCGATACCGGCGGCACCGGGCTGGGACTGACCATCGCACGCAATATCGCCGAGAACCACCGGGCGACGCTGCAGCTGCGCAACCATCCGGAAGGCGGCCTGGAAGCGACCTTGAGGTTGCCGGCCTTGAACGGCATCTGAAAATAGCCGAGCGGCGGCCCAACAGAAAATCTTCCCCTGAATGCAAAAAGACATGCCTGAAGCATGTCTTTTTTTTTTGTGGTTGCGATCAGCCGGGATCAGTAAGGAACATAGTCTGGCGGCGGACCGTAGTTGCCGCGTTGCGGCGGGTAATAGTCAGGCGGCGCCGAGTACTGCGGAGCCGGAGCATACTGCTGGCGACGGCTGTTTGCATAGCCGCCGGCGACCGGCACCTGGTTGCCCTTGGCGTACATGCATTGGGTATAGACATTGTTGTACTCGCGCTGCATGCCGTAGCTGCTGCGCGCCGCCGAGTCGCCGGCGACCGAGCTGCCGGCCAGCAGGCCGACGCCGCCGCCAATCGCCGCACCGGCGCCGGCACGGCCGGTTGCCGCACCGATCAAGGCGCCGGCCGCGGCGCCGATCACGGTGCCTGCCGCTGCCGTTCCTACCGCATTATCGGCGGCTGCTTGCGGCGCGTATGGTCCTATACGTTCCTGGGCGTAACGCTGGCAGACTCCTTCGTCGTTACGGAACTGTTCATAGCTTTTACCCGCACCCGGCAGCGCCATCACATTCGGGCCTGACGGCGCGGTAACGCAGCCGGTCAGCATGACGGCCAGCGAGGCCGCGATTATCTTGGTCGTTCCACTTATCATCACACACCGCCTTATCTAGGTTGAGCTTCGTCCGGCATTACCTTCATCCAGCCCTTCGGGCAGCGAGGAATCTGGGGGTAGTAGCCAGCCGGACTAGGGCAGTAATAAGCATAGTTCGGGGCTTTTTCTATATAGGTTTGCGGCTCAGGTTCAACGTAGACCGGCGGTGGGGCGTAATACACCGGTGGCGGCGCGTAATACACCGGCGGCGGGCCCCAATACAGCGGTCCGCCTATGGTTACACCGAAGCGCGGGCCGTAAAAGCCGCCATGTCCGTAATAGCCGTAGGCAAAACTGGCCGAGCTGGTGACCATCAGGCCCGCAGCGGCAAGTACCAATAGAGCAATTTTTTTCATGATATGTCCCACGCATTTATCAGTGATTTAATCATAATCCCGGACAGCCGCAAGCGCAAAAAGGAGTTACGTCTGGTTGCAAATGTTGGCGTCAAGATCAATCATTTTAACTCTTTGATACAAAGCGGCTTATATGGGCGGAATGCAGGAGAGCCAATGCGGAGAATTGTTGCAGGACAGCAGGAGATTTTTACTTGCCCCTGCGCGGCAGTCTGCAAGGCAGTCGGCTTGCGACCTACTCTATAATCAGCCGATCCTCCGCATCGACAGACGACAGAAAACAGGTGAAAGAAATGCAGCAGCCAAGCGCACAACAGCAATCCTCCCTCCAGGGCGTCAAGGTGATCGAACTCGGCACCTTGATCGCCGGTCCTTATGCCGCCAGCCTGCTGGGCCAGTTTGGCGCCGAAGTGATCAAGATCGAAGCGCCGGGCGACGGCGATCCCCTGCGCAAGTGGCGCAAGCTGCACAACGGCACTTCGCTGTGGTGGTATTCGCAAAGCCGCAACAAGAAGTCGGTGACCTTGAACCTGAAGTCGGAGCAGGGCCAGCAGATTGTGCGCGACCTGGTCAAGGACGCCGATATCGTGATCGAGAATTTCCGTCCCGGCACGCTGGAAGGCTGGGGCCTGGGCTGGGAAGATTTGTCGAAGATCAATCCGAAGCTGATCATGGTGCGTGTATCCGGTTACGGCCAGGACGGCCCTTATCATGCGCGGCCCGGGTTTGCGGCGATTGCCGAATCGATGGGCGGTCTGCGCAACCTGGCCGGTTATCCCGACCGGCCGCCGGTGCGGGTCGGCGTCAGCATCGGCGATACGCTGGCGTCGCTGTATGGCGTGATCGGCGCCTTGCTGGCCATGCACCATCTGAAAGCGAACGGCGGTACTGGGCAGTTCATCGACATCGCTCTGTACGAAGCGGTGTTCGGCGTGATGGAAAGCCTGATTCCGGAATATGCCGAGTTCGGTTTCGTGCGCGAACGCACCGGCGCCAGTTTTCCGGGCATTTCACCATCCAGCACTTATCCCTGCCTGAGCGATGTCCGCGGCGAACACTATGTGATCATTGCCGGCAACGGCGACAGCATCTTCAAGCGCCTGATGCACGCCATCGGCCGCAGCGACCTGGCGGAAGATCCGCGCCTGGCGCGCAACGACGGCCGGGCGCAGCATAACGACATGCTTGATGCCGCCATCACGGAATGGACCTCGCGGCATGGCCTGGAGCATGTGCTGCAGGTGCTGGAACAGGCGGAAGTACCGAGCAGCAAGGTCTATACCGCGGCCGATATCCACCAGGACCCGCATTTCCGCGCGCGCGACATGATCCAGCAGCATGTGCTGCCGGACGGCCAGCCGATAGATTTGCCGGGCATCGTGCCCAAGCTGTCGGCGACGCCGGGCCAGACCAACTGGGTGGGGCCGGAACTGGGGCAGCATACGGCGGAAGTGCTGGCCACCATTGGCCGGAGCGCCGAGCAGATCGCACAGTTGCGGCAGCAAGGCGTGATCTGAACAGCTTCAGACCGGAATGTGGATAACCACCTTTAGTCCGTAAGGTGCTGTGCCGCGGGCATGCTGCAGCTCGATCCTGCCATGCAGCCTGGCCACGATCGACTTGACGATCGACAGTCCCAGGCCTGAGCCGTCCTGGCCGCTGCCCAGCACCCGGTAAAAGGGGTCGAATACCCGCTCGCGTTCAGCTTCTTCAATCCCCGGACCGCTGTCTTCCACTTCGATCGATACCAGGCCGGGCTGCATGCCGGCGCGCAGCTCTATGCTGCCGCCTTGGGGGGTATAGCGGATGGCGTTGTCGATCAGGTTGCGCACCAGGGCGACGATATCGACTTCCTGCGCCGCCAGCGTGATCTCGGTATCTGCTTCGATGCCTATATCGACCTGCCTGGCTTGCGCCAGCGGCAGGCTGTCCTCCATCACGCGCCGCAGCACGGCTTGCAGGGAAACCTGGGCGAGCTGGGGCGCGCCGGTATTTTGCGAACGCGCCAGCGTCAGCAGCTGTTCCAGCAAGGCTTTGCTGCGATTGAGGCCTTGCCGTAACGGCAGCAGGCGTGCTTTCGAGGCCGGCGAAAGATCGGTTGCGGCCAGGTTTTCCGCCTGCAGCGACAACGCCGTCAGCGGCGAGCGCAATTCATGGGCAGCGTCGGCCAGGAAGCGCCGCTGGGCATCCATGTTGTCGGCGACCCGCCGCAGCAGGCGATTGATCGAGCCAATCAGCGGCCGGATTTCATCGGCCACCTGCTGCTCGGCGAGCGGACGCATGTCCTGGTCGTCGCGGCGGTCGACTTCCTGCGACAGCAGGGCGATCGGCCGCAGCATGCGACGCACCAGGAAACTGACCAAGGCGATCAGTACCGGGATCAGGACCATGAACGGCATCATGGTGCGCAGGCCGCTGTCGCGCGCGATCTCGTCGCGCACCGCAGTCTGCTGGCCTACCGCCAGGCGCTGGCCGGAAGGCGTCGTCTGTACGAACAGACGCCAATGCACACGGCCCGCCTTGAATGTCTGTATGCCGTCGCGCAGATCGGCGGGCAGCCGCAGCGCATCATCGTCACCCTTGGCTGGCGCGGCCGGCGCCAGGACCTGGACGATGACTTTCGATTCCTCGTCCTTCATTTTCCCAATCGCATGGCGGTCCGGCGTGGCCGGCGGCAGATCGCGGCTAAGCACCAGCGCCGCTACCTGGCGCAGCTGGTCATCCTGCAGGTCGTTGGCTTCATGGTAAGCAGAATAAAAGGAAAACACGCCGGCCGGCACCGCCATCGCCAGGATCACCAGGGACAGCCACAGCGACAGCCGGAACTGCAACGAACGGCTTAGTCTTGCCTGGAAACCATCCATCCCAGTCCCCTGACATTTTTGATTGACGCCGCGCCCAGTTTTTTACGGATCGAATGAATCAGGAATTCCACCGCATTGCTTTCGACTTCTTCATTCCAGCCATAGATGCGGTCTTCCAGTTCCTGGCGCGAGAGGATCGCTCCCGGTCTCAGCAGCAGTGCATGAAGCAGGGAAAATTCGCGCGCTGACAGGCGGGTTGCGACACCGTCAGCGGTTACTTCGCGCGTGCTGGGGTCGAGGAACAGGGAGCCGTTGCTCATCACCGGATTGGCGTTGCCGGCCTTGCGCCTTACCACCGCGCGCATGCGCGCCAGCAGCTCGCCCATCTCGAACGGCTTGACCAGGTAATCGTCGGCGCCGAGGTCGAGGCCGCCGATGCGGTCTTCGACAGCGTCGCGCGCGGTCACGATCAGCAAGGGCAGCGCGCTGCCCTGCTGCCGCAGCTGGCGCAGCACGGCGAAGCCGTCCTGGCGCGGCAGGCCGAGGTCGAGCAGCATCACATCGTAGCTTTGGCCGGACGCGGCGCTCAGGGCAGCCGCGCCGTCATGCACCCAGTCGACGGCATGGCTGGCGTCGCGCAATGCCGTCTGCACCGCGTCGCCGATCATGCGGTCGTCTTCCACCAGCAGTACTCTCATTGCGTGCCTCTCCATGCGCCAGGTTGCCTTTGTCGCTGATTCTACCTTGCACGCCGCCTATTTCAATATCCAGCCGCGCCGGATCAGCGGCGCGAACAGGCGTTGGTGAATGAGGGAAGCGGCTCGGAACAGCGGCCCGATAAACCATTTTGCGCCGCTAAAGCAGAGTCCCGCGCTGAGCGCGGCGACCAGGGCGGCGCCCAGCATGTCCAGCGGGAAGTGGACGCCGAGGTAGATGCGGGCCCACGCCATGGGCAGGCCGAGCAGGCTTAAGGCCAGTCCCAGCGTGCGCAGCTGGCGATGCAGCAGGAAACTGAAAGCCACGGACCACTGCAAAGTCAGGTGGTCGCTGGGGAACGAAGAATCGGCGGCATGTGCAAGGAAATTCGTGCCAAGGCCGATCATGAACGGGCGCGGATGCGGCCACAGCGCGCCGACCAGCATGCTGACGGATAACGCGAGGACGCCGCAGGCGGCGGCTTCCAGCATCAGCTTGCGCGTCTGTTCGCCGCCGCGCAGCCAGCCTGACAGCAGGATGGCCGGGGCCAGGAAAATCAGCCATTCGGCGCATAGCATGGCGGCGTTCAGCAAGATCGGCGAGGGATGGGGGCTGGCATTGATCAGCAGAAACAGCGAGTGATTCAGTTCTTCCATGGGGGCCTTTGGCAAAGTGAGGCTAAACGCCGTATCGGACAGGTGGAAGCAGGATAGTTGCGGAGACTTAGCTATTACTGAGGAGAAGCGGGATGGGCGCCGCGGCCGGCCGTGCGCCATGAAAAAAGCCGGCGCTGACGTTAGTCATGGCCGGCTTTGCTTGCTGCGGGATTAAAAAATCAGAAGCGGGTACGCATGCCGACTGCGAATTCGGTCTGGTTCTTGAAGCCGTTGGCAGATCCTACGAGATAGCCGCCGCTGAGTTTCATATAATCGGCAGCCAAATACAGTTCTGTGCGCTTCGACAGGTGGTAGAAGGTCGAGGCGTACAGCGTCTTCTTGTTGCCGCTGCCGGTCGCAGTCGAACCGCTGGCGTCTGCATAGGCATTCAAGGTGCTGGTGCCGGCCGCATTGTAAGCCGCATTTTCAGCTTTCATTACCTGATAGCCGAGTTCATAGTCGAACGAACCCTGCGGCGTGAACTTGGCCGACACGGTGTACGCGTCGTCCTTACGCTTGCCGAGCGCACCTTGTTCTGCTGTGTAATGGAAATAGCCCGCATTCAAACGGACCAGGTCGAACATGTAGCTGCCGCCCACCGAATACGATTTGTGCTTTTCCAGGCTGCTGTCGATGCCGTTGCCGACGTCGGCCTGGTTGATGAAACCGGAAACGATGAAGTTCGAGCCGTTGTAGCCGATCGCCGCAGATTTTGTGGTGTTGCGCGCGAACTGGCCTGCTGTCTCGCCGAACTGATAACCAAGGCCGGCGACCACGCCGTTATTGAATACTTTCTTCCAGGTCACGCCATTGTCGTAGCGTGTGCCGGTTGCGCTGCCGGAGTAGAAAATCAGTTGCTTGAAATTGTTGTTGTTGGTGTAGCCGCCTTCTTCCAGGCCGAGCTTGGAGCCATATGCGTCGCCGTAGACCTGGGAGAAATCACGTGCCAGAGTATTTTGGCGGCCCAGAACGACCTGGCCGAAAGTAGTGTCTTGCAAGCCTACCCAAGCGTCGCGGTTGAACAATACGCCCGGGGTATCCATTTCACCGGTGCCGACCACGAATTCGGCTTCCAGTTTGAAAATCGCCTTGAGTCCGCCGCCGAGGTCTTCTGCACCGCGGAAACCGATGCGATTGCCGCTGAACCAGGCTACCGGGATACCGGTCAGGCGGTCGCCGGCCTTGTCAGCATGATTGACGGTGCTGATGGTGGCGTCGATCAGGCCATAGATCGTGACATTGGTTTGCGCATAGGCGGCATTGACGCATGTCCCCAGAACTGCCAGCGCAAGTAGCGTTTTTTTCATTGTTGTCTCCAGATATTTATAGTTGGCTTTACCGACCGCTTGGATCGGTGTAGCAACTATAAAATTCGCAAGCTTACTGATTGCTTTCAGGACGCCAAATGGCTGCCTCTCGGCTGTTGGATTTGCACCACAGTCAGGAGGAATGAATCCTGTTCTTGAAAGCTGCTGGTAAGTTTTTCTGGAGATTGCAGCCGGTTACCATGCTGCTTGTCCTGTATTCGGCGGGCCCGCGAAGGTAACTGTAACGATCAATCCGTTGCCGGCGGCAGGGCTGGACAAGACAATTTCCGCCCGGCTGGCCAGTGCGATTTCCCGCACGATGGCCAGTCCCAGGCCGCTGCCGTCCGAACCTGCTTCGCTCAGGCGGTAGAAACGTTCAAATACATGCTCCCGTTCTGCCTCGGGAATCCCTGGGCCATTGTCGACGACGCGCAGCACCACGGCATGTTCAGCCGTGGCGACGGCGACGGTTACCTTGCCGCCTGCCGGGGTATACCGCAACGCATTGTCGACCAGGTTGGCGACCAGTTCTTCCAGCATCGATGGCGTGGCATGGACCGTCACCGGCGCGCCTGCGAATTCAAAGCCAAGATCGATATTCTTGGACTGCGCCAGCGTCGCCAGCTCCTCCAGCACGCGCCGCACCACTTCGACCAGGTCGACATCGGTCTGGCGCAAAGGATGGCCGACGCCGGTTTCGGCGTTGGACAGCGTCAGCAGCTGGTTGACCAGCCGGATCCCGTGCTGCACGCCTTTGTTGATCGCGCGCAGCGCGGCGTCCTTGGCGTCGGCGTCGTTGCTGCGCAAGCCGTAGTTGACCTGGGTGTTGAGCACGGCCAGGGGCGTGCGCAGCTGGTGCGAAGCGTTGGCGATGAAGCGCCCATGCGCCGACACGTGGTCGTCCAGCCGCTGCACGTAGTCGTTGATGGCGTGCACCAGCGGCGCCAGTTCGGTCGGCACCGGCGCGGTGTCGAGCGCTTCCAGGGCGCCGGGCTTGCGGCGCTGGACCCGGTCGCGCAGGCGCATCATCGGCGCCAGGCCGTGGCGCAATCCGAGCAACAGCAGCAGCACCATCAGCACCAGTATCGCCAGCTGCTGCTGCACGGTGTGTTCCCACATGCGGTCCGACAGCGTCTTGTAGGAATGCTGGGTCTGTGCTACTTCGATCAGTACGGGCTCCTGCGCGGGCACACCGAACACCGGTTGCGAAAAGGCGACGATGCGCACCGGATCGCCGCGGAAGCTGGCGTTGAAATAGACCGATTCTTCATTGCGAGGCATGTGCGGCGGAGCGGGCAGGTCGAGCTGTCCGGCCAGCAGCTTGCCGTTGGCGGCGACTACCCGGTAGTAGACGCGGTCGTGTGAATCCGACTGGAACAGTTCCAGTGCGGCAGGCGGAATGGGCACTTGCAATACGTCGTCTTCGTAATGGATCTGCTCGCCGATGATGCGCGCCGAACCGAGCAGCGTGCGGTCGTGCACCACCGTCGCCATCTCGATCGCATTATGGTAGGAGACCCAGATGTTGAAGCCGACGAACAGCACCAGCGGCACCAGCAGCCACAGCAACAACTGGGTGCGCAGGCTGCTAAACTTCATGATGCTGCTTAAGCAGATAGCCGAGTCCGCGCAAGGTGATGATGACGGCGTCGCCATGTTCCAGTTTCTTGCGAATGCGGTGGATATAGACCTCGATGGCGTCCTGCGACACGTCTTCCGCCATTGCGTACAGGCTGTCGGCGAGGGCTTGCTTGCTGACGGTTTTCCCCATTTTCATGATCAGGGTTTCCAGCACGGCATGTTCGCGCCGGGTCAGGGTGAGCGCCACGCCGTCGATCGAGAAGATCAGGCTGTTGCTGTCGTAGCTCAGAGATCCGCACTGCAGGATCGGGTTTCTCTGCTGGTTGGAGCGGCGCAGCAGTGCACGGATGCGGGCTTCCAGTTCGTTGACGTCGAACGGTTTGGCCATGTAGTCGTCGGCGCCCGTATTGAGGCCGACGATACGGCCCTCGACCGAATTGTTGGCGGTCAGGATCAGCACCGGCACGTTGTTGTTGCGCGCGCGCAGGCGCTTGAGTACTTCGCTGCCGTCCAGTTTCGGCAGGGACATGTCAAGGATGACCAGTTCATATTGCTGCGTCAGCAGCAAATGGTCGGCGTCGGCGCCGTTATAAACGCAATCGACCGTGTATTTATTGCGGTGCAGGGTCAGCGCCAGCCATTCGGACAGGGGCCTGTTGTCTTCTACCAGCAAAATTCGCATGTTTGTTTCCGTCTCTGGGACGCCATTATTTTATGACTGCATGTGGCGATGAGGCGGATTATGAAAGGCATGCCCGGACTTGGCTATCGATAAATCGCTGTGCCGGCAAATTTCCAATTGCCTTGCGAAAATTGCACATGATAGTATTGGTCCATCCAATAGACCAATTGTGTGCAAAGCAATTGGTCCATGGAAACCAATTCGAGACCGACAATATGCCTGATACGACGCCTGCTCCCCTACGCATCGATGCCCACCAGCATTTCTGGCTGCTGGCGAACCGGACAGGGCAATGGCCGCCGCCGGAACTGGCGGAAATCCACCGCGATTTCCTGCCGCCGCAGCTGGAACCCTTGCTGCGGCAGCACGGTATGACGGGCAGCGTGCTGGTGCAATCGCTGCCCAGCATGAGCGATACCTTGTTCATGCTCGGCCTGGCCGAACGCAGCGAATTCGTAAGGGCCGTGGTGGGCTGGGCCGACTTGAAAGCAGCCAACGCCGAGCCGCAGATACAGCTGCTGGCCAGCCACCCGAAAATGCGCGGGTTGCGGCCCATGCTGCAGGACCTGGCCGACGACTGGATCTGCGATCCGCAACTGGCGCCGGCAATCGCTGCCATGCAGCGCCACCGGCTGAGCCTGGATGCGCTGGTCCTGCCGCGCCACTTGCCGTCGTTGCTGAAGTTCGCCGAGCGCCACCCGGACCTGCCTATCGTCATCGACCACGCCGCCAAGCCGCAGATCGCCAGCGCCGAGATGGAACCCTGGCGTACGTCGATGAGCCGGCTGGCGGCATTGCCGCAGGTGCATTGCAAACTGTCGGGACTGGTGACCGAGGCTGCGCCCGGCTGGCAGGTCGCCCAGCTGCAGCCGTATGCATCTCACGTGCTGGATGTGTTTGGCGCGGAGCGGGTGATCTGGGGCAGCGACTGGCCGGTGGTCAACCTGGCGGCCGATTACGGCAGCTGGCTGGCCGCGACCGATGTCTTGCTGGGCGGCCTGGCGCCGCTCCAGCGGCAGCAGGTCATGGGCTTGAATGCGCAGCGCTTTTACCGCCTGTAGCGCGGCTTAACGCAGGAACACCTTGTTCATGATCTGCGTAACCGGGTAGGCCACCAGCGACTGCACGGCAGGCGGCAGGTCCAGCGGGCGCATGATCATCTTGATCGTCATGTCGGGCGACAGGTGGGCGCGGATGGTGGTGTTCATCTTGCTGTGGATCTGCTGCAGCATGGCCTGGTCGTCGGCATGCCGCGGCGCCCTGGTGCCGAGCACATGGCGCAGGGCGCAAGCGGCGTCCTCGTTTTTCATTTCCAGGGTGCGGCGGCGCAGGGCGCCGAAGATGCGGTGGCGGCGTAGCCCCTCGTGCTGCCGGAAGCGGCGGAAATAGCGGAAGAAATGCTTGTAGTGGTTCACCTCGTCCTTGGCGATGCGCGAGGCCAGGTCCTTCAGCACCGGTTCATCGGTGCTGCGCGACAATGCGCCGTAGAAGGTGGCGGTCCCGGCTTCCACCACGCAGCGCGCCACCATTTCCAGGCCCTTGCTGGGCTCCAGCAGTTCAACCTTGCAATAGGTTGAATATTCGTCGAGAAAATTGCGGTACGCCGTCGGCCAGTCGAATTCAGGCCATATGTGCTCGACATAGGCGCGCAGCGCCTGGCCATGCTGCAATTCTTCGACTTCCCACTGCTCGCGCAGCCAGGTGGAGATTTCCGGCTCGTCGCCGTAGTAATCCACCAGGTTCTGGGTGTACAGGTCGGAGCCGCTTTCGACAAACGACGCGCAGGTGACCAGGTAAAAAAGGTTTTCGTCGGGCCGGACTTTGGGGATGTTGATTTTTGAAAAATCCAGGTCGGCGATTTTCCAGTGCGTATTCTGTTCGCTACCTCTGTGCATAATCAATCTCTCCATGTGGTTGTGACTGATATAGGACTACTTAGGTATGACGCATGCTTTTGCAATAGGTTCAAGGTACACGATTTTGCCGCGATGTGTGCATTTCGGGCTCATGCTAGGATTAAGCCTTATTTTGCAGCGAGGCCAATATGAGCGATCACACCAATGAAAACGTCGAATATCGCGGTTACGTCATCGTGCCGAAACCGGTGCAGGGCCATGATGACCTGTGGCATGACGGCTACCAGATATTGAAGGCGGGGACCAGCGTTTCCAGCCGCACCAACACCGAAAGCGCGCACACCAGCCTGGCTACCGCCTATGACAGCAGCGTCGAATTTGCAAAAATCGAGGTGGATAACCTGGTTGCGCTGACCGAATAAATTCTTCCGCGGCGGCAGTTGCCCGGCAAGCGCCGGTTTGTAAAAAAATACAAAAGAGACAAATGCTCATGCAACGATCTATCTGCGCTGCGGCGGCGCTGCTGGTGTTGTTGGCCGCAACCTCGAGCCAGGCCAGGGACACGCCGCCGGCCTCTGTCACCACCTACAAGATTGCAGGATTGAAAAAACCTGCGGAAATCCTGGTGGACCAATGGGGTGTACCGCACATATACGCCGCGAATCAGGACGATGCTTTTTTTGTCCAGGGTTTCAACGCAGCGCGCGACCGCCTGTTCCAGATCGATTTGTGGCGCCGCCGCGGCCTGGGACTGCTGGCGCAGGTGTTCGGTCCGGCCTACGTCCAGCAAGACCGCGCCGCGCGGCTGTTCCTTTACCGCGGCGACATGCAGCGCGAGTGGCAGTCCTACGGCCCGCATGCGCAGCAGGTGGCGAATACCTTCGTGGCCGGCATCAATGCCTATGTCGATCATGTCAACGCCCATCCCGAAAAATTGCCGTTCGAGTTCAGGCAGCTGGGTTATGCGCCGGCCAGGTGGCAGGCGGAAGATGTGGTACGCATCCGCAGCCACGGCCTTACCCGCAACCTGGACAGCGAAGTGGCGCGCGCCAACGTCGCCTGCAAAGCCGACCTGAAATCCGATGAAATCCGTTTCGGCCTCACGCCAAAATGGGAGACGACGATGCCGGACGGCCTGGATCCGTGCCTGCCGAAGGACTTGCTGAAAGTGTTCAAGCTGGCGACCCAGGGTGTCAAGATCAACAAGGACAGCTTGCAGAAAGGGCAGAGCGACGCCGCGGTGATGGCCGTTGCGGAGAATCCGGAAGAGGTCGCCGAGGGCAGCAACAACTGGGTGGTGGCGCCGGCAAAATCGGCCACCGGCCGCGCCATCATGGCGAACGATCCGCATCGCGCCTATTCGGCGCCGTCCTTGCGTTACATCGCCCATATCAATGCGCCGGGCTTGAACGTGATCGGCGCCGGCGAACCGGCGCTGCCGGGCATTTCGATCGGGCATAACGGCAGCGTCGCCTTCGGCCTGACCATCTTCAATATCGACCAGGAAGATTTGTACGTCTACAAGCTTAACCCTGAGCATTCCGACCAGTATGAATACCGGGGAAAGTGGGAGCCGTTCAACATCATCATGGAACAGATCCCGGTCAAGGGTGCTGCGCCCGTGACTGCCGAACTGGTGTTCAGCCGCCATGGCCCGGTGATTTTTTCCGAACCGGGGAAAAATCGCGCCTTTGCCGTCCGGTCCGGCTGGCTGGAGCCGGGCATGTCGCCGTATTTCGGCAGCATCGACTATATGCGCGCCAGGAATTTTGCCGAATTCAAGCACTCCTTGCTGCATTGGGGCGCACCGACCGAGAACCAGGTGTATGCCGACACCAAGGGCAATATCGGCTGGGTGCCGGGCGGCCTGGCGCCGATCCGCCCCAACTGGGACGGCTTGCTGCCGGTGCCGGGCGACGGCCGTTATGAATGGGCCGGCTTCTGGTCCGGCGACCAGCTGCCGTCCAGCTACAATCCAAAACAGGGCTGGTTCGCCTCCGCCAACCAGATGAACCTGCCGGATGGCTATCCGTATCGTGAACGCAAGCTCGGTTTTGAATGGACCAACAATTCGCGCTTTACGCGCATCAGCGAAGTACTGTCGGCGCTGAACAAGGTTTCGCTGGAAGATTCCATGCGCCTGCAAAACGACGACCTGTCGATTCCGGCGCGGCGCCTGGCTGCATTGCTGAAACCACTGTCTTCCAGCGACGCCCGGACCCAGGCGGCGCTGGATGTATTCACCGGCTGGGATTTCGTCGAGCGCGCCGATTCGGCACAGGCCGCCTTGTTTGAAGTCTGGCTCTCGCGCCATCTGGGCAAGGCGTTCAAGGCAGCGGTGCTGAGTCCGGCCGCGGCGGAGGCGATGGGCGCGCCCGACACCGCCGTGCTGCTGGATACCCTGGAGCAGCCGCAAACGCGTTTTGGGCCGGATGCCGCACGCAAGCGCGACCAGCTGCTGTTAAGCAGCTTGGGCGAGGCGTATGCCGAACTGCAGAAGCTGCAAGGCGAGGACGCCAGCCAGTGGCAGTGGGGCAAGCTGCATCACAACCAGATGGAGCATCCGCTGGCGGCCGCGGTGGATGACGCTACCCGGGCAAAATTGAATGTCGGTCCCATGCCGACCCATGGTGGCGCGTATTCGCCCAATCAGTCGACTTATCGCAGCAGCGATTTCCTGCAGACCAACGGCCCTTCGTTCCGGGTGGTGGTCGATGTCGGCAACTGGGATAACTCGCGTGCGGTCAATTCGCCGGGACAGTCGGGCGATCCGGATAGCCCGCACTATCGCGACCTGGCCGACAAGTGGCTCAAGGGCGAGTATTTCCCGCTGCTGTATTCGCGGGCGGCGGTGGAGAAAGCCACTGTGCAGAGGATTCGCTTGCAGCCGGAAAACTGAGCTGCCGGCGGAAAGTAAAAAGGGCGCCGGTCGGCGCCCTTTTTACGCTTGCCCGATGCGCTGCGTGGTCTGCGGATCAAACCAGTGCAGGGCCGCGGCGTCAAAACCGGCGGTGATCTGTTGCCCGGTCACGACCGCGGTCGCGGCTGGCACTCGCATCACCAGCAGCTGGTCTCCTATCGAAGCGTGCACCAGCAGGTCGGCGCCCAGCGCTTCCACCAGTTCTGCGCGCAGGTTCAAGCCGGGGCGGCCGAAGATCAGCTGTTCCGGGCGCAGGCCCATGATGCAATCGCGGCCAGCGATGGTGCCGCAGGTAGAGGGCAGCGCGACGGCATCGGCGTTGGCCAGCGTGAAGCTGTTGCCGTCCGCTGCCAGTTTTCCGTGCAGCAGGTTCATCGGCGGCGAACCGATGAAGCTGGCGACAAAAGTGGTGGCCGGCCTGGCGTAGACCTCGGCCGGCGTGCCTATCTGTTCGGCGCGGCCGCCGTTCATGACGATCATGCGCTGGCCCAGGGTCATGGCTTCGACCTGGTCATGCGTTACATACAGGCTGGTGGTGCCCAGCGTGCGGTGCAGCTTCTGGATTTCCAGGCGCATCTGCACGCGCAGCTTGGCGTCCAGGTTGGACAGCGGTTCATCGAACAGGAACACCGCCGGTTCGCGCACGATGGCGCGTCCCATCGCCACGCGCTGGCGCTGGCCGCCGGACAGCTGGCGCGGGGTGCGCTGCAGCAGGGCGCCCAGCTCCAGGATCTTGGCCGCCTTTTGCACCCGGACTTCGATGTCGTCCTTGCCCAGGCCGCGGATCTTCAGGCCGTAAGCCATGTTCTCGTAGACGCTCATGTGCGGGTACAGCGCATAATTCTGGAACACCATGGCGATGTCGCGGTCTTTCGGTTCCAGCTGGTTGACTACGCGGTCGCCGATCACGATGTCGCCCGAGGTGACTTCTTCCAGCCCCGCCACCATGCGCAGCAAGGTCGATTTGCCGCAGCCTGAAGGGCCCACCATGACGATGAATTCGCCGTCGGCGATATCGATCGAAATGCCGTGGATGACATCGACCGCCTTGGGCGCCTTGCCGTAGGTTTTCTTGACGTTTTCTAGGTGTACTTTTGCCATATCACTTCTCGGAATCAACCAGACCTTTAACAAACCATTTTTGCATCACTACCACCACCAGGCCCGGCGGCAGCATCGCCAGCACCAGGGTAGCCATCACCATGTTCCATTCCACCGCCGAATCGCCGCCGGCGATCAGGGTCTTGATGCCTATCCCGATCGGGTACATGTTTTGGTTGGTGGCGATCATCAGCGGCCACAGGTACTGGTTCCAGCCGTAGATGAACATGATGACGAACAGCGCGATGATATTGGTGCGCGACAGCGGCCAGATCACGTCCTTGAAAAAGCGCAAGGGGCCGGCGCCGTCGATGCGCGCGGCTTCGGCCAGTTCGTCCGGGATGGTCAGGAAGAACTGCCGGAACAGGAAAGTGGCGGTGGCCGATGCGATCAGCGGAATGGTCAGCCCGGCATAGGTGTTGAGCATGTGGAAATCGGAAACCACCTGGTAGGTCGGCGTGATGCGCACCTCCACCGGCAGCATCAGCGTCATGAAAATCATCCAGAAAAACAGCGAGCGCCCGGGGAAACGGAAGTACACCATGGCGAATGCCGACAGCATGGAAATCGAGATCTTGCCGATCGCAATCGCCAGCGCCGACACCAGGCTCACCAGCAGCATGCGCGCCACCGGCGGCGCCGAGACGTTGCCGGATGCGCCCTTGGTCAGCAAGGCGCCGTAATTTTCCACGAGATGACTGCCGGGCAGCAGCGACAAGGGCGCTGCAGCGGCCTCCTGCGCGGTTTGCGTGCTGGCGACAAAAGCCACATACAGCGGGAAGGCAATGATGATGACACCCAGGATCAGCACCAGGTGGCTGACCATGTCGAGGATGGGGCGGCGCTCAATCATGGGCGGCTTTCATGAGGTTTTTCATGCGTACTGGACTTTCTTTTCAACATACTTGAACTGCGCCACGGTGAGCACGATGACGATGGTCATCAGGATCACCGACTGCGCCGCGGCGCTGCCCAGGTCGCCGCCCTTGAAGCCGTCGATGAAGACCTTGTAGACCAGGATCTCGGTGTCCTTGCCGGGGCCGCCCTGGGTGGTGGCTTCGATGATCGCGAAGGTGTCGAAGAAGGCGTAGACGATGTTCACCACCAGCAGGAAGAAGGTGGTGGGCGACAGCAGCGGGAAAATGATGGTGGCGAAACGTTTGACCGGGCCGGCGCCGTCGATCGCGGCGGCTTCGACCAGCGATTTCGGTATGGCCTGCAGGCCGGCCAGGAAGAACAGGAAGTTGTAGCTGACCTGTTTCCAGACGGCGGCGATGACGATCAGTATCATCGCGTGGCGGCCGTTGAGCACGTGGTTCCAGTCGATGCCGACGTGATGCAGCCAGTTCGACACGATCCCGAGCGTAGGGCTCAGCATGAACATCCACAACACGCCGACCACCACCGGCGACACCGCATAAGGCCAGATCAGGAAGGTCTTGTAGATGGCCGCGCCTTTTATCACGCGGTCGGCAAACGCGGCCAGCATCAGCGACAGCGACAGGCCGAGCACCGCGACCAGGATCGAAAAGACCGCGGTGGTCTTGAACGAGGCAAGGTAATTGCTGTCAGCGAACAGGGTGCGGAAATTGTCGAACCAGACGAATTCGGAATAGCCGCCGAAGGCGTCCTGCAGCAGCATCGACTGGTACAGGGCTTGCACCGCCGGCCAGACGAAAAACAATAGGGTAACGATGATCTGCGGCGCGACCAGCGCATAGGGCAGCCAGGCAGACTTGAAGCGTGCGCGTTTTTCCAAGATGAGGCTTTCTTACCGGGCATCCGCGTTGACGCGGGATTTCAGGGCATGACAGGAGCAATTCCCGCAGTGCAGGTCAACACTGCGGGGGAAACCAGGTATCCGCTGGTTTTACTTGTTGGTTTTTTCAAAACGTTCCAGCAGCAGGTTACCGCGTTCCACCGCGGTATCCAGCGCCTGTTTCGGCGTGATCTTGCCGGTCCAGACGTTTTCCAGTTCTTCGTCGATGATGGTGCGGATCTGCGGCATGTTGCCGAGGCGGATGCCGCGCGACTTGTCGGTGGTCTTGGTGATCATCTGCTTGACCGGGACATCGGTGCCGGGATTGCGCTCATAGAAACCGGATTTCCTGGTGATTTCGTAAGCCGCCGTGGTGGTCGGCAGGTAGCCGGTTTCCTGGTGCCATTTGGCTTGCACTTCCGGTTTCGACAGGAACTTGAAGAACTTGGCGACGCCTTTATAGTCTTCGGTTTTCTTGCCGCCCATGACCCACAGCGAAGCGCCGCCTATCATGGTGTTTTGCGGTGCGCCGGGCACGTCGTTGTAATACGGCAGGGTAGCGATGCCGAACTTGAACTTGGAATTTTTCGCAATGTCCGCATAGCTGGACGAAGAACCGGTCAGGATGCCGCATTCGCCGGCATAGAATTTCGAAGTCGCTTCATCCTTGCGGCCGGCGTAGGTAAAGTAGCCTTGCTTGGCCCAGTTGGCCAGGTTTTCGATGTGCTTGACGTGCAGCGGGCTGTTGAATTTCAGGCGCGTGTCGAGGCCGTCGAAACCATTGTTCCTGGAGGCGAATTCAACGTTGTGCCAAGTCGAGAACGATTCCAGTTCGACCCACGATTGCCAGGTAGTGGTGTAGGCGCATTTGGCGCCGCTGGCTTTCAGCTTGGCGGCGTCGACCGCGAGTTCCTGCCAGGTCACCGGCGGCTTGTTCGGATCCAGTCCGGCCTTGGCGAACATGTCCTTGTTGTAGAACATCACGGTGGTCGAGCTGTTGAACGGCAGCGACAGCAGGCCGCCGCCTTTAGGCGCGGCGTAATAGCCGCCGATGGCCGGTACATAGGCGGAAGGATCGAACGGTTCGCCGGCCAGCTTCATGACTTCCGACACCGGCTTGATGGCGCCCTTGGAATACATCATGGTGGCGGTGCCGACTTCAAACACCTGCAGGATGTCGGGGGCGTTGCCGGCGCGATAGGCGGCGGTTGCCGCTGCCATGGCTTCGTCGTAGGCGCCCTTGTAAACCGGGGTGACCTTGTATTCCGACTGGCTCTTGTTGAATTCGTCGGCCAGCCCGTTGACGCGGTCGCCGAGAGCGCCGGCCATCGAGTGCCACCACGATATCTCGGTGGCGGCGTGCGCCGCAATGCTCATGGTCGCTAGTGTGCAAGCAATAGCCAGTGCTTTCAATTTCATCAGGGCCTCCGTAAAATTTTTTATGGTAGCGAAATCATATGACGACTGCATGACAGCAGCAGCCTCGCTGTAAAGCCGGATTCTATAGGTGAGTTTGTCAGCCGCGCAATGTTTGTTTTCCTTGTGCGCGATGAAAGCCGGAATGCGGCCCGGTTGACGGGCTTGGTTTGCGGCTCGCAGTTGCCGGATAAGCGCAGCTTCTGGAATCGCATATGGTGTAATAATAATTACCAAAAAGTCAGAGGTCTGTCTCTAGCATTCATATTGCAAACCGGCGTATTCTCAAATACCATCAATCAGGGTTGTTTTTGAATTGTGATCGATGAAAGTGTAAATTAAATTACACGGTAAAAATATCTGGAGACGCCATGCCTCACGTATTTGCCTGCCGTACCGCCGGCTTGATTGCGCTTGCCGTTTGCCGGAGCAACGCATGATCCCGCGCCTGTTGTTCAATTCCGACCATGAAGAGTTTCGCCAGAGCCTGCGGCGCTTCCTGCAGGCTGAAGTCTTGCCGCGCCATGCCGGCTGGGAGGAACAAGGGTTTGTCGACCGCGATATCTGGCAGCGCGCCGGCGAGCTCGGCTTCCTGTGCACCAACATGCCGGAAAACTATGGCGGCTCCGGCGTCGACCGCAAGTTCAGCACCATCGTGCTGGAAGAGCTGGCAAGCAGCAACGCGTCGGGCATAGGCTGGCCGCTGCATTCCGACATCGTCGCGCCTTACCTGCTGCGTTACGGCAGCGAAGAACTGAAGCAAGCCTGGCTGCCGAAGATGGCCGCCGGCACCGCGATCACGGCGATCGCGATGACCGAACCGGGCACCGGTTCGGACCTGCAGGCGATCCAGACCACGGCCATCGAAGATGGCGACGACTACATCGTCAACGGCGCCAAGATATTCATCACCAACGGCTATAACAGCGACATGGTGGTGGTGGCGGTGAAGGTGGGCGACAAGAGCCGCGGAGCGAAGAATGTATCGTTGCTGGTGATAGAAGCCGGGCGTCCCGGTTTCAGCAAAGGCAAGCCATTGAAGAAGATCGGCATGAAAGCGCAGGATACCTGCGAGCTGTTCTTTGACAACGTACGGGTCCCGAAGAGCAACATCATCGGCCAGGTCGGCGCCGGCTTCACCATGCTGATGCAAGAGCTGGCCTGGGAACGGCTGCTGATCGCGATTACCTCGGTGGCCAATGCGGAAGCGATGCTCGCCGCAACCATCGAATACACGCGCGACAGGCAGGCTTTCGGCCGTACCGTATCGTCATTCCAGAATACGCGCTTCAAGCTGGCGGAGATGAAAACCGAACTGCAGATCGCGCGCGTGTTTGTCGACCGCTGCGTCGAGCTGGAAGTCGAAGGCGAGCTGCGGGTGGATGCCGCCGCTGCCGCCAAGTACTGGTGTTCCGACCTGCAAGGCAAGGTGCTGGACCAATGCCTGCAACTGCATGGCGGTTACGGTTTCATGCAGGAGTACCCGATTGCGCGCGCCTATATCGATGCGCGCGCCCAGCGGATTTACGGCGGCACCAACGAAATCATGAAAGAGATCATTTCTCGGTCAATATGAGTGATGAGTGCGGTTTTTTCTATTTTGAATAAAGACAGAAACTATGGAAAATGAAATGCAAAATGCATTGCGCTACGACGGCCGGGTGGCGATCGTCACTGGCGCCGGCAACGGCCTGGGCCGGGTGCATGCCTTGCTGCTTGGTGCGCGCGGCGCCCATGTGGTGGTAAATGACCTGGGCGGCGATGTCCATGGCGGCGGCAAGTCCAGCGCTGCCGCCGACCAGGTGGTGGCGGAGATCAAGGCTACCGGCGGCAGCGCGGTCGCCAACTACGATTCGGTGGAAGACGGCAGCCAGATCGTGCAGGCCGCGCTCGATCATTTCGGCGGCGTCGATATCGTGATCAACAATGCCGGCATCTTGCGCGACAGCAGTTTCGCCAAGATGACAGAGGACGACTGGGACCTGATCTACCGGGTGCACGTGCTGGGGGCGTTCCGCGTCACCCATGCGGCTTGGCCGCACATGCGCAACAAGGGTTACGGCCGCATCGTCATGACCACCTCCGCTGCCGGCATCTACGGCAATTTCGGCCAGGCCAACTACAGCATGGCGAAGATGGGCCTGGTCGGCATGGCGAATACGCTGGCGATCGAAGGCGCCGCCAAGAACGTGCTGGTCAATACCATCGCGCCGCTGGCCGGCTCGCGCATCTCGGAAACGGTGATGCCGCCGCAGATGATGGCGGCGCTCAAGCCGGAGTTCGTGGCGCCGCTGGCGGCATACCTGTGCCACGAGAGCTGCAGGGAAAACGGCAGCCTGTTCGAAGTCGGCGCCGGTTTCCACGCCAAGCTGCGCTGGCAGCGCACGCAAGGCCATCATTTCCACGGGCAGGCTTTCGGTCCCGAACAGGTGGCCCGGCATTGGCAAGAGATCGTCGATTTCGACGACGCGACCTATCCTGCCAGCATAGGCGAATCGTTGACATCCATCGTGCAGGACGTCGGTTCGCCTTTCGGCCAGGGCAAGCCATGATGCGTAATGGCTAATCCGCTTCTGTCCGGCATCCGGGTGCTCGACCTGACCCGTTTGCTGCCCGGTCCCTTCTGCAGCTTTTACCTGGCGCAGCTGGGAGCCGAAGTGGTCAAGCTGGAAGAGCCGCAAGGCGGCGATTACGCGCGCATGCTGTCGCCTGAACTGTTTACCCTGCTCAACCGCGGCAAGAAATCGGTCACCCTGGATTTACGGCAGCCGCAAGCGGTCACCGTGCTCAAGGTCATGGCGGCGCAGGCCGATGTCCTGATCGAATCGTTCCGGCCCGGCGTGATGGACAAGCTGGGCTGCGGCTACCACGACCTGAAGCTGATCAATCCGCGGCTGGTCTACGCCGCGCTCACCGGTTACGGGCAGACCGGCCCCTACAAAGACCGCGCCGGGCACGACATGAATTACTGCGCCTATGCCGGCTTGCTGGACCAGACTGGCGCTGCCGGCGGCCCGCCGGTGCTGTCGAATTTCCAGGGCGCCGACCTCGCCGGCGGTGCGCTGACCTGCGCCCTCGGGATACTGGCGGCGGTGATCGGCGCGCGCGCCTCGGGCCAGGGCACCATGGTCGATGTCGGCATGCTGGACGGCACGCTGGCGCTGCAGGCGCTATCGCTGGCCACTATCCGCACGCTGGGCGGCAGCGCGGAGCGCGGCGGCGATATCTTGAGCGGCGGCCTGGCCAACTACAGCATCTACGCTTGCGCCGACGGCAAACATGTGGCGCTGGCGGCGCTGGAGCCTAAATTCTTCCTCAATTTCTGCAAGGCGGTGGATCGGCCCGACCTCGCGGCCTTGCCGCTCGCGCCGGGAGCGGATGGCGCAGCCTTGAGAGCGGCTTTAAGCGCATTGTTCAAGACCCGCTCGCGCGATGAGTGGGAACAGCTGCTGGCCGGCCGCGACTGCTGCGTATCTGGCATCTACACACCACAGGAAGCATTGGACAACCCGCAGGTCAAGGCGCGCGGCCTGGTCCGCATGGAAGACGGCAAGCCTGTATCGGACCTGCCGATCAGGTTCAGCGATGCTGTCGGCACGGCTGGCGATTGTCCGGCGCTGGGAGCGGATACTGCCGATGTGCTGGCGGGCCTGGGATTTGATGCGGCAGCGCTGGCCGCGTTGCACGCAAGCGGCGCGATTTGAAGCAAGGCTGTTCAGCAAAAATATCGGTAAACGGTTATCCAGATCGATGTGCGAGGAGAGGCCATGGACGTGCAAAGAATCCGGTCGCCGACCATGAAAGTCAAGCGCGGCGAAGTGGAAAAACGCTACGCCGCGTTGATGGAGAAGGAACTGCAGGTGCGGGATGCAGTCGGATGGGAATGACAGGCCGCTTGCCTGCATCCGCTTGCATTACTGCCGGCAACAGATTTTTAAACAACCAGAGGAAATGCAATGACAGTCAACGATATCATCAAGCTCATGCCGTCCTGCCTGAACACCGTAGCGGCGGCGGACATGAAAAGCAGTATCCAGTTCGATATTTCGAAGCCGATGTACCTGCTGATCGATCATGGAACCTGCGCCGCGCACGAAGGCGTGGTCGACTCCCCCGATGTGGCGCTGACCATGGCCGATGAAGACTTGAAGGCCATGCTTAAAGGCGAGCTGAACGGCGCCATGGCCTTCATGAGCGGCAAGCTGAAACTCAAGGGCGACATGATGCTGGCCCAGCGCATTCCTTCCCTGTTTGACGCCAGCAAGATCGGCTGAGTTGCCTGCAGCTCTTCGTCGTCGCCGAGGAAGAGCCTCAGCGTATCCCTGTATCACTCGAAGCGCTTGCCCTGTTCCGCCATTGTCACGAGGATTGCCGCCGGCGCGAAATAACTGCCGAACCGGGCTGACAGCTGGTTTGCCCGCTGGACAAAATCGGCGACGCCGTAGGCATTGATGTATTGCAGGGCGCCGCCCTGGAACGGCGCGAAACCCCAGCCGAAAATGCTGCCGATGTTGGCGTCGGCAACGGTCAGCACTACCTGTTCCTCGTAGCATTTTGCCGCCTCGTTGGCTTGCACAAACATCATGCGCTCGATCAGGTCCTTTTGCGGCAGCTGCGTGGCGGCGAGCGGAAACGCTTGCTGCAAGCCGGGCCACAGGTGCTTGTTCTGGTTTTCGGGATAATCATAAAATCCCTTGCCGGTTTTCTTTCCCTTGCGGTCCAGCTGGGCCACCATTTTTTCCAGCCCGGCATCGGCCGGATGGCCGGCGAAGGGCTTGCCGGCCTCGGCAAAATCCTTGCGCGTCTGTTCCAGGATATGCAGGGACAAGGACAAGCTGACTTCGTCATGCACGGCCAGCGGTCCTACCGGCATGCCGGCCTGCAAGCCAGCCATCTCGATGGCGCGCGGATGCTGGCCTTCCATCAGCAGCTTCAAGCCTTCCATCACGTAGGTGCCGAATACGCGCGAGGTGTAGAAGCCGCGTGAATCGTGGACCACGATCGGGGTTTTCCTGATCTGCTGCACGTAGTCGAAGCCGCGCGCCAGCGTCTGCTGGCTGGTCTGCTGGCCGACGATGATTTCAACCAGCGGCATCTTGTCTACCGGCGAGAAGAAATGCAGGCCGATGAAATTTTCCGGCCGCACGCTGGCTTGCGCCAGGCCGGTAATCGGCAGGGTAGAGGTGTTCGAAGCGAACACGGCGTCTTTACTGATCAACGCCTCGGTCTTGCGAGTCACCTCGGCCTTCACCTGGCGATCTTCAAACACCGCTTCGATAATCAGGTCGCAGCTCGCCAGGTCGTTGAAATCCACGGTAGGCGTGATGCGCTTGAGCAGGGCTTCCTTGCCCTCCGCGGTTTGCTGCTTGCGCTTGATCGCCTTGTCGAGCAGCTTGCTGGAATAATCCTTGCCGTGCGCCGCGGTTTCCAGGCTGTTGTCCAGCAACACCACGTCCATGCCGGCCTTGGCCGAGGCATAGGCGATGCCGGCGCCCATCATGCCGGCGCCGAGGATCCCTACCTTGCCGACTTTGGACGGCGCAAAGCCTTCCGGGCGCGACTTGCCCTTGTTGATGGCGTTCAGCTGGAACCACAAGGTGCCGATCATGTTCTTGGCCACCGGCGACAATGCGCAATTGACGAAGTAGCGCGATTCGATTTCGCAGCCGGTATCGAAATCGACGATGCCGCCTTCGAATACGCAGCTCATGATATTGGTCGCCGCCGGATAATTGCCATGCGTCTTGGCGCTTGCCATGGACGGCGCGATGGCCCACAGCTGGCCGTTGGCCGGACTGCGCGAGTCGCCGCCGGGCCAGCGGAATTTCTTGTCGTCCCACGGCTGCTTCGCCTTGGGATTGGCCAGGCACCAGGCCTTGGCTTTTGCCAGCAGCTGTTCCCTGTCGCTCACCAGCTCCTGGACAATGCCTTGCTGCAGCGCCTCTTCGGCGCGCAGTTCCTTGCCTTCCAGCATGAGCTGCAATGCGCCCTGGATGCCGATCATGCGCGGCAAACGCTGCGTGCCGCCGCCGCCCGGCAGCAGGCCGAGCTTGACTTCCGGCAGGCCGAACTTGGCTTTCGGGTTGTTGATGGCGATGCGGTGATGGCAGGCCAGCGCCAGCTCCAGGCCGCCGCCCAGGGCGGTGCCGTTCAGCGCAGCCACCACCGGCCGGTCGCACAACTCCAGGCGGCGCAGGAAACCTTTGAATTCCTGCACCAGGTCGAAAGCTGCTTGCGCGTCGGTGATCTGGAACAGTTTTTCAATATCGGCGCCGGCGACGAAATCCGCCTTGCCCGAGGTGATGATGACGCCGGTGATGGCTGGATCGGCTTCGATGGCGGCAATCGCCTCCATGAACGGCGCCGTCAGCGCTTCGTTCAATACATTCATCGACCGTCCTGGCATGTCCAGGGTCAAGGTCACGATATTGTCGCTGTCTTTTTGGAAATTTACACTCATGATCTGGATCCAGTCCGTTAGACACGTTCGATGATGGTGGCGATGCCCATGCCGCCGCCGACGCAGAGCGAGATCAAGGCGCTTGCCTTGCCGCTGCGCTCCAGTTCGTCGAGCGCGGTGCCGAGGATCATGGCGCCGGTTGCGCCCAGCGGATGGCCCATGGCGATCGAGCCGCCATTGACGTTGACCCGCTCCGGGTCGATATCGAGGTCGCGGATGGCGCGCATCACGACCGCGGCAAACGCTTCATTGATTTCAAACAGGTCGATATCCTTGGCTGACATCTTGGCCTTGGTCAGCGCCTTGCGGGCGGCAGGAGCGATGCCGGTCAGCATGATGGTCGGCTCCGAGCCGGTGACGGCGGCGGCGACAATCCGGGCGCGCGGCTTCAGTCCCAGCCTCTGGCCCATCTCCTTGCTGCCGACCAGCACCAGCGCAGCGCCGTCGACGATGCCGGAGGAATTGCCGGCATGGTGCACATGGCTGATTTTTTCGACGGTAGTGTATTTGCGCAGCGCGGTCGCATCGAAACCCATCTGGCCGATCTGTTCGAAGGACGGGTTCAGTGCTGCCAGGTTTTCCATGGTGGTCTGGGCGCGGATGTATTCGTCATGATCCAGCAGCACCAGGCCATTGAGGTCCTTGACTGCGACCAGCGACTTGCTGAAGCGCCCTTCGGCGCGGGCGCGCGCGGCTTTCTGCTGCGACTGCACGGCAAAGCTGTCGACATCGCTGCGCGAGAAATTTTCCAGCGTAGCGATCAGGTCGGCGCCTATGCCTTGCGGCGCAAAGCCGGTGATCTGGTTGACCCGCGGATCCATGAACCAGGCGCCGCCGTCCGAACCCATGGCCCAGCGCGACATGCTTTCAACGCCGCCGGCCACCACCAGCTGCTCCTGGCCGGACATGACTTTCATTGCCGCCAGGTTGACCGATTCCAGGCCCGAAGCGCAAAACCGCGATTGCGTCACGCCCGGCACCGACTGGTCCCAGCCGGCGTAGAGCACCGCAGTGCGGGCGATGTCGGCGCCTTGTTCGCCGACCGGCGTCACGCAGCCGAGCACTACATCGTCGACTTGCGAGGTATCGAGGCGGTTGCGTTGCTGCAGCGCCTGCAGCAGCTGGGCCAGCAGGTTGACCGGCGAGACCTGGTGCAGGCTGCCGTCTTTCTTGCCCTTGCCGCGCGGGGTCCGTACGGAATCGAAAATATAGGCTTCAGTCATAGCGTCTCCGGCTGGTATTTGCTTGTATGCGCTTGTATGTTTGCGTAATTATAATTACACTTCGATCGATGTCTCGCTTGATGTCCGATCCATGCTGAACAGCCACTGTAGTTAAAGCAATGGCCAGCGTCAATTGGTAATCTACTCTAAACCAGGACAGGAACTGTCTGGAGCGCGATAGTAATATTAATTACACGTATGGCAAAACCATCACTCAGCCCATGGCCTCTGAAAAACAGAAAATCGTATTGGACCGCGCTCTGCTCAAGCCATTGATCAGGCAAAGGATAGAAAACGCTGTGCTGGATTTGTTTTCAGAACGCGAATTCCACAGCGTCGCCTATGGAGAAATCGCTAGCGCCGCCAGTGTCTCCTTGCAGACTATCTATAAATACTACGGCAGCAAGGAAGCGCTGCTGTTTGCCTGCCTCGAGACCTGGCTGAGCACCCTGGCGTCGCGCATGCTCGATCACCTGCAAGGCATCGAGAGTTGCCAGGACAAGCTGCGCAAGGTGTTCTGGGTAGTGCTGGATTTTTTCGACCGCAATCCCAAGGTCAGCCAGCTGATCATGAGTTCGCTGCAGATCAGCGCATGGGGGCGCGACCGTACTTTCCGCCAGCCGGAAATGATGGAAGTGCTGATGAAAACCCTGGCCGACGGCAGGGCGCAAGGCGTGCTGATCGACGAAGTGGATGAAAAGATCCTGCTCGATTATTTCATCGGCATCCTGGAAAGGCTGGTGCACATGCACACCATGCGCGGCGCAAAAGAGCCGCTGGCATTACAGGCCAATGCGCTGTTCAGGATGCTGTGGCGGGCCATCGCCAAGCCTGAACCGGTTTAGGCAAATCTGGCTTGCCCATAAAAAAATAGCGCAGGCAATAAAGCCGGCGCTATTTTCATTTGCGGCGCCGATAAGATTTTATTCCTTACCGGCCATGACAAATTTGTCTTATGCGAAATTCTTCGAAGCAAATTCCCAATTCGCCAATGCCCAGAATGCTTCCAGGTATTTTGGACGGGCGTTGCGGTAGTCGATGTAATAAGCGTGTTCCCAGACGTCGACGGTGATCAAAGGCTTGGCGTCGGTAGTCAGCGGAGTGGCTGCATTGGAAGTCGACACCAGGCCGAGCGAACCGTCAGCGTTCTTCACCAGCCATGCCCAGCCGGAGCCGAAAGTGCCGACTGCAGTCTTGGTCAGTTCTTCCTTGAACTTGTCGAACGAACCCCATTTGGCGTTGATCGCATCTGCCAGTGCGCCGGTTGGTGCGCCGCCACCTTTTGGCGACAGGCTGTCCCAGTAAAAAGTGTGATTCCAGATTTGCGCTGCATTGTTGAAAATGCCGCCGGAGGATTTCTTGACGATCTCTTCCAGAGTCGCGTTTTCGAATTCTGTGCCTGGAACCAGGTTGTTCAGGTTGGTCACATAGGTCTGGTGATGCTTACCATAGTGGAATTCCAGGGTTTCCTTGGAGATGTGCGGAGCCAGTGCGTCCAGATCGTACGGGAGAGGCGGGAGTGTGTGTGCCATGGTGCGTCCTTTCTATAGTTTTATTGGGATTACAAGGAAGCTGTTGCCTATACATCTATCTCGTGAACAGTTTCCCGGAGAGGGCTATTGTAAAGCGCTTAGCTATTCCATGCAGCATGCTCGCGCTTTTATTCAATCCGCCATGTGACTTGCGTCGCCAAGAAACATGCCCTCAATCAAGCGTCGCCTGCACGCTGTCTATGCCGACCTGGGCGCTGCCTTCAGCCAGCTGCACGGTAATCACGTGGCGCGGCTGCAGCGCCCGCGGCGTCCGGATTACCTGGCCTTTGGCGTCGGAGACGATCGCGTAGCCGCGCTCCAGAGTGCGCTGCGGATTCAGCAGTTCCAGCTGGGCGTTGAGTGCTGCCAATGCCTGGCGGCGATCGCGGTTTTGCGCAGCCATCGCGCCGTTGAGGCGACGGCTCTGCTCCAGCAGCGCAGTGCGGGATGCAACCGTGCTGGGTATTTGCGCGGCCAAGCGGGTACGCAGATTCAATAATGCATGGCGCGATTGCGTCAGCGGGATGCGGGTGGCGTGCAGCAGCCTGGCTTGCAGGCTTTGCAGCTTGACGCGTTCGTGGGCGATGGTGGTGGCCGGACTGCTCAGGCGCCGGCTCAGCCAGTCCAGGGTCTGGCTGGTTTCGGCCAGCCGCCGGCGCAAGGCGCGCGTCAGGTCGTCGGCATGGGTTTCCAATGTCGCCAGCCAGTCGGCGCGCGCCACCGTCGCCAGTTCGGCGGCGGCAGTCGGGGTGGCGGCGCGCAGGTCGGCGGCAAAATCGGCGATGGTGAAATCGGTTTCGTGGCCGACGCCGGAAATCACCGGCATGGGCGCGGCGACGATGGCGCGCGCCACCGCTTCATCATTGAACGACCACAAGTCTTCGATGCTGCCGCCGCCGCGGCACACCAGCAGCAGTTCGCACTCGGCGCGTGCGGCGGCGGTATTGATGGCGCGCGCGATTTTCTCCGCTGCGCCGTCGCCTTGCACCGGCGTCGGATAAAGGATCACGCGCACATGCGGCGCACGGCGCGCGAGCGCGCTCAGGATGTCGCGCAGCGCTGCAGCCTGCAGGCTGGTGACGATGCCGATGGTGCGGGCGAATTGCGGCAGCGGCCGTTTGCGGGCCGGATCGAACAAGCCTTCCGCATTCAGTTTTTCTTTCAGGCGCAAGAATGCTTCGTACAGGTTGCCGACGCCGGCGCGCCGGATCGCTTCGACGTTGAGCTGGTAATCGCCGCGCGCCGCGTACAGCGTCACCAGCGCCCGCACTTCCACCTTGTCGCCGTCGCGCGGAGTGAAGCCGGCATGTTGGGCGCGGCCCTTGAACATCACGCCGCGCACTTGCGCCGCATCGTCTTTCAGCGTGAAGTACCAGTGGCCGGAGGCGTAGCTTTTGAAATTCGATATTTCGCCGGCAACCCAGGCCAGCGGGAAGCTGCGTTCCAGCAAACGCGCCACGGCTTGATTCAAGGCGGAAACCGTCAGTACTGGCGGTCCGCTGGAACGGTTGTCGGTGTCGCTGGAGAAATTCATACGGGCTTTCCGGGGTTCTTGATTGGCTGGAGCGTTGCCATTGTAAAGCACGGTCGCTGAACATCAATGGAAAAGCGAAACAAATCAAGGGCTTGTCCAGATTACAGTGTGCTTGCGCACAAGCTTATCCACAAATTCTGTGGGTAACTGCGGATCAGCCGGGGCTTGTGGATATCCATCGCCGCGGCTGCGGCAAAAACGCCAGGAAAGATGCATGAAAATCGTCGCCACCATCTGTAAACGGCTGTTCAAGGCGCATTTGCACCTATCCCCAACAGTAGTGAAAAGGCGTTTCCAATCAA
This sequence comes from Collimonas sp. OK412, assembly GCF_900112135.1. GTDB lineage: Bacteria > Pseudomonadota > Gammaproteobacteria > Burkholderiales > Burkholderiaceae_D > Collimonas > Collimonas rhizosphaerae. Next base: position 90,019 of record NZ_FOLC01000007.1, read on the forward strand.
GGACTTCGCGTGAATCCAGTGGGCTTGTGCACAAAGTTATCCCCAAAATCTGTGGAGAACTTTGCCGAGGTGGCGTCCGAAGATCCTGCACGTTTTTCATGCAGCACGAAAAAATCCTTTCAAATCATCGGCTTAAGTTTCGAGTTAAGTACTTGTCCACAATCTTGTTCACATAATATGTGTGGAACTTCGGACGGCAAGCGCCGGGCGTTGTTTCAGGCCGCTTTTATCCAGCCGTTGTGCGCCGTCCAGGATTCGAACAGGCGCGGCCAGGCATGCGGCTGGCTGCCCGGTTTTCCCAATCCCCAGCCATGTCCGCCATCCTGGAATACATGCATCTCCGCCGGGATCTGCGCGGCCTTGAGCGCGTTGAACATCAGCAGGCTGTTCTGGATCGGCGCAATCGGATCGTCCGCGGCTTGCGCCAGGAAGGTTGGCGGCATGCCGCTGCCGACATGCCGTTCCACCGAAAATTCTTCGCTGGCGGCAAGGTCCGGATGCTTGCCGACGATTTCACGGCGCGAGCGCGTGTTGTCGTAGGGCGGCATGAAAGTAAGCACGGGATAGATCAAGCCGGCGAAATCGGGGCGGGCGGAAAATTGATCCGCGGCGTCGATGGCTGCGTAACGCCGGGCATCCGGTTCTGCCGCTGTGGTTCCCGCCAGATGTCCGCCGGCGGAAAAACCGAGGATACCGATGCGATTGGCCGCCAGTCCGTACATTGGCGCCAGCGCCTTGATCAGCCGCATGGCCCGCTGGCCGTCCTGGAACGGTGCGATGTTCGACCAGCCTTCGCCTGGCAAGCGATAGACCAGTTCGAATACGGTGACGCCAATCGATTGCAGCCATTGGGCCGCCGGGATGCTTTCGCTGCCTCGCTCGATATGCCCATAACCGCCGCCTGCAATCACCAGCACCGCGCTGCCGTCAGGCCGCTCGGGACGATAGACCACCAGGCGCGGGCGCGAGACGTTGGTGACCGATCCTTTGGCATTGGTCTGTTCCGGTCCTTCGGGACCGTTTCCTCCGGGCGGCTTGGACCAGAGCGGAATCTCCTGCTGTTCCGCGGATGAGGATGCCGCGTAAAGATGGCGTGGAGCGACCAGCGCCGTTGCTCCCATGGCGCCCATTCCTAACAGGGTCCGCCGTTTGATGTTGTCCATGTCAAAAGTCCCGTTGAAATTGCCGATGTGGTTACGCCACTGATAATAAGAGGGCGGTAGGCCAATGTAAAATATAATAAAAACGGCATCTCCATACTTTATATGTATCGGTGTACTACATTGAGGGCAGCATGGAATTGAGGCACTTGCGTTATTTTGTGGTTGTTGCCGAGGAGAGGAATTTCACGCGTGCGGCGAAACGGCTGAACATGCAGCAACCTCCGCTCAGCCAGCAGATCCGCATGCTGGAGAACGAACTGGGATTTGCACTGTTTCACCGGCATCCGAAAGGCGTCGACCTGAGCATCGGCGGCGAGGTGTTTTTGCACGAGGCGAAGTCGATCCTGGCAAATGTCGCCCAAGGCACGCAGCGCGCGGCGCGTGCGGCAAGCGGCATCGAAGGCATCATTTCGGTAGGGTTCACCAGTTCGGCTGCAGCGCATCCCCTGATTCCAGAAATCCTGCGGGCGCACCGCGCGGCAAAACCTGGCGTCGCCGTCAAATTCAGCGAAGGCAATGCGGCCGAACTGACGAGCGCGGTCGCTTCGGGAAAACTCGATCTCGGGTTCCTGCGCATGCCGGTCAGCCGTCCTCCCGGACTGGCGTTCCACCGCCTGCTTGACGAGGAAATGCTGCTGGTGTTGCCTGTCGGACATGCGCTTTTGCAAAAGCGGCCGAAAAAAGGCATGCCGGTGATTTCCCTGAAGTCGTTGCGCGACGAGCAGTTCATCCTGGTCCGCAATCCGGGCGCTACAGGCATGTATTCCGGTTTCATCGATGCCTGCGTACGCGCCGGATTCTCGCCCAGCATCGCCGTCGAAGTCGACCGCATGCTGACCAATATCTGCCTGGTAGCCGCCGGCGTCGGCATTTCCGTCGTGCCGGCATCCATGAACGGTTTCCATACCGACCAGGTGGCGTATTGCCGTGTGCTGGAAAGCGGCGGTGGATTCAGCGCGCCGTTAACGCTGGTGTGCCGGCAGGCGGACACGCTGCCGGCCGTGCAACATTTTCTGGCGGAGGCTGGCCGTTTTGCCAGAGTGGGCGGGTGAAATCTGCACGTTTTTGATGCAGCACAAAAAAGTCCTTTGAAATCATGGACTTCGATGTACGGTTTTGGACTTGTCCACAGTCTTGTTCACATAATATGTGTGGAACTCGGAGCGTTGCCCGGCCACTGTGAAATTAAGTGAAAAAATTTCCGCTCCGCAACGCTACTCGCCCTTGCTCACAAGCCTTCAACAAGTTACATTCTGCATCCATGCTGATGAACCCCCTCATCCGCATTTGCCGATATTGAATGCGATTTCACCAAGGAGTTTCTTTTGTTTGCCATTATTCAAGCTGCGGGCTGGCCGATCTGGCTGTTGCTGATTGCCTCCATCATTGCCACCGCATTGATTATCGAACGTCTGGTTTACCTGCGCCGGCCGCGCATCCTGCCGCCGCAGCTGCTGCAGGAAGTGATACGGGTTTATCACAACGGCAAGATCAATACCGAAGTACTGACCAACCTGGAAACCAACTCGCCGCTGGGCCGGGTGCTGGCTGCCGGCCTGCGCAACGTCGATGCGCCGCGCGACCTGATGAAAGAATCGATCGAGGAAGCCGGCCAGGCCACCGCGCATGAACTGGAACGATTCCTCACCACGCTCGGCACGATTGCCTCGCTGGCGCCGCTGATGGGCCTGTTCGGCACCGTGGTCGGCATGATCGAGATTTTTGGCGCGACCAATGGCGCCGGCGCTGATCCGGCGCAGCTAGGCCACGGCATTTCGGTGGCCCTGTACAACACCGGTTTCGGCCTGGCGATCGCCATGCCGGCGCTGATTTTCTACCGCCATTTCCGCGCGCTGGTGGACAGCTTCATCGTTGACATGGAGCAGCAGGCTGTGAAATTTGTCGATACCGTTCATGGCGCACGCAAATGAACTTCCGCAAAGGCAAGGGCCGCGACGACCCTGAAATCAACCTGATTCCGTTTATCGATGTCTTGCTGGTGATCGTCATTTTCCTGATGGTCACCACCAGCTACAGCAAATTCACCGCGCTGCAGATTACCTTGCCGACGGCCGACGCCGACAAGGCAATGGTGCAGCCGCAGGAAATCAACGTTGCCGTCAATCAGCAAGGACAGTACGCAGTCAACAATGTCCAGGTCTCGTCGAAGGATGCGGCATCGCTGGCGCTCGACCTGAAGAACGCGGTGCAGGCCGACGGCAAGTCCAAGGGCGACCCGGTGGTGATCATCAACGCCGACGCCATGGCGACCCACCAGACCGTGATCAATGTGCTGGAAGCGGCGCGCCTGGCCGGTTTCGACAAGATCACGTTTGCCGCCCAGACTAGTGGGCACAAATAAGCCTTCGCTGGAATCGGTCCTGAGCGCCGCCTGGCAGCGGCGCGGTTTGCTGGCATGCCTGCTGTGGCCGCTGTCGCTGTTGTTCGGACTGGCGGCGGCGCTGCGCCGCCGTTTGTATGCCGCCGGCTGGCAAGCCAGCACGCGTTTGCCGGTGCCGGTGATCGTGGTCGGCAACGTCTTTGTCGGCGGCACCGGCAAGACGCCGTTGACGATCTGGCTGGTGCAAGCGCTGCGCCAGGCCGGTTATGTGCCGGGTGTGATTTCGCGCGGTTACGCCGCGCGGTCCGGCGACGGCCAGGCCGCAGTACGGCACGTGACCTCGGCGTCGCTGGCTGCCGAAGTGGGCGACGAGCCTTTGCTGATAGCCGCGCGCGCGCAATGCCCGGTGGTGGTGGGCCGCAACCGGGTAGCGGCCGCCGAAGCGCTGTTGCAGGCGCATCCTGAAGTCAACCTGATCCTGTCGGACGACGGTCTGCAGCACTATCGCTTGCAGCGCGACATCGAAATCGTGCTGTTCGATGCGCGCGGCGCCGGCAACGGCTGGCTGCTGCCGGCCGGGCCGCTGCGCGAACCGGCAAGCCGCCGCCGCGACTTTACCGTGGTGAATGCGGCAACCATCCCGGCCTCCATGCCGGCTTCCGCCATCCGCATGCAACTGGTGGGCGAGCAGGCCGAGCAGCTTGGCGATCCGGGCCGGACCAGGCCGCTGGCCAGCCTGCAGGATCCGGCCTTGCGGCTTGCCGCCGCCGCCGGCATCGGCAATCCGCAGCGGTTTTTTTCGCTGCTGAGCGCGGCCGGACTGAAGTTCGAGGCGCTCGCCTTGCCCGACCATCATGACTTTTCCGGCAACCCGTTTGCCGCGCTCCAGGCCGAGATCATCCTGATAACTGAAAAGGATGCAGTAAAATGTCGGCAAATAGAAACCATCAGGAACGATCCGCGCATCTGGGTCGTTCCCGTGACGGCGCAGATCGATGCTGCGCTGTCGCACCAAATTCTGGAGAAACTCCGTGGACATTCGACTGCTTGACATCCTGGTTTGCCCGATCTGCAAAGGTCCGCTGCATTACGATAAAAAAGCCCAGGAACTGATTTGCAACGCCGACAAGCTGGCTTTTCCGGTGCGCGACGGCATCCCCATCATGTGGGCCGACCAGGCGCGCGACCTGAACAGCCCGGCTGCGCCGGCTGCAGCTCCTGCGGCATAGGCGGCGTTTATCGTGAGTTCGAGCAAGCCTTTCACCGTCATCATTCCGGCGCGGCTGGCGTCGACCAGGCTGCCTAACAAGCCGCTGGCCGACATCGGCGGCAAGCCGATGATCGTGCGCACCGCCGAGCGCGCCGCGCTGTCCGGCGCGGCGCAGGTCATCGTGGCGACCGACCATGCCGAAATCCTGGCGGTCTGCGCCCAGCATGGCATCGCCGCGCGCCTGACGCGCGCCGACCATCCGTCAGGCACCGACCGCATTGCCGAAGTGGCAGCGGCGCTGGGACTGGCGGCTGACGCCGTGGTGGTGAACGTGCAGGGCGACGAACCGATGATCGAGCTGGAGCTGATCGCCGCCACTGCGGCGCAGATCACCGGCGAGGTGCCGATGGCGACCGCGGCGCACGCGATCGACTCGGTGGCGGATGCCTTCAATCCGAATGTAGTCAAGGTGGTATTGAACCAGGCCGGGCGCGCGCTGTATTTTTCACGGGCGACGATTCCCTGGCACCGCGACGGCTTTGCACAGTCGCGCCAGGATTTGCCGGCAGGCTACCTGCCGCTGCGCCATATCGGCTTGTACGCATACAGCAATGGTTTTTTGCAAACCTATCCGACCCTGGCGGTGTCGCCGCTGGAACAGATCGAGGCGCTGGAGCAGTTGCGGGTGCTGTGGCACGGCTATCCGATTGCGGTGCATATTGCGCCGGCGGCGCCTGCGGTGGGCGTGGACACGCCGGAAGACCTGGAGCGGGTAAGACGTTTTTTCAGCGCTTGATAGTGTGCAAAAAGAGCGCAAAGGCATCACGCAGCGGGCAGGAAATTATCGTTGAACCAACAGAAATAGTGCCGCGAGCTGGCTGTTTGGTAAAATTGTATGGTAAGTTTCATGCAAAGATAGCGTGGTACAAATAAAAGCATATCGGAGACGTCGCAGCAAACCCAGCAACCATTGGCCGCGCCGTCGCCACAATCAATTCACAAACTCACCTTAGGACTTTAACATGCGCCTCATCCTTTTAGGAGCGCCTGGTGCCGGTAAAGGCACGCAAGCGACTTTCATTAAAGAGAAATTCAACATTCCGCAGATTTCCACGGGCGACATGTTGCGCGCAGCAGTCAAGGCCGGCACTCCGCTCGGCGTCGAAGCGAAGAAGGTGATGGACGCAGGCGGCCTGGTCTCCGACGACATCATCATCGGCCTGGTCAAGGACCGGCTGAAGCAGCCGGATTGCGCCAATGGCTACCTGTTCGACGGTTTCCCGCGCACCATTCCGCAGGCTGACGCCATGAAGGATGCCGGCGTGACGATCGACTATGTGCTGGAAATCGACGTTCCCGACAGCGCCATCATCGAACGCATGAGCGGCCGCCGCGTGCATTTGTCGTCTGGCCGCACCTACCATGCCAAATTCAATCCGCCCAAGGTGGAAGGTAAGGACGACGTCACCGGCGAAGACCTGATCCAGCGCGACGACGACAAGGAAGAAACCGTCAAGAAGCGCCTGTCGGTGTATCACGAACAGACCGAGGTGCTGGTCAATTATTACGGCGACTGGGCCAAGGCGGGGCTGCCGGGCGCTCCGAAATACCGCAAGATCGCCGGCGTCGGTCCGGTTGAACAAATACGCGACAGCGCGTTTGCGGCGTTGGAAGCATAAACAAAAGCGGACTTCGGTCCGCTTTTTCTTTTGATCAACAAAATAATTTAGAATTCACCAGGGATCATTCGTCAGGACCGATCAACAGCACAGCAGCAAACCAGCCCGCTTACCTCTCCAAGAACAACAGGGCAGCGAAAAGAAATGCATTACGCAGTATTGATCTGCAGTCCACCCATTTGGGATACATGGTTGCAGATGAAATGGTGTAGTTGTTTTACTTTGTCGTGAAGCCGTACAAAAAAATTGGAGGAGTCAACATGGCATCAAGTCTATGGTTTGCCGTCGCTTGCGGCATCATTGCCGTTGTCTATGGGCTGGTCTCGCGCAGCTGGATCCTGAAGCAGGATCCCGGAAATGCGCGCATGCAGGAAATTGCCGCGGCGATCCAGCAGGGAGCTGCGGCCTACCTGGCGCGCCAGTACCGCACCATCGCTATCGTCGGCGTGGTGTTGTTCATCATTATCGCGATACTGCCTGGACTGGGCCTGGTGACCGCGACCGGATTCCTGATCGGCGCGGTGCTGTCGGGAGCCTGCGGCTTCATCGGTATGAATGTTTCAGTGCGCGCCAATGTGCGCACCGCGCAAGCCGCCACCAAGGGCATGGGGCCGGCGCTGGATGTCGCTTTCCGCGGCGGCGCCATCACCGGCATGCTAGTGGTCGGGCTGGGGCTGCTGGGCGTGACCTTGTTCTTCTTGTGGCTGCTGGCGTTCGCCGGACCTTCCGGACTTTCCCTGCACGACATCATCCGACCTTTGATCGGACTGGCGTTCGGCGCTTCCCTGATTTCGATTTTCGCGCGTCTCGGCGGCGGCATCTTTACCAAAGGGGCCGATGTCGGCGCCGACCTGGTAGGCAAGGTGGAAGCCGGCATCCCGGAGGACGATCCGCGCAATCCCGCGGTGATCGCCGATAACGTCGGCGACAATGTCGGCGACTGCGCCGGCATGGCGGCCGACCTGTTCGAAACCTACGTGGTGACGCTGATCGCCACCATGCTGCTGGGTTCCTTGCTGATCCACGGCGCCGAACTGCAAGCCGTGCTGTATCCGCTGGCTCTGGGCGGGGTGTCTATCCTGGCTTCCATCGTCGGCTGTTCCATGGTCAAGGCCAAGCCTGGCAAGAAAATCATGTCGGCCTTGTATACCGGCCTGTGGTGGGCGGCGATCCTGAGCCTGATCGGTTTTGTCGTGGTGACCTGGCTGATCCTGCCGGAGCCGATGCGGGTGCCGATGATGGGCTCGGCCCTGATCGGCATCGTGCTGACCGGCCTGATGGTGTACATCACCGAGTATTACACCGGCACCGATTTCAAGCCGGTGCGGCACATCGCGCAAGCTTCCACTACCGGCCACGGCACCAACATCATCGCCGGTCTTGGAGTCTCGATGAAATCGACTGCGTATCCGGTGCTGGCGGTGTGCGTCGCCATCCTGGCTTCATACTGGCTGGGCGGCCTGTACGGCATTGCGATTGCCGCTACCGCCATGTTGTCGATGGCCGGCATCATAGTCGCGCTGGACGCCTATGGCCCGATTACCGACAACGCTGGCGGCATCGCCGAGATGTCCGGCTTGCCTGATTCGGTGCGGGCGATTACCGATCCGCTGGATGCCGTCGGCAACACCACCAAGGCGGTCACCAAGGGTTACGCCATCGGCTCGGCCGGCCTGGCGGCGCTGGTGCTGTTCGCCGATTACACCCATGCGCTCGACTCGGTGGGGAAAAGCACGGTGTTCGACTTGTCGAATCCGCTGGTGATTGTCGGCCTGTTCATCGGCGGCCTGATTCCCTACCTGTTCGGGGCGATGGCGATGGAAGCGGTGGGGCGCGCAGCGGGCGCGGTAGTGATCGAAGTGCGGCGCCAGTTCCGCGACATCAAGGGCATCATGGACGGCAGCGGCAAGCCGGAGTACGACAAGGCGGTCGACATGCTGACATCATCGGCCATCAAGGAAATGATCATCCCGTCGCTGCTGCCGGTGGTGGTGCCGATCCTGGTCGGCCTGATACTGGGACCGGCAGCCTTGGGCGGCTTGCTGATGGGGACCATCGTCACCGGCCTGTTCGTGGCGATTTCGATGACCACCGGCGGCGGCGCCTGGGACAATGCCAAAAAATACATCGAGGATGGCAACCACGGCGGCAAGGGCTCGGAAGCGCACAAGGCGGCGGTGACCGGCGATACGGTCGGCGATCCTTACAAAGATACGGCGGGCCCGGCGGTCAATCCCCTGATCAAGATCATCAATATCGTGGCCTTGCTGCTGGTGCCGCTGCTGCCGGCTTCGGGCATGCAGCAGGCGGCGGCAGGCGCGCCGGTGGTGCTGGTGCCTGTGCCGGTAACCGCCCCGGCGACGGCGGTCATCGTCGACAACGGCGCTGCCGCGGCTACAGCTACAGCAGCGGTCCCGGCTTCTTCGCCGGCGACTGTTATCTACTTTGAATCCGGCAAGGCGGAAGCCCCGGCAGATACCGCTGAAAAACTGGCAGCCGTGGTGGATGCGGCGAAAGCCAAGGCCGGCTCCAAAGTCGTGGTCAGCGGCTTTCACGACACCACCGGCGACCCAGCCAGGAACGAGGAAATTTCCAAGGAGCGCGCCAAGAGCGTGAAAGCGATCCTGCTGATCGCGGGCGTGGCTGAAGACGCCATCGTGCTGGAAAAACCGCAAGTGACTACCGGCAGCGGCGATAACGCGCAGGCGCGGCGGGTCGAAGTCAGCGTCCGTTAAACCATTTGGCGAGGCCAGGGGAGCGGCGGGCACGGCTTGCCGCTCCCTTTTATCTTCTACAAATTTCTTCTCCCTGTTACTCTTCATATCCATGGAGACAAAACAAAAAACGGGCCTTATCCTGACCGGCGGCGGCGCCCGCGCGGCTTACCAGGTTGGCGTGATGGATGCGGTGGCGTCCATCTTGCGCGAGCAGGGCTGGGCGCCGGAACAGAATCCCTTCGATATCATTTGCGGCACGTCCGCCGGCGCCATCAACGCCACGGCGCTGGCTTGCCGGGTCGAGAACTTCGGCCTGGGCGTGCAAAAGCTGATGGATGTCTGGGAACACTTCACGGTTGAACAGGTATACCGCGCCGATTCGCTTGGCGTGCTGCGTTCGGGCGCACGCTGGCTGTCCCTGCTGTCGTTCGGCTGGCTGCTGCGCAAATGGCATGCGCATCCGCCCAATTCACTGCTCGACAATACGCCGCTGATTACCTTGCTGCACCGGCTGCTGGATCTGGAGCGGCTCGATGCGGCGCTGGTCAACGGCCACCTGGAGGCGCTGGCGATCACCGCATCCTCATACAGCGGCGGCCAGCACATTACCTTTTACCAGAGCGCCGTCGAAATCCAGGGCTGGACCCGCAGCCAGCGGCGGGCGGTCAGGGACCAGATCAATGTCGGCCATTTGCTGGCGTCGTCGGCGATTCCTTTCATTTTTCCGGCGATCCCGATTTATTGCGACGGCCGCCGCGAATATTTCGGCGACGGTTCGATGCGCCAGCTGGCGCCGATTTCTCCGGCGATCCACCTGGGTGCCAGCAAGGTGCTGGTGGTGGGCGCAGGGCGCCGCAAGGAAGCGCCGGCCGATGCGCCCGTGTTTGCCCGTTACCCCAGCCTGGCGGAGATCGCCAGCCATGCCTTGTCCAGCATTTTCCTGGATGGACTGGCGGTGGATATCGAGCGGCTGGAGCGCATCAATCACACGCTTTCCTTCCTGACGGACGAGCAACGCCAGCGCACGCCGCTGAAACCTGTGGAAATGCTGATCATTTCACCGTCGGAGCAGATCGATGATATTGCTACCAAGCATTTCGGCAGCTTGCCGTTGCCGATCCGCACCTTGCTCGGCGGCCTTGGCGCCAAGGACGCGCACGGCGGCGGTCTCGCCTCTTATCTGTTGTTCGAATCGGGATATACACGTGAACTGATACGCATGGGCCAGAAAGATACGCTGGCGCGGCGCGACGAAGTGGCCGATTTTTTTGGCCCGAGCCCGGCCGCCAGGCAAGCGGCGGAGAACTTGTGATCGGTAAATATTGTCAAATATTGCAACACTTGCAGCCGTGACAAGGATACGGGTTGATTCGTTTTCATCAACACGTTACCCTACGGTATCAGAACCATAAAATATTAAATTTATGAAAAGCCACGCAACCCGGCGCCATTTCCCTGGTCTAAGTTCCGATTTCGCCGTGGCTATATTGCGTAACGGAATCTTGCTGTTGCTTGGCTTGCTGCTGTCTTTTCAAGTATTTGCAAGGGAATCCCTGCCGCAGGATGTGGTTTCGGTAGGCCAGTTGCCGCAGGAAGCGCAAGCGACATTGATATTGATTAAGCAGGGCGGACCGTTCCCGTACGCCAAGGATGGCGTGGTATTCGGCAATTATGAAGGGATGCTGCCCAGGCAGCGGCGCGGGTATTACCACGAATTCACGGTGAAAACGCCGCGTTCCCGCAACCGCGGCGCACGCCGGATCATCGCCGGCGGCAATCCACAGACCTCAGGCGAGTATTACTACACTGATAATCATTATCAAACTTTCAGACGCATCCAAGAGTGACTGAGATACAAAAACAACAGCAATCCATCATCATTGCTCTAGCTGAGGGAAAAATGAGTTTGTTTAAAACCGTACCGCCAAATGTAGTGCAGTCCATCCGCGCCTTCCGTGTGACCGACCTGCAGGCGGAGGCCAGCCGCCTCGGGCAGCATTTCCTGTATGCCTATTGCGCGGAAGCAACGACTAAACAGCAAGTGCTGGCAAATATCGCCCACGCCTTCCATTTTCCCAAGCATTTCGGCAAGAATTTCGACGCGCTGGCCGATTGCCTGACCGACCTGGCCCACAAAGCCGGCCCGCAGCCGGGTTTCATTGTGGTGATCGAACAACTGCCGAATACCCCCAAGTTCGACAAGGAAGCACGGGAAACCCTGCTCGACGTATTCCGCGACAGCGCCGATTTCTGGGCCGACAAAAAAGTAGCTTTTCGCGTTTTTTATTCATTCCAGTAACACAGTTTTAATCAAAATTTACCGCTGTTTTTAATCAAAAACAGCATTGCAACGGGTACAATGCGCGCCATGAGAAGCATTGTTATCCTGATTTCCGGGCGTGGCAGCAACATGCAAGCCATCGTCCGCGCCGCTCAAACCGAACAATGGCCTGCCAGAATCGCCGCTATCATCAGCAACCGGGCAGATGCCGAGGGTTTGAAATTTGCCGCTGCCCAAGGCATTCCAACGGCAGTGGTTGCGAATAAAGACTATCCTGATCGTGAACAGTTCGACGCCGCCTTACGCCTCGTGATTGACGGATTTGCCCCGGACCTGGTGGTGCTGGCGGGTTTCATGCGTATTTTGACTGCGCCGCTGGTGGAGCATTATGCCGGCCGCATGCTGAATATCCATCCCTCTTTGCTGCCGAGTTTTCCAGGAATGGCGACCCACAGGCAAGCGCTGCAGGCCGGCGTTAAGGTGCATGGCGCGACCGTGCATTTTGTCACGCCGATGCTGGACCATGGCCCGATCGTGGCGCAGGTCGTGGTGGCGGTGCTGGAAGACGATACCGAACAGTCGCTGGAGCAGCGCGTGCTGGTCGAAGAGCATCAGCTATATCCGCGCGCAGTGCGCTGGTTTGTCGAAAATCGGCTGAGCATCGAAGATGGACGGGTGCATAACAGTGCGGCTCCGCACGAACGCTAATACCGGCGTTTGGCAAGCCCGAGCGCGACCAACAGATTAAAAAGATTTTTATGAAAGATTCATTATGAGATTGCCTCCCGCGATCATCGGTCACACCGAAGAAGTTCTGCGCGAAATTTTACGTTTTACCGGCCCTGCCGACGGCACCTTGTCGCGCTATTTCCGCGATCATCCGAAGCTCGGTTCGCGCGAGCGCGGCGTGATCGCCGAAGCGGTCTACGGCCTGCTGCGCAACAAGGCGATCTACACCAGCTTCGCCGAATCCGGCAACGGCCCGACCATGCGCCGCATGACCCTGCTGGGCCTGGCCGATGCGGTCAGCATCGAGTCGCTGGGCGGTTTGTCTGAAGAAGAAACCGAATGGCTGACACGGGTCGCCGAGATCGATCGTAACCTGATGCCGCCGCTGATGCGTTCCAACTTGCCGCAATGGCTGTTCGACAAACTGGTGGCGCGCGACGGCGAAGCCGCTACCTTGCAGCTGGCGCATGCGATGAACCAGCCGGCGCCGCTCGACCTGCGTGTGAATTCGCTCAAGGCTAATCGGGAAGACGTCATCGCCGCTTTGGCTGAAGCGCCGATCTTGTGCGAGCCGACCCCTTATGCGCCGCTTGGCTTGCGCGTCATCAAGAAACCGACTTTGCAAAACCTGCCGCTGTTCAAGAGCGGCGCGATCGAGGTGCAGGATGAAGGCAGCCAGCTGCTGGCGCAGATCGTCGGCGCCAAGCGCGGCGAGATGGTAGTCGATTTCTGCGCCGGCGCCGGCGGCAAGACGCTGGCCCTGGGCGCGACCATGCGCAACACCGGTCGCCTGTATGCCTTCGATGTTTCCGAGAAACGCCTGGCGAAACTCAAGCCGCGCATGGCGCGCAGCGGTTTGTCCAACATCCATCCGGTACTGATCGCGCACGAGAATGACGGCAAGGTAAAGCGCCTGGCCGGCAAGATCGACCGGGTGCTGGTCGATGCGCCGTGCAGCGGCCTCGGCACGCTGCGCCGCAATCCGGACGTCAAATGGCGGCAGACGCCGGAAGCGATTGTCGAGATGAATGCCAAGCAGATCGCGATCCTGTCCAGTGCTGCGCGCCTGGTCAAGTCTGGCGGCCGCCTGGTGTACGGCACCTGCAGCCTGCTGGATGAAGAAAACGACGCGATCGCGGCGCAGTTCCTGGCCAGCCACGAAGATTTCTCGCTGGTGCCGATGAAAGATGTACTGGCCGAGCAAAAGATTGAACTGGAGATGGGCGACTATCTCAAGCTGTTGCCGCACCAGCACCAGACCGACGGTTTCTTTGCCGCGGTGTTCGTGCGCAAATAAGCAGGCGGTTCGACTGATGACGTGACCGCCAGGACGTTACGCTGTACGCAAAATAATGCCAGATATCTTTACCGAACTACTCAACGACCTGCTGAACAGCTTGCGTGCGCCGGGTTTGCCGGCGCAGGTCGGCCTGCTGTTGTTATGCGTAGGCCTGGGCTGGCTGCTGGCTCGCCTGCTGCGGCGCACTTTCAGCGTCAGTACGGTGCAGCCGCCGGCGATGCAGATCGGACTCGGCAGTTTTGCCAAGGTCTTGACTCCCATCATTACCTTGCTTTTGCTGATACTGGTCAAGCTGGCGCTGCAGAAATGGCATCAGCCGGTGGATATCATGCGGCTGATGATCCCATTGGTGGCTTCGCTGGCGCTGATGCGTTTCGTGTTTTATGTCTTGCGCCGGGTTTTCGCGCGCAACAGCGGCGTCGGCACCTTCCTGCTGCTGTTTGAAAAGAGTTTCGGCGTGCTGGTCTGGATCGGCTTGCTGCTGTACATCACCGGCTGGTGGCCAGACCTGTTCGACTACCTGGACGGCACGGTGCTGCCTATCGGTCGCTACAAGGTGTCGCTGCTGGCGATCATGCAGGCGCTGGTCTCGGTGCTGGTGACGCTGGTGATTGCCTTGTGGGCCGGCGCCGCGCTGGAAGAGCGCCTGATGCGCGTCAATACCGTGCATTCGTCGGTACGCACGGTGGTGGCGCGCATGGCGCGCGCTGTCCTGATCCTGATTGCCGTATTGCTGAGCTTGTCACTGGTGGGCATCGACCTGACGGTGCTGTCGGTATTCGGCGGTGCTTTGGGCGTGGCGCTGGGGCTTGGTTTACAGAAAATCGCCAGCAGTTATGTGTCAGGCTTCGTGATTTTGCTGGAGCGCAGCCTGGCGATCGGCGATATGGTCGGGGTCAGCACGTTTTACGGCAAGGTGGTCCAGATCAACAGCCGCTACACCGTGCTGCAAGGGTTGGACGGGATCGATACGGTGGTGCCGAATGAAGTCTTCATGATCAATTCGGTGCAGAATTATTCGCTGACCAACCGCGTGCTGCGCCTGGCGGCGCATGTGACGATCGAGCATCAGGACGATGTCGAAAGCGTATTGTTGCTGCTGGAGCAGGTTGTGGTCGAGGTTGAGCGGGTGTCGCACGAAATCCTGCCGCAGGCCTTGCTGCTGAAGATCGGTCCCGACGGGCTAGAGCTAGAGGTCGGATTCTGGATCACGGATCCGGAGAACGGCCGGCTGAATGTGTTGTCTGACGTTAACCGTGCCATCTGGCGCGTGTTGCAAGCCCGTCACATTAAGGTTGCACAGGTGAAACGGGATATCAGGATGATGCACGAGACGGAGTTGTATAAAGGTAATTTCGACGCCGATTCGCAACAAGATTTGCCATTAGATCGCCTGCGCGGCGCGCCAAAACCCAAAAACATCTAATAATAAGGGTACAATTGCACTCGAAATTCGGGTAACTGTTCGGTAACTACCCGTCAACTTACCCGTATCTCACTGTAAATAAGCAGTGGCATCATCTACCCATCTACACATGGAGTACACATAGTGTTCAATGCAATACTCGATTTCTTATCGAATGGCGTAACAGGCGCGAGCGCCTGGCAGGTCGTCGTGTTCACGCTGGTCGTGACACATATCACGATTGCTGCAGTGACTATTTTCCTGCACCGTTGCCAAGCTCACCGCGCTCTCGACCTGCACGCGATTCCAAGTCATTTCTTCCGTTTCTGGCTGTGGCTGACGACCGGCATGGTGACCAAGGAATGGGCTTCGATCCACCGCAAGCATCACGCAAAGTGCGATACCGAGGAAGATCCGCATAGCCCGGTAACGCGCGGCATCAAGAAAGTATTCTGGGAAGGCGCGGAGCTGTACCGTGCAGAATCCAAGAACCTGGAAACCATGGAAAAATTCGGCCATGGCACACCGGACGACTGGATCGAGAGAAACCTGTATACCAAGCACAGCGCGCTGGGCATCGTGGCCATGCTGTTTATCGACATCATGCTGTTCGGCGTCATCGGCGTCAGCGTCTGGGCCGTGCAAATGGTCTGGATCCCGATTACCGCTGCCGGCATCATCAACGGCATCGGCCACTACTGGGGCTATCGCAACTACGATTGCAACGATGCTGCGACCAACATCATCCCGTTCGGCATCATCATCGGCGGCGAAGAGCTGCACAATAATCATCACACCTTCGGCACTTCCGCCAAGCTGTCGTCGAAGTGGTACGAGTTCGACATCGGCTGGATGTATATCCGCATGCTGGAAATCTGCGGCCTGGCCAAGGTCAAGAAAATCGCACCTGCGCCAAAATTCAACCACACCAAGCTGGTGCCGGACCTGGACACGCTGCAATCGGTGATCGCCAACCGCTACGACGTCATGGCCAAGTACGCCAAATCGCTGAAGAGCGCCTGGCATGAAGAGCGCGGCCAGCTGACAGACAAAGCCAAGCAGGGCGCCGTTTTCCTGAAGTCGTCGAAGAAACTGCTGCAACGCGAACCGACCAAGCTGGAAGCGCCGCAGAAGCAGCAATTGACCGAGTTGTTCCTGCATAGCAAAGCGCTGCAAACCATGCACGAGATGCGGGTTGAGCTGGGTGCGATATGGGAGCGTTCACACTTTACGCGCGATCAGTTGCTGCATCAGCTGCAAGACTGGTGCGCACGTGCCGAAGCGTCGGGCATCAAGTCGCTGCAGGATTTCTCGCTGCGCCTGCGTAGTTATTCCTGAGTCGCTGGACAGGGCGCTGTTGTATTGAGGCGTCTGATCCTGCCAAGAAAACGGTCCATGCAAATCGGACCGTTTTTTTTCGCCCGACGTGTTTGCGGGGGCGTTGCTGCACAGGCCCGGACGCCTGCCGCAGCGTAGGGACGTAAAAAAGCCCCGCAGGACAGATGTCTTGCGGGGCTTTTTGCAGAGCAGGATCAATTACTTGATCTTGGTCTCTTTGTATTCAACGTGCTTACGAACCTTCGGGTCGAACTTCATGATCGACATTTTTTCCGGCGTCGTACGCTTGTTTTTTGTGGTGGTGTAGAAATGACCTGTACCTGCGGTCGATTCCAGCTTGATTTTGTCGCGGCCTGATTTCGCCATGATTCTTCCTTTATTCTGCTAGTTAGACTTTTTCGCCACGAGCGCGCAAATCGGTCAACACGGCATCGATGCCGATTTTGTCGATCACGCGCAAGCCGGCGTTGGACAAGCGCAGGGAGACCCAGCGATTTTCAGACTCAACGAAAATGCGGCGATTTTGCAAGTTAGGCAAAAAGCGACGTTTCGTCTTGTTGTTTGCATGGGAAACGTTGTTGCCGACCATCGGCCCCTTCCCGGTGACTTGGCAGACACGTGCCATGTTTTTACTCCTAAAAGATTTCCGAAACTGGAAAAAAGGAGAGTATATATAAAAAAATGAGATTTTTCAATGACTTGCGGAAAACAATTGTGTCTTCTGCGCGCTCGTTGATTTAACAATTTGAAATCCAGGGATTTACAGCTGGCCATGCTCGGCGAAAGAGTGTACTTGCGTGCCGGCCACGATGAAATGATCCAGCACCCTGACGCTGATCAGGTCCAGCGCCTGCTTCAGGGTTTGCGTCAGCCGGCAATCGGCGGCGCTTGGCTCCAGCGTGCCGGATGGATGGTTATGCGCGAGCATGACGCTGGCGGCATTGTGCCGCAGCGCGGCCTTGACCACTTCGCGCGGATAGACGCTGGCGTGGGTCAGCGTGCCGCGGAATAGTTCTTCGGCGCAGATCAGGCGGTTCTTGACGTCCAGGAACAGCACCAGGAATGATTCATAGGGTTTGTTGGTCAGCAGCAGCTGCAGGTACTGCTTGACGGCGGCGGGGGCGTCGAAGCTGCTGCCGGCCTGCAGTTCTTCCACCAGCGAGCGCCTGCCCAGTTCGAGTATCGCTTGCAGCTGGGCAAATTTGGCGGGGCCGAGGCCGTTGATCGCAGAGAATTCCTTGAGCGGGGCGGAAAACAGGCGATTCAGGGAGCCGAAACGGCTGGTCATCTCGCGTCCCAGGTCGACCGCGCTTTTGCCGGCGGCGCCAACCCGCAGGAATACCGCCAGCAGCTCCGCATCGGAGAGCGCTTGCGGGCCAAGCTTGATCAAGCGTTCGCGCGGCCTCTGATCCGCAGGCCAGTCAGTAATTGCCATGGTGTAATCGGGGTAGGGCCGGTATCGGCCACGTCATATGGTCCAAGGTGGCTTACAATATCATCTTCTGATCGGCAGTTATTTTTTTGTTAATGGTGCTTTTGCCTAATTTATGTCTAATTTGTCTCTCCCAGTCGTTACCGAAGCATCCTATCTGACCTTGCACTATCGCCTCGCCTCGCAAGATGGCGAAGATATCGTCACCACTTTCAAGGAATCGCCTGCTACCCTGCAGTTCGGCATGGGCCAGCTGGCGCCTTTCCTGGAAGCTTGCCTGCTGGGTTTGCCGGAAGGCACGCATCAAACCTTCGATCTGCCGCCGGAGCAGGCTTTCGGGCCGCGCAACCCCGAGCTGATCCAGCGTGTCTCGCGCGCCACGCTGCGCCAGAACTCCCAGCTGGGAGAGGAGTATCGTATCGGTGACCTGGTGGAGTTCGCGGCGCCGGGCGGCGGCCGGTTTGCCGGCGTGCTGCGCGAGATTGACGAGCAGGGGGCCTTGTTCGATTTCAACCATCCCCTGGCCGGGCAGTCGCTCAAGTTCGAAGTGAAAATCATCGGCATTTTGTAGTTTGCGGCCGAAGCGCATGAACATGGATATGAATATGGATAAAGAGATTTTATTGGCGCAGCCGCGCGGTTTCTGCGCCGGCGTCGACCGCGCGATCGAAATTGTCGAGCGCGCGCTGGAGCAGTTTGGCGCGCCGATTTATGTGCGTCACGAAATTGTCCACAATGCTTATGTAGTGGCGGACCTGCGCAACAAGGGCGCCATTTTCATTGAGGAGCTGGCCGATGTCCCGGCCGGCAACACCGTGATTTTTTCTGCCCATGGCGTCTCCAAGGCGGTGCAGGAAGAGGCCGAAGTGCGCGGCTTGAAAGTGTTCGATGCGACTTGTCCGCTGGTGACCAAGGTCCACATGGAAGTCGCCAAGATGCGCCGCGAAGGCCGCGAAATCGTCATGATCGGCCATGAAGGCCATCCCGAGGTAGAGGGCACCATGGGCCAGACCAATGACGGCATGCACCTGGTCGAGACCGTAGCCGACGTCGAGCGGCTGCAGGTAGGCAATCCCGACATGCTGGCCTATGTGTCGCAGACTACCTTGTCGGTCGACGATACCGCCGACGTGATCGCGGCGCTGAAGCAGAAATTCCCCAGCATCACCGAGCCGAAAAAGGGCGATATCTGCTACGCCACCACCAACCGCCAGCAGGCGGTCAAATTCATGGCGCCGCAGGTCGACATGGTGATCGTGGTCGGCAGCCCGAACAGCTCGAATTCCAACCGCTTGCGCGAAGTGGCGGAGAAGAAGGGCACCGTCGCCTACATGGTGGACAACGCTGAACAGATCGACCAGGCCTGGCTGCAAGGGAAAAACCGGATCGGCGTCACCGCCGGCGCGTCGGCGCCGGAAATCCTGGTGCAGGCCGTGATAGACCGCCTGAAAGCCTGCGGCGCCAAGAATGTGCGTACGCTGGACGGCGCCGAAGAGAATGTCACTTTCCCCATGCCCAAGGGGCTGGCGAGGGTTTAGGCGGGAAGATGGCGGAACAGGCAATATGCCTATAATTATTTAGTGACAATTATTGGTAATACTATTTCACTTCCGCGTTACTTCTATTCCTTGTCTGCCTGGATTCCCTGGCAAAAGCCGCGTCCAGCGGCCTTGCCGCCCTATTCTGGCGCGAAATTATATTTCGAAGAAACTCCACTTTTCCATCGATAGTTTTTTGTTTTCCTAGCTATCATTGCGGCGCTGCGGTTTGAATGTAAAAAACTGTGCGAACCGCGGGCAGCAGGTTAATATTGCAGTACTGTCAGAGTTGATTATCGCTCAACGTTAGCTATAATCTGCACAGTAATAGTGCATTGCCGCCACGGCAAGGCGCTCTAAGACAAAAAACGTTTTTGCAGAAAGACGTATAGGAGACAAACGAGTATGCATACCCAATCCTTTTTTCTTATTCCGGCTATTCACGCGATGCCAAATTACCCTTCCAGCCATCGTTGCAGATGAGAGGAAGGGCGTCTCCCAACGGCACTAGGACTTTATCCAGGGTGCCGTTTTTGTATCGGGAATGATTTTTGCTGTGCTGCCTATGGTCGCAATAGTGTTCTGACCGATTTGACCCAAAACACATAGAACAAGGAAATTATGGATATCTTTATCCAACAAGTTATCAACGGCTTGGTGCTGGGAAGCATGTATGCGTTGATTGCCCTCGGTTACACGATGGTGTACGGGGTGCTGAACCTGATCAACTTCGCCCACGGCGACATCCTGATGATCGGGGCCATGGTCGGACTGTCCATCCTCAAGCTGCTGCAGCACGTGGCGCCAGGCCTGCCCGGGATTGTCCAGCTGGCGATCGCCATCATCGGCGCCATCCCGGTCTGCGTCATCATCAGCCTGATCATCGAACGGGTCGCCTACCGGCCGTTGCGCAATGCGCCGCGCCTGGCGCCGCTGATCACGGCGATCGGCGTTTCCATCCTGCTGCAGACTTTCGCCATGATGATCTGGGGCCGCAGCCCGCTGCCGGTGCCGCAAGTCATGCCTTCCGATCCTGTGCATATCTTCGGCGCGTTGATTTCGCCGACGCAGATCATGCTGCTGGTGCTGGCCGCCGCCTCGATGTTCGGCCTGGTGATGCTGGTCGAGAAAACCAAGATGGGCCGCGCCATGCGCGCCACTGCCGAGAACCCGCGGGTTGCCGGCTTGATGGGGGTTGATTCCAACCGCGTCATCGTGATGACCTTCGCCATCGGCGCCGCGCTGGCGGCAGTTGCCGGCGTGATGTGGGGCGCCAACTATTCATCGGCGCAGTTCGCCATGGGCTTCGTGCCTGGCTTGAAAGCATTTTCCGCTGCGGTGCTGGGCGGTATCGGCAATATCTACGGCGCCATGCTGGGCGGTATCCTGCTGGGCCTGATCGAAAGCCTGGGCGCCGGCTACATCGGCGACCTGACGGGCAATTTCTTCGGCAGCAACTACCAGGACATTTTTGCCTTCATCGTCCTGATTATCGTCTTGACCTTGCGTCCGTCCGGCATCATGGGCGAACGTGTTGCTGACCGTGCTTGACCGGAGGGGGACATATGGCTAATTTCTTCGACACCAAAAAGAACCCGACCAAGGCTTACACCAGCCTGGTCGCCCTTGTGATCCTGTTCGCGATCTTCCCGTTCATTGCCTTGAATTTCGGCAATTCCTGGGTCCGCATCATGGACTTCGCGCTGCTCTACATCATGCTGGCGCTAGGTCTCAACATCGTGGTCGGCTTCGCCGGCCTGCTGGACCTGGGCTACATCGCTTTCTATGCGATCGGCGCCTACATGACCGGCTTGCTGGCATCTCCGCAGTTTGCTTCGGTCCTGGAATCTTTCGTCAACACCTATCCGGCCATCGGCAATTTCCTGGTAATGGTCTGCGGTCCCGAGATTGTCCAGAACGGCATTCACCTGTCGCTGTGGGTGATCGTGCCGCTGGGCGCTGGCCTGGCAGGCCTGTTCGGCGCCATCCTCGGCGCGCCGACGCTCAAGCTGCGCGGCGACTACCTGGCCATCGTCACCCTCGGCTTCGGTGAAATCATCCGCATTTTCATGAACAACCTGAACGCGCCGGTGAATATCACCAACGGCCCGCAAGGGATCAACCTGATCGACCCGATCCGTATCTTCGGCGTTTCGCTGGCCGGCGAACGCGGTTCCAGCGCCATGGTGTATGTCGGCGGTTTCGGCATGCCGTCGGTCAATGCCTACTACTTCCTGTTCCTGATCCTGTGCATGGCGATCATCTTCATCTCGATCCGTCTGCAGAATTCGCGGCTGGGCCGCGCCTGGGTGGCGATACGCGAAGATGAAATCGCCGCCAAGGCGATGGGCATCAATACCCGCAACATGAAGCTGCTGGCGTTTTCCATGGGCGCCTCGTTCGGCGGCGTGGCCGGCGCCATGTTCGCCTCGTTCCAGGGTTTTGTCTCGCCTGAATCGTTCTCTCTGACTGAGTCGATTGCGGTGCTGGCGATGGTGGTGCTGGGCGGCATGGGCCATATCCCGGGCGTGGTGCTCGGCGGCATCCTGCTGGCGGCCTTGCCGGAAGTGCTGCGGCACACCGTGGAGCCGATGCAGATGGCGGTGTTCGGCAAGGTGCTGATCGATGCCGAAGTCTTGCGCCAGCTGCTGTACGGCCTGGCGATGGTGGTCATCATGTTGACTCGCCCTGCTGGTTTGTGGCCTGCGCCCAAGCACGAGGACCGGCCGGATGCCGATATCGATAAACCTACGCTGGCGACCGGCGTGGTAGAGGCATAAGGAGATCACATGAGCGCACCTACAATTCTGAGCATCTCCGGCGTCAATAAGCGATTTGGCGGCTTGCAAGCCCTGTCGGAAGTCAACATCCAGATCCTGAAAGGGCAGATCTACGGCCTGATCGGGCCGAACGGCGCCGGCAAGACGACTTTTTTCAACGTCATTACCGGTCTGTACCAGGCCGACACCGGCTCCTTCGAGCTGGCCGGCAAGCCCTATTCGCCGTCGGCGCCGCATAAAGTGGCCAAGGCGGGCATCGCACGCACCTTCCAGAACATCCGCCTGTTCGGCGAGATGACCGTGCTGGAAAATGTCATGGTGGGTTGCCATGTGCGTACCCACCAGGGCGTGTTCGGCGCGGTGTTCCGCCACAAGGCTGCGCGCATGGAAGAACTGGCGATCCGCAAGCGTTCCCAAGAGCTGCTGGATTTCGTCGGTATCGGCCGTTTTGGCGATCGTACTGCGCGTCACCTGTCGTACGGTGACCAGCGCCGCCTGGAAATCGCCCGCGCGCTGGCGACCGATCCGCAGCTGCTGGCGCTGGACGAGCCTGCCGCCGGCATGAACGCTACAGAGAAACTGGCGCTGCGCGAGCTGCTGGTGAAAATCAAGAATGAAGGAAAGACCATTTTGCTGATCGAACATGATGTCAAGCTGATGATGGGCTTGTGCGACCGCCTGACCGTGCTGGACTACGGCAAGCCGATTGCCGAAGGATTGCCGGCCGAAATCCAGAAGAACCCGGCCGTGATTGAAGCCTATCTGGGAGGTGGTCACTAATGGCAACCAATATCCTCAAAGTCAGCAACCTGAAAGTCGCTTATGGCGGCATCCAGGCTGTCAAGGGCATCAACCTGGAGGTCAACGAAGGCGAACTGGTGACGCTGATCGGCGCCAACGGCGCCGGCAAAACCACTACGCTGAAAGCCATCACCGGTACCTTGCCGCAGTGTAAAGTCGAAGGCGAGATGCACTACCTGGGCGAACACACTAAAGGCCTGACGTCGTTTAACCTGGTCAAGCAAAAGCTGGCCATGGTGCCCGAAGGCCGCGGCGTGTTTACGCGCATGAGCATCCAGGAAAACCTTTTGATGGGCGCATATACCCGTGACGACAAGGCCGGTATTGCGGCTGACATCGACAAGTGGTTTGGCGTATTCCCGCGCCTGAAAGAGCGCGCCGCGCAGATGGCTGGCACCTTGTCGGGTGGCGAGCAGCAGATGCTGGCCATGGCTCGTGCCCTGATGAGCCATCCCAAGCTGCTGTTGCTGGATGAGCCGTCAATGGGTTTGTCGCCGATCATGGTGGAAAAGATCTTCGAAGTGATCCGCACCGTTTCCGCGCAAGGCATCACGATCCTGCTGGTCGAGCAGAACGCCAAGCTGGCGCTGGAAGCAGCGCACCGGGCTTATGTGATGGATTCCGGCCTGGTGACCATGAGCGGCAATGCCAAGGACATGCTGGATGATCCTAAGGTCAAGGCAGCATACCTGGGTGAATAACTGCTACGGCCGGGTTGTCCGCAACCCCGGCCGGTTTGCCGGAACGAAAAAAAAGAGCCATAGGCTCTTTTTTTTATTGCAGGCGGAAGGGGCGATCAGGTCATCGGCAGCGAATTGAACTGATTGTCCGACTGCTGGATCCGATGCTCAATCGCATCCGGCACGGTCACAGCGGCTTCAGCCGGTGTCGGGCTGGCGTCGCTTGGCGACGCCGTGGTCTGGATTGCGCGCGGTTTCGGTGTAGCGATCGGTGCTGTCGAACCGGTCGAAGGCACATTCTTGCCGATGGCGACGTCTTGCAGGCGGCGATATTCAGCCAGTACCTTGTAGCCGTAACCGCCGTCATTGGCGAACGCCGCAGCGCCGACATAACGTTTCAAGCCGGCTTCGACCGAACCGCCCTGGGTTACATAATCCTTGAGGATCATGGAGCCGACCTTGATGTTGGCCGTCGGATTCAGGGCTGCCTTGATGCCGCCCATGCTTTCAAACTTGTCTTCATGCACCTTAGACATGACTTGCATCAGGCCTTGTGCGCCCACCGGGCTTTCGGCAAACGGATTCAGGCCGGATTCGATCGCCATCACGGCCAGGATCAGCAACGGGTCGAGCTTGGTTTCCCGTGCTGTCTTGTAGGCCGTGGTCACGAACACGTTGGTGGCGTCGCCCGCTACCCGATAACGCTTGGACAGCCAGCTGGTGACCCATTGCTGCTGGCGCGAGCTGTCGATCGGCTTGATGGCCTTGTTCGCCAAGCTGTCCATGTGCAGCACATGATTGTTGCCGGTCGCCGGCGCCGTCAGGTTCGCCACCTTGGGGGCGGTATCGGCCTGGCTGGAAAGCACCGGTGCAGCCGCAGCCAGCGGCGCAGCTTTAGGTTCAGTGCTGCTGGCGAACAGCGGCAGGTTTTGAATCTTGTATGCCAAGTCAGGTTTCACCAGCATGGTGGTGAAGCCGATGATGGCCAGCATGGCGCTGAACAGTACGGTGATGCGGGTAGTGGCGATGAGGCCGCCGACGGTGTCGCGGGCGTAAAACACGCCATTAACGGATTGCATGCCGAATTTCTTTGCTTGGTCGAGCGTCGCCCAACCGGGTAGTGCTCTGGTAGATCTTGCTAACAATTGAACCTCCTGAATCGTCGCGGCGCATGCAGGCTCCTTGATAAGGCTGGTTAAAGCTGGAGCGAATCTACCGAATGCTGCGTGCACCGTAATCAATATCGCAAGGCATCGCATATGATCTGCGGTGTGCCGTTGCGTCGTTGCTGCTTGCGCTTAAGTAGCTTTGGATCGATCGGCCGCAGTAGAGCGCGCCGGCTACAGGCAAACAACTTGTCCGGGGGAGAAGGCTGACGCCTTTTGAAAACACTCCTTAAAATGTCATGTGGGACCCCGATCCCGTGAGTATTGAGAGTCGACATGAAAATCGCTTTTTGGGCGATGCGACTGCTTCAAGCTGGGCGCATTGTAGGAGGCGTTTTATATCAAGTCAATACTATGAAAAATATAATCAATAACTTTTATGTCTAAAGAATGCGCCGGTTTGCCGCCGCAAGCCAATAAAATCAAGCACTTGGCCAAAATGGCTTAATTGCTGAATTAACATTCATTTAAATTGTAAAACCCATGAAATATTCAGATTTACGTGATTTTATTGTCAAATTGGAACAGATTGGTGAGCTGAAACGCGTTTCGACGCCGATTTCACCCTATTTGGAGATGACGGAAATCTGCGATCGCACTTTGCGGGCAGGCGGCCCGGCGCTCCTTTTTGAAAATCCGGTCGGACATTCGATACCTGTGCTAGGCAATCTGTTCGGCACGCCGCGCCGCGTTGCGCTTGGCATGGGAGCCGACGATGTCAGCGAATTGCGGCGCATCGGCCATGTGCTGGCGATGCTGAAAGAGCCCGAGCCGCCGAAAGGTTTCAAAGATATCCTCGGCCTCGGCACCCTGGTCAAATCGTTGTGGGACATGGCGCCCAAGGAGCATCGTTCGGCGCCGTGCCAGGACATCGTCTGGGAAGGCAACGACGTCGACCTTGCCCGGCTGCCGATCCAGCACTGCTGGCCAGGCGATGTCGCGCCGCTGATTACCTGGGGCCTGGTGATTACCAAAGGACCGCACAAGAAGCGCCAGAACCTTGGCATCTACCGCCAGCAGGTCCTCGGCCGCAACAAGGTGATCATGCGCTGGCTGGCGCATCGCGGCGGCGCGCTCGATTTCCGCGAGCACGCGATTGCAACCGGCGGCAAGCCGTATCCGGTGGCGGTAGCGCTCGGCGCCGACCCCGCTACTATATTAGGTGCGGTGACGCCGGTGCCGGACAGCCTGTCCGAATACCAGTTCGCCGGCCTGCTGCGCGGCAGCCGTACCGAGCTGGTCAAGGCCATCGGCAGCGAGCTGCGGGTGCCGGCGTCGGCCGAGATCGTGCTGGAAGGGCATATCAATCCCGACCCGTCCCATCCGTCCGGTTATGAAATGGCGCTGGAAGGGCCATACGGCGACCATACCGGCTATTACAATGAGCAGGACTGGTTCCCGGTATTTACCATCGACCGCATCACGATGCGCAAGTCGCCGATTTATCACTCTACGTATACAGGCAAGCCGCCGGACGAGCCGGCGGTGCTCGGCGTGGCGTTGAACGAAGTGTTCATCCCCTTGCTGCAAAAGCAGTTTTCCGAAATCACCGATTTCTATCTGCCGCCGGAAGGCTGCAGCTACCGCATGGCGGTGGTGCAGATGAAGAAGGCGTATGCCGGCCATGCCAAGCGGGTGATGTTCGGCGTCTGGAGCTTCTTGCGCCAGTTCATGTATACCAAGTTCATCGTGGTGGTCGATGAAGATGTCAACATCCGCGACTGGAATGAAGTGATCTGGGCGATCACTACCCGGGTCGATCCGATCCGCGACACCACGATAGTGGACAACACGCCAATCGATTATCTCGATTTCGCCTCCCCGGTCAGCGGCCTGGGCAGCAAGATGGGGATCGACGCCACCAACAAGTGGCCGGGTGAAACCAGCCGCGAGTGGGGGCGCACCATCAGCATGTCGGTTGAGGTGAAGACGCGCGTCGACCAGATCTGGCAGGAACTGGGCATATAAAACGAGGCTTGTTAGGCTGGGTTTGCCGGCGGTGCCGGCAGAAAATGGCGGCAGGGATGAAAAAGCCCTGCCAGCAATGCCGCAATGCGGTACAATTCACCCCGGCGGGCCCCTGCGCATTGTGGCGTGGTCAACCTGGTCAGGTCGGGAACGAAGCAGCCACAGCCATTTCCTGCAAGTGCCGCAGACAAGGCTCGCCTCTACCCTCTAGTTATTTCCGTATTACTCCCCACGTTCGTCTTCGCGATTGCCGTTTATTCATGGCAAGCGTCACCATCCGTGCAAGCCCGAGCTTGTCAAGGCAGCATCGCTGCGCCGGCAGGAATGCTGAAGCCTATCGTTGTCGTACCGTCCGTGCTGTCGGCAAACACGCCGCCGCCATGCATCTTGGCGATTGCCTTGACAATCGCCAATCCCAGGCCATGGCCGTGCAGCTGGCTCTGGTCCTTGTCGTTGCGGGCGGCGTCGACCCGGTAAAAACGATCGAACAGGCGCGGCAGATGGCTGTCGGCAATCGGCTTGCCCGGGTTCGACACGGCAATCCTGATCACCTCGGGCTGCTGCGTGATCGTCACCGCAATGGCGGCGCCGGGATTGGAATGCTGGATCGCGTTATGCAGCAGGTTGCTCATCGCGCGCTTGAACAGCGAGGTTTCGATGGAGGCTTCGGCATTCACGTCACCGGCCACTTTCACCGTCATTTTCGAATCGTCCAGGAGAAACTCAAAAAACTCCACGGTCTTGCCGATTTCCTGCGCAATCGAAGTGCGCACCAGGCTGGTGGCGGCCTCGCCCTGGTCGGCGCGCGCCAGGAACAGCATGTCGTTGATGATGGAGCGCAGGCGCTCAAGCTCTTCCAGGTTCGATTGCAGCACTTCCTCGAACTGCGGCGCGGTGCGTTGCCGCGACAGCGCTACCTGGGTTTCGCCGATCAGGTTGGCCAGCGGCGTGCGCAGCTCATGGGCGACATCGGCATTGAAGGCTTCCAGCTGGTTGTAGGCGCCTTCCATGCGCTCCAGCACGCCGTTGAAGGCAATCGTCAGGTCCGACAGCTCGCCCGGCAGCGGCGAAATCTGCAAGCGTTGCGACAAGGTCCTGGGCCCCAGCGATTGCGCGGCGCTGGACAGTTGTTTCAACGGCCGCAAACCGACTTGCGCGATCCAGTAGCCAAGCAGCATGACCAGCAGCACGCCCAGCAGGGACAGGCCGACCAGCGCAATCATGAAGGCATGCAAGGTGTGCATGTAAGGCGCGGCGTCGACCGCCACGATCAGGCGCACCGCAGGCCGTTCCTGGAACGGCTCGATGGTGCCTACCATGGTGTGCAGCGGGTATTCGCGGCCGTGCAGCGTCATGATGCCCATGCCGTTCGGATTGCGGTCCAGCTGCTCGACGTCGGCCAGGCCTTTGCCGTACTGGAAGCGGGGATCGTCGCTTAGCACCCAGTAACGGATGCTGCCGTCGGCCGGTGTCAGGGTGTCCAGCTTGGCTTGCACCCGCGGCCAGCGGACCGGATCGCCGTTGTGGCCGATCATGTAGCGGGTATCGAGGAAACGCGTGTTGAGTTCGTCTTGCTGGTGGCGCGCCAGCTCGCGTTGCAGCACGCCATACAGCGCGCTGCCGATCAGGGAAAAAATCAGCAGCGCCGCCAGCGCGAACATCGCCACCAGGCGTACGGTGATGGAACGTTTCATTCGCTGCTCTCCTGGAGAGTGCGCGGTTCCAGCACATAACCCATGCCGCGTATCGTATGCAGCAGCTTGGGGCTGAACGGCGTGTCGATCTTGGCGCGCAAACGCTTGATGGCGACTTCGACGACGTTGGTGTTGCTGTCGAAATTCATGTCCCAGACCAGCTCGGCGATTGCGGTCTTGGACAGGATTTCACCCTGGCGCCGCGCCAGCACCGCCAGCAGCGAGAATTCCTTGGCGGTGAGGTCGATGCGGATGTTGGCGCGATACGCCTTGCGGCTGATCAGGTCGATTTGCAGGTCGGCAATCCGCAGCTGCGCCGGCTCGAAGGCGCGGCCGCGCCGGGTCAGCGCCTGCAGCCGCGCCAGCAGTTCGAGGAAGGAAAACGGTTTCACCAGGTAGTCGTCGGCGCCGCCTTGCAAGCCTTTGATGCGGTCTTCCACGCGATCGCGCGCGGTCAGCATGATGACCGGAGTCTGCTTGATGGCGCGCAAGGCGTGCAGGACCGTAAAACCGTCTATGCCGGGCAGCATGACGTCGAGCACGATGACGTCGTAGTCGTGCTCCAGCGCCAGGTGCTGGCCATCGGTTCCATTGTGCGCAACGTCGACCGCGCAACCCTGCTCGGTCAGGCCCTTGCACAGGTAATCGGCTGTCTTCAGTTCGTCTTCGACGATCAGGATCTTCATGTGTAGCCTGTCTCCTGGCTAGTTTCCCGCATGCCGGCACTGTGCCGATATGCAGGAGGATGTTTCATTGCCTGCATTATATTTGTCGCGTTACCTTGAATTTATCATGCAGCAGCCTTGCGGGCCGCCTTGCGCGCCTGCCGCGCTTCCTTGCGCCGCATGTACCAGTAGTGGGCGCGGTCCAGGTACAGGTAAACCACCGGTGTCGTGAACAAGGTCAGCGCCTGCGACAGCACCAGGCCGCCCACCATGGCATAACCCAGCGGCCGCCGCAATTCGGAGCCGGCGCCATGGCCCAGCATCAGCGGCAAGCCGCTCAGCAGGGCGCACATGGTGGTCATCATGATCGGGCGGAAGCGCAGCAGGCAAGCCTGGTAAATCGCTTCTTCGGGCTTCATGCCGTGCTGCCGTTCCGCCGTCAGCGCAAAGTCGATCATCATGATGCCGTTCTTCTTGACGATGCCGATCAGCAGGATGATGCCGATCAGGGCGATCACGCTCAGGTCGTAACCGCCCATCATCAGGATCAGCAGGGCGCCGACGCCGGCCGACGGCAAGGTCGACAAGATCGTCAGCGGATGGATATAACTTTCATACAGCAGTCCAAGCACGATATACACCGCAACCAGCGCCGCCGCAATCAGGTAGGGCTGCGACGACAGCGAATCGCCGAACGCCTTGGCCGTACCCTGGAAAGCGCCGGTCAGGGTGGTTGGCACGCCCATCTCGCTCTGCGCCTTCTGGATAGCCTCGACCGCCTCGCCCAGCGCCACGTTCGGCGCCAGGTTGAAGGAAATCGTCACTGCCGGGAACTGGCCTTGGTGGCTGATCGACAGGTACGAAGTCTTGCTGGTGTCGATGGTGACAAAGGTCGACAGCGGGACTTGCTGGCCAGTCACCGGCGAGGTCAGGTAGAGCTTGTTGAACAGTTCCGGATCTTCCTGCAGCTTGGGCGTGACTTCCAGGATCACGTGGTAGCTGTTGATCTGGGTGAAGTACTGGGCCACCTGGCGTTGGCCGATGGCGTCGTAGATAGTCGAATCGATCAGCGCCGGCGTGATGCCGAAACTGGAAGCGCGCGCACGGTCGATGGTCAGGTTGGCGGCGGCGGCGGCATTTTGCTGGTCGGAGGCGACGTCGGTCAGTTGCGGCAGCTGGCGGAAACGGTTCAGCAGTTTCGGCGCCCAGACGTTCAGTTCATCCAGGTTGGAGTCGGTCACCGTGTACTGGTACTGGGTGCGCGACAGGCGGCCGCCGACGTTGATATCCTGGCCTGCCTGCAGGAACAGGTTGACCCCTTGCACCTTGGCCAGCTGCGGCCGCAGGCGCGTGATGATTTCATCGGCGCTGGCGGTGCGTCCTTCGTCCTTCGGTTTCAGGCTGATGAAGAAATTGCCGGTGTTGAAGGTGTTGCCGCCGCCGCTCATGCCGAAGCCGGTCACGTCCGGATCCTTGCGCACCACGTCAGCCAGGGCCAGCATGCGCTTGTTCATCGAAACAAAGGAAGAGTCCTGCGCCGATTCGGCAAAGCCGTAGACGAAGCCGGTGTCCTGTTGCGGAAAGAAGCCCTTCGGGATGACGATGAACAGCACCACGGTGGCAGCCATGGTGGCGAAGAACACCATCAGGGTGACGAATTGATGGCGCAGCACCACATTCAGGCCGCGTTTGTAGCCGTTCAGCATGGCGTCGAAACCGCGTTCGAACATCTGGTACATGCGGCCATGCGATTCAGCCGTATGCGATTTAAGGAAGCGCGAGCAGAGCATCGGCGTCAAGGTCAGCGAAATCACCACCGAGACTGCGATCGTCAGCGTCACGGTGATCGCAAATTCGCGGAACAGGCGGCCGACGATGCCGCCCATCAGCAGCAGCGGAATGAACACCGCCACCAGCGAGACCGAAATCGAGATAATCGTGAAGCCGATTTCGCTTGCCCCCTTGTAGGCCGCTTCCATCGGCGGCATGCCTTCTTCGACGTAGCGGTAGATATTCTCCAGCATCACGATCGCATCGTCGACCACGAAGCCCACCGCGATGGTAAGCGCCATCAGCGACAGGTTGTCGAGGCTGAAGCCGAGCAGGAACATGACGCCGGCAGTGCCGAGCAGCGCCAGCGGCACGGTCACGCTCGGGATCAGGGTGGCGGGGACGTTGCGCAGGAACAGGAAAATCACCAGCACCACCAGGGCGATGGTCAGCACCAGCGTGAATTCGACGTCGGCGACCGAAGCGCGGATGGTCTGGGTACGGTCGATCAGTGTGTTGACGTGCACCGTCGGCGGGATTGCCGCTTGCAGGCGCGGCAGGGCAGCCTTGATGCGGTCCACGGTTTCGATCACGTTGGCGCCCGGCTGCTTGGTGATCGCCAGCACGATCGAACGGCCGTTGGTAATCGTGTTGCCGGCCGGCGCGGCGGCGCCGGCGTAGGCCCAGCCGGCGACCTTCAGGTTTTCCGCGGCATCGACGGCGACGCCGACATCGCGCACCCTGATCGGCGCACCATTCTTGTAGGCCAGCACCATGTCGTTCCACGGTTCAGCGCTCAGCAGCTGGTCGTTGGTGTACACGGTAAAGCTTTGCTTGGCGCCGTCCACCGTGCCTTTGGGCTGGTTGACGGTGAGGCTGGCGATCACGCCCCTGATATCTTCCAGGCTGATGCCTATCGCCGTCAGCTTGGTCGGGTCGACCTGGATCCGGACCGACGGCTTTTGCACGCCGCCGATATTCACCAGCCCGACGCCGGGAATCTGCGAAATCTGCTGCGCCAGGATATTGTCGGCATAGTCATTCACCTGGATCAGCGGCAACGCGTCCGATTGCACCGCCATCACCAGGATCGGCGAGTCGGCAGGATTCACCTTGCGGAAGGTCGGCGGACTCGGCAGGTTGGCCGGCAGCTGGCCGCTGGCGGCGGTGATCGCTGCCTGCACGTCGAGCGCTGCGGCGTCGATGCTGCGGTTGAGGTCGAACTGCAGCGTGATCTGGGTAGAACCGAGCGAGCTGGTCGAAGTCATTTGCGACAGGCCGGCGATCAGGGAAAACTGCCGCTCCAGCGGCTGCGCCACGCTCGACGCCATGGTTTCCGGATTGCCGCCGGGCAGGTTGGCGGAGACCTGGATCGTCGGGAAGTCGACCTGCGGCAGCGGCGCCACCGGCAGCAGCGGCCACACCGCGGCGCCGATCAGGAAAATCGCGATGGCGAGCAGCGTGGTGCCGATCGGCCGTTTGATGAAAGTCGCGGAGATGCTCATTTGCCGGCCTTGCTTGCTTTTTCTGCCGCGGCTGCAGGAGCGGGGCTAGCCGCGGCGCCGGCGTCCACGATCTTGGCGCCGGGTTTCAGCTTGTACTGGCCGTCGACCACCACTCGCTGTCCCGCATCCAGTCCCTTGTCGATCACAGCCAGGCCGTCCTGGATATTGGCGACCTGGATCGCCTGTATTTTCACCGTGCTGTCGGCGTTGACGACATACGCGTAGGTGCCGTCCTGGCTGCGCTGCACTGCCGCCGCCGGCACCGTCAGCGCCTGCTTGCGGTCACCCAGGACCAGCCTGACATTGACATACTGGCCTGGCCACAATACATGCGAGGGATTCTGGAAAATGCCTTTCAGCTGCACCGTGCCGGTGCTGGTATCGATCTGGTTGTTGAGCAGCGCCAGGTTTCCCTGCGCCAGCAGGGCGCTGCTGTTGCGCGCATAGGTCAACACGCTGAGCGGCTTCTGGCTGCCGCGCAGGGCGCTGTTGATGCTCTGGAAGGTTTCTTCCGGCAGGGTGAACACCACCGCGATCGGATCGATCTGGTTGATGACCACCAGGCCGTTGGCGTCCGCGGCATGGACGATATTGCCCGGATCGACCAGGCGCGCGCCGACCCGGCCGCTGATCGGCGCCAGGATGCGGGTAAAGCTGAGCTGCACCTTGGCGTAGTTTATCTGCGCTTCATCGGCTTGCACCGCGGCCTGCAGCTGCGTGACCTGCGCCCGCGTGGCATCCAGCGTCTGTTGTGTCGCGGCGTCCTGTTGCACCAGCGTGGTGTAACGCTGCAGGTCAAGCCTGGAGTTGGCCAGCTGCGCCTGGTCCTTGGCTTTTTGCGCGACGGCCTGGTCCAGCTGCGCCTGCAGGGTGCGCGGGTCGATCTGCGCCAGCAGCTGGCCGGCCTTGACGTCCTGGCCTTCGATAAAACCGACCTTGTCGAGCTGGCCGTCGATGCGGGCCTTGACGGTGACGCTGGCATTCGAAGTAACGGTGCCGACTCCGCTCAGGTACATCGGCACATCCTGTTGCGAGACGCTGGCGGTGCTGACCGAGATCGGGCCGGCGGCAGCCTTCGGCGCCGTCTGGGCGTCGGCCTTGTGGACCATGGTCCAGCCGGCGGCGCCGATCAGGACCAGTATCGCGGCGGTGATCAGCAGCGTGGAACGCGGTTTGGAAAGTGTGGGGGTCATGTTTATCGGCTCGCGGAATTAATCTGTCGTTTTGTTTGTGTGCTGCGTATCGTTTTGCGCCTGGTCGCCGTTCAGCCGGCTGGCATCCCAGCCGCCGCCAACGGCCTTGATCAGCGCTACGCTCGCCAGCAGCTGGCGTCCCAGCAGCTGCACCAGGGTGCGCTCGTTGCTCAGGGCAAGGGTTTGCGCGGTGACCACGGCCAGGTAAGTCGCGGTGCCGGCGCGATACTGGCTCAGCGCCAGCCGTTCCGCCAGTTGCGAAGCTTGCACCGCCTGCTTCTGGGCGATCGCTTCCTGGTCCAGGACATTGAGCGTGGCCAGGTTGTCTTCCACTTCCTGGAAGCCGCCCAGCACGGTTTGCTTGTATTGCGCTACCGCGGCGTCGTAGGCGGCGATGGCCTGGTCGCTATGCGCGCGCCGCAGGCCGCCGTCGAAAATGGTTTCGGCCAGCGCCGCGCCGAGCGACCAGACCCGGCTGGGCGTGTCGAACCACTGGGCCAGGCTGGCGCCATTGAAGCCGCCGCTGGCGCTCAGGGTCAGCGCCGGGAAAAAGGCCGACTTGGCGACGCCGATATTGGCGTTCGCCTGCGCCACATGGCGTTCGGCGCTGGCGATGTCGGGCCGGCGTTCCAGCAGGTCGGATGGCAGGCCGGCCGGGACCGGCGGCAAGCCTGCCTGCATCTTGCTCAGCATTTGCGTGTCGGCCGGCAACGCCGCCAGGTTGAATCCGGAAGGCGCCTTGCCGGTCAGGATGGCGATTGCATGCTCCAGCTGGCTGCGCTGCGCCTGCAGGTCGATGGCTTGCGCTTCCGCGGTTTTCAGCTGGCTTTCGGCCAGCGCCACGTCGGAGCGCAGCGCCACGCCGGCGGCATACTGGCTTTGGGTCAGCTGCAGCGAACGGGCGTAGGCAGCCGTGGTGCGCGCATACAAATCTTTCAGCAGGTCGGTGATGCGCAGTTGCAGGTAGTCTTGCGCCAGGGTCGCCTGGATGCTGAGGCGGGCGGCAGCCAGGTCGGCTGCGCTGGCCTGGCTGCCGGCGTCGCCGGCTTCCACCGAGCGCCGCACGCTGCCCCAGATGTCGGGCTCCCAGCTGCCTTGCAGGCCGGCGTTGTAGCTGTTGCCGATTTTGACGCCACTGGTGTTGCTGCGCGAACGGTCTACCCCGGCGCTGACGCCCGCCGTCGGCCAGAAGCCGGCGCGCGCCGCGTCGCCGGCGGCACGCGCCTGGCGATACTGGGCCTCTGCCACGCGGATGTTCTGGTTGGCCTGGTTGGCTTGCTGTATCAGGCCGTTCAGGGTGGCGTCGCCATAGACTTCCCACCAGTTGCTGCTGTCTATCTGTTGCGGCTGCGCCTGTTTCCACGGACCGGTCTCTTTATAGGCGGCGGGCACGTCCATGGCAGGGCGCACGTAATCGGGGCCGACTGCGCAGCCTGCCAGCGCAAACGCCACCGCGGCAGCCATGACGGCGGCTGAGAAAGTTCTTGGGGGAGGGGGAAAATTCATGAGTCCTGAGCTGACACGTTCGGCACATCGGATGAAATATCCGATGTGCAGGTCAACAACAAGCGCAGCATCGGACAGTATTTGGAAACACTTTATAGCTTGCTGCGGTACGGGACGCTGTCGCTAATATGACAATTCTGTCAGTTTCGCCCGTGTTTGATGCGCAATGCGCTGATGATGGTCGCAAGCAAGGTGGCGCTGGCCGCCAGCCATAAGGACATGTGGACTGCGCTGGCGTCGATCTGGGCGGTGTCAGCCGCGGCCTGGGCGATGCTGGTCGCCGCCAGCACTACCGCGACCAGTGCGGCGCCGAGCGACTGGCCGAAGGTGCGGGCAATCGCCAGCACGCCGGAAGCGGTGCCGCTGCGTGCGCGCGACGCGTTGCTCAGCATTTCGCGATTGTTGGGGCTCTGGAAAAAACCGAAGCCGAGCCCGCAGACGAAGGCGCGCCACAGGATGTCCGGCACCGATGCGTGCGCGCCCAGGCAGGCCAGCAGCACCAGGCCCAGCGTCAGCACCAGCAGGCCGCAGGTCGACAGCAGCGAGGCCGAATAGCGGTCGGCCAGGCGCCCGGCGATCGGCGCGGTGATGGCGATCGCCACCGGCCACGGTGTGAACAGGGCGGCCGACAGCAGCGGGCTGAAGCCATATGCGCCCTGGAACAGGAACGGTAGTGCAATAAAGGCAATTCCTTGCCCGACAAAAGAGCAGAGCGAAGTGGCGACTGCCATCGAAAAGCGTTGCGATGCAAAAATGTCAAGCGGCAGCAGCGGTGCGGAATACCATCGTTGTCTAATGATAAACAAAACCACCGATGCCAAGGCGATCCCGCCAAGCAGCAACTCCTGAGTCCAGCTGTCGTGGCGCGACAAGCCGTCGACCGCCATGACGATGGCGCCCAGGGCCAGCGCCGAGAGCAGGGCGCCGAGCGCATCGAAGCGGCCGCCGCGGCCCGGATCGCGCGGCAGCACACGGCGCGCCAGCAGCAGGGTGAGGATGCCGATCGGCACGTTCACCGCAAACAGCCATTGCCAACTCAGCACCGACAGCATCAGGCCGCCGATGGCCGGCCCGGCAGCGGTGGAGGAGGCCACCACCAAGGCGTTGATGCCAAGCGCCGCGCCCAGCAGGCGGGTCGGGAAGATATTGCGGTAGAGCGCCGGCCCGATGCTCATGGCGGCAGCGCCGCCGACGCCTTGCAAGAATCGCATACCGTTCAGCATCGCCAGCGACGGCGACAGGGCGCAGCCCAGCGAGGCCAGGGTGAACACCAGGATGCCGCTCATATATACACGGCGAAAGCCCAGCACTTCGCCCAGCGAGGCGAAAGTGACCATGGTCATGGCGCCGGCAAGTATGTAGGCGTTGGCGATCCAGACCGCGGCAGCCGGGTCGACCTGCAAGCTGCGCGCGATCATGGGCAGCGCGACGTTGACAATGGAGCCGTCCAGCACGGTCATGCTGGTGCCGAGGATCATGACGATGATCGCTACCCGGCGCGCCGCGCCGGGCAGGCCGTCATCCTCGGGCAGGTCGCCGAACAGCCGACTCATGCAGCGAGGCGGCGCGGCTTTGGCGCAACACTTGGTTGAAATAATGGCGAGATAGGCACGGGCGACAATAGAATGAGGAAAGCATTGATTGGGCGGGGCGGAAGCCGCGAATTATCACATGAAGCGCAATTCCACGCAGACGCTGGGCCTGCCCGCCGGCCGGGCGATCGTGGGGCGGCCGGCAAAAAGGCGTTATTTTTCAGATCGCCGGCGGCTGCCGCGGCGCCTGTTTGATGTATAATTCGAATTTCCCGCATGTGCCGTTCGGCACCTTCCGTAATGACTAAGTTTGTATTTGTTACCGGCGGCGTTGTCTCTTCCCTTGGTAAAGGGATTGCAGCCGCCTCTCTCGCCGCGATTTTGGAATCGCGCGGCCTTAAAGTCACCCTTCTTAAACTTGATCCGTACATCAACGTCGATCCAGGCACCATGAGCCCGTTCCAGCACGGCGAAGTGTTCGTGACCGACGATGGCGCAGAGACCGATCTCGACCTCGGCCACTATGAGCGCTTCATTACGGCCAAGATGAAGAAGGTGAATAACTTCACTACCGGCCAGATCTACGAATCGGTGATCCGCAAGGAACGCCGCGGCGAGTACCTGGGCAAGACGGTGCAGGTTATTCCGCATATCACCAACGAGATCCAGGATTACATCTATCGCGGCGCCGAAGGTTTCGACGTGGCGCTGGTGGAAATCGGCGGCACCGTCGGTGATATCGAATCCTTGCCTTTCCTTGAAGCTGCGCGCCAGCTGAGCCTGCGCGCAGGCCGCAAGGCTGCGGCTTTCGTCCACCTGACGCTGGTGCCTTACCTGGTGTCGGCCGGCGAGCTGAAGACCAAGCCGACCCAGCACAGCGTGCAGAAACTGCGCGAAATCGGTATTTCGCCGGACGCCTTGCTGTGCCGCGCCGACCGTCCGATCCCGGATGACGAACGGGCCAAGATTTCCCTGTTCTCCAACGTCCAGGGCGACGCCGTGATTTCGGTGTGGGACGCCGACACCATCTACAAGATTCCACAGATGCTGCACGACCAGGGGCTGGACGCGATTGTCTGCGAAAAGCTGGGCCTGTCGCCCAAGCCTGCTGACCTCTCGGTCTGGACCAAGCTGGTGCACGCGCTGGAAAATCCAACCTACGAAGTCACCATCGGCATGGTCGGCAAATATGTCGACCTGACCGAATCCTACAAGTCGCTGACCGAAGCATTGCGCCACGCCGGCATCCATACCGGCAGCCGGGTCAATATTGAATACCTGGACTCCGAAGAAATTGAAGCCAGCGGCACCGGTGCCTTGGCCAAGTACGATGCGATCCTGGTGCCGGGCGGTTTCGGCAAGCGCGGCGTCGAAGGCAAGATCGCGGCGGCGCGTTTCGCCCGCGAAAACAAGATCCCTTACCTGGGTATCTGCCTCGGCATGCAAGTCGCACTGCTCGAATATGCGCGTAACAAGGCCGGCCTGCCGCACGCCAATTCAACCGAATTCGATGCGCAGACCGACCAGCCGGTAGTGGCCTTGATCACCGAATGGCAGAATCACGACGGCAAGGTAGAGCTGCGCGACGTCAATTCCGACCTGGGCGGCACCATGCGCCTGGGCGCGCAGACCTGCGATGTCAAGCCGGACACCCTGGCCGCCGAAGTCTACGGCCCGACCGTGACCGAACGCCATCGTCATCGCTACGAAGCCAACAACCATTACCTGGACCGGATCGAAGCGGCCGGCCTGGTGGTGTCGGCCCGCACCCCGACTGAAGACCTGTGTGAAATCATGGAATTGCCGCGCACCGGCGAGAATGCCCATCCGTGGTATGTCGGCGTCCAGTATCACCCGGAATTCAAATCGACTCCGCGCGATGGCCATCCCTTGTTTATTTCGTTCATCAAGGCTGCGCTGGCGCACAAGCAAGCTAATACTGCAACTGCAGCGTAAGGAAAGAACATGAAACTTTGTGGCTTTGACATCGGCCTGGATCAGCCGTTTTTCCTGATCGCCGGTCCGTGCGTGATCGAGTCGCGCCAGATGGCGCTCGACACTGCCGGAAAACTGAAAGAGATCACCAGCGAACTGGGCATCAACTTCATCTACAAGTCGTCTTTCGACAAGGCGAACCGTTCTTCCGGTTCTTCTTTCCGCGGCCTCGGCATGGAAAAAGGGCTGGAGATCCTGGCTGAAGTCAAAGCGCAAATCGGCGTGCCGGTGTTGACCGATATCCATGAAATCTATGAAATCGAGCCGGTGGCAGCAGTGGTCGATGTTTTGCAGACACCGGCTTTCCTGTGCCGCCAGACCGATTTCATCAACGCTTGCGCCCAGTCGGGCAAGCCGGTGAATATCAAGAAGGGCCAGTTCCTGGCGCCGCACGACATGATCAACGTCATCGCCAAGGCGCGCTCCGCCGCCCGCGAAGCCGGCCTGCCTGAAGACAATTTCATGGCCTGCGAGCGCGGCGCTTCGTTTGGCTACAACAACCTGGTGTCCGACATGCGTTCGCTGGCGATCATGCGCGAAACCGGTTGCCCGGTGGTGTTCGACGCCACCCACTCGGTGCAGCTGCCAGGCGGCCAGGGCAGCACATCCGGCGGCCAGCGCGAATTCGTGCCGGTGCTGGCGCGCGCTGCTATCGCAGTGGGCGTGGCGGGTGTGTTCATGGAAACCCATCCGAACCCTGCCGAAGCCAAATCGGACGGACCGAATGCGGTGCCGCTGAACCGTATCAAAGAATTGTTGTCGACCATGATAGACCTGGACCGGGTCGTCAAAAAGAATGGCTTTATCGAAAGCAATTTCGGTTGATTGCTTGAGGACGATGTGATGCTTCACGCTACAGCCGTGTTCGCGCGTTCTCCGAAATGCATGTTCGTTGAAATTTAGACGTTGTATCTGATTAGTTGGGGACAGAGCCGCACGGGGAGTGTAATTCGCCACGCTGCGGTGGCTCTTAAACCCTACCCGGGTGGCTCTGTCCCGCAAATATTTTTATCTGATAGGGAAATACATGAGTGCAATCGTTGACATCATTGGCCGCGAAATCATTGATTCGCGCGGTAATCCGACAGTCGAATGCGACGTCCTGCTGGAATCCGGCGTCATGGGCCGTGCGGCCGTGCCGTCCGGCGCCTCCACCGGTTCGCGCGAAGCGATCGAACTGCGCGACGGTGACAAGAGCCGTTACGGCGGCAAGGGCGTTTTGAAAGCCTGCGAGCATATCAACACTGAAATTTCCGAAGCCATCATGGGCCTGGACGCCAGCGAACAAGCGTTCCTGGACCGTACCCTGATCGATCTCGACGGCACCGAAAACAAAGGCCGCCTGGGCGCCAACGCCATGCTGGCGGTATCGATGGCGGTGGCCAAGGCCGCAGCTGAAGAAGCCGGCCTGCCGCTGTACCGTTATTTCGGCGGCAGCGGCGCGATGCAGATGCCGGTGCCGATGATGAACGTCATCAACGGCGGCGAACATGCCGACAACAACCTGGATATCCAGGAATTCATGATCATCCCGGTTGGCGCACCGAGCTTCCGCGAAGCGCTGCGTTACGGCGCCGAAGTGTTCCA
Organism: Collimonas sp. OK412; assembly: GCF_900112135.1. Taxonomy (GTDB): domain Bacteria; phylum Pseudomonadota; class Gammaproteobacteria; order Burkholderiales; family Burkholderiaceae_D; genus Collimonas; species Collimonas rhizosphaerae. The sequence continues at coordinate 129,994 of NZ_FOLC01000007.1, forward strand.
CGCGCTGAAGAAAATCCTGCACGACAAGGGCCTGTCGACCGCGGTCGGCGATGAAGGCGGCTTTGCGCCTAACCTGGCCAGCCACGAAGAAGCGCTGAAGCTGATCATCCAGGCGATCGAAGCCGCAGGCTACGAGCCAGGCACCCAGATCGCCCTCGGCCTGGATTGCGCCGCCAGCGAATTCTACAAAGACGGCAGCTATGTGCTGGCCGGCGAAAACATGACCCTGACCGGCGCCCAGTTCACCGGCCTGCTGGCGTCGTGGTGCGACAAGTACCCGATCATCAGCATCGAAGACGGCATGGCGGAAAACGACTGGGACGGCTGGAAACTGCTGACCGAAACACTCGGCAAGAAGATCCAGCTGGTAGGCGACGACCTGTTCGTCACCAACACCAAGATCCTGAAGGAAGGCATCGAGAAAGACATCGCCAACTCGATCCTGATCAAGATCAACCAGATCGGCACCCTGACCGAAACGTTTGCTGCGATCGAAATGGCCAAGCGCGCCGGCTACACCGCGGTGATCTCGCACCGTTCGGGCGAGACTGAAGATTCGACCATTGCGGATATCGCGGTTGGCATGAACGCCTTGCAGATCAAGACCGGTTCGATGTCGCGTTCGGACCGCATGGCGAAGTACAACCAGCTGCTGCGTATTGAAGAAGACCTGGGCGACATCGCCAGCTATCCTGGGCGCGGCGCGTTTTATAATCTGAAGTAATCAAGCCGGGGTGGGCATCAGTGTCCGCCCCGATTTACATATAAGACAGTAGAACCAAGCCCGAAACGATGCGCCTGATTGCCATTTTCCTGACTGCCTTGCTGATACTGGTCCAGTACCCACTGTGGCTAGGCAAGGGGGGCTGGCTGCGCGTCTGGGACATGGACCAGCAAGTGCATGCGGCGCATGACAAGATCGACGAATTGAAAGCCCGCAACGCCAAGCTGGATTCGGAAGTACACGATTTGAAAGAAGGCACCGGCGCGGTCGAAGAACGGGCGCGCACCGAGCTGGGCATGATCAAGCAGGACGAGATCTTTATCCAGATCCTCGATCCGAACGGCAATCCGGCCGATGCGCCGGCGCCGCCCAATGCCGCATTGACGGCGGTAGAAAAGACCGTAGCGGTCGCGGTGCCGACGGAAAAGAAACCAGAACGCTGATATCCCTCAACCGGCAGGGCGCCCATGCAGTTGCAGCGCCCCGGTCCCCACTTGATTCTTAATGTTTGCTGCTGCCGGCAGGCAGCAGCGCTTCAACCGGCGCCGCGCTGGCAAACAGATGCGCGCAATCGACTTTGTCGAACTCATAATGCTGGCCGCAGAAATCGCAGTCTACCGCCAGCTTGCCGAGGTCGGCGAGCGCTTCTTCGATTTCGGGCTGGCCCAGCATCTTCAGCATGTTGCCGACTTTTTCACGTGAACAGTTGCACTGGAAGCTTGGCTGCTGCGGTTCGAAAACACGGATGGTTTCTTCCCAGAACAAGCGGCGCAGCAAAGTCTGGATGTCGGTCGACAGCATTTCTTCAGGGCGCAAGGTGCCGCCCAGCGCCAGGAAGCGGTTCCATGTTTCCAGCTCATCGTTGACCGGGACGTCGATGCCGCCGTGATTCGGCAGTTTTTGCAGCAGCAGGCCGCGTGCGACCTTGTCGTCGGCGGCCAGCCACAGCTTGGTGTCGAGCTGTTCCGAACGCAGCATGTAGTTTTCAATGACAGTCGCGACATTCTCCCCGTCCAGCGGCACGATGCCCTGGTAAGCCTGCTGGCCCGGCATCTTGTCCTGCGGGTCTAGCGTGATGGCAAAGCGTCCCTGGCCGTTCAGGTTGACCAGCTGCGGCATGCTGGCGTCGAGATCGATCACCGCGTCTGGCGCCAGCTTGGCGGTGGCGCGCATCTGCAGCTGCGAATCGCATTCGACCACCAGCAGCCGGATCGGGCCGTCGCCATGGATCTGCATGACGATGACGCCGTTGAATTTCAGGTTGGCCGACAGCAGCGCCGCTGCCGCCATCATCTCGCCCAGCAAGGTCTTCACCGGTGCCGGGTAGTGGCGGTGCGCCAGCACCTGCCGCCAGGTGGAGGACAACTCCACCAGCTCGCCGCGCACGGCGGCATTCTCCACCATGAATTTTTGCAGCGAATCGCCATGCGCATCGCCTGCATCCGTCATCTTTGTTACGTCCATATTTTTTATCCGCTGATTTATTGCTTGATTGCTGCTGCTTGTTGCTCGATTGTTACCCGATTTGCTTCAGGCCGTTCTTGTACTCTTGTCCGCGTTCTATGTAGTGCCTGGCGTTGCCGGCCAGCGCCGCCACGTCCTGCTCGCTCAGGGTGCGCACGGCTTTGGCCGGGCTGCCGATGATCAGCGAGTTGTCCGGGAATTGCTTGCCTTCGGTAACCAGCGCACCGGCGCCGACCAGGCAGTTCTTGCCGATCTTGGCGCCGTTCAGGATCACCGCCTGGATCCCGATCAAGGCGCCGTCGCCAATCGTGCATCCGTGCAACATTGCCTGGTGGCCGACCGTCACGTTCTTGCCCAGCGTCAGCGGAAAACCCATGTCGGTATGCAATGTGCAGCTCTCCTGCACGTTGCTGCCCTGGCCGACCGTGATCAGCTCGTTGTCGCCGCGGATGTTGACCCCGAACCAGACGCTGGCGTCGGCTTCAATCCTGACCTTGCCGATCAGGTTGGCGGAAGGCGCAATGTACGCAGAAGGGTCGATATCGGGGGCATGTTCGCCCAATTGGTAGATGGCCATAAATTTCCGTAAAATGCTGGTTGCCGGGCATGGCCCTGATTCAATTCCTGTAGATAGGTCCAAGTCGCGATTTTTCAACCGTAGCGCCATTTTACCGCTGTCAACATGAACCATTCACTCTTTGCCGCGCCAGCCGACTTGCGTAGCGCTGCCTTGCACTGTTTGTGCGAGGCAGATGTCGCTGCCAAGGTCGCCGGCGTCGAGGCGATGGCGACGGCCTGGGAGAATGCCGCCATGGCGCTGGACAGCGAGTCTGAATTGCGTCCGGCCCTGGGCATACCGGGACGTCCGCCGCAGCCGCTGCTGGTCCCGCCGCGCGAGGTCAAGCATCGCTCCATGGCCACTGTGGAAGGGCGTGCCGCCATGATCCACGCCCTGGCGCATATCGAATTCAATGCCATCAACCTGGCGCTCGATGCGATCTGGCGCTTCGCCGGCATGCCGCATGATTATTATGCCGACTGGCTGCGTGTGGCCAAGGAAGAAGCTTATCACTTTAGCCTGCTGGCAAGGCATTTGCGCAGCCTCGGGTTTGTCTACGGTGATTTCGCGGCGCATGACAGCTTGTGGGAGCTGACCGAGAAGACCAGCCATGACATCCTGGCCAGGATGGCGCTGGTGCCGCGCCTGATGGAGGCGCGCGGCCTGGATGCGTCGCCGCGCACCCGCGCCAAGCTGGCGCAGGCCGGCGACGAACAGGCGGCTGCCATCATAGACATCATCCTGCGCGACGAGATCGGCCATGTGGCGATCGGCAACCGCTGGTATGGCTGGCTGTGCCAGGCGCGCGGATTGGAGCCGCTGGCGACATTCGCCGCCCTGGCCGTGCGGCACAAGGCGCCGCAGCTGCGCGGGCCGTTCAATCTGGAGGCGAGGAGGGCGGCGGGTTTTTCCGACGCAGAATTGCAGGTCTTGCTGCAGGAGATGGAGCAGGGGCTAAGCAGGCGTCCGGCCTAGTGATACCACTTGTGTTTGCCGGGACGCTTGGCGATTTCCGCCATATTGACCAGCTTGGTGCCGGCGATGCGGTCGTGCAGGAACTGGCGCTGCGGATCGAGGTAAACGGTCATCGCCCACAGCAGGAAATTCGCGGCCGGGATCCAGACCAGCATCCAGGTATGCGCGCCTAACGCCCACGCCAGCGCCAGCCCGGGCAGGAACCAGCACCAGCTGAGCAGGAAGCGGATGGCGGCGCGGCCGGCCTTGACTGCGCTGCCGTCTCGGTTGACCAGCTGGATGCGCCAGGTTTTCATGGCGAGCGTTTGTCCGCCGTGGCTCCAGCACCAGACGAAATACAGGGTCAGCACAAGGAACAGCCAGGCTTGCTGGGCGTGCCGCAGGTATAGCGCGTGGCGCTGCTGCAGCAAGGTGGAAAAAATCCAGCCGGAAATGAACAGGATGCCGAACAGCAGCATGGATTCATACATGATGCTGCCGAAACGGCGTTTCAGCGATGGCGTTTGCTGCTGGCTGGGGAGCGCGCTGGTAGCGGAAGGATCCAAAATGCTTATTTCGCGGTTGGCGCCAGTACCGGGCTCGGGCCTGGCGCCGTCGCCGCCGCAGGAGCGACCACGGCAGTCTGTTCCTGGCTGGCCGCCGGCGTCAGGCTGGCTGGCGCGGCAGGTTTAGGCTTGTTCAGTTTGGCCGGCGGCATGGTGGTTACCCGCTTGTGGTTCGGCGCGGCTTGTTCGGCCAGTTCTTTCTTTTGCTGTTCCGACAATTGCTGGTACTGCTGCCAGCGCAAGGCCCGTTGCTCGGTATCGAGCTTGTTGGCGCGGGCATAATTCTCGCGCGCGATACGGCGTTGTTCGGGAGTCAATGTTACCCAGCCGCGCATCCGGGCCTGCAGCCTCTCCTGCTCAGCCGGCGTCATGCTGGCGTAGCGGTTGCTGATTTCCAGCCATTTCTTGCGGGTAGCCGGCTTCAGCTTGTTCCAGTCGCCTGCCAGCGGCTCCAGCACATGCTGCTGGACAGCGCTCAATTCATTCCAGTTAGGCGCGGTGATGCCTACCACCTTGGTCATTTTTGGAGGGGGGAGCGGGGCCGGCTTGACACTGACGACAGCCGGCTGTGCAGCTGCAGGCTGTGCCGCAGCCTGGGTCGATGTGAACGGCCCCAGCACCGCCAGCGCCGCGCCGCCGCTCACCAGCAGTGCGCAGGCGGCGCCGATCAGGCGCTTGCGGCGGCTGCTCAGCATGCCTGGCTTGGAAGAGGAGGTTGGCGTCATTGGTCTTGCTGCTGTTGGGCGAGATAGGCGCTAAAGCCGTTATCCAGGTAGGCCGACGGCGGCAATTCGTCCGACAGCACGGCAGCGTCGATGTCGGCGGTGGCGGCGATCCGGTGTTGCTGTTCATATTGGTACAGGCCCGACAACAGCACCATGCCGACCAGGATAGGCGCAGCGACGCCGAGCCGCGTCAGCCAGGACAGGCGGTTGCCGAAAAAGCTGCCGGCGTGGCCCGCCAGCACGCCTTGGCGCGCCAGGACGCGGGTCGGCGCATCTTTTTTCTTGCGTGCCATGGCCGCCTTGCGGGCAGCCGCCAGGCGGTCGGCGGTCGGGGCCGGCAAATTGTCCAGGTTTTCATTCAGTGCGTGCCGCACCTTGAAAGCGAAATTGATTTGTTTGTGGTTCATAAACTGATTCCTTTGGCCTTGAGCGATAGCGCCAGGGCGTGCGTTGCACGAGAGCAGTGCGTTTTCACGCTGCCTTCCGAGCATCCCATTGCGGCCGCGGTCTCGGCAACATCCATGTCCTCCCAATAACGCATCAGGAAGGCTTCTCGTTGACGCGGCGGCAGCTTCTGTACTTCTTCGTCGATGATGTTGAGAATTTGCTCACGTTCCAGCTTGTTGGCGCTGGATTCGGTCGCTTGCGAATCTTCATCCGATTCGAAGGTCTCGAGGACGTCGTAATCCTCGTCATTGGCGTTGTTGCGCCCCATGCTGGAAAACAGGCTGACCCAGGTGTTGCGTACTTTTTCCCTGCGGAAATAGTCATGGATCGTGTTCTGCAAGATGCGCTGGAACAGCATCGGCAGCTCGGCTGCGGGTTTGTCGCCGTATTTTTCCGCCAGCTTGATCATCGCGTCCTGGACAATGTCCAGCGCGGATTCGTCTTTGCGGACGGCGTAGACCGCCTGCTTGAAAGCCCGGCGTTCTACGTTTTCAAGGAAATCGGAAAGTTCTTTATCGGTGGCCATGCATCGCGGCGGATTGGGTCATACACTACTGCTGATTCAAGATTCTCAAAATTCTGTTATGCGGCCGGAACACAGTCACAGGCAGGGAGGCCCCGGTGTTGACTGGTTTACGCTAGCCGCCCTTGGCCTGTGCCTGGAAATCGCGGTTCGCCTTGCCTTCATTACGATGGCTTGCGATTAATTTCCAGACTGGCCGAATGCTAGCAAAAAAGGCGGGGTTTGTGGGCAAATCTACTGCAAAAGACACGATTTAACTTGGATTTCATGTAATTTGGCTTGACCGGAATGAAACTACGCATTATGGTAGCTATCCACTTCAGAACCCTGGAGTGCCAGCCTTTTCGCTGACGACTCAAGATGTTGTTCAACGGACAGGCATGCTTCACATTTGTAAGCTGTTTGCTCCAACCCGTGCCACAAGCGCGAGAAACAGGCAACGGCGTAATCAGAATTTTCGGCCGAACGAGTAGCGTTTAGCGCCATTTTGAATCGTATCTACGGCTACGCAACGGAATGACGTGATCGCACAAAAAAGGGACGCCGTGGCACTGGTACGCTGCGCCATTTCGTCAGGAAAGAGCATCCGATCAATTTCCAATGGACCTTGAAAGGATCTAGTCATCATGAGCAAAGATACAAACCTGCCTGTTACCGGCGCGGAAATTCTCGTGCGCTGCCTGGCGGAAGAGGGTGTCGAACACGTGTTCGGTTATCCCGGCGGCGCAGTGCTGTACATCTACGACGCCATATTCCAGCAAGAAAAATTCCAGCATATCCTGGTACGTCATGAGCAAGCTGCGATTCACGCAGCCGATGCCTATTCCCGCAGTTCGAACAAGGTTGGCGTGGCCATCGTCACGTCCGGCCCCGGCGTCACCAATGCGGTGACCGGCCTGGCCACGGCCTACATGGACTCGATCCCGATGGTGGTGATCTCGGGCCAGGTGCCGTCGTATGCGATCGGCGAGGATGCGTTCCAGGAATGCGACACGGTCGGCATCACCCGTCCCTGCGTCAAGCACAACTTCCTGGTCAAGGATGTCAAGGACCTGGCGTCGACCATCAAGAAAGCTTTCTTTATCGCCAGAACCGGCCGTCCCGGCCCGGTATTGGTGGATATCCCTAAAGACATCTCCATGCACCGCCACGTTTTCGACTATCCGAAGGAAGTCGAAATGCGTTCCTACAAACCTGTCGACAAAGGCCACTCGGGCCAGATCCGCAAGGCGGTGCAACTGCTGCTGAGCGCGGAACGGCCGATGATCTACGCCGGCGGCGGCGTGATCCTGGCGAATGCCTCGCCTGAGCTGAACAAGCTGGTGGACCGCCTGGGCTACCCATGCACCACGACCTTGATGGGCCTCGGCGGCTACAAGTCGTCCAGCGACAAGTTTGTCGGCATGCCCGGCATGCACGGCACTTATGAAGCCAACATGGCGATGCAGAACAGCGATGTGCTGATCGCCATCGGCGCCCGCTTTGACGACCGTGTGATCGGCAATCCGAAGAATTTCACCTCGGTCTCGCGCAAGATCATCCATATCGATATCGACCCATCGTCGATTTCCAAGCGCGTCAAGGTCGATATCCCTATCGTCGGCAACGTCAAGGATGTGCTGCAGGAACTGCTGGCGCAACTGGATGCCGCAGAGACCCGGCCGAATGCGCCGGCCTTGTCCAACTGGTGGAAGCAGATCAACGACTGGCGCGGTCGCGAGTGCCTCAAGTTTGCCGATTCCAACGAAGTGATCAAGCCGCAGTCCGTGGTGCAGAAGGTATGGCAGATCACCGACGGCGACGCGTTCATCACCTCCGACGTCGGCCAGCACCAGATGTGGGCGGCCCAGTACTACGGCTTCGACAAGCCGCGCCGCTGGATCAATTCCGGCGGCCTCGGCACCATGGGTGTCGGCTTGCCGTACGCAATGGGCGTGCAGATGGCCAACCCGGGTTCGACCGTGGCCTGCATCACCGGCGAAGCATCGATCCAGATGTGCATCCAGGAACTGGCTACCTGCAAGCAATATCACCTGACGCCGAAGATCATCCTGCTCAACAACCGTTTCCTCGGCATGGTCCGGCAATGGCAGCAGATCGATTACGGTTCGCGCTATTCCGAGTCCTACATGGATTCGCTGCCGGATTTCACCAAGCTGGCGGAGTCCTTCGGCCACGTCGGCATGAAGATCGAAAAGCCGGGCGACGTCGACGGCGCGCTGAAAGAGGCGTTCGGCATGAAGGATCGCCTGGTATTCATGAATTTCATTACGGATCAAACCGAAAACGTCTGGCCTATGGTCAAGGCGGGCAAGGGCTTGACTGAAATGCTGCTCGGTTCGGAGGATCTGTAATCATGCGACACATCGTTTCTGTACTGCTGGAAAATGAAGCGGGCGCCCTGTCGCGCGTGGTCGGCCTGTTTTCCGCCCGTGGCTACAACATCGAGACATTGACGGTCGCACCGACCGAAGATGCCACCTTGTCACGCATGACCATCGTGACAAGCGGTTCGGATGACGTGATCGAACAGATCACCAAGCACCTGAACCGTCTGATTGAAGTCGTCAAAGTGGTCGACCTGACCGAAGGCGCACATATCGAACGCGAACTGATGCTGATCAAGGTGCGCGCAGTCGGCAAGGAACGTGAAGAAATGAAGCGCACCGCGGACATTTTCCGCGGCCGCATCATCGACGTCACCGACAAGTCCTATACCCTGGAACTGACAGGCAACAAGGGCAAGCTGGATGCGTTCATCGATTCGATCGACCGCGCGGCGATCCTGGAAACCGTCCGTACCGGCGGCTCGGGCATCGGCCGCGGCGAGCGCATCCTCAAAGTTTAAATAAAATAAGCAGTCATCGCGCTGGAGCGTCCAGCGCGTTTTAAAGCAAAATTCACATCAAATTACCTATATAGGATCAAAAATGAAAGTTTTCTACGACAAAGACAGCGACCTCTCCCTGATCAAAGGCAAGAATGTTGCCATCATCGGTTACGGTTCGCAGGGCCATGCCCACGCACAAAACCTGAACGATTCCGGCGTCAAGGTCACAGTCGGCCTGCGCAAGGGCGGCGCCTCGTGGGACAAGGCAAAGAACGCAGGCCTGAATGTGGCTGAAGTCAACGATGCGGTGAAAGCCGCTGACGTCATCATGATCTTGCTGCCGGACGAAAACATCGCCCAGGTTTATGCGGAAAACGTCGCGCCGTTCGCCAAGCAAGGCGCGACGCTGGCATTCGCCCACGGCTTCAACGTGCACTACGGCCAAGTCGTGCCGCGCGCCGACCTGGACGTGATCATGATCGCTCCTAAGGCGCCAGGCCACACTGTCCGTGCAACCTACACCCAAGGTGGCGGCGTACCGCACCTGATCGCTGTCTATCAAGACAAGTCCGGCAGCGCCCGCGACATCGCCTTGTCGTATGCAACCGCCAATGGCGGCGGCCGTGCCGGCATCATCGAAACCAACTTCCGCGAAGAAACCGAGACCGACCTGTTCGGCGAACAAGCCGTGCTGTGCGGTGGTGCGGTGGAATTGATCAAGGCTGGTTTTGAAACCTTGGTGGAAGCCGGCTACGCGCCTGAAATGGCTTACTTCGAGTGCCTGCACGAACTGAAGCTGATCGTCGACCTGATCTATGAAGGCGGCATCGCCAACATGAACTATTCGATCTCCAACAATGCTGAATACGGCGAATATGTCACCGGCCCGCGCATCGTTACCGAAGATACCAAGAACGCCATGCGCCAGTGCCTGAAAGACATCCAGACCGGCGAATACGCGAAGAGCTTCATCCTGGAAAACAAGGCTGGCGCGCCGACCCTGATTTCCCGTCGCCGCATCACGGCTGAACATCAGATCGAACAGGTTGGCGAACAACTGCGCGGCATGATGCCATGGATCAAAAAGAACAAGATGGTTGATCAGTCGAAGAACTAATCAGGGCTTTATGTTTTGAGGGCAGGCATCATGCAGCAAGCGCCTGCATGCGCTTGCCTGCCTTGGATCAAAAAAGACCAAGATGGTTGATCAATCGAAGAACTAATCGCTCTTCATTGATATGATGCAAAAAGGACGGCTTGGCCGTCCTTTTTGCTTTCTTGACCGGTAACCATACATTGTTTAGATTGTGGCATCACCAATCGAGTAACTTTCCTGGGCAATATGGCAACTAACACAATCGGCAGCAAATTCGGCAAGCCCGACCGCGGCTGGCGAGAACGGCTGTACACGATTATTTTCGAAGCCGACACCGCCGCCGGGCGCCGCTTCGACACCGCCTTGCTGATCGTCATCGTGCTCAGCGTCGCGACCGTGATCATCGACAGCGTCGGCGCCGTGCGTTCGCGCGATTTGCTGGCGCTGAATATCCTCGAATGGCTGTTCACCATCTTGTTCACCGTCGAGTATGTGGTGCGCCTGCTGTGCGTCAAGCACCCCTTGCGCTACGCCCTCAGCCTGTTCGGCATCATCGACCTGATATCGATCCTGCCGACCTACCTGGCGATCCTGCTGCCGGAATTCCATTTCCTGATCGATGTCCGCCTGCTGCGCATGCTGCGCGTATTCCGCGTGCTGAAGCTGCCGCGCTATTTCGACGAATCGCAGATCCTGCTGCAGGCGCTGCGCAACAGCCGCCACAAGATACTGGTGTTCCTCGGCGTGGTGCTGATCATGAGCGTGATCCTGGGCACCATCATGTATGTGATCGAAGGGCCGGAAAACGGCTTTACCAGCATCCCGGTCGGCATGTACTGGTCGATTGTGACGCTCACCACCACCGGCTATGGCGACATCCATCCGAAAACGCCGATGGGCCAGCTGATTACTTCCTGCGCCATGCTGCTGGGCTACGGCATCATCGCCTTGCCGACCGGGATCGTCGGCGTGGAACTGGCGATGACCATGATGAAGGGCACGCCGACTACCCGCACCTGCACCCATTGCCTGACCGAAGGGCATGAAGCCGATTCCCTGTTTTGCAAACACTGCGGCGAGAAGCTGGAGCCCTATCAATACGATGCCGCCGCAGCCGGCGCCGATCCGTTCAGCACGCTGGCGGAATTCAGAGGCCGCATGGGCCGTAATGTGCACCAGGATCCGCCGGAAAAATAAGGCTGCGCCACGGCTTTTTGCGATCTTGCGTTTGCCGCCAACTGCAGGCAATATTGTCAGCGAACTAATTCGACAGAACACACTCGAAGGTTGGTCTGTAATTGATAGTCTTTGGGGCGCACTTCCGGTAGCGCTCCATTTTTTCTTGGAGAAGAATATGTCGCGATCACGCAAATTGATGTTGTCGTCACTGCTGGCTGCAACGGGTTTCGCCGCGCACGCCCAGGCGCCGACCAGCGGTACCCTGGTAGTGGTGCCGGCCTACGGCGAAGTCAAGCACGTCAATGACCAGGTAAGGATTACCTTCAACGTTGAAGAGCAGGACAAGGACAAGGCGGCGGCGGCTTCGCGCGTCAACCTGAAGATGAAGCAGGGCACCGATATCCTCAAGCGCCAGGACCCGCAGGCCATCCTGCAGACACGCGGTTATTACACCTACCCGGTCTATCCGGAAGACCAGCCGCAGCCGCGCGGCAATGCCAACAAGCCGCGCCAGCCAACCGGCTGGCGCGTCGGCCAGTACCTCGATGCCACCACCACCAATCTGAACAACCTGCCGAAAACGGTCGCCGCGGTGCAAAGCATCCTGGGCCTCAATGGCCTGTATTTCGGCCTGAGCGACGCCACCAGCAAAAAGCTGGATGACCAGCGGATCGCCGCCACCTACCAGAACCTGACCGAGCGCATCGCTTCCATCGCCCGCGCCATGGGCCGCAATGCGTCTGACGCCGTGCTCGACACGATAGATTTTGAAGGTTCAGGCAACTATGCCCAGGAATCCGCGGCGGCGCCGAAGGCGATGATGATGCGCGCTGCGTCGATGGATTCCGCGCCAGTGGAAGAACCTAGTTTCGAACCGGGCGAAACCACCCTGAACATGCGCGTGGTCGGCAAAGTCCGCTTCAAATGAGCCGCCTGGCCGTCTTTAGCCTGGCCCTGGGCATGACATTGGCGCTGGCCGCCTGCAAGCCGTCGGCGCCGACGCCGCAAGTCTTCAAGGCCCAGACCGATGCGCTGGAAAAGGCAAAAGGGGTTGAACAGCAGTTGCAGCAGGCCCAAGACAAGGCCAAGGCAGCTGAAGAAGAACAGCAGAAATAAGAAAGAGAAGCTGGAGCGCTCGCTTCAGCTTCTTTTTTCTGCGATATCCCGCATATTTATTGTCATATTAAAAATATTTCCCTGATTGTGTTTATCCAGGCCAATAAAACCGAGCGAAAAGCTTGGTCTTTTTATACAATGCCAAGGCGCTGTTTCTTTCGATGAACATCCAGACCCCTGATATCATGCAGGCGGCCTCATATCACCGACTTGCCAGCGTTAGTTAACCAAGAAGCGGCATGGCGGCTGGCAGAACTGGCTGTGCGCCCCCGGCAAGCAATAAAGCGGCAGGTTACATTTATTTCCCGCTCGACTAGAATAGCCACGCTTTCAAATTTCCATCATTTACCCAGATAATCCGGAGTGCAGTTGAATAATTACCCCCATCCTATTATTGCCCGCGAGGGCTGGCCGTTTTTGGGCATCGCCTTTGCGGTCGCGCTGCTGATCACGTTTTTCTCTCCTGCATGGTCGCTGCCATTCTGGATTATTGCTTTGTTCGTATTGCAGTTTTTCCGCGATCCGGCCCGTGTGATTCCACAGAATCCGGCCGCAGTGCTGTCGCCGGCCGACGGCCGCATCGTGGTAGTGGAAAAAACCATGGATCCTTACGCTAATCGCGAAGCCCTGAAAATCAGTGTCTTCATGAACGTATTCAATGTCCATTCGAATCGCGCCCCGGTCGACGGCAAGATCGAGAAGGTAGAGTATTTCCCGGGCAAGTTCGTCAACGCCGACCTCGACAAGGCTTCGATCGAAAACGAGCGCAACGCCCTGGTCATCACCGCCGCCAACGGCCAGACCGTGACTTGCGTGCAAGTCGCCGGCCTGATTGCGCGCCGCATCCTGTGCTACGTCAAGGTGGCCGACGTGCTGGCGCGCGGCCAGCGCTACGGCTTTATCCGTTTCGGTTCGCGGGTCGACGTCTACCTGCCGCTGACGGCCACGCCCAAGGTTGCAGTGGGCGACAAGGTATCCGCCACCGAGACCATCCTGGCCGAATTTTAAGCAGTGTTGCTGGTAATCAGAGTCGATTGAAACGGAACTTACATGGCCACATTCAAGCGCCGTAAAGCGAAGAACAACATCGCGCAGTTCCCCAAGGCGCTGCGCCCGAACAAGAACACCGAACGCAGCGAATACCTGGACCAGGACGCAGGAGACCAGCCGCCGGTGCGGCGCCGGCGCGGCATCTACCTGCTGCCGAACGCCTTCACCACGGCGGCGCTGTTCTGCGGTTTTTATGCAATCGTGATGGCGATGAACCTGCGTTTCGACCAGGCTTCGATCGCCATCTTCGTGGCGATGGTGCTGGACAGCCTGGATGGCCGCGTGGCGCGCCTGACCAATACCCAGAGCGAGTTCGGCGCGCAATACGACAGCCTGTCCGACATGGTGTCGTTCGGCGCCGCGCCGGCGCTGGTAGTGTATGAATGGTCCTTGCGCGGCATGGGCAAGCTGGGCTGGCTGGCAGCTTTCGTGTATTGCGCCGGCGGCGCCTTGCGCCTGGCGCGCTTCAACACCAACATCGCGGTGGTCGACAAACGCTATTTCCAAGGCTTGCCCAGCCCTGCGGCGGCGGCCCTGGTGGCCGGTTTTGTCTGGCTGATGGACGATCTCGGTTTTCGCGGCGCATCGCTGAGTTGGGCTGCCTGGGCGATTACCCTGTACGCCGGCCTGACCATGGTCAGCAACGTCCCTTTTTATAGTTTTAAAGACATCAACCTGCGCAAGCCGATGCCGTTCATCGCGGCTTTCCTGGTAGTGCTGGCGCTGGTGGCGATTTTCAGCGACCCGTCGAAGGTGCTGTTCGGCCTGTTCGTGCTGTATGGCCTGTCCGGTTTTGGCGTGTATTTCTGGCGCTGGTTCAAGGGCAAGCCGGTCAGCATCGTGCAGACGGAACTAGAGCACGACGATAAGGACTAAGGTAATGCCTGTGAAACATTAGTAAGGTTAAATGTTGTTAAACCTTGGGTTGCAAGCGGCACTGTAGGGCAGCAAGTGGCATCATACTTTTTCAACTATTACTGGAGAAAAAAATGGGTTTACTTTCTTTTTTTAAGGATGCCGGTGAAAAGCTCCTGGGACATAAACCAGCGGAAGTTGCTGCTGCTCCTAATGTCGAAGAACTGCAAAACCAGGCAGCGGATGCGATCAAGGCCTACGTCGGCACGCAAGGCATCGACACCAGTGGCCTGACGCTCGCCTTTGATGCAACCAAATCGGAGGTTACCGTCAGCGGTGAAGCGCCGGACCAGGCGACGCGCGAGAAAATCATCCTGTGCTGCGGCAATGTCAAGGACGTCGCCAGCGTGAACAGCGACAACCTGAAGCCTGATGTCGATGAGTCGCAATGGTACACAGTGGTCAGCGGCGACAATCTGTCGAAGATCTCCAAGGAGTACTACGGCGATGCAAACAAATACAATGCAATTTTCGAAGCCAACAAGCCGATGCTGAAAAGCCCAGACCTGATTTATCCGGGCCAGATGCTGCGTATTCCGCCACAGTAATTCGGATTCAACCCGAACAGAACCGCCCGGTAAGCCCCGGGCGGTTTTTTTACGGCCGCCGCTTTGTGATTTTTATACCGGATTCCCTCAAAGTCTTTAAAATTGATGGTTTACAAGACCAATCAGGAGCACAGCATGGCAGCCAACTCGCCCGAAAAACTGATCATATTCGACACCACCTTGCGCGATGGCGAACAATCGCCCGGCGCCTCGATGACCAAAGATGAGAAGATCCGTATCGCCAAGCAGCTGGAACGGATGAAAGTCGACGTGATCGAAGCCGGGTTTGCTGCCGCTTCTCCCGGCGATTTCGAGGCGATCAAGGCAATCGCCGGCATCATCAAGGATTCCACGGTCTGTTCTCTGTCGCGCGCCAACGACAAGGACATCGCGCGCGCTGCCGAAGCGCTGCAGCCGGCCGAACGCAAGCGTATCCATACCTTCCTGGCGACCTCGCCGCTGCACATGGAAAAAAAGCTGCGCATGACGCCCGACCAGGTGTTCGAACAAGCCAGGCTGGCGGTGCGCTATGCCCGCAAATTCACCGACGATGTGGAGTTCAGCCCGGAAGACGGCAGCCGCTCCGACATGGACTTCCTGTGCCGGGTGCTGGAGGCGGTGATCGCTGAAGGCGCGACCACCATCAACTTCGCCGACACCGTCGGCTACGGCGTGCCGGAACTGTATGGCCATATGCTGAAGACCCTGCGCGAACGGATTCCGAATTCGGACAAGGCGATCTGGTCGGTGCACTGCCACAACGACCTCGGCATGGCGGTCGCCAATTCGCTGGCGGGCGTGATGATAGGCGGCGCGCGCCAGGTCGAATGCACCATCAACGGACTCGGCGAGCGGGCCGGCAATACGGCGCTGGAAGAGATCGTCATGGCGGTCAAGACCCGGCGCGATTACTTCAACCTGGACATCGGCATCGACACCACGCAGATCGTGCCGGCTTCCAAGCTGGTGTCGCAGATCACCGGGTTTGCAGTGCAGCCGAACAAGTCGGTGGTGGGCGCCAATGCCTTTGCCCACGCTTCGGGGATCCATCAGGACGGCGTGCTGAAGGCGCGCGACACCTATGAAATCATGCGCGCCGAAGATGTCGGCTGGAGCGCCAACAAGATCGTGCTGGGCAAGCTGTCGGGACGCAATGCGTTCAAGCAGCGGCTGGAAGAGCTGGGCATCGCGCTCGAATCGGAGACGGAAGTGAATGCGGCTTTTGCACGCTTCAAGGAACTGGCGGACCGCAAGTCGGAGATATTCGACGAAGACATCATCGCCCTGGTTTCGGATGAGCAGCATTCGCACGACAAGGAGTTTTATCGTTTCGTGTCGTTATCGCAGCATTCGGAGACTGGCGAAAAGCCTAGCGCCAGCGTGGTGTTTTCGATCGACGGCAAGGAGTCCAGCTGCGAAGCGGAGGGCAACGGACCGGTGGACGCCATCGTCAACGCCATCGAAACCAAGGTGGCCAGCGGCGCCGAGCTGCTGCTGTTCTCGGTCAACGCGATTACCACCGGCACCCAGTCGCAGGGCGAAGTGACCATGCGCTTGTCCAAGGCCGGCCGCATCGTCAACGGCGTCGGCGCCGACCTGGATATCGTGGTGGCGTCAGCCAAAGCCTACCTGTCAGCGCTCAACAAACTGCACTCGAAGTCCGAAAAACTGAACCCGCAGCTATAACAGCAGTTAAATAGGGTCAGAGTCGAATTATTCGAAATCCGAGAAGCTGGAATTAAATAGGGTCAGAGTCGAATTATTGAACAACAATAATTCGACTCTGACCCTATTTAACGAACTACGGGGTACGGGCCTTAGCGCTTGGAATTGCCTGATGAACTTCGATCGGATTCCAGTTGCGCCCACAGCCGCGCCAGGTATGGATCGCGGAATCCTTCTTTAAGCAGCCCTTCCAGGGTATGCCGCAAATAATCCCTGGCCGGCCCGTAGAGTCCGCAGGCGTCGCGCAGGTGGGAAACCACTTTCGGGTCCGGCAGCCGGCCGGTATAGCTTTCATGCTGGCGGTTCATGACGAACGCCAGCGCCTTGACGCGCGGGCCGTTCTTGCCCTTGAGCTGCATCGGCAGCCAGCGCGGATGGTAAGCGCCTGTCATCATTTCACGGCGCCACAGCATTTTCAGTTCGGTTTCGATGCTGATGGCGGGGATGCGGAAGGCGATGCCCTGGCAGGAGCCGCCGCGGTCCAGCCCCAGCACCAGGCCGGGATTATCCCAGGTGCCGCGGTTGATGCGCGAATACAGATAAAAGCCGCGGTGATAGCCGTACAGCATGGCCGGCACGCGCTCGCTGTATTCCACCATCGGATTCCAGATCAGGGAACCATAGCCGAACAGCCAGACATCGCCTCCGGGATCGGGCAGGGACGCCAGGGCGGCGCGCCAGGACGCCTCCAGCGCTGCTTCGGACAGCAGGGCGGAAGCAATCGGGGTGTTATCCAGGATGGTCCGCAGGCGGTCCTGTTCAAGATCTTCACGCGTGATACTCATGGCTACAGAATAAGCCAGATCAGCCGTCGGCAACAAGTGCTTTGCCAAACTGGCGGCGAGCTTGCCTCACTCCTTGAGGGCAGCCGGGATAAACGCTCGCCGCCACGAGGGAACAGCAGGCGCGCCGGCGCCGACGGCTGCCGTACAGGGTGCGATTGTCGGCAGGCTGCTGCAGCAATGCAACAGCCGGTCAACTAATTCGAACCTAGTATTTCTTCGACCTGCGCTGCGTGCGGAATCGGCGCAACCGCGCCATAACCTGTTGTCGACAAGGCGGCGCAGACATTGGCGTAGCGGGCGGCGTGGAAGGGATCGTCGCCGGCCGTCAGGCGCGCGATGAAAGCGCCGCCGAAACAATCGCCGGCGCCGGTAGCATCGACTGCTTCCACGCCGTAAGCCGGCACCAGGCGCCGTTCGCCGGCGGTAGCGACATAACAGCCTTCGGCGCCAAGCTTGAAGGCGACCAGGCCGATGCCGTAGGACAGCAGGGCGTCGACAATCGCATCGCGGTCGTCAAGGCCGGTGAGGGCGCTGACGTCGTCCCAGCTGGGCAGGCAGATATCGCACAGCGCAAACGCTTCGCGCATTTTTTCACGGGCCCGTTCCAGCGGCCAGAGTTTCAGCCGCAGGTTGGTGTCGAGCGAGGTGCGTACGCCGTGCTTGCGCGCATGCGCCATCGCCGCCAGGCCGGCATCGCAGGCCGATTCGCTGATCGCCAGGCTGATGCCCGACAAATGCAGCACCTTGGCCGCAGCGATCGCCGCCAGCGGCAGCTGTGTGCTGGCATAGCGGCTGGCGGCCGAGCCGGCGCGCAGGTAGTCGAAGTGATGGCCGTCCTGGTCGTGCGAAACGAAATACACGCCGGTGGCGGCGTGCGGATCGCTGGCGACATGGCTGGCGTCTACCTGTTCGGCCAGCCACAGGTCACGCAGTTTCTGGCCGAAATGATCGTTGCCGAGCGCGCTGATATAACCGCTGCGCGCACCCTGGCGGGCCGCGGCGATGCAGAAATTCGAGGTGTCGCCGCCGAAGCCCTGCAAGTACATGCGCGCATCGTGCTGCCGCTGGTTGAACTCCACCATGGCTTCGCCATAGGCCAGGATATCTGTAGTCATTGCGTGTGCCGGCATAAAAATTAAAAGAAGGTCTGGATCACGTCCACCACCTGGTGCTGCGCATCGAGCACCGCTATCTGGCGCCACTTGTCGAAGGTCAGGCAAGGATGGGAGATGTCGAAGCCGATCATGTCGCCGACCTTGATATCGTCGCCTTCGGCGATCTGCAGATAGGCATGCTGGTCCATCATGCCGGTCAACTGCCAGTGCGCCGGGGTGGCCGCCGGCGCCGTGCTGCCGGGACGATAGTGCAGCGCCGGCGACGGCAGGCCGGCGTCGAATGCGGCGTCGCGCTTGCCGAGTGCAATGATGGCCTTGCCGGTTTCCGGGATCGACTGCACATACGCCCACAGCTGCAGGGCCGGCTGCAGTTCGGTGCGCATTTTGCGCGCGATAGGATTGCGGGTCTGGATCTGTGCCTGCGCCGCGCGATAGATGCCGACATCGTGGGTCAGGTAGCAGCCGGGGCGCAGCACTACGTCCAGCGGCAGGCCGATCTCGGTCTTGGCGAATTCCTCGGCGACCACGTCGTACCAGGCCGAACCGGCGCCGGTCAGGATGACCGGCCGTGCCGCGCTGCCGCCGGTGCGGGCAGCAAAGCGGCCATCCTTGGCCAGCTGTTTGGTGCAGGTTACCGCATGCTGCAGGAAAGCGCGGATATCGGCTTCTTCTTTCAGCACGCCTTCGTAGACTTCGACGCCGGCCAGCACGATGCTCTCGGGCCAGCGCGCCAGCGCCGCCAGCACCGCCGCCTGCTGCTGCGCATTGCGGATGCCGGTGCGGCCGCCGTCCGGCCCCAGTTCCAGCAGCACATGCAGCTTTTGCTTGCGCGCCTGGAAGAACGCGCCCAGCTGGTCGACGCCGTCGGCCGAATCGACCAGGCAGCAGAATTCAAAGGACGGGTCAGCCAGCAAATCGGAAATGAGCGCCATGTTCTGCTTGCCGACCAGCTGGTTGGCCATGATCACGCGCCGCACGCCGTGCCGGTAGGCGACCCGGGTCTGGTGGGCGGTCGCCAGGGTAATGCCCCATGCGCCTCCGGCCAGCTGGCGTGCAAACAGTTTCGGCGCCATCGTGGTTTTGCCGTGCGGCGCCAGCTTGACGCCGTATTCCGTGACGAACTGCTGCATCCACTGCAAGTTGTGCGTCATGCGCTCGTCGGACAGCACGGCGGCAGGCAGGCTGAGGTCTTCCCGCAGCAGGTTCCAGTTGCGCGCCTTGACCTCGGCGGCGGGTAATCCCTGCTCGAATGCACCCAAGCCTTTGTTCAAGGGATCGATTACCGGATTTTCGTAATCGCTGTGATAGTCGCCGTGATAGTTAATAACATTAGTCATCAGATCTCCTCCTTCAGAATTCATTTGACGTAATCATATCCTTGAATTTACTATATTAAAAGTATGTTACAAAGTAACATGCCATTTTCTTCCTGCCGTGTCCGTTGCCGGGATGCTGCGCTTTTATTGCGATTCCACCCGTGTTGCTGGATTAGTAGCGGATGACCTAAGCCGATGACCCAATTATTCGATATTGTCTCGCGCATCGCCGAGCGCAGCAGCCAGCTGCGCCTGGCTGAGCAAAAAGTGGCGCAGGCAATCCTGGGCGACCTGCCGTTTGCGGCAAGCGCCAGCATCCAGACCCTGGCCAGGCAGGCCGGCGTCAGCGAAGCCAGCGTGACGCGTTTTGCCAAGGCCATCGGCTGCCGCGATGTGCGCGAACTGAAGATGCGCCTGGCCCAGGCGGCGGCGATCGGCCAACGGTTTTTGCGAGTGGAGAATTCCATTGCTGAAAACCAACTTCCGCAAATCGTCGACATTGTCTATGCCGATATCCACAAATCGCTGGAGGTCAACCGCAGCCTGCTGAGCCAGGACAACTTGCTGCAGGCGGCGCAGGCGCTGCTGCGGGCGCGCATGATTTACGCCTTTGGCATGGGCGGCGGCTCGACTATGCTGTCGGATGAGGCGCGCTATCGGCTGGTGCGCCTGGGGCGCCCGGTGGCCACCTACCACGACGCCATGCTGCAGAAAATGGTGGCGGCGACGCTTGACAAGGACGACGTCATCCTGGCCTTGTCGACTACCGGCAACGTGCCCGAACTCAACGCCAGCTGCGCCATCGCCAAGGAGTACGGAGTGCGGCTGGTGGCGATCACCGCCCTCGGCTCGCCGCTGGCGGCAATGGCCGATGTGCTGCTGCCGCTGAAGTCGCTGGAAACCGATTTCATTTTCAAGCCTTCGTCGTCGCGCTACGCCATGATGATGGCGCTGGACGTGCTGATGACAGAGTTGGCATTGCTGCAAAAAGATCGCAGCCAGGAGTTGCTGCGGCGCCTGAAATTCACACTGGATACACATCGCGGCGGCGGCAATCGCGAGCCGTTGGGAGATTGAGATGAGCACTGATTCACATTCAAATGCATTGCCTGCGCCGGGCGGCGACCTAAGCTGCGACACCCTGATCCGCAACGTATCGGTGATCGACGGCAGCGGCAGCCCGGCCTATGTCGCCGACGTCGCGCTGGCCGGCGGCCGCATCCTGCATATCGAACCGCACAGCGAAGCCCGCGCCGGCGCGCTTTCCGGCTGGCAGGCCGGGCAGGTGGTAGACGGCAGCGGCAAGGTCCTGAGCCCCGGTTTCATCGATGTCCACACGCACGACGATACCAACGTGATCCGCACGCCGAGCATGCTGCCGAAACTGTCGCAGGGCGTCACTACCGTGGTGGTCGGCAATTGCGGCATCAGCGCCGCGCCGGTCAGCCTCAAGGCGGAACCGCCGGATCCGATGAACCTGCTGGGCGAAGCCAGCGCTTTCAGCTATCCGACGTTTGCATCCTATGTCGCAGCCGTGACCGAGGCGCGGCCGGCGATCAACGTCGCCGCGCTGATCGGCCATACCGCTTTGCGCAGCAACCAGATGGACCGGCTGGACCGCGCCGCCACCGAAACGGAAATCGCCGCCATGTGCGCACAGCTGCGCGAAGCGCTGGCGCATGGCGCGCTCGGGCTCAGCACCGGCCTGGCCTACGGCAATGCCATCAATGCGCCGACCGCCGAAGTGCTGGCGCTGGCGGAACCGCTGGCCGAGGCAGGCGCGATTTACGCGACCCATTTGCGCAGCGAATTCGCCGACATCCTGGAAGCCATGGATGAAGCATTCCGCATCGGCAAGCACGCCAGGGTGCCGGTGGTGATTTCGCACCTGAAATGCGCCGGCGTCGAAAACTGGGGCCGCAGCGCCGAAGTGCTGGAAGCGCTGGAGCAGGCGCAGCGCTACCAGCCGGTCGGCTGCGACTGCTATCCCTATACCGCCAGCTCATCCACCCTGGACCTGAAACAGGTGACCGACACCATCGACATCATGGTGACCTGGTCCGAACCCGAGCCGGCCATGGGCGGCAAGCTGCTGGCCGAGATCGCCGCCGAATGGCAGGTCGACCTGATGGCGGCGGCGCGGCGCCTGCAGCCGGCCGGCGCCGTCTATCACTGCATGCAGGACGACGACGTCAACCGCATCCTGAGCCATCCGGCCAGCGTGGTCGGCTCGGACGGCCTGCCTAACGATCCCTTGCCGCATCCGCGCCTGTGGGGCGCATTCCCGCGTGTGCTGGGTTATTACAGCCGCGAACAGAAGCTGTTCCCGCTGGCCGTGGCGATCCGCAAGATGACCGGCTTGTCGGCTGAGCGTTTCGGCCTGGCCGAGCGCGGCCTGGTGCGCGAAGGTTATTGGGCCGACCTGGTGCTGTTCGATGCCGAGACCGTGCGCGACGCCGCCACGTTTGCTGATCCGATGCAGCCGGCCGAAGGCATCGAAGCGGTATGGGTGAATGGCGCCTTGTCTTACCTGGGCGGCGCGCAAAAAGCGCCGACCGAGTTGCGGGCGGGGCGTTTCCTGGCGCGGCAGGCCGGCGTCAGCGGCAGTCTTGCTGGTTGAATCTTGTTTTTTACTGAGGAGTAGTCATGACAATCAAACGATATGGTGTTGAAGGTGGTTCGGGAACCGGCGGCCAGCATCTGCCGTTCGCGCGGGCGGTGGAAGCCGACGGCTGGCTGTATGTATCCGGCCAGGTGGCGATGGTGGACGGCGAAGTGATCGACGGCGGCATCGTCGCCCAGTCGCACAAGACCATCCAGAACGTGCTGGCGATCCTGAAAGAAGCCGGCTACGGCCCGGAACACGTGGTGCGTTGCGGCGTCTGGCTCGATGATACGCGCGATTTCCAGTCGTTCAACCGGGTCTTCAAGGAGTATTTCGGCGCCAACCCGCCGGCACGCGCTTGCGTGCAGTCGAGCATGGTGGTCGATTGCAAGGTGGAAGTAGATTGCATCGCATATAAAAAATAAACCGGGTCCAGGCTGGCGAATAGACTGGCAACCGGTAGGGAATCGTTGCAAAATGGCGCCGTCATGGATTTGCGGCGCCGAGGCCGGCAGCGGACATGTGGCGGTGTCAAAAAATAAATCGGACTTTAGGAGGATTTGATGGAGATGGTTCAGGGAAATATGTTGCTGCTCTATGCAGTGATTGCCGTGATCGCACTGGTGGTGCTGATCGCAAAGTTAAAGATGAATCCGTTCATCGTGCTGATCGTGGTGTCGGTGATCTTGGGCCTGGTGGTCGGCATGCCGATGGCCAGCATCGTCAAGTCCTACGAAACCGGTGTCGGCGGCGCTTTGGGACATATCGCGCTGGTGGTCGGGCTGGGCACCATGTTCGGCAAGATGATGGCCGAATCTGGCGGCGCCGAGCGCGTGGCCAACACCTTGATCGGCGTATTCGGCCCCAAGCGGGTGCACTGGGCCATGATGGTGGTGGCGCTGATTGTCGGTTTGCCGGTGTTCTTTGAAGTCGGTTTCGTGCTGCTGATCCCGATCGCATTCAACGTCGCCAAGCGTACCGGGACGTCGATGATCATGGTCGGGATCCCGATGGTGGCCGGCCTCTCTGTCGTCCACGGCCTGATCCCGCCGCATCCGGCCGCGCTGTTCGCCGTGACCGCCTACAACGCTGATATCGGCCGCACCATCATGTATGCGCTGATCGTCGGCATTCCTACCGCGATCATTGCCGGCCCGCTGTTTGCCAAGCTGATCAGCCGCTTCGTCGTGCCGAATCCGGACAATCCATTGATCGCCCAGTTCGTGGAAGAAGACAAGAACCGCGAACTGCCGGGTTTTGGCATCACCATTGCGACCATCCTGTTGCCGGTGGCGCTGATGCTGATCGGTAGCTGGGCCGATGTGTTTTTCACTCCTAAAACCTTTGCCAACGATTTCCTGCGCCTGATCGGCAACTCGGTGATTGCGCTGCTGATTGCGACGCTGGTAAGTTTTTATACCTTCGGCAAGGCGCGCGGCTTTGATCGTGCGGCGATCCTGAAATTTACTACCGAGTGCCTGGCGCCTATCGCCGGCATCACGCTGATCGTTGGCGCGGGCGCCGGTTTTGGCCGGATCCTGATCGATGGCGGCGTGTCCAAGGCAATTGTCGAACTTGCCAACAATGCGCATTTGTCGCCGTTGCTGCTGGGCTGGTTCGTGGCGGCGCTGATCCGGGTTGCCACCGGTTCGGCCACCGTGGCGATGACTACCGCCTGCGGCATCGTCGCGCCTATCGTCACCGCCGCCGGCGTCACCGTCAGGCCGGAGCTGATGGTGCTGGCCACCGGCGCCGGTTCGCTGATCCTGTCGCACGTCAACGACGGCGGGTTCTGGCTGGTCAAGGAGTACTTCAACATGACCGTGACGGAAACCTTCAAGACCTGGACCGTGGCCGAGACCATCATTTCGGTAGTGGCGCTGTTGCTGACCCTGGGATTGGCTACAGTGATCTGATCCGCCTGAAGGCCAGTATTTCAAATACCGCGGCGGGCGGAACGATCGCCGTCAAAACGGTTTGCAGAACATCATTCTGCAAACCGTTTTTTTTCGCCTTGTATCTAGTCTTGTATCTAGCCTTGTATCCAGTGCCTATGGCGATCGCGTATTTAAAGATGACTCTGTAATGTTGTATTTTTGAAACATTATTTTGTTAATTCTAGAAATATTTTTATTTAACAAAATAAGGTAGTGCCTGATCCGGACCGATCAGGAAATAAACGGGATTTAGCGTTATCTAAACGTCGTCGTATATAGGCAGCTATTGCGTCGTGCTTGCACCTTGTGGTTCCGGATCGGGTAAAACCCGAGCGCAGGGACGTTATTTATTTGCCATATAAAATTGTAAAAACATTCTTTGAATGTTAATTAATGAAAATTAAACGTTAATTATTGTTAACTAACAAAATAAACATTACTTTCATATTCAATATCTTTGAAATACGTCTAAAATGACAATTAATTTCCATATGGAATTGTTTTTGTGTGGAAAGTACGATTTCGGATATTCAGCGTCGTTCCGGGCCTGATGCATCGCGCAGCATCATGCGCTTGCAACGATGCGGCAAGCATGTCGGTTTCTTGCATCTCATTTTCCTGATGTAGCTGCCGCCGCGGAAATTGAGCCAGAGGTTCCTGGACTAGCAATTGGAGTCAGCCATGGCAACACGGATTTACCCGCTCACAGAAAATATCTCTTTCCCCCATGCGTACTTCGTCATCCAGGCAAGGTGCAGCCTCATAGAAAGCTTTGTTGCCGCTGCAATGCGCTGGGGATGAGCCGCCTCAAAAGCATCGCCGGCAGTGCTTAGCCAAACGGGCAACGCTGCACTAGGCATGCTTGGTCTCAATCCAGACTGAGGCTACACCCCTGTTTTTACGCCGATTTTCTTCGCCACGGACTGTTCCAGGCGTTGAGGGCTCCTTTTTGCCTGTTTTTTTGTATTTTTCCGGAGAACGTGATGAGCAAGACCTATCGTTTGGTATGGAGCAAAACACAAGGTGCGCTGGTAGTGACATCGGAGCTTGCCAAGGCCAATGGCAAGGGAGCTTCCAACCTGCTGCTGTCGACTGCTCCGGCCGGCGCCGCCGGCGACCTGTCCGACCACGACGACGCAGTTCCGCAGCTGAGGCGTTTGCCGGCGCTGCTGGCATTGGCGACCAGCGGCTTTTTTGCCTTGAACGGTTCGGCAGCCTGGGCCAACTGCACCCCGGCCAATCCGGCCGCCGGCGCCACGGTCACCTGCTCCGGCGCCGCATCGCTGCTGGCGCCTTCGTTCAGCAGCGCCGCCAATAACCTGACAGTGAACGTGAACACCGGCGCCAGTGCCGGTGTGTTGCTGGGCCTGCTTGGCACGGCCATGAATTTGACCGGCAACAATGTCACGCTGAATAACGCCGGCACCATAGATCCGTCGCTGCTGGGAGCGGCCAGCCTGTTATCGACCGGCACCGTGATCGGCAATGCAGCGGCCAGCACGGTTACCGTTAACAACAGCGGCACCATGAAGGGCACCAGCGGCTTGCTGGGGGTGAGCCTGAGCAATTTGAACGGTGTCGCGCTGGCGGTGCAGAACGGCACCGGCGGCGTCAGCAATCTCTCCAATACCGGCACCATCGGCAGTTCGCCGCTGCTGGGCGTTTCGGTGCTGGCATCCGATGCGCCGGTGGTCGCAGCCTACGGCGGCGGCCAAGTCAACTTCGTCAACACCGGCACCATCAACGGCCGGGTTGCGTTCGAGGCTTCGGGCACGGCCGGCACCGGCAATACATTCATCAATTCCGGGACCATCAGCGGCAGCGTATCGATGGGCGCCAACAGCAGCAATACCTTTACCGCGGTGACCGGCTCCGTTGTCGATTCAGGCGGCAGCCTGGGCCTCAACCTGCTGAGCGTGGCCGGCCTGAATCTCGGGTTTGCCGCAACCGGGACAATCGACGGCGGCGCCGGCGGCAACAATACCTTGCTCCTGCAAAATTCGGCAACCGGCACCGGCAGCGGCAGCACCGGCTCGGGCACCATTACCAGCGGCACCTATATCAACTTCCAGCACCTCGGGCTCAACAGCGGCAGCTGGACGCTGAGCGGAGCGCAGACATTCCAGGATGCGACGCTGAACGGCGGCCTCGCGTTGTTCGACAATTCGGCATCCTTCGGCACCGGTGCGGTTTCGGTGAACGGCGGCGCGATCCAGGCTACTGCCGGCGGGCTCAACCTCGGCAACACCTTCAACCTGCAAGGCAGCGGACTCACGGTCCAGGGCGCCAGCGGGCTGACCATATCGGGCATCATTTCGGGCGCCGGCGGATTGACCAAGAACGATAGCGGGACGCTGACCTTGTCCGGCGCCAATACCTATAGCGGCAACACCAACCTCAACGCCGGCGGGCTGGCCCTGGGGAACGCGACGGCCATCGGTAGCGGGACCCTGGCCGTGGGAGGCAATGCGACACTGGATACCAGCATCGGACTGACGCTGGGTAATAACATCAGCCTGGCAGGCGGAGCCGACCTGACCCTGGCGGGCAGCAATAACCTTGGCTTGAGCGGCGTCATTTCCGGCGCCGGCGGCATTGTGAAAAATGGCGGCACCACTACCACGCTGACCGGCGCCAATACCTTCACCGGCGGCGCCACGATCAATGCCGGCACGCTGGCCATTGGCGCCGGCGGCAGCCTGGCGCCGACCGTGGCAGTCAACGTTGCAGGCGCCGGCGCCGGTTTCGATATTTCCGCGGGCGGCAACCAGACCATCGGCTCGCTGGCTGGCGTGGCAGGCAGCACGGTGGCCCTGGGCGCGAATAACCTGACCTTCGGCGACGCCACCAATCAAACCTATGGCGGCGTGATCGGCGGCACGGGCGGCTTGATCAAGCAGGGCGCCGGCACTGAAACCCTGACCGGCGCCAATACGTTCACCGGCGGCGCCACCATCAACGCCGGCACGCTGACCATTGGCGCCGGCGGCAGCCTGGCGCCGACCGTGGCAGTCAATGTTGCCGGCGCTGGCGCCGGTTTCGATATTTCCGCCGGCGGCAACCAGACCATTGGTTCGCTCGCTGGCGTGGCCGGCAGCACGGTGGCTTTAGGCGCCAACACGCTGACCTTCGGCGATGCGACTAATCAAACCTTTGGCGGAGCCATCGGCGGCACGGGTGGTTTGATCAAGCAAGGCGCCGGCACGGAAACCCTGACGGGAGCAAACACATTTACCGGCGGCGCCACGATCAATGCCGGTACGCTGGCCATTGGCGCAGGCGGCAGCCTGGCGCCGACCGTAGCAGTCAACGTCGCCGCAGCTGGCGCCAGCCTGGACATTTCCGCGGGCGGCAACCAGACCATCGGCTCGCTGGCTGGTGTGGCGGGCAGCACAGTGGGCTTGGGCGCCAACACGCTAACCTTCGGCGACGCGACTAACCAGACTTTTGGTGGCCTCATCGGCGGCACGGGCGGCTTGGTTAAGCAGGGTACAGGGACTGAAACCCTGACGGCCGCCAATACCTTTACCGGCGGCGCCACGATCAACGCCGGCACGCTGGCATTAGGCCCCGGCGGCAGCCTGGCGCCGACCGTGGCAGTCAATGTTGCCGGTGCCGGCGCCGCCTTGGATATTTCTGCGGGCGGCAACCAGACTATCGGCTCGCTGGCTGGCGTGGCAGGCAGCACGGTGGCCTTGGGCGCCAACACATTGACCTTCGGCGATGCGACCAGCCAGACCTTCGGCGGCGCGATTGGCGGCACGGGCGGTTTGATCAAGCAAGGAGCCGGCACCGAGACCTTGACCGGCGCCAACACCTTTACCGGCGGCGCAACCATCAACGCCGGCACGCTAGCCCTGGGCGCAGGCGGCAGCCTGGTGCCGACCGTGGCGGTCAATGTTGCCGGCGCTGGCGCCGGTTTCGATATTTCCGCCGGCGGCAACCAGACCATTGGTTCGCTCGCTGGCGTGGCCGGCAGCACGGTGGCTTTAGGCGCCAACACGCTGACCTTCGGCGACGCCACCAATCAAACCTTTGGCGGCGCGATCAGCGGCAGCGGCGGCTTGATCAAGCAAGGTGCCGGTACTGAAACCCTGACCGGCGCCAATACGTTCACCGGCGGCGCCACGATCAATGCCGGCACGCTGGCATTGGGCGCAGGCGGCAGCCTGGCGCCGACCGTGGCAGTCAACGTCGCCGCAGCTGGCGCCGGCCTGGATATTTCCGCGGGCGGCAACCAGACCATCGGTTCGCTGGCCGGTGTGACAGGCAGCGCGGTAGCCTTGGGCGCCAACACACTGACCTTCGGCGACGCCACCAACCAGACTTTCGGTGGCGTCATCGGCGGCACAGGCGGCTTGGTCAAGCAGGGTACAGGCACTGAAACCCTGACGGCTGCCAATACCTT
The DNA here is from genome assembly GCF_900112135.1 of Collimonas sp. OK412. Classification (GTDB taxonomy): domain Bacteria; phylum Pseudomonadota; class Gammaproteobacteria; order Burkholderiales; family Burkholderiaceae_D; genus Collimonas; species Collimonas rhizosphaerae. The sequence goes on from NZ_FOLC01000007.1 coordinate 158,581, forward strand.
TACCGGCAGCGCCACGATCAACGCCGGCACGCTGGCCCTCGGCGCGGGCGGCAGCCTGGCGCCGAGCGTGGCGGTCAACGTTGCGGGGGCCGGTGCAAGCCTGGATATTTCTACAGGCGGCAACCAGACCATCGGTTCGCTGGCTGGCGTAGCCGGCAGCACAGTGGCCTTGGGCGCCAACACACTGACCTTCGGCGATGCGACCAACCAGATCTTCGGCGGCGCGATCGGCGGCACGGGTGGTCTGATCAAGCAGGGTACCGGTACTGAAACCCTGACCGGCGCCAGCACCTACACCGGCGGCACCACCATCAATGCCGGCACATTGCAGGTCGGGAACGGCGGCACCACAGGCAGCATCGCCGGCAACGTGGTCGACAACGGCACGCTGGCTTTCAACCGCTCCGACAATATCACTTACGGCGGCGTGATCAGCGGCACCGGCAGCGTAGTCAAGCTGGGCGCGGGGGTGCTGGATTTGAGCGGCGCCAGCACTTACAGCGGGCCAACCACGGTGAATGGCGGCACGTTGGCGGTAAGCGGGTCGATCGCCAACTCGACTGTCACGGTGAACAGCGGCGCAACCGTACAGGGACCGGGGACCATCGGCGGACTACTGGTCAATAGCGGCGGCACCGCCGCGATTGCAGGCGCCGGCCAGCCTATCGGCAGCCTGACTGTCGCCGGCAACGCAGCCTTTGCGCCCGGATCGATTTACCAGGTAAAGGTCACGCCACAACAGAGCGACCTGATCAGCGTCGGCGGCAGCACCACCTTGAGCGGCGGCACGGTGCAGGTGCTGGCGGCGATCGGAGACTACAAGCCGACCAGCAACTACACGATTCTTACAGCCGCAGGCGGCCTCAGCGGCGCATTTTCCGGGGTGACGTCGAACCTGGTATTCCTGACCCCCAGCCTGAGCTACGACGCCAATAATGTATTCCTGCAGCTGTTGCGTAACAATGTGTCGTTCCAGCAGGCGGCCGCTACGCCGAACCAGCAAAGCGTGGCAAACGCCGTCACCATCCTTGGCGGCGGCAACACGATTTACGACACCATCACCTCGCTTGGCCTGGCATCCGCGCAAGCGGCGTTCGACAGCCTGTCCGGCGAGATTCACGCCAGCGCGCGCAGCGTCTTCCTGGAAGACAGCCGCTACATCAGGGACGCGGTCACGGCCCGGGCCCGCCAGGGTTCGGCTGCGCGTTCAGGCACCTTGTCGGCACTCTCCGGCGGCGGCTCAGCCACCTGCACGGCAGACAGCGCGACCCAGCAGAACGACCAGCTGCGCGCCGATAATGCCTGCAACGACGACCGGCGCAATGCGCGGGTTGTGTGGGGCCAGGTGTATGGCGCCAAGAGCAACCTGGATGGAGAAAACGGCGTCGCCAACGTGAATCGCAGCAGCGGCGGCTTCATTGTCGGCGTCGATACGCCGCTGAACGATACCTGGCGGGCCGGCGTCGCCGGCGGTATCGGCCACACCTCGTTCGACACCAGCCGCTCCAACGGCTCGGGTTCAGTCGACAGCTACCACCTGGCGCTATACGGCGATGCCCAGTTCGGCGCACTCGGCGTACGGCTGGGAACGGCGTATACCTGGAACAAGCTGGATACCGACCGCACCATCGTATTCCCAGGGTTCTCGGACAGCGCCAAATCCAGCTACGATGCCCACACCACCCAGGTTTTCGGCGAACTGGGCTACGCCATTGCGGCAGGCCAGGTAGCGCTGGAACCGTTTGCCAGCCTGGCGTATGTCAACCTGCATACCGGCGGCTTCAGTGAAAACGGCGGCGCCGCAGCCTTGAGCGGCAAGAGCGATAGCCAGGACGTGACCTTCTCCACGCTGGGCGTCAGGGCTGCAACCCGTCTCGGCGCTCCGGGCTCAAGCGTCACGGCGCGCGGCACGGTCGGCTGGCGCCACGCGTTCGGCGGCGTAACGCCGACCGCGGACCTGGCGTTCAAGAGCAACGCCGCGGCGTCGTTCGCGGTGACCGGCGTACCGGTAGCGCGCGACGCCATGCTGGTGGAAGCGGGGATCGACGTCAGCATCAGCAAGAGCGCAACGCTGGGCCTGGGATATTCGGGCCAGTTCGGCGACAAGGTAAGGGATAACGCCATCAAGGCAAACATCGCATGGAAATTCTGATGGCGTGATTTTGCGTAGCTGAAAACAGCCTTGCATTTGCGGCTTCATCTCGGAAACACCGGGACAGCCGCATCTGCAAGGCGATCGTCTGCCAGCCTCCAGGCCTGCCTGCCGGGCTTTCTCCTTGTCATTCCCGCGTCACATTCCATCCTTACAATCGGGATTGCCATATTGGTAATTGCTGAAAAATCCGCCCGTGTCCTTTCCCCCGACCATTTTCTGACCAGACCATGACTTTCCCATTGCTCAATCGCGAACTCGGCGTGCTTGCCTTTAACGAGCGGGTCCTGGCGCAAGCCGAAGACCCTGCGGTCCCTTTACTGGAACGGCTGCGTTTTGTCTGTATCACCAGCAGCAACCTGGATGAGTTTTCCGAGATTCGCATGTCCGGCCTGCAGGAGCAGATCCGGGTGGCGGTGGATGGCGTGACGCCGGACGGCATGTCGCTGCAGCATGCGTACAGCACCATCAGCGAGCGCGCCCAGAAACTGGTGGCGCGCCAGTATGCCTTGTTCAACGATGTGCTGCTGCCGGCGCTGAATGCGGAGGGCATCGCTTTCTACCAGGAATCCGAGTGGAACGAAGAGCAGACCGCCTGGGCGCATGAATTTTTCAAGACTGAGCTGTTGCCGGTGCTGACGCCTATCGGCCTCGATCCGGCCCATCCGTTCCCGCGGGTGCTCAACAAGAGCCTGAATTTCGCGGTCAAGCTGAGCGGCAAGGACGCCTTCGGCCGCGAGACTGAACTGGCTATCGTGCAGGCGCCGCGAGTGCTGCCGCGCCTGGTCCGGATGCCGGAGCATTTGTCGGCGCACGCCTACGGTTTTGTGCTGCTGAGCAGTTTCATGCAGCGTTTTGTCGGCGAGCTGTTTCCTGGTTTGTCCATCGGCGGCTGTTATCAATTCCGCGTGACGCGCAACAGCGACCTGTTTGTCGACGAGGACGAAGTCACCGACCTGCGGCTGGCGCTGCAAGGCGAGCTGCCGACCCGCCAGCTGGGCAATGCGGTGCGCCTGGAAGTGGCGGACGGCACGCCGGCCTCGCTGGTGCAGCGCCTGCTCAACCAGAACGGCCTGGCGCCTGGCGATTGCTACCGGGTCAACGGTGCGGTCAACCTGGTGCGCCTGATGCCCTTGCCGGACCTGGTCGACCGGCCTGACCTGAAATTCACGCCGCATGCGCCGGTGCTGCCGAAAGCCTTTGTTACCGGCGCTTCAGTGTTCGACATCATCGACCAGCAGGACGTGCTGCTGCATCATCCCTACGAAAGTTTCCAGCCGGTGCTGGAGCTGCTGCAGCAGGCGGCGATCGATCCCGATGTGCTGGCCATCAAGCAAACCATTTACCGCACCGGCAACGATTCACCGCTGATGAGCGCGTTGATGCAGGCGGCCAAGAACGGCAAGGAAGTCACGGTGGTGCTGGAACTGATGGCGCGCTTCGACGAAGAAACCAATATCGGCTGGGCGGCCAAGCTGGAAGCGGTCGGCGCCCATGTGGTGTATGGCGTGTTCGGCTACAAGACGCATGCCAAGATGCTGCTGATTGTGCGCCGCAAGCGCCACGCCAAACATATGAGGTTGAAGCGTTACGTGCATCTCGGCACCGGCAACTACCATCCGAAAACCGCGCGCCTGTACACCGATTTCGGCTTGATGACCAACGACGACAAGATTTGCGAAGACGTGCACAACGTGTTCCAGCAGCTGACCGGTTTCGGCAAGCAGGTAGCGCTCAAGCGCTTGTGGCAATCGCCGTTCACCCTGCACGCGAATGTGCTGCATGCGATCCAGAAAGAAGTCGATGCCGCCAAGGCCGGCAAGCAGGGCTACATCATCGCCAAGATGAATGCCTTGCTGGAGCCGACGGTGATCGAAGCCTTGTACCTGGCGTCACAGGCCGGCGTCAAGATCCAGCTGCTGATCCGCGGCGTATGCGCTTTGCAGCCCGGCGTGCCGGGCTTGTCGGAAAACATCAAGGTGCGTTCGGTCATCGGGCGCTTTCTTGAGCATCACCGGGTCTTCTATTTTTATGCCGACGGCGAGGAGCACGTGATGCTGTCCAGCGCCGACTGGATGGACCGCAACCTGTTCCGCCGCATCGAAACCGCATTCCCTATCCTCGACGGCAAGCTCAAGCGGCGCGTGATCGAAGAGAGTTTGCTGGTGCATTTGCAGGACAATGCGTCGGCCTGGGACATGGACAGCGACGGCGGCTATCATAGGGCCAATCCTGGCGACGCCACGCCTCTGGTCAGCCAGATCGATCTGCTGTCGCGTTTTTGATTTGCGTTTTTAGTTCGATTTGTGGGCCTGTCCCAGCTTGCTTTCCAGGCGGCTTTGCAAACGCTCGAAGCACAGGCTCAGGCACCAGTAGATCGCCGCGGCGGCCAGGTATAGCGGCAGCGGACGGAACGTCACCGCGATGATTTCCTTGGTGGCCAGCATCAGTTCGGTCACCGTGATGACCGATACCAGCGAGGTATCCTTGATCAGGCTGATCAGCGTATTGCTCATCGACGGCACCGCAATCCGGACCGCCTGCGGGATCACGATGTAGCGCAGCGTCTGCCAATAGTCCAGGCCGATGCTGTAGCTGGCCGACCATTGTCCTGCATGCACACCAAGAATGGCGCCGCGCAGGCTCTCCGACAAATAGGCGCCGGCATTCAGGCTCAAGGCCAGGATGCCCGCGGTCAGCGGCGAGAAACTGATGCCGATGCTGGGCAGGCCGTAATAAATCACGAAGATCTGCACCAGCAGCGGCGTGCCGCGCATCAGGCTGACGTATATGCTGGCCGGCCAGCGCGCCAGGCGCGACGGCAGGATCCGCGCAATCGCCAAAGGAAAACCGAGCAGCAGTCCGCCCAGCATCGAGGCTACCGCAAACACCAGGGTGTAGCCCAGGCCCCGGAACAGGGTCGGCGCCGCCTGCTGCAGCAAATCCAGTAATTCCATAAGGTCTCTGTTAAATCCGGACTTCCCAGGTTAAAAAAACATCCCCGCGGCGGGCGGGGATGGTGGGTGTCAGGAGTGTAGCGCGAAAATTGCCGATGCGTTACCGATGCGTTGCCAATGCGCCGTCAATCCGTTGTCACTGCGCTGATGGCGCTTTGCTAACATCGAAACCGAACCACTTGAAGGACGCTTGCTTGAAACTGCCGTCTTTCAGGATCTCGTCGAGCGCTTTGTTCAGCGCGGCTTCGAATTTCGGATTGCCTTTCTGGAACGGGATGCCGATCTTGTCGATGTCGCCGAAGGTGGCGCCGGCTTTCAGCGGCAGGCTGGAGCTCTTCAGCAGGTAGCCGACCAGCAGCCGGTCGTTCAAGGCCGCATCGATGCGGCCGCTGGCCAGGTCGGCCAAGTATTCCGGCGAACCGGGATAAGTCTTGACGTCGATGCCGGGAACCGCCTTGGCTTTTTGCTCAAAGTTGGTGCCCTGGCCCAAGCCGAGCTTGTAGCCTTTCAGCGATTCCAAAGTAGGGAAGCTGCGCTTCTCGTCTTTGCGCACAATCAGCTGCGCCGTCGACAGGGTGTATGGCTGGGAAAAATCGAAGGCTTTCTGGCGCGCTTCGGTAATCCCGACCTGGTTCAGGATGACGTCGTATTTGCCGGCGCCGAGGCCGGCCAGGATGCCGCTCCATTCGGTGGTCGTGAATTCCGGCTTCACGCCAAGCTTGGCTGCCAGCAGTTTAGCGACGTCGACTTCAAATCCGGTCAGTTCGCCGCTTTTCGGATCCTTGAAATTGAACGGCGGATAGTTGCCTTCCATCGCCACTTTCAGGGTGCCGCGGGATTTGACGGTATCCAGCAGGTCGGCCGCGAACGCATTGAGCGTGACGCCGGTGATCAGTATCGCTGCAGCAATCTTGCTGAGTTTGGACAGTGTGGTGGCCATCTTTTTTCCTTTTGGTTGGTGGGCATTGGCTGACGACTATGTTAAGCGCTTTCCCCGGCAAATGTGAAATGACCGTTTTGCCGCTCGATATGCATTTTTTGTCTTTGCATTTCAGAAAAATATCAGCTATCGGCGGTCTGCGCAATTTCTGGCTTGCTACGGCTTGCCGTTTTTCTTGCGCAGGGCCAGGTCGGCAGTCAACGCAGCGAACTGCTGGTACAGCCCGGCAACCTGTGGCCGCCACTCCTGGACTGCCTGGTATTGCCTGGCGACAGTAGCCATGTCGCCGCGCGCGATGGGGCCGGTGAGGGCGGCGGCGGGACCGAGCCTGAAGGCATTGGCCGCACTTTCGGACAGCAATGGCGCGATCAGCTGCAAGGCAAGGTCAGGCGCAATGCCGGCTGCAACGTAAGCCTGTTGCGCCACGTCTATCAGCGTCACCTGGTAGTTGGAGGCGAACACCGCGGCAGCGTGGTACAGGGTTTTTTGCTCACGCCGGATATCCACCAGCTGGGCGCCGATGGCGCCGAACGCCGGACCGAGGACGGCGAGCGCGGCGGCGTCGCCTTCGCTGCCGCACCAGGTGCCGGCGAAATGCTCGGCTACCTGCTGTGGAACGGCAAAGCTGCGGATGGGATGGATGCTGGCGACCGCGGCGCCGCGTTCGGAAGCGGCAGCGAGTTCGAGCGACGACAGGGCGCCGCTGCAGTGGAATACGATGCTGCCTGGCTGCAATTTGCCGGCTGCGGCGAGGGCGCTGCAGCAAGCAGCGATCTGGTCGTCGCCGGCGGCGATCAGGTAGACGTCAGCGCTGCGCAAGCCGTCATGGGAAGCCGCTACGCTGCCGGCGCCGATGAAGGCGCTGGCCTCTTGTGCGCTGGCGGCGGTGCGGTTCAGGATGTCGAGCAGGGAAAAAGTGCGGCTAGCGTGCCATAGCCGGCCCAGGGTGCGGCCGACCTTGCCGCAGCCGATGATGCTCAGGGTTGGCGGACGGCGTTCGCTGCCGCCCTGCATTGCGCCTAGCTGCCCAGTTGCTCCAGTGCTTCCTGCTGTTCCAGCCATTCGGCCTCCAGTTGCGTCAGTTCCTTGGCGTAAAACGCCTGATCGGCGAGCAGCGTCGCCAATTCCTTTTTCTTGTCTTTATCGTAGATTTCCGGATCGGCCAGGCGCGTATCGACAGTATGCTTCTGTGCGCTGCGTTTGGCGATCTGTTCGTCGAGGCGCTTGATGCGCGCTTCGATAGGCTTTTTCTGCGCCGCCAGCTTTTGCCGGGCTTCCGCTTCGGCGCGTTTCTGTTCGCGGCGGTCGGCGCTGTCGGCCGGCGCCGCGGCCGCTGGCGCCACCGCGCTGGCGATGGTGGCCTTGCTGCTGGCTTTTGGCAGCGCAGCGTCGGTGGCGCTGTTCTTGGCCGCCAGCTTGGTCTTGAACAGCCAGTCCTTGTAATCGTCGAGGTCGCCGTCGAACGGCGCTACCTTGCCGTCGGCGACGATGATGAACTGGTCGGTGGTGGCGCGCAGCAGGTGGCGATCATGCGACACCAGCACCAGCGTGCCCTCGAACTGCGCCAGCGCCATGGTCAGGGCCTCGCGGGTTTCCAGGTCCAGGTGGTTGGTCGGCTCATCCAGCAGCAGCAGGTTGGGGCGCTGCCAGACAATCAGCGCCAGCGCCAGGCGCGCTTTCTCGCCGCCGGAAAACGGTGCGATCGAACTGGTCACCATGGCGCCGTTGAAATTGAAGCTGCCGAGGAAATTGCGCAGTTCCTGCTCGCGTACCGTCGGCGCGATCTTGCCCATGTGCCACAGCGGCGATTCGTCATGGCGCAGCATTTCCACCTGGTGCTGGGCAAAGTAGCCGATCGACAGCCCTTTGCCGAACTGGGCGTCGCCGCGCAACGGCTTGAGTTCTTCCGCGATGGTCTTGATGAAGGTCGACTTGCCGGCGCCGTTGACGCCCAGCAGGCCGATGCGCTGGCCGATCTGCAGCGAGAAGTTGATGCCGGAGACGATCACTTTTTCAGTGACGTCGTGGCTGGTCTCGCTTTCGGTGCGATAGCCGGCGCTCACATCTTCCATCACCAGCAGCGGGTTCGGCGCGCTCAGCGGCACGCGGAATTCAAAAGAGAATTCGGCCGCCGCGCGCAGCGGCGCCAGTTCTTCCATCTTGGCCAGGGCTTTCATCCGGCTTTGCGCCTGGCGCGCCTTGCTGGCCTGGGCCTTGAAGCGGTTGATGAACGACTCCAGGTGGGCACGCTGGCGCATCTGTTTTTCCAGGGTGCCGGCCGCCAGTTCCAGCTGCGCGGAACGTTGCCGTTCGAACGAGGAATAGTTGCCCGAATAGCGTTTCAGCTTGCGTTCATCGATATGCACGATCACATTCACCACGCCGTCCAGGAAATCGCGGTCATGGGAGATGATGATCAGGGTGCCTGGATAGCGCTTGAGCCAGTCTTCCAGCCAGATGATGGCGTCCAGGTCCAAGTGGTTGGTCGGTTCATCGAGCAGCAGCAGGTCGGATGGGCACATCAGCGCCTGCGCCAGGTTCAGGCGCATGCGCCAGCCGCCGGAGAAGCTGGCTACCGGCTGGTCCATCTGCGCCAGCGAGAAGCCGAGGCCGGTCAGCAGCTGTTCGGCGCGCGAACGCACTGTGTAGGCATCGGCATCGGCCAGGGCGCTGTACAGTTCGCCGATCAGGATGCCGTTGGAGGTGCTTTCCGGTTCGCTTTCGAGGAACGCCAGTTCTTCTTCCAGGCGGCGCAGGGTGACGTCGCCGTCGATAGCGTATTCAATCGCCGAGCGGTCCAGCGCCGGGGTTTCCTGGGCAACGTAGGCCATGCGCCATTTCGACGGGAAGTCGATCTCGCCCAGGTCGGCATGGAGTTCCCCGCGCAGCAGTCCGAACAGGCTGGACTTGCCGGCGCCGTTGGCGCCGATCAGGCCGATCTTGTCGCCCGGGTTGAGGGTGACGTCGACATTGTCGAGCAAAGGCTTGATGCCGCGCATCAGGGAAACTTGTTGAAAACGTATCATGTCTGCTATCTGCTAACTATCTTGCTAAATGAGTGGCCATGCATGTGGTTGAAACGACATGCAGGTCGTGATGATCTTGCGTTGCTTATTGACTGTTATCGGGGCGCCGCGCCCGTGCCGCTTACGGCAGCTGGTCTGCGGTCAGCAGGAATACCATGTCGTCGCCGGCGCTGGTCGAGACCCAGGTCATTTCCAGGTCCGGGAATGCCGCTTCGGCGAAGGCGCGCTCGTTGCCGATTTCGACCACCAGCACGCCGTTTGCGGTGAGGCGCTGCCTGGCGCCGGCGACAATCTTGCGCACCAGGTCCATGCCGTCGTCGCCGCCGGCCAGGGCAATGTGCGGTTCACGCAGGTATTCCGGCGGCAGCTTGCCCATCGAACCGGAATTGACATACGGCGGATTGGTGACGATCAGGTCGTATTTTTTGGCCGGCACCTTGCTGTAGAGGTCGGATTCGATCAGCGTGACGCGGTCCTGCAGTTCGTAGTCATCGACATTGCGGCGCGCCACGGCCAGCGCATCGGCCGAGATGTCCGCGGTATCGACGTGCGCTTGCGGGAATGCGTCCGCCAGCATGATCGGCAGGCAGCCGGAGCCGGTGCACAGTTCCAGTATGTTGCTGACCGCCTCGGGGTCTTGCAGCCACGGCGAGAAATGGTCGGGAATCAGTTCCGCGATGAACGAGCGCGGCACGATCACGCGCTGGTCGACATAGAACCGGTAGTCGCCCAGCCAGGCTTCATTGGTGATGTAGGCGGCAGGAACGCGATCGGTGCTGCGCCTTTCGATGACCTGCAGCACGGCGTCGATTTCATGCGGCAGCAGGCGGGCGTCAAAGAACGGTTCAATCTTGTCCAGCGGCAGCTTCAGCGTATGCAGGATCAGGTAGGCCGCCTCGTCCAGCGCGTTGCTGCTGCCATGGCCGAAGAACAGGCCGGCAGTATTGAAACGGGTCACTGCATAGCGCAGCAAGTCGCGGATAGTGGTAAAGGATTGTGGTGTCATGGCACGGGCAGTAAAAGTAAGGCTGGTGATGCAGCGCCTGGGCGTGGCGCTTTGCAAATGTCAGGCGGATTCTAACGGAAATGCCAGGCTGGATGGGCGCGGCCGGCTTAATAAGCCGGGTATCGGCGCCATCTTGTCAGGATTTGGTCAAGACCGCATTATATCTGAGTGTGTCCAAGGCATTCCGGACATGATCGGCCGCCTCGGTGCGCAGCGCGTGGGGAGTGTCGGTGCGCCGGCCGTCCTTATCCTAGAATTCGAGCGTTTTCTGTTGTTCTTGTTGCAGGATAAAGCCGGCCAGCCGGGCTTGGGCATGGCTGCCGTCCAGTTTGGGAAGGGCCGGATCGTGCGCCCGAGCTCTTATGCCGCGGCTGGCGGCAACAGGTTCTCCAGCGTACGGCGGTAGATGTTTTTCAGCGGATCGATGAACTGCACTTCAACATGTTCGTCGATCTTGTGGATGCTGGCGTTGGGCGGCCCGAATTCGATCACCTGCGGGCAGATCTGGGCGATGAAACGTCCATCCGATGTGCCGCCGGTGGTGGACAGCTCGGTATTGATGCCGGTTTCGGCCTTGATGGCGGAGGCGATGGCGTCGCTCAGCGCGCCGCGCGGCGTCAGGAACGGCCGGCCGCCTACGGTCCAGGCCAGGGTGTACTCCAGGCCATGCTTGTCCAGGATCGCATGCACGCGCTGCTGCAAACCTTCGACGGTGCTGGCGGTGGAAAAGCGGAAGTTGAAATCGATCACCACTTCGCCCGGGATCACATTGGAGGCGCCGGTGCCGCCGTGGATATTCGACATCTGCCAGGAAGTCGGCAGGTAATATTCGTTGGCTTCGTCCCATTTTTCGGCAGCCAGTTCCGCCAGTGCCGGGGCGGCCAGGTGGATCGGGTTCTTTGCCAGCTGCGGATAGGCGATGTGGCCTTGTATGCCCTTCACCGTGAGCTTGCCGGACATGGTGCCGCGGCGGCCGTTCTTGATCATGTCGCCCAGCGTCGAACTGGAGGTCGGTTCGCCGACGATGCAGTAGTCGAGCTGTTCGCCGCGCGCCTTGAGTTTTTCGCAGACTACCACGGTGCCGTCGGTCGCCGGGCCTTCTTCATCGCTGGTGATCAGGAAGGCGATGGAGCCGGAATGACCGGGACGGGCTTGGGTGAACTCTTCCACTGCCACCACCATCGCTGCAATCGAGGTTTTCATGTCGGCGGCGCCGCGGCCGTACAGCTTGCCGTCGCGGTGGCTGGGCAGGAAAGGATCGGATTGCCATTGTTCGCGCGGGCCGGTCGGCACCACATCGGTATGGCCGGCAAACACCAGCAGCGGCCGCGTCGTGCCCTTGCGCGCCCACAGGTTGGTGACGTCGCCCGACTGGATGGTTTCGCAGGCAAAACCGAGCGGCGCCAGCAGTTCGATCAGGAGCGCCTGGCAGCCTTTGTCTTGCGGCGTGACGGACGACAGGGCGATCAGCTGTTCGGCCAGCGCCAGGGTTTTGCTATGCTTGCTCATTGTGGTTGTGTGCGGCATTTCTGTTATGTCTTGTGTGGAGCTTGTTGGTCGAACTTATTCGCTGCGTTTATTGGCTGAATATCTCTTGGTACAGCGCATCCGAAAAGCCGACATACGCTTGCTTGCCGGTGAACAGCACCGGCCGCTTGATGATGGACGGCAGTTCCAGCATCAAGGGAGTGGCGCTGATGCCGTCCGTGATGCCGTTGCGCCGCTGTTCCGGCAGGCCGCGCCAGGTAGTGCCCTTGCGGTTGACCAGGGTATCCCAGGGAATGTCCTTCAGCCAGGTGGCGACCAGCTCCGCGCTGACGCCGTCTTTCTTGAAATTGTGGAACGTGTACGCGATTTCCTGGTCTTCGAGCCAGGTGCGGGCTTTCTTGACCGTGTCGCAGTTGGGAATGCCGTACAGAGTAATTGCCATGGATTGCGTGCGGGTGAAAGTGTTTACAGGTCGAGCGTGAATTCGGTGAAGGTTGCTCCTTCGACGCGCTCCGGTTCCGGCAGCACCGGCACTGAGTTCTTTTTGGAGCTTGGCGTGTGGTTGTTGATCAGCCAGTACAGGTTGCTTGGCGAATCGGCGTGCGCCAGCGCTTCGTCCTGGGTGATGACGCCGTCGTCGATCAATTGCATCAGCGCTTGCTCGAAGGTCTGCGAGCCGGGCGCCAGGCTCTTCTCCATCGCTTCCTTGATCTGGCTGATGTTGTCTTCTTCGATCAGTTCGGAAACGTGGCGGGTGTTGAGCATGATTTCCACCGCCGGCGTGCGTTCGCCGGTGACGGTGGTGACCAGCCGCTGCGACACGATTGCCGCCAGGGTCGAGGCCAGGTCTTCCAGCAGCGCCGGCCGGTTCTCCAGCGGATAAAAACTGATGATGCGGTTCAGCGCGCGATAGGTATTGTTGGCATGCAGCGTTGATACCACCAGGTGGCCCGACTGGGCGTAGGCCATGGCGGCCGACATGGTGGCCTTGTCGCGGATTTCGCCGATCAGGATGCAGTCCGGCGCCTGCCGCAAGGCGTTCTTCAGGGCGCCGTTGAGGTCGGTGGTGTCGCTGCCGATTTCACGCTGGTTGACGATCGAGCGATGGCTCTGGAACAGGAATTCGATAGGATCTTCCAGGGTCAGGATATGGCCCGCCTGGGTCTTGTTGCGATAGTCCAGCATCGAGGCGATGGTGGTCGACTTGCCGGAACCGGTGGCGCCGACCACCAGCAGCAAGCCGCGCTTGCGGCCTATCAGCTCGGTCAGGGCAGGCGGCAGGCGCAATTCTTCAAAAGGCGGGATTTCATACGGAATATAGCGGATCACGGCCGAGATGCTGCCGCGCTGGCGGAACGCCGACAGCCGGAAACTGCCGACGCCGGCCACCGGCAAACCGAGGTTCAGTTCGTTGTTGCGCTCCAGTTCCTGCAGGCGGTCGGCCGGCAGCACTTCCTTCAGCAGCATCTGGATCGTGTTGTCGTCCATGGTCTGCTGGTTGACCGGGACCATCTGGCCCTTGATCTTCAGATGAATCGGCGAACCCGGCGCCAAGAACATGTCCGATGCTTCCTTCTCCTGCATCAGACGAAACAAGCGATCCATTGCCATCAAAAAACTCCTCGGTGCAAGAAAAGTGCAAATTATTATTATGAAATCGCAACGGGCTTGCGCATTTTTACGTCAAGCCCGGACCTGCCTGAATCAGGCTTCGCGCAGCAGTTCGTTGATGCCGGTCTTGGCGCGGGTCTTGGCGTCGACGCGCTTGACGATAACCGCGCAATACAAGCTGTATTTGCCGTCCGCCGAAGGCAGGCTGCCTGACACCACCACCGAACCCGACGGGATGCGGCCGTAAGTGACTTCACCGGTGGCGCGGTCATAGATCTTGGTCGACTGGCCGATGTAGACGCCCATCGAGATCACCGAGTTTTCTTCAACGATCACACCTTCGACGATTTCCGAACGGGCGCCGATGAAGCAGTTGTCTTCGATGATGGTCGGGTTGGCCTGCATCGGTTCCAGCACGCCGCCGATGCCGACGCCGCCGGACAGGTGGACGTTCTTGCCGATCTGGGCGCAGGATCCGACCGTGGCCCAGGTGTCGACCATGGTGCCTTCATCGACATACGCGCCGATGTTGACATAGGACGGCATCAGCACAACGTTCTTGCCGATGAAGCTGCCATGGCGGGCAACCGCCGGCGGCACCACGCGGAAACCGCCCTTGGCGAAATCTTCCGCGGTGTAGCTGGCGAACTTGGTCGGCACCTTGTCATAGAACTGCATGTTGTCGCCGGCCGGCATCGGCAGGTTGTCTTCCAGGCGGAACGACAGCAGCACGGCTTTCTTGATCCATTGGTTGACCACCCAGTTGCCGTCGGTTTTTTCGGCGACGCGCAATGTGCCCTGGTTCAGTTCGGCGATGACCTTGGCGACGGCTTCGCGGACGTCGGCCGGCGCTGTCTTAGGCGAGAATTCGGTGCGCTGTTCCCAGGCTTGGTCGATAAATGCTTGCAAGGATTGAGTCATGATTATTCGTTGATTGAAAGTTTAAAAACATGGATTTGACCATGACGGCGCATAAAGTGCATCGCCATGGCGCAATACCTAGGATCAGGCTGCCCGGAGCCGCAGGCTAGAGGCCTCGGCAAAACGCTGCGATGCGTTGCGCCGCCTCCAGGCATTCCTCGACTTCCGCCACCAATGCCATGCGGATGCGTTGCCGGCCCGGATTGCTGCCATGGGCGTCGCGCGCCAGATAGCTGCCGGGCAATACCGTTACATTATATTCGGCATACAGCCGCTTGGCGAAGTCGGTATCGGAGATTGCAGCCGACTTGTTGTCCTTGCTGCCTACCTTGGCCCACAGGTAAAAGCCGGCGTCCGGCAGCGCCACATCCAGCACGGTTTGCAGCACAGGGGTGACTTGTTGAAATTTAGCCATGTATTTGGCGCGGTTTTCGACGACGTGGGTTTCGTCGTTCCAGGCGGCGACCGAAGCCGCTTGCACCGGCGGGCTCATGGCGCCGCCGTGATAAGTACGATACAGCAGGAATTTCTTCAGGATGGCGGCGTCGCCGGCGACGAAACCGGAGCGCATGCCCGGCACGTTGGAGCGTTTCGACAGGCTGGAAAAGGCGATCAGGCGCGGATAACCCTCACGGCCCAGCATGTGGGCCGCCTGCAGCCCGCCCAGCGGCGCTTCCGGCTTGAAATAAATCTCGGAATAGCACTCGTCGGCGGCGATCACGAAACCGTGCCGGTCCGACAGCGCAAACAGTTCTTTCCAGTCCTCCAGCGACAGCACGGCGCCGGTCGGATTGCCGGGGGAGCACAGGTACAGCAGCTTGACGCGCGGCCAGACATCGTCCGGCACGCCGCGATAATCCGGGGCGAAGTTGCGGTCCGGGTCGGAATTGACGAAATACGGCTGGGCGCCGGCCAGGTAAGCCGCGCCTTCATAGATCTGGTAAAACGGATTGGGACACATCACCAGCGCATCCTGCTGGGCCGGATCGACCACCGTCTGCGCCAGCGCGAACAGCGCCTCGCGCGAACCGTTGACCGGCAGGATCTGGCTGGCCGGATCGAGCGGCGGCAAGCCATAGCGGCGCTCCAGCCAGCCGGCAATCGCAGCCCGCAAGGGTTCCGCGCCGATGGTGCTGGGATAGCTTGCTAGGCCGTTCAGGTTGTCGGCCAGGGCTTGCTGGATGAATTTCGGGGTCGGGTGCTTGGGTTCGCCTATTCCCAGGCTGATGGGCTGGTACGCAGGATTAGGCGTGACGCCGGCGAATAGGGCGCGCAGTTTTTCAAACGGATACGGCTGCAGCCGGTCTAGTAATGGATTCACGTGGCGGTTGGCAAATAAGGACGGATGAATAACAAAAATGGAAAGGGAAAAACGGCTGCAAAAGGCAGGATTGCGCTGTTTGCATTATATACAGAAGTGCGGCTTTGATCGCTGGCATTGCCGGGTTTTGCGAATGAGAAAAGCAGATTCCGCATGATTTTTTCGGCTTTCCATTGTCTTCTTGAACTTTTTTGGCGCTGCGTCCACAAAACGGAAGCTCATCCTTCTTGTGCGGCGGTCTGTTAATCGGCACAGGTTTTGCCGTTAAAGTAACAATCATATTTCCGGCCCATGACGGCCATCGGATCGCATATATGGCGGGGCGGAATGTTATGATGTCGACCTCCTGCGAGGTTTTTCCTCGTTTTTATAGTGTGAAGTGTGGCGGCTGCTTTTTCGCCGACTTTGATAAGAACTGTCGATAACGTGCGTCTAACCTCCATTAAATTATCAGGATTCAAGTCTTTCGTCGATCCCACCAATTTCCAGGTCCCCGGCCAGCTGGTCGGCGTGGTCGGACCTAATGGTTGCGGCAAGTCCAACATCATCGATGCTGTGCGCTGGGTCTTGGGTGAATCCAAGGCTTCCGAGCTGCGCGGCGAATCGATGCAGGACGTCATTTTCAACGGTTCTTCGCACCGCAAGCCGGCTGGCCGCTCATCGGTCGAACTGGTGTTCGACAACGGCCTCGGCAAAGCCGCGGGGCAGTGGAGCCAGTATGCGGAAATCGCCGTCAAGCGCACCTTGACGCGGGACGGCACCTCCACTTATTACATCAACAACCAGGCGGTACGGCGGCGCGACATCCAGGATATCTTCCTCGGCACCGGCCTTGGCCCGCGCGCTTACGCGATCATCGGCCAGGGCATGATTTCGCGCATCATCGAGGCGCGTCCGGAAGAATTGCGGATTTTCCTGGAAGAGGCCGCCGGCGTTTCCAAGTACAAGGAACGCCGCCGCGAAACCGAGAACCGGCTCAACGATACCCGCGAAAACCTGGTGCGGGTCGAAGACATCCTGCGCGAACTCAACGCCAACCTGGAGAAGCTGCAGTCGCAGGCGGCTGTCGCCCAGAAATTCCATGAGCTGCAAGGCGACCAGGAAGAAAAGCAGAAACTGCTGTGGCTGCTGCGCAAGAACGAGGCCAAGACCGAGCAGGAAAAACATTTCCGCGATATTGAAAAAGCCCAGCTCGACCTGGAAGAGCAGACCGCCAAGCTGCGCCATGTCGAAACCGAGCTGGAGCACATGCGCCAGGCGCACTATGCCGCCGGCGACCGCATGCACCAGGCGCAAGGCCACCTGTACCAGACCAATTCCGAAATCGGCAGCCTGGAAGCGCAGATCAAGTTTGTCATCGAATCGCGCAACCGCCTGCAGTCCCAGCTCAATTCCCTGACCGCGCAGCGCGACCAGTGGCAGCGCCAGGGCAGCCAGTTCCAGGACGACCTGGTCGAGGCCGAGATGCACCTGGAAGAACTGGCGGCGCGGGTCGAGCAATCGCAAGTAGCGTCGCAGCAGCACAACGACCAGCTGCCGGCGCTGGAGCAGAGCTGGCGCGAGGCGCAGCTGAAGAGCACCGAGTCGCGCGGCCAGATCATGCAGATCCAGCAGCAGATTGAACTGGAATCCACCCACCAGCGCAACGCCTCGAATATCCTGAACGGCCTGGGCAGCCGGCGCGAACGCCTGGCGCAGGAAAAGAACGGCTTGAACCTGCCGGACAATGCGCACCTGACCAACTTGCGCATGCAGCTGGAAGAGAAGCAGGCCGGGCTGGAAGAAGTCAGCATGCAGCTGGAAGAAGTACAGGAACAGCAGCCGCGCCTGGAAGAAGAGCGGCGCGACGCGCAGCAGCAGGTGAACGCCGAAAGCGCCAACAACGCGCAGCTGGAAGCGCGCCTGACGGCGCTCAAGCAATTGCAGGAAAGCGTACAGACCGAAGGCAAGGTGCAGCCCTGGCTGCAGAAACACGAACTGGCAGGATTGCCGCGCCTGTGGCAAAAACTGCATATCGACGGCGGCTGGGAAACCGCGCTGGAGTCGGTGCTGCGCGAACGTACTTCGGCGCTGGAGATGTCGAACCTGGACTGGGCCAAAGCCTTCTTCAACGACGCGCCGCCGGCCAAGCTGGCATTGTTCTCGCCGAACGGCGTAGCACCGGCCGGCAATATTGAAGCACCCGCCGGACTCAAGCCCTTCCTGAACCTGCTGCAGCTGAACGATCCGGGTTTGCGGGTATTGATGCAGGACTGGCTGCACAATTTCTACGCCGCCGACGACACCGTGACCGCCTTTGCCGAGCGCAGCAAACTGCCGCTGGGAGCCAGCTTCGTCACGCGCCAGGGTCACGTCATCAGCAAGACCGGCGTGCGTTTCTATGCTTCCGATTCGGAGCAGGACGGCATGCTGGCGCGCCAGCAGGAAATCGAAAACATCACCAAGCAGCTGCGCGCGCAGCAGATGCTGGCCGACGAAGCCCGCTCGCGTTCGGTGCGCGCTGAAGCGGCGCTGTCGCAAGCCACCCAGCGTTTGCAGGAAATGCGCCAGCGCCATGCCGGCCTGACGCAGGCCGTGCACGGTTTGCAGATCGATGTCATGAAATTGTCCGAGCTGCAGGAGCGCTTTAACCAGCGCAGCTCGCAAATTGCTTCCGACCTGGCTGAAATCGCCGCGCAGGAAAGCGAGCAGCAGCAGGTCAAGATGGAATCGGAAGCCAAGTTCGAGCAGCTGGACATGGAACTGGCGGAGCTGCAGGAAAAGCATGAAGACGGGCAGACCGACTACCTCGGCAAAGAACAGCAGCTTAACGATGCGCGCCAGCGCCTGCGCGAGATGGAGCGTGCGGCGCAAGAAGCCGAGTTCGCTGAAAAATCCCATCGCAACAAGATCGAAGAACTCAAGCGCAGCATCGCCACCGCGCTGGAGCAGGCGGCGCAGCTGTTCGCCAACATGCAGCAGGGCCACCTGGAACTGGAAAGCCTGGACGACCAGGCGGCGCAAGCCGGCCTGCAGGATCTGCTGGACAAGCGCAGCGAACAGGAACGCGCGCTGGCCGATACCCGCCACGAGCTGGACCAGGTGTCGCAGAACCTGCGCCAGCATGAAGAAACACGCTTGCAAGCCGAGCGCAGCCTGCAGCCGCAGCGCGAGCGCATCATGGAATTGCAGCTGAAAGAGCAGGCTGCGCGCCTGAACCAGGAACAGTACGTGCAGCAGCTGCTCGAAGCGCAGGCCGACGAAGCCGCCTTGAGCGAGAAGCTGACCGCCGAAATGCGGCCCTCGTATCTGCAGGGCGAAGTTACCCGCCTGACCAATGCCATCGCTAGCCTGGGCGCGGTCAACCTGGCGGCGCTGGATGAGCTGGCGCAGGCGTCCGAGCGGAAGAATTTCCTGGATGCGCAAAACGCCGACCTGACCGAAGCCATCAATACGCTGCAGGATGCAATCCACAAGATCGACAAGGAAACGCGCGACCTGCTGCAAGATACGTTCGACAAGGTCAACCACCATTTCGCCGAGCTGTTCCCGATCCTGTTCGGCGGCGGCCAGGCCAAGCTGATCATGACCGGCGACGAAATCCTCGACTCCGGCGTGCAGGTCATGGCGCAGCCGCCGGGCAAGAAGAATGCAACGATCCACCTGCTGTCCGGCGGTGAAAAAGCGCTCACCGCGACGGCCCTGGTGTTTTCGATGTTCCAGCTGAATCCGGCGCCGTTCTGCCTGCTGGACGAGGTCGATGCGCCGCTCGACGATGCCAATACCGAACGTTTCTGCAACATGGTGAAGCGGATGTCGGCCAATACCCAGTTCCTGTTCATTTCGCATAACAAGATCGCGATGGAAATGGCGCAACAGCTGATCGGGGTGACGATGCAGGAGCAGGGCGTGTCGCGGATCGTGGCGGTCGACATGGAAGCGGCGAGGAGTTTTGCCAGCGACGCCGTGGCAGCTTAAGCGGAAAACCAAGGCCGCCGGCGGGCTGTCATCGAAGCTTGGCCTGCTTGACAACTTTTTTAGACGCCACTAAGCTGAATTTCTGGTCGTAATGCAATATATTGTAAAAAATTGTCTCAATATTTTTACGTTGGCGGTATATACAGTAATACTTGTATTGTTTTTATAAGAAAAAATGGTTTTGATGGGGAGTACTTTGGGTTTTAAATAAGAAATAACCATATACGCGGTCACTGACAACTATTTTAGAAGTGTTTTTTCCTCGGATGCAATCAATGACCAGTCCTCGATTTCAATCGCGAATTCACAGCGCGTTTGCCGCTTGCTCGGCAGCGTCCGCTATTAAGGCATCAGCAGAATGACAGATTTACAAGCAAGCCTGTTTATCATCGGAGGCGCGTTTCTTGTCGGCGTCATTTCCTATAACAAGTGGCAGGAATACAAAGCCAAGAAGAGTGTCGAGCGGGCGTTTTCAGGGTCGCATGACGATGTCCTGATGACCCCCGGCAAGGCCGCCGGGAAAGACAGCGGCGAAGCGCCGGCGCGGCATGAACCGAAATTGTTCGACAGTGAGCTTGATGCCGACGCGCTGCCGCGCGACGACCTGGAGCAGAGCGCGGAGCAGCAGGCCATCGAGCCGCAGCTCGGCAATCCGGCCACTGCCGCCGCGCCTGCAGTGCGCAAGGACCTGCCGGTGGACGAACTGATCGATTGCGCGATTCCGCTGGCGCTGGAAGCGCCGGTGCGCGGCGACAAAGCCTTGCCGGCGCTGCAAACCCTGCGCCATGTCGGCAACAAGCCTATCCATTTCATCGGCGAAGACGCCAACGGCGAATGGGAACCGGTGGCGCACGGCGGCATCTACAGCACCTTGCTGGCCGGCGTGCAGCTGGCCAACCGCACCAATCCGCTGAACGAAATCGAATATTCCGAGCTGGTCACCCGTTTGCGCCAGATCGCCGACGACCTCGGCGCCGAGCCGGATTTGCCGGACATGTCGGAAGTGATGCACACCGCACGCTCTCTGCATCAGTTCGTGGTGGAACACGATGCCCAACTGGGCGTGAATATCCAGTCCAACGGCGCGCCATGGGCCATCAGCACCTTGCTGGCGGCGCTGACCCGCCAGGGATTCGACGCCCGGCCGGAGGGCCGCATGGTGATGTCGGACGGCGAGGGCGGCTTGCTGTTCTCTTTGTCCACCAATGCCAGCGCGGTGGCGGAAACCACCAGCCGCCTGACCTTGCTGCTCGACGTGCCGCGGGTTGCGCCTGACCGCGACGGCTACGGCGCCATGGTGGCCTGCGCACGTTCGTTGGCGGCGCGCCTCGGCGGCGTGCTGGTCGACGACAGCAACCAGCCCCTGGCCGATGTCCAGCTGGCCGAGATTGCCGGCCAGGTCGATGCCTTTTACCGTGAAATGGATGCCGCTGAAATTCCAGCCGGCTCGATTCGGGCTTTGCGTCTATTCAGTTAACTATGTCTTCACTATCATCACAAGCAGGCGGTCCGGGAAATGCTCCCGAGGCCGCCGAATGGCGTGCGCGCGCGGCCTGGCTGGCGGCCGAGCTGAACCGCCACAACCACTCTTACTACGTGCTCGACAATCCCTCGATTCCGGATGCCGAATACGACCAGCTGTTCCGCGAACTGCAGGCGCTGGAACTGGCGCATCCGGAACTCAATACGCCGGATTCGCCGACCCAGCGCGTGGGCGCTGCGCCGCTGCCGCTGTTTGAGCAGGTGACGCATTCGATACCCATGCTGTCCCTGGGCAACGGCTTTGAAGACAACGATATCGTTGAATTCGACCGCCGTGTCAGGGATGGCCTCGACACCCAGGTTGACAGCGATATCGAGTACGCCGCCGAACTGAAGTTCGACGGCCTCGCCATCAACCTGCGCTACGAAGACGGCGTGCTGGTGCAAGCCGCCACCCGCGGCGACGGCACCACCGGCGAAAACGTCACCAGCAACATCCGCACCGTGCGTGCGATTCCGCTGCGGCTGCATGCCGAGCATCCGCCGAAGGTGCTGGACGTGCGCGGCGAAGTGCTGATGTTCAAGGACGATTTCGCCAAACTCAACGCCCGCCAGCGCGAAGCGGAGATGAAAGAGTTCGCCAATCCGCGCAACGCCGCAGCCGGCAGTTTACGGCAGCTCGATTCGCGCATCACCGCGCAACGCACCCTGCGCTTTTTCGCCTATGGCATCGGCGCGCTGGAAGGCGCCGAGATGCCGCCGTCGCATTCGGCGCTGCTCGACTGGTACAGCCAGCTCGGACTGCCGGTGTGCAAGGAGCGCGGCATCGTCAAAGGCGCCAACGGCCTGCTGGACTTCTTCCGCGATATCGGCAGCAAGCGCGCGCAGCTGCCCTACGAAATCGACGGCGTGGTCTACAAGGTGAATCGTTTGCTGCAGCAGCAGACGCTGGGGTTCGTGTCGCGCGCGCCGCGTTTTGCGCTGGCGCATAAATTCCCGGCGGAAGAAGCCACTACCCAGGTGCTAGGCATTGAAGTGCAGATCGGCCGTACCGGCGCCGTCACCCCGGTGGCGCGCCTGGCGCCGGTGTTTGTCGGCGGCGTCACGGTAACCAACGCCACCCTGCACAATGAAGACGAGGTGCGGCGCAAGGATATCCATATCGGCGACACCGTGATCGTGCGCCGTGCCGGCGACGTGATTCCGGAAGTGGTGTCCTTTGTGCCGGAACTGCGGCCGGCGGATGCGCAGCCGTTTGTCATGCCGAGCGAGTGCCCGATTTGCGGTTCCGCCATCGTCAAGCTGGAGGATGAAGCTATCGCGCGCTGTTCCGGCGGCTGGGTGAAATGCGCAGCGCAGCGCAAGGGCGGCTTGCAGCACTTTGCATCGCGCCGGGCGATGGATATCGAAGGCTTGGGCGACCAGCTGATCGAACAGCTGGTTGACCGCGATATCATCCATACTGCGGCCGACCTGTACAAGCTGGGCCTGGTGAAGCTGGCGGCGCTGGACCGCATGGCCGACAAGTCGGCGCAGAATGTCATGTCCGCGCTGGAAAAATCGAAGTCGACCACGCTGGGGCGCTTCGTTTATGCGCTCGGCATCCGCCATGTCGGCGAGGCGACGGCGAAAGAGCTGGCGGCGCATTTCGGCAATATCGACGGCTTGATGCAGGCTTCCGAAGAACAGTTGATGGAGGTTGCCGATATCGGTCCTGTGGTGGCACGGTCATTGCTGGCTTTCTTTGCTGATCCGCTCAACCGGGAACTGGTCGAGCAGCTGCGCGCGGCCGGTATCCACTGGCCGGAGAACTTGCCGGCTGTCGGCGGGTCCAAGTTCTTGTTAGGCAAGACCTTCGTGCTGACCGGCAGCCTGCCGACCCTGACGCGCGATGCCGCCGCTGCCATGATTGAGGCGGCAGGCGGCAAAGTGACAGGTTCGGTTTCCAAGAAGACCAGCTATGTGGTCGCGGGCGCCGAGGCCGGCAGCAAACTGACTAAAGCGGAAGAACTGAACATCCCTATCCTGGATGAGGACGGATTCCGCACTCTTTTAGAAAGCGATCATGACCAAGATTAGAAAAGCCGTATTTCCCGTCGCCGGCCTGGGCAGCCGATTCCTGCCGGCCACCAAGGCCCAGCCTAAAGAAATGCTGCCCATCGTCGACAAGCCCTTGATCCAGTATGCGGTGGAAGAAGCGGTCGCCGCCGGCATCACCGACATGGTGTTCATTACAGGCCGCAACAAGCGCGCGATCGAAGATCACTTCGACAAAGCCTACGAACTGGAAACCGAACTGGAGGCGGCCGGCAAGGAACGCTTGCTGGAACTGGTGCAAAACGTCATTCCCAAGCATATCAACTGCATTTTCATCCGCCAGTCGGAAATGCTGGGCCTGGGACACGCGGTGCTGTGCGCGCGTCCGGTGGTCGGCGATGATCCGTTTGCAGTGTTGCTGGCCGACGATTTCATGGACGTGGCGGCCGGGCACAAGCCTGTGCTGGCGCAGATGACCGATATCTTCGCCACCGAAAAATCGAGCTTGCTGGCCGTGCAGGACGTGCCGCGCGCCGACACCAAGCAATACGGGATCGTCAGCATCGATGCGTATAAAAAGGACCTGGAAAAGGTCAACAGCATCGTTGAAAAACCGCAGCCTGACCAGGCGCCATCCACCCTGGCGGTGGTCGGACGCTACGTGCTGACCAATGGCATTTTCGATTGCCTGGAAGGATTGGGCAAGGGCGCCGGCGGCGAGATCCAGCTGACCGACGGCATTGCCGCGTTGATGAAAAAGGAACGTGTGCTGGCCTATCGCTACGCCGGCCAGCGCTATGATTGCGGCTCCAAGCTGGGTTACCTGAAAGCGACGCTGGCGATGGGCCTGAAGCATCCGGAAACCGGCGCCGAATTTGCCGAGTACCTGAAGCAGTTTAAATAACCACCCCGTTCCAGACTAACCAGAGACTGCATCATGACCGTTCGTGAAATCCTGAAAATGGGCGATCCGCGCCTGCTGCGGCAAGCCGAGCCTGTCACCGCTTTCGGCACGCCTGAGCTGGAGGCGCTGGTCGCCGACATGTTCGACACCATGCATGCAGTCAACGGCGCCGGCCTGGCGGCGCCGCAGATCGGCGTCAACCTGCAGCTGGTGATTTTCGGTTTCAAGAACAACGTGCGCTACCCGGATGCGCCGGCGGTGCCGGAAACGGTGCTGATCAATCCGGTGCTGCGTCCGCTTTCCGACGAAATCGAAGACGGCTGGGAAGGTTGCCTGTCGGTGCCCGGGCTGCGCGGCGTGGTGCCGCGCTGGACCAGTTTGCACTACGAAGGCTTCGACCAGTCTGGCGCCGCCATCAGCCGCGATGTCGACGGTTTCCATGCGCGTGTCGTGCAGCATGAATGCGATCACCTGAACGGCATCCTGTATCCGATGCGGATCAAGGATTTCACGCGCTTCGGTTACACCGAAGTGCTGTTCCCCGAGCTGGATCCCGGCCACGACGATTGAGCCGCCGCTTTTACAGCAACAGGTAAGCGGCAAGCCTGCATCCGGCGCCGGGGAATTCAATACGGCGTCGGCGATTGCCGTCAATATATAATTGCAAGAAAGCCAAGCGCGACGGGGTTGCTGCCTGCCGTGCCGGGTCCATCGCAGCCTTGCATCGCGGCGCATCTCCGCCGCTGCTGTCTGTGCGTCTCCCCAATTCGCTTACTTCGGAAACCCATCCATGCACCATGCGGTAGAAACGTTTATCCAGGACCTGGCCGTGATCATGCTGATCGCTGGCGTCGTGACAGTGCTGTTCAACCGTTTCAAGCAGCCGGTGGTGCTTGGCTACATCGTCGCCGGCGTCATCATCGGGCCGCATACGCCGCCGTTTTCCCTGATCACGGATGAACGCACGATCCAGATCCTGGCCGAACTGGGCGTGATCTTCCTGCTGTTTTCGCTGGGCCTGGAATTCAGCCTGAAGAAACTTGGCAAGGTCGGCGCCACGGCTTTTGTGGCGGCCCTGGCGGAGATTACGCTGATGCTGTGGGTCGGTTACGAGATCGGGATCTATTTCGGCTGGAAAACGATGGACGCGGTATTCCTCGGCGCCATGCTGTCGGTGTCGTCGACCACCATCATCGTCAAGGCGCTCAATGAACTGGGCATGAAACGCGAGAAATTCGCCCAGCTGATTTTCGGCATCCTGATCGTCGAGGATGTGCTGGCGATCGGCATGATCGCCTTGCTGTCGGGCGTCGCGACCAGCGGTTCGGTGGATGCCGGCGACGCCGCGATCACCATCGGCAAGCTGGTGCTGTTCATGATCGTGTCGCTGGTGGCCGGCATCCTGGTGGTGCCGCGCCTGCTTGATTACGTGGCTCGCTTCAAGAGCAAGGAAATGTTGCTGGTGACAGTGCTCGGCCTGTGTTTCGGTTTTTGCCTGCTGGTCATGAAAATGCAGTACAGCGTGGCGCTGGGCGCTTTCATCATCGGCGCGGTGATGGCTGAGTCGCGCCACCTGCACCAGATTGAACGCCTGATCGAACCGGTGCGCGACATGTTCAGCGCCATCTTTTTCGTCGCCATCGGGCTGCTGTTCAATCCCTCCATCCTGGCCCAGTACTGGCTGCCGATCGGAGTGATCACGGTGGCCGTGGTGCTGGGCAAGGTGGTCAGCTGCGGCCTGGCGACTTTCCTGTCGGGCCATGACGGCCGCACTTCGATGCGGGTCGGCATGGGCCTGTCGCAGATCGGCGAATTTTCTTTCATCATTGCGGCGCTTGGCGTCAGCCTGAAAGTCACCAGCGATTTCCTCTATCCGACCGTGGTCGCGGTTTCCGCCGTGACCACCTTGCTGACGCCCTACCTGATCAAGCTGGCCGATCCGCTGTCCACTCGCCTGGCGCAGGCCATGCCGCGGAAAATGGCGTCGGTATTCAGCATGTATTCAACCTGGCTGGACAGCTTGCAGCCGCAGGGCGATCGCGCCGAACTGTCGCGCATCATCCGCCGCATCCTGCTGCAGGTGGTGGTGAACCTGGCGCTGGTGGTGGCGATTTTCATCATCGGCGGCTATTTTGCCGAGGCGCTCGGCAGCCGCATGTCGGCCTGGGTGGCGGACGCGCAGGTGCAGAATGCGATAGTGTGGGGCGGAGCGCTGCTGGTTTCATTGCCTTTCCTGATCGCCACCTATCGCAAGCTGCATGCGCTGAGCATGCTGCTGGCGGAAATCAGCGTCAGGCCCGAATGGGCCGGATCCCACAGCCATGCGGTAAGGCGCGTGATTGCCGAGGTGATCCCGGTGGTGTCCATCATCGGTATCATGTTGATGATCGCCGCGCTCAGCAGCCGCATCCTGCCGCCGACCAACCTGCTGATCCTGGTGCTGGTGGCAGCGGCGGCGCTGGTGCTGATGTTATGGCAGCGGTTTGTGAAACTGCACTCGAAACTGCAAATCGCGCTGCGTGAAACGATGGAACAGCAGCCCGACGAAAATCACTGAGATCGGCGGACGAGGGTGCTGTTTTCCGAATCCGCCGCCGCGTTTGGTTAAAATAGCGCCTTTACTTCTTTTTCAAGACAAAGCCATGACTGCCATGACCCAGGACGAACTCAAGCAAGCTGTTGCCCGCGAAGCAATCAAATACGTGGTGGACGGCCAGATTGTCGGTGTCGGCACCGGTTCGACCGCCAATTTTTTCATTGATGAACTGGCCAAGATCAAGCACCGCATCAAGGGTGCGGTGGCTTCCTCGGAAGCGACCGCGGCGCG
This sequence comes from Collimonas sp. OK412, assembly GCF_900112135.1. Taxonomy (GTDB): domain Bacteria; phylum Pseudomonadota; class Gammaproteobacteria; order Burkholderiales; family Burkholderiaceae_D; genus Collimonas; species Collimonas rhizosphaerae. The sequence continues at coordinate 185,210 of NZ_FOLC01000007.1, forward strand.
GCTGCGGGCGCACGACATCGAGGTGTACGACCTGAACCAGGTCGCGACCATGCCCGTCTACATCGACGGCGCCGACGAAATCACCGAGCAGGGCGCCATGATCAAAGGCGGCGGTGCGGCCTTGACGCGTGAAAAGATCGTGGCCTCGGTGGCCGAGAAATTCATATGCATCGCCGACGGCTCCAAGCTGGTCAAGGTGCTTGGCAAGTTTCCGCTGCCGATCGAAGTGATCCCGATGGCGCAGGCGGTAGTGGCGCGCAAGCTGATCAAGCTGGGCGGCGAACCGCGTTTGCGCTTCAAGGACGGCAAGCCGCTGATTACCGACAATGGCTGCGTGATCATCGACATGGTCGACCTGAAAATCACCGATCCGATCGAACTGGAGCGGCAGATCAACCAGATCACCGGGGTGGTGACGGTCGGCTTGTTTGCGCAGCAGGGAGCGGATGTCTGCTTGCTGGGAACGCCGGATGGCGTAAAGACGCTGAAATTCTGATCTTGCAGTCGTGCAGTGTTGAGAAGGGTCCGAGTTTCGGGCCCTTTTTCTTTTGCAGAGAAAATTCCAGAAGTTTGTTGCTTAGAAATAAATATCCTGGCTACCGCTATTCTGCAAGTCGTATGCTGGATGGATAATTTATTTCCAAATGGATATATGTAACAGCACCATCACCGGCCATTCCACATCCTGCGCCACGATTCCGGCGATGACCCTGTGTAAACTCAAATAACGCATATGCTGAGTCATAAATGTCATAAACAACTGCTAAAAAACAACATAAATCGTCAACTTCACCTAAATTTTATTTTTCTTTCTAAGAAACCCTTGGAAATCAATGCAATTTTTGTATGGATAGGTATTATCTAGGCCGTTCAGCTTGTAACAATTAGTAACATCGCTAATGCACGTTGCCAAAATATTCAGGCAGGACACCGGGATAAGACAACTTACATATTACAAAGGGTAGAAATGAAAAAGACCGTATTCGCACTGGCCGCCCTCGGCCTGATCGGCGCCAATGCGCAAGCACAAACCAACGTCACCATTTATGGCGTGATCGATGCCGGCCTTACTTACACCAGCAAAGTCGGACCAAAAAACGATAGCCGCATCAGCCTGGATTCCGGCGACATGGCGACTTCCCGCATCGGCTTCCGGGGGACGGAAGACCTGGGCGGCGGCCTGAAGGCGGTTTTCCAGCTGGAAAACGGTTTCAATGCGGACGACGGCTCGCTCGCAACCGCCAATACATTGTTTGACCGTAAAGCGGTAGTCGGCCTGTCCGGCAGTTTCGGCACCGTCACCCTCGGCCGCCAGACCGATTACCTGGACGACATCGGCAGCAAATATACTTCGGTGCAGACATTCGGCAGCAACGGCATCAAAGCCGGCCATTTCAATAACCTGGACCGTGTCGGCGGCGTCCGCGCCAATAACTCGATCCGCTATGACAGCGCGAACCTGAGCGGCTTCACCGGCAGCCTGTTCTACGGTTTCGGCGAAGTCGCCGGCCAAACCTCGGCAGGCCAATCGTTCGGCCTGGCAGGCAACTATGCGAACGGCCCGTTCGGCGTCGGCCTCGGTTACTTCCAGACCAAACTGGCTGCCGATGCGCTGCCAAGCAAGGCTGGCGATACCGACCTCAAGACTTTCACCCTCGGCGCCAGCTACCAGGCCGGCCCGGCCAAGATCTACGGCGCATGGTCGCAAACCAAGCGTCCGCTGGCTTCGGCGCTGGCAGCGACCGGCCTGGTCAACATCACTACCGCGACCAAGGCCAACATTTTCGACCTGGGCGTCGATTATTCGCTGACCGGCAACCTGCACCTGCTGGCCAGCGTGATCTATGACCGCGCTGACCTCAGCCGCAAGACTACCGGTCCGACCAAGGGCAAGACTACCCAGCTGAACCTGGGCGTGGATTACTTCCTGTCGAAACGCACTGACGTGTACGCTTTGTACACCAACCAGCGCGCCAACGATGTCAACAACCCAGGCGTGATCAATGCTGCATACAGCAGCGCGCCAGCGGACGACAGCAGCCAGAACGTATTGCGCGTGGGCCTGCGCCACAAGTTCTGATCGTTGGCAAATGATCGGCTGAGCAGCAATGGCTGACAGCATGGGCGGGGAGGCGAGTGCGCTTCCCCGCCTTTTTTTATCAGGCCAGCCAGCGCAGCACCAGCATGTTGATCATGGCGCCGCCGGCGATCAGCCAGCCGAACAGTACCGCGGCGAAAACCAGCGGCTTGACTCCTGCGGTGCGCAGCGAGGAAAAATGGGTGGATATGCCGAGCGCTGCCATCGCCATTGCCAGCAATACGTTGTCGGCATCGTTGACATGCGACACCAGCGCAGCCGGCAGCAGGCTCAGCGAATTGAACGCCACGATCGCCACAAAGCCGAAGGCAAACCAGGGAATCGCCAGGCCGCGGCCTTTTGCGGCGCCGCCTGCCTTGCCTTTCCTGGATAGATAGGCCGACAGCAGCATCAGGAACGGCGCCAGCATCATCACCCTCACCATCTTGGTGATCACCGCTGTATTGGCCGCATCGGGGCTGATAGCGCGGGCCGCGGCCACCACCTGGGCGACTTCGTGCACGGTCGAGCCGGTATAGATGCCGTAGGCTTGCGGCGAAGCGGCCAGGAATTGCCAATGCAGATTCAGCTGGTACAGCAGCGGATAAAGAAAGATCGCCAGCGAACCGAACACCACCACGGTCGCCACGGCCACTGTCACCTGGGCCGGCCTGGCTCGCAGCACCGGCTCGGTAGCCATCACGGCGGCCGCGCCGCAGATCGAGCTGCCGGCGCCGATCAGCATGGCGGTCTCGCGATCCAGCTTGAACACGCGGGTGCCGAGCAGCAGCGCCATGCCGAAGGTGGAGCACAGGACCATCGCGTCGATCAGCACGCCGCTCAGCCCGACGTGGCCGATATCCTGGAACGTCAGCCGGAAACCGTACAGGATGATGCCCAGCCGCAGCAGGTTTTGCTTGGAAAAATTGACGCCGGCGGCGCAGGAGGGGGCGATCCGCTGGTAGCCGAGGTTACCGGCCAGCATGCCGAGCACAATGGCCAGGGTCAATGCGCTGAAGCCGTGCGCCTGCAGCCAGTCGATCCTGGCGGCGGCGATCGCTGCTGCTGCAATCAGGGCGCTCAGGGCCAGTCCAGCGAGCAGGGGCAACGACGTTCTGGCCGGGCGGGTTGCGGTTAATGTAGGGGTATTCACCAGGATGTCCAATTCAGATGCGGCCGTGCCGCCATGGAAACCACTATAGCGATTTGATATCTAAAAGAAAAACAGATTAATTTTGTATAATCTACCTGTTTTATAAGTAGATAACAGATTGGTTGATATTTCCCCTCAGCGATACTCGCTGTTCCAGACAAAGGCTGGTCCAAGATGCGCCTCACCATCAGGCAGTTGCAGATTTTCCTGGCGATAGCCCAGTCCGGCAGCACCACTGCCGCCGCCGAACAGGTCGCGTTGTCGCAGTCGGCGGCCAGCGCCGCCCTGAACGAGCTGGAAAACCTGCTGGACTGCCGTCTGTTCGACCGCGTCGGCAAACGCCTGATCCTGAATGACAACGGGCGCCTGCTGTTGCCGCAGGCGGGGCAGGTGGTGGATGCCGCCAAGACCATAGAACAGCAGTTCCTGACGCCAGGCATGGCGCAGGGCGGCAGCCTGCAGATCGGCTCCAGCACCACCATCGGCAGTTATCTGCTGCCCTCGCTGGTCGCGGCTTACCGCCAGCAGCATGGCGAGCTGCAAGTGCGGGTGACGATCGCCAATACCGCCGACATCGTCGCCGCCGTGGTCAATTTTGAAGTCGACGTCGGCCTGATCGAAGGCCCCAGCCACGCCGCCGACCTGCAGGTGGAGCCGTGGATGGTGGATGAATTGCTGGTGGTCGCTTCGCCGCAGCATGCCTTGGCCGTCAGCGACAAGAAAGCCGGCGTGGCGCAGTTGCGCGAGGCCGAATGGCTGTTGCGCGAGCCGGGCTCCGGCACGCGCGAAGCGGTCGAGCAAGCCTTGCTGCCGCATTTGCACTACTTGCGTCAAAGTTACGAATTCGGCAATTCGGAAGCCATCAAGCACGCAACCGCCGCCGGCCTCGGCATCAGCTGCCTGTCGCATGCCGTGGTGGCCGATTTCCTGCAAAGCGGACGACTGGTGGAGCTGAAGACATCGCTGCCGAGATTGCACCGGCATTTCTACCTGGTCCACAGCAAGCACAAGATCCTGTCGCTGCGGCTGATGCAGTTCCTGGCTTACTGCCGCAGCTGGTCCTGAATAAGTACTGCTTGCAGCTGCCGCTGCCGGCCATCTTCCTGTCACTGATATCTAAATGGATATCGGTTGTGATAAAAAAGTGATTAGTAAGACTAGCCAAGTGTTTTTACACTGGCTTCGGTATTTATTCTCTTGGGATTGGTGGCGGAAAGCCTTCGATACAATTTTCGTCCACATCGTATTAATATCTAAAGCGATATCGAAAATACGAAAAAATTCATTTGTTTGATATCGATGATGTTCGTAAGATAGTGAGGAATTTCATCAGGAAAGGTCTATATTGACTGTTACCCGGCAACGGCGCAGGCAGTCAATGCAGGTGCATCACAATGTTTAGGCGCAAGATCAAAATAACTAAAGGAGACAAGCTGTGAAATTGATTAAAACAACGGTTGTTGGATTGTTGATTGGCGCGTTCGGCCTGGTGTCCCAGGCAGGCGCACAGGAAAAAGGTCCGATCGGCATTTCGATGCCGACCAAATCTTCCGCGCGCTGGATCGCCGACGGCGACAATATGGTCAAGGTGTTCAAGGAAAAAGGCTACAAGACCGACCTGCAATACGCTGAAGACGACATTCCAAACCAGCTGGCGCAGATCGAGAACATGGTGACCAAGGGCGTCAAGGTGCTGGTGATCGCTGCGATTGACGGCACTACCTTGTCCAACGCTCTGCAAAAAGCCGCCGACAAGGGCATCAAGGTCATCGCTTATGACCGCCTGATCCGCGGCTCCAAGAACGTCGACTACTATGCCACCTTCGACAATTTCCAGGTCGGCGTGCTGCAAGCCGGCTATATCGAAAAGACACTGGGCCTGAAGGAAGGCAAAGGACCGTTCAATATCGAACTGTTCGGCGGTTCGGCCGATGACAACAATGCTTTCTTCTTCTACAACGGCGCGATGTCGGTGCTGCAGCCGTATATCGATAAAGGCAAGCTGGTGGTGCGCAGCAAGCAGACCGGCATGGACAAGGTCTCGACCTTGCGCTGGGATGGCGCGGTAGCCCAGGCGCGCATGGACAACCTGCTCAGCGCCTACTACGGCAACGCCCATGTGGATGCAGTGCTGTCGCCGTATGACGGCATCAGCATCGGCATCCTGTCGTCGCTCAAGGGTGTCGGCTACGGCACGCCGAAGTCGCCGATGCCGGTGGTGACCGGGCAGGACGCTGAAGTGCCGTCGGTGAAATCCATCGTGCGCGGCGAACAGCGCCAGACCGTGTTCAAGGACACCCGTGAACTGGCCAAAGTGACGGTCGGCATGGTGGACGCCATGTTGAGCGGTAAAACGCCCGCCATCAACGATACCAAGACGTATAACAACGGCGTCAAGATTGTGCCTTCCTACCTGTTGAAGCCAGTCAGCGTCGATGCCTCCAACTGGAAGCAGGTGCTGGTCGGCAGCGGTTATTACACCGAAGCCCAGATCAAATAAGCGTCGGCTGGGACGTAGCGATACACAGCGATAAAGAGTCTTGTTTGGCCGGGCCTTGCAATGCGGATGAGCGCGTTGCAAGGTCCCGGAGTCAGGCGCTGGCGAAGTTTGAAGTAAGCGAGGTAACAACAGATGGAAACCATCCTGGAAATGCGCGGGATCGGGAAGACATTCCCGGGAGTCAAAGCATTAGACAATGTCAACCTGGCAGTCCGTAACGGCGAGATCCACGCCGTGGTCGGCGAAAACGGCGCCGGAAAATCCACCTTGATGAAAGTGCTGAGCGGGGTTTATCCGCATGGTTCCTATACCGGCGAGATCCGCTTCGAGGGAATGGCGCGGCAATTCGACGGCATCGCCGACAGTGAAAAAATCGGCATCATCATCATCCACCAGGAGCTGGCGCTGGTGCCGCTGCTGTCGATTACAGAGAATATTTTCCTCGGCAACGAGCAAGCGACAAACGGCGTGATCGATTGGGAAATCTCCTACGCCAAGACCAAGGAACTGCTGGCCAAGGTCGGCCTGAAGGAATCTCCCAGCACGCTGATCACCAACCTCGGCGTCGGCAAGCAGCAGCTGATCGAGATCGCCAAGGCGCTGTCGAAACAGGTCAAGCTGCTGATCCTCGACGAGCCGACCGCAAGCCTGAACGAAAGCGATAGCGACGCCTTGCTGGACTTGCTGCTGGAGCTCAAGGTGCAAGGCATTTCCTCGATCCTGATTTCCCACAAGCTCAATGAAATTTCCAAGGTCGCCGATTCGATCACGATCCTGCGCGACGGCTCCACGGTCGATACCCTGGATTGCCACAAGGAAGTGATCAGCGAAGACCGCATCATCCAGAACATGGTCGGACGCGAGATGGCGGACCGTTATCCGAAACGCCAGCCAGACATCGGCGAGACCATTTTCGAGGTCAGGCAATGGCAGGTGCATCACCCGATACACCCGGAACGGCAGGTCATCAAGGGCGTCGACTTCAATGTCAGGAAGGGCGAGATCGTCGGCATCGCCGGTTTGATGGGCGCCGGCCGCACCGAACTGGCGATGAGCATTTTCGGCCGCGCATACGGCCAGCGCATCAGCGGCAAGGTGTTCTTGCGCGGCAAGGAAATCGACGTCAGCACGGTGCAGAAAGCCATCGACAACGGCATCGCCTATGTCACCGAAGACCGGAAAGGCTACGGCCTGATCCTGGACCAGGACATCAAGAAGAACATTACGCTGGCCAACCTCGACGGCGTGGCCGACAAGACCGTGATCGACGAAGGGCGCGAATATTCGGTTGCCGCCGATTACCGGCGCCAGCTGAAGATCCGCTGCTCGAACGTGTTCCAGAAAGTGCTGAACCTGTCCGGCGGCAACCAGCAGAAAGTGGTGCTCAGCAAATGGCTGTTTTCCAATCCCGATGTGCTGATCCTGGACGAACCGACGCGCGGCATCGACGTCGGCGCCAAGTACGAGATCTACACCATCATCGACCAGCTGGCCCGCGAAGGAAAATGCATCATCATGATTTCATCGGAAATGCCTGAACTGCTGGGCATGTGCGACCGCATCTATGTCATGAACGAGGGGAAATTCGTCGGCGAAATGACGGCGGCGGAAGCATCCCAGGAAAAAATCATGCGCGCGATAGTGCGGAATGTGAAGAACGGAGACAACTGAAATGAACCACGATATAACCGCGCCGGCAGCAAGCGAAAACCGGCCCCAGCCCGCAGCCGAAAAGAAGGAATACAACGGCTTCCTGAAGCACAATATGCGCGAATACGGCATGCTGATGTCGCTGATCGCGATCATGGCGTTTTTCCAGTACATGACCAGCGGCACCTTGATGCAGCCGCTGAACCTGACCAACCTGGTGCTGCAGAACAGCTACATCGTCATCATGGCGCTGGGCATGCTGATGGTCATCGTGGCCGGGCATATCGACTTGTCGGTGGGGTCGGTTGTGGGATTCATCGGCGCGCTGGCGGCGGTGCTGATCGTCAACCTGCACATGAATTTCGTACTGGCCAGCATCCTCTGCATCCTGGCCGGCGCCGTGATCGGCGCGGCCCAGGGCTATTGGGTAGCGTTTTTCAAGATCCCGTCATTCATCGTTACCCTGGCCGGCATGCTGGTGTTCAAGGGATTGACGCTGGCGTTGCTGCAGGGGCAATCGATTGGACCGTTCCCTGACGATTTCCAGATGCTGAGCTCGGGTTTCATCCCGGATCTCTTCAGCGCCACCGATTTGCGCATCACTTCCCTGCTGGTAGGCGTCGTGGTCGCGGCCATCATGATTTTCGTCAAGGTGCGCGCCCGCAACAAGCAGGCCAAGCACGGCATGGAGGATGAGCCTTATGTATTCTTCATCTTGAAGAACGCCGTGTTTGCCGCTGTCATCATTTTCTTCAGCTATCTGCTGGCATCCTATAAAGGCATGCCGAATGTGCTGATCATCATGTTCCTGCTGATGGTGGTGTATACCTTCGTCGCCAACCGCACCACGATCGGCCGCCGCATCTATGCGGTCGGCGGTAACGAGAAGGCGGCCAAGCTGTCCGGCATCAAGACCTCGCGCGTCTCGTTCTACACTTTCATCAACATGGGCATGCTGGCTGCGCTGGCAGGATTGATTTTCGCAGCCCGCCTCAACACTGCCACACCGAAGGCCGGCACCGGTTTTGAGCTGGACGTGATTGCGGCCTGCTTCATCGGCGGCGCTTCGGCTTCCGGCGGCGTCGGCAAGGTCATGGGAGCGGTGATCGGCGCTTTCGTGATGGGCGTGATGAACAACGGCATGTCGATCATGGGTATCGGCATCGACTACCAGCAGGTGATCAAGGGCCTGGTGCTGCTGGCCGCGGTATTTGTCGACGTCTACAACAAGAACAAATAGCAAGGCGGCTGCGGGTCATTAACCGCGGCCGGCGATTTTCCAGATTCCAATTTTATAGCAGGCGTCCGTCTCGATGCGGATGGATGCCGCCCCGACAATTTCAAGAGGAAGCCAAAGATGACTGTCGATAAAAAGCGTCCACTCCGTTCCGCCGAATGGTTCGGCAGCAACGACAAGAACGGCATGATGTACCGCAGCTGGATGAAGAACCAGGGGATTCCCGACCACGAGTTCCAGGGCAAGCCCATCATCGGCATCTGCAATACCTGGTCGGAGCTGACGCCATGCAATGCGCATTTCCGCAAGATCGCGGAACACGTCAAGCGCGGCATTTCGGAAGCGGGCGGGTTCCCGGTGGAATTCCCTGTATTTTCCAACGGCGAATCGAACCTGCGGCCGACCGCCATGCTGACCCGCAACCTGGCCAGCATGGATGTGGAAGAATCGATCCGCGGCAATCCGATGGATGCGGTGGTGCTGCTGGTCGGTTGCGACAAGACTACGCCGGCCTTGCTGATGGGCGCCGCCAGCTGCGACATCCCGGCGATCGTGGTGACCGGCGGCCCTATGCTGAACGGCAAGCACGAAGGCAAGGACCTCGGTTCCGGCACCGCCGTCTGGCAACTGAGCGAAGCAGTCAAGGGCGGCGAAATCAGCATGCACCAGTTCCTGGCAGCCGAAGCCGGCATGTCGCGCTCCGCCGGCACCTGCAACACCATGGGCACGGCTTCCACCATGGCCTGCATGGCCGAGGCGCTGGGCACATCGTTGCCGCACAACGCGGCGATTCCGGCGGTCGATGCGCGCCGTTACGTGCTGGCGCACATGTCGGGCATGCGGATTGTCGACATGGTGTGGGAAGACTTGCGGTTGTCAAAGATCCTGACCCGCGAGGCATTTGAAAATGCGATACGGGTCAATGCTGCGATCGGCGGCTCGACCAACGCTGTGATCCATCTGAAGGCTATCGCCGCCCGCATCGGCGTGCCGCTGGAACTGGAGGACTGGACCCGCATCGGCCGCGGCACGCCGACCCTGGTCGACCTGCAGCCGTCCGGCCGTTTCCTGATGGAAGAATTTTATTACGCCGGCGGTTTGCCTGGCGTGCTGCGCCGCCTGGGCGAAGCCGGCCTGCTGCCGCACAAGGATGCATTGACGGTGAACGGCAAGTCGCTGTGGGAAAACAACCAGGATGCGCCTATCTACAATGACGAAGTGATCCGCGTCATCGACAAGCCTTTGATCGCCGACGGCGGCATCTGCATCTTGCGCGGCAACCTGGCGCCGCGCGGCGCCGTGCTCAAGCCCTCTGCCGCCACGCCCGAACTGATGCAGCACCGCGGCAAGGCGGTGGTGTTCGAGGACTTCGCGCATTACAAGGCGCGTATCAACGATCCCGAACTGGAGGTCGACGCCAGCTCGGTGCTGGTGATGAAGAATTGCGGCCCCAAGGGTTATCCCGGCATGGCCGAAGTCGGCAACATGGGCTTGCCGCCGAAGCTGCTGGCGCAAGGCATCAAGGACATGGTGCGCATTTCCGACGCCCGCATGAGCGGCACCGCCTACGGCACCGTGGTGCTGCACGTGGCGCCGGAAGCCGCTGCCGGCGGCCCGCTGGGGATCGTGCAGGACGGCGACTGGATAGAACTGGATTGCGCGGGCGGGCGTTTGCATCTCGATATCAGCGATGCTGAAATGGCGCAGCGCCAGGTGGCAAGGGAGGCGGTGAACGCCGCAGCGGTGACGGCGCACAGCGGATACCAGCGCCTGTACATAGATCGCGTATTGCAGGCCGACGAAGGCTGCGATTTCGATTTCCTGGTCGGCTGCCGCGGTTCGGCCGTACCTAAGCATTCCCACTAAGCATTATCACCAAGTGCAGTTCAGTCACCGGAGAAACACATGTTGTTGATTCAATTCAAGCAGGCCGACGGCCAGCGCCGGATCGGCGTACTGGAAGACGAGGGCCGTAAAATCCATGTGGTGGAAGGCTTTGCCTCGACTTATGCGCTGGCGCAAGCGGCGATTGCCGGCGGCCGGTCATTGCAAGAGCTTGCCGCTGCCGCGCTTGGCGGCGCCGTGCTGGATTACGCCGAGGTAGCGCAAGCGGGGCGCCTGCTGCCGCCGCTGGACCACAGCGACAGCGCCCACTGCTATGTCACCGGCACCGGCCTGACCCACCTGGGCAGCGCCGACGGCCGCGACGCCATGCACAAGAAAATCAGCGATGTCGACAGCCTCACCGACAGCATGAAAATGTTCCGCATGGGCCTGGAAGGCGGCAAGCCGCAGCCGGGGCAGGCGGGTGTGCAGCCGGAATGGTTCTACAAAGGCGACGGCAGCATCGTCTGCGCCGGCGAACAGGCGCTGGCGATGCCGCATTTTGCGCTGGACGGCGGCGAAGAGCCGGAGATCGCCGCGCTGTATGTGATTGCGGCGGACGGCACGCCATGCCGGCTCGGTTTTGCGATCGGCAACGAGTTTTCCGATCACGTCACCGAACGCCAGAATTACCTGTACCTGGCGCATTCCAAGCTGCGGATGTGCGCAGTCGGCCCGGCTTTGCTGCTGGGCGATTTGCCGCCGCATGTGGAAGGCATGTCGCGCATCCGTGACATCAGCGGCCGGGTCCGCTGGGAAAAACCGTTTGTCAGCGGCGAAGAAAACATGTCGCACACGGTGGCTAACCTGGAGTACCACCATTTCAAATATCCGCTGTTCCGCCGTCCTGGCGATGTGCATATCCATTTCTTCGGCACCGCGACCCTGAGCTGTTCGGATGGGATCCAGGTCGCACCCGGAGAAACATTCGAGATCGATGTCGCTGCCTTCGGGCCGCCGCTGCGCAACCGGCTGGCGGTCGAGACCTTGCCGGCGCCATCGATTCGCCAGCTGTAGACTATCCGCTGCGGCTCCGCATCCCGGAACCGCAGCCTTTCATTTTTAGGAAAAGCATGGACATTACAGGCGAATCCCTGATTGGCGCATCTCGCATCAAAGGCGGCGGCGCTGCCTTTTTTGCTTTCAATCCCACTACCGCAAGCGACATCGAACCGAAGTTCCATACCGCCGGCAAAGCCGAAATCGATTGCGCCTGCGATCTTGCGCGCATCGCTTTCGATTCTTATCGTGCCACCGATCCGGAAACGCGCGCCCGTTTCCTGGAAAGCATCGCTGCCAATATCCTGGCGCTCGGCGACCAGCTGATTGAACGTGCGATGAGTGAAAGCGGCTTGCCGCGCGCCCGGCTGGAAGGCGAACGCGGCCGCACCATGGGCCAGCTCAAGCTGTTTGCCGAAGTGCTGCGCGAAGGTTCCTGGCAGGATGCGCGCATCGATCCGGCGCTGCCGGAGCGCCAGCCTCTGCCGCGTGTCGACCTGCGCCTGCGCATGATCGCCCTGGGACCGGTCGCGGTGTTCGGCGCCAGCAATTTTCCGTTGGCGTTTTCAGTTGCCGGCGGCGATACCGCAGCAGCGCTGGCGGCAGGCTGTCCAGTTGTGGTCAAGGCGCACCCGGCACATCCCGGCACCTCGGAACTGGTTGGCCGCGCGATCCAGCAAGCGGTAGCGGCAGCGGGTTTGCCGGAAGGCGTGTTTTCGCTGCTGACCGGCGTCGGCAACGAACTCGGCATCGCACTGGTCAGGCAGCCGGCGATCCAGGCAGTCGGTTTTACCGGCTCGCGCCAGGGCGGCCTGGCCTTGATGGCCGCCGCCGCTGCACGGCCGCAGCCGATCCCGGTGTATGCCGAAATGAGCAGCATCAATCCCGTGTTCCTGCTGCCGCAGGCACTGGCCGGCAAGGCTGAAGCGCTGGCCGCGGCGTTTGTTGATTCGCTGGTGCTGGGCGTCGGCCAGTTCTGCACCAATCCCGGCCTGGTGCTGGCGCTGCAAGGACCGGATCTTGAACGCTTCAGCGCCGCGGCCGCAGCACAGCTGGCGCAGCGCAATGCCGCTACCATGCTGACGGCCGGCATCCATCATGCATATCAGAATGGCGTCAGCCGGCTGTCCGCCAATTCCCGGGTACGCCAGCTGAGCCAGGGCGTTGCCGGCGATGCCGCCGGCAGCGGCGTGCCGGCCTTGTTCAGCACCAGCGCCCAGGATTTCCTGGCCGATCCGCATTTGTCGGAAGAGATATTCGGGCCGGCATCGTTGCTGGTCGCCTGCCGCGACATGGGCGAGATGTTTGCCGTGGCGGAGCACCTGGAAGGACAGCTGACCGCGACCTTGCAGATGGCGGACGGCGACCATGAAACCGTGCGCCGGTTGCTGCCCGTCCTGGAGCGCAAGGTCGGCCGGATCCTGGCCAACGGTTTTCCGACCGGGGTCGAGGTATCGTATTCGATGGTCCACGGCGGACCGTTCCCGGCGACATCGGACAGCCGCGCCACCTCGGTCGGCACGGCGGCAATCCAGCGTTTCCTGCGCCCGGTTTCCTACCAGAACCTGCCGCAAGACTTGTTGCCGGCGGCAGTCCAGGACAGCAATCCGCTGGCGATCTGGCAGCGCATCAACGGTCAATTGAAAAAATAAGCCGGGTTCATCGGCATAACTCAGGAGTTGGCATGTCCGCAGTAAAAGATACGCAGCTGGCGCATTTTCCCAGCCTGAAAGACAAGAATATATTCATCACCGGCGGCGGCAGCGGCATCGGCGCGGCGATTGTCAGCGCGTTTGCCGGACAGGGCGCGCGCGTGGCTTTCGTCGATATCGAGACCGCTGCCAGCGAAGCCTTGTGCGAGCAGCTGTCCGCCGCAGGCTTGCCCAGGCCGCTGTTCCGCCATTGCGATATCCGCGACATCGCGGCATTGCAGTCGACCATGCAGGAGCTGGCGCAAGAACTGGGCGATTTCGATGTGCTGGTCAACAATGCGGCCAACGACCAGCGCCACCAGTGGCAGGACGTCACCGTCGATTACTGGAACGACCGTATCGCCATCAACCAGCGTCCGATGTTCTTTACCTGCCAGGCCGTAGCGCCCGGCATGCAGAAAAAAGGCGGTGGTTCAATCATCAACCTCAGCTCGATCAGCTGGCATCTGTCGAACGGCGGTTATCCGGTGTACACCACGGCCAAGGCCGCAGTGGTCGGCCTGACGCGCGGCCTGGCGCGCGACCTCGGGCCGCACAATATCCGCGTCAATACCGTGTCGCCGGGCTGGGTCATGACGGAAAGACAGATCGCCTTGTGGCTCGACGCCGCGGGCGAGGAAGACATCAAGCGCAACCAGTGCCTGCCTGGCAAGCTGCAGCCTTGGCACCTGGCGCGCATGGTGCTGTTCCTGGCGGCGGATGACAGTGCGATGTGCACTGCGCAGGAATTCATCGTTGATGCTGGTTGGGCCTGAGTGGGCCCGGCTGCTTAGCTGCGCGCATCCTTAGGCTTGTCGCCTAGCGGCCAGTCATGTGATTTTCCTTGGTAGACCGGGCGCGGCTGATGGGTGAAAAATGCCGATACATCCACGGCCTCCTGGTCCGTCAGGGTGCCGCCTTGGCCCAGCGGCATATTGTGCTTGACGAACGCCGCTGCCGTGTAGGTGCGGGCCATGCCGGCGCCGTCGTTGAAGGAGTCTGCTCCCCATAGCGGCGGGAAGGCATAACCGTGTTCGCCGTTTTTCATGCCAGATCCGTCCGCGCCATGACAGCTGGCGCATTTGTCTGCGTACACCTGCTTGCCATGGTTTGCATCCGCCTCGAGCTTCTGGTCGATCGCTCCGAAACCTCGTCCCGTCACGCTCACGCCAGTCGGCACGCCGGTCGACAGCCACTGCATGTATGCCAGGATATTCGTCATTTCTGTCGACGTATATGGCAGCGGCTTGCCATTCATCGAGCGTTCGAAGCAATCGTTGATCCGTTCCTGCAAGGAGATCAGCTTGCCGCTGCGCGAGCGGTATTCCGGGAAAACTCCCCAGATGCCGACCCAGGGCGAGGCATTCGCCGTGGCGCCGCCGGCCAAATGGCAATTGGTGCAATTGAGGCCGTTCCCGACATTTTTGGGGAGGCGCTGATGCGTCTCGTTCATCAGTTTCCGGCCTTCCTGAATCGCGCTGCCCCTGGGGCCGGCCGGAATGCTGGATTCCGCTGGCGGCCGTACCTCTGGCACGACCGTCTGTGCGCCCACATCACACACAAAGAAGGCGGCTGCGACAAACGCCGGAAATCGGTATTGTTCCAATTTGCTTAATTTGCCTGACATTGAGCACCCCCGTTTTTTCTGATTTTTATCGATGGCAGCAAATCACGATGCTTGTTGCCGCCTTCAAGGTTACGGTCGGCTAGTAGATTTGCGCCGCGACATCCCGAATCGTTTGCTGCAGTATTTTCGCGCCCGGGGAAAGTATCTGCAAGCGCCGGGTGATGATGCCGAAACCATCCATCTTGCACGGCAATTCTATCGGCAATATCGCCAGCACATTGACCTGGGCGTAAAAGCGCGCCACTTCGGCCGGCATCACGTGCAGGAAATCGGTTTGCTGCAGCAGGCTGCTGATCACCAGGATGGCGGTGGTGTCGACCACGTTGGCCGGCGGCGCCAGGCCATCCTTGTGGAACATCATGTCGACCCGGTGGCGCAGGATGCTGCCCTTGGGCGGCAGGATCCAGCCGGCGTCGGCGATATCCTTCAACTGCAGGCTGGAGACGTGGCGCAAGGGATGGTCGACCCGCGCCACCGCGCATACCGGCTCGTCCGACAACTCTTCGTATTCGAGGTTGCGGTTGTCTTCCTGGTCCAGGATGCGCGCCACCAGGAAATCGAGCGAGCCGCGCTGCAGCCGTTCCAGCAAGATGTTGCTGCTCTCGACCTCGACCCCGATGCGCAGCATCGGCGCCTGCTGCTTGAGCCGCGCAATCGCCGGCGGCAGCAGCACCATGCCCGGCGACAGGATCGCACCGACATTGACCTGGCCCGAGAGTCCCGACTTCAACGCGGTGATGTCGTCGTGCGCGTGCGACAGGCTGGTCAGGGCCATGCGTGAATGGCGGATCATCGCTTCGCCGTAGATGGTCGGACGCATGCCGCGCGGCAGCCGTTCGAACAGCTGCACATCGAGCATGTCTTCCAGGTCCTTGAGCTGTTTGGAGGCGGCCGGCTGCGTCATGTTGAGCGCTTCCGCCGCACGGTGGATATTGCGTTCTTCGTCGAGCGCGATCAGCAAGAGCAGCTGGCGGGTTTTCAGTCGCGCGCGCAGAAACCAGTTGGTGTCGTTGGTGGGCATTGTCGTCTCGCTGGTTTGTTTTTTTATACGCTGCTTGCTCATTACCGGATTTTCCCGATTTGGCAGAGCTCTCAAAATGATACCAAATACAGTATTGATGTAGTGGAAAAATTCATTGGATCGATATCAATCGAATCCTTACTATGAGGCCACATTCACGCAGGCCTGCGATTCCCGGATACGGAGGGCAGGCCGGCAGTGGATGAATTCATAATAATTTCAAGGAGACGACAACATGATTCTTTCCAAAAACCTCGCCGCAGCGGGCCTGTTCGGCCTGATCGCCGCCGCCTGCGGTCAAGCGCAAGCGCAGACCAACGTCACCATTTACGGGCGCGTCGATGCCGGCCTCGATTTCCAGAGCAACGTTGCATTGAAGGACGCCAACGGCAACCAGACCGGCGCCACCGGCAGCAAGTTCGGCACCTCCGGCAACCAATGGGGCACCAGCATGTTCGGTTTCAAAGGCACCGAAGACCTGGGCGGCGGGCTGGGCGCTTTCTTCCTGCTGGAGTCCGGCTTCAATGCGCCGACCGGGCAGACCAACGGCAGCGCATTGTTCAACCGCCGTTCCTACGTCGGCCTGAGCGGCAGCGCCGGTTCCATCAAGTTCGGCAAGAACCTGTTCATCGTCAACGATGTCTGGTACCTGGATCCGACCGGCCAGCAATTCATCGGCACCGCCAACCTGGTCAAGGGCCGCAACTGGCCGGGCGCCAACAATGTGATCGAATACCAGACCCCGACCTGGAGCGGTTTTAACGCTACCGTGCAAACCAGCCTGGGCGAGCAGGCAGGCTCGACCCGCAACGGCCGCAGCGACGGCGTGTCGCTGGTGTACACCAACGCCGGGCTGGAACTGCGCGCCATCTATGACGTGATCCGCGACGTCAATGGCAAGTACAGCGATATCTATGCGGCGTCCAAGGACTTGATCGTGGGCGGCACTTACACTATCGACGCCTTGAAGCTGTTCGCTGCCTACGAAAACGTTTCGGCGCCGGACAGCGTCGCCGGCAGTCCCGACAAGATCCAGCATTACTGGATCGGCGCCAACTACGTGCTGACGCCGGCGCTGACCCTGATCGGCGGCGCCTTCCACGCCAAGCTCAATAACGACGGCGGCAGCGGCAACCTGTTCATGCTGGGCGCCAACTACAATCTGTCCAAGCGCACCTTGCTGTACGCCAGCGTGGGCACCGTGCGCAACAAGGGCAACGCCAATTTCTCGGTCGAAATGAGCGGCGACAATCCGCTGGCCGGACATAGCCAGAATGGCGGCTACCTGGGCGTCAGCCATTCTTTCTAGGGCGCGGCTTTGAGGTAAGCTATCGGTTCTGCGTAGTATCGCAACGGGGTCTTCAAGACCTCGTTTGCATTTCAAGGAGGATGGAGACATGACCACCGAGATAGCCGCCGCCAGCCTGCTGTTCGACGGCAAGCATCTGCTGGGAGAGGGCGTGCTGTGGTGCGACCGCACGCAACGCTTGTTCTGGACCGATATCCTCGGCGCCAGCCTGTGGTGCCACGATCCGGCCGCCGGCGCCACCCGCAGCTGGCCGATGCCGGAGCGGCTGGCGACGTTTGCCTTGACCGAAGACGACGACCGCCTGCTGCTGGGGCTGGCCTCGCAGCTGGCCTGGTTCAGTTTTTCCAATAATGCAGTGACGCCGATTTGCGCGGTCGAAGCCGACCTGCCGCACACGCGGCTGAACGACGGCCGCTGCGATCGCTTCGGGCGCTTCGTGTTCGGCACCAAGAACGATGCTCCCGGCCTGGCGCGCTGCTGCAGTTTCTACCGGCTCAACGCCGACCTGACGCTGGAACGCCTGGCGTTGCCGCAGGTGGCGATCAGCAACAGCATATGCTTCAGCCCCGACGGCCGCACCATGTATTACTGCGATTCGCCGAGCAAGACGATACGCTGCTGCGACTACGACACCGCGGCCGGCACGATCAGCAATGACCGCCAGTTCGCCAGCCTGCACCAGCAGCCGGGCGAGCCTGACGGTTCAACCGTCGATAGCGAGGGTTACCTGTGGAATGCCCAATGGGGCGGCCATCGTGTGCTGCGTTTTGCGCCGGACGGCAGCATTGAGCGCATGGTGCGGGTCCCGGTAGCGCAGCCCAGTTGCGTAGCGTTCGGCGGAGCAGGCCTGGATACCCTGTACGTGACCAGCGCGCGCGAATCGCTGTCGGCGGCAGCCTTGCTGGCCGAGCCGGCAGCGGGCGGCGTATTCCAGCTGCGCTTGCCCGGTGTGCGCGGCTTGCCGGAAGCCCGCTTCGGCGGCTGACTTTACAGATAGCTGATGGTCATGAGCACCGGGCTGATGATGGCGCCGGCGGCCTGGGGCGCAACGCGCAGGCCGAGCTGGCTGTTGCCTTGCAAGGCCATGCGGTAGGCGGTGGCTTCCTGGCTTCCCAGCACCTTGCCGTCGCGCGTCAAGGTAACAATGGCGGCAGCCGAATTGGCAGCGGGACCGACGCGCTGGAATGAAACTGCAACGGCGCTGGATTTATCGCAGTGAATGTTGATTTTTCCGGCATCGAAGCTGCCGGTGCTGCAAGGCGGCTCGACGATGTTGCCGGTGAAGTGGATGACGCCGCCGTTGGCGCTGGCCATGGCGCCTGAGGCCAGGGACAGCAGGGCGGATGCGGCGGCGAGTTTTAACAGGAGAATGTTCATTGTTACCTTTTTAAAGATAGTAAAACCCGCAAATAAATTTCCATGAAGAAATGGTGCTACATGGAAATATCAGTTGCCAGTGTTTAACTTGTCTTTATTGAGAGAAACAATAAATCTTGTCTTGAAAATTCCCTGCCGGAAGAATGCCGCATCCGGCATCTGCCGTCACGCGGCCAGGATGCGTCCGATCGCCGCGCTGTTGACGGCGATTTTTTCACTGTCCTCGTAAAGCAGTTCCACCCGCTGCTGCAACGGTTGCCAGGCCGGCCATTGCTCTGCCCGGTTGCCCTCCGCTGCCGGCGCAGTGGCTGGCGCGGTAGCCGGTGCGGTAGCCCTTGCCGCCTCGGAAGGCGGCAAGGGCGCGTTCGGATCGAGCACCTGTTCCGCCAATCCCAGCGTCTTGCTGACGCGCGCGGTGGCGGCATCCAGTTCACCGTTGACCGCTGCCTGCGGCAAGCCTTCGGCATTGCGCCGCAACAGCATCCGCAGCGCCGCGACGTGGGCGATCACCAGGTAGTTATGCACGATGAACTGGTTCAGGTTTTCCACCGCGCGATGCTTGCTGGCCGGCTCGTCGAGCATGCGCACCAGGGTCGACACCAGTTCCGAAATGCTGTCGAGGAAACGCTTGCGGCAGACGCGGTAGATAAAGTCGTCGCGCACCTTGCCTTGCAACAGGTTGTTGCCGGCTTCCAGGAAGCGCTGGTTGCTTTTCAAGACATTGCGGATCAGCTGCGGCAGCGTGCGGTATTCCCAGCTCGGCAGGACGAAGCTGAATGCGGTGGCGATGGCGGCGCCGATCAGGGTGTCGATCAGGCGCTCGCCGATGACGTGGCCGCTGCTCGGGATCACCAGGTTGATCTGCAGCAGGATCTGCATGCTGGCGGCAATCGCCGTGTAGCGGTACTTGACGTAGATGAAGGCCGGCGCCGCCACGGTCGCCATGAACAGGAAGCCGAGCAGGGCCACCGGTTCGTGCACGAAACGCAGGATCAGCGCGGTCGCCACGCAGCCTATCAGGGTGCCTACCAGGCGGTCGCTGCGGCGCTGCTTGGTCTGGCTGAAGCTGGGCTTGAGGATGATGGCGATGGTGAGCACGATCCAGTAGCCGTGGCCGGCATACGGCAAGGCATCCGCCGCCAGCAGGCCGCAGGAAATCGCCAGCGCCGCGCGCACCGCAAAACGGAAAGTCGGCGATTGCCAGCGCAGGTTGGAGACCAGCACGCCCAGCTGGTATTTCTGCTGGGTCAGGAACGGCGTCATGTCCTTGCCCATCAGCACCGGCAGCGGCCCCTGCACGCTCTGGGTGGCGTGGTGCAGCTGGCCGATCATGTCGATCGCATCGCAGATCTTGGTATACGTGGCGCGCAGGATATCCAGGGCTTCCTCGGACACCTTGCCGGCCAGGCTGTCTTGCTGCAGCTGCTGCAGTTCGCTTTCGATGGAACGCATCTCGGCCTTGTAGCTGATGCTAGCGAACGAAGCGCGCTTGCGGGTGATGGCGTAGGCGATGGTTTCGATATCCTTGGCCGCCTTGCTGACCATGTCGCGCAGGTAGGTCAGGACTTCGGCGTCGGCCAGGTGGCGGCGCAGGATGACGTAGTCGGTATGGGTCGACAGGATGTGCTCATACAGGTCGAACATGCCGAAGTGGACCTGCACCAGGATCGCATCTTCCTGGTTTTTCGGGTCGCGCAGGATCAGGTCGCGCGAAGCCTGCTGCTTCTCGGCCAGCACGATCTGCTGGCGCACCAACGTATTGAACTGGCTGTTGAGGTCGACGTGCATGTCGTAGAAATCGGCCTTGATGTTGATATAGCGCGCCAGCTCGAACAAGGCTTCGGCCAGCACCTGCTGCTTGATGCGGCTGCGCAGGAACCACGACACGGTCATCGAATAAGCCAGGTAAGCCAGGCCGCCGCCCAGGAACAGGCCGGTATGGAAAAACGCCTGCTCCACGTTCATCGCGTTTTCCATCGACAGGGTCATCACGAACAGCGCGGAAAACTGCAGGGGCATGGCTTTTTTGCCATACACCACCATCATGCTGGCGAGGAAGGTGACCACCACCAGCATCAGGCTCAGCAGCCAGTGGAACGGCGCGCACAGGCTGATCACCAGGGTGACCACGGTGCACAGCAGCACGCTGGACAGCATTTCGTTGAACTTGTGGCGCAGCGTGCTCGGCAGGTCCATCAGGCTGGTCGACAGGGCGCCGATGCAGACCGTCATCGCGGTCGGCAGGTCGCTGAACTGCAGCACCAGCAAGGTCAGCCCCACCACGCCCGTGGCGATCCGCAAACCCGTATAGAAATAATGACTAAAAATAAAGGTGCGCAGATCTAGAGCGTAGTGCATGAGGAGTGTCTTTGCGGTAGCCGGCAAGGCTGAAAGTGTACCGCGTTTGCAACAGGAAATCGGGCTGGAAGGTGCAAAAAAGGCATGAGGCCGGGCAGGGCTCCGGGCGCCAGGGTTTTCCTGCGGATTTTTACGGCTTTTTTACACTTTGTTTACACCCCCGCCACGTCTCTTTACGACATTTTTAGAAGCTTCTCTATAGCCTGTCGGTACCGCAACTAATCTGTAACGAGGGTAATGATGGAGCTGGTAATGGATGGAATTTATGTCGGCGCGGTGGTGGCGATGTTTGTCGTCACCTGGGCGCTGGCGGTGGGATGCAAGAAGCTGGAGGATAAGCAATGAACCCGTTTTATGTACTCGGTGCGCTGGTCACCGTGGCGCTGCTGGTGTACCTGGTGGTGGCCTTGATAAAAGCGGAGGACTTCTGACATGACCTCCCAATCCACCATGTTGCTGGTCGCTTTCCTGGCCGTGCTGCTGTTGCTGAGCTATCCGCTCGGCAAATTCATCGTGCAGGTCGCCGCCGGGTCATCCGACCATGCCCCGGTGCCTGGCTTCGGCTGGTTCAACCGGATCGAGCAATGGCTGTACCGTTGCGCCGGCATCAAAGCCAAGTCCGAAATGAACTGGAAGCATTACGCGCTGGCGCTGCTGTTGTTCAACACCATCGGCGCGCTGGCGACCTATGGCTTGCAGCGCTTGCAGGTCTGGCTGCCGCTGAATCCGCAGCATTTTGCCAACGTCAGTCCCGACTCGTCATTCAACACCGCGGTCAGTTTCATCTCCAATACCAACTGGCAGGGATATTCGGGCGAAAGCACGATGAGCTACCTGACCCAGATGCTGGTGCTGGCAGTGCAGAATTTCTTTTCCGCAGCGACCGGCATCGCAGTTGCGTTTGCCCTGATCCGCGGCTTTTCGCGTCATTCGGTGCAGTCTATCGGCAATTTCTGGACCGACATCACGCGTTCCACCGTGTATGTATTGCTGCCGCTGTCGGTGATTTTCTCGGTATTCCTGATCAGCCAGGGCGTGATCCAGAACTTTGACTCCTATAAAGACGCCAACATCGTGCAGTCGCTGGACTATCAGCAGCCGAAAGTCGGCGCCGACGGCCAGCCGGTCATGGGAACCACCGGCGACGCAGCAGGCAAGCCCGTGATGGAAGCCGCCAACACCAAGGTGCAGACTTTGGCGATGGGCCCGGTGGCGTCGCAGGAAGCGATCAAGATGATAGGCACCAACGGCGGCGGTTTCTTCAACGCCAACTCGGCCCATCCTTATGAAAATCCGACACCGCTGTCGAATTTCATGCAGATGCTGGCGATCTTCCTGATCCCGGCGGCGCTGTGCTTCACGTTCGGCTTCATGGTCGGCGACATCCGCCAGGGCTGGGCGGTGCTGGCGGCGATGACGATCATCTTCGTCATCATGACCGCGGTAGTCATGTATGCGGAACAGCAGTCGCACCCCGGCCTGACCGCGATGGGCATCGACCAGGGCCACAGCCTGCTGCAGTCCGGCGGCAACATGGAAGGCAAGGAAACCCGCTTCGGCATCAGCGCTTCGGCCCTGTTTGCAGCAATCACCACGGCGGCGTCCTGCGGCGCGGTCAACGCCATGCACGATTCGTTTACGGCATTGGGCGGCATGGTGCCGATGGCCTTGATACAAATGGGTGAAGTGGTGTTCGGCGGCGTCGGTTCCGGCCTGTACGGCATGCTGGTGTTCGCGATCATGGCGGTGTTCATCGCCGGCTTGATGATCGGCCGCACTCCGGAATACCTGGGCAAGAAGATCCAGTCGTTCGAGATGAAGATGACTTCGATCGCGATCCTGGCGACGCCGATGCTGGTATTGGGCGGCACTGCGATTGCGGTGATGGCGACGGCCGGCGTGGCGGGCATCCTGAATCCCGGCGCCCATGGTTTCAGCGAAATCCTGTATGCGTTTTCTTCTGCTGCCAACAACAACGGCAGTGCGTTCGGCGGCCTGTCAGCCAACACGCCGTTCTATAACGTGATGCTGGCGATAGCCATGTGGTTCGGGCGTTTCATCATCATCGTCACGATCCTGGCGATGGCCGGTTCGTTTGCAGCTAAAAAACGGTTGGAACCGAACTCTGGAACCATGCCTACCCATGGCCCGCTGTTCATCGTATTGCTGATTGGTGTTGTGGTGCTGGTGGGCGTGCTGAACTATGTACCGGCCCTGGCGCTTGGCCCTGTTGTTGAGCACTTGCAAATGTTTGCACATTAAACTACTTGTGGGACAGAGTTTAAGAGCCACCGTAGCGTGGCGAATTACTCTGTCCTCAACTGATCAGAAGGATCATCATGTCTCGCACTAATCTGACGCTCTTCGATTCCGCGCTCATGGGCCCGGCCATCGTCGCATCGTTCAAAAAACTGGCGCCGCAAACGCAATTGCGCAACCCGGTCATGTTCGTGGTTTATGTCGGCAGCATCCTGACCACCTTGCTGTATTTCCAGGCCCTGGCCGGCAAGGGCGAAGCCAGCCCGGCTTTCATCCTGGCGATCTCGGTCTGGCTCTGGTTCACCGTGCTGTTCGCCAATTTCGCCGAAGCGCTGGCGGAAGGACGCAGCAAGGCGCAGGCGGAATCGCTGCGCGCCCTGAAGCAAACCGTATCCGCCAAAAAGCTGAACGGCAACGGCAAGCCCGATGGCCAGCTCAGCAAATGGTCGGCCACCCCGGCCGGCAACCTGCGCAAGGGCGACATCGTGCTGGTGGAAGCCGGCGACGTGATCCCGGTCGACGGCGAAGTCATCGAAGGCGTGGCCTCGGTTGACGAGAGCGCCATCACCGGCGAATCGGCGCCCGTAATCCGCGAATCCGGCGGCGATTTTTCTGCCGTCACCGGCGGCACCCGGGTGCTGTCCGACTGGCTGGTGGTGCGGGTCTCGGTCAATCCGGGCGAAGCCTTCCTTGACCGCATGATCTCGATGGTGGAAAGCGCCAAGCGGCAAAAGACGCCGAACGAGATCGCGCTGACCATCCTGCTGGTGGCGCTGACCATCGTGTTCTTGCTGGTGACCGTGACCTTGCTGCCGTTCTCGCTGTTCAGCGTGAGCGCCGCCAAAAGCGGCATGCCGATCACCATCACGGTGCTGGTGGCCTTGCTGGTGTGCCTGATCCCGACCACCATCGGCGCCTTGCTGTCCGCCATCGGCGTGGCCGGCATGAGCCGCATGATGCAGGCCAATGTGATCGCCACTTCCGGCCGCGCGGTGGAAGCGGCCGGCGACGTCGACGTGCTGTTGCTGGACAAGACCGGCACCATCACGCTCGGCAACCGCCAGGCTTCGGCATTCATTCCGGCGCCTGGCATCACCGAACAGCAATTGGCTGACGTGGCGCAGCTGGCGTCGCTGGCGGATGAAACGCCGGAAGGGCGCAGCATCGTGGTGCTGGCCAAGCAGCGTTTCAATATCCGTGAACGCGAGATGAATTCGCTGCACGCTACCTTTGTGCCGTTCACCGCGCAGACCCGCATGAGCGGCATCGATATCGGCGAAGCCGGCAACGCAGCCGGCAAAATTCGCGCGATCCGCAAAGGTTCGTCCGAGGCGCTCAAGAACTACCTGCAGGAACTGGGGCAGCCGTTCCCGGCCGAAGTCGCGCACAACGTCGACGACGTCGCCCGCCGCGGCAGCACGCCGCTGGTGGTGGTGGACGACGGCGTGGTGATGGGCGTGGTCGAGCTGAAGGATATCGTCAAGGGCGGCATCAAGGAGCGTTTTGCCGAGTTGCGCCGGATGGGCATCAAGACCGTCATGATCACCGGCGACAACCGCCTGACAGCGGCGTCGATCGCCGCCGAAGCCGGCGTCGACGACTTCCTGGCGGAGGCGACGCCGGAAGACAAGCTCAAGCTGATCCGCAGCTACCAGTCGGAAGGCCGGCTGGTGGCGATGACCGGCGACGGCACCAACGACGCGCCGGCGCTGGCCCAGGCCGACGTCGCGGTGGCGATGAACAGCGGCACGCAGGCGGCGAAGGAAGCCGGCAACATGGTCGACCTCGATTCGAACCCGACCAAGCTGCTGGAGATCGTCGAGATCGGCAAGCAGATGCTGATGACGCGCGGCGCCTTGTCGACCTTTTCGATCGCCAACGATATCGCCAAGTATTTCGCGATTATCCCGGCCGCCTTCATCACCACTTATCCGCAGCTCGCAGCGCTTAACGTGATGCACCTGGCCAGCCCGTCGTCGGCCATCATGTCGGCAGTCATCTTCAATGCCCTGATCATCGTGGTGCTGATTCCGCTGGCGTTGAAAGGGGTGCGCTACCGCGCAGTCGGCGCCGCTTCGCTGCTGCGCCGCAACCTGCTGATCTACGGCCTGGGCGGCATCATATTGCCCTTTATCGGCATCAAACTGATCGACATGATTTTGTCAGTCATGCACCTGGTGTAAATAGGAGTATAGAAATGAAATCCGCATCCACAACAACGCTGCCGCCGGCAAAACTGACGGTCAATTCAAAAACGGCTTCGTCGCAAGCGGCTTCGCAAGGCGTATTGCGTCCGGCACTGGTGCTGTTCGCCAGCCTGACAGTCTTGTGCGGCGTGATCTATCCGTTGGCAGTGACCGGCATCGGCAAGGCCGTCTTCCCTGACCAGGCGTCTGGCAGCCTGATCGTGCAAAACGGCAAGCTGGTCGGTTCGCGCCTGATCGGCCAGGAATTTTCCGCTCCCAACTATTTCTGGGGACGCCTGTCGGCCACCAGCCCGATGCCATATAACGCCCAGTCTTCCGGCGGCTCCAATTTCGGGCCTGGCAACCCGGCTTTGATCGACGCGGTCAAGGGCAGGGTCGATGCCTTGAAAGCTGCCGATCCCGGCAATACGCTGCCGATCCCGGTGGACCTGGTGACTGCTTCGGGCAGCGGCCTGGACCCGGAAATCAGCCTGGCGGCCGCCTACTACCAGGCCGGACGCATTGCGCGCGAGCGCAAGCTCAATGTCGATACGGTGCATGCCCTGATCGACAGCCTGCAGCTGCAGCGCAGCCTGGGCTTCTTCGGCGAGCCGCGCGTCAACGTCCTGGCGTTGAACCTGGCGCTGGACCGGCAGCATCCGGCCGCAAACTGAGTTTCACCACCCATTTCATTCCAGAGGGGATAGTGCCTGCAGGGCTGGCCGTACGGCGTGCGGCCAGCTTTCACACGTCCATGTTTCGTCTGGTTTGAAATACACCACCTCACGCTGTTTTTGTCTTGGAAAACATGAAGAAAATCATCTATTTTGCTGGCTTGCTCACCGTCATCGGCGTTACCGCCTTCACTGCAAACTGTTCGCAGGCTGAAGAAGCGGTCCCGGACAATTCCCTGACGTTCAATGCCAGTGTCGTCTCCGACTATCGCTTCCGCGGCATTTCCCAGACACGCCTGAAACCGGCCCTGCAAGGCGGCGCCGACTATAGCAACAATCCTACCGGACTGTATGCGGGCACCTGGCTGTCGACGCTCAAATGGGTCAAGGACGGCGGCGGCGACGGCAATATCGAATGGGATATCTATGCCGGCAAGAAAGGTAACTTCACCCAGGACCTGAGCTACGATTTCGGCGTGCTGTCGTATGTCTATCCATCCAACGGCCTGCATCCGGATGCCAATACGACGGAGCTGTATGGCCAGCTGGGTTATGGTCCGGCATACATCAAGTATTCGCAGTCGCTGACCAATCTGTTCGGCGCCGCCGACAGCAAGAACAGCGGCTACCTGGACATCGGCGCCAATATCGATGTCAGCAACGGCTATACGGTCAACCTGCATGCCGGCCACCAGACTGTCAAAAACAATTCGTCGTTGAGCTATAACGACTGGAAAGTCGGCTTGACCAAGGATTTCGGCTTCCTGTCCGGCAGCGTGGCCGTGATCGGCACCGACACCAAGAATTATGTGGGCCCAGCGCCGGATCGGAAGAACCTGGGGAAAACCGCGCTGGTAGTATCGGCGACCAAGACATTCTAAGGATTGCCGACCGGCGGTTCCAATAGTACGGGTCGGAAGGCGCAGAGCCTTCCGGCCTGTCTGCCATTGCGGGTCCGGCAGTGATTCCAAGTGGATTCCGGTATATCGTGACGATAACTGGATTCCATCTACAATTAGCGCTACGATTTTACACAACCGTCTTATCGATGGCTTTCACAAGGCAACCAGTGTCTTCACCCTATTCAAACGATAACCTGCGCCCCGATCCGGATGCTTTGCTGGCGCAGCTGCAGGTACAGGAAAGCCTGGCGGGGCGGGGCAAACTGCGCATCTATTTCGGCGCCTCGGCCGGCGTCGGCAAGACCTACGCCATGCTCAGCGCCGCGCACAAGTTGCATAGCGAAGGGCGCGAGGTGCTGGCCGGCGTGATCGAGAGCCACGGCCGGGCGGAAACGGCGGCACTGCTGAACGGACTGGAAGTGCTGCCTTTGAAGCAGGTCAGCTACCGCGACAAGCAATTGCCGGAATTCGACCTGGACGCCGCCCTGCGGCGCAAGCCATCGCTGATACTGGTCGATGAACTCGCGCATTCGAATGCCTCCGGCTCACGCCATCCGAAGCGCTGGCAGGATGTGGAAGAATTGCTGAACGCCGGCATCGATGTCTTCACCACGCTCAATGTCCAGCACCTGGAAAGCCTGAACGACGTCGTCGGCGGCATCACCGGCATCCGCGTCGCAGAAACCTTGCCGGACACCGTCTTCGACGCCGCCGATGAAGTGGTGCTGGTAGACCTGCCTGCCGATGAATTGCTGAACCGGCTGAAACTCGGCAAGGTCTACAAGCTGCCGCAAGCCGAGCGCGCCTCGCGCAATTTTTTCCGCAAAGGCAACCTGATCGCGCTGCGCGAACTGGCTTTGCGGCGCACCGCGGATCGCCTGCAGGGCGATGTCCAGGCATACCGGATCGAAAAATCCATCGGCGCGGTATGGCAGACCGACGCCGCCTTGCTGGCCTGCGTCGGTCCGTCGCCCGGCGCGGAACACGTCATCCGCAGCACTGCGCGGCTGGCGACCCAGCTCAATGCCGAATGGCATGCGGTGTATGTCGAGACGCCGAAACTGCAGCGCCTTCCGTCCGCCAAACGCGAACGCATCCTGAAGACGCTCAAGCTGGCGCAGGACCTGGGAGCGACTACCGCCGTGCTGGCCGGCAGCGAAGTGGGCGAGGTTGTGGCCGGTTATGCCCGCAGCCACAATTTCTCGAAGATCATCATCGGCCGCAGCCAGCGCCGCTTTCCATGGCAAGCCAGCCATTCCGCGCGGATCGCGGCGCATGCCCGCGACATCGACCTGATCGCCATCGGCGCAAATTCGGCCAGCGCCGCGGAAAAAGCGGAAGAGGCCGGCTCCATCCTGCCGCGCCATTTGCCGATGCAGAGCCGGGTCGAATGGTGGGGTTATGCCTGGGCGCTGGCGGTGTGCGTGCTGGTGACGCTGCTGGCGACGCCGATATTGCCGTTTTTCGACCTGGCCAACATCGTCATGCTGTACCTGCTGGCGGAAGTCCTGATCGCTATCCGCTACGGCCGCGGGCCGGCGATCTTTGTCGCCTTGCTAAGCATCGCTTCCTTCGATTTCTTTTTCGTGCCGCCGCGCTTTTCGTTTGCCGTCAGCGATTTCCAGTACCTGCTGACCTTCGGCGTGATGCTGGCGGTCGGCTTGACCATTACCCACCTGACCTCCGGCCTGCGCTACCAGGCCCGGATCGCCTCGGACCGTGAAGCGCGCTCGCGCGCCCTGTTTGAATTTGCCCGTGCCTTGTCGGGGGTGCTGCAGACGGAACAGATCTTCGAGACCAGCGGGCTGTTCCTGCAGCGCAGCTTCCAGGCCAAGACCTTGCTCCTGATACCTGACGACGCCGGCCGGCTGCACCTGCCTGGCGTGATACCGGACGACGTGGCCCATGTCGCCGCGGCGCTCGACATGGGCATCGCCCAGTGGGCTTTCGACAATGCCAGCAGCGCCGGCATCGGCACCGATACCCTGCCGGCCAGCAATTACCTGTACCTGCCTTTGGTGGCGCCGATGCGCACCCGGGGCGTGCTGGTGATCCTGCCGCACAACCGGCGCTGGATCCTTATCCCGGAGCAGCAGCAACAGTTGTATACCTTCGCTACCCTGACTGCGATTGCGCTGGAGCGCGTGCACTATGTCGAAGTGGCGCAAGACGCCCTGGTGCGCATGGAGTCGGAGCGTTTGCGCAATTCCCTGCTGTCGGCGCTGTCGCACGATTTGCGCACGCCGCTGACCGCCTTGATCGGCTTGTCCGAGTCGCTGGTGCTGTCGAAACCGCCGTTGCAGCAGAACCAGCAGGCGCTGGCCGCCGCGCTGCACGGCGAGATGCTGCGCATGAGCGCGCTGGTGACCAATCTGCTGGACATGGCGCGCATCCAGAGCGGCGAGGTCAAGCTGAACCTGCAGTGGCAGCCGTTCGAAGAAGTAGTCGGCAGTGCATTGCGCGCCAGCGGCTCGGCGCTGCATGGACACCAGGTCGAGATAAAGGTAGCGCACGAATTGCCGCTGATTCATTTTGACGCGGTGCTGATCGAACGCGTGCTGTGCAACCTGCTGGAGAATGCCGCCAAATACACGCCGGCCGGTTCCCACATCGTCCTGGCCGCGGTGGCGAACACGCGCGTCCTGACGGTCACCATCGCCGATGACGGCCCGGGGCTGCCGAGCGGCATGGAAGACACGATATTTGAAAAATTCACGCGCGGCGAGCGCGAATCGGCCAAGCCCGGCGTCGGGCTCGGGCTGGCGATCTGCCGCGCCATCGTGGAAGCCCATGGCGGCAGCATCCATGCCCGCAGCGGCCACCATGGCGAAAGCGGCGCTGAATTCATCTTCACCATTCCGCTCGGCGCGCCGCCCAGCATGCCGGACCTGGAAGAACATGAAGCAGGCGCCGGCGACGATACGGAGCAAGCATGACGATACAACCCACACCCATAGCGCTGCTGGTCGAGGACGAACCGCAGATCCGCCGTTTTGTACGCGCCGCCCTGGAGGATGAGGGCTGGCAGATTTTTGAAGCGGCCACCATGCAGCGCGGCCTGATCGATTGCGGCACCCGCAAGCCGAACCTGGTGATCCTCGATCTCGGCCTGCCTGATGGCGACGGCGTCGATTTCATCCTGGATGTCAGGAAGTGGTCGCGGGTGCCGATCATCGTGCTGTCGGCGCGCGTCAATGAAACCGACAAGATCAAGGCGCTCGACGCCGGCGCCGACGATTACCTGAGCAAACCTTTCGGCGTCGGCGAGCTGCTGGCGCGGGTACGCGCCACGCTGCGCCGCCAGCACCAGCCGCTGGCCGGCGATGACGGCCTGATCCGCTTCGGCGACGTCACGCTGGACCTGCAGGCGCGGCTGGTCACCAAGGCGCAGCAGCAGGTGCACCTGACGCCGACCGAGTATCGGCTGCTGTCGGTGCTGGTGGCCAATGCCGGGCGGGTGGTGACCAATCCGCAGCTGCTCAAGGAAGTGTGGGGGCCGTCGCATTCGGAGAGCGGCCACTATTTACGGATTTACATGGGGCACTTGCGGCAGAAGCTGGAAGACGATCCGGCCCAGCCCAAGCACTTGCTGACCGAGACCGCGGTCGGCTACCGGATCCTGCTGTCCCAATAAAATCCAGCAAGAGGAGAAGAGCATGACCAGGCCAGACTGCATCAAGCATTGGCAAGAGATTCAAGGCGCGGACGATTCCAGTTATCCCGGCAGCGCCGAGCTGATGTCCATAGGTTCGCCGTTCGGCCGCGTTTTCGGCCTGAACCGGCTCGGCATCCATCATGAACTGCTGCCGCCGGGACGGCGCACGTCCTGGCCGCATGCGGAGAAGACCGAGGAAGAATTCGTCTACGTCATCGAAGGCACGCCGGATGTCTGGCTGGATGGCCGCCTGCACCGGCTGGCGCCGGGAGACGGCGTCGGCTTTGCGCCCGGCACCGGCCTTGCCCATACCTTCATCAACAATACCGAGACCGATGTGCGGCTGCTGGTGGTGGGCGACCGCTTCCGCGCCGACAACCAGGTTTATTACGCCTTGCATGCGCAGCGCAACGCCGAGATCGGCGAGCAGCTTTGGCTGGATGCGCCGAAACAGCCGCTTGGTCCGCACGACGGCTTGCCGGACAAATTGCGGGCGTCCAACGGACCGTTCTGAAGGCGGGTATAGTCTTCATTCCTATCCACGCATACAGGACCGATCCATGCCAAGTCGAGAACACGTTGAAAGTTTTATCGCGCTGGTTGTGCAAGGGAAGTACGTAGAGGCAATCCAGGAGTTTTATACGGAAGATGCATCCATGCAGGAAAACCTGGAGCCGCCGCGCACCGGGCTGCAGGCGCTGGTGGCCGGAGAAGAAAAGGCGCTGGCGGCGTTCAAGGAAATCCGCACCGTGGCCGCCAAGTCCTTCCTGGTTGACGGCGACCGGGTCGCCATCAACTGGCTGTTCGAAATGGTCGCCCACGACGGCCGCAGTTTCCAGCTGGACGAAATCGCCTATCAGCTTTGGCGCGGCGACAAGATAAGCGAAGAACGTTTTTATTACGATCCTGGACAACGCAAGCTGGCCTGAAAACAGGGCGGTCGTCGTACCTCCTGCCAAGTTCCAGGAATAGGTGTAAACTAGCGGGCAGACAGATGCAACACTGCGTGCATCTGTCTTTTTGTTTACCCTACGGTTATCGGCAGTGCCACGTACTCTTCTCATTCCGCTCATTGTCGCCTGCGCGCTGTTCATGGAAAACATGGACGCGACGGTGATTGCCACCTCGCTGCCGGTACTGGCGCGCGACCTCGGCCAAGATCCCCTTACCCTTAAGCTGGCGTTGACCTCGTATGTGGTCGGCCTCGGCGTGTTCATCCCGATCAGCGGCTGGGTCGCTGACCGTTTCGGCGCGCGCACCGTGTTCCGTACCGCCATCCTGGTGTTCCTGACCGGCTCGCTGATGTGCGCAGCCTCGAGCTCGCTGGCGGCTTTTGTCGCGGCGCGCTTCTTGCAAGGCATAGGCGGCGCCATGATGGTGCCGGTAGGGCGTATCGTCATTTTCCGCTCGGTGCCGCGCACCGAGCTGGTCAAAGCCATCAGCTACCTGACCATTCCCTCCCAGCTGGGACCGGTGATCGGGCCGCCGCTGGGCGGCTTCATCACGACTTATTTCCACTGGCGCTGGATTTTCCTGATCAATGTTCCTATCAGCATCCTCGGCATGTACCTGGCCAGCCGCTACATAGAAAACTACCGTTCCGACGAATTGCAGCCGCTGGACATGAAGGGTTTCTTCTTGTCGGCCATCGGCAGCACCTTGCTGATGCTTGGCTTGTCGCTGATCGACGGCGAGCTGCTGGCGCCGGGTTGGGCGTTCGCCATGTGCTTGCTGGGCGGCCTGACCTTGTATGTGTATCTGCTGCATGCAAGGCGCGAACCGTTCCCGCTGCTGGACTTGCGCCTGCTGCGGATCCCGACTTTCCGCGCCAGCGTCATCGGCGGTTCGCTGTTCCGCATCGGCCTGGGGGCGGTGCCGTTCCTGCTGCCGCTGGCGCTGCAGGTGGGGTTTGGCATGAATGCCTTCCATGCCGGCACCATCACTTGCGCCTCGGCCTTCGGCGCGATCTTCATGAAAGCCATCGGCACTTCGGTCCTGCGCCGCTATGGTTTCCGTTCGGTGCTGGTCTGGAATGCTTTGCTGGCCGGATTGGCGCTGGCCTCGTATGGCTTGTTCACGCCGACCACGCCCTACCTGGTGATGATGGCGGTGGTGCTGCTGGGCGGGTTTTTCCCTTCTATGCAGTTTACCTG
The DNA here is from genome assembly GCF_900112135.1 of Collimonas sp. OK412. Lineage (GTDB taxonomy): Bacteria > Pseudomonadota > Gammaproteobacteria > Burkholderiales > Burkholderiaceae_D > Collimonas > Collimonas rhizosphaerae. The sequence continues at coordinate 217,922 of NZ_FOLC01000007.1, forward strand.
CCTCAATACCATGGCTTACGCTGACCTCGACAGCGCCGACGTCAGCCGGGCTACCAGCCTGGCCAGCGTGGTGCAGCAGATTTCCTTGGGTTTGGGAGTGACTATCGGCGGCCTGGCGGTGCATCTGTCGAGCCGCCTGCAGGGACACTCGACTATCGTGGCGGGGGACTTCTGGCCGGCCTTCATTGTCATCGGCTTGTTTTCGCTGGCGTCGATCCCGGTGACGCGGCGCCTGCCGCTGAATGCCGGCGCGGCCTTGACCGGGCACAAGCCGGCTTAAGCCCGCCGCCGCTGCCGGGATACCGAGGTATCCGATAGCGGCGGCGGCTCTACATCAAACTTCAGCAATACGCTTGGCGATATGCGCCAGCGCTTCTTCCACCTGGTCGACCAGGATCAGGCAAAGATCTCCCGGCTCCAGGTGCGACAGCGCAGTATCGATGGCGACGAATTCGCCGTTGATTTCCGCGGTCGATGTGGTGCGGCGGGCGTTCTGCAAACCTTCGCGCAGCAAGCCCAGCACTTCGCCGTCGGCGCGGCCGCGCTGGCACTGGTCCTGGTACAGGATCACCTGGTCGAATGCATCGCCCAGGATTTCGGTCTGGTGGCGGATGTCGATATCGCGCCGGTCGCCGGCGCCGCTGATGACCACCGAACGGCGTTTGGCGGGCATGCTGTCGATAGCCTTAACCAGCGCCTTGATCGCATCCGGGTTGTGGCCGTAGTCGGCAATCAGGGTCGCGCCGCGATAATCGAATACATTGAAGCGGCCTGGCGCGGTGGCGGCATCGTTGACGAAGCTGCCGAGGCCGGCGCGGATCACGTCCCAGTCCAGGTCCAAAGCCCAGGCCGCGGCGATCGAAGCCATGGCGTTTTCGACCTGGAAGCCGATGGCGCCGTTGCGTGTCAGGGGGATGTCCTGCAGCAGGATCCGATGTTCCTGCTTGCCCTTGGCGGCGACGATGGCGTTGCCGTCCTGGTACACCACCCGGTGGCCTTGCGCGCGATGGGTGGTCATCAGCGGGTGATGGAAATCGTGGGCGAAAAAGGTCACTGAGCCCGGGCAGGATTTGGCCATGCTGGCGACCATCGGATCTGCCGCGTTGAGGACCGCATGGCCGCCCGGGGCGACGTTTTCGACGATCACGCGTTTGACCACGCTCAAGTCTTCCACCGTGCTGATATAGCTCAGGCCGAGATGGTCGCCCATGCCGATATTGGTGACCACGGCAACGTCGCAGCGGTCGAAGCCGAGGCCCTCGCGCAAGATGCCGCCGCGCGCGGTTTCAAACACGGCCGCATCGACGTCCGGATGCATCAAGACATTGCGCGCGCTGCGCGGGCCGCTGCAATCACCGGTATCGATGCGCTGTTTTTCGATATAGACGCCATCGGAATTGGTCATGCCGACGCGCAGTCCCTTGCGGCCCAGCAGGTGGGCGATCAGGCGCACGGTAGTGGTCTTGCCGTTGGTGCCGGCCACCGCTACCAGCGGGATGCGGCCGTTGTCGCCGCTGGCGAACATGGTCGACATGATGGCGGCGCCGACCGCGCGGCCCTTGCCGTAAGAAGGGCTGATGTGCATGCGCAAGCCAGGTGCTGCATTGACTTCGACCACGCCGCCTTCCTGTTCTTCCAGCGGCTGGTGGACGTTGTTGCAGACGACGTCGACGCCGCAGATATCGAGCCCGACCATTTGCGCCGCGGCTACCGCGCGCGCCGCCAGTTCAGGATGGACATCTTCGGTGACATCGGTGGCGGTGCCGCCGGTGCTCAGGTTGGCGTTGTTGCGCAACACCACGCGCACGCCTTGCTGCGGGATCGAATCCGCGGCGTAATTCTGCTTGGACAGCGTCGCCAGGGCAATCGCATCGAAGCGGATCTTGGTCAGCGTGGTGGCATGGCCGTCGCCGCGCAGCGGGTCGCTGTTGACCTGGTCCACCAGCTGGCGGATGGTGCGCACGCCGTCGCCGATGACTTGCGGCGGATCGCGGCGGGCAGCGGCGATCAGCTGGTTGCCGACCACCAGCAGGCGGAAGTCATGCCCCGGCAGGTAGCGCTCGACGATCACTTCCGAACAGATCTTGGCGGCCACTTCGAACGCCGCCATGACCTGCTCGCGGGCGGTGATGTTGACCGCCACGCCCTTGCCCTGGTTGCCGTCGCGCGGCTTGAGCACCACCGGTCCGGCGATTTCCTGGGTCGCGGCCCAGGCTTCTTCCGCGCTGGAGACCACCCGGCCCATCGGCACCGGGACCCCGGCCGCGTTCAGCAGTTTCTTGGTCAGGTCCTTGTCCTGGGCGATCGATTCCGCGATCGCGCTGGTGTGGTTGGTTTCCGCGGCCTGGATGCGGCGCTGGCGGCTGCCCCAGCCGAACTGCACCATGCTGCCGCTGGTCAGGCGCCGGAACGGAATCCCGCGCATGACCGCCGCCTGCACGATGGAGCCGGTGCTGGGTCCGAGACGGATGTCTTCATCCAGTTCATGCAGGCTGGCCAGTGCGCCGGCGAGATCGAAGGGCTTGTCTTCCAGCGCTGCCTGGCACAGTTTCTGCGCCAGCTGGAACGCCATCCTGCCGACTTCTTCCTCGGTGTATTCAACGATGACCTGGTAGACGCCGCCTTCCAGGGTCGGCACGGTGCGGCTGAAGGTGACTGGGCAACCGGCTTCCGATTGCAGGCCGAGCGCCGCTATCTCGAGCGCGTGCGCCATCGACACCACGTCGTTCTTGCTGCCGGCTTCCAGGAAGCCGATTTTTGGAAAGCGTTCACGCAACCTGGCTTCGAAACCGGCGATGCCTGCAATGGCGCGTTCGGCATCGGTGCAAGACACGATGGCTTCGATAGCGGTATGTCGACTCCACAGATTGGGGCCGCGAAGTACTCGGATACGTGATACGTCCATCAACAGGTTTTCCTATTATTACTGATAAAAAAAGCAGGAGGGCAGCCGCCCGTCCTGCTTAGATTTTTTAAGCCATCTCGAACGTTTCTATCCCTGCACGCATCAGGTCGTGAGAGATGTCCAGCGCCCAGGCGGCGGCAACCGCCGCCAACACGTTTTCAACCTGGAAACTGTCCTTGCTGCGGGCAATCAGCGGCACGGTGGTGATGTCTGCCAGCAGCATTTCGTTTTTGCCGATCGCCAGCATGATCTGGTCGTTGCGCACGAACACGGCGCGGCGGTCTTGTTCCAGCTGTTCGGCGATCACCGGCAGGGTAGGGGAGAGGCCAAAAAAGATCACTTCGCCGTCGCACAGCGGCGCCATGCCCGCCACCAGCGAATCGGCGGCATTCAGCACGGCGACGCCGCTAGGCAGCACGACGTCGACCTGGGTGCGCGTGACCTTGACCATTTCCTCGGCATCGCCGATGTAGTACTGCGGCGAGCTGTCGGCAGGATCGATATTGGTGACGACGCCGACCTGGCAACGGTCATAGACCAGGCCTTCCGAGAGGATGGTGTCGTGGCTGTTCTCGAATACCGCCGCCTGGACCGCGCGGTTGATCAGCACCCGTTGCGCCGACTCCCAATTGGCGCGGTCGCCCTTTTCAACCCGGCGCTGGGCAAAATAAAGACCGTCGCCGCAAGCCAGGCCGACATGGTTGCCGCTCAAATGCAGCTGCCAGGCGATCAGGCGCGAGACGGTGGTCTTGCCGTGGGTGCCGGTGACGCCGACGATGGGGATGCGGCCATTGTCGGCAGCGGCGAACAGGTGTTCGATGATGGCGCGGCCGACCGGGCGCGGCCTGCCTTCGGCCGGCTTGAGATGCATCAGCAGGCCGGGGCCGGCGTTGACTTCGACGATCGCCCCGCGCTGCTCTTCCAGCGGACGGGAAATATCCTCGGCCACCAGGTCGACGCCGGCGATATCCAGGCCCACCACGCGCGCGGCGAGCGAGGCCGCTGCGGCGACGCTGGGATGGACCAGGTCGGTGACGTCGATGGAAACGTTGCCGTTGCGCTGGATCAGCACTTGCTTGCCTGCAGGCGGGATCGATTCGCCGTTGAAGCCTTGCCGTTCCAGCTCTACCCGCACCACCGGTTCTTCATCCAGCAGCACCAGGCTCAGCGGGCACTCTTCGAGTTCGCCGCGGCGCGGGTCGGAATTGATCTGGCTGTCTATCAGCTGGCGGATGGTCGATTTGCCATCGGCGCTGATCGACAGCGGCTCGCCGCGCGCGGCAGCCGCCAGGCGGCCGCCGACAATCAGCAGCCGGTGTTCGTTGCCGCGGATGAAACGTTCGACGATGACGCTGCTGCCTTCTTCCAGCGCCAGGGCGTAGGCGGTTTCGATTTCAGCCTGGGTATTGAGGTCGATGAAGACGCCGCGTCCATGGTTCGCATCGGAAGGCTTGACCACCACCGGCAAGCCGATATCTTCAGCGGCTTCCCAGGCTTCGGCGGCGCTTTCCACCAGTTGTCCTTCCGGCACCGGCACGCCGCAAGCCTGCAGCAGGCTCTTGGTCAGGTCCTTGTCGCTGGAGATGCTTTCGGCGATGGCGCTGGTCTGGTCGGTTTCCGCGGTCCAGATGCGGCGCTGGCGGATACCGTGGCCGAGCTGCACCAGGTTGCCTTCGGTGAGGCGGAACGAGGGGATGCGCCGTTCTTCCGCGGCTTCCACGATACAGGCCGTGCTCGGCCCCAGACAGCGCGAATCCACCATGCTGCGCAGTTCGACGATAGTGGCAGGGACGTCGAACGGCTTGTCTTCGATCGCCGCCATGACCAGGTCGCGTGCGGCATGCAGGGCGGCGCGGGTAACCTGCTCGTGGCGCGCGCGCACCGCAACCTTGTAGACGCCGCGCACTGAAGTGCTGCGCGCCTTGCCGAAACCGCCGGGCATGCCGGCCAGGTTTTGCAGTTCCAGGGTGACGTGTTCGAGGATGTGGCCGGGCCAGGTGCCGTCTTGCAGGCGTTGGACAAAACCGCCGCGTTCGCCATAGCTGCAGCGGTGCTCGATCAGGGTAGGCAGCCAGCTGGTCAGGCGCTGGTTGAAGCCGGGCAATGTATTCGACGGGAAATCTTCCAGTTCGCCAATATCGATCCACGCCTCAAGGGTTGACCGGTACGTCCAGATGTTTGGTCCGCGTAGCGACATGATGCGGAGAATTTCAATGTTTTTCATGAGTGAGCAATGAGGCTATGCAATAGGGCTGCGTTCGTGCTGAAAATTTTTTTCTTGTTTTCTGGTGCCGGTTCAACACCCTGCAACTATCTGTAACGCGCTAATGCACGAATCGGTTTACAGAAGCTCACTTAAAATAGCAAAATGATAGGGTTATGGTAACGAAATGTAACGTTTCCGAAAAACACGATAGGATATAATACTTGCGGCAGACGATGTGCGCCATTTGAGGCGATTTCACACAAAATTCAATCCGATCCGTGCATGCATGCGGACACACCATGCCGTTTAGATGAAAAGCAACCCTTTATCCCCTGTGCCTACTCCCGGTAATTATTTATCCCATATCCTGCCCGCCGATTTGCGTGCTGAAGTGATAACACTGCTTGCCCCGACTGAAGAAATATTGGCCTCGCTGCAGGTCGATCTTAACGCTTCACTGCATTTTGCGCGCGGCACGGTATTGCTCACCAATCGCCGCCTGCTGGCCAAGATGGAGCAGGACAGCAGCTGGCGCGAATGGGCTTACCGGCCCGGCCTGACGCTGGGCCACCACGACCATGCCGGCGTCGGCAGCCTGGAGCTGTGCGACGAGCAGCGGCAGCTGGCTTGCTGGCGCTACACGCTTGGCCTCAACCTGGAAGCGCTGCGCCTGATCAAGCTCTTCGAGCAGCAGCGCGACGATTACCTGGCCGGGCGTTCCGCCGCGCGCCAGGAGCAGGCGCTTTGCCCGCAATGCCAAGCGCCGCTGCCGCCGGGCAGCGACGAATGCCTGATCTGCCCGGAAAAAGGGGAAGCACCGTCCTCAACCTGGGCCTTGTTCCGGCTGGCGCGTTTCGCCACGCCGTACAAGGGCATGCTGCTGCTCGGTTTTATCCTGATGCTGATCTCGACCGCCGCCACCCTGGTGCCGCCGTACCTGATGGGCCCGCTGATGGACAATGTGCTGATTCCTTATCAGAACGGCAAGCCGATCAACCATGACCTGGTCAAGCTCTACCTGTCCGGCCTGCTGGCTTCCGCCCTGGTGGCGTGGAGCCTGGGCTGGGCCCGCACCTATATCCTGGCCTTGGTCAGCGAGCGCATCGGCGCCAATTTGCGCACTACTACCTATGAACATCTGCTGCGCCTGTCGCAGGAATATTTCGGCGGCAAGCGCACCGGCGACCTGATGGCGCGCATCGGCTCGGAAAGCGACCGCATCTGCGTGTTCCTGTCCTTGCACCTGCTGGATTTCGCGATCGACGTGCTGATGATCGTCATGACCGCGGTGATCCTGTTCTCGATCAATCCCTGGCTGGCGCTGGTGACCCTGGTGCCGCTGCCGTTCATTGCCTGGATGATCCACCTGGTGCGTGACCGGCTGAAGCACGGCTTTGAAAAGATCGACCGCATCTGGGCCGAAGTGACCAATGTCCTGGCCGACACCATCCCGGGGATCCGCGTAGTCAAGGCGTTTGCCCAGGAAAAGCGCGAAGCCGGGCGTTTCCGCGACGCCAACCAGCACAACCTGCTGGTCAACGACCGCGTCAACAAGATCTGGTCCCTGTTCTCGCCGACGGTCACCTTGCTGACCGAAGTCGGGCTGCTGGTGGTCTGGGTGTTCGGCATCTGGCAGGTCTCGAAAAACGAAATCACGGTCGGTGTGCTGGCCTCGTTCCTGGCTTACATCAGCCGCTTCTATACCCGCCTCGATTCGATGAGCCGTATCGTGTCGGTGACGCAAAAAGCCGCGGTCGGCGCCAAGCGCATCTTTGAAATCCTGGACCACGTATCGAGCGTGCCGGAACCGGCCAACCCGGTGCACCTGGAGCATGTGAAAGGCGCCATCGAATTGCGCAACATCGGTTTCCGCTACGGCAACCGGGCGGTCATGCGCGAGGTCAACCTGACCATTGCGCCGGGCGAGATGATCGGCCTGGTGGGCCATAGCGGCTCCGGCAAGAGCACGCTGGTCAACCTGATCTGCCGTTTCTACGACGTGTCGGAAGGATCGATACGGATCGACGGCGTCGATATCCGTTCCATGCCGATCTCGGAATACCGCCGCAATATCGGCCTGGTGCTGCAAGAGCCGTTCCTGTTCTTCGGCACCATTGCGGAGAACATCTGCTACGGCAAGCCGGAAGCCACGCGCGAAGAAATCGTCGCCGCCGCGCGCGCCGCCCATGCCCATGAATTCATCCTGCGCCTGCCGCAAGGCTACGACTCGCTGGTAGGCGAACGCGGCCAGGCGTTGTCCGGCGGCGAGCGCCAGCGCATCTCGATTGCGCGCGCCTTGCTGATCGATCCGCGTATCCTGATCATGGACGAGGCTACCTCGTCGGTCGACACCACCACCGAAAAGGAAATCCAGAAAGCGCTGGATAACCTGGTGCAGGGCCGCACCACGATTGCTATCGCGCACCGTTTGTCGACCTTGCGCAAGGCCGACCGGCTGGTGGTGCTGGACCGCGGCCAGATCGTCGAAGTCGGCAGCCATGACGAACTGATGCTGCGCGAAGGCGCTTATTACCGCCTCTACCAGGCGCAGCTGCGCAATGCGGATACCGAGCCGACCCTGGTCGATGAAGACAGCGAAGACAGTGACGAGAGGGCAGCATGACAAGCCATGATTTCAAACTCAGCCGCAATGCCTTCGGCCGCCTGGTGTACACCGCGGTCAACGGCGAAGTGCATGAAGGCGTGGTGCCGGTGCGGGCCTTTCCTATCGGCGCGCCGGACGACGGCATTTCGCTGGTGAACGGCGACGGTCAGGAACTGGCCTGGATTTCACGCTTGAGCGATTTGCCCGGCGAAACCCGGGCGATGGTTGAAAAAGAATTGGCGAGCCGCGAATTCATGCCGGAAATCCGGCGTATCCAGCGGGTTTCCAGTTTCACCGCGCCGAGCACGTGGTATGTGGAAACCAATCGCGGCGATGCTTCTTTCACGCTGAAAGGCGAAGAGGACATCCGGCGCATCGTGGCGACCAGCCTGCTGATCGCCGACAGCCATGGCGTGCAGTTCCTGATCCGCGACACCCAGGCGCTGGACAAGGCCAGCCGCAAGATCCTGGATCGTTTCCTGTAACCGGCAGCGGCCCTCGCGGGCCGTATTCCTTCAGAACTGTTCGTCCGCGCCCAGGTAGCGCCATTGCCCTTCAGGCAAATGCCCCAGCTTCACGCCGCCGATACGCACCCGTTTCAATCCCAGCACCTTGAGGCCGACCATGTCGCACATGCGGCGGATCTGGCGTTTTTTGCCTTCCCGCAAAGTAAAGCTCAGCTGGTCGTCGTTTTGCCATTTGACGATGGCTGGCTTGAGCTTCTTGCCGTCCAGCGTCAGGCCGTGGTTGAGGCGGCGCAGTTCGGCGTCGGGCAGCTTGTCGCCCTTGGTGTAGCGCACCCGCACCAGGTATTCCTTGTCGACGCTGGTTTCTTCGCCGATCAGGTGCTTGGCGATGCGGCCGTCCTGGGTCAGCACCAGCAAGCCGACCGAGTCGATGTCGAGGCGGCCGGCCGGCACCAGGCTGCGCAGCTGGGTCGGATGGAACAAGGTCGGCGAGCGGTCCTCGCTCCAGCGGTTGGCTTCCTTGACCAGCGCCACCGCCGGCTGGTAGCCGTCTTCGGCCTGGCCGCTGACGTAGCCGACCGGCTTGTTGATCAGGATGGTGACGCGTTTCGATTGTTCGGCCGCGGCCTGGCGCTCCACGCTGATGCGCTGGCTGGGCAGGACTTTGCTGCCGAGTTCCGATACGACCACGCCGTCGACCCGGACCCAGCCGCGCGCGATCCATTCATCGGCTTCGCGGCGCGAGCATAGCCCGAGTTCTGACATGCGTTTGGAAAGGCGTAATGGTTCGGTCATGAGAGGCAAGAAATAAAAAGGATAAAAAACAAAAACAGGATGGATCAGATATGCAGCGCATCCAGCAGGTCGGTTTCAAGCTGGATCTGCAAGCGCGCGTGGTTGAGCGCGTTGCCGTCGACCAGGAATACGTCTTCGACCCGTTCGCCGAGCGTCATGATCTTGGCCGTATGTAAATTGATCTTGTGCTTGGCCAGTACGCTGGCGACGGAAAACAGCAGCCCGGTGCGGTCGTTGGCTGTAATCGACAGCAGGTAATACTGGCCGCGCTCGTCGGGGCGCAGGTCGACCGTCGGTGTCACCGGGAAGGTGCGCGACAGGCGCGACAGGCGTCCCTTGGACGGCGCCGGCAGGGGACTGTCGGCTTGCAGCAGCAGGGTCAGTTCATGCTCGATCAGGTTGATGATGTCGCGGTAGTGCTTGGCGAACAGCGGCGCGCTGATCAGGAAAGAATCGAGCGCGTAGCCTTGCTTGGTCGTCTGGATCTTGGCATCCAGGATGCTGAAATTCTTGCTGTCGAAATAGCTGCAGATGCGGATGAACAGGTCGCTCCGGTCCTTGGTGTAGACCGCGACCTGCAGGCCCTCGCCGATCGGCGCCAGGCGGCATTTGACGATCGGGCTTGCGCTGTCGGTCTGGTTGTAGAAGGAACGGGTTTGCCAGGCGATGTCGGAGGCGTCGTGGCGCAGGAAATAGGCAACGTCGAGCTGGCGCCACAGGGTTTCATGGGCGTCTTCCGCCAGGCCGTACAGGCGCAGCGTTTTCAGCGCTTCTTCCTGGCGGTTTTTCAGCTCGCGGTCAGCCGACGGCGCTTCGCCGCCGAGCACGCGCAAGGTCATGCGGTACAGGTCTTCCAGCAGCTTGCCTTTCCAGGCGTTCCATACCTTGGGACTGGTGCCGCGGATGTCGGCCACGGTCAGCAGGTAGAGCGCGGTCAGGTGCCGTTCGTCCTTGACCGTATTGGCAAAATTGAGGATGACTTCGGGATCCGACAGGTCCTGTTTCTGCGCTACCTGCGACATGGTCAGGTGGTGCTCGACCAGGAACACCACCAGCGCGGTATCCGCCGGCGGCAAGCCGTGCTGCTGGCAGAAATGCAGGGCGTCGGTCATGCCCAGCTTGGAGTGGTCGCCGCCGCGGCCTTTGGCGATGTCGTGGAACAGGGCGGCGACATACAGCAGCCAGGAGCGCGGGAAGTTGGCGATCAGCTGGCTGCAGAACGGATATTCATGCGCATGCTCGCTCATCGTGAAGCGGCGCACATTGCGCACCACCATCAGGATGTGCTGGTCCACGGTGTAGACATGGAACAGGTCGTGCTGCATCTGGCCGACGATGCGGCGGAAGTTCGGCAGGTAGCGGCCGAGGATGCTGGTCTGGTTCATGCCGCGCAGCGCATGGGTAATCCCTTGCGGTGCCTGGATGATCTGGATGAACAGCGAGCGGTTGTGCGGATCGCGGCGAAAGCTGTTGTCGATCTTAACGCGGGCGTGCCACAAGGCGCGCCTGGTGCGCGCGGTCATGTCCTTCAGCTCGCTGTGCTGGGCCAGCAGCAGGAACAATTCCAGCATCGCCGACGGCGTGGTCTTGAACAGGTCGTCGTGGGCGATGTCGATCAGGCGGTTCAGGTGGTTGAAGCGGTCGTTGATGCGTTGCGGCACCATCGGTTGCGGGAACAGCTGCACTTCGATGTTCTGCAGCAGGATGGTGTTGAGCTGGGTTACCGCCTTGGCCGCCCAGTAATAACGCTGCATCAGGTATTCGCTGGCGCGCCGGGTTTCCGTGGTCTGGAAGCCGAGCGCTTCGGCGATCGGGGTCTGGACGTCAAACACCAGCCGGTCTTCGCGGCGGTTGGTATAGATGTGCAGGCGAATCCGGATATCCTTGAAAGCGCGCTCCTGGCGCGCCAGCTGGCGCGCCTCGGCGGCCGTGATCAGGCCGCGCTGGGCCAGCTTGGGCCAGGATTCGCCAAGGCCGGCAGCCTTCGCCACCCACAGGATCACTTGCAGGTCGCGCAGGCCGCCCGGGCTTTCCTTGCAGTTCGGCTCCAGGCTGTAGGGCGTATCTTCATATTTCACGTGGCGCTGCTGCATTTCCAGGATCTTTCCCTGGAAAAAGGCGCAGGCATCCATGGCCGCGCTGCAGCGTTCCTGCAGCTGCAGGAACAGCGGGTGGCTGCCGCTCACCAGCCGTGCTTCCAGCAGGCTGGTCTGGACCGTGATATCGGCGGCGGATTCGCTCAGGCACTCATCCACGGTGCGGATGCTGTGGCCGATTTCGAGTCCGATATCCCAGAACAGCTGCACCAGCTGCTCCAGCGTGGCTTTCAGCGCGGCGTCCGGGCTGGCCTCCAGCAGGATCAGGACGTCGACGTCGGAATGCGGAAACAGTTCGCCGCGGCCGTAACCGCCGACCGCCACCAGCGCTGCGCTGGACGGCAGTTCCAGCATTTTCCAGGCCTGCGTCAGGGCGATGTCGACGCTGCGCCGCAGCGCGGTCAGCAGTTCGCCGGGTTTACCGTCCGCCAGAAAGGCTGAGATGATGGTTTGCCGCTCGGTCCTAAGCTGTTTTTTGAGTGTGGCGGCAAGTGTCGTCATGTCTTAAGCGGCGGCAGTCGCTTGCTGGATAAAGGCGGGCGGGGGCGGAGTGTCCTTGGAGACGGTCAATACTTCGTAGCCGGTTTCGGTCACCAGTACGGTATGTTCCCATTGGGCGGACAGGCTGCGATCCTTGGTCTTGATGGTCCAGCCGTCGCCCATTTCGCGGATATCGCGGCGGCCGGCGTTGATCATCGGCTCGACCGTGAAAATCATGCCCGCTTCCAGCCGCTCCAGCGTGCCTGGACGGCCGTAATGCAATACTTGCGGCTCTTCATGGAACACCTTGCCGATGCCATGGCCGCAGAATTCGCGGACCACGCTGTAGCCGGCTTTTTCGGCGTGCTGCTGGATCACATGGCCGATATCGCCCAGGTGCGCGCCGGGTTTGATCTTGGCAATGCCCAGCCACATGCACTCATAGGTGATGTCGCCCAGGCGCTTGGCCATGATCGACGGTTCGCCGACATAAAACATGCGGCTGGTGTCGCCATGGTAGCCATTCTTGATGACGGTAATGTCGAGATTGACCACGTCGCCGTTTTTCAGCACCTTGTCGCCCGGGATGCCGTGGCAGATGACGTCGTTGACCGAGGTGCAGATGGCTTTCGGGTACGGCGTATAACCAGGCGGGCAATAATTCAGCGGGGCAGGGATGGTGTCTTGCACATTTGTCATGTACTCGTGGCACAGGCGGTCCAGCTCGCCGGTGGTGACGCCGGCCTTGACGAATGGCGTGATGTAATCGAGTACTTCCGAGGCCAGCCTGCCGGCGACGCGCATGCCGGCGATATCCTCGGCGGTTTTAATGGAGATGGAGGTCATAAGATAGGAAAAATCGAGAAAATTCGGTGAATTCTTTAGCAAAAGGCGCAAAAAACGCCCGGATTCAGTTAGATGTCGATTATAAACGAGGCCACGCAGATGCGCTGAAAGATATGCCTCGCGGCGCTTGAAGAAGTCAGGGGTTTTGGGGTACAATCTTGGGTTAGCTCGAATTGCTATTCGGCTATGTCGATGTTTGTGTAGTTTATTTGATGTTTAAATTGGTTTTAAAAGCGCGAATCCGCTCGAAAAGGGTGCTGTTTTTTGCCTGGCTGCAATGCTGGCGTCAACGGTGACTGAGCGGGTTCCAGACCTAACCCTGGAGAAAATTATGTCCGTAACAATGCGTGAAATGCTGGAAGCCGGTGTCCATTTCGGTCACCAAACCCGTTTCTGGAACCCAAAGATGGCGCCGTTCATCTTCGGTCACCGCAACAAGATTCATATCGTCAACCTGGAAAAGACCCTGGGCATGTACCAGGAGGCGATGAAGTACATCCGCCAACTGTCGTCCAACCGCGGCAACATCCTGTTTGTCGGCACCAAGCGCCAAGCGCGCGAAATCGTGGCAGCTGAAGCAGCACGTTCGGGTTCGCCTTTCGTCGACCAGCGTTGGTTGGGCGGCATGCTGACCAACTTCAAGACCATCAAGACCTCGATCAAGCGCCTGAAAGAAATGGAAGCTTCGATCGAAGACGGTTCGGTTGAGAAGCTGAGCAAAAAAGAAGGCCTGATGTTCCAGCGTGAGCTGATCAAGCTGCAAAAAGCTATCGGCGGCATCAAGGACATGGGCGGCATTCCTGACGCCATCTTCGTGATCGACGTCGGTTACCACAAGGGCGCCATCACTGAAGCCGCCAAGCTGGGCATCCCGGTTATCGGCGTGGTTGACACCAACCACTCGCCAGACGGCGTGACTTACGTCATCCCTGGCAACGACGACTCGTCCAAGGCAATCGCCCTGTACGCTCGCGGTGTTGCCGATGCAATCCTGGAAGGCCGCGCCAATGCAGTGAACGACGTGGTTGAAGCAATCAAAGGCGCAGCCGGCGATGAATTCGTTGAAGTCAACGACCAGGCTTAAGCCCTGAATCTGAGGTCTCATACTTCAGAATAAAAAGGGGGCGTGGTTGCCCCTTTTTTTGTATCACTTTTTGTATCACTTGCATGTGTTTTACCCGAATTTATACCTGGATATATTTTGAATGATGGCGCTGGAAGGCTGGTTGCCGACTGGGCTGCGCTTGCACCGCAAGGCGGCCGCGGATCACCGGCACGGCGTCAACTGTTAGGAGAATAGTATGGCGGCAATTACAGCAGCACTGGTAGGCGAACTGCGCGCAAAGACTGATGCGCCGATGATGGAATGCAAGAAGGCGCTGACCGAAGCCGGCGGCGACATGGACAAGGCGGAAGAAATCCTGCGCGTGAAACTGGGCGGCAAGGCTTCCAAGGCCGCTTCCCGCGTGACCGCCGAAGGCGTGGTTGCAGCTTATATCGCCGGCGGCGTTGGCGCCCTGGTGGAAGTCAACTGCGAAACCGACTTCGTGACCAAGAACGACGATTTCCTGGCCCTGGCGAATGCCTGCGCCAAGCTGGTGGCGGAAAACAATCCGGCCGACGTCGCCGCCTTGTCGGCCCTGCCGCTCGACGGCAGCACCGTTGAAGCGACCCGCGCTGCCCTGATCGGCCGTATCGGCGAAAACATGTCGATCCGCCGTTTCACACGTTTCGATACTGCCGCCAAGCTGGTTTCCTACCTGCATGGCACACGCATCGGCGTGATGGTCGAGTTCGACGGCGCTGACGAACAAGTCGGTAAAGACGTGGCGATGCACATTGCCGCGATGAAGCCGGTTTCCCTGTCTTCGGACCAGGTGCCTGCCGACCTGATCGAGAAAGAGCGTTCGGTAGCGACCCTGAAGGCGGCCGAATCCGGCAAGCCTGCCGATATCGCGACCAAGATGATCGAAGGTTCGGTACAGAAATTCCTGAAGGAAGTTTCCCTGCTGAACCAGACTTTCGTCAAGAACGACAAGCAAACCGTTGAACAGATGCTGAAGGCAACCAATACCAGCGTCAAATCGTTCACCATGTTCGTGGTCGGCGAAGGCATCGAGAAGAAACAGGATGACTTTGCTGCAGAAGTTGCAGCAACAGTTGCTGCGGCCAAGCAGGCGTAAGCAAGAATACGGGCCGAAAGGCCCGTTTTTTTGGCTCTGAGGAATTTTCTTCCCAAGCCACGGACTAAGGGATGCCTTGCTGAATTGCTGCCTCGTATCCAGGGGCAGGGAAAAGTCGCAGGAACCGGCGCCGCGTATTCTCGCTGTGTATGCTAAATAGCGCCGGTAGTGGATTTTGCTGCGGTTTGGCCTGACAATGGCGCTGCAGTCCTTCAGCCAGGCATTGACCAATATTTATATATCAATCGGAAAGCCATAAGGGGCCCAGACCATGACAAAACCAGCTTATAAGCGTGTTCTCCTGAAACTCTCCGGTGAGGCCCTGATGGGCGATGACGCCTACGGCATCAATCGTGCAACGATTGAACGCATGGTGGCCGATGTTGCCGAAGTGGCCAAGTTGGGCGTTGAACTGGCGATCGTGATCGGCGGCGGCAATATTTTCCGTGGCGTGGCGCCGGGCGCCCAGGGCATGGACCGCGCTACTGCTGACTATATGGGGATGCTGGCAACGGTGATGAACTCGCTGGCGCTGGCAGACGCCATGCGCCAGGTTGGCATCACGGCCCGCGTGATGTCGGCCATCAGCATCGAACAGGTAGTCGAACCATACGTGCGGCCTAAGGCGCTGCAATACCTGGAAGAAGACAAGATTGTCATTTTCGCAGCAGGTACCGGCAATCCGTTTTTCACTACCGACACTGCAGCGGCGTTGCGCGGTTCGGAAATCGGTGCGGAAATCGTCCTCAAGGCGACCAAGGTTGACGGCGTCTACAGCGCAGACCCAAATAAAGATCCAACGGCGACACGTTATTCGCACATCACTTTCGATGAAGCGATCACCAAGCATCTGCAAGTCATGGATGCTACCGCGTTTGCCTTGTGCCGCGACCAGAAACTGCCGATCAAGGTGTTTTCCATCATCAAGCCGGGTGCGCTGAGGCGCGTCATCCTGGGTGAAGATGAAGGCACTTTGGTACACGTTTAAATTATTTGCCTGATTTGCAATGTTTGTGCAGACGGCTTGCACAAATTGCTGGCGCAAATCGCAGGTATAAATAATTATTACTTAATTTAAAAAACACCCGTTTTCGAAGAGGAGAACAGCATGAGCATTGCTGACGTTAAAAAGAATACCGATCTGAGAATGCAAAAGTCGCTTGAGACTTTGCGCGCCGACCTGGCGAAAGTACGTACCGGCCGCGCCCACACCGGGATTCTCGACCACATCATGGTGGAATACTACGGTAGCCCGACCAACCTGAGCCAGGTTGCCAATGTGACCCTGATCGACGCGCGCACCATCGGCGTGCAGCCGTTTGAAAAGAAAATGATTGCAGTGGTCGAGAAGGCTATCCGTGAATCCGACCTCGGCCTTAACCCATCCACCCAGGGCGAAATGATCCGGGTGCCGACGCCGCCGCTGACGGAAGAGCGCCGCAAGGAAATGGTAAAGCTGGTCAAGGGCGAAGCGGAAGATGCGAAAATTGCAATCCGCAATATCCGCCGCGACGCCAACGAAGGCTTGAAGAAACTGGTCAAGGACAAGGAATGCTCGGAAGACGACGAGCGTCGTGCCCAGGACGAGATCCAGAAGCTGACCGACAAGTTCGTGGCTGAAATCGACAAGCAAGTGATCGATAAAGAAAAAGAGATCCTGACGGTATAGTCGGGGCCGGTCTGTCGCTCTTCCTTTCCTTATTTCATTATCTATGGCCCATACAAGTTCCACGCAAACGCTACCAGCAATTCCGACGGTGCCGCGGCACGTTGCCATCATCATGGACGGCAACGGCCGCTGGGCGACCAAGCGCTTTTTGCCGCGTGTCGCCGGCCATGGCAAGGGCGTTGAAGCAGTGCGGGCAGTGGTCGAAGCCTGCGTTGTGCGTGGCGTCGAATACCTGACGCTGTTTGCCTTCAGCTCGGAAAACTGGCGCCGGCCGGCGGATGAGGTGTCCTTGCTGATGCGTTTGTTCGTGGTGGCGCTGGAACGTGAAGTCAGCAAGATGCACGCCAACGGCATCCGCCTGAAAGTTGTCGGCGACCTGAGCCGCTTCGACGCCAAGCTGCAGCAAATGATCGACAGCGCCGAGCGCAAGACGGCCGGCAATTCGACCCTGACCGTGACCATCTGCGCCAACTACGGCGGCCGCTGGGACGTGATGCAGGCGGTACAGAAAATGATGGCGGCGCGCAGCGCGGCGGGCGCAGGCGCCGTGCAGGATCCGGCGGCATTTTCCGAAGACGAGCTGGCGCAGTACCTGGCGATGGCCTATGCGCCCGAGCCGGACCTGTTCATCCGCACCGGCGGCGAGCAGCGCATCTCGAATTTCCTGCTCTGGCAGCTGGCGTATAGCGAACTCTATTTCACCGACACCTATTGGCCGGACTTCGGCGCCGACGAGCTGGACCAGGCGATTGCCTCCTACCAGCAGCGAGAGCGCCGTTTCGGGCGCACCAGCGCGCAGCTGCTGGAACAGGCTTCCTGATGTTAAGGACGCGTGTCATCACAGCCTTGCTGTTGCTGGCAGTCTTGCTGCCGATCCTGTACTTCAATTATTTCCCCGCATTCGCCGTCGTCTCGACGCTCTTTTTTGCCGCCGCCATCTGGGAAAGCGCCAGGATCTTCGGCGCCGGCTCTAAAGCGGCCTTGGCCTGGGGACTGCTTGCACTGATCCTGTTTGCCGCTATCATGTATTTCGGTAGCGGCCCTGATATCCGCCTGCTGTTCATGTTGTGCGTGGCAATCTGGGGTTTGCGGTTCGTGCCGGCGCTGGGTTTTGGCTTGCCGCCGCTGGCCAGCTTCGCCAACCGCATGGTCGCCGGCACCTACGCCATTGCCATTTTCGGCTGTTTCCTGGCGATCGTGGTGCTGTTCCATCACTCTCCTTTGTATCTGCTGTCGGTCCTGGTGATCGTCTGGGTGGCGGACATAGGGGCTTATTTTTCCGGCAAGGCGTTCGGCCGCCATAAGCTTGCGCCGTCGATTTCTCCCGGCAAGTCCTGGGAGGGCGCGCTTGGTGGCTGGATCCTGGTGCTGGCCATGATGTTCGGGTTCAGCCTGGCGCCGGCGCTGGCCGAGACTTTCCCGGCGCGCCTGCTGGCAAGCTGGGGTTGGGCCGGGTTGCTGGCGGCGACGACGGTGCTGGTAGCCGCCAGCGTGGCCGGCGATTTGTTCGAGTCGCTGCTGAAGCGGCGCGCGGGCATCAAGGACAGCAGCAACCTGCTGCCTGGCCACGGTGGTGTACTGGATCGCGTCGATGCGCTGATCCCGGTATTGCCGCTGGCTGCATTATTGAGTTTCTGGTTCTAGGTCGTATGCAAAATATTACTATTCTCGGTTCTACTGGTTCGATCGGCATGTCGACGCTGGATGTGCTGGCGCGCCATCCGGAACGTTATTCCGTCTACGCCCTGACCGCGCACAGCCGGGTCGAACAGCTGGCTGAGCAGTGCCTGCGCTTCAAGCCGCAGCTGGCCGTGGTCGGCAGCGCGGCAGCGGCGCAGCAGCTGAGCGCCTTGCTGCAAGACAAGGCCCCTGCGATCGAAGTGCTGTACGGCGACGCCGCGCTGTGCCAGGTGGCCAGCGCCGAGGCTTGCCATACCGTGATGGCCGCCATCGTTGGCGCTGCCGGGCTGGCGCCAAGCCTGGCCGCCGCCAGGGCGGGCAAGAAAATCCTGCTGGCGAACAAGGAAGCCCTGGTCATGTCCGGCCAGCTGTTCATCGATGCAGTGAAGCAGAGCGGCGCTGTGCTGCTGCCTATCGATAGCGAACACAATGCGGTTTTCCAGTGCCTGCCGCATAACTATCAACGCCAGCCGGCTGCGCTTGGCGTCGAGAAAATCCTGCTGACAGCGTCGGGCGGCCCATTCCTGCACAGGGCGGTTGAAACGCTCGATTCAGTCACCCCCGAAGAAGCGGTTGCCCATCCGAACTGGGTCATGGGGCGCAAGATTTCGGTCGATTCCGCGACCATGATGAACAAGGGCCTGGAAGTCATCGAGGCGCACTGGCTGTTCGGCGCCTCGGCCAGCCAGATCGAAGTAGTGATCCACCCGCAAAGCGTGATCCACTCCATGGTGTCTTACATAGACGGATCGGTCCTGGCGCAGCTGGGCAATCCCGATATGCGCACGCCGATTGCCTACGCGCTGGCGTACCCCGAGCGGATTGCGTCCGGCGTCAGTCCGCTGGACCTGACGGTGGTGGGGCAGTTACAGTTTACCCGGCCCGACCTGCAACGTTTTCCCTGCCTGAAACTCGCGTATGATGCATTGTTGGCAGGCGGTTCGGCTGCTGCAATATTGAACGCCGCGAATGAAGTGGCTGTCCAAGCTTTCCTAGACGGAAAAATCGGGTTTCGCATGATTGACCAACTGATAGCGCGCACCATGGACAAGTTGCCGCTGTGCGCTGTAAGCGATATCGATTTGTTGCTTGAGCAGGATCTTCTTGCGCGCCAGACGGTTCACTCTTTCCTGAACGCATAAATCGTACAAATGGCCTTCCTGCAAACCATCCTCGCTTTTGTCGTCGCCCTCGGCTCCCTGGTCATCATCCACGAGCTTGGCCACTATGTTGTCGCCCGCTTGTGCGGGGTCAAGGTGCTGCGTTTTTCGGTGGGGATGGGCAAGGTCGTCTTCTCGCGCAAGTTCGGCCCGGACCAGACCGAATGGGCGATTTCCATCTTGCCGTTGGGCGGCTACGTCAAGATGCTCGACGCTCGCGAGCAAGACGTAAGCGGCTTGTCGCCGCAAGAACTGAAGCGCGAATTCACCGGCCAGTCGGTCTGGCGGCGCATGGCCATCGTGGCGGCCGGCCCCCTGGCCAATTTTGCTCTTGCCATTTTGTTATTTGCCGGCTTGTACATCCATGGCGAGATGGAGCCGACGCCAAGGGTGCGCGCCGTCGCCGAGCATACCGCGGCCTACCAGGGCGGCTTGCGCGGCAACGAATTGATTACCGCGGTGAACGGCGAAGCGATCCTGACCTGGTCCGAGCTGCGCTGGAAAGTGCTGCAAGGGGTCATCGACAAGACGCCGATCAGGCTCGACGTGCGCCGGTCGGATCCCGGCACGGCGGGCGGCGAACCGTCGGGCGGCAAACTGCTCGATACAGTGAATTTGCCGATAGACAGCCTGACGACCAAGGATCTCGAAGGTGACTACCTTGCCAAGCTAGGCATCAAGCTGGCGCGCGCCAAGCCTATCCTGGGCACGGTCATGCCGGGCGGCCCAGGCATGCTGGCCGGCTTGCATGAAGGCGACCTGATCACCAGCATCGACGGCGAGCCGATGGCTGACAGCGGCGCTTTCGTCGACAAGATCAAGGCCTCCCCGGGCAAGCCGCTGAGCCTGACGGGTTTGCGTAACGGCAATAGTTTCACCGTGAGCGTGACACCGCAGGCGGAAGCCGGCAAAGACGGGCAGGTCGGCCTGATCAAAGTTGTCATGTCGGGCATGCCGGAAATGGTCCTGGCCAGCAGCCCGCCGCTGGAAGCGCTCGCCAAGGGCGCCAGGCGGACCTGGGACAGCAGCATCATGACCCTCAAGATGCTGGGTAAAATGGTGATCGGCGAGGTTTCCTGGAAAAATATCACCGGCCCCATCACCATTGCCGACTACGCAGGCCAGACCGCGCGTATCGGCGCATTCAGCTACCTGAGCTTTATTGCCTTCATCAGCATCAGCCTTGGCGTCATGAATTTGCTGCCCATTCCGGTTCTAGACGGTGGCCATTTGCTGTAT
The DNA here is from genome assembly GCF_900112135.1 of Collimonas sp. OK412. Taxonomy (GTDB): domain Bacteria; phylum Pseudomonadota; class Gammaproteobacteria; order Burkholderiales; family Burkholderiaceae_D; genus Collimonas; species Collimonas rhizosphaerae. The sequence continues at coordinate 238,253 of NZ_FOLC01000007.1, forward strand.
TATTCGCTGGAAGTTTTGACTGGACGTCCCATTCCCGAGCGAGTTGGTGCAATTGCACAGCGCGCGGGCATCGGCATTCTGATGACGTTGATGATGGTCGCCATGTTTAACGACGTCGTTCGGCTCATATTTTAGGTTTTCTCTCTTGTCTGACAATCGTGGCAGGCAAGGACATTGATAAAAAACGATCGCTAATGAAATTACATTCTGAGCACTTCCCTTTGTCGATTCTTCCCCGTCGTTTGATTGCTGCTGCCGCCTTTGCCCTGTGTTCGGGCCAAGCGCTGGCGGTGCAGCCGTTTGTGGTCAAGGATATCCGCATCGAAGGTATTCAACGTACCGAAGCCGGCACCGTTTTCAGTTACCTGCCTGTGCGCGTCGGTGAAACCTTCACCGATGAAAAAGGCACGGCGGCGATCAAGGCCTTGTACGCGACCGGCTTCTTCAAGGATGTGCGGGTCGAGTCCGAAGGCGACGTGCTGGTGGTCATGGTGGAAGAGCGGCCGTCGATTGCCGGCGTCGATTTTTCCGGCATCAAGGAATTCGACAAAGACCAGCTGACCAAGGCCCTGAAGGAAATCGGCGTCGGCGAATCGCGCATTTTCGACAAAGCCCAGGTTGATCGCGCAGAACAGGAATTGAAGAAACAATACCTGTCGCGCGGCCTGTACGGCATGAAGGTGACCACGACCGTTACGCCGATCGAGCGCAACCGGGTCAATGTGACGTTTGCGGTGGATGAAGGCGAAGTATCGCGCATCAAGGAAATCCGTTTCGTCGGCAACAAGGCGTTTTCCGACGGCAAGCTGCGCGACCAGATCAAGCTGCGTTCGCCGGGCTGGTTTACCTGGTACACCAAGGCTGACCAGTATGCAAAAGAGAAGCTGTCGGGCGACATCGAAACCCTGCGTTCGTATTACCTGAACCGCGGCTATATCGAGATGCAGGTAGAGTCGACCCAGGTCTCGATCACGCCGGACAAGAAAGACATCTACATCACCATCAATATCAATGAAGGTGAAAAATACACGGTTTCCGATATCAAGATGGAAGGCGAGATGTTTGGCCGCGAGGATGAACTGCGGTCGTTGATGGAGCTGAAAAAAGGCGAAATATTCAACGGCGAGAAGCTCAACAACAGCACCAAGAAGATGTCGGAGCGGCTGGGCAATTTCGGTTATGCGTTCGCCAACGTCAACGCCAATCCTGAATTGAACCGGGAAAAGAAAGAAGTGGCGTTTACCATCATGGTCGATCCAGGCAAGCGCGTTTACGTGCGCCATGTCAACGTCACCGGCAACACCAAGACGCGCGACGAAGTGGTGCGCCGCGAATTCCGCCAGTTTGAAGATTCCTGGTACGACGGTTCGAAGATCAAGCTGTCGCGCGACCGGGTTGACCGCCTGGGCTATTTCAAGGACGTCGGCATCGAAACGCCGGAAGTGCCGAACACGTCCGACCAGGTTGATATCAACATGGCCGTTACCGAGAAACCTACCGGCAACATCCAGGTCGGCGCCGGCTTCTCGCAGCAGGACAAGCTGAGCCTGTCCGGCTCGATCCAGCAGCAGAACGCTTTCGGCAGCGGCAACACCATCGGCCTCGACGTCAACACCAGCAGCTATTCGCGGGTGATTGCGCTGTCCCAGACCAATCCTTATTTCACGGATGACGGCATCAGCCGCACCTACGACCTGTACTACCGTACCGTGCGTCCATCGCAGTACACCACCGGCGACTACAAGGTGCGGACCATCGGTAGCGATATCAAGTTCGGCGTGCCGTTCTCGGAACTGGATACGGTGTTCTTTGGCATCGGCGTGGAAAACACCGCCGTTTCGGCCGATGCTTCCAGCCCGCTGCTGTACCAGCAATATGTTTCGGACTTCGGCAACGGCAGCCGGTCGGTCGATACCGGCCTCGGTTATAACGTGCTGGCCAACCCGGCGACGGCAACCACCAACAGTTTCCCGCTGACCGCAGCCTGGCAGCGCGATAGCCGCGACAGCGCCCTGGTCCCGACCAAGGGCCGCTACCAGCGCGCCAGCCTTGAACTTTCCGCGGTCGGCACCTTGCGCTACTACCGTGCAAGCTACCAGCACCAATACTTCCAGCCTTTGTTCAGCAATGCGGTGACGCTGGCCATGAACGGCGAAATCGACTATGGCCGCGGCATTGGCGGCAAGCCGTACCCTGTGTTCAAGAACTACTATGCCGGCGGTATCGGCACCGTGCGCGGTTTTGAAGGCTCGACCCTGGGCGTCGGCACCAACGTCGACCAGTACGGCGATTCGATGGGCGGCGCGTCGCGCGTGTTCGGCAACCTGGAAGCGCAGTTCCCGTTCCCCGGTTCCGGCAGCGACCGTACCCTGCGCTGGTTCACCTTCCTCGACGGCGGCCAGGTATACGCCGACAAGAAGCCGATGCAACTCAGCGAGTTGCGTTATTCTACGGGCATCGGCCTGAGCTGGGTATCGCCTATCGGCCCGCTGAAAATCAGCTACGGCAAACCGCTGAACGCGAAGCCGACCGACAAGCAGCAGTCCTTCCAGTTCCAGCTGGGCACAGGCTTCTAAAAAACCATAAGGATGGTGCACAATTGCAGATTCTGACAAGAGTGGCATAATGCACAAGTTGCATCATTTGAATTGCGGAGAATAGTGTTGAAATCTCTAATTAAAACCTTTACATCATTGCCCACCGCCGGCTTGCTGGCGGCGTGCTTATTGTCGGCAGCCCCGGCGCATGCTGATGAAGGTTCGAAAATCGCCTTCGTCAGCAGCGAGCGCATCTTGCGCGAGGCGACCCCGGCCAAGACCGCGCAATCCAAGATCGAAGCCGAGTTTTCCAAGCGCGACAAGGATTTGCAAGACCAGGCCACCCGCCTGAAAAACATGGCAGACAAGCTGGACAAGGATTCAGCCGTGATTTCGGAATCCGAGCGGGTCAGGCGCCAGCGCGAGCTGAGCGACCTGGACAAGGATTTCCAGCGCAAGCAGCGTGAGTTCCGCGAAGACCTGAACCAGCGCCGCAACGAAGAGCTGGCGATCGTGCTGGAGCGCTCGACCAAGGCGATCAAGCAGATCGCCGAAGCGGAAAAATACGATATGGTGTTCCAGGAAGGCGGCGTGTATGTCAGCCCGCGCATCGACATCACCGATAAAGTATTGAAAATCCTCAATAAGTAACCCATTCTGTCAAGGCCACTATATGAGCATTCGGCTAAAAGAACTGGTCGAAAGCTTGGGTGGCCAACTGATCGGTGATGCGGATACCCGGGTATCCGGCATCGCGCCGTTGAGCGACGCCAGCGCATCACAGATCACCTTCTTGTCCAATCCCAAGTTTCGGCCCCAGGCCGCGCAAACGCAGGCGGCCGCCATTATCCTGTCCGCGGCGGACGATGCGGCGATCGGCGCCGATTATCGCGGTGCACGGATTGTCGCCGCCAATCCTTATGCGTATTTCGCGCTGGCGGCGCAGTTTTTTGCTGCAAAAAACGCTATTCCGGTGGCGCCTGGAATCCATCCGGCAGCCAGCGTCGATCCTGCCGCCCAGGTCGCGGCGACCGCCTATGTCGGCGCCAACGCGGTCGTCGGCGCCGGCGCCACGATCGGCGAACATGTGAGCCTGGGAGCCGGCTGCGTGATCGGCCGCGGGGTCAGCATCGGCGCGGGCAGCCTGCTGCATCCCAACGTCACGGTTTATGACGCCTGCCAGATCGGCCAGCGCGCCATTATCCATTCTGGCGTTGTCATCGGCGCCGACGGTTTCGGTTTTGCCAATGACGGCGGGACCTGGGTCAAGATTCCCCAGACCGGCCGGGTGCTGATCGGCGACGACGTCGAAATCGGCGCCAACACCACCATCGACCGCGGCGCCCTGGCCGACACCGTGATAGAAGAAGGGGTCAAGCTGGACAACCAGATCCAGATCGCCCATAACTGCCATATCGGCGCCCATACCGCGATTGCAGCTTGCGCCGGGATTGCCGGCAGCGCCAGGATCGGCAAATTTTGCTCGATAGGCGGGGCGGCGATGATCCACGGCCACATTACCATCGTCGATCATGTGCATGTGTCAGCGGGTACGCTGGCGTTGCGCTCGATCTCCGAGCCAGGCCAATACACCGGTTTCTACCCGATTGCCAAGCATGGCGAATGGGAAAAATCTGCTGCCTTGGTGCGCAATCTGAATACAATGCGTGAGAAAATCCGGGCTCTGGAAAAATCCATTAAACAGCTCATCGAACAGTTACCGCAACAGGTTACCCAAAAAGATAATGAATAGTCCAAACCAAACGCTAGACATCAACCAGATCAAGACCTACCTGCCGCACCGTTATCCGCTGCTGCTGGTTGACCGCGTATTGAATTGGGAAAGCGGCAAGTCGATCACGGCGATCAAGAATGTCACCATCAATGAAGAATTCTTCAATGGCCATTTTCCCAACAAGCCGGTGATGCCTGGCGTCCTGACCATCGAAGCGCTGGCGCAAACCGCTGCCTTGCTGTCGTTCCTGACCGAAGGCCGCAAGCCGGATGAAAATACCGTGGTGTACTTCCTCGGCATCGACAAGGCCCGTTTCCGCCGCCCGGTCGAACCAGGCGACCAGATCAAGCTGGAAGTCGAGATCGTGCGCGTCGTGCGTGGCATCTGGAAATACAAGGCTGTCGCCAGCGTCGACGGCGAGATGGCGGTAGAAGCCGAATTCATGTGCACCATGCGCACCGCGGTCAGTCCCGGCGCTGCTGCGACTGTGGTGGTGGATGCCAGCCCGTCAGAGTGATCCCATGACGCGCATTCACCCTACAGCTGTCATCGATCCCAAGGCATCCCTCGACAGTTCGGTGGAAGTCGGCGCCTATGCGGTGATCGGCCCCCATGTAACCATCGGCGCCGGCAGCAAGATCGGTCCGCATGCCGTGATCGAAGGGCATACCGCGATCGGCCGCGATAACGCGATTTTCCAGTTCGGTTCGATCGGCGCCGTGCCGCAAGACAAGAAGTACGCCGGCGAGCCGACCCGGCTGGAGATCGGCGACCGCAACACCATCCGCGAATTCGTCACCCTCAATCTCGGCACCGTCCAGGATGGCGGCGTCACCCGTATCGGCGACGACAACTGGGTGATGGCCTATGTCCACGTGGCGCATGACTGCCAGATCGGCAGCAATACCACGATCGCCAATAACGCGACGCTGGCGGGCCATGTGCACATTGGCGACTGGGTGCTGCTTGGCGGTTTTACCACCGTACACCAGTTTTGCCGCATCGGCGCCCATGCGATGACGGCTTTCACCGCTGCCGTCAGCCAGGATGTTCCGCCGTTCGTGACCGCCGCCGGCAATCGCGCCGAACCCGCGGGCATCAACAGCGAAGGTTTGCGGCGGCGCGGTTTCAGCAGCGAGCAGATCATGGCGATCAAGCGCGCCTACCGCACCATTTACCGCTCCGGCCTGGCGCTGGAAGACGCCATGGCGGCGCTGGAACAGGAAGAGTCGAAAGCGCCGGCATCTGCTGCAGACCTGAAGTTGATGCGTGATTTCATTGCCGGCTCTACGCGTGGCATCATCCGCTGAACATGGCGGACGCTGACGCCAACGTAGCCATCGCCATGGTCGCCGGAGAAACCTCCGGCGATTTGCTTGCCAGCCGCCTGTTGTCCGGCCTGCGTCCGCACCTGCCGGATGCGCGCATGTACGGCATCGGCGGCGCCAAGATGGCGGAGTACGGTTTTGTCAGCGACTGGCCGATGGAAAAGCTGTCGGTCAACGGTTTGTTCGAAGTGCTGGCCCACTACCGCGAGCTCAAGGGCATCCAGGTCGCGTTGCGCGACCGCCTGCTGGCGGAGAAGCCGAATGTATTCATCGGCGTCGACGCCCCGGATTTCAATTTCGGCCTGGAAGCGCAACTGCGCCAGGCCGGCATTCCCACCGTGCATTTCATCGGCCCGTCGATCTGGGCCTGGCGCGGCGGACGCATCAAGAAGATTGCGCGTGCGGCGTCGCACATGCTGGTCATCTTCCCGTTTGAAGAAGAAATCTATCGCAAGGCCGGCATCCCGGTGACCTACGTCGGCCATCCGCTGGCGCAAGTGATCCCGATGGTGCCCGATGTCGCCGCGGCCCGCAGCGCGCTCGGCCTGCCGGCCGCCGGCCGGGTAGTGGCGATCATGCCCGGCAGCCGCATGGGTGAGCTGAAACATAACACGATAGCTTTTGTGCAAGCTGCCGCGATACTGGCGCAGCGCGATCCCGGCATGCGCTTCATCGCGCCAATGGCTGGAGAAAAGCAGAGCAAGCTGTTTAGCGAACTGGTCAGCCAGGCCGGTCTGCAAGACTTGCCTATCCAGTTGCTGGACGGGCAATCGCATACGGCAATGGCGGCCGCCGATGCGGTGCTGGTGGCCTCCGGCACCGCATCGCTGGAAGTCGCCTTGTACAAGAAACCTATGGTGATCGCCTATAAAATGATGCGCGCCACCTGGGAAATCCTGCGCCACATGAGCTACCAGCCGTGGATAGGTTTGCCGAATATCCTGGCGCGCGAATTCCTGGTGCCGGAACTGCTGCAGCATAATGCGACACCGCAGGCGCTGGCGGACGCGCTCTGGCAGCAGCTGGAGGATCCGGCGCGCCAGGAGATGCTGCGGCAGCGCTTCACCGACATGCATCACACCCTGCTGCGCGATACCGCCGGCGAAAGCGCGCAAGCCGTGCTGCAAGTGATTGAACAACATAAACGTCCATCCGGACTTTCGCCGGCCTGATCCGGCGTACTACTTGGTACTGAACGCCGTGAGCCCATCCGACCAGAATCTCTCTCTCTTCACCTACGACGGCGAAACCATTTGCGGCGTCGACGAGGCCGGCCGCGGCCCCTTGGCCGGACCGGTGTTTGCCGCCGCCGTGATACTCGATCCGGCGCGGCCGATCAGCGGCTTGCGCGATTCGAAGAAACTGACCGCCGAACGGCGTGAACTGCTGGCGGTGGAAATCAAGGCCAATGCACTAGCGTGGGCCATCGCCGAATGCTCCGAAGCGGAGATCGATAAGCTCAACATATTGCAGGCAACCATGCTGGCGATGCGGCGCGCGGTGGAAGGACTGTCCATGCAGCCGACGCTGGCGCTGATCGACGGCAACCGCTGTCCGCAGCTCAGCATCCGCTCCGAGGCCATCGTCAAGGGCGACGACAAGGTGCAGGCCATTTCGGCAGCCTCGATTCTCGCCAAGACCGCGCGCGACGCCGCGCTGCAGGTGTTGCACGCGCAATATCCGCACTACGCTTTCGACCAGCACAAAGGTTATCCGACGGCGCTGCACATGGAACGGCTGCGCCTGCATGGCGTGTCGCCGGTGCACCGCAAATCCTATGCGCCGGTGCGGGCTCTGCTGGCGCTGGATATCGATGGGGCGGCGGCATGAAAAGCATCACCTCGTCCGCCAATCCTTTGTACAAGGAACTGAAGCAGCTGGCGACCAGCGCCCAGGCCAGGCGCAAGGCGGGCCGTACGCTGCTGGACGGGATCCACCTGGCCGAAGCGTATTTGCAGAGCGGCGCCAGGCCGGTGTTGTGCGTCGCCAGCGAAACCGCGCTGACGCATGCCGAAGCGGCTGCGGTGATCCGGCAATGCCAGGCCGAGGCGGTGCAATGCGTGCTGCTGCCGGACGGCCAGTACCAGGCGCTGAGCCAGGTCGAGCACGGCGTCGGCCTGCTGTTTGTGGTTGAAACGCCGAAAGCGGCGGCGCCGGCCGCATTGACCCAGTCGGCCGTGCTGCTCGACAACCTGCAGGACCCGGGCAACCTCGGTTCCATCCTGCGCAGCGCTGCGGCCGCAGGCATCCGGCAGATCTATTGTTCAGAAGGCAGCGCATCTGCCTGGTCGCCCAAGGTGCTGCGGGCGGGCATGGGCGCGCATTTCATCCTGGACATCTTCGAAGGCGTTGACCTGGCGGCCCTGATGGCGACAGCGCAGATACCGGTGCTTGCCACCAGTTCGTATGCGACGCAAAGCATCTACCAGGCTGACCTGCACGGAGAACTGGCGTGGCTGTTCGGCCATGAAGGGCAGGGCGTCGCGGAAGATTTGCTGCAACTGGCCAGCCAGCAAGTCGTGATTCCGCATCGCGGGCAGATGGAGTCGCTGAATGTTGCCGCTGCGGCGGCGGTATGTTTTTTCGAGCAGCTGCGCCAGGCGCTGGATTGAGCAGGCCGGCTGTCCCGGCCCCTGCTTAGAAAGTCCGCATATCCGGCTTGATGTCCTGCAGGATCGTCGCCGCGATTTCTTCGATCGATTTGGTGGTCGACGACATCCAGCGTATCCCTTCGCGCCGCATGATTTTTTCCGCTTCATTCACTTCATAACGGCAATTTGCCAGCGCGGCGTATTTGCTGCCCGGACGGCGTTCATTGCGGATTTCCGACAGGCGGTCGGCCGCGATGGTCAGGCCGAAAATCTTTTGCTTGAATGGCAACAGGCCGCTGGGAAGCTTGTCGCGCTCGAAATCCTCTGGGATCAAAGGATAGTTGGCGGCCTTGACGCCGAACTGCATCGCCAGGTACAGGCTGGTAGGAGTCTTGCCTGAACGGGAGACGCCGACCAGGATAACGTCGGCGTCGGCCAGGTTCTTGTGCGACTGGCCATCGTCATGCGCCAGCGAAAAATTGATGGCTTCGATCCGGTTCTTGTATTCGTCGGTATTGGCCGTGTTATGGCTGCGGCCGATGGTGTGGGTGGACTTGACGCCCAGCTCCCGCTCCAGCGGTTCGACAAAAGTCTGGAACAGGTCCATATGCATGGCTTTGGCCTGCTGGATGACTTTTGACAAGTCGGCCTTGACCAGCGTTGAAAACACGATAGGCAATTTGCCGTCCGCCACGCATGCTTCATTGATCTTGCGGGTGGCGTCGTAGGCTTTGTCCAGGGTGTCGATGAAGGGCAGGCGCACCTGCTTGAAGCGCAGCTCGAACTGGGTCAGCACCGAATGGCCGAAGGTTTCGGCGGTGATGCCGGTGCCGTCGGAAACAAAGAAGACGGTGCGGTGGGCAGGAACCAGCGGTGCAGGAGCGGCATCTAGCATAATGTTGTCGAAAATAAAGTAAAAAATAAAAAGCAAGGCGTTGCCCGGCAACTGCGGCGGCGCCCGTGGGGCCGCCGAACTTTTAACTGAACACGGACTCTAGCCTGCTGACGGCTACGTGCTGCCTTGTGCGCCTGTGAACGCTAAATTGGCATAAAATGGCAGCCAACTGAATATTTGAAGCTACCTGACGAAGAATAACAAAAAGCCAAGGGCGGCGAAGGCAATTGTGAAGATTTCTTATCATCAAACTAGAGGTTGTTATGTCCAATGCAATACAGATGGGTGCTACCCAGGGGGCGGCTTACGTCATCTCCTTTGAAAATCTGCGGATGACGGATGTCGATTCCGTCGGCGGCAAAAACGCATCGCTGGGTGAAATGATCAGCCAGCTGGCCGGCGCCGGAGTTCGGGTGCCGGGCGGATTCGCCACCACGGCGCAGGCATTCCGCGATTTCCTGTCGCATAGCGCCGACGGCGGCCCGGCCTTGGCCGACCGCATCGCCGATCGCCTGGCGACCCTGAACGTCGAAGACGTACGGGCCTTGGCGCAAGCCGGCGCCGAGATCCGCCAATGGATTGTGGAAACGCCGTTCCAGCCGCGCCTGGAGCAGGAAATCCACGCTTTCTACAAACGCCTGGTCGAAGATTCTTCCAGCGAGATGTCGTTCGCCGTGCGTTCTTCGGCGACGGCGGAAGACTTGCCGGACGCCTCGTTCGCCGGCCAGCAGGAAACCTTCCTCAACGTGGTCGGCATTGAAAATGTGCTGGAAGCCATGAAGCACGTGTTCGCCTCGCTGTATAACGACCGCGCCATCTCTTACCGTGTGCACAAAGGCTTTACCCACGCTGAAGTGGCGTTGTCGGCCGGCGTCCAGCGCATGGTCCGTTCCGATGTCGGCGCCGCCGGCGTGATGTTCACCCTGGATACCGAATCCGGCTTCAAGGACGTGGTGTTCATCACTTCCAGCTACGGCCTGGGCGAGACAGTGGTGCAGGGCGCGGTCAATCCCGACGAGTTCTATGTCCACAAGCCGATGCTGGAGCAAGGCAAGCTGCCTATCATCCGCCGCAACATCGGCTCCAAGCTGATCAAGATGGAATTCACAGGCGAAGCCAAGGCCGGCCGTTCGGTCAAGACCGTCGATGTGCCTATCGAGCTGCGCAACCGCTATTCGCTCAACGACAACGAAATCGTCGAGCTGGCCAAATACGCCACCATCATCGAGAAGCACTACGAGCGCCCGATGGATATCGAATGGGGCAAGGACGGCCGCGACGGCAAGCTGTACATCTTGCAGGCGCGTCCGGAAACCGTGAAGTCGCAGGAAAAAACGACCGACGCCCAGCAGCGTTTCAAACTCAAGGGCACCGGCAACGTGCTGACTCATGGCCGCGCCATCGGCCAGAAAATCGGCGCCGGTCCGGTGCGCGTGATCCATGACGCTTCCGAAATGGAGCGCGTGCAGCCGGGCGACGTGCTGGTAGCCGACATGACCGATCCTAACTGGGAGCCGGTGATGAAGCGCGCTTCGGCGATCGTCACCAACCGCGGCGGCCGTACCTGCCACGCTGCGATCATTGCGCGCGAACTGGGCGTGCCGGCGGTGGTCGGCTGCGGCGACGCTACCGACGTGCTGAAAGACGGCACGCTGGTTACCGTATCCTGCGCCGAAGGCGACGAAGGCAAGATCTACGACGGCCTGCTGGAAACCGAAGTCAGCGAAGTGGCGCGCGGCGCATTGCCTGAGCTGCCGCTGAAGATCATGATGAACGTCGGCAATCCGCAGCTGGCGTTCGATTTCCAGTCGATCCCGAACGGCGGCGTCGGCCTGGCGCGGCTGGAATTCATCATCAACAACAACATCGGCGTGCACCCGCGCGCGATCCTGGAATATCCGAACATCGACGCCGACCTGAAGAAGGCGGTGGAATCGGTAGCGCGCGGCCATGCTTCGCCGAAGGCTTTCTACGTCGACAAGCTGGCCGAAGGGATTGCCACCATCGCCGCTGCATTCTGGCCGAAAAAGGTGATCGTGCGCTTGTCCGACTTCAAGTCGAACGAGTACAAGAAGCTGATCGGCGGTTCGCGCTACGAGCCGGACGAAGAAAATCCGATGCTCGGTTTCCGCGGCGCCGCCCGTTACCTGGCAGCCGACTTTGCCGAAGCATTCGAAATGGAATGCCAGGCGATGAAGCGGGTGCGCAACGACATGGGCTTGACCAACGTCGAGATCATGGTGCCTTTCGTGCGGACCCTGGGCCAGGCGGAAAAAGTCATCGGCCTGCTCGGCAAGAACGGCCTGGTGCGCGGCGAAAACGATTTGCGCGTGATCATGATGTGCGAAGTGCCGTCGAACGCCATCCTGGCCGAGCAGTTCCTGGATTACTTCGACGGCTTCTCGATCGGCTCCAACGACCTGACCCAGCTGACCCTGGGCCTCGACCGCGATTCCGGCATGGAATTGCTGGCGGCCGATTTCGACGAGCGCGACCCGGCTATCCTGGCTCTGCTGGAGAAGGTCATCGCAACTTGCCTGGCCAAGGGCAAGTATGTCGGCATCTGCGGCCAGGGTCCGTCGGACCATCCTGATTTTGCCGAATGGCTGATGAAGCAGGGCATCGAATCGATTTCCCTGAATCCGGATTCGGTGATCGATACCTGGCAGCTGCTGGCTGCCGCGCAATAAAGGCGATATGCGGGACGATGATGCGTCCTGGTCATAAGAAGAAACGCGAGCCAAGTGCTCGCGTTTTTATTTTCAGGGTCAGATGCCAGCCCGCTTGTCCAGGAAGAGATGCAAGGAATCGGCTACGTCCAGCATCAGATTTTGCCAGTTGCCGGCTTGTTCTTGCCGGAACAGCCTTGCACTCGGATACCACGGGCTGTCCTCGCGATCCAGCAGCCAGCGCCAGTCAGGCGCCCAGGGCAGGAGGATCCAGACCGGCGCGCCGAGGGCGCCGCTCAGGTGGGCGACCGAGGTGTCGACGCTGATCACCAGGTCCAGGCTGGCGACGATCGCCGCGGTATCGTCGAAACCTGCAATGTCCTCGGCGAGCGGCCGCAGCTTGGGCGTTTGCTGCAGGTATGCACGATCCGACTCCCTGATGTCTTTCTGCACCAGGAAAAAATCCGCGCCATCCAGCTGCAGCAGCGGTGCAAATTCCTGCAGCGGCATGGAGCGCCTGTGATCGTTGGTATTGCCGGCATTGCCTGAGCCGGCCAGGCCGATCTTCAGTTTGCCGCCGGTGGAGCCCATGCGTTTTGCCCAGCTTTCCTTTTTTCCGGCATCGGCCGCAAAATAAGGGATGGCGGCCGGGATGGTCGCCAGGCCGGTCTTGAAGACCAGCGGCAGGCTCATCAGCGGCGTCTGGCAGTCGACCGGCGCGAACCCTTCGCCGATGGCGATCACCTGGAAGTTTCCCATGGTCTGGGCGACCGCTTTCAGCGCCGGGTCTACCTCCAGCACGACCTCGGCTCCCAACGCTGCAACCAGGGTGGCGTAGCGGCAAAACTGGATCGTGTCGCCCAGGCCCTGTTCCGACCACAGCAAGATGCGCTTGCCTTCGATAGCCTGCTGGCCCAGCCATAGCGGGATTCCGGTATGGCGCTGGACATCCGCATTGCCTTTCTTCCATCGATACTCATAGCTCTGCCAGCCGGCTTCGAACTGCCCCAGCACCAGCTGCGATAGCGATTGATTCGATAGTGCATCCGCATAACCTGCCTGCAGGCTGAGGGCGCGCTGGTAGCTGTCGAGCGCTTGCTGGTGGCGGTTCATGCGGCTCAGGGTCAGGCCATGGTCGCCCCAGGCTTCGGCATTGCCGGGAGCCAGCGCCAGCCCGGTTTCGTTGTCGCTCAGGGACTCAGCGTAGCGTTCCAGCTTGTGCAGGATGACCGCGCGGTCCAGCCAGTAGGCGGCGGTTTTCGGCGCCAGCGCAATGGCGCGGTCGAGGCTGGCAAGCGCATCGGGATAGCGCTCCAGCTTGTCCAGGGCCAGGCCCCTTTTATACCAGCTGTCGGCCATGTCCGGCTGCAGCGCCAGCGCGCGCTCAAAGTGGAGCAGCGCATCCTCATGGTGCCGCAGCTGGTACAGCAGGGCGCCTTTGTGCGCCCAGCCGTCGGCATGGTCCGGCCATGCGGCCAGCGTCTGTTCGATGCAGGCCAGCGCCTCCTGCCGGCGCTGCAGGCTGAGCAGGGTCACGGCCTTGGCCAGCAGTATCTCGGGTTTGACATAGCCCAATGCAATGATTTGTTCATAAGCGAGCAGGGCGGCATCGAACTGGCCTGATTCAAACTGCACCCGGGCCAGCTTGTAATGCAGCGATACATTCTTGCCGTCCAGGGCCAGCGCTTGCCCGAACAGTTGCGCCGCTTCCTGGCGTTGCCCGGTGGCGGCGCAGATGACGCCGAGCACATGCAGGGCGTCGAAGTTTTTCGGCTGGGCCTTCAGGATCTCCTTGAGCGAGCGTTCGGCATGGCCGGTTTTGCCATTCTGGAAATCCTTGTATGCTTGCTGGATAAGATGGGTCGTGCTCATTTTGTACTCATGTATGGCTGGCTGACGGCGGCGTCAGCCCACGGCAATCTGTGGAAGAGGGAGCATAGCATTGGATCGGACAGCCATCAGCTTGGCGGCATGAACGAAATGAAGCGTGAGTTATTGTAACTTCAGTTGTCAGATGGATTACACTGTGTGCTCTACATAACGGAGAGGGTCATATGGCCGGATGGGTGATGTGGATATTGGCGGCTGGTTTGCTGGTCGTGGCGGAATTGTTCACCACGACCTTGTATTTGCTGATGGTGGCGATTGGCCTGGCCGTCGGCGGCATCGCTGCGCTGCTGGGCTGGGGCGTGGAATGGCAGCTGCTGGTTGCCGCGGTGGTGGCCCTGGTCGCCACGTATTTTCTACGGCGCAGCAAGTTCGGCCGCCGCACCAAGGTCCTGGCGGAGCGCGATCCCAATGTCAACCTGGATATCGGGCAATCGATCACGGTCGGGCAATGGCAGCAGGATGCGGGCACCGGCGGCGGATATACGGCGCGCGTCAAGTACCGGGGCGCGATGTGGGATGTGGAGCTGGCGCCGGCGGCAAATGCGGATGCCGGCCTGTTTTTTATCCGCGAGGTACGCGGCAGCCGGCTGATTGTCGGCGACAGGCCCGGCCAGCACTAAGCGAGCTCGACTTCCGCCGTAGCGCGGCGGATGACTCTGTCTTCTTCAATTCATAAGGAAAAAAATCATGTTCGGAAGCGTTTCGTTAATCGTGCTGGTGATCGTCATCATATTTATCGCCAAGACGATCAAAGTGGTGCCGCAGCAGCATGCATGGGTGGTGGAGCGCCTGGGCAAATATCATGCGACCCTGGGCCCCGGATTGAATATCGTGGTGCCGTTCATCGACCGCGTCGCCTACAAGCACATCCTGAAGGAAATCCCGCTGGATGTGCCGCCGCAGGTTTGCATCACGCGCGACAATACGCAACTGCAGGTGGACGGCATCCTGTACTTCCAGATTACCGATGCGATGCGCGCATCCTACGGTTCTTCCAACTACATCGCCGCCATCACGCAGCTGGCGCAGACCACCTTGCGTTCGGTCATCGGCAAGATGGAGCTGGACAAGACCTTCGAAGAGCGCGACCACATCAACACCACCATCGTCAGCGCCATCGACGAATCCGCCGCCAACTGGGGCGTGAAGGTGCTGCGTTATGAAATCAAGGACCTGACGCCACCCAAGGAAATCCTGCATGCGATGCAGGCGCAGATTACCGCGGAACGTGAGAAGCGGGCGCTGATCGCCGCTTCGGAAGGCCGCAAGCAGGAACAGATCAATATTGCGACCGGCGAACGCGAAGCGTCGATTGCCAAGTCCGAAGGTGAAAAGCAGGCGTCCATCAATCGTGCCCAGGGCCAGGCCGCGGCGATCCTGTCGATCGCCGAAGCCAGCGCTGAAGCAATCCGCAAGACTGCGGCGGCGATCCAGTCGCCAGGCGGTTCGGATGCCGTGAACCTGAAAGTGGCCGAGCAATATGTGGCGGCGTTCGGGCAACTGGCGAAGACCAATAACTCGATCATCGTGCCGGCCAACCTGGGCGACATCAGCGGCTTGATCGCCACTGCCTTGCAAGTGGTCAAATCCCAGACCAAGTCTTAGTCGGCGATAAAAAAAGGCGGGCCGGCGGAATTCAGGTTCCGCCGGCCCGCTTTTTTTTGGGGCATCGTTTATTGGCGCCGCTTCAACGCCGGTGCTGTTTCATCGCAGCCTGGACTTCCCGCTCACCATCGCGTTGCCGTTCGGTGTCGCGCTTGTCGTGCTGCTTTTTGCCCTTGGCCAGGCCGATTTCGCACTTGATGCGGCCGCGCAGGTAGTGCAGGTTGATCGGCACCAGCGTATAACCGGAACGTTCGACCTTGATGATCAGTTTCCTGATTTCCTCGGCGTGCAGCAGCAGCTTGCGGGTGCGCACGGCTTCCGGATGGACGTGGCTGGAGGCGCTGAGCAGGGCGCTGATGTGGGCGCCGAACAGGTAGATTTCGCCATTGCGGATGATGACGTAGGATTCTTTCAGGTTGGCGCGTCCGGCGCGGATGGACTTCACTTCCCAGCCATGCAGCTCCATGCCGGCCTCGAAACGCTCTTCGATGAAGTAGTCGTGGAAGACTTTTTTGTTGTCAATAATGCTCATGTATTAGGAAAATCGCGCAGGTCGGTTAAAATTTCAAGTTGTGATTCTATCAAACGGTTGATATTCAATGGCAGTAGTGCATAAAACGGTACTTTTGGGATATAGCGCTGAACAGATGTTTGCGCTGGTCGACCGGGTCGAAGACTACCCGCAATTCCTGCCGTGGTGCGGCGGGGTGGATGTGCGTGAACGCGATGCCGGCAAGCTGGTGGCGACATTGAATATACATTATCACGGCATCAAGCAATCGTTTACCACGGAAAACACCAACTCGCCGCCCAGCAACATGCAGATGCGGCTGGTGGAGGGACCTTTCAAGCATCTCGACGGCAACTGGAGCTTCAAGGCGTTGCGGGCCGACGCCTGCAAGATCGAATTCGACCTGCACTACGAATTCTCCAACCGCATCCTGGAAAAGCTGATCGGCCCGGTATTCAGCATGATCGCCAACAGTTTCGTCGACTCCTTCTGCAAGCGCGCCGACGCGGTATATGGCCACCATGGTTGAGGCGGCGTCCGGCGCGGCGTTGATACGGATACAGGTCTGCTACGCCAGCCCCGGCATGCAGGCCCTGAAGCAGTTGTCGGTGCCTGCCGGGACGCTGCTGCATGACGGCATCAAGCGCAGCGGCCTGCTGGAAGAAGTGCGCGAAATCGACCTCAGCTGCTGGCGGGTCGGCATCTACGGCAAGCTGAAGACGCTCGATACGGTGTTGCGCGACCAGGACCGGATTGAAATCTACCGTCCGCTGATTGCCGATCCGATGGAGTCGCGCCGCAAGCGCGCTGACAAAAAAGCCCGCTGAATCGCGGGCTTCAGGTTGCTGACAAAGCCTTCCGAAATTGGAAGGTTTTTTCTATAATGGGGAATGCTAAAAATCCCTGCGCCTTACCAGCACGAGCTGGAAATGGTGACACTGGAAAGCCTGGTGCCCAGTGATCATCTACTACGTAAGATCGCTGCGGCGGTCGATTTCGATTTTATCCGTGAGAAGGTAGCGCACCTGTACTGCGCCGATAACGGGCGTCCGGCGCTCGATCCGGTAGTGTTGTTCAAACTCTTATTCATTGGCTATCTGTTTGGCGTACGCAGTGAGCGGCAGTTGATGCGCGAAGTACAAGTGAATGTTGCGTATCGCTGGTTCGCCGGTTTCAGGCTCACCGACAAGGTACCGGACGCCTCGACGTTCTCGCAGAACCGGCGCCGGCGCTTCACCGACACCACTGTATATCAGGCGATCTTTGACGAGATCGTGCGTCAGGCGATGGGCCGGGGCATGGTCGATGGCCGCGTGTTGTACACCGACAGCACTCACTTGAAGGCCAACGCCAACAAAGGCAAATTTGATGTAGTGACAGTGCAGCAAACGCCCTCGGCCTATCTGGCCGAGCTCGATGCGGCGGTCGATGCGGATCGGGCCGCGCATGGCAAGAAGGCGCTCAAGCGCGATGACGACGATACCCCGCCGACCAAGGAA
>NZ_FOLC01000021.1 GCF_900112135.1 Collimonas sp. OK412
TGCCGGCAAAGCATTTGCCACCGTCTGCACTGGAAAGCTGTTTTGTGAACAGGCAAGGACGACTTCTGCCTTTGCGACATCAACACCAATAAACAGGGGGGATTGCATGAATGCCTCCTTATGGCTAGAGTAAGAATTGTCGGAGTGGCCCTCTCTTCACGTTAGCTTGCACATATCGGCGGTCCGGGCTGGCAGGCCATTAACGGCCGCTGGATTCCTCATCGACGTTGGAGAGGTGGAGTGGGAGAGATCTAATACAGTCTGTCAGTGAAAACTGCAGATGCGAAGCGTTGTCCCTCCACTCCGGCACCTTCTAGTTTCCCAGAAAGCGTCACTTCTAACCATACAAGCGAAGCGTATTACGCCGCATGTTCAGTCAACATAACGCAGCATTCCCTCATCGCCACCGGCCCAGTCAGGTGGATAAACATCATTTTTCACCAGCCAATGGAAAGTAGAGTAAGGCCAATCAACGACTCGTTTCACCAAACCATGTTTAACCGGATTGATGTGGACATAATCCATGTGTGCCGCGAAATCTTTCTCATCTCGGATGAGATGCTCCCAATACCGTCTTTGCCATATGCCGCGTTCACCACGCCTCTCTCGCACGGCAGAGCGCCATTCCTCGTTCGGAAGGTTTTTGGGAAAACGCATTTTGATCAACCGCCAACGCAGCGCAAAATCAGGATCGCCAACAGGTAAGGAAATCACACAGTGCATGTGTTCGTGTAGTACGACCCACCCATGGATAACGAATGGATGGCTACGGCGCACATGCCGCACCGCATCGCATCGCGCAATAGCGCATAGTTTCCATGGCATCCATTGCATTAAAAATTCCAGCGCACCCCGGCATTCGCAGCCCAGCCGCGCAAGCCCGCGCTGCCCATGCCGTGCTGGTAGGTGGCTTCGCCGTAGAGCGATACGTTATTGGCAAACTGGCTGGAAGCACCTGCGCCGACGCGATAGCTGGCGCCCAGACGGCCGCCGCTAAAGGTTTCGCTGACATTCCACGCTTCGCTGGCAACGGTGACCTGCGGACGGCCGCCGATGCTGCGGACCAGGTCGGCGCGCAGGTAGGGAGCGAATTTCGGCTCGTCGGTCTTTGCCACGCGCACACCCACACGGCCTGTGGTCTGCGCTGCCGAAGCGATGTGCGTGGTCAGCCCATCGACGTCATTGAAGTTCTTGAAGTTCAGCCATTGCCGGGTCACCTGCGCTTGCGGCTCGACCGACCAGCCCTTGCCTACGGCAAACGGATAACCGACTTCCAGCGACGCTGTCCACATGTCGGCGTGGATCTTCGCCACGTTGCTGCCGCGCAGCGTTGTGCTGACGTCACCCGAGAAGCGCTGCGCACCCAGTACCGCATCCACGTAAAAACCGCTCGCCTGCTGCCAGGTCAGCCAGCCCGATACGCCATAGGCGGTGTAGTTCGCATGGCTCTCGCCATCAGCGGCCTGGGGAGTGACGCGGGTGGTGCCGAGATCAATCGCCCAGCCGGCGCGCATAGTAGAGTCGCCGGTATGCCATTTGACCAAGCTGCCGCCTGCCTGCAGCGTGTTCATCTGCTGCTCGAAGTCGTAGCCGTAGTCGTTGAAGCTCAGGTCCGAACGGTACTTCAGCTGGCCGCCCAATACGCGGGCGAACACTTCGCCGCCCAGCTGGTCATCTGATTTTCCAGCGATGTTGCGCAGCTCGCCCAACCGTTGGTGCAGCGTGTCGAGGGTGCGTGAACCGTAGTTGAACAGGGCTGTCGGTGCGACCAGGTAGGATGGTATTTGCGGCACGACCGCGATCCGGCCTGGATTCGGCACCTCTGGTTCGCCAGGTCCCTCAGGTTTGTCGATCTCGCCAGGATCTCCGGGTTCTCCAGGCTCACATCCGCCTTCGCAGACAAAGGTATTGCCCAAACGGTAATCCCAGTTTAGCCCGCCGCCCGGCAGCAAACTTTGCGACGGATCGGTCTCGCCCGGGCCGAACGCATGCAAGGTGTATTGCCATGGGCCGGCAGCCACGTAGCCACCCTTGAGCGCGAATGCGCCGGCGTGAGAATCCCCGCCTACCTGTACTATTGAAATCCCTTCATCGGCATCGACCACACCGCTCTTGCGCAAGTCAGTCAGTGCTCCGGTGCCGGTCGGCTTGACCTCGATCAGGGTGGTGCCGGTGGCGTTACCCTCGACCAGCAGGCGGTTGGTGTGCTGGTTAGCCAGCGCACCGCCTTCGTTGAGCACCGTGTTCAACGCCACCACGCCGTTCTGGCCGGCGATGTCGCCTTGCACAGTCAGCGTATGGTAGTTGCCACCCGCCGGGTCGGCAAACGAGACCAGGCCGGCATGGCTCAGGTTCTGCACCGTCGAACTGCCGGCCATTTGCCACTGGCTGCCGGCGTCCAGCGACAGGTTGCGCACGGTACTGGTCGTACCGTTCCACAGCGACCGGTTCTCCAGCGATACATCGACGATGGCGTTGCCATTGGCGACGATATCGCCAACAGCATGTACGCCGCCATTCATGGCCAGGCTGGTTTGCGTGTCGGCGCCGGCATTGAGCAGCACGCCGGTGCCGCTGCTGACCTGCGTGCCGTTGAGCAGGCTGACCTGCACCGGCACGGCTGCCGCGCGGACGGCAGGATCGGCAACCACTTCGATCGCTGCGCCGTCAGTGCTGTTCAACACACTGTTGCTGACGCGAGCCGTTGCGGCTAGCGCTCCGTTTTGCAACAGCAGCGCCGCACCGTCTGCGCCAATAGCCTGGATCGAGGTATCGATAAAGGTAGCGTCGCCGCCGGCAGCGATCAGAGCGCCGACCGCTCCGGCGCCGCTGGCTTGCACTTTGCCGCCTTGAAACACCAAGGTACTGGTGGCGCTATCACCTGCAGCGCCGGCTTGCAGGGCGCGACTATTCGCCCCTTCCGTGTATACAGGCGCATTAAGGAGTTTCGCTGACCCGCCGCCGACCGCCTGTACGCCGATGCCGCCTTCACCAGTGGTGCCGAACGAACCGTTGGACACCAGCAGTTCAGCGGCCGGACCGTCTACACGTGCGCCGACACTATTCACACCGCTAGTTATGATGTGCGTGCCATCCATCGCCAGCACGGCACTGGCGCCGCCAGTGTCGAGCACCTGCAAGGTGATAGCATTGTCGGCCGATGACGATACCCAGGTATCCAGCAACGTTGCGCTGCCGCCACCCGCCCCCACCGTGACAGCATCGCCCTCGCTGCTGATGTATCCGCCCCGAACCACTGCGCTGCCCCCCTGATTGACGACCAGGCCCTGCGCACCGTCTCCGTTGCTAATTAGCAAAACGTCGGCAAGACTGATCAAACTCCCGCTGCCCGTCGCCAAAGCGCCGATACTGTGTGCGGTGCCGCCCGTGAGCCCGGCATCCACCTGGAGGACGCCGTTACTCATCGTGATGACGGAACCCGAACCGGCATTGAGGCCATAGGCATTCGTGAAGCCACCGGCTGAGTTCAGGCTTGCTCTTACGTAGACGCTGGTATCGGCCAGATCGACGCGGGTGCCGCTGTTGAAAGCAGCAACACCGATGAAGGGGTCTTTCCTATTGATACTGCCGCCACTGGCCGACACAAAGATAGTGCTGTTAGTCACAGCAACCTGAGCATTGCCGGATGCGCCGATGCCGGTAGCCAGACCTCCAGGATTGTTTGATACTTCGAGCATGCTGTCCGCCACGGATACCTGCGCACGGCTCGAAGCACTTACGCCGGTACTACCAAAGGCGCCAGAACCCGTAGTAGTCAAGGATGTGTTGCGGATATTGAGAAGGGCGGAATTGGAGGCGCTGGCACCGCTCTGAGAAGCAATCACTGTACCATTCTCAAAATCGAGCTGACTGCCGGTACCTGTCACCAACATGCCGAGCCCGAAAGTACCAGTGGCCAGCACGTTAACTGCATTGGCAGTCAATGTGCTGCGGCTGTTTACATTTAATCCAATGACGGTACCGGCGCCATTGCTGAGATCGCTGTTTGATACCGTGATGTCGCTGTTGGTCAAAATGACTTGCGAAGCGTCTTGAGCATAAACACCTCTTATATCGGCACGGGTATCACCGGCCACAACATTAATGGCTGTGCTATCCATCTTCAAAGTTGCCAGGCTGCTGACCGCCGCACCAGTGCCGACACTGGTGATACTGCCTCCCCGAAAGTCGATCAGGCTGCCAGCGTCAGTGACGCTCACACCCGGGAAGCTAACCAATGTGTTAACTACATTCACCGGACCGCTGGTAGTAATGCTGCCACCTCCGAAAGCCTCCAAGGCAGCAAGACCACCGTTCGCCTCATAATCTCCCGAGGCGATCAGATGCTCACCAGGCCCGGCCACCAGCGGCGGATTGGCCGCATGGACGGAGGCAAATGGCGCGCATAGCAGGCTGCTGATGGCAAGCGCAAGGGTGCGCTTTCTGAGCGCAGGCGGGGAAGTCAATGTTTTCATGATTGTTGCAGTTGATAATCAACGCTTGTTGTATTCAACTCGCAACTATGCGGAACAGCGCCTTTGAGACAAATAGGAAAAGTCTTAAATTAAATTACATTAAGAAAATTCTTAAGTGAGAGCTGGGAATATGCCCGGAAGAAATCGATCTCTGATGCGCCAGGCAGCACTTGCCGGCCTCCCGACATCAGCTGCCGAGGCAAACCATGACTGAAGCCGGCGCGCCAACCATGGCCATCGCCTGCCGATGTCCATTGCCTTATATGTGGCAATGGATAGTTTAAGGCAACATCATTTGACGATAATAAAAAAGCAACGCAAACTTCCACTTCCGACATACTTTGAATCAATCCACATGAAAAACCGCAGCATCACCGTACATGGTACAGAAGTGACCATCACGACACGCCATGAACAGGACTACATCGCCCTGACTGACATGGTTAAAAACTTCGACGGCGGAAGCGCTTTGATTGAGCAATGGCTGAAGAACAAGGACACCGTACTGTTTCTAGGGGTCTGGGAGCAAATCAACAACCCTGATTTTAATTCCCCCGAATTCGAGGGAATTAAAAATAAGGCAGGACACAATAGTTTCTATCTGTCGGCAAAGAAGTGGATTGACGCAACGGGTGCCATTGGCCTACATGCCAAGGCAGGTCGCTATGGTGGAACTTATGCCCACCGCGATATTGCTTTCGAGTTCGGTTCTTGGCTCAGTCCGGAATTCAAGCTTTACCTTATCAAAGAATTCCAACGCCTCAAAGACGAAGAAGCCCGCACTACATCACTGGAATGGAGTTTTCAACGCACGCTGGCCAAGGTTAACTATCGCATTCACGCAGACGCCATCAAAGAACACTTGATTCCGCAGAAACTCACCCAAACACAAACCAGCACGGCGTACGCCAGCGAGGCTGATTTGCTGAACGTGGCGCTGTTCGGCATGACAGCAGCTCAGTGGCGGCAAGCGAATCCCAAGGAGCCAGGCAATATGCGGGATGCGGCAACACTGGAGCAATTGGTCGTGCTGTCGAATATGGAAAGCATCAATGCTGTCTTGATTCATCAGGGATTGGCAGCGTCAGAGCGCCTGGTGCAGCTGAATGCGATTGCGATGACGCAAATGCGGTCTTTGGTTGGGTTGGGGACTGTGAAGCTGTTGGGTGAAGCACCGAAATAATGCGGCAAGACGTACTGTGTGGGGCGTCAATAGATTCAATGGTTTCCGACAAGTTTTTATGGGAACGAAGTGTGGGTTGAAGCTTGTTATGATTTTGGAGTTTAGATCTACAGGATGCGGGATGCGCCTCACCGCATTGCAGAGGCTGAAGGGAACAAGGCTGAAAATTCTTATGCCAGCTGCGGAATTGTCCGCAGCCTGGCGCGCGGGAGAATCGGGCGCGATGCCGGCCCGCTGATATTTAAGCAAAAACTTAGACTAAGAAAAAACTTAGAACACGGCCCGGACATCCGCATGTCCGAACACGTCAGACGCCGTCAGACGCAGTCAGGCGCTACGCTTGACAAAAAACAAGGCTGTCCCCACTCCCATCAGCACACCGCCGAAGAAACGGTTCTGTTTCCTGACCGCGCGCGCATCGCGGAAATAGCCTTGCATGGTCGATGCAGCAAAGGCGTAGCTGTGCATCACCACCAGGTCGACCGTGCACATGGTGACGGCCAGCAGCAGCAACTGCGGCAGCAAGGCGCTGCCGGCGCTGATGAATTGCGGCAGCACCGCCACCATGAAAATGATTCCCTTGGGATTGGTGGCGTTGGTCATGAAGCCCAGCAGCATGCGCTTGCGCATGGTCGGCGGCGTCGATTGCAGGGCCGGCTCTGGCTGCTGCAGCGCGGCGGCGTCGACCTTGGCGCGCCACTGGCTCAGGCCGAGGTAGATCAGGTACAGCGCGCCGACCGTCTTGACCACCGTGAACATGGTTTCGGACGCCAGCAGGATCGAGCCGACGCCGGCGCCGGCCACAAACAGGATCAGCAGCAAACCCAGCTGCAGGCCAGCGATGGTGGCCGAGGTTTTCTTGACGCCGTACGACAAGCCATGCGACATCGACAACACCGCGCCGGAACCGGGAGAAATGGCGATCAGCCAGCAGGCGGCGAAAAAGGTAAACCAGGTATGGAAGTTCATGATCAAAAAAAGAGGATTTAACGGCCTTGGACGGAATTCAGGAGGATATCACCGACCGCCGATCCTGGCTTGCGCGCAGGCGCTGCAAAATTACCACAGGAACTTTTCAGCACACGCCCCGCGCCGCGATTATTTTTAAAAAACTTGAGCTAAGTCAACGCAACGCAGCCGCCGATGGCAGCACTCTGAACCGTCGTACAAAAAATTTTCCTATAACGATGGAGACAACATGACGTTCAGGCTGAAGCCGCTGCAAGCGGCATTTATCGTTGCATTTTCCCTTCCCTCACTGACACTGTCCACCGCGGCCAAGGCCGACCCGGCAACCGATGCCCGCATCGAAGCGCTGGAACAGCAGGTAAAACTGCTGACCACAAAACTGCAGCAGGTATCGACTAAACAAGACGCTCCGGTTACTGCTGCGGCGGAAGTCGCCGCAGCACCTGCGGCATCGCCGGCGCTGGGTGAACGAGCGCGCAAGTTCTTCGAGGCGATCAAGGATGTCGAGTTCTACGGCAACCTGGATGTGTCGGTCGACGGCAGCACCAAGGGCTTGAAGAATTCCTATAACGACGTCGGCGGCAACCGGGTGGTGTCGCCGGTCGGGCAAAACGGCTGGCAATCCGACCTGTCCACCAACCTGTCCTACGTCGGCATACGCGGCAAGCATCCGGTGGGCGACACCTTGTCGCTGGTCTATCAGCTGGAAACGCAGATCGACATTACCGCTACAGCCGGTTCCGCCAATTCCACCAGTGCTCAGGACACTACCGTCAAAGGCGCGCTGACCACGCGCAACAGTTATGTCGGACTGGCCGACGCCAGGTGGGGCGCGGTCAAGATCGGCAAGACCGACGCGCCGTACAAGACCTCCACCGCGCGCATGAATCCTTTCTCCGGCATGTGGGGCGACTACTCGGTCATCATGGGCAATACCGGCGGCGACAACCGGGTCGAATTCGGCACCCGCCTCGACCATGCGCTCTGGTACGAATCGCCCAAGTGGCATGGCTGGAGTTTCAATGCGCTGATCTCGCCGGGCCAGAACCGCGGTTATGAAAACGCGATCCAGGCCAGCGGCGAATCGAGCTGCACCGGCGGCAATATCCCGGGCAGCGGCGGCGGCGCGATCGCTTGCGTCGACGGCAGCTACGGCACCGCCTACAGCGCCAACGTCGCCTATGAAAACGGACCGCTGTACGTGACCGGCGCCTATGAACTGCATTCCAGGGTCAACCGCACCGGCGATGTGGCCGGTACGCCACAGGCGCTGGCCAGCCCGATAGGATTGGATCCGAACGATGTCGGCAATGAATACGCGTACAAGATCGGCGCCCAGTACGCCTTCCCGACCAAGACCACGGTGAGCGCCATCTACGAGGTGATGCGCAGGAATATCCCGGCCTACCTGAACGAGCAGAACGAGCGCTCGCGCAACGGTTACTGGCTGGCGCTGACGCAGGAACTGACACCGGACGACAGCCTCTCGGTCGGCTGGGCCCACGCTAACGCCACGCCTGGCGACCCGGGCCAGCATAACACCAGCGCGGCCGACGGCATCGGCACCATCAGCCCGGACAATGCCGCCAACATGTACACCGTGGCGTATAAACACAAGATCGACAAGCAGACCACCTGGTATGCCAACTATGCGGTGACCGCCAACCACGCCCTGGCCCACTATGACCTGGGGGCGGGCGGACGCGGCGTGACGACCGATTGCCATGACGGCCAGACGATTGCGGCGGGTGCGCCGAACTGTTATGCGGGAGGACGACTGCAAGGCGTGTCGGCGGGCGTGAATTACAAGTTCTGAGCAGGGTGGGCAGTTGCACCCGCAGGAATCCAGCTCGGTACCGCGTGGGCAAGAATCCTTGCCCACGCTACTCTCTTCCTGCTCCCTATCGTATCGAACGATAGGGGGCACTGCGCCCGCGCTTGCTTAACACCAGCTGCCACAGCTGGCCTTGGCCCGAGCGGAAAAAGCCTGCCGAAGAGAGGATGAAATATTTCCACATGCGGTAAAAGCGCTGGTCGTATTTTTCCGACAGGCGCGGCCAGGCGCGCTCGAAATTGTCCCACCAGGCCATCAGGGTCAGGTCGTAGTCGCGGCCGAAGTTATGCCAGTCTTCGATCAGGAAACGCCCTTCCAGCACTTGCGTGATTTCCTTCGCCGAAGGCAGGTGGCCGTTCGGGAAAATATACTTGTCGAGCCAGACGTCGCGCTTCTTTTCGGTGACGTAGTTGCCGATGGTGTGCAGCAGGAACAAACCCTCGGGCGCCAGCAGTTTTCCGGCGACATCGAAGTACTCGGCATAATTCTTGGCGCCGACATGCTCGAACATGCCGACTGAAACAATCTTGTCGTATTGCCCGCTGAGCTGCCGGTAGTCGGTCAATTCAATGGTGACGGGAAGGCCGGCGCAGCGCGCTTGCGCGAGTTTTTGCTGTTCCTTGGAAATCGTGATGCCGGTCACTTCGACCTGATAGCGTTCGGCTGCATAACGGGCCAGGCCGCCCCAGCCGCAGCCGATATCCAGCAGGCGTTCGCCGGGCTTGAGCTCCAGCTTGCGGCAGATCAGCTCCAGCTTGTGCTGCTGCGCTTCTTCCAGGTTGGCGGCGCGCGGCCAATACGCGCAGGAATACATCATGTACGGATCGAGCATGTTTTCGAACAGGTCGTTGCCGATATCGTAGTGCTGCTCGCCGACCTGGAAAGCGCGGCCCTTGGTTTGCAGGTTGAAAAAATTCTGGCGCAGGATTTCCAGGAAAAAACCAATCTTCGCGGGGCCGACCACTGTCTGCTCAAGGTCGTGGCTGGTGACCCGGAAGAAGAATTCGTCGAGCCTGTCGCAATCCCAGTCGCCATCCATGTAGGACTCGCCAATGCCAAGCTCCCATTTGGTGAACATCTTCTGGAAGAACACCGGATCATGGATCTGCATGTCCCACGGCTGGTCGCCGTTGAGCTGGATGCCGGCATGCTCGAACAGCTGCCGGATGATCCTCGGCGCATTCGCCGTCATGTCGAACGTTGCGGGGACAGCCTTCGTTTTATCCATGTAGTACTTCCTTCAAGGGTAGTGCTATGGAACAGAATGACAGACGCAGCTAACTGGGGTCAGAGTGAACTTTCTGCGCGCTTTTTGCAGAAACTTCACTCTGACCCCATTTAGCGGGCCACGGAGTACTTGCCTCATCGTTAAAAAAAACAAAACCGCGTGTGCGCTCTGTCTTTCTCCGAATCCGTCATCTGGGGTCAGAGTCAAGTTTCGCGATGAAACGCTGCGAAAGTTGACTCTGACCCCAGATGACTCTTGCCGCCGCGATGCCATGGAGGACCGGTGCCAACCTCAGCTGGCAGGACGCCGCAGGAACGCCAGCAGCAAGCCGAAGCCGATCATCAGCGTGCCGCTGGCGCGGTTGAACCAGCGGAAGCGTCCGGCGGCGCCGGTAAAGGTTCCAAGCCTGGCGCCGATGGCGGCGTAGATGGCGATCGCGATCAGTTCAAGCATCAGGAATGTTGCGCCGAGCACGACGAAGCTGGCGGCGTAGGCCGAGCGGTCGACAAACTGCGGGAAGAATGCGGTAAAGATGAGGATCGCTTTCGGGTTGCCCGCCGCTACCAGGAACTCTTGCCTGGCGAGCCGGCGCAGCTTGTCAGCCGGGGTTTCCAGGCGCGCCTTGGTTTGATCGGCCGCGCCTGCCAGCGCGACCGGCGCGGCGCGGAACAGCTTGATGCCGAGCCAGACCAGGTAAGCCGCGCCGCCGAATTTCAGCAGCGTGAACAGCGTTTCCGACGCCAGCAGCAACGCGCCCAGCCCGAGGCCGGAAATGGCGATCATGGCCGCAAACGCCAGCAGCCTGCCAAACGCTGCAAGGATCGAATAACGCATGCCGTCGCGCGCACCATTCGACAACGACAGCACGTTGTTCGGACCGAACGCCATGTTCAGCGCGAAACAGGCGGGCAGGAAAAGCCAGTAGTTCTGGAATGACATCGGGTGTGCCTCTCAGTGGTTTTTAAAAAAACGCTTATCTCCGCCTATCTCATCTCCAGCGCACTGCCATGCCGCGGCGGCGGGAATGCCTGGTCAAGCTCAGCCAGGTCTTGCGCCGTGAGCACGATATCAAGCGCCGCGCGGTTCTCGCGTACATGCGCCGGAGCGACTGCCTTGGGAATGACGATCACCTGCTCTTGCTGCAGCAGCCATGCCAGCGCGATCTGCGCCGGGCTGGCTGCATGCCTTGCCGCGACTGCCAGCAGCTGCGGGTTGCCGAGCAGGCGCCGCTGTTCGTTGGCGGAAGACTCCAGCGGCGAATACGCCATCACCGGTATCGCACGCTCGCGGCACCACGGCAGCAAGTCCCATTCGACGCCGCGCCGCTTCAGGTTGTACAGCACCTGGTTGACCGCGACCTCTGCGCCGCCGGGCAATTCGCTCGCTTCCTGCATGCCGTCCCGGTCGAAATTGCTGACGCCGAAATCGCGTATTTTTCCGGCCTTCTTGAGCGACTCGAACGCTTCCAGCGTTTCCGCCAGCGGCACCGAACCGGGCCAGTGCAGCAGGTAGAGATCGATATGGCCGCTGCCGAGGCGCTTCAGGCTGCGTTCGCAGGCGGCCTGCATGCTGCGCCTGCCGGCGTTGTGCGGATAGACCTTGCTGACCAGGAAGACCTCGTCGCGGTGTCCGGCAATGGCCTCGCCCACGACTTTCTCGGCGCCGCCGTCGGCATACATCTCGGCGGTGTCGACCAGCGTCATGCCGAGGTCGATGCCTAGCCGCAGCGCGTCGACTTCACGCTTTTTCTGCGCCGGGTCTTCTCCCATGTACCAGGTTCCCTGTCCCAATGCCGGGATGGCGACGCCTGAAGGTAAAAGCAAAGTTTTCATTGCTGGATTTGCAATCTGGATGGTTGATTTTGCGCCGCGGGTTGAGAACAGCAGTTTTTTCCAAGTTTTGAAGCAGCATTGCTCTTAAACTCGATGTCATTCTACAACGTAATCAAATGGAGAAAACCATGCAATCGAGCGCCGCCCAACAGCATGCAAACACCTTTCACCAGCTGCACCTCGGCCCTGCGCCGCTGACTTTATTGAACGCCTGGGACGCCGTCAGCGCCCGCATCCTCGAACGCGCCGGCGCCCCCGCTATCGGCACCACCAGCGCCGGCATGGCCTGGGCCGCCGGTTATGCCGACGGCGAGCAGATGCCTGCGGCTGAACTGCTGGCTGCTTGCGCCCGCATCTGCCGGGTCGCCGGCGTGCCGGTGAGCGTCGATATCGAGCGCGGTTTCGGCCGCAGCACCGAGGAAGTGTGCGATGTAGTACGAGCATTGGCAGGGATGGGCGTGGCCGGCATCAACATCGAAGACGGCGTACTGCCCGGCACGCGCCAGCTGGCGCCGCCGGAAATCCTGTGCGAGCGCATAGGCGCGCTGCGCAAGATGCTGGCGCAGATGGATGCGCGGCTGTTCATCAATGCCCGCAGCGACACCTATTTTGTCGCCAACGATGACCCAGTTGCGCGTTATGAAGACACGGTGCGGCGCGCGCAGATGTATGCGGCGGCCGGCGCCGACGGCATCTTCGTGCCGGGCCTGGCGCGCATCGAAGAGATCGCCCGCTTCACGCAAACAATCCCTCTGCCGGTGAATATCTACGCCGGTTATGCCGGCGCGCCCGCGGTCGATGTGTTCAGGCAGGCCGGCGTGCGGCGCATCAGTGTTGGCTGCGGCCCCATGCAGTCGGCGCTTGGCCTGCTGCACCGGATCGCCGGCGAGGCGCTCGGCCAGGGCAGCTTCGGCGCCATGGGCGACGGCATGCTTGCGGCAGGCGAAATCAACGCTCTTTTTTCCCGCTAACTTCACCATCAGCCTGCGAGGATCCAGCTAGCGTCAGCGATGAAGCGATGGAGGTTTATCTGCGGGCGTATTGGCGGCATGCGGCCGGGGGCGGTAACAGGCAAACAACTCAATGCCATTAAGCAATATTCCGGCAGGCGCGCTAGAATCCCTCCATCATTTTGTTGTCCGTCACCTAACCGTTGGAGCTTGATTCATGCTGCGTTCTGCCGTGCTGTCCGCCCTGCTTACCCTCTCCGCCACTCCCTTCGCCCACGCCGCCGACCCTGCCCTGAGCACGGTCGCCGAGCGTTCCGGTTTCCAGAAAACCGGCCGCTACGAAGAAGTCATCGCGCTCTGCGCCGCTTTCCAGAAAGCCTATCCGAAGCAGGTGCGCTGCACCGAGTTCGGCCGTACGCCGGAAGGGCGGCCGATGCTGGCGCTGATCGCCTCGCGCAGCGGCGCCTTGACCGCGGAAGCCGCGCACAAGCGCAACCTGCCGGTGCTGCTGATACAGGGCGGCATCCACGCCGGCGAGATCGATGGCAAGGACGCCGGTTTCCTGGCCTTGCGTGAAGCGCTGCAGGATACCTCCGCCAATAGCGTGCTGGACAAACAGGTGCTGGTCTTCGTGCCGGTGTTCAATATCGACGGCCATGAGCGCTTTGGCCGCTGGAACCGTCCGAACCAGCGCGGCCCGGAAGAAATGGGCTGGCGCACCACCGGCCAGAACTTCAACCTGAACCGCGACTACGCGAAAGCCGACGCACCGGAAATGCAAGCCATGCTGCAGCTGGTCAACCGCTGGGATCCGCTGGCGTATATCGACCTGCACGTCACCGACGGCGCCAAGTTCGAGCACGACGTTTCGATCCAGGTCGAGCCGGTGCACGCCAGCGACCTCGCCCAGCGCAAGGATGGCGAGGCTCTGCGTGACGCTGTCATCAGCGATTTGAGCAGGCAGGGTTCGCTGCCGCTGCCGTTCTACATGTCGTTCAAGGTCGACGACGATCCTAGTTCAGGCTTTGTCGACGGCGTCTCGCCGCCGCGCTTTTCAACCGGCTATTTCCATCTGCGCAACCGCTTCGGGATGCTGGTGGAAACCCATTCCTGGAAAGATTATCCGACCCGGGTGCGCATCACGCACAACACCATTGTCTCGATCATGGCGCAGGTCGCCGCGCACGGCGACGCCTGGCTGAAGAATGCGCAGCAGGCCGACCTGCGCGCCGCCAAGCTGGGCGGCCAGCCGGTTGCGCTGACTTACGAGGCGAGCGAAAAGACCCGTCCGGTGGCGTTCCGCGGTTATGAATATACGCGCACCCAGTCGGATATTTCGGGCGCGCTGATGACACGCTACGACGAAAGCAAGCCGCAGATCTGGAATGTGACGGTGCGCGACGACCTGCAGCCGGACCTGAGCGTCAACGCGCCGCAGGCCGGTTACCTGGTGCCGGCGGCGCACGCTGCCTGGGTCGGGCAAAAGCTGCAGCAGCACGGCATTGCTTTCCGCGTGCTGCCGGCGGCGCTGAACCGGGTAACGCTGGAAACTTTCCGCGCCACCAAGACCGCCTTCGATGCGCAACCGATGGAAAGCCACCAGTTGCTCAAGTTGCAAGGCGCCTGGCACAGCGAAACGCGCGACCTCGGCGCCGGCGCCCTGTTCGTGCCGATAGCCCAGGCCAAGGCGCGGCTGGTGATGGCTTTGCTGGAACCGCAGGCGCCCGACTCGCTGGCGGCTTGGGGCCGTTTCAACAATGCCTTCGAGAAGAAGGAGTATATGGAAGCGTATGTGGCGGAAGATGTCGCGCGCGAACAGCTGGCGGCGGATCCGGCGCTGGCGGCCGAGTTCAAGCAGAAACTGGCCGACGATCCGGCGTTTGCCAAAGATCCGGCAGCGCGGCTGGAGTTCTTCGCGCGCCGTCATTCTTCCTGGGATGAGCGCTTTAACCTGTATCCGGTGATGCGGACCGCGGTTGTGCCGGGATAAACGCGTCCGGCTGGGCAGCCGGGCTGCCGGCCGGGAATTACTTCTGGTTGTTGCCGATTTTTTTCGACAGGTAGAAACGCAGGGCAAAGGCGGCGACAACGGCGATTAAAGGCAGGGTTTGAACGAAAGTCATGGCAGGGCTCCGGTTAGATAGACTGTGTTGATGCATCGCAGCATATAAAAACGGGGGACTTATTGCCAATTGTTATTTCTGATTCCTTATATAAGGTTCGTGAATATCACTCTCGCCGCCGAACCGGCTCCACCATATAAAAAGCCCGCTATCTTTAACGATGCGGGCTTTCCCTGTCTCCTCACCTCTAGAGAGATGGACTCTTTTTTGCGTGAAGCGATACTGAGCCAAAAAACTTTAACCGTCATCATGCGCCGCAACATAGCGTTGTTTTGCGCCAACAGGCGCATATGCCGCTTGCCTTGTCAGGCTGTTTTCGCGTAGCGGCAGCGATATTCGTCGCTGCCGGCGCCTTTGCCGTCATCGCCCTTGCCGTATGAAATCCACCGCTTTCTCGGCGATCATGATGGTGGGGGCATTGGTATTGCCGCCGATCAGGGTCGGCATGATGGAGGCATCGACCACCCGCAGGCCCTGGATGCCGCGCACCCGCAAGGTCGGATCCACCACGGCGGCCTGGTCGACGCCCATCTTGCAGGTGCCCACAGGGTGGTAGACCGTATCGACGTGCTGCCTGAGGATGGCGCGTATCTGTTCGTCCGACTGCACGCCTGCGGTGCGTATGTCGCGCGTGCTGTAGGCGGCCAGCGCCGGCGCTTCAAGCAGTTTGCGGGTGGCCTTGAAGCCGGCCACCATGTCTTCCAGGTCTTGCCGATGGTCCAGGAACTTGGGATCGATCAGCGGCGCGTCCTGCGGATTGGTGTTGCGCAGGCTGACGTGTCCTACGCTTTTCGGCCGCAACAGGCAGACATGGCAGGAGAAGCCGTGTCCCCAGCGCAGCTTGCGGGCATGGTTTTCCAGGCAGCCGACGACAAAATGCAATTGCAGGTCCGGCGCCGGCAAATCCGGCCGGGTCTTTAAAAAACCGCCGCATTCGGCGACATTGCTGCTCAACATGCCGCGCCTTTCCTTGCGGTAGCGCTGCAGCTCCTTGAACATGCGCAGCGCGCCGCCGGCGGAAATGCCGAAGGTGTCCAGGCTGTCGGACTGATGGCAAAACACAAAGTCGGGATGATCCTGCAGGTTCTTGCCGACGCCCGGCAAGTGGTGCTGCACATGGATGCCCAGCTTGCGCAGTTCGGTGCCGTCGCCGATGCCTGACAGCATCAGCAGCTGGGGCGACTGGAAAGCGCCGGCAGCCAGGATCACTTCGCGCCTAGCGCGCAGCACACGCAACGTGCCGCCCTGCCGGACTTCAACGCCGACCGCCCGTCCCTGCTCGATGACGAGGCGTTCGGCATAGGCGCCGGTCTCCACCCTAAGGTTGCTGCGCTGTCCCAGGTGCGGCATCAGGTAAGCGCGCGCGGCGCTCCAGCGTTCGCCGTTTTTCTGCGTGACCTGGTAAATGCCGAGACCTTCTTGCTGCTCGGCGTTGAAATCCGCGCTCAGCGGATAACCGGCCTGGCGCGCGGCTTCCAGGTAGTGCTGCTGGATCAGGTTGTCGCTGCGCAGGCCGCTGACCCATAAAGGCCCGTCCTGGCCGTGCCAGGCGTTGGCAAACTGTTCGTTATGCTCTGATTTCTTGAAATAGGGCAGCACATCGTCGAACGACCAGCCGCTATTGCCGAGCTGGGCCCAATGATCGTAATCGGAACGATGGCCGCGGACATAGACCATGGCGTTGATGGCCGACGATCCGCCCAGCGCCTTGCCGCGCGGCTGGTAACCGCGGCGGCCGTCGAGGCCGGCTTGCGGCACGGTCTCGAACGCCCAGTTGTTGATCCGGGTCGGCACCATGGCAACCGCGCCGACCGGCATCTTCACCACCCAGCTGTCGCCGCTGCCGCCGGCTTCCAGCAGGCATACCGATATTTCAGGATCTTCCGTCAGGCGGCCTGCCATGACACTGCCGGCCGAACCGCCGCCTATCACCACGAAGTCGAACTCATCGCTCACTGTGCATCTCCCGCTCTGGTTATATTTATGTGCCTGGACAAGCCAACGGCAACAAATTTAACAGCTGCGGGAGAATCACGCCATGTGGCGGGCTAGAACATTTGTTTCAATTACGCAAAATATGCAATCGGGAAACAATCGGGAAAATGCGGCAATCGCTTCAGTGCGCTTTCGACATGACTACCAGCCATTTGCGAAACAGCAATATTTCGAGATGGCCAGCCTGGATGCCGGCGTTGCATTCGACCACGGGGTTGCTTCGATAGAGGCGCTTGTAGAAATCGCGGCAGATGAACAGCTCACGCTTGCCGAAGCGCATCAGGATTGAGGAAGGGGTAGACTCCATACCAAAGCGGGAGCCGGAGGTAATGTCCAAGTTCGTCATGGCAGCAATTCCAATCTCGTTGAAGGGAATTGCACTGTACCATAACTACTGTATATGCATACAGTAAATTGTAGCGTGTCTGTTTTTAGTCACGCTGCCGACCGGCAGCGTGACCTGATTCTAATCAACGGCGCCAGCCGCGGTCATGCCAGTAATGGTCATGCCAGCCGCGGCCACCGCGCCAGTATCCCGGACGGCCGTAATAAGCCGGCGGATAGTAGCCAGGGGCGCCATACACCACGACCGGAGGCGGCCGCACATACACGGGCGGCGGCGGTGCGTAATAGACTGGCGGCGGGGCATAGTAGACCGGCGGCGGGGCATAGTAGGCGGGGCCAGGCACACCGATATTCACCGACCAATGTGCTCCGGCAAACGCCGGGGCCGCCGCGAACATGCCGACAGCAAGCATTCCGAACAGAGCAACGCGCATGGGGTTTTTCATGGCAATTCTCGATGGCTTTGAGTTAAACATGACTATATTTAACCTAATTTTTGAAGGTGGCGCTACGTACAAGTCGTAAGGCCTGTAACAACATGTATCGCTGTATATGAACTGTGGCTTTTTTCGTACACCCGGGCTTAATCGATCGCCAAGTCCTGGCGCTTGTAACGGGCAATCGCAACCAGGGCCATTGCAATCAGGAAAAATCCCACCAATAGCATGGCGGCATTGGCCATCACCCGCGGATAACCGAGCTGGACGACATTCAGGAACGGATAGGGATAAAAACCCGACAAGCTGCCGCGCACCATTGCCATCACGAAATAAGCCAGCGGGTAGATCAGCCACAGCAGGCTGTCTTTTGCCTGCAGGCCGCTCTTGACCGCGAACAGCAGCCAGTACGACACGAACAGCAACGGCACCACGGTATGCAAACCCTCGTCCGACAGCCTGTGCAGGCCGGTAAACGGCGCATGGTTGCGCAGCAGGAGGTTGTAGCCAAGGCCGACAAAGATGATGTACAGGGCCATCGCGGTGAGCACCCCGGGCCGTGAGAAAAACCGGCCGGACGCGGAATCAGGCTGAAGCAGCAGCAGCGTGCAGCACACCGCCAGCAGGACATTGGTAAGGATGGTCAGGTAGCCGAACATGCGCCAGACGGCCTCGCCGTAGGTCATGCCCTTGGCCACCAGGATCGGGATCGAAATGGAAAATTGCGCGGCGATGGAAAACCATGCAACCAGCGCAATCAGCAGCAGCAACAGCTGCGGTGCGATAGCTTTTTTCATGGGCGCATTCCGGGATGCTTTAAGAAGCCGCACCCTGGTCGACGCTCAGCATGCGTTCCACATAGCGTGCGATCAGGTCCACTTCCAGGTTGACCTGCTTGCCGACCTGCAGATGTTTCAGCGACGTCACCTCAATCGTGTGCGGAATCAGGTTGATCGAAAACAGGCAGCCATCGGCCACATCGTCGACCCGGTTGACCGTCAGCGAGACGCCGTTGACCACCACCGAGCCCTTGTAGGCAAAATATTTGGCAAGATCGCGCGCAGCCTTGATCACCAGCTCCCAGGACTCGCCCACCGGCTCGAATTTCTGCACCAGCCCGAGGCCGTCGACATGGCCCGACACCAGGTGGCCGCCCAGGCGGTCGGCCAGGGTCAGGGCCTTTTCCAGGTTCACTTCGCCGGTGGCGTCGAGGCCGACGGTGCGATTAAGGCTTTCGCGCGAAACGTCGACTTCAAAGCTGCCGGTGCTCTTCTCGACCACGGTCATGCAGGCGCCGTTGAGAGAAATCGAATCGCCCAGCGCGACATCGGCCAGCGACAGGGCGCCGGCGTCGATCTGGAGCCGGACCCCATCATCGGTGCTGGAACCCAGCGGTTTGACGGAAGTGATTTTGCCGACGGCGGCGACGATACCAGTGAACATGATGGCAATATGAAAAATTAACGGAATCGTGCAAGGATACGCAAATCCTCGCCTATCTGCTTGATTTCATGAAATTTCAGGCTTAGCTTGTCGTCGAGGTTTTCCAGCGCCGGCAGGCTGAACATGCCGCGGCCGTCGCCCAGGATCGAGGGCGCCAGGTAGACCAGCAATTCGTCGACGCAATGTTCGCGGATCAGCGAGGCATTCAGCTTGGAGCCGGCTTCGACATGCAGTTCATTGATCTGGCGCTTGCCGAGTTCGCGCATGACTTGCGGCAAATCGACCTTGCCAGCGGCGTTCGGCAGCACCACCACTTCAGCGCCCTGCTGTTCCAGCAAAGCCTGTTTTTCCGGATTGGCGGCAGCGCTGAACACCAGGTTGCCGCCGCCCGCCAGGATTTTTGCGTCCGGGCTGATGCTCAGCTTGCTGTCGACGATCACCCGCAGCGGCTGCCGCGACACCGGCGGCACGGTGCGCACCGTCAGCTGCGGATTGTCTTCTTTCACGGTGCCGATGCCGGTCAGGATGGCGCCGGCGCGGGCGCGCCACATATGGCCGTCGTCGCGCGCCGCCTGCGAGGTGATCCACTGGCTCAGGCCGTTATGCAGCGCGGTCTTGCCGTCCAGGCTGGCGGCCACTTTCAGCCTGACCCAGGGCTTGCCGGTCTGCATGCGCGTGAAGAACCCGATATTTAACTCGCGCGCCTGCGCCGCCAGGACGCCCGATTCGACCGCGATCCCTGCCGCCTGCAGGCGCGCCATGCCCTGCCCCGCCACCAGCGGATTGGGATCGCCTATGGCCGCAACTACCTTGGCTACGCCGGCCTGCACCAAGGCATCGGCGCAAGGCGGCGTGCGGCCGAAATGACTGCAAGGCTCGAGCGTGACGTAGACGGTGGCGCCGCGCACATCGTGGCCCTTGGCGGCGGCATCCTGCAGCGCCTGGATCTCGGCGTGGTTGCCGCCCGGCGGCTGGGTGAACCCGCTGCCGATGACCTGGCCGTCCTTGACGATCACGCAGCCGACGGCGGGATTCGGCGCGCTCGACAGCAGGCCGTTTTCGGCGAGCCGCAAGGCTTGCGACATCAACTGTTCAGCCGTGCTCATGGAAAAAACCTGGAAATCATGTGAAAGCCGTGAGAAAGGAGAGATGCGTTGATTGTACAAAAATATGCCGCCGCCATCGTTAATTAAAATGCGATGCCGGGTATTGCCGGCTTCAAGGCGGCGCCAGGCTCGCCGCGGCGCGGTTGCGCAAGGTAACCACCCGTTTGAATACCGCCCGCAAGCGGCGGTCGCCTGCCAGCCTGGCCGTACCGCTGCAGTCGACGTAGCGCTGCGGGCCGGTGGCCAGCTGGATTTCTCCATGCAACTGCAGGCACAGGCTAACGCTGACGACCCGCTCCCAGTTCTGCAGCTGGTCGTCAGACAAGGCCGTCACTTGGGTTGCGTTCAAGAACTGGCGCGGCGTCGTGTCGCCAACTGCCGCCACGCCGTATGTCAGCCTCATGTCCTCGACATTATTGACGATCGGCTGCGCGTTGTTGCTGCCGTTGCCCTGGCAATAAAGCGAGCTGGCGCCGCTGCCGGCGTGCACCGCAGCAAAATAATGATTGCTGGCGATGGTGACGGACGGCGCCAGCATGTACGCCGGATGGCCTGGCGGCACAGCATTCGACGCCACTCCCGCGCCATGGCAATCGACGCCGGCGCCGCTGGCCGGATCGGGGTAGTCATCCGTCCGGTAGCGGACTTCGAAAGCGGCCATCCCGGGCGCCGTGCTGCAGGAGAAATCCTTGCCTCCGGGCCCCAGCGGCTTGACGAAACCATGCTCGCAGCCGCGCAGCCCCTGGGCCGGCGCGCCGTCGGCCAGGATGAAATCGGTGATGGGCGTGGTCCCGGGCGCGGCGCTGGCCAGGTTGCCAAACCCTGCCTGCCGCAGATCCCTTTCCATCAGGATCATGGCGTCATTGCCGTCCTGGTACAACCGCCGTTTATCCTCGTTCAAGCGGAAGCTGGCTTTGCTGCCGAGATAAAGCGTCGTGCACAGCAGCAGCAAACCGGAAGCAATCGCCAGCGCCACCAGCAATTCCACCATCGAAAGTCCAGCTTGCCTGTTGCCGATGGATGCAGGGTTCAGCATTCGGCGGTGTCAGGTTTTACGCTGATGCGGCCGGTGCTGGAGATGCATACCGTGCGCGCGAACTCGCCGTTGTGGCTGACGGCCAGCTTGGCGAAACTGCTGCTGGCGTTGCCGCCGCTGTGATAGGTGATCGTTTTCCTGGTGGCGGCGACCTGGCTGCTGTCATCCAGCGCCCCCTGCCGCGACAGGATCTGGCCGCTGTCGGCCACCAGCACCAGCCAGCCGGCGCCCCAGTCGTCGGCGGCGCGCTTGGCCGTAGCGGCCGCACTGCATGCGGCGGCGGCTGTGTCGGCGTCTATGCTGCGGCACACCTGCACCCCGCGGCCGCGCTGGATGGCTTCGCTGCGCGCCAGCGTCAGCGCGGCAACCAGCTGGCTGGTGTCTGCGGCCAGCCGGTTCTGGACCAGGAACCCTCGCATGGCTGGCGCCGCCAGGCTCAGCAAGATGCCGGCGATTGCCAGCGCGATCATGGCTTCGATCAGGGTCAGGCCCGCATCGGGCGCAATCACGCGCATGGACGTTCGCAGCAAATGCATAAGGCGCTCCTGGCTAGGCAGTATTCATTTCATTTTCATCAATCATTCTGACAAAAAAATAGCGCCGGACAGGCCGGCGCTAGCGTATTTAAGAAATGACTTCCTGCATGATTCATTTCCTGCGGCTTGGCGGCCCGGAGAATTCTTCGATCATGTTCTGGAATTCCGCCACATCCTCAAAACTCTTGTAGACCGAGGCGAAACGGATATACGCAATCTTGTCCAGGCGCTTGAGTTCGCGCATCACCAGCTCGCCGACATGGCCGGACAGCACTTCGCGCTCGCCGCTCGACAGCAGTTTTTCCTTGATCCGCTGCAGGGCCTCGTCCAGCGCCTCGACCGACACCGGCCGCTTGCGCAGGGCCAGCATCAGGCTGGCGCGCAGCTTGAGCGGATCGAAATCGGTGCGGCTGCCGTTCTTCTTGACGATCACCGGCATCGCCAGTTCTATCCGCTCGAAGGTGGTGAAACGTTTGTCGCATTGCATGCAACGGCGCCGGCGGCGAATCGAGTCGCCCTCTTCCGACACCCGCGTGTCGAGCACCTGGGTTTCTTCATGCTGGCAGAATGGACATTTCATGATGGCGGTAATCCGAAAGTGATTGCAACAGGCTGTGTCGGCAGTTCCATCTCTACATTATTCCTTTTTGCGGCCATGTGCCGATTTGAAACAAACCGGCGTTACATGGAGCATGGGCCCGTGCAGGGTTCAAGCTGCGCCGGGCCCATGGCTCCAGTGCCCTGAGTCAGAAATTCATTGAAGAAAAGCGATGCAATCGGCGCCATGCGTCGTTGCAAATACTCGCAAGGAGCCACACCCTTGCTCCGTTTTGCGCCTAGCCTGGCGCCGATTGCATCACTTTTCTTATTCAACGAACCTCTGACTCAGGACACTAGCCGATTACCGACAGGCTCTGCAGCGCATCGGCAACCGGTGTTCAAGCATCAAGCTGCATATACCGGGAAAGCGTCGGTCAGTTTCTTGACTTCGGCCTTGACCCGTTCGATGGTCGCTGCGTCATGCGGATTGTCGAGCACGTCGGCGATCAGGTTGCCGACCTTGGTCGCTTCCGCTTCCTTGAAACCGCGGGTAGTGAACGCCGGGCTGCCGACACGGATGCCGGAAGTGACGAACGGCTTTTCCGGATCGTTAGGAATGGCGTTCTTGTTGCAAGTCATGTGCGCCGCGCCCAGGATCGCTTCGGCTTCCTTGCCGGTGATCTTCTTGGCGCGCAGGTCGACCAGCATCACGTGCGATTCGGTACGGCCGGAAACGATGCGCAGGCCGCGCGCGATCAGTGCTTTCGCCAAAGCGTCGGCATTCTTCACGACCTGCTGCTGGTAAGCCTTGAATTCCGGCGTCAGCGCTTCCTTGAACGCCACTGCCTTGCCGGCGATGACGTGCATCAGCGGACCGCCCTGGATGCCTGGGAAAATCGCCGAGTTGATGGCTTTCTCGAATTCGGCCTTCATCAG
Source organism: Collimonas sp. OK412 (assembly GCF_900112135.1). Lineage (GTDB taxonomy): Bacteria > Pseudomonadota > Gammaproteobacteria > Burkholderiales > Burkholderiaceae_D > Collimonas > Collimonas rhizosphaerae. Next base: position 22,969 of record NZ_FOLC01000021.1, read on the forward strand.
GATGATGCCGCCGCGCGGGCCGCGCAGGGATTTGTGGGTGGTCGAAGTCACAAAGTCGGCATGCGGCACCGGGTTCGGGTATTCGCCCGCAGCGATCAGGCCGGCGTAATGCGCCATGTCGACCATGAAATAAGCGCCGACTGCCTTGGCAACCTTGGACATGCGCTCGAAATCGATGCGCAGCGCATAGGCCGAAGCGCCGGCAATGATTAGCTTCGGCTTCTTTTCGTGCGCCAGGCGCTCGAATGCTTCGTAGTCGATTTCTTCTTTTTCGTTCAAGCCGTAGGACACCACGTTGAACCACTTGCCGGACATGTTCAATGCCATGCCATGGGTCAGGTGGCCGCCTTCCGCCAGCGACATGCCCATGATGGTGTCGCCTGGTTTCAGCATGGCGAAGAATACGCCCTGGTTGGCTTGCGAGCCGGAGTTAGGCTGGACGTTGGCGGCTTCGGCGCCGAACAGTTCCTTGACGCGGTCGATCGCCAGCTGCTCGGCGATGTCGACGAATTCGCAGCCGCCGTAGTAGCGCTTGCCTGGATAACCTTCAGCGTACTTGTTGGTCAGCTGGGTGCCCTGCGCTTCCATGACGGCAGGCGAAGTGTAGTTTTCCGACGCGATCAGCTCGATGTGTTCTTGCTGGCGGTGGTTTTCTTTCTGGATGGCGCTCCACAATTCCGGATCGACATTGGCGATGGTATGGTTTTTTTCGAACATGTGATACTCCAATCGATAAGGGTGTGCCTAAATCGAATGAGGGCCAGGATAAGGGGAAATGCGGCAGCCTCAGTCGTACTTTCCATTAGGGCTGCCCAGGCGCACGGCGGATGAAATCTCACGCTTCCCGGTGGATGCCCACCTTTTGCCGAAGCCGCCGCGATCTTATGAATCCGCGCGGTCCGGTTTTTTCGCCAGTCACGTGAGACGAAATGGTGCGGCTATTGTAAGCGAAGCACCTGGTTTGGGCAAGATTGGGCGCAGGCCTTGAAGCGGAATAAAAAAAGCCGCCCCGGAGGACGGCTCTTACGTGGAATTTACTAAAATGACAACAATTACGAACGCTTATATCTTGCCCGCCAGGCTGACGCCTATGGTGCGCGGCGCGACCCGGTAGCCTTCCGATACCGATTGCACGTTCGGACGCTGGATCACCTTGTCGCTGTTGGTTAAATTCTTGACAAACAAGGTCAGCTCCCAGCGGTCATAGGTGGCGCCGACGCTAGCATCGACGGTGCTGTAGGCCGGACGCTGGTAATCCGGGTCGGTAGCCACCAGGGTGCCGTGGCTGCTGCCGGTCCAGTGCGCGGCGGCGCGGGCGAAGCCGTAATAGTCGCCCGGCAGGTTGAAGGAGTACTGGCCGGTCAGGCTCACGTTGTATTTAGGCACGCCCTGGATCGGATCGCCGGCGTGCGCTTTCAGCGACGGCACGTCGGACGACAGGGTGGCCTTGGTGTAGCCGCCGGACAGGCCGAGCAAGATGTTGGAAGTCGGCTTGCCCTTGATCTCGAACTCGGCGCCGTAGCTCTTGGCCTTGCCGACATTGGTTTCATAATCGAAGCCGCAGCCCGGCAGCTGGATATCCTGCTGCAGGCCGTCCCACTGGATATAGAACACGGAAGCGTTGACCGACAGGCGGTTGCCCAGCAGGCGCGACTTGTTGCCCAGTTCATAGCTCCACAGCTTGTCGGACTTGAACGAAGTCGGCGCCTCGGTGATGCCGAGATTGGCGAAGTCGGAGGCGCACAGCGAGGCCGGGATCGGACGGGTATTGCCGCCCAGCCGGAATCCTTCGGTGGCCGAGGTGTACACGGTGTTGTTGGGATCGACTTCCCAGATCAGCGAAAACTTTGGCGTGAGCTTGGAAGAACTGCTGCTGACCGATGAACTGGTCGGGCCGCCGTTCCAGTAATCGTCGCCGTTGCGGCTCAGGCTGTCGGTGGCTTGCAGGTAACGCAGGCCGACGGTGCCGTGCAGGGTCGGCACGAAATAGTAATTGAGCTCGCCGAACACCGCTTTCTGCTCGGTGCGGTAGTGGCGCTCGCTGAAGTAGGAATTATCGTTCGGGAAAGCGATCCCGAGCTGGCCCGGATCGGCCGGATTGGCGCCGAACGCGGCGTAAGTGGCGTTCAGGCCGAAGATCGGCTCGTTGTCGGTGACATTGGTGTGCAGGTTGGCGTAATAGACGCCGCCCAGCCAGGTGAAAGGCGACACGTTCTGGTCATACGGCTTGGAGGCGACCCGGAATTCCTGCGAGAACTGCCGCACCTGGTTCTGCAGGTACACCGCCGACGGCAAGGCGCCGATCGCGGCCGCCAGGCCGGGCGGCGTGTCCGGCACCGCGGAACCGAGGTTGTTGACGGTGGTGCCGTCCTGGGTGCGGTTGAAGGTGCGCTGGTAAAAGCTGGAAACCGACACCAGGTCAGCCTTGCCCATGTCGTAGTTGACGGTCAGGCTGGGCACCAGCAGGCGGTCGTTGCCCGGTTCGCGCACCAGCTTGCTGGTCTGGTTCTTGGGCAGGGCCAGGTAGGAGGCATCGATATCCTTGGAATTGACTTCCTGGTAGAACACCGAGGGCGTGATGCTCAGGTTGCGGGTCGGCTGCCATTTCATGGCCAGTTTCACCACGCTTGAATCCTGGGAGTTGATGCCGGAAGCGATCACATTGCCTGTGGTTGGCGATACCTGGTCGATATAGCCGCTTTCATGGCCGGTCTGGATGCCGATGCGCAGCGCCAGCTCGCCCGGGATCAGGGGCTGGTTGACGACGCCATTGACGGTGTAGTTGGTGCCGCCGCCCTTGGTCCCCGACACTTCGGAATAGACGCTGGCTTCGCGCTCCTTCAGGTTGGGCTGGTTGCTGATGAACTTGATGGTGCCGCCCATCGAACTGGCGCCATACAGCGTTCCCTGCGGGCCGCGCAGCACTTCGATGCGGTCGATGTCGAAGAACTTCGGTTCGGAACTGCCCATGCTGTACAGGTTGCGGGTGGTCATCGAAACGTCGTCGAGATAGACGCCGACGGTAGCTGAACCGGCGGCCGAACTGATGCCGCGGATTTCGATATTGCTGAGGCCGGCGCCCGCGCCGCTGGCGCCGGAGAACGAGATATTCGGCATGGCCCGCGTGACGTCGGCAAAGTTGTTGATGTGGGCGGCTTGCAGTTCCTCGCCGCTGATCACCGAAATGCTGAGCGGCACCTTGCTGGCGTCTTCCTTGCGCTTTTGCGCCGTCACCACCACCGCTTCAATCTGCTCGCTCTGCTTCGCCGATTTTTTCACTTCGGGCGCGGCGGCCGGATCGGCGCCGGCAGGCAGCTGTTGCGCGGCGGCCGTCGCTGTCGCCAGCAGCAAGGTGGAAGTTGCTGCGGCCGCAGCAATCGCGCAGGTCAGATTCGAGGAACCAGGTCTCATTGTTTTATAACCCTTATCGTAGACAGCAGTGAAAAATGCTGTTCAGCAATATTTGTGCCACACCACGTTTCCCGGCAACGCCGGGCATCGATACCAGCGGCAATCTTGCCGGGTCAAAACCGGGGCCGGTTCCTGTGCCACGTTCTGGTGCGGCCTGCACCAAGGCCAATACCGGGCCGCCGTTCTGCGATAGGCAATGGCGGCCCGCCAAATTGGGCTACAATTTCCGGCTGGACCAACACCGCAACGACAGGAGCATTGACCATGATTGTCTTGATTACCGGCGCAACCGCTGGCTTCGGCGCCGAAATGGCACGTAAATTCACCAAGAACGGCCATCGGGTCATCGCTACCGGCCGCCGCAAGGACCGGCTCGACCAGCTGGCCGCTGAACTGGGCGCAGCCGTCCTGCCGATCGTCATGGACGTCACCGACAAGGCTTCGATCAGCAGCGCGCTGGCGGCGCTGCCGCCGGATTGGCAGGAAATCGACGTGCTGGTCAACAACGCCGGCCTGGCGCTGGGCGTGGAATCGGCGCAGCAAGCCTCGCTGGAAGAATGGGAAACCATGATCGAAACCAATTGCAAGGGCCTGGTGACCATGACCCGCCTGGTATTGCCCGGCATGGTGGAACGCGGGCGCGGCACCGTCATCAACCTCGGCTCCATCGCCGGCGAATATCCCTATCCGGGCGGCAACGTGTATGGCGCTACCAAGGCTTTCGTCAAGCAGTTCACGCTGAACCTGCGCGCCGACCTGGTCGGCACCGGCGTGCGCGCAACCGATATCGCGCCGGGCTTGTGCGGCGGCACCGAATTCTCCAACGTGCGCTACCGCGGCAACGACGAAGCGGCCGCCAAGGTGTATGAAGGCACCCAGCCGCTGACGCCAGGCGATATCGCCGACACCGCCTACTGGGTCGCGACGCTGCCGCCCCACATCAACATCAACCGCATCGAAATGATGCCGACCTGCCAGGGTTTCGCCGGCATGAGCATCAAGCGCAACTGAGCCGCAGGCCAAGCCGAAACGGCTGCAGCGCGCTTCCCGCCTGCAGCCCGTCCCTCCTGATTCCCCTCTACGACAGAAGCAAGCCAGACGATGAGCAACCCGACCCCCGCCCCGCACCCAGACTTCAGCTGGCGCATCCGTGTCTATTACGAAGACACCGATACCGGCGGCGTAGTGTTTTATGCCAACTACCTGAAATTTTTCGAGCGCGCCCGCACCGAATGGCTGCGCGCCGCCGGCGTCGGCCAGCGCGCGCTGGAGCAGGCCGACGGCGTCATGTTTGTGGTCAAAAGCACCAGCGTCGACTATCATGCGCCGGCCAAGCTGGACGACGAGCTGCAGCTGACCGTGGTGGTCGAGCGCATCGGCCGCGTAGTCGTCGACTTCATCCAGCAAGCCTGGCGCCTCGGCGAGGATGGACCAACCTTGCTGGCCACCGGCCGCATCAGCGTGGCCTGCGTAAACGCCGGCAGCTTCCGGCCGCAAGCCATTCCAAAGCAGGTGCTGCACAAGATCAAGCCCGGCGCCGCTGATTCCGTGCCGGCAGCGGCATAAAGCTTGCTTGAATGCACTCAGCCAAATAGTTCGCTGCGGCAACCCTTGAACCTTCCGGCGCCGGGCATGGTCTGAGCAACATTGCAATAAACCCGGGGCCAGCGATAACGTCCGGTAACAATTTCTTCATCAATTGCTAATTTTGCGGTAAGCACTTTACGATTACAATTCACCGTTTAAGTCTTTTACTTAAACCTAAGACCATTCCTCAAGACCGCTATCCATGAATGTCACCCAAGATCTTTCGTTTATTACCCTCATCACCAATGCTTCAGTATTAGTACAGCTGGTCATGGCACTGCTGCTGGCAGTCTCCGTGATGAGCTGGACTTATATTTTCCGCAAGATGTTCGCGATCCGCAGCGCCCGTTCGCAGACCGAGGAATTCGAACGCGCATTCTGGTCCGGCGGCAACCTCGCCACCCTGTACCAAGACGCCACCTCGAACCGCCGCAAGGGCGCAGGACAAACCGGCGCGCTGGAACGCATTTTCGAAGCCGGCATGGATGAGTTCAACAAGGTCAAGGCTTCGCTCGGCCACAAGGCCGCAGGCGATTCCGCCGCCATGCTGGACGGCGCCCGGCGCGCCATGCGCGCGGCTTACCAGCGGGAAATGGATGCGCTGGAATCGCACCTGGCGTTCCTCGCCTCGGTCGGTTCGGTATCGCCGTATGTCGGCCTGTTCGGCACCGTGTGGGGCATCATGAATGCGTTCCGCGGCCTGGCAAACGTCCAGCAGGCAACGCTGGCGGCGGTCGCGCCCGGCATCGCCGAAGCCTTGATCGCCACTGCGATCGGCCTGTTCGCTGCGATTCCGGCGGTGGTTGCCTATAACCGTTTCTCGCATGATGTCGATCGCCTGGCCATCCGCTTCGAGAGCTTCATCGAAGAATTCTCCAACATCTTGCAACGTCAGGCGCGCTAATGTCCGGCTCCTCATCCATGCGCGGCGGCCGCACCCGCAAATTCAAGGCGGACATCAACGTCGTTCCGTACATCGACGTGATGATGGTTTTGCTGGTGATTTTCATGGTATCGGCGCCGCTGACCAACCCGAGCGTGATCAATTTGCCGAATGCGGCGAAATCGGCGACGCCGCCGACCGAATACATCGAGATCACCCTCAAGCCCGGCGACCTGACCAGCATCCGCATCAACGGCCAGAAAAGCGGCACCAGCAAGGCCGAGAGCGTGTCCAGGAACGGCTTGAAGCAAAAGCTGCAGCTCCTGCATGCCGACAAACCCGACATGCCGGTGATGATTTCGGCCGACAAGGATATTAAATACGACGAAGTGATCAAGGTCATTTCGGAAGCCAAGATGCTTGGCATTAACCGCGTCGGACTGGCGACAAAGTGACGATCTGGTTATGACAGGCAACTCCCCGTATTCCGTACCAAAAGAACCCGGCAGCATACGCGCCATCTTGCTAGCAGCGGCGGTGCACGCCGCCCTGTTTGCCTTCCTCTGGTTCGGCATCCACTGGCAAAGCACGCAGCCGATAGCGGTCGAGGCTGAAATCTGGGATCCGCAGATCAAGGACGCCGCGCCGACGCCGCCGGAACCCGTGCCGCAGCCGACGCCACAGCCGAAGCCGGAACCGGTGATCCAGGAAACCACGCCGCCGAAGGTGGTGGCGCCGCCATTGCCGGACCCGGAAATCGCGCTGGAACAGGAAAAGAAACGCAAAGAACAGGAACGCAAGGACCTCCAGCGCCAGGAAGAACTGGAAAAGCAGAAGAAATTGCAAAAACAGCAAGCCGAGGATGAGCTCAAGGACAAGCTGAAGGCTGAAGCCGAGCAAAAAGCCGCCAAGGACAAGGCCGCGGCACAGGAAAAGCAGAAGCTGGATACTGCCAAAAAGGCTGAAGCCGATGCCAAGAAGAAGCAGGCAGCAACCGAGGCCGCCGCCGAAACCAAGCGTCGCAGCGATGAAATGAAGCGCATGCTGGGCCAGGCCGTGGGCAACGGCGCTGCCAACAGCACCGGCACCGCGGCTCAGTCGCAAGGGCCGCGCGGCGATCCCGGCTATGCGCAAAAGGTCGCCAGCAAGATCAAGTCGAACATTATCTTTAATGTGCCCGAAGGGCTGGCTGGAAACCCGGCAGCGGAATTTGATGTCCAACTGCTACCGGACGGTTCGGTAGCAAGCGTACGCCTCAGGAAACCGTCGGGGGTGTCCGGTTTCGACGAGGCGGTCAAACGAGCGATTGAGAAATCGGCGCCTTATCCAAAAGACAAAACGGGTTCTGTACCGTCCAGCTTCATCGGAACCCATAAACCGAAAGATCAGTAAGCCATGAAAAACAAACTGCACCAGATATTCGCGGTCATCGGGCTAGCGCTTAGCGCGCTGGTATTCAGCGCTCCGGTGAATGCTCAATTGCGTATCGAAACCTCCGGCGTCGGCGCTACCCAGATTCCGATCGCGATTGCCGGTTTCAGCAACGAAGACCTGGCGCCGCAACAGGTGACCGCCATCATCAAGGCCGACCTGGCGCGCAGCGGATTTTTCAAGATCATCGATACCGGCGACGTCATCTCCGAAGCGACCCAGGTCAACCTGGGCGACTGGAAAGCGCGCGGCGCCGACGCCTTGGTGGTCGGCAGCGTGCAGCGCCTGGCCGATGGCCGTTTCGATGTCCGCTATCGTCTGATGGACACCGTCAAATCGGCCCAGCTGTCGGCCCTGGCGATGGCCGCCGCGCCACAGTACACGCGGGTTACCGCCCACAAGATCGCCGACGACATCTATGAAAAACTGATCGGTGCGCGCGGCGCCTTCGCTACCCGCATCGCCTACATCATCAAGGCCGGCAAGGAATACCGGCTGGAAGTCGCCGACTCCGACGGCGAAGGCACGCAGGTCGCGCTGCGCTCCAACGAACCGATCATTTCGCCGGCCTGGTCGCCGGACGGCACCAAGGTTGCGTATGTTTCGTTCGAAGCCAAGAAACCGGTGGTCTATGTGCAGAACCTGATCACCAAGCAGCGCATCGTGGTGGCCAACTACAAGGGCAGCAATTCGGCGCCGTCGTGGTCGCCTGACGGCAGCAAGCTGGCGATCGCACTGGCGCGCGACGGCCTGACCCAGGTCTACGTGGTGAACTCCGACGGCGGCGGCTTGCGGCGCCTGACCCAGACCAACGGTATCGACACCGAACCGCAATTCTCGGCCGACGGCCAGAACATCTATTTCACCAGCGACCGCAGCGGTGGCCCGCAAATCTACAAGATGAGCGCCAACGGCGGCGACGCCCAGCGCGTGACCTTCGGCGGCACCTACAACATCAGCCCGCGCATTTCGCCCGACGGCAAGACGCTGGCTTATATTTCGCAGCGCGGCGGCCGCTTCCAGCTGTATGCGCTGGACCTGACCAACGGCCAGGAACAGCGCTTGTCGGATACGGTCAAGGATGAATCGCCGAGTTTTTCGCCGAACGGCAAATACATCATGTACGCCACCGAATCGGGCCGCCGCGGCTCGCTGGCAGTGGTCTCGGTTGACGGCCGCGTAAAACAGCGCTTAACTATGCAAGCTGGCGACATACGGGAGCCTACTTGGGGTCCTTTCATGAAATAATCACGTAGTTACTTTGAATCGACGTTCGTTTCCCACTCTGGAGAATTAAAAATGCTAAATATCAGAAACTTTGCCCTCGTCATTGCCAGCGCCATCCTGCTGGCCGCTTGCTCGTCCCCTGTCAAGCTGGACGACAAGGCAGTCCCGGTCGTCGACAGCGGCGCTACCGGCGCTGATACCCGTTCCGTCAATACGGTTGACGCCGGCTCCAGCGATCCGCTGAACCAGCCAGGCGGCATCCTCTCCAAGCGCAGCATCTACTTTGACTTCGACAGCTACATCGTCAAGGACGAGTTCAAGTCCGTGGTCGAAGCGCACGCCCAGTACCTGAACAGCCACAAGAACCGCAAGATCATCATCCAAGGCAATACCGATGACCGCGGCGGCCGCGAATACAACCTGGCGCTGGGACAAAAACGTGCCGAGGCAGTGCGCAAGGCATTGGTATTGCTGGGCGTATCGGATACCCAGGTCGAAGCAGTTTCGCTGGGCAAGGAAAAACCTAAGGCTCTCGGCAGCGACGAAGCGTCCTACGCTGAAAACCGCCGTTCCGACATCGTTTATCAATAATGATGCGGACGTTCTTCAAAGCCACGATGACTGCGGCCATGCTGGCCGCGGTTTTTTCCGCTCCGACCGCCCGCGCCGGGCTGTTTGACGACGATGAAGCACGTCGGGCGATTTTGGATATACGCAGCAAGATCGATGCGGTGAATGCCAGGGTCGACACCAAGGCAGACAAGACCAGCTCCTTGAGCCTGTCCGACCAGAATGAACACCTGAACCAGGAAATCGCCAAGCTGCGCGGACAGATCGAAGTCCTGACCAACGAGCTGGCCAATACCCAGCAGCGCCAGAAAGATTTCTACGTCGACCTCGATACCCGCTTGCGCAAGCTGGAGCCGCAAAAGGTCAGCGTCGACGGCCAGGAAGTCAGCATCGGCGCCAACGACCAGAAAGCCTACGATGCAGCGCTGGCGACCTTCAAGGCCGGCGACTATAAAACCGCGGCAACGGCGTTTTCGAATTTCATACGGTCCAGCCCCGATTCAGGCCTGGCGCCGTCAGCGCAGTACTGGCTGGGCAACGCCTATTACGCCCTGCGCGACTACAAGAATGCGATTGCGGCACAGCAAGTGGTTGTCACCAAATATGCCGACAATCCCAAGGCCGCCGATGCACTGTTGAATATCTCCAGCAGCTATACCGAGCTGAAGAACAAGCCACAGTCCAAGCGCGCACTGGAACAGCTGCTGTCGCAGTATCCGAACACGCCGGCAGCCCAGACTGCAAAGGAACGGCTGTCCACGCTGAAGTGAGCGGCAAAATTTAATTTTGTGGATTGTGCAAATAAAAGTGCATATGGGTTTGACAGCTCATATGCACTTTACATATAATAGCGGTCTTTCGGGTCGTTAGCTCAGCTGGTAGAGCAGCGGACTTTTAATCCGTTGGTCGCAGGTTCGAATCCCGCACGGCCTACCACGAATAAGCAGTACAGATAAGGCTCCCAGCAATGGGGGCCTTTTTCTTTGCCGCCCACTCAGTTCCGCAAAATTCGAATTGGCAAGATCATTACTGCTGTGTTCGATTTGGCTGTTTTGAATGAAGAATCAGCTCCTTGCCCAGAGTAATTTACGGGCTAAAGAGCTGATTTTATTTATAGGCAAAAAACAGGTCAGCAACGAACGTCATTGGAGCCATTGCAAGACCCGGCTCTCGCCTATTGTCGATGAGCGCGCGGAATTTGATTTGTTTCGCGCTTCACTGGCACAAAACTAGCCGGTGTAGGCGCCCTTGTACCAACCCTCGCCATCCCAGCACCACTCGGTCGTTTGGCTACCAGTGGTTGCATAGACGCGGATATGGATGGTGCTTCCGTTCAACCAGCTGGTTGCAGAGGCATTTTCACCTGGTTGCTTAAAGGCGCCTGTGTACCACCCCTTCGATCCGTCGTAGCAACGTTCAGAGATCGTAGAGCCATTGGACGTATAAACACGGATCGACGGCGAGCTGGTTCCCCATGAAACGGCGGCAGTTTGAGTTGACATTTTTAAACTCCTAGAATGAGTTGAGTAAAGTGACGAACTAAAACACTTCAGTGATCACGACATACGCGTCACTGTGATGGTGCTCATTCAGAGTAGCAAGCAACTAGCGAAATAAATACCTGTCAATTTTCCCTGTCAATTTTCGCAGCCGGCAGATGCAGGCGTAATCTTGCGAGCGCTGGATCCGGCGTCAATGCGGTTTGGCTGGATGAGAAATTTGGTTGGATGAGAAATGATGAGTCATCAAATTTCCACGATGAACGCTTCAGCGGAAAAACATACAATACGAAACGCTCAACCGGAAAATGCAGGTGGCTTTTTTGTTTTGTCCTGCCGATTTTTACATGCGGCAAGGCCCCTCTCCCCCTTTGCGAATTTCATCATCCGGCTACGTATTTGTCGCCAATAATTTATACTTGGCCATCCATTTTCGAATTTTATGTTGCAATGCCGATTTCCCTGTCTTCAAGACGTTTGCAATAATCAGCCCGCCATCCCGTGAACCGCATGAACAAAGGCATTTCCGTAATGATCGATAAATTCGAACATACACCCCTATTTTTTCCGTTTTTCTTTTGATTTGGCAACGCGCATACTTCTTCCAGTTGCTTCAACACTGCATCCGCCGCAATCATTCTTCATGGTGAAAAATGGGGCCGCCTGCAGTCATTGACGGAGAAAACCATGCTTCAAATTCGTAAAAGCGAGGAACGCGGCGTTGCCGACCACGGCTGGCTGAATTCACACCATACATTTTCGTTCGGCCATTATTTCGACGCCGAGCATACCGGCTTCGGGCCGCTGCTGGTGATCAACGAAGACCGCGTAAAAGCCGGCCAGGGTTTCGGCACGCACGGCCACAGCGACATGGAAATCATTTCCTATGTGCTGGACGGCGCGCTGGAACACAAGGACAGCATGGGCACCGGTTCGGTCCTGCATTACGGCGATGTGCAAAGGATGAGCGCAGGCAGCGGCGTGCGCCACAGCGAGTTCAACCACTCGGCGACGGCCCCTGTGCATTTCCTGCAGATCTGGATCAAGCCGAATGTCGCCGGCATCCCGCCCAGCTATGAAGAAAAACATTTCACCGTCGCCGAAAAACAAGGACAGCTGCGCCTGATCGCATCTGCCGACGGCCGCGGCAATTCGGTGCTGATACACCAGGATGCGTCGATCTATGCAGCGATCCTGAACGGCGGCGAGCCGCTGCAGCACACGCTGGCCGAAGGACGCAACGCGTATGTGCATGTGATACGCGGCCACGTCAGCGTCAACGGTCTCGAGCTGAACGGCGGCGATGCGGTGAAGGTGACTGCCGAGGCTGCGGTCACGCTGTCCAAGGCCGAGGCTGCGGAAGTACTGCTGTTCGACCTGCCTTATTGATTTTGCAGGCGCAGCAGAAGTGAACCAGGCCGGGACAGCGCCAAGCTGCCCGGCCTGTTTTTTTTAGCGCGCTCCAGGCACATGGCGGACCAGGCGCGCCATGGCGTCGCTGCCGCGCATGCGCTCCATCCACCAGCTCAAGGCGGCGCCGTCGTCGCCGGTGCGCCACGCCAGCGAAAAGGTTTCGTCCGGCTTCGGCTCTTCCACTTCTTTCACGATCAGGGCGCCCGACGCAATCGCCGCGCGCGCACATGGCTCCGGCAAAAAGCCGAAGCCGATGCCGGCCAGCTGCAAGTCGTATTTGCTGCGCATGTCGGGCACCGTCAGCGTGTCTTGCCCGAACAGCAGGCCGACCGTGCGCGAGGCCATCCTGCGCGCCGAATCCGCTACGCTGATAGCGCGGTGCGGCAACAGCTCGGCCTTGCCCAGCACACGCTTCACCTTGGCCAGCGGATGATTTGGCGCCACTACGAACACAAAAGAAATCGTCCCCATCTTCTCAGCGATATAACCGCCGCCCGCCGGCCCCTGCCCCGGCGCCGCGATCAGCAAATCGACACGGCGCTCCAGCAGCGCTTCCCAGGTGCCGGCCAGCGATTCCCTGGCGATGCGCAAGCGGGTCTTGTCGGCTACCGCGCAGAAGGCGGCGATATCGGTCTCCAGCGCCGTCACCGAAAACAGCGAGTCTATGCAGATCGTCAGCTCGGTCTCCCAGCCGGAGGCCACGCGGCGCACGCGGTGCTCCAGGTCTTCCGCCGCCTTCAGCAGGTAGCGCCCCTCCTTGAGCAGCTCGGCGCCGGCGCGCGTCAGCGCTACCTTCGGTCCCTGGCGTTCGTAGACCTGCACGCCCAGGTCTTGCTCAAGTTTCGATACGGTGTAGGAGATGGTCGAAGGGACGCGGTGCAATTCGCTGCCGGCGGCGGAGAACGAACCGCGGCGGTCGATGGCGTCGAGAATCAACAGCGCATCGAGACTGATTCTGAACATGGAACTCCCGATAGAGAGAAAAGAATTAGGAATCGATCGCGTAGCCGGCTGCGATCCAGGCGTCTATGCCGCCCGACAGCGGCCGCACTTTTTTGTAGCCCCTCAGCATCAGCTGCTTGGCGACCAGCGCCGCCGAGGCTTCGTTGGGACAGGCGCAGTAGACGATCACTTCCTGGTCTACCGGCGCATCGAACACGAAGCTGTTGATTTCCTGGTGCGAGATGGTGCGCGCGCCGGGGATCCTCCCGGCCTGCTGCGAAGCCGGCGAACGGACATCGACGATGGCCGGCGTGATGCCCTGCTTGAACAGCTGGTCCAGTTCCGCCACCGAGATGCGCGCCATGCGCAAGGACATGCGGAAACGCCGGCGCTGCCACCATTTGCTGGCGACGAATATCGCAAAGCCGGCGGCCACCAGCATCATGCCGTACTGGCCGAGCTCGGTCAGCACGCTCAGCAGGTCGTCGATGGTGGTGCTGAACAGGGAACCGAGGAAAATCGCCAGGCCGGCCCACAAGGCCGCGCCCATGCTGTCGTAAACGATGAAGGTAGTGCGGCTGGTGCCGATGGTGCCGGCCAGCGCGCTGGCGATGGAAGCAAAACCCGGGATGAATTTGGCGACCAGCAGCGAACGCGCGCCCCAGCGCGAATAGATGGACTCGGTCTGCCGCACGCATGAGTCGGGCGATAGTGAAATCCGGCACAGCGTGGACAGCACTTTCCTGCCGTAACGCCGGCCCGCCATGTACCAGAGGAAATCGGCGATCAGTGCCGCCGCCACCGCGGTAAGCAACAGCACCGGCGCCGAATAATCGCCGCGGTGCATCAGGGCGCCGGTGATCACCAGGGTCGGATAGGCCGGCACCGGCGCGCCCAGCTGCTCCGCCAGCACATTGAAAAATACGATGACCAGCCCATATTGCTCGATCAGATGAAACAGGTAGGTCATCGCTTTCGTCGCCTCGTTGCCATGTCGATAATTGCCATAATTGCCATGCCGGCAATATCAGGGTATTGCGCTCAATTCCTCGATCATTATAAAGTTGATGGCGATCCGGCCTCACTCTTTTCCGAAAGATATTCCGTGACCGCCAGCCAGGCCAGCAGCGCCGACGGCAGCAGCAGGGACAGGAACCGCAGGTACTTGTAGGCAAAAGCGCCGGCGATGGCGCCGACGCCGAACATCACCACCGGCCAGAAGAACTTGACGCAGCGCTGGCGCACCGTTTCGTCGGCCGCGCCGCGCAGGATGTCGACCAGGTCGATCACCAGCTGGGTGACATTGCCGGTCATGACCGTGGTTGGCGTCAGGTGCTGCAGCACCAGGCGGCTGCTGGCATTCTGCACGCCCATGCTGGCGGCGCCGCAGACGCCAGCCAGCAAGGCCAGCGGCGCTTCGGTGTCGCCGAGCGGTTGCGCCAGGCAGCCGGCGGCCATGAAGCCCAGTAAAAAAATCAATTGCAGCACAAACAGGTAAGGCATCGGCTGGCGGCCGCTGCGCTCAAGCCAGATCAGCGTGACCCGGGTCAGCGCCACCGCGAGTATGAAAGCCGGAAACGCCAGCAGCTTGATCAGCACGCCGTGCGAGTGATTGGCCAGTTCGCTGCCGATCAGCACGAAGTTGCCGGTGACATGCGCGGTGAACAGGCCGAACAAGGCGATGAAGCCTACGGTATCGACATAACCGGCCAGGAAACTCAATACGACCGATTGGTGGGTCCTGCGATTGCCTGCCTGCATCCTGCCTCCTCCGTTCTGTCAAACCTGGCCGGCGGCCATGTAACCCAATGTCATCGCCACCACCAGCAATGCGCCGACCGGCGTCGGCGGCGTCGGCGACGGCAGGTCGAACCAGCGGCACAAGGCGCCGACCAGCAAACCCAGCGCCATGCCCAGCAGCAGGGCAATCATAACTTGCTCCCGGCGGCGGCGCGCGCCGCCAGGTAGCGGTCCACCAGCCAGTAGCCGCTGCTCATCATGAACACCAGTATGGCGCCGCTCAGCACCGGCGGCGAAGGCACCGGAATCTGCGCCAGGTGGCAGGCGGCGCCGACCGCGAACGACAACAGCAAACCCAATACGATTTTTGTATAGCGCATGATAATCCTCAATCCGTCCCTAAAAGAAACGGACTTCCACCGGGAAGTCCGCGACAAGCTTAAAAAGCGAAACAGCTGCAACCCAGCGCACCCCAGAATCCCGAATAATCCGAGATCGGCACCGTCGATTTCCTTGCTGCGTCATGCGCGTGGGCGTGCACGCCGCAGGCGCCGGCACACTGATGCGGCAGGGCCTGGCGCTGCTGCGCCACAGGACGGTAATGGCCCGGCACGGTTTTCACCGGCGACCAGTCCGGCAGCACCGGGATAGGCGGCGGCGCCAGCGGCGCGAACTCGGCGGCGCCATAGACGATCTTGCCGCCAACCACCGTCAGCACCGATTCCAGCGCCTTGATGCTGTCTTCGTCGACGCTGAAGAAATCTGCCGACAACACCGCCAGGTCCGCCAGCTGCCCTTGCTTGATGCGGCCCTTCTTGCCCTGCTCGCTGGAAAACCAGGCGCTGCCGTTGGTCCAGAGTTCGAGCGCGGTTTCGCGCGGCAGCCTGGCCGCGGTGTCGTACAGCTTCATGCCGCCGACGGTGCGTCCCGACACCAGCCAGTACAGCGCGGTCCAAGGGTTGTAGCTGGCCACCCGGGTAGCATCGGTGCCGGCGCCGACCGGCACGCCCATCTCCAGCATGCGCGCTATCGGCGGCGTGTGGGCCGCGGCGTCGGCGCCGTAGCGGTCGACAAAATACTCGCCCTGGAACGCCATCCGGTGCTGGATCGCGATGCCGCCGCCCAGCACGCGCACCCGTTCGATATTCTGCGGCGTGATGGTTTCCGCATGGTCGAAGATCCAGTGCAAGCCGTCGAATGGAATCTCGCGGTTCACTTTTTCAAACACATCCAGCATGCGGCTGATCGATTCGTTGTAAGTGGCGTGCAGGCGGAACGGCCAGCGCTGCGAGACCAGGTGCCGCACCACTTGCTCCAGCTCGTTTTCCATGCCTGCCGCCAGCTCCGGCCGCGGCTCCAGGAAATCTTCAAAGTCCGCCGCCGAAAACACCAGCATTTCGCCGGCGCCGTTATGGCGGTAGAAATCGTCGCCCTGGCCGGGCGTGACCAAACCGGTCCATTTCTGGAAATCGTCCAGCTCCTGTCCCTTGCGCTGGGTGAACAGGTTGTAGGCGATGCGTATCGTCAGCTGCTGGTCGCGCGCCAGCTGGTCGATGATGGCGTAGTCCTCGGGATAATTCTGGAAACCGCCGCCGGCGTCGATGGCGCTGGTGACGCCGAGCCGGTTCAGCTCGCGCATGAACTGGCGGGTGGAGTTGACTTGCTGCTCGTGCGGCAAAGCCGGGCCCTTGGCCAGGGTTGCATACAGGATCATCGCATTCGGCTTGGCGATCAGCATGCCGGTCGGATTGCCGGCAGCGTCGCGCTGGATTTCGCCGCCGGGCGGATTCGGCGTGTCCTTGGTGTAGCCGACGGCGCGCAAGGCGGCGCGGTTGAGCAAGGCGCGGTCGTACAGGTGGAGGATGAACACCGGCGTGTCAGGTGCGGCGGCGTTGATTTCTTCCAGCGTCGGCATGCGCTTTTCGGCGAACTGGAATTCAGTCCAGCCGCCGACCACGCGTACCCACTGCGGATGCGGGGTGCGCAGCGCCTGTTCTTTCAGCATGCGCAACGCATCCGCCAGCGAAGGCACGCCTTCCCAGCGCAATTCCAGGTTGTAGTTGAGGCCGCCGCGGATCAGGTGCAAGTGGGAGTCGTTCAGGCCCGGGACCGCGGTGCGGCCGTTCAGGTCGATCACCTGGGTCGCGGCGCCGCGATGACGCATCGCTTCCTCCGCATCGCCGACCGCGACGAACTTGCCATCCTGTATCGCTACCGCCGTCGCCAGCGGCTGTGTCTTGTCGACCGTGTGAAAGCGGCCGTTCAACAAAATCATGTCTGCACTCATGGTTTCCTCCTCACGCAATCGGATCTGGTGTAACGCGGCCCCGCCAATGGATGCACGGGGCCTCTTGGTCTTTAATGGGCTTCAGAAGCATTGAACATGGTCTTGGCATAGATTAAGCCGAGGCCGTAGCCGCCGCCGTGCGCAATCGAGGTGGCCACGGTTTCGTTGTAGGTTTCGCCGCGCGCCCAGTCGCGTTGCAGCTCCAGCAGGTACTGCAGCGAGGTCATGGGGCGCGCGCCTTGCTGGATCATGCGTTCCACTGCGCGCTGGTGAGCCTCGTCGGAGACATCGCCGCTGGCGTCGGTGATGACATACACTTCGAATCCCTGGTCCAGGGCCGACAACGCAGGACCGACGATGCATACCGAAGTCCACAGGCCGGCCAGCACGATCTTGTCCTTGCCGATAGCGTTGACGCGTTCAGCAATGCGCGCATCTTCCCAGGTATTCATGGTGGTGCGGTCTATCGCTTCCTGTCCTGGAAACACGGTCTTGATTTCGTCGAAGATGGGGCCGGAGAACGACTTTTCGGCAACCGTGGTCAGGATGGTCGGCACCTCGAATTCCTTGGCTGCCTTGGCCACCAGGGCGACGTTATTGCGCAGTGAAGCCAGGTCGATGGACTTGGTGGCGAACGCCATTTGCGATTGATGATCGATCATGATCAGGGTGTGGTTGGCAGGGTTCAGCAGTGTGTTTCCTGGCTTGGCGGTTGCGATTGGCATGATGTTTCCTCTCTTATGTGCGATTAATTCGAAATTAAAACAGGAATCCATTCCTGTTGATTGGCATGGGTTCATTGCCAATGAATTGCAGTATGGTCGAGAGGAAATCAAAAGAAAAACGGAAAATTTATAGCCGAATGATCGAATTTATCGATCATTAATCCAATGCCATTTTTTTACAGAGGAGCTGCGCGCTTCAGGCTATCTCATCCAGCAGCGCATGGCCATATACCGTGAAGCGGCTTTTGCCCTGGCGCTTGGCCTGGTACATCGCTGCGTCAGCCTGGCGCAATGCGGCATCCCACTCCAGGTTTTCGGCCTGGCACAGGGCGATGCCGATGCTGCAGCCGATGCCGTCGCCAATGGCGGCGACGCGACTGACGATGCGGCCGGCAACCGCGGTGGCGGTAGCCTTGACGGCAGCGGCGGGGGCCACCAGGCACACCACGAATTCGTCGCCGCCGACACGGCCGGCGATATCGCTGTCGCGCAGCACCGACCTGAGGGCGGCGGCTACTTCGACCAGCACCGTGTCGCCACGGTCGTGCCCCAGGTCGTCGTTGACGCGCTTGAAGCCGTCCAGGTCGATGAACAGCAAGGCCACCGCCTGGCGGCTCGCCAAATCGCGGCTGCGCAAGGTTTCGGCCAGTTCGAGAAACAGTGAACGGCTGGGTAGCCCGGTCAAGTCGTCCAGCCGCACCTGGTCCATCCTGACTTCCAGCATGGCGTTGTTGAGCGCCAGCAGGCGGGCGTCTTGTACCGTCTTCAGGTAGACCTGGTTCATTTCGCGCAGGTAGATCAGCAGCAGCAGCGTGGCCGACGCCAGGGCGTTGCAGCGGCCGACGTACCAGCCCACCGAGAACTGGCTGCCGCCGGCCATGGTGATGGCGTTGTCGCACAGCAGCGCAACCAGGGCAACCCCCAGCCATACGTGCAACACCGCGCGGAAGCGCGTGGCCTGCCACAAGACCAGGAAGGCAAGGCCGGTCATGCACTGCAGCAAAGGGCCGGCGCCGCTGCTGGCTAGCCGGCGAAAATCGCCGTTGTCATCGAGCCGCGGCAAATACGCATGGAATACGGTGACCAGGGCCATGCTGGCAAGCAGCGCCGCCGCCACGGCGGCCATCAGCCAATGCGCCAGGCGCTGGGAGTGCCGGTACATCAGGGCCGGATTGCGCCAGTTGCTGGCGGCGTAGGCCAGGATCCCCAGCGCCAGGCCGGCATGCCATAAAAACCACAGCCAGATCGTAGTCTGCTCGCCGCCCAGCAGCGATCCGTGCGGCAGGAACATGTCGGGCAAGGCCAGGAACTGCAGTAAAAAAATCCCGGCGCAATAAAAGCAGGCGCCGCCGACAAACAGCAGATCGAGAGCCCTGGTGGCGCGATAGTGGGCAAAAATCAGGTAGGTGATGATGACATAAGCGACCACCGTCGCCGTCTGGTAGGAAGGCAGGAAGGCTGGCACCCGCGGCCCCATGACCGCCGCCAGCGGCAGCAGCAGCAATGTTCCCGAGACAATCCCGACGCAAGTCCACAATGCACGCCGCCGCTGGCGGCTGGTCGCCTGCCGCGTCGCCGGCGAAGCGTTCATATGGTGCCAGGCCGGCTTGGACATGGCGTTGTTACCTGCATTGCTTGCGCGGTCGGTCATTGCCTGTTCTTCATGAAGCCCTTGATTGAAAGAATTTCCATAGAGAAATCTTGTCTTTTAGCATCAAAATAATAACTTGAATGCCTGTGTTGAGCTAATACAGAAAAGCTATCACTCTCGCTTTCAAAAGAGAAATAAGACTTGTCATACAATGGCCTCTTTACCTTGAGACCATGCCATGCGCGCTATCGAAATCACCCATCCCGGCGGCCCGGAAGTATTGCAGATCTGCGAACGCCCCCTGCCCTCGTTCAAGCCAGGCGAAGTGCTGATCAAGGTGCAGGCTGCCGGCGTCAACCGGCCCGACGTGTTCCAGCGCACCGGCAATTATTCGCCGCCGCCGGGCGCGTCAGACCTGCCGGGGCTGGAGATCGCCGGCGAAATCGTCGACGGCGACTTCGGCAGCAGCCCGTTCAAGAAAGGCGACCTGGTATGCGCACTGGTGCAAGGCGGCGGTTATGCCGAATACTGCTGCGCGCCGACCGCCCAATGCCTGCCGCTGCCCGACGGCTGGAGCGCGGCGGAAGCGGCGTCGCTGCCGGAAACCTTTTACACCGTGTGGAGCAATGTCTTCGACCGCGCAAAACTGGCGAGCGGCGAGACCTTGCTGGTGCAAGGCGGCAGCTCGGGCATCGGCGCCGCAGCGATCCAGATCGCCACGGCGCTCGGCCACCGGGTATTCGCTACCGCCGGCTCGGATGAAAAATGCCGCGCCTGTGAAGCGCTGGGCGCCGAACGCGCGATCAATTACCGCACGGAAGACTTCGCTGCCGTCATCAAGGCTGCGACCGATGGCAAAGGCGTGAACGTCATCCTGGACATGGTGGCCGGCGATTACGTGCCGCGCGAAATCAGCTGCCTGGCCGACGACGGCCGCCTGGTCTTCATCGCCACGCTGGGCGGCAGCAGCGCCAGCATCGATTTCCGCCACGTCATGATGCGGCGCCTGACGATTACCGGCTCGACCCTGCGGCCGCGGCCGGTCGCTTTCAAGGCTGCCATCGCGGCCCAGCTGCAGGAGCGCGTCTGGCCGCTGCTGGCGGCAAAGAAGATCAAGCCGGTGATCTTCAAGACCTTTCCGCTGGAGCAGGCGGCGCAAGCGCATGCACTGATGGAAAGCAGTTCGCATATCGGCAAGATCATGCTGACCGTCTAAGCCGCGCCATGTGAAAAAAGCAGCCGATGGCTGCTTTTTTTGGGGGCGTGAAGAAACCGCGGTTTTAATCCAGCGGCACCGCGCGATAGCGGCTGACCTCGGATGCGCCCACGATCGGCGCCTTGTTGCCCCAGCTGTTGCGGATATACGAAACCACCGCGGCGACTTCGCCATCGTTCAGCGTCGGCCCGTAAGGCGGCATGCCGTAAGGACGCGGATTGGCGGCGGTGCTGGGCGCGAAGCCGCCGTTCAGGACAACCCGGATCGCATTCACCGGCGCCGGCATGGTGATCGCGTGATTGCTTGCCAGCGGCGGGTAAGCCGGCCACTGCCCCTTGCCGGAAGCCTGGTGGCAATCGATGCAATGGTTTTTGTAGATCTTCTGGCCCAGTTCCATCACCCGCGCCACCTCGTCCGGCCTGGCGCGTTCGTCGGGTTCCGCGGCTTCCTTCTGGCGCGGCAAGGACTTCAGGTAAACCGCCATGGCGCGCACATCCTGGTCGCTCAGGTGCTGCAGGCTGGCGCCGACCACTTCCGCCATCGGCCCCAGCACCGTGCCGCGCGGCGAGACGCCGTTTTTCAGCAGACCTGTAATGTGTTCGATGTCCCAGTCGCCGAGGCCGATTTCCTGGTCCGAGGTCAGCGACGGCGCATACCAGTTCACCACCGGGATGAAACCGCCGCCCAGGTCCGCTTTCAGGTCAGTGCCGCCGAGAGCATTGCGGGTGGTGTGGCAAGCGCTGCAGTGGCCCAGTCCCTGCACCAGGTAGGCGCCGCGGTTCCACTCCACCGATTGCTGCGCCTCGGCCTGATATACGCCAGGCCGGAAATACAGGGCGCGCCAGCCGTAGAGCAGGAACCGGTTGTTGTAGGGGAAGCGCAATTCGTGCTGGCGGTTCTTTTGCGGCACCGGCGGCACGCTGCGCAGGTAAGCAAACATGGCGTCGGCGTCGGCGCGCGTGACCTTGGTGTAATTCGTGTACGGGAAGGCCGGATACAGCAGGCTGCCGTCTTTGGATTTGCCGTTGTGCAGGGCTTGCCAGAAATCGTCGGCCGACCAGGCGCCGATGCCGGTGTCGTTGTCAGGCGTGAGATTCGGCGCATAGATGGCGCCGAACGGCGTCTGTATCGCGCGCCCTCCAGCCAGTTCCTTGCCGCCGCGCGCCGTATGGCAGGCCATGCAATCGCCGCCGCGCACCAGGTAAGCGCCGCGGCTTATCTGGTCGCCGGGACTCGCCGCGGCTTGCGCCGGCTGCGGCGGCGCACTGTTGTCATCAGCGTTGAAGACCGCCAGCACGCCGGCAGCAACCGCGATCAGCAGCAGCAAACCACCTAGCACCCACTTGAATAGTCGTTTCATTCTGCGCTCTGCTTGATCATGGGTTGGCCGGAGGGAGGGGAATGCTGCCGCACGCCAGCGGCAACTTGGCCGTGCCGGGGGCGGCCGCTGTAGCGTCGGCAGGCACCGGCTGCGCCGCCAGCCAGGAGGCGACGGCGCCGATGTCTTCAGCGCTCAGGCGCTGCACCACCTGCGCCATACAGTCGGGCGCCACCGCATGGCGCGCACCGTTTTTCCAGGCGCCGATCTGGCCCACCAGGTAATCGCGCGGCAATCCGAGCAAGCCTGGCGTGGTCGGCAAAACGCCGGTCATGGCGCTGCCGTGGCAGGCGATGCAGGCCGGGATCTTCTTGGCCGGATCGCCCTTGTTGACCAGCACTTCGCCGCGCGCCCGCGTAGCGTTCGACGGATCGGGCGGCTGCGGCGGCGGATAAGGCGGATGCTGGTCCGCAAAATAGTGGGCGATTTCCTGCAGATAGGCGTCGGACAGATGGTCGACCAGGTAGGTCATCATCGGATACTGCCGGCGTCCTTCACGAAAATTATGCAGCTGGTTATAGAGGTAGCCGGCCGGTTTGCCGGCGATGCGCGGGTAGTAGCCGTCGTTGGTGGCGCGTCCCTGTTCGCCGTGGCAGGCGGTGCAGGCGGTGAGGCGCTGCTTGATGGTGTCGGGAACGGCGCCGGCATCGACCTCAGCTGCGCTAGCGGCGACAGCCAGCAGCGCCGCGGCAAGGACAAACAAGGAGCCAAGGCGGCGCCCATGAGCTGGCGCTCGGCCGCAGGCCGGTCTTACCGAAAGAATCCGCATGATTTCCTACTTTTTTATAATGCTGCATTTTTTAGGGAAGGCATTCTCTGCACGATTATAAACTAGCAAGCAAGGTTGACGGCCGCCTGCAACGCCTGTCCGGGCTGGACAAATTGTCCCAGGCAGCAGGCTCTCCAGGCGCATCATTTTGGCGTTTTCTGCGGCACCAGAGGCTGGTCGATGGTGGTTCCGGGTTCGTTCACATACATTTGTTCTTCGACGATATCGAGCTGCTGGCTGCCGTCCAGTGCGTGCCCGGTCCAGCGCTCGGCCGGATTCACCTGCTGTATTTTTTTTCGCTTGCCGTGCTTGTCGTCGGCCGGCGCATGTTTGATTTTGCCCACAGCGGTCTCCTCCATGAAATGGCCAGGTGTCCTGAGTCTTTTCAATATAGGACGTATGCAGCCTGGCGCATAGCAAAGAATCCGGCGCGCCAATAAAAAACGCCGGTCCAGATTCTCATCTGGACCGGCGCCTGTTGTTTAATCCGGGCCTGGATCAGCGCTCGTAGTAGCCGCCGCGATATTGCTGGCGATAGTAATCGCGGTTTTCCACATAGACCGGCGCCGGGCGGTAATACACAGGCTGCGGACGGTAGTACACCGGGGCCGGCCGATAATAAACCGGCGCCGGCTGGTAATAGACCGGCTCAGGGCGAACGTACACCGGCGCCGGCTGCGCATAATAGCCTTGGCCACGGTCGTAATAACCGCCATCGTCACGATAGCCGCCCGAAGTCGCGCCTACCGCGGCACCCAGCACGCCGCCGACGATAGCGCCGTTACGGCCGCCCACCGCACCGCCGATGACAGCACCCGCCACCGCGCCGATGGCGGTATTGGCGCCATCGTCATAAGCCATGGCAGAGGTAGAAACCGCAGCAGTCGTGCTGGCCAGCAGCGCAACACATATCCATTTTTTGTACAGCATGATTGACTCCTTCAAGGGTCGCATAGTCACAGACCGGTATGCCCACGGCTGTTGATTTGAACTATAGACCAGCTCCGCCGGAAATCATGCAAGCGATACATACTTTTACATCTGAACAACATGCTTACAAACTCAGTGCAGCTTGACTGAAGGCTTGGCGTGCTTCATCAGGCTGCTGGCGGCAGCGGTAACCCCGGTGCGCACCGGCCCCAGCAAGGCGTTCAGATGCATCAGGTGCAGGCTGGCGTACATCATGCGGGCGAAGAAGCCGTCGACAAACCAGCCCAGCTTGGTCAGCGATCCCATCAAGGTGCCGACCGAGGTGTTCCTGCCGAACGACACCAGCGAGCCATGGTCCTTGTAGACGTAGGGGGCGTCCAGCGCCGCCTGTCCTTTATTCGAGCGGACGAACATCTCCAGCAGGTAATCGGCCTGCTGATGCGCGGCCTGGGCGCGCGGCGGCACCATTTTGCCGTCGGGGCCGATGCAAGCGGCGCAGTCGCCCAGCGCATAGATATTGCTGCTGCCGGCGACCTTGAGCAAGCCGTCGACTTCCAGCTGGCCTGATTTGGTCACCGGCAAACCCAGGGTCTTGAGAAAATCGGGAGCCTTGATGCCGGCCGACCATACGCACAGGTCCGACACGTAATTGTTGCCGTTGGCGTCAGTCACGAAATTCTCTGCGATGGCGGCGACGCGGCAATCGGTGACCACCTTCACTTCGCGTTCCTGCAGCAGCTTGGTGGCCGCCTTGGAAACCCGCTCGGTCAGCGGCGCCAGCAAGCGCGGCGCGCCTTCCAGGATGGTGATGCGGACATCGCGGTTCGGATTCAGGTGCGGGAAATCGTAGTCGGTGTAGACGCTGCTGGCGTCGCGCAGCTCGGCCGCCAGTTCGACGCCGGTTGCGCCGCCGCCGACGATCACGATGTCGACTCCGGCGTCGGGATCCTTTTCTTTCTTCAGGTCCGCCATCGCCAGCATTTTCAGCAGGCGCAGCCGGAAATGTTCGGCGTCTTCGGTGGTGTTCAGCGAAATCGTGTTTTCCTCGGCGCCGCTGATGCCGAAATAGTTGGAAACGCTGCCGACCGCGACCACCAGCTTGCTGAAGCCGATCTGGCGCGGCGGGATCAGTTCCTGCGCCGATTCATCCAGCACCGCATCCACCGTGATCGTGTTGTTGACGCTGTCGAGCGCGGTCATGGCGCCGTAGACGAAGCGGAATTTATTGTCATGCGCCAACATTTGGTAGGACAAGCCTTCCTGGTGGATATCGCGCGTTCCCGCCGCAACTTCGTGCAGGGACGGCTTCCAGATATGGTACAGCGCCCGGTCCACCAGCGTGACGTGGCCGCTCCCCAGTTTGCGGCCGAGCTTGCAAGCCAGCTCCAGGCCGCCGGCGCCGCCGCCGACAATCACGATTTCATCCGACATCCATTTTTCCTTCGATTTTTTATTGATCAATCACGCTGCAAACCGCTGAAGCTTGCGCAGCCCGAACTGGCGGATTACCCGCCAAGTCTACTTTTATAGTGCTGCATAGCGCAATAGTGCCGTAGTTTCGGCGCTTTTTGATCAGGCGCCGCCAATTTGCAGTATTCGAGGAAACCCGGCAACACGCAAAAAAACGGCATGGGCAGAATCCGAAAATCGATTTTCGCCATGCAAGAGCGGCGCCGGAAAACATCGCTGCAAATACCCAAATGGCATCTGGTTGACAGCCCCAGACTGAGCTATGATGAAAGCAGAGAGCATTGCAAATACAATTTTCAGGAGGGCATATGTACCGGAAAATTCTCGTCGCCTACAATGGCACGCCCGAAAGCCGTTCGGCCCTGTATTCCTGCATCCAGCTGGCGCCCGGCCCTGAAATCGAGGTCCACCTGTTGGGGGTCATCAACCTTGCCACCTACCTGATGGCCGGCGAATTCGTCGCCGAATCCGCCATCAGGGCTGAAAAAACCCTGCTCGAACAAGAACTGATCAAGGGCCACAAGCTGCTCAGCGACGCCGGCATCAAGGCTGTCGACCATTTTGAAAGCGGCGAACCGGTGAATGTGATCAGCGACCTGGTCAGCAAGCTGGGGGTAGACCTGGTGATCGTCGGCCATTCGCGCAAGAAACCGATGGCGACACGCTGGTGGCGCGGCTCGGTGGATACTCTCCTGGTTGAAAAAGTGCCCTGCAGCGTACTGGTGGCGACCGATCCCTGCCCACCGTCCTGAGCCAGCACCAGGCCGGCGCTCCCAGCCTTGCGCCCTGCAGCCGTCAGCCTATGCCTTAGGCGCATCCGCCGGCGCCTGCCCCGGCATCGGCAATTCGATCACCACAGTCGTTCCCTTGCCTTCGCCTCCGGCAAAGCGGACTTGCCCGCCCAGGTAGGTCGCTCTTTCATGCAAGCCGCGCAAACCGTGGGTGGTGGTGTTTTCAAAACGCTGCTGCGACATGCCGACGCCGTTATCGCGCACCGTCAGCGCCAGCCGGTCTTCGTCGATGTCGAGGATCAGATCGACCTGGGTGGCCCGGGCGTGCTTGGAGACGTTATTCAAGATTTCCTGCAGCATGCGATAGACCGCTATTTCGATTTTACGATCGACCGCAATATCTTCATCCGGCAGGCTGGAGTTGCAAACGATCTCGGTGCGCTGGCCGAAATCTTCCAGCTGTTCGACAATCGCCGCTTTCAGCCCGAACAGCTCAAGCATGTTCGGCCGCAATTCAGTCTGGATCCGGCGCGTGGTCGCCACCAGCGAGCTCAGCAGGGTTTGCATCTGCGACCGGCGATGCTGCCAGTGCTCATTCTCCGGCAGGATCTTGTAGACGCCTTCCAGGTGCATGCTCAGCGCCGTCAGCGATGCGCCCATGTTGTCGTGCAGCTCGCGCGCAATCGCCCGCTTCTCTTCTTCCCGTATGGTTTCCATGTGGTTGGCCAGTTCGCGCAGCAAGGCGGTGCGCTGGGCGATGGTGCGCTCCAGCTCAAGTTCGCGCTGCCTGAGCGAATCCTCGGCACGCTTACGCTCGCTGATGTCGGTGGCGATGCCGACCACGCCCATGACCTGCCCTTGCTGGCCGAACCACGGCGCCTTGGTGGTCTGGAAAGTGGTGACCAGGCCGCCCGGCAGCTGCGCCGTCTGTTCCAGCGTTTCGGAAACCCGGCCGTTCATGATGCGGGCGTCATCTTGATCGATGCGGATTGCATCTTCTTGATCCGGGAACAGCTCACGGCTGCGGCGGTGTCTGGCTTCTTGCCAGTTCAGCCCGAGCTGGCGCAAATAGGCCGGATTGGCGAAAATCAGGCGCCCCTGGCTGTCTTTCACGAAAATCGGGTCGTTGGTATTGTCGCTCACCGCAATCAACAAGGCCGTGGCTTCCGCCAGTTCCGCTGCGCTTTGCAGGCGCGCCCCGTATTCGCGGTCGACCTGGCCTGCGGCGCGCCAGAAAATGAACAGCACCAGCACGCCGTCGATCAGGGTCAGCAAAGGCGGCACCGAGGTACGGTCGTAAAAACCCTGGCGCGCGCCCCAGTCCGCCAGCCAATGCAGGGCCACCAGCAAGACCAGCATCTGCGGCAGCGAGCGGCGCAGCATCTGCCCGCCCGGCGCATGGCGGGTGATGATCGCCATCAGGCGCTGATGCGGGCGCGCCATCAGCAGCGCCATGCCGAACAGCAGGAAAGCGATGGCCGACGGCCAGGGAATGCTGGTGGCGTACACCATCTGGGTCATTGCCGCAACGTGGTACAGATAACCCAGCAGCGGGATCGCGCTTAAAAATATCAGGGCAATCGCCAGGTATTCGGTCAGGTGGCTGGTTTTTTTGCCGCGGCGGTCAAGCAGGAGCAAAGCCGGTCCGCACAAAACAAAACCGATGGCCACCATCGGATGCAAACCGCTCGGGCTGCGCAAGCCGGGCTGCGGCGCCAGCGCGGCAAGAAGGATGTCAAGCCAGCCTGGGCTGCGAAACGCTTCATGCCACAACGCTGCCATGGCAAACAGCAGCAGCAGGATGGCCAGCGCTTGCGCCGCCAGCCTGGCGGCTTTGCGCAGCCTGCCCGTCAGGCACTGCAGCAGCAGGCTGCCGGCAGCCAGCAGGAAACCGGCGGCGGTGTTGGCCCGCATGAGCGGTAGCTGCGATGTCGGGAACGGCAGCGCCACCTGGTAAACGCCGGCAACCAGCACCGCCGCAGACACGATCGTCAGCGCCAGGCTCACCAGGATGGCAGCGATGGCGGTGCGCGACACATAGTTGCGTGTAGCGGCAAGGCTTTCCAGCGCCCGCGCCTTCAGCAAATCCTGGTAATGCGGATTGCCCAGCCCAGCCTCATGGTCGTCTGTCGTCAAGTCGTCTCCAGGATTTTCATGTCGTTCGATAGCATAACCGGATCATTGCAAAAGGAAACAGCACAAAACCCGCCGGATGCCGGCGGGCGGGTATGGCTGAAAGCGTTGCAGGCGATCAATGGAATGCAACAGCTCGGTCAATGATCCGGCAACCCTGTCCCAAGTGCCGCCAGCAGGTCGCGCAGCTTGGTGAATTCCGAACTCTTGTCGAAGAAAAAACGCACGCCGTATTTCTCGCCGGCGCGGCGAAAAGCGTTGCTGACGTTATTGCTGAATATGATTTTCGTGGAATTGAGCGGCTTGGGCAATGCCGCCAGCGTGCGCAACAGGCTCATGCCATTGCCCTGCTTGAGTTCGATATCCAGGATCAGCACGTCAAAAGGCTCGGCATCGATTTTTTTCAATGCATCCGCTTCTTCCTCGGCAAATCCGGCAAAGACCACGCCCGGAATTTCACTCAAGGTATCAATCATCAAATCCCTGACAGCCACTGAATCTTCGACCAAAAAAATCCGCAACGGCGTGGCGCCGGATTTGGCTATATCGGAGGTTGTTGTATGGTCCATTTTAGTTGACGGCTATCTTTCAACATCCCTCGCTTCAATTCATGCATTGCGCCAGGCCGGCGAACGGCAGGCAGTTTTCACCCGCGACACGATTGCCCCATCTAATCGATCAGGTTGTTCTTGATCGCATAATAAATAATATCCGCATTGCTTGTCATGCTCATCTTCTGCAGCACACGTGTACGGTAAGTGCTGATGGTCTTGACGCTCAGGCAAAGCTCTTCGGCAATCCTGGTCACTCCTTCACCCTGGCTCAATTTATAAAAAATTTCATACTCGCGCGCCGACAAGGATTCATGCAGCGGCGCATTCTCATTACTGGCGGGATCTGCCGTCAGCAGCTCGGCCACCGCATAGCTGATGTACTTGTGGCCCTGCAGGATGGTTTCGATCGCCTTCACCAGCTCCGTCGCCAGCGCTTCTTTCTGCACATAGCCGTCGGCGCCGCTGCGCAGCACCTGCACTGCGTAACGGCTTTCCGGGTGCATGCTCAGGATCAGCACCGGCAACAGCGGCTTCTCGCGCTTGATCTGCTTCAGCACTTCCACGCCGCTCTTGTCCGGCATCGCGATATCGAGCAGCACGATGTCGTATTCCTCGGAACGGATCAGCCGGATCGCTTCCTGCGCATTGGCGGCTTCGCCGGCGATTTCCATCTCCGGGATATCAGCAATGAAATACTGGACGCCGGCGCGGACTACCGCATGGTCGTCAACCACCAAAATTTTTATCATCTATTCAACCGTCGCAATCAGATAAGTTGTCGGCGCTGGCGCCAGCGCGTAACGTTTAGTGTGCGTCCGACTGTCTTCAATGTAAACCCTATGGTTATTTGCCGAGCTCAGCCTTGGCCGCAACGATACAGTCTTCCTTGGCAGCGCCTGCCAGCGCATCGCACTTGGCCATGGCAACCTTGTAGCGTGCATCGGCGCGTTCTTCCCGAGCGTCAGCCTTGGCCTTGGAAACATCCCTCTGGGTGTTGGCGTTGGCTACATCGTTAACCTGGTCCGCCTTGGCCTGCTTGATGCAGACATCCTTGGCGTTGCCCGCCAGGCCATCGCATTTTTCCCTGGCTACCGCATAGTCGGCGTCAGCTTCGGATTTGCGTGCGCTGGCGATGGCTTTGGGGGTATTTTTATATTCGGCTTTTGCATCTTGCGTGGTGTGTTCGCGGGTGGCCTTGGCCTGCTTCAGGCAAACATCCTTGCCGTTGCCGCTGAGCTCGTCGCATTTTGCCTTGTCGCTCTTGTAGGTGGCGTCCGCCAGGTCTTCTGTCGCCTTGTAGCTGGCTTTGGCGCTGTCCGCCGCCAGCGCCAGCGATGTGCCGCTAAAACCGGCAACGCCGATCAGCATGGCCGCGAGGATTTTGTTGATAGTCATGTCAATGCCCTTTCTTCGACATCATGGCGTCATTGCCCAATCATGCATGGTGGAATCGAGGATTCGGAACTACCGTTCCTTGTGACGCTCTTCAAACGCGCGGATCTGCTTTTCGGCCTCGTCCTTGCTGACGCCATAGGCTTCCTGGATGCTGCCGGCCAGCTGGTCGCGCTTGCCGGCGATCTGCTCCAGCTTGTCGTCGGTGAGCTTGCCCCATTGCTGCTTGACGTTGCCCTTGAATTGTTTCCAGTTGCCTTGAATAGTGTCCCAGTTCATTGTGCACTCCTTGATGGTTGTCGATTCAATGCCAGGCCGGTCTTTCGGCAACGCGGCTGGCTTGATATGCAAGGGCGGTCTGTAGAGCGACGGCGCCGGCCCGACCGGCCCGCATCGCTACCCTTGCATCGGTGAGTCCATGCTAACCAGCCTCCCCACGGGGCGCTATAGGACAGGGACCGAAGTCCTTGTAGGACAAACGGAAGCGGCGGCCGCACGGAACGCGCCGTCAATGTGTAAAATTGTCAGCCTGCTACCGTTACAAGCGGTTTTCCACCAGCGAACCGCCGGCGCAGCGGCAATCTTAAAAGGAAGGAAATCATGAGAGTCAGTCGTTACCTTAGTTTCTGGGCAGTGCTGTTGCTGACTTTGCTGCTTGCCGCCGGCGCCGCGGCCGGCAAGATGGGATGGTGGTGGGCGGTGCTCCCCGGCCTGCTGACCGCGCTCGGCATCTGGGACATGAACCAGCGCAGCCATGCGATCCTGCGCAACTATCCGCTGATGGGGCATTTCCGTTTTCTGTTTGAAATGATCCGCCCTGAAATGCGCCAGTATTTTTTCGAGAGCGACAACGACGGTGCACCGTTCACCCGCAAGGAACGCAGCCTGGTCTACCAGCGCGCCAAAGGCGAAGTCGACAGCCGGCCGTTCGGCACCGAGCTGGACGTCAAGCTGCGCGGCTATGAATGGGTCGGCCACTCGCTGTCGCCGACCATCATCGCCAGCCATGATTTCCGCGTCACGGTCGGCGCCGAGCGGGCGCAGCCGTATTCGATGTCGGTCTTCAATGTATCGGCGATGAGCTTCGGCGCGCTGTCGGCCAACGCCATCCGCGCGCTCAACCGCGGCGCCAAGAAAGGCGGCTTTGCGCACGATACCGGCGAAGGGTCGATCTCGCCCTATCACCGCGAATTCGGCGGCGACCTGCTGTGGCAGATCGCCTCCGGCTATTTCGGCTGCCGCAACGGCGACGGCAGCTTCAATGAAGAAAAATTCGTGGCGCAAGCGACTTCGCCGCAGGTCAAGATGATCACGGTCAAGCTCTCGCAAGGCGCCAAGCCCGGCCACGGCGGCGTGCTGCCCGCAGCCAAGGTCACGCCGGAGATTTCCGCCACGCGCGGCGTGCCGATGGGCGTCGACTGCATTTCGCCCGCCGCCCACTCCTCGTTTTCGAATCCTATCGGCCTGCTGGAATTCATCCAGAAACTGCGCACGCTGTCGGGCGACAAGCCGGTCGGTTTCAAATTGTGCGTCGGCCATCCCTGGGAGTTTTTCGGCATCGTCAAAGCCATGCTGCAGACCGGCATCCTGCCGGATTTCATCGTGGTGGACGGTTCCGAAGGCGGCACCGGCGCGGCGCCGCTGGAGTTTGTCGACCACGTCGGCATGCCTCTGCAGGAAGGTTTGCTGCTGGTGCATAACACCCTGCTCGGCGCCGGCCTGCGCGACCGCATCAAGATCGGCGCCAGCGGCAAGGTGATCACCGCCTTCGACCTGGCCCGCACGCTGGCGATAGGCGCCGACTGGTGCAACTCGGCGCGCGGCTTCATGTTCTCGCTCGGCTGCATACAGTCGCAAAGCTGCCATACCGACCGCTGCCCGACCGGCGTCGCGACCCAGGACGTGGGCCGGCAGAAGGCGCTGGTGGTGCCGGACAAGGCCGAACGCGTGTATCGCTTCCATGAAAGCACTTTGCATGCGCTGCAAGAGCTGGTGCAGGCCGCGGGCCTGCCGCATGCTTCTGCGCTACGCGCGCATCACATCGTGCGCCGTACCTCGGACCATGAAGTGAAGCTGATGTCTGATTTGCTGCATTACCTGCAGCCGGGAGATTTGCTGAACCAGAAATACCGCTACCCGGTGTTCGAGAAATACTGGCCTATCTCGCGCGCGGAGAGTTTTCATCCTGCCGCGCCGATCCAGGCCGGCGCCTGAAAAAAAGCCAGGGTGGTTGCACATCCTGGCTTTTTTATTGTCGCTGACCCGGTTCAGGCTTCCGCATCCGGCTGGTTTTCCGGCGCTGCCTTGCTAAAGGCGTCAAGCTGCTGGCAGTTCTGGTAAATGCCCATCACGGTCGGCATCGCCGACAGGTCGCATTTCAGGCGCTGTGCATTGAAAATCTGCGGCACCAGGCAGCAGTCGGCCAGCGTCGGCGTATCGCCGAAACAGAACTTGCCGGGCCGGCTGTCCCTGGCCAGCGTCACCTCCAGCGCCGCCAGGCCGCTTTCGCACCAGTGCCGGTACCAGGCGTTCTTGGCGTTTTCATCCACTTTCAATTCGTGCACCAGGTAACGCAGCACGCGCAGGTTGTTGAGCGGGTGGATGTCGCAGGCAATCGACAAGGCTATGCTGCGTACGAAAGCCCGGTCCAGCGCGGCCGGCGGCAGCAATGCCGGCGCCGGATGGATTTCTTCCAGGTACTCCAGGATCGCCAGCGACTGCGTCAGCACCGCCTGGCCGTCGACTGCATCGTCGTCGACCATGGTCGGCACCAGGCCGTCGCTGTTCAAGGTCCGGTACATCTGGCTGAGCTGCTCGCCGCCATGTTTCAGCAGATGCACGGGAACGGTATCGTAGGGCATGCCTTTCAAGTTCAAGGCAATCCGTACCCGGTAGGAGGCGGAGCTGCGGAAGTAGCTATACAGTTTCATCGGTATCTGCTCAGACCAGGCGTACGCGCAGATCGCCGACACCGGCTACCGATCCTTCCAGCAAGTCGCCCTTGCCTACGGCGGCAACCCCGGCCGGCGTGCCGGTAAAAATCAGGTCGCCGGCCTGCAGTTCAAAATAGGCGGACAGTTGCTCAATGGTCTCGGCGATGTTCCAGATCATCTGGTTGATGTCGCCCTTCTGACGCAATGCGCCGTTCACGTCCAGGTGGATATCGCCTTGCTCGATGACGCCGGTGGCGCCGATCGGATGGATGGGCGAAATCGGCGCCGAATGATCAAAGCCCTTGCCGGTGCACCATGGCCGTCCCAGCTTCTTGGCTTCGCCCTGCAGGTCGCGGCGGGTCATGTCGAGCCCGACTGCGTAACCCCAGATGTGCTTGACGGCTTCCGCCGCCGGAATATTCTTGCCGCCGGTGGCCAGCGCCACCACCAGCTCGATTTCGTGATGCAGGTCCTGGGTCATGGATGGATAAGGCATCTCGCCTGTGCTGCCGTGGGCGACCGGCAGCACCGCATCGGCGGGCTTCATGAAGAAGAACGGCGCTTCACGGCCGCTGCTGCCCATTTCCTTGGCGTGTTCGGCATAATTGCGGCCGACGCAGTAGATCCGGTGCACCGGAAACAATTGGTCGCTGCCGGCCACGGGAACGGCTGCTGCCGGTTTGGGAGGGAAAACGAAGTGCATGGAAGCTCCTTTTTCAATACCGCCGGAATGCCGGCAGCGAACATTGTCTGAATTTAATCCTTGCCGAGAAACTGCCCCAGGCGACGTACCGCTTCTTGCAGGTTTTCCATTGAAGTCGCGTACGACAAGCGGACGTAGTGCTGTGCCGTATAGGGGCCAAAATCCAGGCCGGAAACCATGCTGACGCCGGCCTGGTTCAAGACTTCCTTGACGAACTTGTCGGCGTCGTCGCCTTCCTTAAACAGGGCGCTGCAATCCGCATACACATAAAACGCGCCATCCGGCATCACCGGCACCTTGAAACCCAGTTCGACCAGGGCCGGCACCAGGTAATCGCGGCGGCGCTTGAATTCGCTCTTGCGCGACTCGTACAAAGCCAGCGACTCGGGCTCGAAACAAGCCAGCGCCGCGTGCTGGGCAATCGCCGAAGGGCAGATGAACAGGTTCTGGGCGAGTTTTTCGATAGGCGCCACCAGCGCTTCCGGCAGCACCAGCCAGCCGAGACGCCAGCCGGTCATGTTGAAATATTTGGAGAAACTGTTGATGACGATGATGTCGTCGCCCAGCGACAGCGCCGAAAACGGGTCGCCTTCGTAGCTCAGGCCTTGGTAGATTTCATCGACGATGGAAAAGCCGCCCTTGCCACGCACGGTGGCGATGATCTTCTCCAGCTCGCTGTGCAGGATCGAGGTGCCGGTCGGATTGGACGGCGACGCCAGCAGCACGCCGCGCGTCTGCTCACCCCAGTGCTCGCGCACCATCTGGTCGGACAGCTGGAAGCGCTGCTGCGGACCGCTGGCGATCATTTTCGCCTGGCCGTCGAAGGCCGCGACAAAGTGGCGATTGCAGGGGTAGGACGGATCAGGCATCAGCACCTCGCTGCCCTTTTCCACCAACGCCGCGCAAGCCAGCAGCAAGGCGGCCGAAGCGCCGGCGGTGACGACAATGCGCTCGGGCGCGATATCGAGGCCGAATACCTGGCGGTAATGGGCCGAGATCGCTTCCCGCAGCGCCGGCAGGCCGGTGGCCGAGGTGTACTGCATCTTGCCGTCGGCCATGGCCTTGGCGGCGGCTTCGATCACCAGCGGCGCCGCGGTGAAATCAGGTTCGCCGATACCCATGTGGATAATGTGGCGGCCTTGCCGCTCCAGCGCTGCAGCCATTTTTGCCAGCTCCATCACATGGAACGGTGCGATGTTGTCGAGGCGTGAAGCCAGGTGCGAGAATGTCATGAATGCTTTTCCGAGTGGCGCGGCGCTACCTGTCAGCGGCTGTTCGCC
Organism: Collimonas sp. OK412; assembly: GCF_900112135.1. Taxonomy (GTDB): domain Bacteria; phylum Pseudomonadota; class Gammaproteobacteria; order Burkholderiales; family Burkholderiaceae_D; genus Collimonas; species Collimonas rhizosphaerae. The sequence goes on from NZ_FOLC01000021.1 coordinate 57,764, forward strand.
TCGCCTGAAACACGGAACCGGAAGCGATAACGCAGCATCCGCGGCTCCGCCTTGATTGCTGGATCAGGATTTCTTGCCGGCGCCGATTTCCACGGCGCGCGCCTTGGCGGCAAATTTGTCCAGCACGCCGTTCACATATTTGTGGCCGTCTATGCCGCCGAACGATTTGGTCAGTTCGACCGCTTCGTTGATGACTACGCGGTAAGGGATTTCAACGTGGTTCTGCAGTTCGAAAGCGCCGATCAGCAGGGCCGCGTGTTCCACCGGCGACAGCTCGCTGATCTTGCGGTCGATCAGCGGCTCCAGGCCGGCGCGCAAGGTGCCGGCGTCCTTGATCGCACCGTACAGCAGCGAGTTGAAATGCTCGGCGTCGGCCTTGTCGAAACCGTGCGCCTGGCGGATGTTTTCGCTGATCGCGGTCACGTCTTCATTGTTCAACAGCCATTGGTACAGGCCCTGCAACGCGAATTCGCGCGCGCGGTGACGCGGCGTGCGGCTCTTGCTCGGATTGGCGTGCAAAGTTTTATTAGTCATAATTTTTCCAGCTGGTACATCAAAGTTCGAATACAAAAAGCAAGCACCACCGGCGCCTTGCCTGTCACAACATCTTATTCTTCGCTGGTGGCTTCCGCCAGCTCTTCCAGCGCGATCGCCAGGTTCGCCATTTCCACCGCCACCCGCGCGGCGTCGGTGCCCTTCTCTTCCATCCGCGCTTCGGCCTGCTCGTCGTTCTCGGTGGTCAGCACGGCGTTCGCGATCGGGATGCCGGAGTCCAGGCCGACGCGCGTGATGCCGGCGCCGGATTCATTCGAGACCAGCTCGAAATGGTAAGTCTCGCCGCGGATGACGGCGCCGATCGCGATCAGCGCATCGAACTGCATGGTCTCTGCCATCTTCTGCAGCGCCAGCGGGATTTCCAGCGCGCCGGGCACGGTGACGTGCAGGATGTCTTCATCCGCCACGCCCAGGTGCTTCAGCTCCGCCAGGCAGGCCGAGATCAAGCCGTGGCAGACATCTTCGTTGAAGCGGGCTTGCACAATACCGATGCGCAAGTCTGCACCATCCAGATTGGTTTCGTAAATTCCGACTGTCATGGTTTTCCTCTTATACGCACCAGGCGCTTATCTATTCATCAATTACTGCAAACGTCGGCTACAACAGACACCGCTACAGCACTCTACTCTTCTACTCTTCAAGCATTCGGCTTGTTTTGATAACCGGTGATCTCCAGGTCGTAACCCGTCATCGACGGCATCTTGCGCGGGCTGGCCAGCAGCTTCATCTTGCCGACGCCGAGGTCTTTCAGGATCTGTGCGCCGATGCCGTATGTCCGCAGGTCGACCCGCGGCGGCGGCGGCTTGACGCCGCTGCAAGCTGCTTCCAGCGCGGCGAACTTGGCGAAGATCTGGTCGGCCGATTCTTCGCAGTTGAGCAGCACCACCACGCCGCACGGCGAAGCGGAGATCGCCGCCAGGGCCGACGCCATGTTCCAGGAATGGTTGGTGGCTTCGGTTTCCAGCAAATCCAGGATCGATACCGGCTGGTGCACGCGCACCAGGGTTTCCACATCCGGCGATGGCGTGCCGTGCAGCAGGGCCAGGTGGGCGCCGCCGCTAGGCGTATCGCGATAGGCGATGGTCTTGAACGTGCCTTGGGCAGTGTGGGTAGTGCGCTCGGCGAGGCGCTCGACGATGCTTTCATGCTGGCCGCGGTAATGGATCAGGTCGGCAATGGTGCCGACCTTGAGCCCGTGTTCCTTGGAAAATTCCAACAAGTCAGGCAGGCGCGCCATGGTGCCGTCTTCCTTGAGGATTTCGCAGATCACAGCGGCTGGCGTCAGGCCCGCCATTTCGGTCAGGTCGCAACCGGCTTCGGTATGGCCGGCGCGCATCAGCACGCCGCCCTTGCGCGCCTTGATCGGGAAGATATGGCCCGGCTGCACGATATCGCCAGCCTTGGCGCCGGACGCTACCGCCACCTGGATGGTGCGGGCGCGGTCGGCGGCCGAAATGCCGGTGGTGACGCCTTCGGCGGCTTCGATCGACACGGTGAAATTGGTGCCGTAGGCGGTGCCGTTGCGGCTGGTCATCATGCCCAGGTTGAGCTGGTCGCAGCGCTCTTCGGTCAAGGTCAGGCAGACCAGGCCGCGCGCATACTTCACCATGAAATTGATCGCCTCAGGCGTCACGAAATCGGCGGCGAGCACCAGGTCGCCCTCGTTTTCACGGTCTTCCTCATCCACCAGAATCACCATGCGCCCGGCACGGAGTTCAGCAATGATTTCCTCAGTTGTTGCAATTGACATGTTTCGCCTTGGAGATAACCGGCCCGGAAGCCGCCTTATGGGTAGCCTGGTCCAGCTTTGCTATAAATCTTGCTATGAAGGTTGCGGCTTATGCACGCTAGGCTGCTGCTGAGCAGCCTGGTAAAACAAACATAAACCAGAGGTCGCTATTTTAAAGGATTTAGCAGACTGAAAATGTTTTACGGACACCAGTTTGCTGCCGTTTTATGCCAAGACCCGGCCAAAACCCGGGATCGCCGCTCTCAGGCCGCCAATGGTTGCATGTTTGCCAACGCATCGACCAGCAACAAGGGATCGCCCAGGGCCAGCCGTTTCGAGTCAGACAGCGCCTGCCGGAACGATTTGGCGCCCGGCACGCCGGCCATCAGGCCCAGCATGTGACGGGTGATGCTGTTGAGGCGCAAGCCCTTGCCGTCGTGCCCATGCAGCGCCAGCTGCCGGCGGATATAAGGCAGCATGGCTTCAATCACTTCGGCGCGCGTCTTCGGCACTGCGCCGGCGGCGCCGAAATAGCGGGAATCGAAATCGGCCATCAGGTAGGGATTGTGATAAGCCTCGCGGCCCAGCATCACGCCGTCGACATATTGCAGGTGGAAGTCGATTTCTTCGGTAGTCTTGATGGCGCCGTTGATGATGATTTCCAGCCCCGGGAAATCACGCGCCAGCTGGTAGGCATATTCATACTTGAGCGGCGGGATTTCGCGGTTTTCCTTGGGGCTCAGGCCCTTCAGGATGGCATTGCGCGCATGCACGATGAAGGTCTGGCAGCCGGCCTGCGCCACGGTGCCGACAAAATCGCGGACAAATTCGTAGGATTCGGTCTTGTCGATGCCAATCCGGTGCTTGACGGTAACATCGATGCTCACCGCATCGCGCATCGCCTTGACGCAATCGGCCACCAGCTCGGCTTCCGCCATCAGGCAGGCGCCGAAAGCGCCCTTCTGCACCCGTTCGGACGGGCAGCCGCAGTTCAGGTTGATCTCGTCGTAACCCCACTGCTGCCCCAGTTTGGCGCTCTTGGCCAGGTCGGCCGGTTCGCTGCCGCCCAACTGCAGGGCGACCGGATGCTCGACATCGCTGAAATCAAGGTGGCGCGGCACGTCGCCGTGCAGCAAGGCGCCGGTGGTCACCATTTCGGTGTAGAGCCAGGTGTGGCGGGTGATCTGGCGGTGGAACACGCGGCAATGGCGGTCGGTCCAGTCCATCATGGGCGCCACGGAAACACGCCTTTTACTGTAATTCGCTGATTTCATTAGGTTTTATGCTGATTTCGCGCGCATGCAATTCATGCGCCATTTTGCTTGATTTCTGGATATCTTGCCGTTCACCGCACGTGCACTTGCCGCGGGTGCTGTGGGAATGACCACGAAACGAAGGTGTCAGGTTCGCGCAAATTCGGCGAAAGGCGCTAGTTTATCAGTAAGTCGCTCGCGGCCAAAGGCCCCGCCTTAAAGCGGCCGCATCGCGCCACCAGGACAGATCGCGGCAGGCAATCAGGACAACACGCTACACGTAAAAATGCCCGGCAAGGATCTCGGTCCGTGCCGGGCATGGCTTAGGCTGCGCAAGATGCGGGATGCGGGATGCGGGCCTCTATGTTTACTGACGTGCAGGTGTATTTTCAGCGAAGTATTCGTGGTTATCAGCGTTGTCGACGGCATTGGTCGGATTGCTGAGAGCCAGGTTGTGCGCGCCGGTCTGGCCGTATACGTGGTCGTCGGTGCCGGCCACCACCGTGAAGTGGCTGGTTTCATGGACCAGCGTGCCGGCCTTGGAATCGGTGCCGTTGGCCGGTGCGGTCCAATAGGCGCCGCAGAGGTAGACCGTGTATGGCTGGTCTGGATAGACGTAGGCGTAAGTGCCGGATTCGGTGCAGCTGCAGTCGAATTTATACGCTTGGGTGCCGAGCGCGCTGCTAAGGTTGGTGTAGTGGTTGGTCACCGTTGTATAACGGCCGCTGGTGACCGCGCCGAACCACCAGGTGTAGCGGCTGCCGGTGTTGTTCGCATTCAGGTAATTCCTGGAATTGGTCGCGATCGAAGTGGCGTCGGTGCGGGCCTTGGTCAGCGCGGTTTTCTGGGTGTTGCTGCAGCTGGCGAAGGTGGTGGATGCAGCCGCCGCGCCGTTGATTGCGCCCAGCAGGTCGGAAGAGGCCTGTTTGGACGATGGCGCCGGGCCGCCGTCGACCGACAGCGGGATCGCATTGGTTTCCAGCGTGACCGCAGGAGCAGCAGCGCCGCTGGCCTTGGCGGCGACGGCATTGCCGGCTTCGCGCACCAGGGTGTCGGCGCTGCGCTTGTACTTGATCACATATTGGCCGGCGCGATACATCTCGTAGTAGGCGCTAAGGTCCACTTCTACCGCACGGCTTTCGTTCGGCTTGAGCGTGATGTAATCCTTGTCGGTCGCCGGCTTGCGTTTCACCAGCCGTCCCACGTAACGCACCGGCTGGCCGCCCAGGTCGACGCTGAACAAGTCGCCGCTGACGCCGTTCAAGGGAGTTTCCCAGTTCAGCACATGCAAGGTGGCAGCGCTGGTGTTGGTGATGGTGTAGAGCACCTTGCCTGAACCGGCCGCACCTTTCGCGCTGGCTTCCTGCAAGGTCACTTCGATATCGGCCCGCGCTGCATAAGCCGAGCCGCTGACAACGATTGCTGCCACACATGTAACGCCTGCCAACCATTTTCGAAAACTGTACATGGATCACTCCTCTTGTAGAGTTAAATGAGCCCCCGCCTTGTGGGCCTAGGGAAATTTATGCTAGCACGCACATTTCGAGGCGGACTCCTGTCAAAGTTGACAGGATGCTGTAACGGTCATGCGAGGAATCGGCCCTATATATCGCGGGCTTGGCCGGCGCCATGCGAAGCGGCCCTAAACGTACTACCATCATCGGCAAGAGCCTGAAATCCGCCAACCGCCAAGGAGACGCCATGCCGACCACCCTGAACACCGACCATTTCTGGATGCCGTTTACCGCCAACCGCCAGTTCAAGAGCAAGCCGCGCTTGCTGGTCTCCGCTTCCGGCATGTACTACACGACGGACGACGGCCGCCAGATCCTCGACGGCACCGCCGGCCTGTGGTGCACCAACGCCGGCCACTGCCATCCGAAGATTGTCGAAGCAATCCAGCAGCAGGCTGCCAGGATGGATTTTGCGCCGGTGTTCCAGATGGGCCATCCGCTGGCGTTCGAAGCCGCCAGCGCGCTGGTGTCGATTGCACCGGAAGGACTGAACCGGGTGTTCTTTTGCAACGACGGTTCGGAGTCGGTCGATACCGCGCTGAAGATCGCGCTGGCATATCACCGCGTGCGCGGCGACGGTTTGCGTACGCGCCTGATCGGCCGCGAGCGCGGTTATCACGGGGTCGGCTTCGGCGGCATTGCGGTGGGCGGCATCGCCGGCAACCGCAAGCATTTCGGCCCGACGCTGGCCGGCGTCGACCATCTGCGCCATCCGCTGGATATCGGGCGCAATGCGTTTTCACACGGCTTGCCGGAACATGGCGCGGAGATCGCCGACGAATTTGAACAGCGCCTGCTGGCGCTGCATGATCCGGCCACGGTGGCGGCGCTGATCGTCGAGCCTGTCCAGGGTTCGACCGGCGTGATCCTGCCGCCCAAGGGTTACCTGCAAAAGCTGCGCCTCATCTGCGACAAGTACGGCATCCTGCTGATTTTCGATGAGGTGATCACCGGCTTCGGCCGTCTTGGCGCACCGTTTGCGGCCGATTATTTCGGCGTGATGCCTGACATGATCTGCTGCGCCAAGGGCCTGACCAACGCCAGCGTGCCGATGGGCGCGGTGATCGTGCGGCAAGATATCCATGACGCCTTCATGAGCGCCGCCGCCGACAACGCCATCGAATTCTCCCACGGCTACACCTACACCGGCCATCCGCTGGCGGCGGCCGCCGCAATGGCCAGCATCGCGGTCTACAAGAGCGAAAACCTGTTCGACCGCGCGGCGGCGACCGCACCGTATTTCGAGCAGGCGGCGCACAGCCTGAAGGGCCTGCCGTTCGTCAAGGATGTACGCAACCTGGGGCTGGTGTGCGGGATTGAACTGGAGCCGGTCGCAGGCAAACCTGGCGCACGCGCCTTCGATGCCTTCCTGCAGTGTTTCTGGGAGAAAGGCGTGCTGATCCGCACCACCGGCGACATCATCGCCCTGTCGCCGCCGCTGATCATCGAACCGGGACAGATCGACCAGCTGTTTACGGCCATCGGCGATGTGCTCAAGGCGCAACATGCAGCGAGCCCGGCAGTCGCCTGAACCCGGAAAGTAAAAAACCCGCCGATGCGTGCTCTGGACAAGGGCACGGATCGGCGGGTTTTTCGTGGCGGAGCCCGAAGGCCCCGGTTCACTCGACAGCTTAGGCGTCGCGCGAAGCCTTTTTACGCTCATGTTCCTTCAGGTAGCGCTTACGCAGGCGGATGCTCTTCGGCGTGACTTCAACCAGCTCGTCGTCGTCGATGAATTCAACCGCATATTCCAGCGACATTTCGATCGGCGGCACCAGGCGCACCGCTTCGTCGGTACCGGACGAACGGACGTTGGTCAGCTGCTTGCCCTTGATCGGGTTGACCACCAGGTCGTTGTCGCGCGAGTGGATGCCGATGATCATGCCTTCGTACACCGGGTCGTTGTGGCTGACGAACATGCGGCCGCGATCTTGCAGTTTCCAGATAGCGTAGGCAACTGCCGCGCCGTCGTCCTGCGAGATCAGCACGCCGTTGCGGCGGCCGCCCAGTTCGCCCTTGGAGGCGTCGACCGGTGCGTATTCGTCAAACACGTGGCTCATCAGGCCGGTGCCGCGGGTCAGGGTCATGAATTCGCCCTGGAAGCCGATCAGGCCGCGCGCAGGAATGCGGTACTCGAGGCGCACGCGTCCCTTGCCGTCCGGCTCCATGTTTTGCAGGTCGCCGCGGCGGCGGCCCAGTTCTTCCATGACGCCGCCCTGGTTGACTTCTTCAACGTCGACAGTCAGGTTTTCGTAGGGCTCGTGGCGCACGCCGTCCACCATCTTGAACACCACGCGTGGACGCGAAACGGCCAGCTCGTAGCCTTCGCGGCGCATGTTTTCGATCAGGATGGTCAGGTGCAACTCACCGCGGCCCGACACTTCATAGGTCGAATCGTCGCCTTCAGCCTGCACTACGCGCAACGCCATGTTGGCTTTCAGTTCGCGGTCCAGGCGGTCCTTGATCTGGCGGGTGGTGACGAACTTGCCTTCGCGGCCGGCCAGCGGCGAATTGTTGACCATGAAGTTCATGGTCAGGGTCGGTTCATCAACCTTCAGCATCGGCAAGCCTTCCGGCGAATCCGGTGCACAGATGGTGGAACCGATGCTGATTTCTTCGATGCCGTTGATCAGCACGATGTCGCCGGCCAGCGCTTCATCGGCCAGCACGCGGTCCAGGCCGCGGAAAGTCAGCACCTGGTTGATGCGGGCCTTGGTCGGCTTGTCTTCCGGACCGTTCATCCAGACCACGTCTTGCAGTGCCTTGATTTTGCCGCGCAGGATGCGGCCAACGCCGATCTTGCCGACGTAGGAAGAGTATTCCAGCGATGTGATCTGCAGTTGCAGCGGGCCGTTAGGATCGTCTTCACGCGCAGGAACGTGCTTCAGGATCGCGTCGAACAGCGGTTCCATGTTGCCGTCGCGGACGGTGTCTTCCAGGCCTGCATAGCCTTTGAAGCCCGATGCGTAGATGATCGGGAAATCCAGCTGCTCATCGGTTGCGCCGAGTTTGTCGAACAGTTCGAAAGTGGCGTTCACAGCCTTTTGCGGATCGGCGTTTTCGCGGTCGATCTTGTTGACCACAACGATCGGTTTCAAGCCCAGCGCCAGTGCCTTGCGCGTCACGAAACGCGTTTGCGGCATCGGGCCTTCTTGCGCATCGACCAGCAGCAGGACGCTGTCGACCATCGACAGGACGCGCTCGACTTCGCCGCCGAAGTCGGCGTGGCCCGGGGTATCGACGATGTTGATGTGCGTACCCTTGTATTCGACTGCGCAGTTCTTCGACAGGATCGTGATGCCGCGTTCTTTTTCAATATCGTTCGAATCCATCACGCGTGCATCGACGTGCTGGTTGTCACGGAAAGTGCCGGATTGACGCAGCAGCTGGTCAACCAGCGTGGTCTTGCCGTGGTCAACGTGGGCAATGATGGCAATGTTGCGGATGGCGCGAGGTGTGTTTGACATGGTCAGTTTGGAGATTGAATAACTTAGTAAGTGCGCAGATAACGATTGCGCAGAAAATATATAGCTACAAATGCGGCCAAAAATGCTCGCTAAGGCACTGCACAGGAGTACGGCAGATGTAGCGGAATTTGGGAGGCCGCGCATTATAGCATGACGCGCTGCACTACTTTATGAAAAGCCTTGTAATTTCAAAGAGTTGCTGTCTCAATCGCAGTACAGATATTGCTAAAAAACTATTTTATGCGGGCTGCGCGGTGGCAATCAGGCGTTCGGGAGCCAAGACCCCGTACTCATGCAATTGCGCGGTCCCCAGCAGTTGCCGATTGGATACGGCATCCTCCGGCTGCAGGTATACCCGCACCCGCCCAGCCGCTGCCGGCAAGGGCACGCCTTCTTTCGTCAGCGTCAGGCGCTGGCCTTGCAGGAAGCGCTTGGCGAGCGGCTCGGACAAGGATACTTCAGGAAACGTCAGCAGCAGGCTGTCGACCGGCGCCAGCAAGGCGCTGCGTTCGGCCTCGCCGGTGGCGCCAAGCTGCTCCAGGGTGACGCAGCCATCCAGCGTCAGGTGGCCTACCTGGACCCGCCGCAATTCCTGCAAGTGCGCGCCGCAACCGAGCGCCGCGCCGATGTCTTCGCCCAGCACCCGGATGTAGGTGCCCTTGCTGCAGGCAACCCGCAAGCGCAAAAACGGCGCCTGGTAATCGAGGAATTCCAGGGCATGGATGGTCACGTCGCGGGCTTCGCGCTCTAGCGTGATGCCGGCACGGGCGTATTCGTACAATGGCTTGCCGTCGCGCTTGAGCGCCGAATACATCGGCGGCACCTGCTTGATCGGACCGCGGAACCGGGCCAGCGCAGCGTCGATCTGCTCGCGGCTGACGCTGACATCCTTGCGCTCCAGTATCTCGCCCTCGGTATCGCCGGTGGCGGTGCGCACTCCCAGGTGGATCAGGGTCTCGTAAGTCTTGTCGGCATCCAGCAGGTCCTGGGCAAACTTGGTGGCTTCGCCGAAGCATAGCGGCAGCACGCCGGTGGCGAACGGGTCGAGGGTGCCGGTGTGTCCTGCCTTTTGCGCATTCAGCAAGCCTTTTGCCTTGATCAACGCGTCGTTGCTGGAGAAGCCGACGGGCTTATCCAGCAGCAAGACGCCATTGAGCGGAACGCGGATTCTTTTGGGTGGACGTGATGCCATGGGTAGCGGATGCAAAAAGGAGAAAGCGGAAACGGCCTGCAGTCACCAGCAAGCCGTATCGAATTTTAATGGTGACCGTTAGTTAACTTGACTGAGCTTGACCAGGCAATCGTTCAATCCTGGCCATCGTCCTTGGAACGGGTCGCGTTCGCCAGGTCGATCAGGCGCGACATCTCGACGCCGCGGGCGGTCGAATTGTCATGGATGAAATGCAAGGCAGGCAAGGTATGGATAGACAGGCGGCGGCCCAGCTGGTTGCGCAGGAAACCGGCAGCCTGGGTCAGGCCCTTGACGGTATTTGCAATCGCTTCCAGGTCGTCGTTCAGCATTGTGAAAAACACCTTGGCATGGGCGTAATCCGGCGTCACCTGCACTTCGGTAATCGTAATCATGCCGACCCGCGGGTCTTTCAGCTCGAAGACGATGATCTCGGACAAGTCCTTCTGGATCTGGTCTGCAACCCGCAAACCGCGGCCAGGGATGGATTTACTATGTTTAGCCATGCTTTTATTCAGCGCGTTGCCACGCTTTGTCTTTCAGAAATGAACTGCCAACCAACGTTACACAGGTTACTACAAAATGAAAATCGGGCTGTCAGGCCCGATTTCCTTGCCTGCGCACATGCTTGCCGTGCGCTTGCTTATGCTGTTACAGAGTCCGTGCGACTTCTTCGACTTCAAAGATTTCGAGGTGATCGCCTTCTTTGATATCGTTGAAGTTCTTCAGGGTCAGGCCGCACTCGAAACCGGAACGGACTTCCTTGACGTCATCCTTGAAGCGTTTCAGCGAATCCAGCTCGCCGGTCCACAAGACCACGTTGTCGCGCAGCAGGCGGACCGAAGCGCCACGCTTGACCAGGCCTTCGAGCACGTAACAGCCGGCAATCGCACCGACCTTGCTGACCAGCAGCACCTGGCGAATCTCGACCAGGCCCAGGTTCTGTTCGCGCTTCTCAGGCGACAGCATGCCGGACATCGCTGCCTTGATCTCGTCCACCGCATCGTAAATGATGTTGTAGTAACGGATGTCGACGCCGTTGGCTTCCGCCAGCTTGCGTGCCGAAGCATCGGCGCGGGCGTTGAAGCCGATGATCACGGCCTTCGAGGCTACCGCCAGGTTGACGTCCGACTCGCTGATGCCGCCGACGCCGGCGTGCACCACTTGTACCCGGACTTCGCTGGTGGACAGCTTCTGCAGGGACTGGACCAGGGCTTCTTGCGAACCCTGGACGTCGGTCTTGATGATCATCGGCAGGTTCTTGACTTCGCCTTCGGCCATCTGGTCGAACATGTTTTCCAGCTTCGCGGCTTGCTGCTTGGCCAGTTTCACGTCACGGTATTTACCTTGGCGGAACTGACCGATTTCACGCGCCTTGCGCTCGTCTGCCATGACCATGACTTCTTCGCCGGCAACCGGCACTTCTGTCAGGCCCTGGATTTCGACCGGGATCGACGGGCCGGCTTCGGAAATCGCCTTGCCGTTTTCATCCAGCATCGCACGGACGCGGCCATAAGCCGAACCCGCCAGCACGACGTCGCCGCGCTTCAAGGTACCGGATTGCACCAGGATCGTCGCCACCGGACCGCGGCCCTTGTCGAGACGCGCTTCCACTACCAGGCCACGGGCCGGCGCGGCAACCGCTGCCTTCAGTTCCAGCACTTCAGCCTGCAGCAGGACTTGCTCCAGCAGGTTGTCGATGCCTTCGCCGGTCTTGGCCGATACCGGCACGAACGGCGATTCGCCGCCGTATTCTTCCGGCACCACTTGTTCCGCGATCAGTTCCTGCTTGACGCGATCCAGGTTGCCGCCCGGCTTGTCGATCTTGTTGATCGCCACCACCAGCGGCACGCCGGCGGCTTTCGCATGGGCGATCGCTTCCTTGGTTTGCGGCATCACGCCGTCGTCGGCGGCAACCACCAGGATCACGATATCGGTCGCCTTGGCGCCGCGGGCACGCATGGCGGTAAACGCTTCATGGCCCGGGGTGTCGAGGAAGGTGATCATGCCGCGCGGCGTTTCCACGTGATATGCACCGATGTGCTGGGTAATGCCGCCGGCTTCGCCGGATGCAACCTTGGCGCGGCGGATGTAATCCAGCAGCGAGGTCTTGCCGTGGTCGACGTGACCCATGACGGTGACCACCGGTGCGCGCGGCAGCAGTTCGGCGTCGGCATGCTCTTCACCGTCGACCAGCAGCGCTTCCGGATCGTCCAGTTTCGCGGCGTGCGCGGTGTGGCCCATTTCTTCGACCAGAATCATCGAAGTTTCCTGGTCCAGCACCTGGTTGATGGTGACCATCTGGCCCAGTTTCATCAAATGCTTGATGACTTCCGAAGCCTTGACCGACATCTTGTGCGCCAGCTCGGCGACAGTAATGGTTTCAGGAACATAAATGTCCTTGATGACCGCTTCTGTCGGCACCTGGAAATTGCTTTCGTGATCGTCGTTGTGCGCATTGCGACGGCCCTTCGGACCGCCACGCCAGCCATCGCGTCCGCCGCCGGTATTGCCGCGGGTCTTGATGCCGAGGCCGCGCTTCTTGGCCGCATCGTCTTGCCAGGTGGAAGAGACGTTGGCGGACTTGATCGACTTCTTGTCGACCACCACTTTCTTGTCGTCTTTCTTCTCGCCAGGCTTCTTGTCGGCAGGCTTGTGCAACGTGCCTTCGGCGGTCTTGGCCGGGGCTGCAGCAGGCGCGACCGGCTCAGGCGCCTTGATGACGCGGCGCGGCGCATTCATCATCGCCTTGATCTGCGCCACTTCATCTTGCACAGCCTTGCGGGCGCGTTCAGTCGCTGCCGATTTCTCGGCGGCTTCCTTGGCGGCCAGCGCGACCTTTTGCTTGGCTTCTTCGTTCGCCAGGCGCTTCTTTTCTTCAGCGGCAGGATCTTCCTGCTTCTTGACGGCAGCATCGGCAGAAGCGGATGCCGGCGCCGGTGCTTCGGCAGCCGCTTTCTTGGCTTCGCTTTCCGCTTTACGGGCGTCGTTTTCGGCTTTCAGCGCAGCCTTGGCTTGCGCTTCTTTTTCAGCTTCCAGCTTGGCCAGGCGCTCCTGCTTCTCCAGCAGTTCGGCTTCCTGGCGAGCGATCAGCTCAGCCTGGCGGCGCGCCTCTTCAACCCGGCGCGCCTGTTCGGCTTCGTCGATGACCGGCGCTGCAGGCGCAGCCTGTGCTGCCGGCGCTTCCGCGACCGGTTCGTCGCGCTTGACGAAAGTACGCTTCTTGCGCACTTCAACCTGGATCGTGCGCGACTTGCCGGTGGCGTCAGCCTGCTTGATCTCGGTGGTTTCCTTGCGGGTCAGCGTGATCTTCTTCTTTTCGCTGTCTGGCACCGCACCGTGCGAACGGCGCAGGTGTTCCAGCAGGCGATCCTTGTCTTCTTTCGACAAGGCGTCGTCAGTCGAATTTTTCTGGACGCCAGCCGATTGCAGTTGTGTCAGCAGGAGATCCGCTGGCATTTTCAGCTCGGTGGCAAATTGGGCTACATTGTTACTCGCCATTCAGTCCTCTTTTTCTATGTGGCGCGGCAGACGATATCGGAACCTCTCGGATCACTGGATCACTTGGCTTCCGCTATATTCCATGCCTTGGCTTGCAGGGCCTTGGCATGATCATCGTACTTGGCATCGATGAGTTTCATCTCATCGTCGGTCACATCTTTAAACTCGTCTTCAATCAAATGACGCGCACGGTCCGCCGGCAAAGCCAGGATCGCGCCAAATTCGTCATAAGCCAAACCGGCGAACGCAGTCAATGTCTTGACTCCCGCCAAACCCAGCTTGCCGGCGGTAACCCGGTCCATGCCGTCGAAATTGACCAGGGCATCTTCCATGCCTTCCAGTCCTTCTTCCGAGGCAATCGCTTCTGTCACCAGCGCATCGCGGGCCCGGTTACGCAGTTCGTTGACGGTGTCTTCGTCAAACGAATCGATTTCCAGCATTTCGGTAATCGGCACGTAGGCGATTTCTTCCAGGCTGGCAAAACCTTCTTCCACCAGGATGTCGGCGACTTCCTGGTCGACGTCCAGCTTTTCCATGAACAGGGCGCGGATCGCAGCGGTCTCCACCGCCGATTTATCCGCCGACTCTTCCGCCGTCATGATGTTGATCTGCCAGCCGGTCAGTTCTGCCGCCAGGCGTACATTCTGGCCGCCGCGGCCGATGGCGATCGCCAGGTTTTCTTCGTCGACCACCACATCCATGGCATGCTTTTCTTCGTCAACCATGATCGAAGAAACGTTGGCCGGAGCCAGCGCGCCGATAACGAATTGCGCCGGGTCTTCCGACCACAGCACGATATCGACACGCTCGCCGCCCAGTTCGCCGGTCACGGCCTGCACGCGCGAACCGCGCATGCCGACGCAGGTGCCGATAGGATCGATGCGCTTGTCGGCGGTGAAAACCGCGATCTTGGCGCGGACGCCCGGGTCGCGTGCAGCCGACTTGATTTCCAGCGAGCCTTGTTCGATTTCCGGCACTTCCAGCTCGAACAGCTTCATGATGAATTCCGGCGCGGTACGCGACAAGATCACTTGCGGGCCGCGCGCATTGCGGTCGACACGCAGGATGAAGGCGCGGACACGGTCGCCGATACGCAGGTTTTCCTTAGGAATCGTCTGGTCGCGCGGCAGACGCGCTTCGATCTTGCCCGACTCGACGATGGCGTCGCCGCGTTCCATCCGTTTGATGGTGCCGGTTACCAGCGAGTCGCCGCGCTCCAGGAAGTCAGCCAGTATCTGTTCGCGTTCAGCGTCGCGGATGCGTTGCAGCACGACTTGCTTGGTGTCTTGCGCAAAACGGCGGCCGAAATCCACCGATTCGATCGGCTCTTCAATGTGGTCGTCGACTTCGACGTCGTCAATCTGTTCCTTGGCTTCGAACAGCAGGATTTCCTGGTCCGGCAGTTGCAGGCCGGCTTCATCCGGCACCACGTGCCAGCGGCGGAAGGATTCGAACTCGCCGGTTTCACGATCGATCGTGACCCGGATGTCGACGTCGCCCTCGTAGCGTTTCTTGGTTGCCTGTGCAAGTGCGTGTTCGAGCGCACCGAACACCACATCACGATCGACGTTTTTTTCATGCGCGAGCGCATCGACCAACAATAAAATTTCGCGACTCATGCTTTGCGACTCCTAAAATCCACTTGCGGCACCAAGTGTGCCTTGTCTACGTCAGCGAGCGTGAAATCCAGCATCGCCGCCCCATCTTTTGTTTCAAATTCGATTTTCAAGTTTTCGCCGTCCGGTTCACCGAGGACGCCTTGAAATGACTTGCGGTGCGCGGCGCCTGGCATCGGCACGCGCAATTTCACAATTGCTTCCTTGCCGGCAAACCGCACATAGTCAGCCAGTTTCTTCAACGGCCGGTCGAGGCCCGGCGATGATACTTCCAGGCGCTCGTACACGACATTTTCCACCGTCAGTACATGCAGCAGCTGATGCGTCACCTTTTCGCAATCTTCTACCGTGATCTGGCCCTGCTCGGCATTTTCAGGCGTAAAGTCGATGTAGACGCGCAACAGCCCACGCGCGGCCTTTTCGAATTCGACCAGCTCGTAGCCCATGCCAACCACGGTTGTTTCAATTAGCTCCAGCAACTGCAAAGCAACTCCTTAATAAAGATCTGCACGTCCGCGCATCCCGCAACCGCATCTCGTTATATTTCCCGCCATTTAAAACCGCTTCAAAACGAAAAGCAAAAAAAAAATGGGCATCTGCCCATCTTCTTATCGTTTGTCATTTCAAGCAGTTTCACGAGATCGGCTGCGAATTGATTTTGCAATCAATTCTTGGGGTGAATCCCATTGATGACTTCTGTTAACTTGTAAATTATAAACGATTAGGCTATGTACCGCAATGCGGGAAATTTGCATTTATTGACAATCAGGCGCCTCAAGGCGCCAAATTGGTCAATAATGCAACACTTTCCAGCTCCTGCATTCCTGTTGCGGCCAAGCCGCAAACCACGGCGCTCACAGGCGCCATGGCTGACAATCCGAATCCATCAACCGCGCGGACGGCGGCGCGGCATTCCCTGCCCGCCGTGCTGGCCGCCGCCTTGGCCGCCATGACCACCCGCGGCCGACTTGTTAGGCCGCGCCGGACGGGCAAAACCGTTGCCGCCGCCATTGCGCCGCTGGCCGGCATCGGGGAAACCCAGCGCTGTTTGCAAAGGATCGGGCTGGCGGCTGCGCGCCGGGCCGCCATTGCCGCCGCCTTGCGGCCGGCCCTGGTTGCCGCGCGACTGGCCGAAGCCAGGATCACGGTAGACGCCAGGTCCTTGCGGCGAGCTGTAAGCACGGTTGCCGTTAGGCTGGCGATCCTTGTTGAAGTCGGGACGGCCTTGGCCCTTGCCGCCGCCTGCGCCTTGGGCAGCCGGTTTTTCCAGGCCGTGCGCCGCCAGCATGTCGCGCACTGCATTTTCTTCCAGTTCTTCCCAGCGGCCGCGTTTCAAGCCGCGCGGCAGCGTCATGGCGCCGTAGCGGGTGCGGATCAGGCGCGACACGGTCAGGCCGATCGCCTCGAACATGCGGCGCACTTCGCGGTTACGGCCTTCGCCGATAGTGACGCGATACCATTTGTTGATGCCTTCGCCGCCGCCGTCGGCGATCTTCGAGAATTGCGCCACGCCGTCTTCCAGCTCGACGCCGGCCAGCAGCTTCTGGCGCATGCCCTGCTCCAGCTCGCCGAGGGTACGCACCGCGTATTCGCGGTCGATGCCGTAGCGCGGATGCATCAGGCGGTTAGCCAGGTCGCCCGAGGTGGTAAACAGCAGCAAGCCTTCGGTATTGAAATCGAGACGTCCGACCGCAAGCCATTTGGCCGCCTTCATGTTCGGCAGACGGTCGAACACCGATGGGCGGCCGTCCGGGTCGTTATGGCTGACGATTTCGCCGGCCGGCTTGTGGTACACCAGCACCCGCGGCGGACGCTTGCTGACTTTACGCTGCAGCAGCTTGCCGTTGATGCGGACTTGGTCGGTTGGCAAGATGCGCTGGCCGATATGGGCCGGCTCGCCATTGACTGAAACCCGGCCGGCGATGATCAGCTCTTCCATGTCGCGGCGCGAGCCGAGGCCGACATCCGCCAGGACCTTGTGCAATTTTGGTGCATCGTCCTCGGCGGTGAGGTCGCGCCGCGCGCTTTTCTGCGGCTGGCGATCATCCGCCGTGACCAGGGTGTCGAACGATTCGGAGGTAACAAACGAGAATACTTCGTCGGCGTCGCCGCCGCGGGCGCCCGGCTTGCCGCCGCGCGGCCCCTGTCCTGGCTTGCCGTTCTGTGCCTGCGGCTTCTTGCCCTTTTGCGGCCGTTCACGCGCATTGCGTTCGCCGTTGCGGCCAGCGCTGTTGTTACGGTCGCCGCGCTGCTGGCGCGGTTCGCCGCTTGCCGGATTGTCGCCGGCCTGCGCTGCGCCTGGCTGGCCTTCCACTGGAGCAGCATCGCCCGCTTCAACAGCGGAACCGGCCGCTGCCGCCGATTCTTGCGCTCGTTGCGCGGCGCGATTGCTGCGCAGGGCGCGCGGACCGCGCACGCCACGCTTGGCTGGCCGCTCCCTGGCCGGCGTTTCCGATATTTCCTGATTTACAACCATCGGAGCAATAACAGCCGGCGCCGCTTCCACTACAAATTCAACCGGAGCACTCGGTTCAACCACGACCTGGACCTTCTTGCGCGGCGCAGCCTTAGGCTTGGCCGGCGCCACTGCTTCGGCGACAACGTCAACCGTGCCGGCGCTGGCATCCGCTGCGGCAACCGCTTTCTTGCGCGGCGCACGAGCCGGCTTGGCCGGTTCTGCAACATCAGCTGCCGCAACAATCGGCGCATCGGCTGCCGCAGCATCGGCTGCCGCAGCAACCTTGCGCGCTCTAGGCTTTTTGGCTGGCTTCGGGTCGGTTGTGGCAGTCAGGTCGACGACCGGTGCATCATTGGAACTAGGTGGGTTCATTATTCAGGTGTTGGTTATGCCGACCTGGCGTGGCTTCATCATCCGATTCGGACGCGTGGTCGTTGGTGTGGGTTTCATTCGATGCAACTGGCTCTATTTGCGAATGAGCAACTTCCCCATCCGCTTCCATCGCATTTTCCGTCTTGACTGTATCTACGACTACATCTTCTGTAGCAGGTTCTGCTGTCGGCAACTCATCGGCAGCAATCTGGTCTTGCTCATCCTGGCTCAACTGCTCGGACTGGAACTCGTCGGCCGCCGCGTCTTCCGCTTCCAGCGCTGCGGCGGCGTCCAGCACCGCGCTGGCTTCAATGCTCGCTTCCAGCGCCTGCAATTCGAGCAGATTGCCTTCCTGCATGTCATTCCTGGCAACCTGCTGCAGCGGCGGCAGCTGATCCAGCGAGGTCAGGCCGAGATCGTCCAGGAACTGCTTGGTGGTGGCAAACAATGCCGGGCGTCCTGGCACGTCGCGATGGCCGATGGCCTCGATCCAGCCGCGCTCTTCAAGCATCTTTACAGTCTGCGAATTGACGGTCACGCCACGGATTTCCTCGATGTCGCCGCGGGTCACCGGCTGCCGGTAAGCAATGATCGCCAGGGTTTCCATGGTCGCCCGCGAATACTTCGGCGGTTTCTCGGGATTCAGGCGCTCCAGGTAGATCTTCATCTCGGGGCGGCTCTGGAAACGCCATCCGGTCGACAGGGCAACTACCTCGATGCCTTTGTCGGTCCAGTCGTCGCGCAACTCCGCCAGCATGGACTTGATCGTATCTGCATTGATTTCGCCGTCTTCTTCACCGCCTGCTGCATACAGCTTTTTCAAGTCGTTAAGCGACAGCGGCTCGTGAGCACAGAGCAATGCAGTTTCGAGGACTTTCTTGGCCTCAATAATATTCATGTACGACGTAGTTTATTTAAATTTTATTAAAAATTCGCAGAGCTCATGTTCAACGGCAGGCCGGGCCTGGTCAAAGAGAAAGCTGTTGATACTGCTGTCCAGCGCCCGTTAGAGGAGGATTAATGAGGGCGGGGACAATAAGACTTGAATAAGACGGGTAACTGCGCCGCTCGTTCTTTCAATTTTGATCTGACCGGGGCCATGACTGCTGCGACCGATCCTGCTGCCAATCAAAATGTTGAGAGACAGTTTAGCACAAAGCGGATGGGAAGGCGTACCGATCTTGCGGATGTGGTTATTTGACGATAGCCGGCAAGCGGGGGAATCGGCCGCTTTGCCGGCAGGCTGCCGGCGCCAGGAATGTCGCCGGCTGGCAAGAAAGTTGCTTAATTGGCTGCTTGATCAACTGCCACGATAGGTCGAGTAGGACCAGGGCGAAACTACCAGCGGCACATGATAATTCTGGTCAGGATGGGCAATCCCGAAAGCGAGCGTGACGCGGTCGACAAAACGCGGGCTTGGCAGGTCGATGCCTTGCGCGGCGAAATAGTCGCCGGCCGAGAACACCAGTTCATATTGGCCGGCCTGCATTTCCTCGCCCTGCAGCAAAGGTGCGTCGACCCGGCCGTCCTGGTTGGTCACGGCGCTCTTGAGCAGGTTGCGGCCCGAGGAACTGACCGCATACAGTGCAATCTTGACGCCGGCGCCCGGCTTGCCCTGGGTAATATCCAAAACGTGTGTACTTAATTTTCCAAAGGCGTTTCCCATGGCATTTCCCTATATCGATTAGTTGAAAACGAGTATCGATCAAATGATATACCGCAGGGTCCAGGTCAATATACTATCCGGCATATATTAATCATGGCTGCAGCACACATAATCCAGAACACCAGATCAATACTCCAGGCCAAGCAATGACTATCAGCTCCGACCCTAATTATCCACGCGACATGACCGGCTACGGCCGCACGCCGCCGCACCCGCAATGGCCGAACCGGGCCCGGATCGCCCTGCAGTTTGTCCTCAACTATGAGGAAGGCAGCGAAAACTGCGTGCTGGACGGCGACGCCGGCTCGGAAACCTTCCTCTCCGAAATCATCGGCGCCCAGAGTTTTCCGGCCCGCCACATGAGCATGGAATCCCTGTACGAATACGGTTCACGCGCCGGCGTCTGGCGTTTGCTGCGCATGTTTGAAGAGCGCCGCCTGCCTTTGACCGTGTTCGGTGTTGCGCGCGCGCTACAACGCAACCCGGAAGCGACTGCCGCATTCCAGCAACTCGGCCACGAAATCGCCTGCCACGGCTTGCGCTGGATCAGCTACCAGAATATCGATGAAGCGACTGAACGCGCCCACGTCGCCGAAGCCGTCGCCGTCATCAAGCAACTGACCGGCAGCGCCCCGCTCGGCTGGTATACAGGCCGCGACTCGCCCAATACCCGCCGGCTGGTGCTGGAGCACGGCGGCTTCAGCTACGACGCCGACCACTACGGCGACGATCTGCCGTTCTGGGAACAGGTCAAGGTCAGCAACGGCAGCGGCGAAACCGTGGTCAAGCCGCAGCTGATCGTGCCTTACACGCTGGACACCAACGACATGCGCTTCGCCGCCATGCAAGGATTCAATTCCGGCACCCAGTTCTTCGATTACCTGAAAGACGCTTTCGACGTGCTGTACCGCGAAGGCGATCCGCACGGCCTGAACCAGCCGAAAATGCTGTCGGTCGGCCTGCATTGCCGCCTGGTCGGCCGTCCTGGGCGCGCCGCCGCGCTGGCGCGTTTCCTCGATTACGTGCAGAGCCACGGCCAGGTATGGATCACCCGCCGCATCGACATCGCCGACCACTGGCGCGCGACCCACCCGTTTATTGCGTAACGTTTTTTTAACCCGCCGTGGCGGTTCCACGGACCTTGCTTGAACACGGACGCGTGTTGTTTCAGATGAATAAAACCAGAAGTCTATTTTCCACTTATCTGCCATCTTATAAAAATCAGGAGACAGGGATGCACCCATCTAAATACAGATTGAGAACACTGCAAATTGCCGCCGCCCTCGGCGCGGCGGTCGCGCTGCCGGCAATGGCGCAAACGTCGGTCCAGGTCACCGGCCTGGTCGACACCTACGTCGGCTCGATGAAATACAGCGGCGACACGGGACGCACCAGCGTCGTCAACAGCGGCGGCCTGACGACTTCCTGGATCGGCTTCAAAGGCACCGAAGACCTCGGCGGCGGACTCAAGGCGAAATTCAATCTGACCTCGTTCTTCCGCGCCGACACCGGCCAGGTCGGCCGCTTCGACGGCAACGAAACCATGTTTTCGCGCGACGCCAACGTCGGCCTGATCGGCAGCTTCGGCGCCGTCTCCCTCGGCCGCGACCTGGCGCCGAATTTCCTGCCGTCGATCCTGTTCAACCCGTTCGGCGACTCGTTCCAGCTGTCGCCGCTGATCCTGCACCTGGACGTGCCTTGGTTCAACGCTTCCGGCTGGACCAGTTCGCTGGCGGGCGATACCGGCTGGAGCAACGAAGTCATCTACACCACGCCGGATTTCGGCGGCCTGAAAGCCAACTTCCACTATCAGTTCGGCGAGCAGGCGGGCAACAACGGCAAGAACAACATCGGCGCCAACGTCTTGTATTTCCACGGCCCGCTGGCGCTGACCGCCTATTACCAGCGCGTCAAGGTCAACAATCCGCTGGAACTGTCGCCGGGCAATGTGCAGCCGTCCACCAACATCCCGCTGCCAAGCGGCATGTTCGCAGCGCGCCAGTCGGCATGGTTCCTCGGCGCCACTTACGACTTCACGGTGGCGAAACTGTTTGCGACCTACGACCAGACCTCGCATGACATCGACCTGAAAGACAAGACGCTGCAGCTCGGCACCAGCATCCCGCTGGGCCAGGGTGCGGTGCTGGCCTCGTGGGCCAATACCAAGCGTTCCGGCGCCGCGGTGGGCGAATCGCTCAAGCGCAATACGGCATCGCTGGGCTACGACTACAATATGTCGAAGCGCACCGACCTGTATGCGATCTACATGTACGACAAGATCACCGAGCAAACCGTCGGCAACAGCATCGCCTTCGGCATCCGCCATCGTTTCTGATGTCCCGGTAAGCTGATACAGTAGCTGCAACATCACTCGATGCGCGTCGATCGCTTAGCCGATCGGCGCGCATTTTAACGTTTGGATTCCTATGCCGGCAGACTCCACCATCAGCAGCGCCGAATGGCAGGTACGCAAGGACCTGGCGGCCTGTTACCGCCTGTGCGCCTTGAAACATTGGGATGACCTGATCTACACCCACATCTCCGCTTCGGTGCCGGATGAACCCGGGCATTTCCTGCTGAATCCGTTCGGTCATCGTTTCGACGAAGTGTGCGCGTCGAACCTGGTCAAGATCGACGGCCAGGGCCGCATCGTCGGCAACTCTCCTTACCGGGTCAACGCCAGCGGTTTCGCCATCCACGGCGCGGTGCATGCGGCCAGGCCGGATGCCGTGTGCGTCATGCACCTGCACAATGTCAACGCCGTGGCGGTCAGCGCCCTGGCCGACGGCCTGCTGCCGCTTTCCCAGCATGCGCTGCGCTTTTATGAACAGATTGCCTATCACGACTATGAGGGCTTGGCGCTGACACCGGCTGAACAGCAGCGCATGGTCGAGCTGCTGGGCCAGCTGCCGGCCATGCTGCTGCGCAATCACGGCAGCCTGGTATGCGGCCGCACCGTGGCCGAAGCCTACGTCCTCATGGATACACTGGACAAAGCTTGCGAAATCCAGCTCAAGGCCCATGCCGGCGGCGGCAGGCTCAACTTGCCGCCGCCCGAGATTTGCAGCAAGACGCGCGACCAGCTGCTCGGCGACGGCAGCCCGGAGGGCCTGCTGGAATGGCCCGCCCTGCTGCGCCGGCTGGATGCCATCGATCCCAGCTACCAACACTGATCATTTTTTACAGGAAGGATTGCCATGCCGACTTTTAACGTACAGCTGTTCGAAGGCCGCAGCGCCGAGCAAAAGCGCGCTTTCGTCAAAGCCATCACCGAAGTCACTTGCCAGACGCTGGAATGCGGCCCGGAATCGGTGGACATCATCATCCAGGAAGTCAAGCGCGAAAACTGGGCTACCGCCGGCAAGCTGTGGTCTGAATGAGTTTGCAAAGCGCCGCGATATAAAAAAAGGAGCTGCGGCAGCGTGGTTCCTTTTCCATTTACGGCTGCTTCGATCGGACAGATTCGCCGATCTCCTTTAGTGCGGGATCCCGATCAAGCGCGGCGGGCATACATGGAATTGAGGCGTATGTCGTCGCCGCGATACACGGCGCGGTAGCGCAGGTAGCCTTGTCCTTCAACGTGCTTGCGCCAACCTTCGCCGCCTAGTTTTTCGATGAATCCGGCATAAGAATCATGCACCATGTCGTCGTAAAAGCCCCCAACCGTGGGAGATACTTTTATCTTCTGGATCGAGCGATAGATCTCTACGACATTCTCGCTGTA
>NZ_FOLC01000010.1 GCF_900112135.1 Collimonas sp. OK412
ACCATCGTATTGCTTGATGGCCGTGGTATTGGCCAGGTGCAGAGAATAACCAGCCTCGATGAGACTGTCGACAAGCCAGTACCAGTTATAGGTCGATTCCACAACAACGCCAGAGAGCTCTGACCGATACGGTTCCAAGGCCGCACAAATCTCGTCCAGATTATTCGGTAATCGCCTGGAATACACGACTTTGTCCGTGTCATCGGAAATGACAATAAAATTGTTGTTCGAATGGAGGTCTATGCCGCAAAATAACATGCCGTTCTCCTTGATAAAGTTGGGTTCGCACCGTTACTTTATCGCTTGGCGTTTGCCAAGGGGAGGACGGCTAGATGATTATCAGAGTGAACTTTCTGCGCGCTTTTTGCAGAAACTTCACTCTGACCCCACTTAGCGGGCCGCGGAGTACCTGCCTCTCATCGTTAAAAAAAGACAAAACCGTGCTGTGCGCCCTGTCTTTCTCCGAATCCGTCATATGGGGTCAGAGTCAAGTTTCGCGATGAAGCGCTGCGAAAGTTGACTCTGACCCCATATGACTCTCGCCGTGGCGATGTTATGAATGATCGCGCATCTGTCGATCTATGCTTGCCCGGCTCAGCCTGCGAGACCCTTGGCCAGCAGCTCGGCCACCAGCTGATTGAGGTCCAGTTCGCGCTCTTTCGCCAGGGTTTGCAATTGCAGCACCAAGGCGCCATTGAGCTTGACGGCAAATGGCACCAGCCCTGCCGCCTGGTCGCGCTTGCGCTGCTCGCGCCGGTCGATCGTCGCCGCATCGCCGCCGCCAAAGGCGGAAGCGCCGGGGGCAGTCATTTTACCCATGAGCTTCTTGGCGTCGCTCTTTGCCATTCCTGTTTTTTTCATGATGGAGATCCCTGTAGATGAACAATACGTGTTGCGCGCAGTATAAGCTGCATAAGCTGACTCAGGCTGGCGCTGTCCTGTTCACGTCGCCGTCCGGGGTTCACGGATCGCGGGTCACTGCCCCGGCACCCCGCCGGTTGCCGGCGGGCATCCTCTCCTGGCGCTGCCAGAACCGCAGCAGCGGCACGGTCATCGCCGTCGTCACCAGGGCCATCAGCACCAGCATCGAATACACCGGAACCGGCAGGATGCCCAGCTGCAGGCCGATGGTCAGCACGATCAGTTCCATCAGGCCACGGGTGTTCATCAGCGCGCTTATGATCCTGGCATCGCGGTGGGGGATTCCCGACCAGCGCGCCCCCAGGTAGCTGCCGCCGAATTTTCCCAGGACCGCCGCAACCAGGAACAGCAAGAACCATTGCCAGAAATCGGGCGACTGCACGCTGCCCAAAGAAACATGGATGCCGGCATAGGCGAAAAAAACCGGCATCAGGATCAGTTCGACAAAACCTGTCACCTGGCGCCGCCAGGCTTGCGCCAGGTCGGCGTGGCCGCGCAGGACCAGGGCTGCCATCAGGGCGCCGAAAGCGCTATGGAAGCCGATCGCCGCCGTTATCCATGAGGACAGGAGTACATAACAGGCCACGCACGCCAATATCGCGGCCGACGGCGCCGTCGTCTTGCCGCGGCTCAGCAAGCTGCGCCAAAGCGGCTTGGCAAGCAGCAGGGAAAACGCGATAAACGCAGCCAGCAAGCCCAGGTCGCGCAGGGTGCGGTCGAATGCATAGGTGCCGGCCGCGAAGGCGGCAATCATGGCCAGCAACAGCCAGCCGAGTATGTCCGTGAGCGTCGCCGCGGCCAGCGCGACGGTCGCCGGATAAGAGTCGGCCATGCGCAGGTCCATCACGATCCTGGCCATCACCGGCACCGCGGATATCGATAGCGCCAGGCCGCAAAACAAGACGTAGCCGACGGCGCCGGCATGCGGCGCAATCCACGGCCTGGAGACCAGGCCGATGGCGCAGCCCAGCGCAAACGGGATAAGCATTCCCAGCAGGGCGACCAGCAGCGGCGCGTTGGCCTGGCGCCGTCCCTGCAGGCTCTTCAGGTCAAGATGCAGGCCAAGCTGGAACATCAGCAGCACCAGGCCGAGCTCCCCCAGCTGCGACAAGGCCGGCATACTGGCGCTGCTGAACAGGAAACGATATGCATCGATATCGATGGCGCCGAGGACCGATGGCCCAAGCAGCAAGCCGGCGGCGATTTCTCCGACTACCCGGGACTGGCCCAGCTTTTCTGCCGCAGCCCCGCAGACAAGGGCGGCAAGGACGATGACGCTGAGTTGCACTAGGAAGATTGGCATGCCGGTACCTGGAAATGATTCGCGTGCAAGCGCATCGCGTGGTTAGCCGCCGCTTCTTTGCGACGTGGCATCGTCGTCGGCCATGTACACCGAGCGGTAAGGTTCGCCCCAGCCCAGGTAGTGCGTCAGCAAAGTATCGCTGGTGGCAAGCTGGGGCGGGGTGTTGATGCTCAGGCAGTCGACGATGTATTGTTCATTCAGCATGCCGGCCTCGCGCAATACCTCGATGGTGTGGAACTGATCTCCTTGGCTGCTGTAGACCGAGGATTTATCGTCGACGCCGGTGACGCGTTGCCATATCTTTTCCAGCAGCTCGGCGTTTGCGCCCGTATTGCGAAAGCCCATTACTCCAGCGTTCAACTCCCAGCCGCCAATGTCCTTGGCAAACAGGGCGTCGCGGTTTTCCAGCAAGGGCTCCAGTTTTTTCGCCTGGTTGGTAAACAGCATGTCGGCATCTATCCAGATCACCCAGTCGTGGTTGGCAATATAGCGCGACAACAGCCAGCTTTTCACCCAGGTTCCGGAAATGTTGCTGTCCAGCGGTTCCGGAATGGCGCGATACACATGGTAGGCGTAGCCATGGCGATCGCAGTAGCGTTTTACGTTGTGCTCGGAAACGCGGGCGTAGTCGGCGATGTGATGGGTGTATAGCGTGACCAGCGCGATTTTCGCCTCTGGATTGAAGCTCGATTGCAGTTCGTCGGAAAGGGCCGGGTAGGCCGGCGTCTTCAGCAGCGGCAAGCCGTCGATAAATGCGCCGTTGATTTGCCGCACCAGCAGGTTTTTCATGCGCTGGTCAAACAGGATGTCGTGGTTCGGTTCGCTGTCGGCCGAGGGCAGGGGAGCCAGGCTGACCATGAAGATGCGGGCGTCGAACCATTTCGTGATGCACCAGCTGACGTTGACGTAGCTGTCGCCGATCATGGCGTTGATTTCCAGCACCGGGAATTTCTCCAGCAGGTTCAGTTCGCTCCGGCCCATTTCATCCCGGATCAGGCCCTTGTGCAAGATGAAGATCATGTCATGCAGGATCTTGCGGTTTTCCGCGGTATTGCGCAGCGCCAGCATGTTGTTCATGACGATGCACGGCTCGCCCGACGCGCTGCGGCTGGGGCCTTTGACCACCAGTGCGTCGCGGCCGGCCAGCAAGGTTTCCATCGCCAGCGGATGGAAAATGGCGGCATTGCAGTCCAGCAGGAGGACCCAGTCGTTGTCGGCGGCTTGCCGCAATTCCTGCAGCAGCACGTGATAACGGTACGCCTGCCGCAGCATGGGATGGGCAATGTGCGCGGTTTCCAGCCAGCGGTGCGGATAACCGAACAGCCTGCAGTAATGCTGGTGGTTGCGCAAAACCTGCGGGTCCAGATGTTCAAACACACTGATGCACAAGGCCATTTTATTTCCCCAATGTTAGGTTGCTCTGGAATGAACGGGAATGCAGCATGTGTGTCGGCATTCAATTTTCCTGGTCGCCGTGGCATGGCGAATTAACGCCAGCCGCAGCAGCCAGCGCCAATGATAAAACAATAACGGCGGCATGAGTCAAGCCGCGAACGAAGAATATCCGCGCCGCGCAACGTAACAATCGGCGGCCGGCCGCCAAGCAGAGCAATTGCATCGCGGCTATCATGATGGGCATTGCGCCGCTGGCGCGAATTGATTAAAACATTCTTGCGACGCCATCCTATGCTTCCCATCCTGCTTATTCTCAATCCTTTGTCCGACCAAAGCCTGCAACGCATCGCACAAGGCTTCCAGGTCGTCTATGCGCCCACGGTGGAGCAGCGCAGCGCCGCCATCGCCAGCCACGCCGACGCCATACAAGCCGTGCTGACCATCGGTTCGATCGGCTTGCATGCCGGCGAAATCGCGGCGCTGCCCAAGCTGGAGCTGATCTGCGCGCTGGGCGCCGGCTTTGAGAACATCGACGTCGCGGCTGCGCGCGAGCGCGGCATTACCGTGTCCAACGGCGCCGGCACCAACGATGCCTGCGTCGCCGATCACGCCATGGGCTTGCTGCTGGCGACGGTGCGCGGCATTCCGCAGCTGGGAGTGGCCCTGCACCAGGGCATCTGGCGCGACGCCCTGCCTTTGCCGCCCAGCGTCTCCGGCAAGCGGCTGGGGATTATCGGGCTCGGCACCATCGGCAAGCAGATCGCGCGCCGCGCCGCCGGTTTCGACATGACGATCGGCTATCACAACCGTTCGGTCCGCGGCGATGTCCCGTTCGCGTATTTCGCCTCAGTGCTTGAACTGGCCCAATGGGCCGATTTCCTGGTGGTGGCCACGCCTGGCGGCGCGGGTACCCGCCACATGGTCAACCGCCCGGTGCTGGACGCCTTGGGACCGCAGGGTTTCATCGTCAATATCGCGCGCGGCAGCGTGATCGATACCGCGGCGCTGGCGCTGGCCTTGCGCGAAGGGCGGGTGGCCGGCGCCGGCCTCGACGTCTACGAGAGCGAGCCGCTGCCGCCGGCGGAATTGCTGGATTTGCCGAACGCGGTGCTGACCCCGCACGTGGCGGGCTGGTCGCCGGAGTCGGTGGCAGAGACGGTCCGCCTGTTCCTGGAAAACGCCGGGCGGCATTTTTCCGGGCAAGCGGTGTTGACGCCGGTGTGAGGCGATGAACGTTCAGGCAATAAAAAATCCGGCTTGGCGCCGGATTTTTTATTGCGCGACTGCCTGACCAAATCTGTCAATTCAGGAATTTCTTGTCCTTGGTGATCATGGTCATTTCGACAAATTTCGAACCGCTATGGTTGCTGCCGGTGAAATTCACGTCGAAGCCGCCGCCGTTATAGTTCTTCATGTTGATGGTTTCCAGCGCCTTGACCAGTTTGGCGCGGGTCAGGTCCTTGCCGGCCCGCTTCAAGCCCTCGACAAACACCTTGGCCGCGATGAAACCTTCCAGGCTGGAGAAGTTAGGCTCCTTGACGCCGGCTTTTTGCATCAGCTTGATGTATTCAGCCACCACCGGGGTCGACGAGCTCCATGGGAACGGCACCACCTGGGAAATGACGACGCCTTCTCCATCCTTGCCCAAGGCGTCGGCCAGGGCCTGGCTGCCGACGAACGATACGTTATAGAACTGGCCGTTATAGCCGGCCTTGCGCATTTCCTTGATGTAGGCGGCGCAGGAGGCGTAGGCGCTGATCTGGATGACCGCGGCAGGGCGTTTCGGCAGGATCTTGCCGACGGCTTCCTTGACGTCGGTGCTGTTGCGTTCCACCGTGGCCGCTTCGACCAGTTCCAGGTTCATCTTCTTCAGCGCGCGCTGCACGCCTTCCAGCCCGGCGCGCCCATAGGCGTCGTTCTGGTAGAACACGGCGATGTTCTTGATGCCGACGTTCGCCAGTTTTTCCACCAGGTGTTCGGTTTCGTCGAAATAGCTGGCGCGGATATTGAAGACCTGGCGGTTCAGCGGTTCACGCAGCGACTGGGCGCCGGTGACCGGGGCAAAGAACGGCACGCCGGCTTGCGTGAAAATCGGCAAGGCTGCGTTGCTGGTAGGGGTGCCGACATAACCGAACAAAGCGAACACATCGTCTTTTTCAATCAGGCGCTTGGTATTGGCGGCCGCCAGGTCGGCTTCGTATTTGTCGTCGGCCTTGATGATTTCGATCTGCCGCCCAAACACGCCGCCTTGTTCATTCACAGAGTCGAAGTACGCCTTGGCGCCGGCATTCATCTGGATTCCCAGCTGTGCGGCAGGGCCGGAAAATGCCGCGGATTGTCCCAGGATGATTTTCTGGTCGGTGACGCCGGATTCGGCAAAGCTGGCCGACAGCGGGCTGCAGACGCCGACCGCGATCGGCAGGACGAAGGAGAGCAGGCAGGAAAAAAGACGACGATGAGGGTGCATGATTGCCACTTTCTGATATTGATCAAGCGATGCAGCCAGGTAAGCATGAATCATACCTTCCCGTATTGCACCAGCGCGTATTATAGTGATATTGCTTGATGAAAACAAAAGAAGACGTGGTTTTGGCGGTAGTTAGGGCTTTTGCCAGTTTACTAAAACAGATCGGCGGTGCTGCTGGACCGTTTCTTCCACTTGGTGATAGCCTTATTGCAAGCGCATCCGGCGTACATGCCGGCATGCATCGCTAAATCAAGCAATCAATCAACAAGGAACGGGGATGTTTCCAGAATATGCCGGCGGGCAGTTGAACGCATGCTGAATTCCACGCACAGCCACGGCGACCTCGGTTTCGAGGCGCTGCGCAATACGCGCGACCTGGGCGGCTATCAGGCGGCGGACGGGCGCCGCATCGCAATGGGCCGGCTGCTGCGCGGCGCCAATCCGGGCATGGCGTCGGCGGCGGATATCGACAAGCTCAAGAATTACCGGCTGGACCTGGTGCTGGATTTCCGCACCGAGGCCGAGAAGCATGCCGCGGAGACGGCATTTGCGTCCTCTTTCAACTGGGTCTCCGATCCGGTCATGGTCGGCAACCTGTCGGCGGAAGTGCTGCAGCCTATAGTGAAGAGCGGCGATCCGGAAAACAGCCGGCGGTTCATGATCGATTTTTACCGTGCCTTCCCGGTGCGCTACCAGTCCCAGTTCCGGCGTTTCCTGCAACGCGCGGAGCAGAACCAGACCATGCTCTATCACTGCACCGCCGGCAAGGACCGCACCGGTTTTGCCAGCGCCTTGCTGTTGTCCGCCCTGGGCGTCGGCCACGCCGCCATCATCGCCAATTACCTGGAATCGAATCGCCATAACGCCATGGCCAATGCGCAAGCGCTGGCGCAGATGTTCAAGGTTGAATTGCCGCCGCAGCTGGTGGCGCCGTTGATGACGGTGGAGGCGGCTTACATGGATGCGGCGCTGGCGGTGATCGATGAGGAATACGGCGGCATGGACCGTTACCTGCGCAAGGTGCTCGGCATTGATATCGAACGGATCCGGAACAACTATCTCGTCTAAGCGCCGGTCTGGCGCATTCTCCCGCCTGCAAATAAAAAAAGCCACCGACAGGGTCGGCGGCTTCCGGATCACGGCACAACGGCTGCGATGTTTACCACATCAGGACACGCTGCTCCGGCGGCAGGTACATCTTGTCGCCCGGCTTGACGTCGAACGCGCTGTAGAAACCAGGCTGGTTGCCCAGCGTGCCGTTGCCGCGGAAACGCGGCGGCGAGTGCGGATCGGTTTTTACATACACGATGGCCTGGGCGTCGCGCACCTTGCCGCGCCACACCTGGGCCCAACCCAGGTACAAGCGCTGGTCGCCGCTGAGGCCGTCGATTACCGGCGGCGTCTTGCCATCCAGGGACAGGTGATAAGCCTTGTAGGCGATCGCCAGGCCGGAGTTGTCGGCGATGTTTTCACCCAGGGTCAGCTCACCGTTGACCTTGTAGCCGGGAACCGGGCTGTAGGCGCTGTATTGCGCTACCAGGGCCTTGGTCTTGACCGCGAATTTCTCGTGGTCTTCCTTGGTCCACCAGTCGCGCAGGTTGCCGATTTCATCGTACTGGCTGCCCTGGTCGTCGAAGCCGTGGCTGATTTCATGGCCGATCACCGCGCCGATGCCGCCGTAGTTGACGGCGTCGTCAGCATTGGCGTTGAAGAACGGCGGTTGCAGGATCGCTGCCGGGAACACGATTTCGTTGAACTCCGGGTTGTAGTAGGCGTTCACGGTTTGCGGCGTCATGCCCCATTCGGTGCGGTCGACCGGTTTGCCGAGCTTGTCGATGTTGCGCTTGAACTCAAACTCGCGGGCACGGATCACGTTGCCGACCAGGTCGTCGCGCTTGATGGCCAGGCTGGAATAGTCGCGCCATTTGTCCGGATAGCCGATCTTCAGCATCAGCGTCGACAGTTTCTTTTGCGCCTGCTTCTTGGTATCGGCTCCCATCCAGTCCAGGCCGTCGATGCTGTGGTTGTAGGCGGCGATCAGGTTGGCCACCAGTTTCTCCATGCGCGCCTTGTTCTCAGGCGGGAAGAACTGCTGCACGTAGAGCTGGCCCAGACCCTCGCCGACGCTGGCTTCCACCACATTGATGCCGCGCTTCCAGCGTGGTTCGTTTTCCGGCACGCCGCGCAGCACGGTGCCCTTGAATGCGAAATTCTGGTCGACATACTGCTTGGAGAGGTCAGAGGCGAAGCTGCTCAGCACATGCCATTTGAAATAGGCTTTCCAGACCGGCAGCGGCGTCTTTGCCAGGATCTTGTCGAAACCCTTGATGTAGCTAGGCTGGCTGACCACCAGGTAAGTCACCTTGTCTTTCAGGCCGGCGCCGGACAGGTAGCCGTCCCACTCGTAATGCGGAGCCAGTGCTTGCAGCTGCGCCAGTTCAACCCGGTTGTAGGTCTTGACCGGATCGCGGTTCTCGACCTTGGTCCATTGCACCTTGGCCAGTTCGGTTTCCAGGGCGACGATGCTGGCGGCGTTCTTCTTCGCGGCCTTGTCGCCGGACAGCGCCAGCATGGTTTCGATGTGGGCGCGGTACTTGGCCAGCGTGTCTTTCAGCTTGGCGTCGTCGGCCTTCAGGTAATAGTCGCGGTCCGGCAGGCCGAGGCCGCTTTGGCCGAGGTCGGCGATCACCTTGCTGGAATCCTTGGCGTCCTGGTGGATGCCGATGTCATACGGCGCGTTGACGCCGATGCTGTTCAGGTGGGCGATCAAGCCGGGGATCTGTTTCTTGTCTTTCAACGCATCGACTTTGGCGAACTCGGCGTCCAGCGGCTTGATGCTGAGCGTTTCCAGCGCCGGCTCATCCATGTAGCTGGCGTACAGGTCGGCGATTTTCTGCTGGTTGGAGCCAGGCGTGATGTTCTTTTCCGCGCTGACCGCGTCGACGATGGTATGCAGCTGGTTCAGCGAGTTTTCACGCAGCTCGTAGAACGCGCCCCACGACGATTTGTCGGCAGGGATTTCGGTTTTCTTGAGCCAGCTGCCGTTGACGTAGCTGTAGAAGTCGTCCTGGGGGCGCACCGCCGTATCGGCGTTCTGCATGTCGATGCCGCTGGCCAGCGGCGACGCCTGCGCCACGATGGCGGCGGCCACGGTGCGCGGAGTCTGGGCAAAACTGGCGGTGGAGCAGGTATAGCCTGCAACGAGTGTCAGCACTGCTGCACAAATCAGAGATCGTTTCACGAGTAAATAATCCTTATGAGAAGTCATCGGAAAAAACAGCCTTGTAAGGCATTCTAAAACCGGGTTAAAGCTGGGGCAGTCAAAGTTCAGGTTATACGCCCAAATGAAAGCGTTTGCTCAGGCCGCGGTTGACACGCTTCAGCGCAGGATTGCCTCCGGATCCTGCTTGTCGCGCAAGGCGGTGCACAGCAGCGCTTTTTCGCGGGTTTGCGCCAGGCCGCGCTCGGCGCCAGGCAATTGTTTCAGCAGCGGCTGGAAAAATGTCGTCAGGCGCTCTGCTTCGCGCTGCGAACAGCTGTCGCCGGCCACCAGCCCCGGCAGCTTGCCGCCGGACGAATCGCCGCTGCGCTTGATCAGTTGCGCATGGTTGGCGGTAAACCATTTCCACATGGCGTCGCGGCCTTCGCCATCTTCTCGGCTGGCGCGCAGCAGGGTGCTGATTTCGCCAACCTTGACGCGCGGATCGAGCGCCAGGTTGCGGGCGCGTTCGGCATTGCCGGCGGTCGTGGCAGAACCCAGGCCGGTCAGGATCGCCATCCGTTGCGCCGGTTCGCTGGTGCTGCCGAGCGCCTTGATCAAGACGTCGATGGCGCTGTCGCTGCTGTCTTGCGTGCTCACTGCCAGCACCGAACGCAGCAGGTCGGGATTGGCGGCTGCCAGCTTGAGCTGGCCGTCGGCATCCGGCTGCAGCGCTTGCTTGCCTTGCGCCAGCAGGGCTTGGCGCACTTCCGGCAATTTCATGTCGAGCGCCAGGAACTCCGCCAGCGTGGCGCGCAGCAGGGCGTCGTCCTGGCTTTCATTGGCGCGGCGCTGGTAACCGAGCTGCTGCAGGCGCGGCAGGTACAGCTGGCGCGCCAGTTCAGTCAGGCGGGCCTGCTGGGCCTGGTTGCGGGCTTCATGCTTGGACAACCACTTGAGCGTCGGGATCAGCGCAGTCGCTACTTCGCGGGTGTTTGACTGCGCCAGGCGCGGCGCCGCGGCCAGCACGGCGGCGGCATCCAGGGCGCCGCTGTCGAAACCGGCGTTGATGGCGTCGGCGTAGGCCAGCTGTTCCGTGTCCGGCAATTGGCCGAGGCTGGCAGTCAGGCGCACCAGGTCATCGTGCGCCATGTTGAAGCGGTAGTAGCCGGCGGCGTCTGCATTCGGCATGTACCAGCTGCTGGCGGAGGCGCCTTGCAACACCATCTTGCCTTGCTCCTGGTCCAGCAGTTCGCATTGCGTCTTGGCGCCGTCGCTGCCGGCGACGCTATAGCGTACGCATACCGGAATGCCCCACAGGCGCTTGGCTTCGCCGGTCGAGCCGAGCGGCAGGTAGCGCTGCTGTTTCAGGTGCAGCACGGCCTTGCCGTCTTCCCAGCTGAGCCTGGTGTCGACCAGCGGCACGCCGGACTGGTCGAGGAAACTTTGCATCGCTTTCGCAAAACGCCGGTCCTTGCCGGAAGCCTTGGCCAGCGCCGCCACCAGGTCATCCGCGGTAGCGTTGGAGAACTGGTGCTGCTTGATATACGCCCGCACGCCTTGGCGGAATGTGTCGGCGCCGAGGTAGCGCTCGAACATGTTCAGCACGGCCGCGCCCTTTTGATAGGTGATGCCGTCGAACGCCGTTTCGATATCGCCGTTGCCGGTGATCGGCTGGCGGATGCGGCGCACGCTGACCAGGCTGTCGCTTTGCATGGCGTAGCTGGCGCCGTTGATCAGCTCCAGGTTGGCGCGGTATTCGGGATGCAGCTGGCGCGTGATCTTGCTTTGCATCCAGGTGGCGAACGCCTCGTTGAGCCACAGGTCGTTCCACCATGGCATGGTGACCGTGTCGCCGAACCATTGGTGCGCCAGTTCGTGGGCGGTGACATTGAACGAGCCGCGCACATTGTGCGCCGGCGAATTTGCATCGAGCAGCATCAGGTAATCGCGGAACGTCACCAGCCCCGGATTTTCCATGGCGCCGGCGGCAAAGTCAGGCGCCGCCAGCAGGTCGACCTTGTCGAACGGGTAGCCGAAGCCGAAATAATCTTCCAGGGCGGTGATGATGGCCGGCGTCTGCGCCAGCGCGGGTTCGATGCGCGGGCCTTCGCCATGCGGCGCAATGCCGCGCAGCGGCGTCGCCTGGCGGCGCCATTGGGTGGCCGGGATTTCCGGTCCGTTCACCACATCCCATGGGCCGACGGCGAACGCCACCAGGTAAGTCGGCAGCGGCCTGGTCGGCGCAAAGCTGAGCTTGCGCCAGCCCTTGTCCAGCTTCTGTTCGCCGGTCTGCCGGGTGTTGGCGACCGCGACCTGGTCCTCAGGCACGGTCAGGCTGAGCGTGAACGGCGTCTTGAAGGACGGTTCGTCGAAACCGGGGAAGGCGTAGCGCGCGCTGATCGCTTCCATCTGCGTGATGACATAGGGCGCGCCCTGGCTGCTGACCTTGTACACGCCTTCCAGCTGTTCGTTGAACGGCGCACTGTATTCCAGCGTCACGCGATAGCGTCCGGCCGGCAACGTCTGGCCGAACTCGATCGTCGCCACACCTTCTTTTTGCGCCGCTACCTTGTAGCGTCCGGCATAGGTTTTTTTCCGCGCATCGGCCAGCGTGACTTTGCTGACGGCCAGGTCCTGGCCATGCAGCCACAGGTGGTCGGCGGCTTGCTTGAGGTCGATGTCGATGGCGGCGCTGCCGCTGTAGCCAGGCTGGCGCGGATCGACGCGCAAGTCGAGCTGATAGGCCAGCGGCTGGGCCCAGCGTGGCAGTTTTCCCAGCGGCGCGGAATCATTCGGGGTCGCCGCTGCGGCGTTGAATGAAGCGATGCCGAGGGCGAGAGCGGCTAATGTGAAACGACGGGTAGTACACATCACAGATGAAATCCTCCCAAATTTGGTCTTGGGATTCTAGCGCGCACCACGCTGATTCGCTAGGGAAATAGTATGAATATAAAAAGCGGAAATGATTTCCCGATGCGCCCGGCGCGTTTGGCGCACACCCTTGTGCGCGCGGCTGTCAGCTTGCCTTATCTGGAATAAGTAAAGGTGATAGGAGGGCGGGTAAAAGGGCGCGCGAGACGATTAGAAACGCTTAGAAACGGTTAATGCCGCGGCAAGGCGGCCGGGCCCTGCAGCGGCAAATTCAATACAAACTTCGCGCCGCCCAGTTCCGAGCTGCTGACACTGATCGTGCCGCCCAGCCGGTCGGCAATTTTCTTGACGATCGCCAGGCCCAGTCCGTAGCCGCCGGTGGCGCGGTCGCGGCTGCGGTCGAGCCGGTAGAACGGTTCGAAAATCCGCTCTCGTTCCTGTTCCGGGATGCCGATGCCGTCATCTTCGACGATCAGGCTCCAGCAGCCGGCGCCGGGTTCGGCGCGCACCCTGATGGCGCTGCGCGTATAGCGCGATGCATTGCGCACCAGGTTGGAGAATGCGCGGCCCAGGCTGCGCGGTTCGACGACGATCTCTTTCAGCGTGGCGTCGATAGCCCAGCTGATGGTGCTGCGGCGCAGGGCCAGTTCTTCGCTGGAGATACCGGTGGCGGAACGCAAGAAATCTTCCAGCATGATCTTTTCCCTGGATTCGGCCAGCGACGACTGTTCCAGCATGCTCAGCGTCAGCAATTCGCCGACCAGGATATCCAGCTCTTCCACGTCCTTGCGCATCGCCTGTATGCGTTTGTGGGCGTTGCTGTCGTCGGTGGTGTCCATCAGGTTGACCAGGCCGAATTCCAGCCGCGCCAGCGGCGTGCGCAACTCGTGCGAAGCAGCGTTGACCATGTCCCTCTGCGCCGTGATCAATGCGCCGATGCGGTCGGCCATGTTGTTGAAGTAGGCGCACAGCTGCTTGATCGAAGAGTTCTCGGACAGCTTGGCGCGCGCATCCAGTGCGCCGTCGCCAAAGCGGGCGGCGGCGATGCGCAGTTTTTCCAGGTCGCGCCAGTGCGGCGTCAGCCACAGCAGCATCGCTCCCAGCATGACGCTGAAAATGATCGCATAGGCAATCACTTCAATCCAGCCGGAAGAAATACGCGGATGAACTGTCAGGATGCTGCCGTCATCCAGCGTGATATAGACCTCGGGATGGTTAACGTCGCCGCCGGGGTTCCATGCCATGCCGTGTTGCGCCAGCTCCCTTCGGACCGTCGGCGACAGCGCATGCACCTGCTCTTCGGACATGCGGCTGTAACGTTGCTGGCTGATGCGATTCATGCCATCCAGCCTGGCTTGCTGGGCGTCGTCCCGGACCTGACCCAGGTATCGGCGCAGCAGCATCGACTCGCTGGCGTATTCGCGATGCATCTGGGTCGTGAATTGCGTCGAGAACAGATAGGGAAAACCTCTTTGCACGAAGATGATCGACAGGATCGACAGGACGGCAACGATCAAATACAGGCGTATCAGGATTCTTAGCATTATTCGTCCCAGGCGATAGGGCTGAACAGGTATCCGCGTCCCCACACGGTCTTGATCTTGCGCGGTTCGTTGGCGTCGTCGTCGAAACATTTGCGCAAGCGCGAAATGCTGACGTCGACGGTGCGGTCGAGGCCGTCGAAGCCGATGCCGCGCCAGCGCTTGAGCAGCTCGTCGCGGCTCAAGACTTTGCCGGCGGCCTGCACCAGGATCACGAACAGGTTGTAGTCGGCGGTCTTGAGGTCGACTTCCTGGCCCTTCCAGCAAACCTGGCGCGCCGACAGGTCGATGGCCAGTTCGCCGAACTGCAACTGCGCGCTGTGCGCAGGCTGGCCGCGCAGCTCCACCCAGCGCAGGATGACGCGCAGGCGCGCCAGCAGCAGGCGCGGTTCGACCGGCTTCAGCATGTAGTCGTCGGCGCCGATTTCGAGGCCGGCCACCTGGTCGAAAATGTCGGCGCGCGCGGTCAGCATCAGCACCGGCAGCGACGACGTCTTGCGGATCGCGCGGCAGATATCCATGCCGTCCATGCCCGGCAGCATGAGGTCCAGCACCACCACGTCCGGCTGTTCCTGGGCAATCGCTTCCAGCGCCAGGTCGCCGCGCAACACCAGCGTCACCTGGAAATCGTAGCGGCACAAGTATTCCGATATCAATTCGGCAAGGCGCGCGTCATCTTCGATCAGTAAAACCTTCTTCATTCCGTTTTTTCCTCTTTTGTCCATGATAGCGCCGCCGTCAAGCGCTCGATGGAGCCATTACAAACAAACACATAAATGATACGGACTCGCACATTTTTCCCACCGTTGTCTCACAGACACGCGCGACGAGACTGCCGAGAATGTGCGCTGGTTTCCTTTACCGACCGGAGAAAAATTTGAAACACCAAATCAAGTCAATTATCGCTGTCACCGTTTGCAGCCTTCTTGCATCGCGCATGGCGGCGGCGCAGCAGGCCGCGCCAAGCCAGCCGGGGTCCTGGCTGCAGGACACCAAGATTACAATCGGGCTCGGCGTCGGCCGCATGGCGCGTTATGCCGGCAGCGACGAGTACCGGGCGGTGCCGGTGCCGGTATTGAAGATCGTTTCCCCCAGCGGTTTCTTCCTCGACAGCACGCAGGGCGCCGGTTACCGCCACGACATCAGCGACACGCTGTTTGCCAGCGCCGCCATCGGCTACGACGCCGGCCGCAAGGATTCGAGCGACGGCTTGCGGTCAGGATCCGACAAACTGAAAGGCATGGGCGAGATCAAGGGCTCGGTGCTGGCCAATCTCGAAGCCGGCATCAAGCTGGGAGGCAGCAGCAGCTTTTCGGCCGGCCTGTCGCAGCCGCTCAGCAACCGCGAGCGCGGCATCAGCTATCACGCGCAGTTGAGCAGCACCGTGCTGAAGCTGGAAAAGGACAATGTCACCGTCAGCGGCGCCGCGTATTTCGGCAGCGCCAAATACAACCAGACGTTCTTTGGCGTTACCGCACTGCAGAGCCGCAATTCGGGCTATGCGCAATACAAGGCGGAATCGGGCCTGAACGCGTTGAATGCCTCGGTCGTGTGGACCCATAGCTTCAACCGGACCTGGTCGGTCTCCACCATGGTCGGCGCCACGCATTATGTGCAAAAGGCAGCCGACAGCCCGCTGGTCCTGGCCAAGACCAACTACAGTGGATTCACCAGCGTGAACTATTCGTTTTGAGCGCCCTCGGACTGCTGACACGACATGGTATTTAACCTGTTTCCGCGATCGAAGTGGCTGCGCGACACCCAGGACCTTGCCGCGCAGACGCGGCAGTCCGGACCGGCACGCATATTTCTCACCGGCGCCACGGGGTTCGTCGGCGGGGCGATTGCGGCGGCTCTCGCCGACACCGGAAATTTCAAGGAAATGCTTTTTCTGGTACGTGCAAGATCGGCTGCCGAAGGCGCGCAGCGGGTGCGTCAATCGATCGCTCGCTTTACGCAGCCGGGAGCGCCGCCGCCAGAGGTTTCGGAGCAGCAGGTCATCGTCGCTGACCTGAGCGATGCGGATGCATTCGCCGACGCCAGGCTCGATGCCGTGAGCCATGTCATCCACAGCGCGGCGATCACTTCGTTTGCCGACCGGCCCGCTATCTGGACGGTCAATGTCGACGCCACCATGCGCCTGGCTGAACGCTTCTCCCGGGTGGCCGGGCTAAGGCGCTTCGTGTATGTTGGCGCCGCGATGGCATGCGGCGTCGCGCGCGGGCCGCTGGTCACCGAAACCTTGCATTTGCCGCTTGAGCGCGCGCACCTGGTGCCGTATACCGCATCCAAGGCACGCGCAGAAAACCAGCTGCGGGAACGCTTCCCGGAGCTGCCGCTGGTAGCGTTGCGGCCGTCGATCGTCGTTGGCCATTCGGCGCTGGGCTGCAAGCCGTCGGCCAGCATCTTCTGGCTGCTGAAAGTGGTCTCTCAGCTGAACCGTTTTGTCTGTCCGCCCAGCGCTTACCTGGATATCGTGCCGGTCGATTATTGCGCCAGCACGATAGTGGCGTTGACCTTGAAGCCGACCTTGGCTTTTCCGGTGTATCACATCTCGGCGGGACAGGACGGCAGCGCTACGGTAGGCGAGCTGTTGCAGGCGTTCCGGCAAACCGAAGCAAGCGGGCAAGGACAGCCTTACCAGCGCGTGACGGAAGCGGCGCTGAAGCAGATGGTGCAATCATTCGGCGCGACAGCGCAGGAGGCGATCGATACCCGCATGCTGCATAAAGCCTTGACGCTGTACGGCCGCTTTTCGCGCCTGAATTACATCTTCGACCAGCGCCGGATATTGAGTGAAGGCATGCCGCCGGCGCCGTCTTTCCTGGATTATCTCGTCCGCTGCGACCATAGCGCGCGAGGACTGACGCTGAAGGCGCAAATGGCTTGTGACTTCAAGTAAGGCAAGGATTTGCGCCGGAAAAAGAAAAACCCGCATTGACGCGGGTTTTTCTGATACATCCGGCAATGCTGCAACTCAGGCGCGCTTGATAAGCCGCAGGATGAACAGCAGGATCACGGCGCCGACGGTGGCCGTCACGATCGATGCAATCCAGCCGCCGCCGACCTGGATGCCGAGGATACCCGCCAGCCAGCCGCCGATGAAAGCGCCGACGATACCAACGATGATATCGACCAGCACACCGAAGCCGCCGCCCTTGACCAGGACGCCTGCCAGCCATCCTGCAATTGCGCCCACTATCAACCAAGCGATAAAGCCCATGAGATTTCCTTTCAGAGTTGACCATCTTTAAACTACCCGTCAAGAGTAGCGTAAAAAGCATCAAAAATAGCGGCAAAATTGTTAAAGATAGATAAAACCGATGCCGATTTTATCGACCGCGGCGCCGCCGGTTTGCATGAGCATCAGCCAGAAACGACAACGGGACCCTGGGGTCCCGTTGCAGTCAGCTATCAGCTGCAAGCTTTGCCGTGGTCGGCATGGTTGCCTGCCGCCTTGGCTTCCGCTTCCGTCATGTAAGAACCGGCCTTGGTCTTGCCGTAGTATTTGGTGCCTTCGCAGTGATATACCTTGCTGGCGCTGTTGACCCAGACCTTGCCTGCGCCGCCGCCCGCTGCAGGAGCGGTAGCTGCGACGACAGGTTTGGCTGGCGCCATCGGGGTTGCTGCCGGAGCAGCCGGAGCTGCTGCTTTAGCGGCAGCAGGGGCTGGCGCTGCCGGGGCGGCTGCGGCTGGAGCCGGAGCGGCGGCAGGTGCGGCTGCTGCCGGTGCAGCGGAATACCATTCTTTTACGCCCTTATGGCCGGCGCAAGCGCCTTTCTTGGTAGCGTTGGAAGAATAGCTGCCGTCCTTGCACATGCCGGTAGTGCCGGCTGGCGCTGCTGCCGGGGCTTGGGCAAAGCTGGCTGCCGAAGTCAGTAAGGCTGCTGCCACTGCTGCTGAAATAAACAATGCTTTCATTTTGTTCTCCATGGAGTAAGTGAAACTCATGTGGCCGTTCAGCTGGCGCACCTTATTGTCAATCTATGTATCTATCCGTCTACCGCAGCACGACTAAGCAATGTTGTGCGCCGCACCTGGCAATATGACCGAGGTAGGTGTTAAACGCCGCCGGATTGGATATGGCTGACACGGTTATCGATACAATTGAAAACAATTGTGATATTTCTACCGCATGCCCTTGATCCATGCATTTCGATGCATTTAAGGAAATATTCGATTGGCCGGGTAAATACTCGGTTTTTCGTTACTTGAATGTCAATCGGAACCTGGGTGCATGCGCGGGCCGACATGGCCCGCGCATGCAGGCTAGAACGAGTAACGCAGGCCCAGGGTTGCGGTATAGCGTGGTGCAAGCTGCACGCCGTTGACCTTCTGGTAGACCGGCAATTGCACAAAACCGTACAGCGAGACTTGCTGGCTGACCGGAACCGATATTCCCGGGCTGAGATAGACCAGGGTGCCGCCGGTGCTGACGGTGTCCGCATCGGCGCCGGTATCGTGCAGCACACGCCGTACATTCAGCTGGATTTGCGGCGTGAAAGCAGCATTGCCCATGTAGCGCAGGCCGAGGTTCAGGTTGGCGCCGTCGCCAGGGCGGTAATGATCGCTGGAATTCAGCGCTTTCTGCACGATGCCCTGGACAAAATAATCCCAATTCTGGCT
This sequence comes from Collimonas sp. OK412, assembly GCF_900112135.1. Lineage (GTDB taxonomy): Bacteria > Pseudomonadota > Gammaproteobacteria > Burkholderiales > Burkholderiaceae_D > Collimonas > Collimonas rhizosphaerae. The sequence continues at coordinate 18,327 of NZ_FOLC01000010.1, forward strand.
CAGCGTATCCATGTAATAGGCACCCAGGATGGCGTCGGTGGTGCCGGTGCCTGGCTGCAGGCCGCGGTCGATAGGGACCGGGCCTGGCGCGCTGGGGTCGCTGGACATGGCGGTGTCGGTATGGCTGCCGGTTGGCAGTTTCAGGCCGAACATGACGCCGAAATTGTGTTCCGGCATGAAGCCCTGGTAACGGCCGATGAGCTTGAGGTCGCCGATGCTGGAAGTCCTTGAATCGTACTGGCCGCCGCCATCCCCGGGCGTGACGCCATCCGAGGCGGTGCCTAGCGTGCTGTGGCTGCGCATGATGTAGGGCAGTTGCAGGTTGATGCCCCAGTCCGGATTGATGCTGTAGTCGAGGCCCAGCGTCAGGTAATTGTTGCGGGTATATTTTTCGACTTCTTGCGGATCGCCGTTATTGGAAATCCGGCTGGCGGCGCCGGGCGAAATCGTGCTGTTGCCGCTGCGCAGCTGGTTCTGGTTCAGGTAATCGTAGCGGATATCCAGTTTGAACCCGGAAGCGTTGCCGATGCCGAGGTTGTCCCAGTCTGAGCTGAGGGTGCAGCCGCAACTGGCGCAGGCCAGGGCTGCATGGGGAAACAGTGCAATGACAGAAAGCGCGGCAAACGGCAGTATTGCGGGCCGGATGCGGCGGCGTGATGGCGTAGCCATGGTATTCCTTGAGTAAGTTGTAAGGCGCAAACTCCCCGCGATGGGAGTTTGCGTTAGCAGACAAAATCAAGAAAAGGCCGGCGGCCCGCGTGATTGCGGATTGAGCCAGATGGCGCTGGCGTGCAGAGCGGATATGGCTGGCGCCAGGTCGACGCTGGCGCTGGCTGGGGCCTGCCATAAGCCCAGGCTGGGCGGCAAGCCGACATCGGTCGCGTGGATGAAGCACAGCAGGCAGTGGCCCTGGTGGTCCTGGTCTGGCGCCGGGTTGTCCGAGCCGGGGGCCTTGACATGGCCAGCCGTGCTGCATAGCTCGCCCAGCCCCGGCGGCTGGCCGTGGGCAGCCGGCAGCAGCTGCGCCACGCTTGGCAGCAATGCTGCAAACATGGCCAGGCAGACGGCTAGCTGACGCAATGGACGGGGCAGGCGGAACATAGAGCGGCACGGGTAAGCTGTTCGCCGAAATGGCAAACTTAGCCGTATGGTAGCGCCCCGCCAAGGCCGCAGCAAGTCGGGTAAACCCTATTGGTGGTCCTAGGCCTCGGGATGCAGGTCGACCTTGAACAAATCCTTGCCATCGACGTTGTGCAGGGACACCGTCATGACCTTGCTCTTGGCGTCGATCTTGCCGATGCCGAAAAATTGCAGCAGTTCGCTGGGCGGACGGTTCTGCTTCATGTCGCTGGGAATGCTGACATAACGCACGTCGGGACCGAAGGTGCGGTCGATTTCGCCCGGGCCGAACGTGCCGGCATGCAGCGGGCCGCCGACGAATTCCCAGAACGGCTTGAAGTCGGTGAAACTGGCTTTCTCAGGCAGATAGCAAGTGGCCGAGGCGTAATGCACGTCGGCGGTGACCCACACCACGTTCTTGATATCGTGCTGCTTGATGAACTTGAGCAGGTCGGCCACTTCCAGTTCGCGTCCGCTCGGCTTGCCGTGATCGTTGTTGGCCCATGCTTCGAAAGTGCCTTGCGGCACATCCGGGTTGAGGTCCGGCACCACGATGGAGATCGGCATGTCGCTGGCGATCACTTTCCAGGTCGAGCGCGAACGCAGCAAAGCCTGCTTGATCCAGCGCAATTGCGCCGCGCCGAGGAAGGCGGCGTCCTGGGTCAGCGCGCTCTGGCGGTTCGGCGAGTTGGCGCCGCGGTAGCTGCGTTCGTCCAGCATGAACACTTCCAGCAGCGGACCGTAGTTGAACATGCGATAGACCCGTTCGGGATCGCTGGGCTCGATCCGGTACGGGTTGTATTCGAACATCGCACGCTTGGCGTTGATTGCCAGGGTCGACAGGTCGCGCTCCTGGTAGCGTTTTTCCGCCGCGCCGATTTTCTGGCCCGGATACCAGTTGTTGCGTACTTCATGGTCGTCCCATTGCACCAGGAACGGCACTTCCGCGGCGAAGCGGAGCTTGTTGGCGTCCAGCAGGTTATAGGCGAAATTGCCGCGATAGTCGTCCAGCGTTTCCGCCACCTTGGACTTGGCCGGCGTCACCAGGTTTTGCCAGAGCGTGCCGTCGTCCAGCTTGACTTCCTTTTCGATGATGCCGTCGGCATAGATCTGGTCGCCGGAATGGATGAAGAAATCGGGTTTGAAGCGGCGCATCGTTTCATAGATCCGGTAGCCGCCCCAGGCCTCGTTGATGCCCCATCCCTGGCCGGCTTCATCGCCGGAGAAGGCGAAAGTGATGTCGCGCTCGGCGCCGCCGGGGATCAGCAGGCTGCCGCTCAGCGGCTCGCTGTAGACCGAGGGATTCTGGATGTCCTGGAAACGCACGCGGTAAAAAACGGTTTGTCCGCTGGGCAAGCCGCTGAGGTCGACCCGGGCCGAGAAGTCGCTGCTGGACAGGGCCAGCGGCCCTTGCACCGTAAGCGCATCGCGGAAATTTTCATTCGATGCGTACTCCACCACCATGCGCGAGGGGCGGTCGGCGCGGCTCCAGATGATTGCCTTGTCGCGCGTAATGTCGCCGCTCATCACGCCGCTGGGCAGTTGCGGCCGCAGCTTGTCCGAGGTAACCAGGGCTGGCGCGCCGCCCTGCGCCATGACGCTGTGCAGCGGTGCGCCGGTCAGCAGCACGCCGGCGCCGGCAGTCATTTTGCGCAGGAAATTCCGGCGTCTGGAGGTAGGAGTGTTGTGGCTGGACATGGCGTGCTCCGCGAAATGGAAAGCGAAGCGAAGATTTTATCGAGTTTGTATTACAGGACGATGAATTGCCTGTCCCCGGCCCGGAAATGAAAAAAGCCGAGCGGCATGTCGCCGCTCGGCCTTGTGTCAGGCAGCTGCCGGCTGTAACCGGATCAGTTGCTTTTGATGCCTTCGACCTGGATCGCCAGCTTCACTTCCGGCGAGAACATCGGCAAGCCGTAGGTGATGCCGAAGTCGCTGCGGTTGAAGGAGGCGCTTGCATCGGCGCCGCAGACTTCGCGCTTGAGCATCGGATGCTGGATGCACTTGAAAGAATTGATGGTCAGCGTGACCGGCTTGGTGACGCCGTGCAGGGTCAGTTCGCCGTCGATCGCGACCGGCTTGTCGCCGTCGAATTTCACCGATGTGCCTTTGTAGGTCACCTCAGGGTATTTCTTGACGTCGAATATGTCAGGGCTGGATGCATGTTCGTTCATCTTTGCCTGGCCGAAATCGATGGAACTTGCATCGATGCGGATATCGATGGAGCCGGTCTTGGCGGCACGGTCCAGCGTCACGCTGCCGCTGGTCTTTTCGAATTTGCCGCGCCAGAAGGAGATTCCCATATGGTCAGCGGTGAAGCTCGGATAGGTATGGTTGGGGTCGATGGTGTAAGTATCGACCGTTGCGAATGCACTGGCTGCGCTGGCCGCCAGCAGAGCGGCGATGATGAGTTTCAGTTTCATTGTTGATTGTCCTTTTGTTTTGAAGAGAAAAAATACCGAGTTAGTTCGTTACGAGGTGAAACTTGATGACGATTTCGTCTGCCACCATGCTGGTGTCTTTCCATTCGCCTTCACCGATGTTATAGGTGAGGCGCTTGATCGGCAGGTTGCCGTCGAAGACTTGCGCGCCGCCTTCTTTCTTGACGCTCAGGGGGAAGCTGACGTCGGTGGTCTTGCCCTTGATGGTCAGCTTGCCGGCGACGTCGTACTTGCTGCCGGCAGGCGCGCCGGCGCTGGCTTTGATCGAGCTGGCGACAAAGCTGGCCTTGGCGAATTGCGCGGCGTTGAACCATTCTTTCTTCAGCACTTCCTTATTGTATTCAGGATCGCCCAGGTCGAAGCTCGGGATCGAGATGTCGACGCTGGCTTTGGCAGCTGCGGGCTGGGCGCTGTCGAAATCGATCTGCGCCGTGAATTGCTTGAACTTGGCTTCCACCGGCACGTTCATTTGCTTGAACACGATGGTGACATTGCTCTTGGCCAGGTCCGGTTTCAGGGGAGCGGCGACGGCCGGCCAGCTGGCGCCGATGGCGAGCAGGCCGATAGCGGTGGTGCGTAACAGGAAACGGGTCATGGAATATTCCTTGTGATGGAGAGGGATGTTCAGGGCAGCATGCGTTTCAGCACGCCGTCGCGATCGATGAAATGGTGCTTGAGCGCCGCCAGCACATGCAGCGAGACGGCGCCCAGCATGATCATGTTGAGTGTGTAGTGGACCAGCTTCAGGATCGGTTTCAGGTCCGGATTCGGCGCTATCAGCACCGGCATCGGGAACAAGCCGAGATAAGTCACCGGCACGCCGGCCGCCAGGCTGTAGAAATAACCCGAGATCGGCACCGCAAAGATCAGCACATACAAAAGGATGTGGAGGCCGTGCGCGGCGCGCTGCTGCCATGGCTGCATGCTGTCCGGATAAGGCGGCGCGCCTTGCGTTTTACGCCACAACAGGCGTATGCAAGCCAGGCCCAGCACGGTGACGCCCAGCCACTTGTGCCAGGAAAAATATTTCAGTTTGGTGGGGGTCAGGCCGGGGATGTCGACCATGGTCAGGCCGAGGGCAAAGGTGGCGACGATCAGGATGGCGACCAGCCAGTGCAGCACAATGGCGGGGGGTGTGTAGCGTTGCATAAATATTGGTCGTGAATAAATTGATCAGAAGTCCGGAGACGCTACAGTACCGTGATATTTCACATGACTGCCGCCTGCCCGGCTGAGACTCGTAAAGCTGCAATGAGTTTCACTCGCGCGATGACATTCTGCTAATTTATCAATCGATTCGCTATAGTATCGGAAATTCTTGAATGCCGTTGCCGCAGGCCCGTGCACGGCCATGCTTATTGGCCCGCCGGGCCGTTCGCCTATCTGCGGCGGTAGATGCTTTCCTTGGATGGCGGGCCGTTGATGTCGTCCTGCGGTGCATAAAGTGAAATGGCGATCTTGCCGGGTTCCAGCGCCGGAGAAAGCTGCAGCCGGTCGACCCGCACGCCGGAGATCACGCATTGGCTATCCGGGGCGACCCGCAGCCGAACCCGCGCATTGCTGCTGTCCAGTATCGACAGCCTGGCGCGGTTGCAGTTGATGGCGTCGACCGCGCTGGCGTAGATCGCCACCGGATCGCCCTGGTTGATCTCGGCGTAGGGCGAAGGCGTGGCGCTGGTTGGCAGCCATGCCCCGAGCGCCCATGACGGAATCGCCAACGGAGGCGGTGGCGGCGGTACGGCATCTGCCGCAGGCGTCATCGCCAGATCCGGCGGCACGCCCGGCGCCAGGCCAGGTTCCTGTGCCGCGGGCATCGGCATCGGCGCGGCTTCCGCGGGCGATTCCGCAGGAGACTCCGAGACCGATGGCGGCGTTACCTGCTGGGCCTGGACCACATATGGCGCGGCGGCAAGCAGCGGTGCATGCGTGTCGGCCGGTGCGGGCGCCGCCAGCGCCGCTGGTTCCGCCGGCGCTCCTTGAGGGTTTGCCGCGGCGCTCGCGCCGAGCAAAGACGGCAGCAGTTCCATGACGGCCTGTTTCGGCATGGCGATCCGCAGCTGGGGCGTATCGACTACGCTTTGCACGTGCGATGTGCTCACCGCCCTGCCATCGATGACTACGGTCAGGTCCTGTTCCAGCGCCGCGCCGCTGGCCGCCGCCATGCGCTGCTGGGCATCCTGGCTCAGCGTGATTTCGAGGGCGACCGAATCCGGATTGGCGTTATAGGTATCCTTGATGGTCAGGCTGATTTCGGTGAAATCGCGCTGAGAGGAAAAGGCGATCTCTGCTGCGTGCGCCGCTGTAGCCGTGGCGATCGCCAGTGCAGCGCATAGCGGGGCCGCCAATGTTTTCCAGCATGCTGGCATGGTTATTCTCCGGGTAGGGTTTCGATGATTGGGTTTGCGGCCTGCCGGCCCGCCAGCGCCAGGTGCACGGCTTCCGCTACGCTCAGCGCGCTCAGTGATTCCAGCGGAAAGCCGGGGGCGACGGCGTTTTTCATGCAGTCATACGCAGGATCCTTGAGCCGCGCCAGCAATAAACGCAAGCCGCGGCTGTCGATAAAATTAAAAAAATCATGCAGGCCTTCCAGGCTGGAGCTGTCCAGGTCCGGGGACTCTTCCAGGCTGAGGATCACCGTGTGCAGCGGCGCCGGGGCGGCCAGGATATTCTGCCGCGCCTGGCCCAGGATGCGTTCGGCATTGGCGAAAAACAGCGGCTCGTTAGGGCGCAGGATGATGATGCCTGACACCGGACGGGCTTCCGGATGGGTACGGATATTGACGAAATCATGGCCTTGTCCGAGCTGGCCCAGCACCGAGATGGTCGATTGTGAAAATTGCCGCAGCATCATCAGCAGGCTGATCGCAATCGAAGCCAGCAAACCATCCAGCACGCCCAGCAGCAGCACGGCGATCACGGAAGCGATCACCACCAGGCGATCGCGGCGCCACTGGAAATAGGGGCGGAAGATGGCGGGATTAAGGGTGTGGCCGACGGCGTGGATCACGATTGCCGCCAGCACCGGTTCCGGCGTCAGGGCGATGGCGGGCAGCAAGGTCAGGACGATCGCCAGCATCACCAGCGCCGCCACCCAGCCCGACAGGCGCGAGGTGGCGCCGGCGGCTTCATTGGCGGAGGTGGCGGAATAACCTGCGCCGACCGGCATGCCGTGGAACAGGCCGGACAGCAGGTTGGAGGCGCCCAGCGCCAGCAGGTCGCGGTTGGGCGCCACCGTATCGCCATGCTTGATGGCGAAGCTGCGGATGGCGCCATACGATTCGGCGTACAGGATCATGCCCATGGCAAAGCCCAGTTCGCCCAGGCGCAGCCAGTCGGCGCGCGACAGCATGGGCAGTGTCGGCGTCGCCAGCTGCAGGTGGATGCTGCCGACCAGGCCGACGCCATATCGGGTCAAATCCAGCCACTGGCCGGCGGCGACGCCGATGACGATCACCAGCAGCGCGCCCGGCAGCCGGCGCAGGCGCGCAAACAGATACAGCAAGGCCAGCGCGGCCGCCATCACGGCGACGCTGATCCAGTTCCAGCGGCCGACCTGCATCGCCATTTCAGGGATGAAGCGCGTCATGTCGCTATGCTCGGGATGGACGCCGACGACGCCGGCAAACTGCTTGAAAATGATGACCAGCGCCAGGCCGAAGGCAAACCCGCGCAACACCGGCTTGGCGATGAAATCGGTGATGCCGCCCATGCGCGCCAGGCCGGCCAGCAGGAAAAACAGTCCGGTAATCATCACCAGTCCGATCGCCAGCGTCATGCGCAAGCCGGTGTCGCCGTTTGCCATGGATGCCGTGGCTGCCGCCAGCACTGCTGCGGAGGAGGAGGTGGCGGAGACGATGGCAAAGCGGCTGCTGCCAAACAGGCCGTAGCAGAGCAGGCCGGCAAACAGCGCGATCACCCCGGTTTGCGGCGGCAGGTTGGCGATGCTGGAATAGGCGACCGCCTCGGGCAGCAGCAGGCCGGCGATCGACAGCCCGGCTATCAGGTCCGCCAGGTAGGCGCGTTTGGCGGCGGGCGGCGGGTTCAGGTCGGCATGTTGGGATGGTGCAGCGCTCATGCGCCTCCTGAAGATGAGTTTGGGGATCCTGGTTTTATGCTGTTTCGGCGGTCCGGCAATCCGGCAAGACAGCGGAAAAGCAGCTTCGGACCGGACCGCCGCGGCAGTTTACGCGATAACGGATTGCCGTTGATTTTAAGTCAAATCTCCTCTGTTGTTGCACGCATTTTTTGCGGCAGGCAAAGCGCGCGCGGTGTCGTTTTTGATGGCAGATTATTTCCATCCGCCGGACAAGGATTGAAGAAGCCGGTATCGGCTGCGGGTGCGGGCGATTCCTTGCGCTGCCTGCTTCGCATCATTTTTACGGTTTTGCCGCCGGCCGCTCCCCGGGTTTGACAATCACGGTGCAAGTCATGCCTGCCGCCAGCGTGACGCCGTCCGGCACCTTGTCGATATGGATGCGCACCGGCACGCGCTGCGCCAGCCGGACCCAGTTGAAGCTGGGATTCACGTTGGCCAGGCCGTAGCTGCCCAGCGCATTGTCGCGATCGGTGATGCCGCGCGAGATGCTGTCGATATGGCCGCCGATCAGCTGTTCGCTGCCGAGCAGGCGCATGTCGACGGCGTCGCCGACTTTCATCAAGGGCAGTTTGTTCTCTTCGAAATAACCGTACACCCAGAACGAATTGGCGTCGATCACCGCCAGCTTGGGCGTGCCGGCCTGGGCGAAATCGCCGGCGTGCACGTTGAGGTTGGTGATCCAGCCGTCCACCGTGGCCCGGATTTCGGTGCGGTCCAGGTTCAGCCTGGCGCTGTCGCGCGCCGCCAGGGCGGCCTGGTACTGGGCCTGGGCGGCGGAAGCATCGGCACTCGAATTTTCACGGTTTTCATTGGAAATCACGTCGCCATCCAGTTTGGCGCGGCGCGCCGCATCGCGCTGTTTGGTGCTCAGCCCGATGCGCCGTTCAGCCACCGTCGCTTCGGCTTGCGCCAGCGCCAGCGTATAGCGCGCAGGATCGATCTTCATCAGCAGGTCGCCCTTGTGCACATAGCTGTTGTCGGCCACCGGCACCGCCACCACGATCCCGGACACATCGGCGGCGACGCTGATGACGTCGGCGCGCACCCGGCCGTCGCGGGTCCAGGGCGTATTCATGTAGCGGTCCCACAGCGCGCGCACCAGCAGGAAGGCAATCAGGACCACAATCAGCGTAATCGCCACTTGCAGCAGGGTTTTTATAATGCTTGAGGATTTCATGTCGGCCTAAAGGTAAATTTTTACGGCGAATTTTTATGGCAAATCAGGTAGCGTGCAGCAGCAGTCCGGCGCCGCCGAAAATACAAAAGAACAGGGCGATACGGAACAGGCTGGGATGCCAGACGTAACGGAACAGGCCCAGGCGGGTGAAGATCCAGTCGATCGCCATCTGCAGGAACAGGCAGCCGATGAACACCAGCAGCAAGGTCGGGATGAGCGCATCGAGGAGTGCGATTTCGCGCGGCATGGTCAAGTCTCCGAAGTGGTGGTTGAGGTTTCGGCCGGCGTCAGCACGGTGACGCGTTCCAGCATGGCGCCGCGCATCAGGTGCAGGTTGGCCAGCACCGCAGGCAGTGCGCCGCACACGGCGATCGCCGCCAGCACGGCATCGAGTGCGGCGCGCAAGCGCGCCTGGCTGGGGCGGGCAAACAGATAGGCGATGCCGCGTATGGATTGCTCGATCCGGTCGTGCGCTTGCCGGTCCGTGACGGCCAGCATTTCCTGGCGCAGCTGGATCACGGCGCGCCCGGTTTCCAGCACCGACAGCAGCCAGGTCATGATGTCGCGGTCGTCCGGGTTGTCCAGCGAATGGGTAATCGCAAAACGCGACAGCAGGTCGCGGGTGCCGCTTTCAAAGCGGCCCAGCAAGCCCGGCAGAGGCCGGTTGCAGGCTTCCTCCACCTGGCGCCGCAGGGCGCGCGCCAGGCGGCGCTTGATCCAGCGGCTGTCGGACGGATCGATGACCTGGTACAGGACCGAGGCGACGGCGACCCCGATCAGGCCGCCGGCCATGCCGTTGAGCAGCGCCGGCATGTCGAACTGGTAGTTGCTGCCGATGCTGGCGTAGGAAAAGAAAAACAGCAGTATGCCGGTGCCGATGCCAGAGTATTTTTTTGTGGTAGTGAGCCAGGCGCCAATCAGGATGAACGGCGCCAGCGCGATGCACAGCATGGCGAAATTTTCGGCTTGCGATTGCAGGTAGTAGGCCGACAGGAAACCGAAAAAACCGCCTAGCGCGCCGCCGATCATGAATTGCCGCACGATCTTGATGGGCGATGGGGCGGCGGCAAACAGGGCGCTGACAACCGTCGCCATGACTACCGCATCGGTGCCGGACACCCAGCCCGATTCGATCCAGAACAGCGACGATATGCCGAAACCGATCGCGGCTCGCAGCGCCGAGGTCAGCACCAGCGTCGGGTCGGTGCGCGCGACGTAGTGCGCGGGCAGCTGGACGTCGTCGGGCATGTGCATTTCAGTCTGGATTACGACGGCATGGATCCTTGCATAGACCTGCAACTCATCGGCGAACCTTGCCAGCAGCTCGGCGGCGGAGTCGAAATCGAGCACGTGGCTGCTGTCGCCGGTGCTGCCGTTGGCCGTCGCCAGGCCCCGGCGCAAGGCGGCCAGGCGCTGCGGCAGCGCGAGGCGCACTTGCGCCAGCTGCGTCCGGTCCTGGCTGGAGAGGGCGCGCACGATGGCTTTATATTCCATCAGCAAGGCGTTCAGCGTGCTCAGTTTGCCGCCGGCTTGCAGGCGGCCGAACAGCTGGTCGAGCGAGTGGAAGGTGGTGGAAGCGGTCATGAACGCGTTGTTCAGCTGCCTTAGCTGCAGGCTTTGCAGATGCCCGGTCGCGCTTTCAAATACCGACGAGGTGCGCAGCGCTTCCAGGGAAATCACTTCACCGATAAAACGCAGCACCATGCGTTCGCGCGCCGGCCGGGAACTGGGAGCTACGTCATCCAGCGCGATGAAGGTCTTGAAATCGGCGAAACGCTTGCGCACCGTCAGCAGCAGGACATCGGACAGGCGCTTGGGAAACAGCACGTCGCTGACCACCCCGGCGCAGAGCAGGCCCAGCATCACTTCGCTCAGGCGCGTCATGGCGATGTCGAAAGCCTGGTCCGGCTGCAGCGCCGCCGGCAGGCCGACGATGACCAGCGTGTAGCCGGCCAGCACGAAGGCATACGACTGGAAATTACGGAAGACGGTCGAGCCGGCGGTGCAGAAAGCCAGCCAGCAGGCGCCTGCCGCCAGGAACAGGACCGGCTGTTGCGAAAACGAAGCGGCCAGGACGATCGACATGATGACGCCGACCGAGGTGCCGATGAAACGATAAAAGCCCTTGGCCAGCACCAGGCCGCTGCGCGGCTGCAGCACGATGACCACGGTAATCATTGCGGTGCCCGGCCTGGACAGGTCGAACAGCAGCGACAGGCCCAACGCCAGCAGGGTCGCCAGCAGGATCTTGCTGACATACAGCAGGTCCTGGCCATGGCCCTCCAGCCAGCTGACGGCGGCATGCTTCAGGTGGTCCAGCCAGCTTTCGCGGTTGCTTGCAATCTCGCTCATGGTCGGCGCTGCTTATTTTCCTGCCGCCACGGCATCGGCCGGCTGCGGCAAATCGTCGCCCAGGCCGCCGCCCAGCGCCTGCATCAGCTGCGCCCAGTTATCCAGGTAGCTGGCGCGGATCTGCGCTACGCGTATCTGCTGCTGCAGCAGGACCAGCTGGGTCTGGATCACGTTGATATTGGCGGTCAGCCCGGCCTGGTAGCCGCGCATCGCCAGGTCATAGGATTGCTTCGACAGCGCCAGCGCCTGTTCCGACTGCGCGCGCTGCTGTTGCTGCGATTTCAGCTTGACGATCTGGTCGGCCACGCTTTGCAGCGCTTGCACCAGCGTATTGTTGTAGCTTTCAATGGCGGCGTCGAAAGCGGCGGTCTGGGCGCCGAGGTTGGCGCGCAGGCGGCCGCCTTCAAAGATCGGCAGCGAAATCGCCGGTCCGACGCCGCGTACCGCGGAGGCGGCGCTGAGGAAGTTGGTGAAACCGAGCGCTTGCAGGCCGGCGAAGGCGGAGATGTTGATGTCCGGGTAGAACGCTGCCTTGGCGGCATCGATATTCTTGTCCATGGCTTCCACCCGCCAGCGCTGCGCGATCACGTCAGGGCGGCGGCCGACCAGGTGCGCCGGCACGTTGTCGGGCAAGCCTATGGCGAGCGGCGTGCTGTTGTCGGCGCCGACCAGGCGCGCCGCCAGCTGCGGCCGCTGGATCGTCTCGCCGCTGCCGGGGCCTTTGCCGCTCAAGGCCGCAATCTGGTTGCGCAGCAGGGCGATGTTTTCATCGATTTTCTCGATATTGGCGCGGGCGTCCGGCAAGGCGGTTTCGGCCTGGCTGACTTCCAGCCGGGTGCCCAGGCCTGCCGCCAGCCTGCGCTGGGCGAAGCTGGCGATCAAGGTTTGCTGCGCCAGCGTGGTGACGGCGATATCGCGCAGGGCGTATTGCGTCGCCAGCTGCAGGTAGCCGCGCACTACCGCCACTTCCAGGTTCAGCTGCGCGCTGCGGGCTTCGGCGGCGCTGACGTGGACGTTGTCGAGCGCCGATTCCAGCGCGCTGCGGTCCTTGTCCCACAGGTCGAGGTCGTAACTGGCCTTGACGGTGATTTCATTGTCCCAGTTCCAGCTGCCGCCCAGCGGCGGCGGGAAGATGTATTCGGAGGAGTACAAGCCGCGCGTGCTGGCCGCTTCGGCGCCGACCTTGGGCAGGGTGGCGGCGCGGGCTACGCCGGCCAGCGACGAAGCCTGGCGGATGCGCGCCTGGGCGATCTTCAGGCTGGGGTTGCCGGCCACCGCCTGCTGCACCAGGGCGTCCAGTTGCGGATCGCGATAACTTTGCCACCAGGCGCTGGTCGGCCATGCGGTCTTGTTCAGGTTGGCCAGTGCGGCGCCGCCGGAAAGCGCGTTGCCGTCGGTTAATCTGGATTGCTTGTCGATGCCTGAAAAGTCGGCGCAGGCGCTTAACAAGAGCGCCAAGGAAGCGGCAAGCAGAAGCTTGGCCGAGGGAGGACGCTGGAAGATGGAATATAACCGCATGGAAACCCAAATTGTAATGATTAGAGAGGTCTGAACGCTTATTTGCCGACAGCGCTTGCACTACACTAAAACCCCGGGTTACGCGGTGAACGAGGATATGCCTGAATAATAGCAAAACGCCAGCTAGGCTGGCGTTTTGTGTAACTCTGAAACTCGCTGGATCAGTGTTGCATCAGATACTTTTACAGTTTAGTTGCCGCTATAGACCGATGGCTCTGCCTTGTCGAGCTGGCTGACTACGTCAGCGCGGGTTTCCGGCTGGCCTACGGCTGCAACTACAGGGTACTGGTTGCGGGCAACGGTCAGCGAACCGTCTTTCTGGGCTTGTGCCAGTTCGGCCTGGACATCGGCGCGCGATTTGGCCGAAACAAACGGTGTTTCAGGTGGATATGGAGCGTCGGCCAAGGCGCTGCCAGCGGCAGCCAAAATTGCGAGGCCAGCAATAATTTGTTTCGTGTTCATGTTTTTCTCCGATAAGTGGTTGATGGCACCGGGCTCGGCGGAACAGGCATTGTGCAGCCCGTCGGGTCCTGCCTCGGTGAGCGGCGCACTTGCATTGGTTGATATTGCTTGTGTGTTGCGCCCATCGATGAAGCAAGTGTAGAGGCATCACGATCAACAATAAATGGTCATATTGGAAATTGACTATTCCTGATATGGCAATAATAAAAAGGAACTTTTTGGTGCGGTGCGCAACCAAACCACGTTAAGCAGAAGCGGGAATCGATGCAGGCCGGGACAGCCGGCTGTAGAGGAACGCTGGTTTTGCACCAGGAAGATGCAAAACCAGGAAAAAACCAGGAATCAGGCGATGTTGCCGGACGATTCGATGATGCCGCCGCCGAGACAGACATCGCCGTCGTACAGCACCGCGGATTGCCCCGGGGTGACAGCCCATTGCGGATCACTGAACCTGAGCGCGAAATTTTCCGTTCCAGGCAGCAGCAGGCTGTCAAACGCGCAGGCCATGTCGGCTTGCCGGTAGCGTGTCTTGGCCGACAGCTGGCCGCTGCCCGGCGCTTCTCCCGCCACCCAGCTGAGCTGGCCAGCCTGCAGCGTCGACGACAGCAGCCACGGATGATCATGCCCCTGGACGATGTACAAGGTGTTGTTTTCCACATCTTTCCTGGCGACATACCAGGGATCGCTATCGCCGCCCGCATTCTTGTGCGTCTTCATGCCCCCCAAGCCAATGCCCTTGCGCTGGCCCAGCGTGTAAAAACTCAAGCCGACATGTTCGCCCACCACATCGCCATCGGGGGTCTTCATCGGTCCCGGCTTATAAGACAGGTAGCGGTTCAGGAATTCGCGGAACGGCCGTTCGCCGATAAAGCAGATGCCGGTCGAGTCCTTCTTCTTGGCATTCGGCAACTGGATCTGCTCGGCGATCTTGCGCACCTCGGTTTTCTGGATTTCCCCCAGCGGGAACAGGGTCCGCGACAGTTGCGACTGGTTCAGCCGGTGCAGGAAATAACTTTGATCCTTGCTGGCGTCGACCGCTTTCAACAGTTCGAAGCGGCCGGAATCGGCCTGCCGCACGCGCGCGTAATGGCCGGTGGCGATCAGGTCGGCGCCTAGCTTCATGGCGTGGTCGAGGAATGCCTTGAACTTGATTTCGGCGTTGCACAGCACGTCCGGATTCGGCGTGCGCCCAGCCTGGTACTCGCGCAGGAATTCGGCGAATACCCGGTCCTTGTACTCGGCGGCAAAATTGACCGCTTCGATATCGACCCCGATCACGTCGGCCACGCTGACCGCATCGATCCAGTCCTGCCGCGTCGAACAGTATTCGGAATCGTCGTCGTCTTCCCAGTTCTTCATGAACAGGCCGATCACTTCGTAACCCTGCTGTTTCAGCATCCAGGCCGACACCGAGGAGTCGACACCGCCCGACATGCCGATCACTACACGTTTTTTATTAGACATGGGCCGCTCCGCAAGCGCTGGGATGGGTGTTGAGCATGGTCAGCGGCGCGCGCTGGCCGCGCAGGTAATCGTCGATGCACAGCAGCACTTGCGGGCTGCGGTGGCGTTCCGTGCACGCCGCCAGTTCGTCGCGCGACATCCACAAGGTGCGCAAGATGCCATGGTCGAGCGCCTGCTCATGCCGTGCGCCGAGATCGCCGCAGAAGGCGAAACGCAAGTAAGTGACCGCTTTGCCGGTGCGCGCCGATACATAACGCGCCATATACATGCCAACCAGCGCGGTAGGGGTGAAGTCGTGCGCGGTTTCTTCCAGCGTTTCGCGCACGACCGCCTGCACCAGCGACTCGTTGGGATCGAGATGGCCGGCTGGCTGGTTGATGCGGATGCCGTCACTGGTCGCTTCTTCAATCAGCAAGAAGCGGCCGTCGCGCTCTATGATCGCGGCAACTGTGACGGAGGGTTTCCAAACGTCAGTCATAAATTCCTCGGTTAATCCGATATTTTAACTTGCCTGCCGGTTTTCGATGGGAAGCGGCTCAAGGCGGCGCAGCGTCTTAGCACAGAAAGCGGGTGTGATTGTAGCCATATTCACAACGGGGGATTAATTTTAGGATAAATAACCTACATCAAGACCTCTGGTTGTTGAGCCGCAATTTTTCCGTGTAAGATTCCATACAGCTAATTTGCAGGGCAGGGTTGAAGAGCCGCCTGGCCTGGGGGCGTGGCGCGTTATCCCGCCCTCGGCAAATCCAAGAATTCTTAACATAGTGGGAGAAGTACATGAAAATCGGCATTCCCGCCGAGACGCGGCCTGGCGAAACCCGGGTTGCTGCGACTCCGGAGACGGTAAAGAAGCTGGTGGCAGCCAAGCACCAGGTGCTGGTGCAGTCCGGCGCAGGCATTTCATCCAGCATTACCGATGAAGCCTACGCCGCCGCAGGCGCCGAGATAGTCACTGCCGCCGCGGCGTTCGGCGTTGAAACCGTGCTCAAGGTGCGCGCTCCCGGCGCCGATGAACTGGCCTTGCTGAAAAGCGGCACGGTCGTGGTCGGCATGTTGAATCCTTTTGATGCCGACAATATTGCTGTTATGGCAAGCCACGGCCTGACCGCGTTTGCACTGGAAGCGGCGCCGCGCACTTCGCGCGCGCAATCGATGGATGTGCTGTCGTCGCAAGCCAATATCGCCGGCTACAAGGCAGTGCTGATGGCGGCCAATACCTACCAGCGCTTCATGCCGATGCTGATGACCGCCGCCGGTACGGTCAAGGCGGCGCGCATGCTGATCATGGGCGCCGGCGTTGCCGGTTTGCAGGCAATTGCCACCGCCAAGCGCCTGGGCGCGGTGATCGAGGCTTCCGATGTGCGGCCCGCGGTCAAGGAGCAGATCGAGTCGCTCGGCGCAAAATTCCTGGACGTGCCTTTCGTTACCGACGAAGAAAAGGAAATCGCCCAGGGCGTGGGCGGCTATGCGCGGCCGATGCCGGCTGACTGGATGCGGCGCCAGGCTGAACTGGTGCATGAGCGCGCCAAGCAGGCCGACATCATCATCACCACCGCCCTGATTCCCGGCCGCAAAGCGCCGGTGCTGATCAGCGAAGACACCGTCAAGGCCATGAAGCCAGGTTCGGTGATCCTCGACATGGCGGTCGACCAGGGCGGCAACTGTCCCTTGTCGGAAAGCGGCAAGACCGTCGTCAAGCATGGCGTCCATATCATCGGCGAAGGCAACCTGGCGGCGCTGGTGGCGGCCGATGCTTCGGCGCTGTATGCGCGCAACCTGCTCGATTTCCTCAAGCTGATCATCAACGCCGAAGGCGGCCTGGTGATCAACCGCGAGGACGATATCGTGGCCGCCACCTTGCTGTGCAGCGGCGGCGAAGTGCTGCGCAACTAAGCGACGCAAATAAGCTGCGCAAGACAAGTACCGATTTAATCAATGGCTGTAAAGGGGCAGCCGGCCTTGGCCGGCGGCTTCGTAAAACTGGAGAAACAAGATATGCAACGCATCATGCTGCGCGCCAAGATCCATCGCGCAACCGTTACCCAAGCTGACCTGCACTACGAGGGCTCTTGCGGGATAGATGAAGACCTGCTGGAAGCGGCAGACATCCGCGAGTTTGAAAAAATCGAGCTGTACAACGTCAACAACGGCCAGCGTTTCTCGACCTATGCGATCCGCGGCAAGCGCGGCAGCGGCGAGATTTCGCTGAACGGCGCCGCTGCGCGCTGCGCCCACCTGGGCGACCTGCTGATCATCTGTACCTATGCCCCGCTTTCGAATGAAGAGGCCAGCAGCCATGTGCCGAAAGTGGTGTTTGTCGACGACAACAACCGGATCACCGGCCTCAAGAAAATCTAAGGCGAATGCTGAAAGGCAACTGGGCAAATCGGCAACGCTGTCCTTCTATCAAGGGGAAACCATGGAAGTCACGCACACCATCACCAACCTGATCATTTTCGTACTGGCGATCTACGTCGGCTACCACGTGGTCTGGACCGTCACACCGGCATTGCATACGCCGTTGATGGCGGTCACCAACGCCATTTCGGCCATCATCATCATCGGCGCCATGCTGGCGGCCGGCCTGACCGAAGGCATCGTCGGCCAGGTCGCCGGCACGCTGGCGGTGGCGCTGGCAGCCGTCAATGTATTCGGCGGCTTCCTGGTGACCCAGCGCATGCTGGAAATGTTCAAGAAAAAAGAGCCTAAGGCAAAACCTGCCGCAAAAGAGGGAGCGCAGCAATGAGCATGAACCTGGTGACCTTGTTGTACCTGATCGCCTCGGTCTGCTTCATCCAGGCGCTCAAGGGTTTGTCGCATCCGTCTTCGGCGCGGCGCGGTAATGTCTTCGGCATGAGCGGCATGGCGATTGCGGTCGTCACCACGATCGCCCTGATCGTCAAGCTGAAGGCCGAATCGCAGGGCGCCGGCCTCGGCTTCTGGCTGGTGGCCGGCGGCGTGGTGGTGGGCGGCGGCATCGGCGCCATGCTGGCCAAGCGGGTAGAGATGACCAAGATGCCGGAACTGGTGGCGGCGATGCACTCGCTGATCGGCCTGGCAGCGGTGTGTATCGCGGTGGCCGCGGTGTCCGAGCCTTGGGCTTTCGGCATTGCCGCGCACGGCGAGGCGCTGCCTGTCGGCAACCGCATCGAACTGTTCATCGGCACCTTCGTCGGCGCGATTACCTTCTCCGGTTCGGTGATCGCTTTCGGCAAATTGTCGGGCAAGTATAAATTCCGCCTGTTCCAGGGCGCGCCGGTGAGTTTCCGCGGACAGCATTTCATCAACCTGCTGCTGGCCGTGGCAATGCTGGGACTGGGGCTGATCTTTGTGCTGACGCAGTCCTGGCTGCCCTTCATCCTGATGACCATCATCGCGTTTGCGCTGGGCGTGTTGATCATTATCCCGATCGGCGGCGCCGACATGCCGGTGGTGGTGTCGATGCTCAACAGCTATTCAGGCTGGGCCGCTGCCGGCATCGGTTTTTCTCTGAACAACTCGATGCTGATCATCGCCGGTTCGCTGGTCGGCTCGAGCGGTGCGATCCTGTCTTACATCATGTGCAAGGCGATGAACCGTTCGTTCTTCAACGTGATCCTGGGCGGCTTCGGCGGCGACGCTGCTGCTGCGACATCGGCTGGCGCACAGGCCCAGCGCCCGGTGAAATCCGGCTCAGCTGACGATGCTTCGTTCCTGCTGGGGAATGCCGAAACCGTCATCATCGTTCCCGGCTACGGCCTGGCGGTGGCGCGTGCCCAGCATGCATTGATGGAGCTGGCTGAAAAGCTGTCGCACAAGGGTGTCATCGTCAAGTTTGCGATTCACCCGGTGGCGGGGCGCATGCCAGGCCACATGAACGTGCTGCTGGCGGAGGCCGAAGTGCCGTACGACCAGGTGTTCGAGATGGAAGACATCAACAGCGAATTCGCGCAGGCCGATGTGGTGCTGGTGCTGGGCGCCAACGACGTCGTCAATCCGGCTGCCAAGGATCCGAAGTCATCGATTGCCGGCATGCCTATCCTGGAAGCGTACAAAGCCAAGACCGTGATCGTCAACAAGCGTTCGATGGCCTCGGGCTATGCCGGGCTGGACAACGAACTGTTCTATATGGACAAGACCATGATGGTGTTCGGCGACGCCAAGAAGGTGATTGAAGATATGGCTAAGGCGATCGAGTAAGCGTCGGCTGTCCTTGTAAAAAAGCCGCGGCAGGTAAAACTGCCGCGGCTTTTTTTATCGTGCGGCAGGCGCGGATTCAGCGCCTTCCGAACATCATTTGCTGCGCCAGCAAGCGCCTGGCCGGTTTCACCACGTCGACCAGCCCGAGCGACAGGCCGAGCAGGGTTTGCGACAGCGCGCCGTCGGGGGCGCTGGCGAAGATCCGCGCCATGACGTCGGTGAGATGTATCGTCAGGCTCCGGTCTGCCTGCCTGGCGGCGGTAAACCGCAGCAGCGTATCGGGCTCCGTGCCGCCGGCCAGCAGGCGCGCCAGGACCGCGGCATCGCGCAGGCCCAGGTTCAATCCCTGGCCGGCAACCGGATGCAGGGTTTGCGCGGCGTTGCCGATGGCGACGGTCCTGGCGGACGCTGCCGGGCGTGCATTCAAGCCCAATGGAAAACTGTTGCGCGCCGAGGTTTTGGTAAAGCGCCCGAGCCGGCCGCCGAAAGCTTCCGCCAGCGCCGCCAGGAACGCCGCATCGTCCAGCGCCAGCAGCTGGCTGGCGGTAGCGGGGCGCACGCACCATACCAAGGCGTAGTTGTTGCCCTGGCCGTCGTCTTGCGGCAGCAGCGCCAGCGGCCCTTGGTCGGTAAACCGCTCAAACGCGCGGTGCGCAATCGGCGCGCTGCCCTGGACATGGGCGACGATGCCGATCTGCTCGTAATCGCGCTGCAGCGACTTGTCGTCCTGGGCGCCGAACAGGCCGCCCTCGGCTTGCACCAGCAATTTACTGCGCAACGCACGGCCGTCGGACAATTGCAGCTCTACGCAGTCTTCCTGCTCGGTGCTGGCGCTGACCTGCGCCGGCCTCAGCAACTGCACGCCCGCCAACGCCGGTAGTGCCGCCAACGCGGTCACCAGGGTTCCGTAACGCGTGACATAGCCAAGCGCCGGCAGCTGGAATTCTTCGCGCTGGATCAACGTGCGGCCGAAATGCGCGCGGCGCGACACATGGATCTGGTGGATGGCGGTGGCGGCAACCGGCCAGGCGCCGATCTCTTGCAGTATCTGGCGGCTGCCGTAGGACAGCGCCAGGGAGCGCGGATCCTGGCGTGCCTGCTCGACTGTCTTGGCGTCGATGAGGGCAATGCGGTCGGCTGCCACGCCGCGTTTCACCAGCAAGGCCGCCATGCTCAAGCCGACCGGGCCGGCGCCGCAGATGGCGATGTCGGCGTCGGTCCGAGGCTGGTCGATATGCTCGCTCATGCCGGCAAACCCCACGCACGCAATTGCGCTGCGGTCGATTCGGGAGATGTGTGGTGGATGGCGCGCCAGCCGAGCGCACGCGCAGCGTCGGCGTTGCGCTGGACGTCGTCGATGAACACCAGGTGTTCCGCTTGTGCGCCGGGATAGTGCTTGCGGATGCGCTCCAGCATGCGTTGATAAATGCGCGTATCCGGTTTGACCAGTTTTTCCTCGCCGGACACCAGTACATCCTTGAAGCGCTGGAGGACGGGCTGGAACGGATGGGTCTTGCGGGCATAGGGAAAAGTTTCGGCCGACCAGTTGGTCAGGGCGTACAGCGGCACGCCGGCTGTTTCCAGCGCCTCGAAAATCGCCATGCCTTCTGCCAGCGTACCGTTCAGCATTTCGGTCCAGCGTGCGTAAAAGGCATGGATCAATTGTGCGTGGCCAGGATGGCGCTCGCTGAGCGTTGCAGTCGCTTCGCTTAACGGGCGGCCGCCATCTTGCTGGAGATTCCATTCGCCGTTGCAGATGTTGGCGAGGAACCATTTGCGTTCGGCCTCATCGGCGATCAGCTTGCGGTAAAGGTAATCCGGGTTCCAGTCGAAAAGAACGCCGCCGAGGTCGAACACGACGATGGTGGGCGTTGCCGCTGTTTTTGCCGTTGCCATGGACGTCACTTGCGCATCAATGCTTCGATCTCGGCCACCGATGTCGGCACGCCGCTGGTCAGGTTCAGGTTGCCGTCGGCGGTGACCAGGATATCGTCTTCGATGCGGATGCCGATGTTCCAGTATTGCTCCGGCACGCCCTCGGCCGGACGCACGTAGATGCCTGGCTCGACCGTGGTGACCATGCCGGGCTGCAGCTTGCGCCACGGTTTTTGCTGGCCCTCGGGAGCCGCTTCGCCGGGTTCACGGTAGGCGCCGACGTCATGCACGTCAAGGCCGATCCAGTGGCCGGTGCTGTGCATGTAGAACTGGCGGTAATCGCCTTTTGCAATCACGTCGTCGAGCGTGCCGCTCTTGTTCTTGTCGAGCAGGCCGGTATCCAGCATGCCTTGCGCCAGCACCCGCAGCGCCGCGTTGTGGCCATCGATGAAGCGCTGTCCCGGCCGGGTGGCCGCGATCGCCGCGTGCTGCGCCGCCAGCACGATTTCATACAAGGTTTTTTGCGGGCCGGAGAATATCCCGTTGGCGGGAAAGGTGCGGGTGATGTCGGAAGCGTAGCTTTCGAACTCGCAGCCAGCGTCGATCAGCACCAGGTCGCCGTCCTTCAGCTCGGTGTTGCCGGCGCGGTAGTGCAGCACGCAGGCGTTGGCGCCGGTAGCGACGATCGAGGTATAGGCGGGCGATTCGGCGCCGTTGCTGCGGAATTCATGCAGGATTTCCGCTTCCAGATGGTACTCGCGCAAGCCGGGGCGCGCTATGCGCATGGCGCGGCAATGGGCGCCGGCGGCAATGTGCCCCGAGCGCTGCATGATCGCGTGCTCTCCGGCGTCCTTGAACAGGCGCATCTCGGCCAGCAGCGGATCCAGGCTGTGGATGGTGGCCGGCGCGCTGATGCCGACGCGGGCCTGCCCGCCCAGCTTGTTGAGCCAGCCTTGCAGCTGGGCGTCGCGGTTGGCTTGTTTGCCCAGCGAGTAAAAGATCGCCGGCGCATCCGCCAGCAGCTTCGGCATTTCTTCGTCGATAGCGTCGATCGCATAGGCGGCGTCGAAACCGAGCTGTTCGCGCGCGGCGGCCGGGCCGAAACGGAAGCCATCCCAGATTTCCCGCTCCAGGTTTTTTTCGCGGCAGAACAAGACCGTCTTGGGATCCTTGCCGGCCACCAGCACGATCACGGCGTCCGGTTCGGTGAAGCCGGACAGGTAATAGAAACTGCTGTCGTGGCGGTAGGGGAAGTCGGAATCGGCGTTGCGTGCGGCTTCGGGCGCGGTCGAGATAATGGCGACGCCGCCGCCCATGGCCTGCATTTGCGCAATCAGTTTGCTGCGGCGTGTGCTGTAAGGAGTCATGCTGGCGTCTTTCTGGAATAGGTTGGGTTGCTGCCGCTTATGTATTGACGATTACAGCGGCGCGTTCAGTTGGTTCAAGCGTTCGATGGTGCCGACATCGGTCCAGTCGCCGCGATACACTTCGCCGCCGATCTGGCCGCGTGCCGCGTATTCGCGCAGCAAGGTCACCAGTTTTTCGGACTGGCCGGGGCTGACGGTGTCGAACATGGCTGGACGATACACCCCGATGCCGGAATAGGTGTAGGTCTGGCCGGCTTCGCCGTCGTTGCTGACGGAAAAACTATGCAGGCCGAAATCCCCTTGCGGATGATGGACCGGGTTTTTCACCAGGTAGAGCCAGGCGTTGTCGCGCTTGTCCGCTGCATAGGGCTGGCCCCAGATGTCATTGTCTTCCAGCGTATTCTTGACTTGCTCGAAATTGAAATGCGGGCAATAGACATCGCCCGCAATCGCCACGAACGGCGCTTCGCCCAGCAGGTGACGGGCGTTGGCGATGCCGCCGGCGGTTTCCAGCGCCACGGCTTCCGGCGAGTAGGCGATGGTGGCGCCGAATTTGCTGCCGTCGCCGAGCGCATCTTCGATCATCTGCCCCAGGTGGGCGTGGTTGATGACGATTTCGGTGATGCCGGCGCGCACCAGGTTGACGATGTGCCAGACGATCAGCGCCCGGCCGCGGACCTTGAGCAGGGGCTTGGGAAGGGTGTCGGTCAGCGGGCGCATGCGCTCTCCGCGGCCGGCGGCAAAAATCATGGCTTTCATGGATGTTTTACCCGGGTTGCCATCAGAACGTATAACCGACTTGCACAGCCTTGTCTTCCAGCTTGTCCAGCAAACGCACCAGCGGAATCAGTTCGCGGTAGCGCAATGCCGTCTTGCGGACGTAGTCCATGACCAGCGGGATGTCTTTCAGGTAGGCTTCCTTGCCGTCGCGGTGATGCAGGCGCGCGAACAGGCCAAGGATTTTCAGGTGGCGCTGCAGCCCCATGTATTCGAAATCGCGGTAGAAGGTGTCGATGTCGGTCGCGACCGGCAGGCCGGCGCGTTTGGCGCGTTCCCAGTAACGGATCATCCAGTCGAGCACTTGCGCTTCCTCCCACTGGATGTAGACATCGCGCAGCAGCGAAACGATATCGTAGGTGATCGGGCCGTACAGCGCGCCCTGGAAATCCAGCACGCCGGGATTGCCGCTTGGCAGCACCATCAGGTTGCGCGAATGGTAATCGCGATGGATGAATACCTGCGGCTGCGCCAGGTTGTTGGCCAGGATGGCGTCGAATACCTTGTTCAGGTCCGCGGTTTGCTGGTCGGTCAGGGTTGCCTTCAGGTGCTTGCCCAGGTACCACTCGGGGAATATTTGCAATTCTCGCAACAGGAAGGCGCGGTCGTATTCGGGCAATACGTCCGGCCGGCTTTTGGTTTGCAGCAGCACCAGGGCGTCGATGGCATCCATGTATAGCGCCGGCGCGCTGTCGTCATTCAATTGCTGCAGGTAAGTCGTGGAGCCGAGGTCGGACAGCAGCAGGAAGCCGCGTTCGAGGTCTTGCGCCAGGATTGCCGGCACCGACAGGCCGATGCCGGCAAACAGCCCGGCAATTTCGATGAACGGCCGCACGTCTTCTTGCGGCGGCGGCGCGTCCATGACAATCAGGGTCTTGGCCCCGACTGTTCCTGGAGCGGCCGTGTCGATTCTGAAATAACGCCGGAAACTGGCGTCGGCAGAGGCAGGGCGGAGGGTTGACGGGACGGTTGGCACGGCGTCAAGCGCAGTTAGCCATTCGACAATTTGGGTCTGGCGCAGATCGGGCAGGGCAGGGGCAGACGGTGACAAAGGCATTGAGCAATCCAGTATTACGGTTATCGGTGGTGAGTTCCCATATAATAAGGGATTAAATTCAAAAAATCGCCTGCTATGGTGTTTGCCAAATTCATTTCATGACCCGGTCCTCCTCAGCGCTTCCTAAGCAATTCCAGTCATGTTCAGGTCGGGCCGCGTTCGGTCGGGCCGCGCTCGGTCGGGCCGCTCCAGGCCGGGCCGCGTCCCAGTTGCCTGCCTTGCGGCGCATGACTATCCTGGTGGCTTCGGTCGTCGCGGCAGCGTACATGCCAATGTGGGCATGGGCGCAAACGACCGAAACGGTCACGCCGGCCGTTCCCACCACGCAAAACAGCATCAAGCCGCCGCGTGTCAACGATAGCGACGCGCCGACCACGGTTGAGGCCGAGCAGATGACCGGCCGGCCGGACCGGCTGATCAACCTGGATAACGACGTGGACATGACGCGCGGCCAGACCAACGTCAAGTCTGACAAGGCGACCTACCGGATTGTCGAAAACGAGGCGGAAGCCCACGGCTGCGTGCGCATGAACCGCTACGGCGACAAATACACCGGCGACGATCTCAAGCTGAATATGGATTCGGGGCAAGGTTTCCTGACGAATCCGACATACTGGTTCAAGGCCAATGACGGCCACGGCAGCGCGGAACGCATCGATTTTATCGACGAGGACAAGTCAAAAGTCATCACCGGCACCTACACTACCTGCCCGAGCACCAAGCCGGACTGGTATATCAAGTCGAGTACGCTGGATGTCGACAGCGGGCTGGGCGAGGGGACTGCCCATAACGGCGTGCTGTATTTCAAGAGCGTGCCCATCCTTGCTTCGCCGATCCTGTCTTTCCCATTGTCGAACGACCGCCAGTCAGGCGTGCTGCCGCCGATCATAGGGACCACCAATAACGGCGGCTTCGAGTTCAACCTGCCTTATTATTTCAATATCGCCCCTAACCGCGACTTGACGCTGTACCCCAACATCATCACCCAGCGCGGTCTGCAGATGGGCGGCGACGCCCGCTACATAGGGGATGGCTATAGCGGCCAGACCAAGATCGAGTATCTGCCCGACGACAAGCTGACCAAGACCAATCGTTATGCCGTGCAGTCGATTCATCTGCAGACGCTGGCGCCTGGTTTCACCATGGGCTGGAATGTCAACTTCGCCTCGGACAATAATTATCCCGACGATTTTTCGCGTTCGATTACCCAAAGTTCTACCCGGACCCTGAATCGGGAATTCGATTTGAACTATACCGGTTCATTCTGGAACGTGGCAGCGCTGGCATCGCGCTATCAGGTATTGCAGGATTTCGATTCCAATGGAAATCCGACGCTCAGCCGCCCCTATGACCGCCTGCCTCAAGTCACCCTCAATGCAGGCAAGCAGGATATTTACGGGTTTGACTGGAACGTGACCGCGCAATACACCCGCTTCAGGAATGGCCAATACGATTTTCCGCAAGGCAGCGGCACCACATATACCAGCAGCACCTTGCTGCCATTGGGCGGCGAGCGCATCTATATCAATCCGCAGCTTTCTTACCCGATCATTCGCCCCGGCTATTTCATCACGCCAAAGATCCAGCTGGATGCAACCTCCTATAACATCTCGCCGAATAAATTCGACATACCGAATCCGATTCCGGCGGGCCAAACCCCCTTGGGAAATAGTTATAGCCGGGTACTGCCAACCTTCTCGCTGGACAGCGGTTTGATTTTCGAGCGCGACGCAAAGTTTTTCGGCAACCCGATGACGCAGACGCTGGAGCCGCGGCTGTTCTATGTGCGCACGCCTTTCCGTGACCAGAGCCAGTATCCGCTGTTCGACAGCGGTGTCGCCGATTTCAATTTCGCCCAGATCTTTACCGAGAACCGGTATACCGGCCATGACCGTATCGGCGACGCCAACCAGCTGACGGCTGCCGTGATCTCGCGCTTTATCGAAGAGTCCGGCATAGAGCGCTTGCGCCTGGGTATCGGCCAGCGGTTTTATTTCACCCCGCCGCGCGTTTCATTGGGCGGAACTACCGATACGATCACCACCAGCCGTTCGGATCTGCTGCTGTCGGCAGGCGGGCAGGTGACGCAGGCGCTGGGCATCGACAATACGATCCAGTATAGCCAGAGCAATAACCAGTGGGTGCGCGCCAGCTCCAACATCAAGTGGCAGCCGGGCCCGAAAAAAGTCATCAATTTCTCCTATCAGCTGGACCACAATAACGTCGATCCGCTGCTGCTGGACAATAAGTACCTGAAGCAATTCGACCTCTCCGCACAGTGGCCGCTGAGCCGCCGCTGGTACGGCGTGGGCCGCGTCAGTTATTCCCTGCAGGAAAAAACGGTCGGGCAAAGCCTGCTTGGACTTGAGTACAAGGCCGATTGCTGGGTCTTCCGCGTGGTTGGACAACGCACGCCGACCTCGTCAACCCGCACGACTACAGGTATATTCGTGCAACTTGAGTTGAATGGTTTGTCAAGTATCGGCTCCAATCCGATGCAAGCCCTGCGCAGCAGTGTCCCAGGTTATCAGAATGTTAATCAACCCGACTCTTTCATTAGCCGTTGAATCCGTCATTTTTACTTATGAACGTTTTTCCAATTATGCGTAAAACCAATCAAATCCAACTCGCTGCAATGGCATTCTCGCTGTTGTCCGTTACTGCCGGCGGCGCCTTGGCCCAAGCCGCATCGACGACGCCGCCGGCGGTTGCGCCAACTACGGCGCCGGCTGCCAAGCCAGCCGCGGCCAAGGCAAATCCGCAGACCGTGGATGCTATCGTCGCGGTGGTGAACACGGACGTGATTACCCAGCAGGAATTGGCGAAACGCATGAGCGACGTGGTGCAGCGCATGCGCGCCCAGAATATCGAATTGCCGCCGGTTGCCGAGCTGCAAAAACAATTGCTGGAACGCATGATCCTTGAGCGCGCCGAAACGCAGCTGGCGAAAGAAAATGGCTTGTCGGTAGACGATGTCATGCTGGACCGGGCGATCAGCCGGATCGCCGAGCAGAACAAATTGTCGATGGCGGATTTCCAGAAGCAGCTGGCGCAGGACAAGATTCCTTATGCATCTTTCCGCGAAGAAATTCGCCAGGAAATGTTGTTGCAGCGGCTGCGTGAACGTGAAGTCGACAACAAGATCCAGATTTCCGAATCGGAAGTCGACAACTACCTCGCCGCTGAAAGCAGCAACAAGCAAACCGCTCAGGAACTCGACCTGGCGCAGATCCTGGTCCGGGTGCCGGAGAATGCTTCGGCCGAACAGATTGCACAGCGCGCCAAGCGGGCTGAAGAAGCCATGCAGCAAATCAAGTCGGGCGGCAACTTCGCCGCTGTCGCCGCCGCTTATTCCGATGCCAGCGACGCCCTGACCGGCGGCGACATGGGCTGGCGTCCGCAAGACCGCCTGCCGGCGCTGTTTGTGGAAGCCGTCGCGAATCTGAATCCGGGACAGGTATCGAGCATCCTGAAAAGCGCCAACGGCTTTCATATCATCAAGCTGGTGAACAAGCGCGCAGCTGCGGCAGCGGCCGATACTGCCGCGGCGCCGGTCCAGCAGACCCATGTGCGGCATATCCTGATCAAGGTGACGCCAACCGTGACGGCGGCAGAAGCACGCCGCCGCCTGGCCGACCTGAAAGAGCGCATCGACAACAAGGCTGCGACGTTTGAAGAGCTGGCCAAACTGTATTCGAACGATTTGTCGGCTTCCAAGGGCGGCGACCTTGGCTGGGTTTACCCCGGCGACACCGTGCCGGAATTCGAACGCGCGATGGATGGGTTGAAGCCGGGCCAGGTCAGTGATCCGGTCGAATCGCCGTTCGGCTATCACCTGATCCAGGTAGTGGAGCGCAAGGCTAACGACGTATCCAAGGAACGCCAGCGCCTGGCAGCACGGATGGCGATTCGTGAACGCAAGACGGAAGAGGCCGCGAACGAGTGGCTGCGCCAATTGCGTGACCGCACATACGTCGAATACCGTAACGACGACCGTTGATTGCTGTGTACCAGCCAGCCTTGAGGGTAGCGCATGTCTGATCAGCCGGCCGCGCAAGCGGCTGCAACCCCGCTTACATCGCCAAGGCCGATATTGGCCGTCACTTGCGGCGAGCCGGCCGGCATTGGTCCCGAAGTCGCGATCAAGGCCGCCTGGCAGCTGCGCGCCGAAATCAACAGCGTACTGATTGGCGACGCCGCTTTCCTGGCGATGGTCGCCGCCGAGATCGATCCGCAGATCCGGCTCGTGGCGTTGTCGCAGCAAGCCTTGCGCAACAGCGGCCTGCCGAATTTCCCCCATGGCCAGATTGCCGTGATCGACTGTCCCCTGGATGCCCACGTGCAGCCGGGCCAGCTGGACGCGCGCAACGGTCGGGCCGTGCTGCGTACGCTGGATATTGCGATCAGCGGCGCACAGCAGGGGATATTCGACGGCATGGTCACCGCGCCCCTGCAAAAAAGCACGATCAATGACGCCGGGGTGCCATTTACCGGCCATACCGAATACCTTGCCGAAAAAAGCGCGACCGCACAGGTGGTGATGATGCTGGCCACGGACCGGACCACGCCGCCGCTGCGGGTAGCGCTGGCGACCACCCACCTGGCGCTGAAAGATGTCGCCGCAGCGCTCACCTTTGACAGCCTGAGCCGCACCATCGATATCCTGCATGCCGATCTGCAGAAAAAATTCGGCCTGGCGCAGCCGCGCATCCTGGTGACGGGTTTGAATCCGCATGCCGGCGAAGGCGGTTACCTGGGGCGCGAAGAAATCGATATCATCACGCCGGCGCTGCAAGCCGCCAAGGCGCGCGGCATTGCCGTCAGCGGCCCTTATCCGGCCGATACGCTGTTCCAGCAAAAATACCTGGAAGGTGCCGATTGCGTATTGGCGATGTATCACGACCAGGGTTTGCCGGTATTGAAATATGCCAGCTTTGGACACGGCATCAACATCACGCTGGGCTTGCCGTTCATCCGCACTTCGGTGGATCATGGCACTGCGCTCGATCTCGCCGCTGCCGGCCTGGGCCGGGCCGACCATGGCAGCATGCTGGCGGCGCTGAACGTCGCGGCGCAGATGGTGCGGCTGAGTCAATTGAGGAAAGAGTAAGCTGTTGCCTTGGGCCGGCTCTTGAACGCCCGGCCATGGTTGCAGCCTGTCCGCCTCGCAAATAAAGAAAAATATGAAGAACCACATTCCCCGCAAGCGCTTCGGCCAGAATTTCCTGACCGACGACACCGTGCTGTACAACATCATCAGCGCGATAGATCCGCAAGCCGACGACAATATGGTCGAAATCGGACCGGGCCTGGCCGCCATGACACGTTTGCTGCTGGAATCGCTGCGGCAATTGCATGTGGTCGAACTTGACCGCGACCTGGTGGCGCGGCTACAAAAGAATTTTGATCCGGCCCGCTTGCATGTGCATTCCGCCGATGCGCTGAAATTCGATTTCAGCAGCATCCCCCTGGCTGGCGGCCGCAAGTTGCGCGTGGTCGGCAATCTTCCCTACAACATTTCCAGCCCATTGCTGTTCCATCTGGCGCAGATCGCGCCGCAGGTGCAGGACCAGCATTTCATGCTGCAAAAGGAAGTGGTGGAGCGCATGGTCGCTACGCCTGGCAGCAAGGCGTTCGGCCGCCTGTCGGTGATGCTGCAATGGCGCTACGACATGCAGCTGATGTTTATCGTGCCGCCGACTGCATTCGACCCGCCGCCGAAAGTGGAGTCGGCCATCGTGCGCATGATTCCAATCGCCCAGCCCCTGGCTTGCGACCAGAAAAAACTGGAAGATGTCGTACTCAAGGCGTTCACGCAAAGACGCAAGGTGATCAGGAACTGCCTGGCCGGCATGTTTACCGAAAATGACTTGATCGATGCGGGCGTCAATCCGCAGGCGCGGCCTGAAACCGTGTCGATGGAGTTGTTCGTGGCGCTGGCGAACCGCCTGCCCTGATTTTCCTGGATGTTCCTTCCTTCAGCCTTGAACGAAGGAACATCGATTCAATTTGGCCGGATTCGCCACGGCCTTATCTTTTGTGTCGCTCGGTCTATAAAGCGGCGCTGGCGGAAACGCCATCCTTGCGTTCGATCAGTTCAATTTTATAGCCGTCGGGATCCTGCACAAAGGCGATGACGGTGCTGCCTCCCTTCACCGGTCCTGCTTCCCGCGTCACGTTGCCGCCTTGCGCCTTGACGTCGGCACAGGCTTTGTAGGCATCTTCCACGGCCACCGCCAGGTGCCCGAACGCCGTGCCCTGGTCGTAGCTGTCGACGCCGTAGTTATAAGTCAGCTCCAGTTCGGCGTGGTCGGGATTGCTGCCGTAGCCGACGAACGCCAGCGTGTATTTGTATTCGGGATTATCGTTGGTGCGCAGCAGTTTCATGCCCAGCACCTTGGTGTAAAAATCGATGGAACGCTGCAGGTTGCCGACGCGCAGCATGGTATGGAGGATTCGCATGGTTGTTCTCGATGGTTGGGATGAGAGATGTTGCTCAGGCTTGCGCCGATATTGTAAATCGGCGCAACAAATCGGGCAGCGCTTGCCCTAGAAAACCGGCAAGGTTTCCTGGGCGCTGTCGCGCAGGGTTTTCCTGGCCGTTTCAAATTCGGGGAAAATCGATTGCACCGTGGCCCAGAAACGCGGGCTGTGGTTCATCTCGCGCAAATGCGAGAGCTCATGGGCAATCACATAATCGATCAGCGGCAGCGCAAAATGCATCAGCCGCCAGTTCAGCCGGATCTTGCCTTCCGAAGTGCAGGAGCCCCATTGCGTGGTCGCCGACGACAGCGCAAACGACTGGTAGGTGACGCCGAGTTTTTCGGCATAGATCGGCAGCCGCTCGGCGAATACGCGCTTGGCTTCCAGTTGCAGCCAGCCCAGTACGCGGTCCTTGAGCTGCTGCTCGCCGGCGTCGGCCGGCAGGCAGATGATCAGCTGGCCGCTGGCATCGTCAAAATGGATGCCGGCTTTCTGGGTGGCGTGGATGCGCAGAGTGATGCTGCGCCCCATGTAGGGCAGGGTCTCGCCGTCGCGCCATTGCATTTGCGGCTGCATGCGGCGCGTCGAACGATCTCGGTATTCGCTCAGCTTGGTAAAAATCCAACGTTTCTTTTCGCGGATGGCGGTTTCGATATCGCCCAGGGTCACCCACTTGGGGGCGGTGACGCGCAGGCCGTCGTCGCTGATCAGGAAGCCGATAGAGCGCCGTTTGGAGCGTAGCAGGGTGTAGTCGAGCACATGCT
Organism: Collimonas sp. OK412; assembly: GCF_900112135.1. Classification (GTDB taxonomy): domain Bacteria; phylum Pseudomonadota; class Gammaproteobacteria; order Burkholderiales; family Burkholderiaceae_D; genus Collimonas; species Collimonas rhizosphaerae. Next base: position 49,461 of record NZ_FOLC01000010.1, read on the forward strand.
CGCCAAAGCGCAGGCGGCGCTTGCCTGGCGCCAGCGCGGTCGGTTCCTCCGGCGCCGGGGCTAGCGGCTTTGGCCTTGGCAGCGGGCCGGCCGGCGGCGGCGCAACAGGCAGCGTGCTGGCGGCCAGGTCATCGGCAAACAAATCCAGTTGCAGCGCTTGCTGCTGCTGTGCCTTGCCCTGGGGCCGACCATGCGGTCCCAAGCGCGGCTTTGCTGGCTTTTGATGCAATAATTTCAATGGTGTCCAAACTGGAGGGGTTATTGCTGCCTGGAATAAACATGCGGTGAAATCACGCGCATTTCAGATTCTATCCAATTTTCGACTTTCGCCATCAGCTCGCTGCTATCCATGCCTTCCGGAGCAATCGGCTTGCCGATGGAGACGGTGATCAGCCCCGGTTTCTTGATGAAGGAATTCTTCGGCCAGCACTCGCCGGCGTTGTGCGCGATCGGCACCACCACGGTGTTGGTTTCCACCGCCAGGCGGCTGCCGCCGTTCTTGTATTTGCCGGTCTCGCCGACCGGAATCCGCGTGCCTTCCGGGAACATGATGATCCACTGGCCGTCTGCCAGCCGCTTGCGTCCTTGCACCACCACCTGGGCGAAGGCGTCGCGGCCTTTGCTGCGATCGATAGGAATCATGCGCAGCAGGGCGATGCCCCAGCCGAAAAACGGGATATAGGTCAGCGATTTCTTGAACACGAACACCAGTGGGCGCGGCGTCATCTGCAGCAGGAAAATCGTTTCCCAGGCCGATTGGTGCTTGCTCAGCACGACTGCCGGCGCATCGGGGAAATTTTCAAAGCCCTTGACCTGGTAGCGGATGCCGCAAATGACCTTGGCCATCCAGATCACCATGACATTCCAGCGCGCGGTCAGGTAGTAGCGCCGGGCGTAAGGAAAGGGGGCGAACAGGATGCAAGCCATGGACCAGACCACGGTCAGGACAGTCATCAGCAGGAAGAACAGAAGGGAACGTAAAAACAGGGAAAAACGCAACATGCAGACTCCAGGTATTTTTTTCTAAACAAGCGATCTTTTTACGGGGCCGGGCCATCCGCCAGTCAGACTGACAGCTCCACCGGTTTCTTCAACAGGAATTCAACCACTGCCGCCAGGTCAGGAAAAACCAGGGTGCCGGGCGGCAGGCCGCCTTTGTCGCGCGTCTTCTCGCCTTTGCCGGTAAGCACCAGGTAAGGCGCGCAGCCGGCAACGAAGCCTGCCTGCAAGTCGCGCAACGAGTCGCCTACCGTCGCCACGCCGCCGCGCAGGCTGATCTCGAAGCGTTTGCCGATGTCGTGGAACATGCCGGGCTTGGGCTTGCGGCAATCGCAGTTGTCGTCGGCGGCATGCGGGCAAAAAAAGATGGCGTCGATTTCGGCGCCGACCAGCTGCGCAGCTTCATGCATTTTCTGATGGATCGCCATCAGCGTCGGCATGTCGAACAAGCCGCGCGCGATACCTGACTGGTTGGTCGCCACCACGACCCGATAGCCTGCCTGGTTCAGGCGTGCTATCGCTTCCAGCGAACCCTTGATCGGAATCCATTCGTCGGGCGATTTGATGAAGGCGTCCGAATCCTGGTTGATGACGCCGTCGCGGTCGAGGATGATGAGTTTCATGGCTACCTGGCGCTTAGGCCGCTAGTTTGGAAATGTCGGCAACCTGGTTCAGCATCACGTGCAGGTTGGCCAGCAGCGCCAGGCGGTTGTTGCGCAATTGCGCATCCTCAGCCATCACCATCACGTCGTTGAAGAAGCCGTCGACGTTTTCCCGCAGCCGCGCCAATGCTTTCAAGGCAGTGCTGAAATCGCCTTTGGCAAAAGCAGCGTCGACTTCGGGCTTGAGTGCATTCATCGCTGCGAACAGCGATTGTTCGGCGCTGTCGCGCAGCAGGTCTTGCTGCACCGTGCTGCCGACGCCTTCGGTCTTTTTCAGGATATTGGTGATGCGTTTGTTGGCCGCGGCCAGCGCTTCCGCTTCGGGTAAGGCTGCAAACGCTTGCACCGCATCCAGGCGTTCGATGATGTTGTCGAGCCGCTCCGGCTGCTGCGCCACCACCGCTTCGATTTCGTTCTGCGCATAACCGCGTTCGCGCAACAGGCCGCGCAGGCGGTCGTACAGGAACGGCAGTACGTCGCTGCCCGGATCCTTGAAATTGGGGTTGCCGGCGAACTGCAGCGCCGCATTGCCCAGCAATTGCGTGAGCGAGATCGGCAGGCGTTTTTCCAGCAGCATGCGCAGGATGCCCAATGCATGGCGGCGCAGGGCAAACGGATCCTTGTCGCCGGTCGGCTGCAGGCCGATGCCCCAGATGCCGACCAGGGTTTCCAGCTTGTCGGCCAGCGCTACCGCGATGCTGGTGTCGGTGGTCGGCAGGGCGTCGCCGGCAAAGCGCGGCTGGTAGTGTTCCGAAATGGCCAGGGCGACATCGTCCGCTTCGCCGTCATGGCGCGCGTAGTAGTTGCCCATGATGCCTTGCAGTTCAGGGAACTCACCCACCATGTCGGTCAACAGGTCGGCCTTGGCCAGCAACGCTGCACGTTCGGCCAATGCGGCGTCGCTGCCCAGCAGACCGGCGATCGCCGCGGCCAGGGTCTTGACCCGCTCCGTCCGCTGCAACTGGTTGCCGAGCTTGTTGTGATAGACCACATTGGCCAGCAGAGGCACGCGCTCGGCCAGTTTCTTTTTCTGGTCCTGTTCGAAGAAGAACTTGGCGTCGGACAGGCGCGGGCGCACCACGCGCTCGTTGCCTTCGATGATGTAATGCGGTTCGCTGGTCTGCAGGTTGGAGACGATCAGGAAACGCGAACGCAGTTTGCCGGCGCTGTCGGTCAGGGCAAAATATTTCTGGTTGGTCTGCATCGTCAGGATCAGGCATTCCTGGGGAACGCTGAGGAATTCGTCTTCGAATTTGCAGGCATACACCACCGGCCATTCAACCAGCGCCGTGACTTCGTCCAGCAGCGCTTCAGGCATCAGCACCTGGTCGTCGGCCGCAGATTTTGCCGCCCCTTCGAGCAGGTCCTTGCGGATTTTTTCCTTGCGTTCGCCGAAGCTGGCGATGACTTTGCCTTGTTCGGCCAGCGTCGCCGCGTAGCTGTCGGCGTCGGCCAGCTTGATGCGGCCTGGCGACAGGAAACGATGGCCTTCGGTCTGGCGGCCGGCATCGAGGCCGAGCAAGGTCAGCGGCAATACCTGTGCGCCATGCAGCGCCACCAGGCTGTGCGCCGGCCGTACGAAGCGTACGGTGTGGCCGGCAGCATGGCCGTGCTGGCGCTGGTAACTCATCACTTTCGGGATCGGCAGCTTGGCTACCGTGTCTTCCAGCACGGCTTGCAAGCCGGCCGCCAGCGCCACGCCTTTGGCGGTGTAGCTGTAGAAAAAGCTTTCGGCCTTGCCGTCAGGCGCGCGCTCCAGTTCGGCCGGGGTAATCACCGCTTGTCCGCATTGCGCAGCCAATGCGGACAGCTTCTTGACCAGCGGCGCGGTTGCGCGGCCATCGGCGTCCAGCGCCACCGACACCGGCAGCACTTTTTCACGCATGGTTTTATCGAGCGAGGTGGCGCGCACATTGCTGATCGACACTGCCAGCCGGCGTGGCGTGGCGAATGCGGTGGCGACCGCGCTGTCATTGAGGAAGTCGCGTGTTTTCAAGCCATTGAAAATGCCGTTGGCAAATGCATCGCCAAGTTTCGCCAGCGCTTTCGGCGGCAGTTCTTCCGTGAAAATTTCAATCAGCAGGGTCTGATCCAAGAGCGTGTCCTTCATACCGCTTCTCCCGCACGCTGCGCTACTGCCGCCATGTATTCATCTCCAAATTCTTGCAACAACAGATCGCCGTTTTCCTTGGTGATCTCCCACATCGGGAAGCCCAGCTTCGCCCGTGAATCGTAATATGCCTGCGCCACTGCGCGCGACAGGTTGCGGATCCGGCCCATGTAAGCGGCGCGCTCGGTGACCGAAATCGCGCCGCGCGCATCCAGCAGGTTGAAGGTGTGTGCTGCTTTCAGCACCATCTCGTAAGCCGGCAGCGCCAGCGGCACCTCCAGCAGGCGCTTGGCTTCGGCTTCGTAGTTGCCGAACAGCGGGAACAGGAATTCAGTGTTGGCGTGTTCGAAATTGTAGGTCGACTGTTCGACTTCGTTCTGGTGGAAGACGTCGCCGTAGCTCAGCTTCTTGGTCACGCCGTTTTCAACCCATTCGGTCCACACCAGGTCGTAGACATTTTCCACGCCCTGCAAGTACATCGCCAGCCGTTCGATGCCGTAGGTGATTTCACCCAGCACCGGCTTGCAATCGAGGCCGCCGACTTGCTGGAAATACGTGAACTGCGTCACTTCCATGCCGTTCAGCCAGACTTCCCAGCCCAGGCCCCAGGCGCCCAGGGTCGGGTTTTCCCAGTCGTCTTCGACGAAGCGCACATCGTTGCGCTTGAGGTCCAGGCCAAGTGCGGCCAGCGAACCGAGGTACAGGTCGAGGATGTTTTCCGGCGCAGGCTTGAGCACTACCTGGTATTGGTAGTAATGCTGCAGACGGTTCGGGTTTTCGCCATAACGCCCGTCCTTGGGACGGCGCGACGGCTGCACATAGGCGGCGCGCCAGGGTTCGGGGCCGATGGCGCGCAGGAAGGTCGCGGTATGCGAAGTGCCGGCGCCGACTTCCATGTCGTAGGGCTGCAGCAGGGCGCAGCCTTGGGCGTCCCAGTAATCTTGTAATTTAAGAATTATTTGTTGAAATGTAAGCATCGTTTTGTTGCTTTTCCATACGGTAAAGTGCCGAAAATCGGGCGGAATCCAGGGATAACGAAGAGCGCCAGAGGATGAGCGCTAAAACCAGCGATTTTAGCGGGTTTTGGCTGCTTTAGGGCTGCCTGCGCGCTTTGCGGCCGCACCACCACCAGCTGGCGGCCAGCATCGAGAGCGCCAGCGCCAGCATCAGGCGATTGCCCAGCAGGATATACGGCGTTGTGCCGCTATAGCCTTGCACCGCTATCGCCAGCGCATCGCGGCTGTAAGGGACCAGCCGGGTGCGGACCACGCCGTGCGGATCGATCACGGCGGTGGCGCCGGTATTGGTTGCGCGCAGCATCGGGCGGCCGGTTTCCAGGCTGCGCATTTGCGATATCTGCAAATGTTGCGGCAATGCAATCGTATTGCCGAACCAGGCGATATTCGACATGTTCAGCAGCAGCGTGGCGGTGGGCTTGCCGGCGGCCCGGGTGGCGGCCAGCTGCCCGGCAATTTCTTCGCCGAACAAGTCTTCGTAGCAGATGTTGGGCAACACCCATTGGTCTTTCACCGCGAACGGCGCCTGCACCACTGCGCCGCGGGTGAAATCGCCTAGCGGGATGTTCATCATGTCGACAAACCAGCGGAAGCCCAGCGGGACGAATTCGCCGAACGGCACCAGGTGCTGCTTATCGTAACGGTAGGAGCGATCCTCGGTTTGGGGCGAAATGCCGACCACGCTGTTGGAGTAGCGCTCGGGGCCGTCGATATAGGGAATGCCGAGCGCGATGTGGCTGCCGCTTTGCCGCGCGAACTCGGCCAACGCAGGGATATAGTCCGGCGGCAGCTGGGTTTGCAGGATCGGTATCGCCGTCTCGGGCGTGGCGATCAGGTCTGCGGGCGCGGAGCGGATCATGTCGATATACAGCCGCAGGGAATTGACGATCTGGGCGTTATCGAATTTTTCTTCTTGCGGCACGTTGCCTTGCAGCAGGCGCACCGAAATCGGCTTGCCATGCGGCGCGGTCCAGTTGAGCTGGTGCAGGCCAAGGCCCGCGGCCAGCACCAGCACGGCGGCCATCGCCGGCGCTTTGTGGCGCGGCAGCAAGGCCAGGCAGCCGGCGATCAGCGCCGAAATGCCGCCGATGCCATAGACCCCGACCAGCGGCGCATAACCGGCGAGCGGACCGGCGGTATGGGCATAGCCCGAAATCAGCCAGGGAAAACCGGTAAACAGCCAGCCGCGCAGCCATTCCGTCAGCGCCCACAGGGCCGGGAAAATCGCCAGCGCAAACAGCAGCGGCGAAGCCGACCAGCGGCGCCGCAGCCAGAGCGCGGCAGCGGTGCCGATGGCCATGTACAGCCCCATGATGGCCGCCAGCAGCGCTACCGCCAGCGCCGCCAGCCAGCCCGGCAAAGCGCCAAAGTCATGCAGCGAAATATAAATCCAGTAGACGCCGTGCGCCACCCAGCCGAAGCCATAGGCCCAGCCCAGCAGGGCGCCATGCTTGATGGCGGGGACGCGGATCAGGCAGAACACGAACAGCGCCAGCGTCAGCAGCTGGACCGGCCACAGCCCATACGGCGCGAAGGCAAACACGTTGACGGCGCCGGTAAGGGCGGCCAGCGGCAGCAGCAGGGAAAGTTTAGGAAACGAAGTCAGGCGAAAACTCATGGGCAGCGGTGATCTTGCTCTTGGATGGAGTGAGCCGGCGCCAGTGCGGCCAGGCGCCGGCCCATGCTCTTTTTCAGGACTCTTCGTGAGCCGATTCCGGCAATTTCTCGACCAGCAAGACATGCACCTGGCGCGCATCGGCGCGCAGCACTTCAAAGCGCACATTGTCTATCGTGAACTCATCGCCTTTGCGCGGCACGCGTCCAAGATGGTTGGCGACCAGGCCGCCGATGGTGTCGACGTCTTCATCCACCAGCGCCGTCTCCAGCGTTTCGTTGAACTGTTCGATCTCGGTCAGCGCCTTGACCCGCCAGCGGCCGCCATGGTCGCCGTCGCGGATGGCGAGGATATTGTCTTCTTCTTCGTCGAAGTCATATTCGTCTTCGATGTCGCCGACGATCTGCTCCAGCACGTCTTCAATCGTGATCAGGCCGGCGACGCCGCCGTATTCGTCGACCACGATCGCCATGTGGTTGCGGTTGGCGCGGAAATCGCGCAGCAAGACGTTGAGGCGTTTCGATTCGGGGATAAACACGGCAGGCCGCAGCATGTCGCGCACGTCGAAAGAATCTTCGGCGTAGTAGCGCAGCAGGTCTTTCGCCAGCAGGATGCCGATCACCTTGTCGCGCTCGCCGTCGACGGCAGGGAAGCGCGAGTGGGCGGTCGACAGGACTTCCGGCATCCAGTCTTCGATCGGTTTGGTGACGTCGATCATGTCCATTTGCGAACGCGGGATCATGATGTCGCGGGCGGAGAGGTCGGAGACCTGGAACACGCCTTCGATCATCGACAGCGCGTCGGCGTCGATCAGGTTGCGTTCGTGTGCGTCTTGCAGCACATCGAGCAGTTCGGCGCGATTTTCAGGTTCGGGAGAAATCAGTGCGGTCAGGCGTTCGAATAACGACCGGTGGGGTTTAGCGTCAAATGATTTGACGCTACTAGGGTGCTCTGGCATATGGCGTTAGCCTTGGTTTCACATTGTTTCGGAAGCAATAGGATACAACAAATATGTGACAGGACGACGAAACGCACAGGTTTGCGGGATTTTTTTGTGGCGTCGGCAGACGAGTTCCAGGCATGAAAAAAGCGGCCGCTGCCCGAAAGCACCGACCGCCGCATTGTGGAAAAGATAATTATTTCTTCATTTCATCTTTGGCCATGCCGTCTTTGCCCATGGCATCCTTGCTCATCGCATCTTTCGCCATGGCGTCTTTCTTGGCGTGGGCTTTCTTTTTCATTGCATCCTTGGCCATGGCCGGCTTGTCCATGCCATCTTTCGACATGGCGTCCTTGGACATGGCATCCTTGGACATGGCGTCTTTGGACATCGCGTCCTTCGACATCGCATCTTGTGCATAGACGCCGCCGGCAGTCATCATCAGGCAGGTAACCAGCAGGGTTGTGAGGCTCTTTTTCATTTGTATCTCCAGGTAAAAGTGGCGAAAGTGCCGTAAAAATCAGCGGGTGCTGCAGGGCTGCTTGCCAGCCTAAGCACCGCCGAACCAGTTGTACCCCTGGTCTTCCCAGTAACCGCCGGGGTACTTGTTTGTTACTTCGATCGACATGATGTGTTTCGGATTCTTGTAGCCAAGCTTGGTCGGCATCCGCAATTTCATCGGGAAACCGTATTTCGGCGGCAGGATCTGGCCGTCGTAGGTCAAGGTCAGCTGGGTCTGCGGATGCAAGGCGGTCGGCATGTCGATGCTGGTGTGGTAATCGTCGCCGCATTTGAAATCGATATACTTGGCGCTCAGGTCGGCGCCGATCTGCTTGAGGAAATAAGAAAACGGCACGCCGCCCCAGCGGCCGATGGCGCTCCATCCCTCGACGCAGATATGGCGCGTGATCTGCTCGTTTTGCGGCAGCCTGTGCAATTGCTCCAGCGTCCAGGGCTGTTTGTTCGTCACCAGGCCGCTGACTTCCAGCTGATAGTCGCCGCCGTCGATGTCTGGCACTTCCTCGATGGCGTAAAACGCATTGAAAGGGAAGGGGCGGGTGATTTCGGCCTGGGTATAGGTCGGCGCCAGCCGTTTCGGATCGAACAGCCATCCCTGCACGCCGTCGTTCATGCGCGAGATGCGTTCCAGCATGCGGTTGACCGACGGTTCGTCGGTGATATTGCAGCCGGTCAGCAGCGACAGGCCGCCCAGGGTAAGCGCGCGTTTTGCAAACAGGCGGCGGGAAGGCAGCGCCAGCTCGCGCCGGGCGTCTTTCAATATCGATTCGGTGTCGAGCGCCGGGTCAGGATTTTTCTTGAACATGATTGTCTCCATTTACCTTAGCGGCCGCGCAGCATGGCCAGCAGCGTGCGCGGCACCAGCGCCACCATGATGATATGCACCACGATAAATGCCACCAGGAAGCTCATCGCGCAGAAATGCACGATCCTGGCGTTATCGAAACCGCCCATCAGTTCGCGCAAGAGAGGAAACTGCACCGACTTCCAGATAGCCAGGCCGGAAACCACCAGCAGGATCAGGTCCAGGATGACCGAGACATACGCCAGTTTCTGTACCGCGTTGTAATGATCGAGGGCGTCGTGCTGGAGCTTGCCGCGCAGCGCTTTGACAAAATCCTGCACTACCTCAGCCGGGCGCAGCGGCAGGAATTTTTTCCACAGGCGGCCGCTGCCGGCGTTCAGCAGCAGGTAAACCAGGCCGTTGAAGAACAGCAGCCACATGGCGGCAAAATGCCATTGCAAGGCGCCGCCCAGCCAGCCGCCCAATGTCCATTCGCTGGGAATGCGGAACGGAAAGATCGGCGATGCGTTATAGATGCGCCAGCCGCTCAGGATCATGATGATCACCGCCAGCGCGTTGAGCCAATGGGTGACGCGCAGCCAGATCGGGTGGATGACGGGTTTTTTGATGGCAGGGGCTGGCATTCAGGTCACCTGCGCAAGAGGAAGGACGATCGCCATGGGTGGCGTGACTTGGTTCACGGTAGTCTCCGGCAACTGAGCAATGAGGGTTTTCATGTGGCTTAGTCGCGGGCCAGGTCGGTTCATTACATGAATTCATCATAATCTTATTAATTAAAAAGATAAGGGGAAATATGTAATGCATGAATGGCAATATTTATTCTGCAAACCTTTGATTCTCAAATGAAAATCGAAATCCGGCCGCAGAAATGAAAAACGCCGCAAAAGCGGCGTTTTATCGGGGCGGAAGCGAATTACCGGTCGGCGTAGGGATTGGGCCAGCCCAGCTTGTGCAGGATTTCAATTTCCAGGTTTTCCATTTCCATCGCTTCTTCATCGTCCTCGTGGTCGTAACCTTGCGCATGCAGGACGCCATGCACCACCAGATGCGCGGCATGTTCCACCAGCGACTTGCCTTGTTCTTCTGCTTCGCGCTGCAAGACGTCGGTGCACAGGATGATGTCAGCCTGGGTGATGCCGCTGTCTTCTTCGTCCTGGTCTTCCGAATAAGCAAACGTCAGCACATTGGTGGCGTAATCCTTGCCGCGATAATCGCGGTTCAGGGCACGGCCTTCGTCGGCGTCGACGAAACGGAGCGTCAGTTCGGCCGGCGCCAGCAATGCCGCCTGCACCCAGCGCCGCAATTGCGGGCGCGGCACACTGTCTTGCAGGCGTGGATCGGGGTATTGGACCGACAGGGAGAGTTTATTTTTTTGCGACATTGTGTTTACTTACGATTCCGGGCTGTTTTGGTGATCCCGGTCTGCACCGGTTTGACGGGTTTCGCTGCTTGCGGCGTAGCGGCTTCGATGACGCCATGGGTGGACGCTACCGGCGCCGCCTGGGCTGCGGACTCATAGGCATCGACAATGCGCGCCACCAGCGGATGGCGCACCACGTCGCTGCTGTTGAAGCGGGTGAAGGCAATGCCGCGCACGTCTTTCAGGATGTTCATGGCATCGATCAGGCCGCTCTTCTGGCCGCGCTGCAAGTCGATCTGGGTAACGTCGCCGGTGACCACGGCCTTGCTGCCGAAGCCGATCCGGGTCAGGAACATCTTCATCTGTTCCGGCGTGGTGTTCTGCGCCTCGTCCAGGATGATGAACGCATGGTTCAGCGTGCGGCCGCGCATGTAAGCCAGCGGCGCGATTTCGATCGCCTGCTTCTCGAACATTTTCTGGGTGCGGTCAAATCCCAGCAAGTCATACAGCGCGTCATACAGAGGGCGCAGGTAGGGATCGACTTTCTGTGCCAGGTCGCCGGGCAGGAAACCCAGGCGCTCGCCGGCTTCCACCGCAGGCCGCGTCAGCACGATGCGCTTGACGGCGTCGCGTTCCAGGGCGTCAACCGCGCAGGCAACCGCCAGGTAGGTCTTGCCGGTGCCGGCCGGCCCAATACCCAACGTCACATCGTGTTCCAGGATCGAACGGATGTACTGGCTTTGATGCGGCGTGCGGCCGCGCAGGTCGCTGCGGCGGGTTTTCAGGACCGGGCTTTCGATGTCCGTCTCGGTCAGCTCTGCTTCGGCAGGATCGGCATCCGCAGCAGCGCCGGATGCGCCGGCAGCCTTGCCGTTGCCCTTGGCGGCTTTCGGCTTCATGCCCAGCTTGGCGCGCTGCTCCACCAGCGCCAGCTGGATTTCATCTACCGAAATCACCTTGTTGGCGATGGCGTAAAACTGGTCGAGGATTTCCACCGCGCGTTCCGCATTGCTGCCGGCGGCGATGAATTTGTCGCCGCGCCGGAAAATCGACACGTCCAGCGCCGCCGAAATCTGCCGCAGGTTTTCATCCAGCGGGCCGCACAGGTGCGCCAGCCGCGTATTGTCTAGCGGCTGCGGGATGAAATAATGCGGCTGGGTAGGTGTTTTAGTTTTCAAACTATGGTGTGTTTATCTGGTGTGCGTGGTTGGCGGGCGCTGTATCGGCGGGCTAGTCTGCCAGTACGATCTCGCCGCGCAGGGTGTAGGTATAAGTGTCTGTAATCTTTACATCTATCAGCTGCCCGACCAGGCGCGCGCCGTCAGGGCCGGCATCGAAATTGACTACGCGGTTGTTCTCGGTGCGCCCCTGCAGGTCGGCCGGGTTTTTCTTGGACGGCCCTTCGACCAGGATGCGCTGCACGCTGCCGACCATGGCGGCGCTGATCTTGCCGATATTTTCTTCCACCGCCGCTTGCAGCCGCTGCAGCCGTTTCAGCTTGACTTCGTGCGGCGTGTCGTCCTGCAGGTTGGCCGCAGGCGTGCCCGGCCGCGGGCTGAAGATGAAGCTGAAGCTGTTGTCGTAGCCGATGTCGGCGATCAGTTTCATCAGCGCCTCGAAGTCGGCGTCGGTCTCGCCCGGGAAGCCGACGATGAAGTCGCTGGAAATCGTGATGTTGGGCCGCACCTGGCGCAGGCGGCGGATCACCGATTTGTATTCCAGCACGGTATAGCCGCGTTTCATGGCCGACAGGATGCGGTCCGAACCGTGCTGCGCCGGCAGGTATAAATGGTCGACCAGCTTCGGCACCTTGGCGTAGGTATCGATCAGGCGCTGCGTGAATTCCTTGGGATGGCTGGTGACGAAACGGATCCGTTCGATGCCGGGGATCTCGGCGATGTACTCGATCAGCAGCGCGAAATCGGCAATCTCGCCATCCGCCATGGCGCCGCGGAAGGCGTTGACATTTTGCCCCAGCAGCGTGATTTCCTTGACGCCTTGCTCGGCCAGTCCGGCCACTTCGGTCAGCACGTCTTCAAACCGGCGCGAGACTTCTTCGCCGCGGGTGTAGGGCACTACGCAGTAGCTGCAATATTTGCTGCAGCCTTCCATGATCGACACGAATGCAGTCGCGCCTTCAACCTTGGCCGGCGGCATGTGGTCGAATTTCTCGATTTCGGGAAAGCTGATGTCGACTTGCGAATGGCCGGTGGCGCGCCGCTGGCTGATCATCTCCGGCAAGCGGTGCAGGGTCTGCGGGCCGAACACCATGTCGACATATGGCGCCCGCTTGACGATCGCCGCGCCTTCTTGCGACGCCACGCAGCCGCCGACGCCGATCAGCAGGTCAGGATTGTTGCGCTTCAGTTCGCGCAGGCGGCCGAGGTCGGAAAACACTTTCTCCTGCGCCTTTTCGCGCACCGAACAGGTATTGAGCAGGATCACGTCGGCATCCTCCGGGCGATCAGTCTTGATCAAGCCGTCGGACGCGTTCAGGACGTCGGCCATCTTGTCCGAGTCGTATTCGTTCATCTGGCACCCGAAGGTCTTGATGAATACTTTCTTTTGCATCGTTTTTTCCATGGCTGCTAATTGACTGCTCTTCTATCGTTTCATGCCGTTGCGCTGCGCTTCGATCTTCTGGCTGGCTTCATCGGTAGTCAGGACCCAGACGCGGTCGATGTCGCCTTGAATGTTCAAGGTGTAGTTCACCTGGTAAGTATCGGCGCCAAGCGAGTTGGGGATCTGGGTCAGCTGCTGGGTATTCCAGATGCGCGAGCCGGGCGACAGCCGCAGCGCCTGGCCATTGACGGTGACGTTCGGGTAGTCGGTGATGGTCAGCTTGCCGCGCAGGGCCGAGGCGGGGAAATCGCGGTCTACCGCCATCGCGGAAAAGGCTAGCGTGGCCAGCAGGAAGATCATGAGCAGGCGGACTGGCCGCATTGTTGCCGACATAGCAAACTCCATTCGATGAAAACCATGGCGTATTTGCGCATGGTGTTGAAAACACTGGTTCAGGCTGGTCCATAGAGGCCAGCATTGCCGGACTGCGCAAGCACAATTCGTTTGTTGCTTCAGTGCCGGGCCGCATTCCGGGAAGACTATCGGCCCGTTTGCGGGAAGCGCGGATTATAGCATTTGGCGGCTATTGCATCGAGATGCCAACTATCTCCTGGGGCCGATGTCTCTGAAAATAAATTTACGCATCAAATTGTTATCTTGATATTTTTTGTGGACGGCCGGTACTTGGTTGTCGATAGACGGAAGGTCAGATGATTTCCTTTGAGAAACGTAAAATCTATAATGATGCATCGCTGGAAAATTACGAAACTTTCGTTTAAGTCTCTGCGGCTCAGGTCTGAGTCGCTAGATAAATCGATAAATTTATTTCGTGACATATAAGCAAATTTAAGAAAGAGAAGGCACTTTCATGTACCCGAATTCATTTCGCCGTTACGCGCGCTTGCAGGCTGGCTTTACTCTGATCGAGGTAATGATCGTGGTGGCGATCATTGCGATTCTGGCGGCGATCGCTTTGCCGAGTTACAGTGATTACGTACTGCGCGGGAAGCTTGTTGAAGCGTCAAACATGTTGTCGGCGACGCGAGCCAACATGGAACAGTACTATCAGGACAATCGCACATACCTTACCTCCGGCACAATCCTGTCGCCGTGCGATGCCGCGAGTTTGACTACCCTGAACGGCAGTCTCAAGAATTTTACGCTCAGCTGCCCCACTCTCACCGCATCGACCTATAAGCTCGTCGCCACTGGCTCCACTACGGCTACCACGGGCTTTATCTTTAACGTAACCGATGCCAATGTACAGACGTCAACGGTAGGAGCCGTCTGGGGTGCGGGGAGCTATGCTTGTTGGGCCATGAAGAGAGGTACGACGTGTTGAAGCGATCCCTTGCTCGGGAAGCGCGCGGCTTCACACTGATAGAGCTGGCGATAACATTGACGGTGATGACGGTATTAATACTGATGGTGGTTCCATCATTCACTGGCTGGCTGAATAACTCAAAAGTCAGAAGCGTTGCGGAGGCTCTGCAAAATGGCTTGCGCGCCGCGCAGGCTGAAGCGATCCGACGCAGTCATCAGACGGCCTTCGTACTGACAAGTGCGACGCCGGCACCGAATACGGTTGCCAGCACTTCTGGCAGCGGCAGCAATTGGTACATCCAAGTCTTGCCTGTCTATGTTGGCGAAACCCTTGACCCTAATCCTATGGTGCAGAGCGGCTCGTTCGGCAACCTGGCGCCAAACGTCAAGGTTACTGCCAGCCCAGCTACGGCTTCCCTGGTTTGTTTTAACTCGATGGGGCGGCTGGTTGCCAATAGTGACGCCACTACAAGTACGAATTTTGGAACAACCTGCACTGCTCCCACCGGGAATATCACCTATGACGTCACCCTCACTGGTGCGACGCATCCGCTTCGGGTATTGGTAGGTCTTGGCGGGCAGGTGCGCATGTGCGACACCACAAGAGTTTTATCTACCTCAGCTCCGGATGGGTGCCCATGAAAACTCCGCAACGCAATCATCTTGACCAGTCGGGCATGTCGCTCATCGAGGTGCTGATCTCCATGCTTATTTTTTCGTTCGCCATTCTCGGACTGGTCAGCTTGCAGGTTAACGCAGTCAAGGTTTCATACGGCGCAGAAGATCGTACGCGCGCAGCGCTGATGGCCAACGAGATCATTGCGACAATGTGGACGAAAAAAACGCTCAACCCATCCTTGACGTCGTGGCAAACACGGTTGGCTGATCCTACGGTTTCCGGCCTTCCCGGAAGCGCAACCGGAACGGTCAGTGGGGCGGATGCGAGCGGTGTGGTGACGATCACCATCACTTGGCAAGAGCCATCGACCAAGAGCACAGACAACTATATTACCCAGGTTGCGATGCCATGAATCAGTCACTTCTTACTCATAAACGCAAGGGCGGATTCAGCCTGATCGAATTGATGGTGGTGATCGCCATCGTGCTGGTGATGTCGCTGGCTATTTTTGGCGTGATGTCGACCAGCGAAGGTAAAAAACGCAGCTTGACCTCGGTGAATGATATCAACCAGTCAGGAAATTTTGCCCTGTTCCAGCTCGAAAAAGCGCTACGTAATGCCGGCTCCGGGTTTTCCCAGAGTTATGCGCAATCGTTTGGATGTAAGTTATTCGCATCTCAGAAGCAGGCTGTGCCTGGCAATACCGGGGTAGTTCTTCCTTTTCCCGGAGCAGCCATGGCTGAGCCTTTCAAGACTGTGAATGCGACGGTGGGCGGGATATACATGCTGGCGCCTATGATTATCGCGAGCGGGGCAACCAAGCCCGGCATGAGCGGGAGTACCTCCGATGCGCTCATCGTCATGGCCGGGTCTGCCGGCTATGGCGAGGTGCCAACGGCGTTCACCAATGTAGCCACTTCGACACAGCTTAATTTGCAAAGCACCTTGTCCTTCAATCCAAATGATTTTGTCCTTGTAGCAGATGAGGCTGGCAGCGCTGGATCATTGCCATGCATGATCGAACAGGTTGACTCGGGCTACACGGCCGGCAGCAACGCCACGGCATTACCGCTGGCGGGCACCTATTACGCTAGTTCGATCAAGGATAAAGGTGGGGCGATAAGAAACCTGATAGATTTTTCGAACAACGCCCTTGCCATGGGTATTGGCAATTCTGCCGGCAACCCGCCATCTTTCCAGATGTTTGGCGTGGGAGACAATAATGTCCTGTTTCAATACGATTTGCTGCAAGGGGGCGCGTACGACACGCCGATACCGATCGCAGACGGTGTTTTTGAAATGCATGCGCTGTACGGCGTGGACACCAATAATGACGGCTTGGTGGATACCTGGATTGATCCATCAACGGCCGGTTACGACTACGCCACGCTTGAAAGCGGGACCGTCGCCGCGAACAACACGCTTTTGACCATCAAAGCAATTCGCCTCGGCCTGATCATGCGGACCTCGCTGCCGGAAAAAGCGCCGGTAACCACAGGGCCGTTAGTCTTATTCTCGGATCTGGGAACAACGCTCACGTTCACGCGTACCCTGGCTGCCGCAGAACAAAATTATCGATATCGGATCATTGAATCGACTATCCCGCTTCGCAATTCACTGCTGTTAAATTGAGCCATGAAACCTGCGCCTAATTATATTCGCCGCCATGCCTGCCGACGTTCAGCGATACGCCATCATGGCCAACGCGGGATCATTCTTATCGTGACCATGTTCGCCTTGATCATACTGATGATTTCCGGCATCGCCTTGGTGCGTTCTTTCGATTCTTCACTTGTATTGGCCGGCAATATGGCATTCAAGCGAGATCTGGTTAATCAGGGCGAGCGCGGGATGTCGGCGGCTATTCTGTCCATGAAAGGCTCGGGCACCCTGGTGTCGGAAATCACACGGCAGAGCAATTTGCCAAGCAGCAATTATTCGGCTTCGCTCCTGCCTACGGATGCGCATGGAATCCCGGTAGTCCTGCTCAAAGATAGTGCCTGGACCACGGCCGGGATGAGTGCTGCCGATATTACCGACGCAGCAAGCCAGGTGACGATCCGCTACGTGATTGACCGCCTATGCTCGGCGTCAGGTGTTGCCAGCTCGGCCAGCTGCATTGTCAGTTCTTACGGCGACAAGGGCGGTACAGCTGACGTGAAAAGAGCTACGGCAATCACCCCGCCGGTATATCGGATCAGCGTGCGCGTCACCGGTCCTCGCAGTACCCAAACATACTTGCAAACGACGTTCTCACTCTGAACGCACGTCAAAAAACGCAAAAACATAACTGGAGTTTCAACATGGCGACCATATCTCTTTTTCGGCGAACTGCTGGTTTTTTTCGGTTTCTTGCCGTTACCGGTATGGCGCTGCTATCTTTTCCGAGTCACGCGGCAATTACGCTTTCCGACCAGCCTATTTTCTCTTCCATTACGGTTCCCGGAAATCTCTTGTTGCCCCTGTCGGTTGAATATCCGACGGCCTTGAGTCAAGCCTATCCGTACACTTCCAATCCGTATACGCCGGCTACCACTTATCTTGGCTATTTCGACGGAGCCAAGTGCTACACCTATAAAGCCGATACGACAACGCCGGCAAACGGGTATTTCCAACCGTATGGCGTCGCTGCCAGCCATGCTTGTACCTCCAGCGCAACCAATCCGCTCTGGAGCGGTAACTGGTTGAATTGGGCAGCCATGCAGACAATCGATTCGTTTCGCTGGGCGCTGACAGGCGGATATCGATCAGTTGATTCAGCCACGTCAACCATTCTTGAAAAAGCATATGCGTCGGGGCAAGGGGGCAATGGTGAAACGCCGAACAAGACCATTCCTTCATCGTCGGGTTCTGCGACGGATGTGACCGGCGCAACACCTTTTACGTGGTCGGCAGTCACCTCACGCATTTGGGGTGTCGGAAATCAAATCTGGGTTTCCGGTATCAGTTCCGGTAGCCTGGATAGCACATCTAAAAGCGGTACAGTAAACTACACGGGGCAATACGGGAACGGGGCTTTGTCCAGCACGCCAGTGCAAACCTGTGTCGCTACACGGAAGAAAACCTCCAATAGTTTCGGGACCCCAACGTGTACATCGACTACGACCACCGCTTACAACTCCAGTCCGATCACGACTACGCAAGGTCCTACCTGCACGACTAGCAGTAATGGCCTTACCCAGACTTGTGTGACGATTAGTCCGACCAATGTGACAGGCACCTCAGATCCGTCGCAAGTATATGCCCTCAATGCCAGAGTTCAGGTATGTAACAGCGGGGTGGGACTGGAATCAAATTGCGTCGCGTACGGTTCCAATTACAAGCCGCAAGGCTTGATGCAGCAGTACGCGATGAAAATTCGATTTGGCGCCTTTGGATATTTGAATGACTCGTCAGTTAATCGGGATGGCGGGGTGCTGCGTGCGAACATAAAATACATTGGCCCGCGGCAACCAGTGCCAGGGGCGCCGGATATTGCCAATTCGTTGGCTGAGTGGAGTTCCACGGACGGTACCTTCGTTGTCAACCCAAACCCGCTAGATGCTACGGCTTCAGGTGTGACTAACAGCGGCGTAATGAATTATTTGAATAAATTCGGGGAAGCCGCCCAGACATATAAGACTTATGATCCAGTCAGTGAACTGTATTACGCAGGAATTCGCTATTACAAACATCAGGGAGATTGGTCGACATATTCGTCAATCCCCTCGGGCTCGTCGAGCATGCTGGACGGCTTTCCGGTCATTACCGGGACAAGCACGGATCAAACCAAGGCGTCGGGTTGGGTTGACCCAATTCTGTACAGCTGTCAAAAGAACTTCATCCTGGGGATCGGCGACGTCAACACCCATGCAGATGCAAACCTGCCAGGAAGTACCATCGGCAATAGCAGCTACGAAACAAGCACCAAGCCAACGGATACCTCCGTTGACGTGACGACTGCAACCAACATGGTTGGTACCCTGGAAGGATTGGGTACTACTACCACTCCACTTGGGAAAAAGTATGTCAGTGACTATGCGACTTATTTCATTGCCGGCCTTGCCTACGATTCGCATGTCAAGGACATACGGCCAAACGATTTTAAGAATTCGGATGGGACCAAGAACGGAATACAGACGATTTCGACCTATTGGCTGGACGTTCAGGAATACCAAACATATACAAACAACAATCAATTTTACCTGGCGACGAAATACGGTGGATTCACGGTACCTAAGGATTTCGATCCATATGCGTCGACCAATGCATTGAATACTTTGGCCATCAAGGGTACTCCTGCCTCTACAACTGCCTTGATCGACTCGATGTGGCATACCACGACCGACACGGTCGGCACCAACAAACGTCCTGACAACTATTTCAGCGCCGGGCAGGCAGACAAAATGGTCAGCGGCTTGCAATCGGCATTTGCCAATATTGCCAATGCAATTACAGGATCCGGAACTGCCTTTTCTAGCACCTCGGCAAATGTCACCTCAGGTAGTCTAAGCTATGCCACGCAATATTCAGACTCCTGGACCGGAGACGTGATCGCCACGACGGTGACTTACGACGCAAACGGAAATCCGACATTCAGTGCACCTATCTGGAATGCAAAGTCTGTGCTGCAAGCACAAACCGGCAGAAAAATTGTCACCTGCTGTACCACTACAGGTGCGGGCTTGCCTTTTCAGGACGCGAGCTTGAAAGATGCTTCGCAACTGAATAGCCGCACCAACTATGCAACATTCTCCAACATAGCCGGAGTGGGAGCAACCTCCCAGTCGGCCGCGAATTATCTCGCCTATTTACGCGGCGACCAGAGTCTTGAGGTCAGCAAGGCAGGCGGCATTTATCGGACGCGTTCATCTTTGCTGGGCGATATTGTCGACTCCAAGGCAAATCCTGTTGCGGCTCCTGCAAGTCCGTTCTCCGAGAGTACTAATCCAGGTTATAACAACTTCAAGAGCACATATAAAAATCGCTCTACCGTTGTATACGTGGGCGCCAATGACGGCATGATGCATGCGTTCGACGGGTCAAGTACCGGTGGCAAAGAACTGTTTGCATACGTTCCAAGTTTTGTATATGGAAGCGCAACTACAGCACCGCTGAGCGGATTGGCATCCTTGGGCCGCCTGGATTTCACGCATCACTTCCTGGTGAATGGCACACCGCAGGTCTTTGATATCGACACCCAATTGACCGGAAGCCCGGTAACGGCTTCCACCGCCTCCACTGCTGCGTGGAAATCGATCCTGATCGGCGGTCTTGGCAAAGGCGGTCAGGGTTATTATGCAATAGACGTCACAGATCCGACGACCTGGACCAGCGAAACCGCATTGGCCAGCAATGTATTATGGGAGTTCACGAATGCCCATATGGGATATTCATATGGCGATCCAGTGGTGGTTAAAACCAAAAAATACGGGTGGGTGGCAATTTTAACCTCAGGTTATAACAACGATGACGGGGTCGGTTATTTCTTTATCGTGAATCCGAAAACCGGCGCATTGCTTGAGACGGTGTCGACTGGCGCGGGGTCGGTTGCCAGTCCTGCCGGACTAGCGCGTGCTTCGGCTTATGTTCCGGATTTTACGGATGGCACAGCAGACTCAGTATATGCCGGCGATCTTTTAGGGAATGTCTGGCGGCTGGATTTGACAGCTTCAGCCGGCACTTCATATGTCGTTACCAACATTGCCACATTGACAGATAAAGACACGTCTGGCGCCGTGCAACCAGTGACTACGGCGCCGCTTATCGAGGTGCAGCCCAACACATCCAAGCGCTATGTCCTGGTTGGCACTGGCCGCCTGCTCGCATTTACCGATGTCCCAACTACCCAGACCCAGACATTTTATGCGATCTTGGATGGTAAATCGGCCTTGGGTTCCTTTTACACATCGGCCACCTTGCCTAAAGGCATAACCTTTCCGATCGGTCGCACCAGCATGATTGCGAATACCGATGTCACAAAAGCGATCGTTGCAGATACGACTAAACCGATGGGGTGGTATCACGATTTGGCTGCAGGTGAACTGGTAAATATTCCGCTTTCGGCCAATTCAGGTTTCGTCACCTTTGCGGCTAATCTGCCGAGCGGCGATGTCTGCAGCAACACCGGTTCCAATGAAATCTATGTGATCAATTTCGGCTCAGGCCAGTCGGTAGTGACCGACAGTGCCGGGAACATCATTGCCTCTTCTACAGCTCTTGGCGGCTTAATCACCGATGTGGCAATTCTTAATGTCGGTGGCAAACTTCGCGTGCAGGCTGGTAATAATCAGGGGAAAGTTGTCAACATACCTGGAGCATTGGGCGGCGCAAATTCCTTGAAACGTCTGAATTGGCGTGAAATCCCCACCTCTGACTGATCGCCAGAGCCGGGGTAGTTGGTGATGTTTTGAATAAATGGCTGGACAATTATAATTCCAAGCGATGGACGGCCGAACGCTGCCGTCTTTCGCTGTTATCTGTGTGTGTGTCAGTGGGCATGCATATCTTGCTGCTGTTCATGGCAACCAGGCCGGTCATGTCCGGCCAGCACTTGCGCCAGAACGCCCAGCTAGTGCAGATGACCTTATATGTCGGGGTAGGCGAAGCCAAGGCGACCGCCTCGGTGCCAAGCCCTGCTGCGCTTCCGGTCCGATCGATGCGCCCAATATCCGTGGATGCCGGTAAAACCAGGCCGGGAAGCGGAAGCATAGGCGAAGTGACCCCTAAAGCTGGCGAAGCCGAGCGGGGGACCGACCTGCAAGATGAGCTACCTTCGACCTTCCTGCCTTCTAGCGAGATGGACTTTGGCGCCGTGCCGGTTTCTGAGCCCGATAGCCACTTCCTTGTCGGTGTGAAGAATAGCGGTTCGCCTATCAGGCTACGCCTCTATGTCGATAAATATGGAGTGGTCAAAGATATTCATGTCCTGCAAGCCGATGATATGGACGGATTGGCGGTTGAGCATCTGGTAGCCATGTTTTATGCCACGACATTTATTCCGGCGCGGCGCGAGGGGGTAGATATGTCTTCGTATATGGATATTGAACTGAATATCACCGATTTCACCAGTGTTTCTTCGGCGCCGGTAACGCCGCCGCAACGGCGATAAGCAGCGTTGAATAAGGCCTCCAAAGCCTTATGGACAAATGGTTTGTGAATTTTTATATTTGCATATACCCAACTCAGTTACCGGATCCTTTTATTTGATCCGGATGTGATCCAGCCCTGGGTGCGTCAATGCGGTCGATTCGGGTGGCAAGATACATTGCTTTAAATTTTCAGGCCACGGGTGCGACGGTGTGCCGCTGGCTGCAATTGTCGCTCAAGCCGAATTAACGATTGAAGTGCTGTTTCGAATCTGGGGGATGTGCATGAAATATCGCAATGCATTCGCGCAGCCTGGTTTTACATTAATTGAAGTAATGGTGGTAGTGGTGGTGATCGCCATTTTGGCGGCGGTTGCTGTACCTAATTACACCCAATATGTACAGCGCGGGTATCGGGCGCAGGCGATGGCATCGCTGCTGCAGGACGCCAACTGGATGCAGCAGCAGTTTACGGCCAACAATTCGTATCCGGCAACGACAGCCGTATTGCCGCAAAATGGCAATCCGAAATACAACATCACCATCAATGCCTCGACCGCCAGCACTTTTACGCTATCGGCGGCGCCAGTGACAAATGACAAGTGCGGTACATTTACACTCGATAACACCGGACTCAGGAGTACCAAGGGGGACGGTGCTACGCCTGTGGCAACTCCTGCAGATTGCTGGGCCGGGAAATAAAAGGCGTGAGCGCATAAGTTACGGGAAGCCAGATACAGACGGTGATTTATGGTTGGTGCGCTTGCAGCTGACCGATCGTCGTTTTTCTCAAGATGCCTTCACCGAGTGAAGGCCAAGGTTTTAACTTTTAATTTCGCGGGTATAAAAATTTGACGAAGCGGACGGTCCGGAGAGGTAAAGCTCTCAAAATTTGACACCCCCCTACCCCCAGGAGGGTTTTCCGCGCCAACCGTACAATCAGCCAAAAGTGAAGGTAAGCGCGCCGGCGACTGTTTCGCCCTGCTCGGTTGCAAATGCGGCCACATAGACCAGCGCCTTCACTTCGGGATTACCTTCGGCAGCCTTGGAAATGACCATGCCGCCGTAGGAGTGACCGACAAGAACCAGCGGCCCCTTGACGGCGCCGATCACGCTTGCGGCATATTGCGCATCATTGGCGATGCCGCGTAGCGGGTTGACGACGCTCAGCACAGGATAGCCATGGTCAGTCAGTTTTTTCGCCACGCCGTCCCAGCTGCTGGAATCGGCGAAGGCACCGTGGACCAGCACGATGGTGGGCTTGGCGATCATACCCTGGATCGAGGTAATGGGCGCTTCGGCATGCGCCAGCGGCAGGACGACAGCAAACGATGCGGAAGCGGCAATGGAGATCAATAGTTTCCTGGTAATCATGTTGGGTTCCTTATCGGGATAGGTCGCAATTGCCTCAGGCCAAGGTGACACTCACGTCGATGTTGCCGCGAGTCATTTTCGAGTATGGGCAGATCTGATGTGCGGCATCGATCAAGTCTTGTGCAGCATCGCCTGGCAGGCCGGGCAGACTTACTTTGAGGCGTGCCTGCAAGAGGAAGCCATCGTTTCCGGTGCCGAGGTCGACTTCGGCATCGACGGCAGTGCCGGCCGGCAGGGAGAGATTCTTGTCCTTGGCGGCACGCCCCATGGCGCCTATGAAGCAGGCCGACCAGCCGACGGCGAAGAGCTGCTCGGGGTTGGTGCCCGCGCCGTGGCTCCCAGGAGGGGACAACGTGATGTCGAGACAGCCATCGTCGCTTTGCGCGGCGCCGTCGCGGCCGCCGGTGGTGTGCGTCTTACCGGTATAGAGAACTTTGTCGATCCTGTTCATGATGTTTCCTTTCAAGTGATTGAATGATGCAAAACTGCAATGACATGCTGCGGACGAACGGGTGAATGCCAATGAGCGCCGGCACCTGCAGGCGGGATGCCATCCAGATCATCATCAGAAATGATCGACTTCGATCACGGCATCGGCAAATGCGCGTGGAGCTTCTTGCGGCAGGTTATGGCCGATGCCGCCGGTGACAAGTTCATGCTTGTACTTGCCGGTGAAACGCTTGGCGTATGCGGCGGCGTCAGGGTGAGGCGCACCGTTGGCATCGCCTTCCATGGTGATGGCCGGCACCGCAATGGACGGGAACTTCGCCAACCTTGCTTCCAGTTCGTTGTATTTCGCTTCGCCATTTGCCAGGCCGAGGCGCCAGCGATAATTGTGGATGGTTACTGCTACATGGTCCGGATTTTCCAGGTTCGCGGCACTGCGGTCGAAAGTGGTATCGTCGAAGTGCCATTGCGGCGACGCTGTTTGCCAGATGAGCTTGGCGAAATCGTGGCGGTTCTTTTCATAGCCGGCGCGGCCTCGCTCAGTAGCGAAATAAAACTGGTACCACCATTGCTGCTCGGCGTTCGGCGGCAAGACTTGCTTGCCGGCTTCCTGGCTGCCGATCAGATAGCCGCTGACGGAAACCAGGCCCTTGACGCGTTGCGGCCACAGCGCAGCAACGATATCGGCGGTGCGAGCGCCCCAGTCGTAACCGGCGAGGACGGCCTTGTCTATCTTCAGCGCATCCATCAGCGCGACGACGTCGGAGGCAAGCGCCGCCGGCTGGCCGTTGCGCACTGCATTGGGGTCGAGGAAACGCGTGGTGCCGTAGCCGCGCAGGTGCGGCACGATCACACGATAGCCGGCGTTGGTCAGCAGGGGCACGACGTCGATAAAGCTGTTGATGTCATACGGCCAGCCGTGCAGCAGGATGACTACCGGGCCGTTGGCCGGGCCTTCGTCAACGTAGCCGACGTTGAGGTCGCCGGCGTTGATCTGCTTGATGGACTTGAAGCTAGCCAGTCCGTGGCTTGCCGTTGCAGTCACGCTCGCCACTGCGCTTGCGGATTGTGCTTTGGCTGTTCCTGGCAATGCAAACTGAGCGCCGGCAAGGGCGAACGCGACAGTGGCAAGGACGAGGCGGCGATGGTTGTTGAGGTATTGGCGCATTTGCTTTCTCCGGTGATGGTGGGGTGGTTTTCAGGTTCTTGCCGCAATCGATACGGCGTGGCCAGCAGCAATAATTAATTATCGTCATAATTATTATGAAGGTAAACATATCCGAGCTCGCTGCAATTTTCAAGTACGATAATCATTATTTCGATAAATAATTTTTTGAGGATATTAAATGAGCAACAAATCCAACTCCGGCAAAGACATTGCAAGGCTCGGCGACTTCATGTGCTTTGCCGTCTATTCGACCAACCTCGCTTATTCGCGCGTCTATAAACCTGTGCTGGAAAAGCTCGGGCTCACTTACCCGCAATACGTCACCATCATTTGCCTTTGGGAAGAGGACAACCAGACCGTCAAGGGGCTGAGCGAAAAGCTGTTTCTGGAACCGAGCACGATGACGCCTATGCTGAAACGGTTGGAAGCGATGGGCTATGTGCGCCGCGAGCGCGACAGCGAGGACGAGCGCAGCGTGCTCGTGTCGCTTACTGAAACGGGGAGGGAGCTGAGGGAAAAGGCCTTCGCCTTCCGCGAGGTGACGGCCAAGGCATCCGGCCTGGCGCCGGAGGAATTCCGCGTGCTGCAAAAAGCCATCGTCAACCTGCGTACCAATTTGATGAATGCCTCCAGTCAGAACTCTGCCTAAGGCAGCAAGCGCTGATCCTCGTTCTTGCTCTGGAGATGTTTCTCGGTGCGCTTGCCCGCACTCCGACCAACCAAAGCTTGACACTGCGTCGTTGGTGCACGGGAATCCGACGGAGGGCAGGATTGCGGAATCGGTGGCGCGTATGCAGGCATGTCGCGTCCGGGCTTTGCGGCCCGCTTCAAGACCGTGGCTGGCCAATCGCCGCTGGAATATTTGACCCGATGGCGCATGTACTGCGCGACTCGGCTACTGCGGCGAGGGGATGTTGCAATGGCCTAGTCAGAGCCACAGCTATGGATGCAAAAAAATTGGATGTAAATGGGAGGTGCTGGACGTCCTAAAACAGAAAAACCTCATCAGCATTAGGCTAGAGACGGGTTTTTGTGATAGGTGGAGTTGAATAGTGTCTTGAAAGTGGCGTAAATAAAGGGTTTGTGAATTTTTCGATTCATATATACCCGCACTGATACCCGCAAAAACATTTATTAGCTGGTTCGATTTCATCGGACCCAAAGAGGCTTTAGCCATTATCAGTCTCAGACCGTAGTCAGCTGCATGACCCATCCTCCTCGTCCCGACCCACCGACTGTTCGCATATTCCCAACGTGATTTGCCAAAGTTTCATATCTGCAATATAAGAGATGGGATAAGATGACTTTTTCATCAATTGCCATTATTAACATCTCTGCATGATCGACGACATCAAGAAAATACCCCGGAAGACGTCAACAAGGGAGTGTTTCGGCTTTTCGCATGGGGCGGCGTTAGACAAGATCAAAAATAGGGGAAGTTCAATATGGGAGAGCTCGATCTCGCAAATCTAGCCAAAGAATATTGGCACATGCTCCTTGTGGGAGCCTTTCTTGTCATCATCACGATCGACTTCCTGGTCCGCTTTGTCGGCCAGTCGATAAAGTTGTCGCGGGAGCTGAAACAGTCGCTGGCCGCGTTGCGGACCATCCGCTCCAAGATCAAGGGGGATGTCACCGAGCTTGGCGAGATCGGCGAGAAGGCGATGTCGGGGCCGGCGCTCAGCCATCTATGGAACGAATATAGCAAGACGCTGCACCCGCAGAAAGATGATGACGAGAACGGGCAGAGCCAGATTGTGCGTTGGCGGTCCACGGCCCTCGCGGAGAACTTCTTCACCGAGCAGGCGATCGTCGACAGCCGATTGAAGACGGAGTTCTACAAGCATTTGCCAGGCGTGCTGACGGGCCTTGGAATTATCGGCACGTTTTTGGGCCTCATCAAGGGGCTCATCAGCTTCGATGTCTCGCTTGATCCGACCAAGGCGCAGGAACAGCTCCGCAACTTGGTCAACTCGGTGGGGCACGCCTTCTTCGTTTCGGCCTCGGCCATCGGCTTGGCGATGTTGTTCACTTGGATCGAGAAGTCCCTCGTCACTTCGCGTTGCCGGCAAGTCGAGGAATTGCGCGAGCTGATCGACAGTCTGTTCAAGGGCGGCGCGGGCGAGGAATACCTCGAGCGGCTTGTCGTCTCGTCGGAGAACGCCGCCACGCAGTCGGCCCAGATCAAGGACGCGTTGGTCGCCGACCTCAAAGAGATTTTGACGACGTTGGCCACTCAACAGATGGAGGCGCAGGCCCAAAACGTCGGCCAGATGTCGTCGGATGTGGGCAAGGCGATTGCCGACAGCCTCAGCGGCCCGATGGATGCGATCACCAAGGCCGTCCAGGGCGTGAGCTCCAACCAGGGCGATGCCGTCAACAAGATGCTTACGGACGTGCTGGCGAGCTTCGCGTCGCAGATGCGCGAGATGTTCGGCGGCCAGATGGCGGGTATGTCCGAATTGATGGTCAAGGCCAGCGAATCCATGCAGGCCACCGCGATCCAGTTCGGGCAACTCGCGGCCAACATGGACGCCGCCGGGACCAACACGGTCGACGCCATGGGCGAACGGCTGGGCAAGGCGTTGGAGGCCATGGATGCCCGCCAAGCGGCGATGAACGCCCAGATGGGAGCGTTCGTCGAGCAGATCAAGGCGTTGGTGTCGGAATCTCAGACCGAGTCCTCGCAGAAGCTCAAGGACACGCTGACGGCGGTGGGCGACCAGGTCGCCGGCGTTGTCGAGCAGCTCCGGAGACAAGCCGAGCAGGCGGCCGAGTCGCAGGGCGAGCGTCACGCGCGATTCGAGCAGACCACCGGCCAAGCCATCGGCTCGCTGTCAGGCCAGGTCGAGCAGTTGCTAGCCCAATCGATGGAGACCAACAAGTCGCTGCAAAACACGGTGGCGAGTTTGGCGCTGGCTACCGACAAGGCGATCTCGGGCATGAACTCCGGCGCGGAGACGCTCTATGTCGCCGCCACCGATTTCGCCAAGGCGGGCCAGGGCGTGTCGGAGACCATGCGGGCATCGGCCACTGCCACTGAGGCCATCAAGGTCGCATCGACCCAGCTAACCATGTCCACCGATGGCGCGCGGGCGATCTTCGCCGACTATGCCAAGACGCGGGACACCTTCGCCCTGATGGTCGCGGAGTTGAAGGAGACCTTCGAAAACGCCAAGCGCGACGCGTCGATGACATCCGAGATCATTGGCCGGATCGAGGCAGCGGCCCAGCATCTCGCGGTCGCGCAGAAGCAGGCGGAGGAATACCTGCAAGGCGTCAGCGAGGTCCTGGTCAAGGCCCACGAGTCGTTCCGGGAAAACATCGAGAACACCCTCCGCGAGGGGAATCGGCATTTCCAAAGTGAGCTGTCGAGTTCGGTCCAGTTGCTCTCCGGGGCGATCAAGAACCTAGGTGACGTGGTCGACGACATTCCGGTTCGGAGGTAATGGGCCATGCTTGGAATCAAAGTTCCCAAGCGACGCGGCGGCCGAGAGGAGGGCGAGAAGCCATTCTGGATTTCATTCTCGGATTTGATGACCGCGTTGATGGTGTTGTTCCTGGTGGCGATGGCTGTCGCGTTGATGGCGGTCACGCAGGGTTTGCAGCAGATCAAGAAGGAGACCGAGGAGCGCGACAAGACCATCGAGAACTGCGTCTCTGATGTGGACGCGTTGACGAAGCTCGCTGAGTTCAAGGGCGTCACGGTGCATGGCCACTCCATAGATTTCGGCACCTTGGTCCAGTTCCAGGACAAGGAGCACAAGTTCGAGAAGCCTGATGATGAGCATTTCGTCCGCAAATTCGTCCCGCGCGTACTGGACGTGGCCCGCTCGGCCAAGTGCGACAAATGGTTGAAGCGAGTCGTGGTCGAAGGCTTCGCGAGCAAGACTGGCGATTACCTGTTCAACCTCAATTTGAGCTACCAACGCTCACAGCGGGTGCTATGCGCCTTG
This sequence comes from Collimonas sp. OK412, assembly GCF_900112135.1. Taxonomy (GTDB): domain Bacteria; phylum Pseudomonadota; class Gammaproteobacteria; order Burkholderiales; family Burkholderiaceae_D; genus Collimonas; species Collimonas rhizosphaerae. The sequence continues at coordinate 78,003 of NZ_FOLC01000010.1, forward strand.
CTCAGCACGCAGCAGCCGGATGCGCTGTCGGCCGCCGACCGCGCGTTGATCCAAACGCTGTTCCTCGCGGGCGGCTCTTCCTTCAACACGGCGTCCAGCAGCGCGGCGCAGATGAGGCGGGTGGAGATCAAGCTTGAATTTCGCGATCTGGGCTCGATGAAGGAGCCGCCGCCCGACATCCCATTGGACCCAGGGCTCAGATGCCCCAACGACAGATGATCGACTCCCTAGCCATCCTCCAAGCCGGGCTCGCGCGATCATTCGCCGGCCCGAAATCCCCCGAGACGTGGTCGGACCCGGCGGAGATGGCCCGCGCGCGCAAGCGCGTCCATCACGACCATGGCGGGGCGGGCATCGCCGCCGATCCGCGCTCGATCATGGCGGCGATCGCGGATTTCAAGAAATCGGGCAAGATCGGCGGATTCCGCGACCTCAAATACGTCTGCCTCGGTATGGGCGCGTTGGATGGCGAGGGATGGTCGTTGCTGGCGGATGAAGCGCTGCGCGGCGCCGTTGCCCGCATGGCCGAGCAGCAGCCCTCCACACATCGGCGTCTGCGTTGCTTCCAAGCCCTGCTGTCGGCCTACTTCTCGTTTCCCGCCAACGGCAAGGAAGTCAGCCAGGAATCGAAGACAGGCTGGAGCGGCTTGCGCGGATGGCTGCGCGCCGAGCGCGATCACATCGTGAAGCTTCTCGACTTCAAGCCACCTTGGTTCGATACGTTGTTGCGCCACCCAGAATTGCTGACCAGCCAGCCGTGCGACAAGTTCGGAGCCGATCTCTTGCGTGGCGACGCGTCGGGCTTGAACGACGCGCGGGAGGGATTATCCATCCCAGAAAACTCATGGGTGATCGACGAGGCGGTGTTCGCCCAAATGAAGGCCGCGTCGGACCTCAAAGACCCTCCATTCAAAGCCGCGTTGCCTGATCTGCTGGCGATCACCATGGGCCGCGTTGGAGTGTCCATCAGCGAGCCGTTGAGGATTCGGTGCGTGGCCCAACTGGTGTCGCGCTACGCCCGCTGCAGCGACCGGCCCGAGCAGGCTGCATTGCGGGACGCCGCCACTTCGACGATCGGCAATCCTTGGCTTCGTCGGACTCATTGGGATGCGTGGGTTCGCGTTGGCGACAAAGCCGACGACCAGGCGCGCGAGATGGTGTTCTTTTGGCTCAAAGAGCGATTGGTCTCGGATTTCTTCGAGTTGCTCAGCGCCGAGGGGATCAACGACAGGCGGCGAGTGGCCTATTGGCTGCGATTCGTTCCATTTGTCGAGGACATGTGGTTTGCCCTGGGGTCATCCGCGTCGTCGCGCAGGGGCGGCAAGTTTGGCGAGTTCCGCGAGCGGGCAAAGGGGCGTCTTCTTCGATTGGAGGGCACGACGGGAGACAACAACGCGTTCGTCATGCGCATTGGCGCCTATCTGGCCGTCGAGTTCGGCGCGGCCGGCAACGCCTTCTACCTGTTCCGCTGGGATTCGCTGAGCCCGTCGCTTCTCGAATCCCTCAATTCCGGCCGGGCCAGCGCGGCCATCCATATCGCCGACATCAGGGGCGACGACAACGAGGACAAGATCGGCCATCGCGATTCGCCGGTCGCGTTGAAGAGTTGGGAGCAGAAGTTCGACGACAAGCTGACCAAGCTCATTGGGAAGAAGCCGGAGCTTCGGCCCGCATGCGTGCCGGAGCTCGAAGTTTTGGTCGCTGATGGCCGCGTCAATGTGGTCGATCTTCGAGGAGCGGGCGGCGCGCTATGGGTCTATGAGTCGGAGCGTTCATCGCATCTTGCAAGGAAATTGCAGGCGTTGGACTTTTTATACCGGGCCGGCCGTGGCTGGTTCAAGGAGTAGACAATGGTTTGGTCCCCGTTCCAATCAAAAGATAAGGCTGCGGCAAGCGACACCGCCCAGCCATCCGCCACGGTGCTGGTTTCTTGGGATCGCGAAGGCGCGCGCTTCCGCCCCGAGCCCGCGCTCGACGATTGGCTTTCGTCGCCGATGTCCTTCGCAGTGGGCTCCGAGCTGGTGCTGCTGCTTCGCCAGCTTGAGGAGGAGGGATTCGCCGAGTTGCGCGGCGATGGCGCCGGCCTTCCATGGTCGGCCTACTACATGCTGACGGAGTCGCCTGAGCATGGCGGCGCTCTTGGACTTTTGGGGTTGCCCAAGCAAGAGGCATGGAAGCCAGTGCTGTCCAGCAGCGGCACGTTGTCGGACGCCAATTTCGCCGTCAGCATCCAAGGGTGGCTCGATCCCCATGGGCAGCGACCCAATGGCAATGTCGGCATCGATGGCGCCGTGCTGACTGCGGGAGGCAAGTCGGCGATCGTGCCTGAGGCGGCTTGGCGCATGGTCCAGGCCATCGCCGAGCAGCGAAGCCGGAAGGCCGGCGAGCGCGCGCCGGAGATCAACAAGCGCGATTGGTCGACGATCCGGGGACATGCCTCCCGCGCTGGCGCGGACTTGACCGACTACCTGCGCAAGACCGTGGTCCTGACGCCCGAGCGTTTGCGCATCGATCTTCGCAAGGGCGATGTGGTTGGCGACAAGCTGGTGGAGGTCATGCCCGGATTCGATGGCGCGCCGCCTCGCTGGCTTGAAATGTTCGATCGCCTCGATGCCGTGCCGGAGCGCTATGAGATTCCAGATGGGAATGGCTTGGTGCATGTGCTGCTGTCGGAAGAGGCGCGGACGGTGCTGCGCGAGATCAGGCGCATGCCTGGCCGGCGCATCGCGGGGGAGCGCGCCGAGGCGTTCGTCCGCAACCCATTCGCCACGCTGGGGCCGGATGCGGCCAAGGTCATCGATCCCGAGCAATTCGAGCGCGCGCGCGAGGATGCCGGCATCGTGTTCGCCCGCTTCACCGCGAAGGTGTCGCGCGATGACAAGGGCCATTTGTATGAGGTCGCCTTGCTCGTCGAGGAGACGCTTCGGGGCGCGGTCCAGGCCGAACAGGTGAAGTTCGAGGGGCCGGCCGCGTTGGGGGACTTCCTCAAAAAGCTCGAAGCCAAGATGACGGCCGGCGCGCAGTGCTGCCACTGGGAGGGCTTCGACCTGGAAATCTTGGGCGATACGCCAGGCCAAGCGGCGTTGCTGCGCAGCGCTCTAAACGATTGGCAGCGGCCCAACCGCATCAGCGCGGCCGACATATTCGATCTGTCCAAGTATTCCGAGCGCGTGGGCGGTTTTGGGGTTGAGAAACCCTATTACTCGCCCTTCATCGCGAAGAAGAACGAGGACGCAGGGTGGTTCCCGGAAAACGTCGATTTGGGCCTGTGCTTCACGCCAGAGGGCGGCGGCGAGACGGTGGCCATCGCGCTCGACAACAGGAATCTTGACGCATTCCGGGAAGAGCTCGACAAGGCTCGCCAGGAGAAGCGCGAGACCTTCGAGTTTCCAGGCTGCCCCAAGCCGGTGCCGGTCGCGTGGGCGGTCGATGCCCTCGAAACCTTGGGCCAGGTCCGCGAGGACGTGTCGAAGGGATCGTTCGACCCCAAGAAGCCATCCACCAGGGGCAGGGCCTCCGAGCGCAAGGGGTTAGTCGTCAAGCCCAATGTGGACGCGTTGGATTACGAGGAGCGGCGCGGAGTCCTCGCCGCCCTGACTGAGTCGGCGGCGCTGCCATCCTCGCTGCTCAGCCACATCGAGCTCAAAGAGTACCAGCTCCACGGCGTCGCCTGGCTCCAGCATTTGTGGCGGCACTCCCCCGCCGCATGCCGAGGCGCGCTGCTCGCCGACGACATGGGCCTTGGCAAGACCATCCAGTTGCTCACATTCATGGCCGCAGCCATCGAGCGCGAGCCCGGCATCGATCCGTTCCTGGTGGTGGCCCCGGTCTCCCTGCTCGAGAACTGGAAGGAGGAGATCGCCAAGTTCTTCGCGCCAGGCACGATGAAGGTCCTCACGCTCTATGGCCAGGACCTGGCGTCGAAGAGGGTGTCCAAGGCCGCGCTCGATGAAGGATTGGTCGAGGCCGGCTCGCCCAAGCTGCTGTCGCCGGGCTGGCTGGGCTCGGCCCATGTTGTCCTCACAACCTACGAGACGCTTCGGGACCTTGAGTTTTCGTTGGCGGCGCAGCGCTGGTCTGCCATGATTTGCGATGAGGCGCAGAAGATCAAGAACCCCAACGCGTTGGTGACCCGCGCGGCCAAGAAGCAAAACGCCAGGCTGAAAATCGCCTGCACGGGAACGCCCGTCGAGAACACGTTGACCGACATCTGGTGCCTGTTCGATTTTGTCCAACCGGGGCTGCTCGGAGCGTTGAAGGACTTTGGCTCTAAATACCGCAAGCCGATCGAGTCCGAGACCGACGAGGAGAAGGCCCGCATCGAGGAGCTGCGAGGCTTGATCGAGCCGCAAAAGCTCAGGCGCACCAAGGCGGAAGTCGCCAAGGACCTGCCCAAGAAGATCGAGTTCGAGGGATGCCGGGCCCTGCCCTTGTCGCAGCGCCAGCGCGTGCTGTATGCCGATGCCATCGCGCAGTTCAGATCGAGGTCGGGCGGACGCCAAGCGACCGGCATGCAGTCCCCGTTGGGACTGCTGCAATACCTGCGCCGGCTCTGCTCCGATCCACGATCGCCAGGCCATCTCTCCACCGAGTCCGAGCCGCTCGCCGACATCGAGAGGAATTCGCCCAAGATGGCTTGGATGCTGGCTCATCTTCAAGAGATCAAGAAGGCCGAAGAGAAAGCCATCGTGTTCTGTGAGTTTAGGGATTTGCAGCGGACATTGCAGCGGGCCATTTCGGATCGTTTCGAATTCATGCCCGACGTGATAAACGGGGATACGTCGGCAGACTCGGCCAACGCGAACAACCGTCAGAAGCGGATCAAGGCGTTCCAGGAGCTGCCTGGCTTCGGCGTGATCGTCCTGTCGCCGTTGGCCGTGGGGTTTGGCGTGAACATCCAGGCAGCCAACCATGTCATCCACTTCACGCGGACCTGGAACCCGGCCAAGGAGGATCAAGCCACGGACCGGGCCTATCGCATCGGCCAGAAGCGTGATGTCCATGTCTATTATCCGGTCGTAGTAGCCCACGACTTCCTGACCTTCGATGCCAAGCTCGACAAGCTGCTCGACAAAAAGCGGGCTCTTTCGACCGACATGCTCAATGGGGCGGGAGACGTGAGCCCCGCTGACTTTGGCGACTTGGAGGCTCCCGATGGCGGCAACGCGTTCAGCAATGAGCTTTTGACGGCCGATGACATCGGCTCGCTGGATGGCGACGCTTTCGAGGCATTTTGCGCGCTGCTGTGGAACAAGATGGGCTATTCGCGGACCATCAAGACCAAGCGCGTTGGCGATGGCGGTATCGATGTTGTGGCGATCAAGCACAACGAAGGTGCGTTGATCCAATGCAAAAGCTCGACTGTCGAAAACAAGGAGCTTGGTTGGGAGGGAGTCAAAGATGTCTCTGCCGGGTCGGTCGCCTACGCGGCTCGTTATCCAGGAATCGTCTTTTCCATGCTGGCCGTCACCAATCGCCGCTTCAACCAGGCTGCGAGAAGCCAAGCGGGAGTTTTGAAGGTGGTGTTGATCGAAGGCGATCAACTCGCGGAAATGCTCGCGCGTCATCCAATGAAGCGTGGGGAGCTTGAGCGGTTTCTGCTCGCGAGCTGGGGCGTCGCCTGAGCGGTCGGTGAGTAAATTCCAAACTGACTAGGTTGTTCGGAGCCGGGATGTTTAAATGTGTTTTTTCCGTTTTTGGCCAAAATTGCTTTTAAACGAATGTCCGGCTCTAGATATGGCAACCGACTGCAATCGGTCGGGAATTCAGCCTTTCGCGAATGACGCAGTTCGACTTTCCCGTTTCGTTAGCCGCTATCTGCGCGACCACCACCAGCATCGCTGGTATCAGCTTGCCGGAAGGCGCTGACAAACATGCTTGACCATGAAATTTTCCCGAATGGCATCTGATCTATCTGTAACCGGATTACAGATAGGACCATGCTCTGCATGGGCCGGTTCGATATCCTGCGCCTCGAATACCTTCGGACAGCCTCAAGTCGATCTATACTTTAGCGAACAGCATTGGCATCAACGGGCCAAGTACGGCACCACCTTCGACAACCGACTGTTGGTGATCGACAAGACCGGCCCGACCACGCAGGATGTTGACGGGTAAGGTAGCGTCGACAGATGAGCTGCCGGCTCTACTGGAAGACATACGTAATGATCGACAAACACCAACTCAAACGGATTCAGTTGGCGAATCAGCAGCCAATCAACCAGGCCGCAATGGCATTCCTGCCGAAGACTTGGCAGGGAACGGACGAGATAGCGGTGCTGGCGCTGATGCGCTGGGGGATGGACAACGGGGTGACAATGGCACCCCTGGCCGCCGACCACCCGGACAACAACCAGCTACTGATACAACTGAGCCTAATGGCAAGCTGGAAACCGGCCAACGCGCTGGGCTTCCTGCTGAACCCGGAACAGGAACAGGACGGCTCGGTAGCACTCGAAGCGGAAACGCTGGCGGCAGAGCCAACAGCGGAGGACGCAGCGGGCCTGCTGCTACAGACTCTGTACGAGGCGATGGTGGCGACAGCGCCGTAGCCGTGAACATCGCCTAGCGCTGCGCCACGGCCGTTTTAGGCGGCCAGCCGAACGTCTTGCGTTCCGCCTTAGCGCGTGCAGGACCGATCTGTGTGCGCTCGTCCAACAAGCCGCGTTCCATTTCCGCGACCGCCGCCAGCATCGTTGGTATCACCTTGCCGGGCAGTGTCAACGAGCATGCTGGAGCCTGAAACTTTCCCCGATGGTATCTAGCCTCACTTGGAGAATTCCAAGTGAGCGGCATACAGGTGTAAATGGGGTACACGCCAGCATGACACATTGGGTTGACACTTTTCCACCCTAAATTGCGCGCAAATAGGATTGATTTGTTTATTTCTTGACACTAGGCTTGCAACGTCTAGACTCTAACTGTACACAGCGTACAAATTTAGGGAAGTCGATCATGAAAGCCATACAGGTTGGTTACGTCCGGGTTTCGAGTCTGGATCAGAACACCGACCGTCAGCTTGACGGCATCGCCCTGGACAAGGTTTTTACCGACAAGTGCAGCGGCAAGGACACGCACCGTCCACAACTGGCCCTGGCACTCGACTTCCTACGTGAGGGCGATACGCTTGTGGTGCATTCAATGGACCGGCTGGCGCGCAACGTGGATGACCTGCGCCACATCGTCAAAATCCTGACCACCGACGGTATTGCGGTCAAGTTCGTGAAAGAGAACCTGACCTTTGCCGGCGACGATAGCCCGATGAACAATCTATTGCTTACGCTCCTGGGTGCGGTGGCCGAGTTCGAGCGCGCGATGATTCACGAACGCCAGCGCGAGGGTATTGCATTGGCCAAGGCCAAAGGCGTCTACACGGGCCGCAAGCAACAACTGACTCCGCAACAAGTAGGTGAGTTGACCGCACGCGTCGGGCATGGCGAACCGAAAGCACAGATCGCCCGTGACCTCGGAATCAGCAGGAACACCTTATACAATTACATCGAACGGCTGCGCTAAACAGGCCGGCTATCACATTGGGATGGCCTTGCCATGCTGCTGGCGTGACCATCGCTTTGTGTTGACCTCTACCCTGTAGAAATATCTCACCACCTACCCGTTGATCCGCAAACCAGTATTCGACGTGGTATCCGCCGTGTTCGACCTCCTGCCGTTAGTTCCCGATGGCTTGATCAGCGATTATAAACGGTCGTTTTTGAACATGTGAATGTAAGGAGCTATGCGGAGAGCTTAAGTAGGGCAGCACAAATGAATTGAAATTCTGTTGTCCGATAGAAACTGGTAGTGTATTTTATGGAAATAGTGCGTATTGGTTAATGCAGGCGGGGATGGATGCAGCTATAGGTGTTGAAGCACGTCGACAGTCGCTGGCAATTAATTGCCAGTCCAAGTGACAGGCGCGGGTTGTGGTGTGAAGGGCATGAGCGGCATAAATAGTTTCCGCCGCTGGTTGACATATCGATTGGTTAAGGTATTAGGTGAAGAAGAAGCAAGAGATTGAACTCTTCCCACAGTCTCAAAGTATATTTTTTGGATGGTCACATGACAAAAACATTTGAGCAAGTAGTTGCCGAATTAAGTGCAAGTAATCTCGATAGGGATTGCATTTTGATTAGCCAGGGGATTTCTCGTGAACTTCATGTTAATTTATCAAATCTTTTAGAGGAGGATAAAAAACACAAAAAAGTTACGGTGTTTCTCACTACGCGCGGAGGAGACCCTGATGGAGGTTATCGAATTGCGCGTTGTTTAAAGCACCACTATACCCATATTCGGTTGGTGATACCAAGTCTATGTAAGAGTGCTGGCACATTGGTGGCGATAGGAGCCAATGAGTTGGTGATTGGCGATCTAGGTGAACTTGGACCACTTGATATTCAAGTCAGGAAAGCTTCAGAACTAGAAGAGAGAAGTTCGGGTCTGGACATTATTCAGGCCTTGGAAGCAGCACAAAATCATGCGCGCGAAGCATTTCACAACACTTTGCTGGAAATTAGGCGAGGAGGCCGACTATCTACCCGTCTGGCAGGTGAATTTGCCTCAAATGTTGCCATAGGCGTGGCCGCTCCACTATATAATCAAATTGACCCTAACCGATTAGGTGAAATGCAGCGCGCTATGCGTATTGCCTTGGAGTATGGTCAGCGGCTCAATCGCTATAGCAAAGCCCTACGTCCAGGAGCGTTGGAAACGTTGGTCGCTGCATATCCATCACATAGTTTTGTGATTGATCGTAAGGAAGCTTCGGAATTATTTACGTGCGTCCAAAGTCCAACCAAAGAAGAAAATGATTTTTGTCGTACACTGTGGCACGTTTTAGGAGAACAGAGTGGCCAAGGGCCAATGTTTATTCGAGACGAAAAACAAGGAGAGCAGAATGATGAACTTATTGAAGCCAACCCCGCCGGTCAAGCAGAGGCAGCAGAGCCAGGAAATGGTCCAGAAGATCCAGCGCAGCCAGATGGTGAAGGCGAGTGAATTTGCGCGCATGGTTCATGAAAAACAAACCTCTGGCACTCTCAAAAAACAAAACACGTTAAGCAAATAGCAATTAAATATAGCGGCATATAGCCCACCCTTCGCGGTGGGCTTTTTAACGCACTCTGCCGCCCTAACAGGCTATTGCACCACCCGCCTGCATAGCCGAACGTTGGTGCGGGTAATCGGCTTGGCGAAGCAGAGATCGTTAAAACTGGCGACGTTCGATACCACCAGTGGGCCTGACCATTGGCATCCATCGCCCACCAATACGCAGGTGATCAGATGCAGCCGTTCGGAATAGGCGACCTCCGTAGGGTTGCGGACGGTCGTCCCTGCAAGCACTTAGCCAATGTGCCAAGCCGCCGGTCGAACTGGTTGGCAAGGACCAGGGGGAGTGACGGCGACAGTGATGCGGTATGTGCGCGGACGCAAGTCGATCACGCGCTCATCGGGAAAAGCCCACAGGTCACCATCAGTACCCATGAACTTGATCGCACTCTCGAACGGATACCCGCCGCTTTCTGCGTCGGATGCGGACAGCTGAAGCCTGCCAGGGTCGAGAAAGTTTGGGCATTCGCTAATCTGCCTCATGCCGTTCGCACTGACACTGGTTCGCACCGGTCGTTGCGCTCTGGGCGTGCGAACCTGGTGCGAACCAACGCAAATTTTTCATGAGCCACCGGCATGGCCGTGCCGTGCCGTTAGTGAGATTGCCGACCTGGCCAGGGAGGTACGCACTTGACCGTGGGGGGTTGCGTACTGCGTACCCGGTGTGCGTACCGCGACGGATTTCACGGATTTGAGCGCTACGTCCGGTGCCCATAACTGTATGCAAAGTCCAGACCCTACCGAAACAGTGCGTCAGATATTGCTTGTGCGCCATCATGTGCGCCGCATGTTCCCTGATTGGCAATACGCGCTTGCTCATGGAGCGTGATATCGCCACGTGCTAGACCTCCTTGACCATCTTGCGATTCGTCTTCTGAAAATTTCGCTTTGGCCGGCGTGCAGAATTGCCCGATGTCGTCGCCCAACGTTGCGGCCAGAGCCATTCTATATACTCTGATCGGAGTTTCTGATTTTCTTGAACGCGGCAAATCGATCTTCTCTTTGGTCAGTATCATCCGGCCCAGGAGCATAGCCGGAACAACGCTGAAGAATGTCTTTTACTGGCTCATGATCACGGCTGACACCGTATAATTCACCGCGCCATGCAGCAAGGCAGCGCCCATCGCTACTCAAGTTGCGGCACTCCATGCAGGTGCGTCGTTCATCCCAATCCGGCAAGCGAGGTAACCCGCCGCCTGTTGTCAATGCCGGTCGGGATTGATCCAATAACCCCACCAACGTTTCCACGTTTGCGCGGCACAAGCTATCCTGTTTCTGCATTGCCGGGTTCGTGGAATCGTTCACTGCGCCCGACAGCGCTGCCAGAATATACGGCTTGTTGTTGCGGATGATGGTCCGTAGATCGTCCGTCAAAAGGTGTCGTGGTTGAACCAGCAGACGGTTGCCGTCTGCCGTAACCGTTAGGCCCGCGCGAGCCAGGATGTCGAGTTGCGTCATTGTTAAAACTCTTCGCAGTCGGTGTCGACGACAGTTTCTGGCTTGGGGCTGGAAGAAACCGCAGAAACCGATATAACCGATTCAATGCGCCAGGTGTCCGCGTTTTTGTACCCAGTTACCTTAACCAGCTTCTTGTCGTCGACGATGCGACCCGCATGACGTTTGATCCACCATCCCAGCCGACGGCGATTGATCCCGTCGCGGTCACCAGCAATGTCGACGACCACTTCCCGCAGTTCTTCTGCATTTGGTCCACCGTCTTGTACGCGTCTAGCAATATCACGCACCATCACCGGTGCGTTCCCGAATTGCCCGTGCAAAGCCACGAGCAATCTGCCCAGCGTTTCCCGGTCGGGATCGTCAGCCATGCCAGCGAACACGGAGGATGCAGGATCGGCTTGGGTCAGCCACAGCAGCGTTTGCCGACAATAGTCGGTCCAGGTGCTGTACGTTGCCAGCGGCTTACATTCAGTTTTCGGACATTCGGCCACGATCCAAGCGCGAATGATCGTCAGCGCTGCGCTGACGTACCGTCCCCGGTTTGCAAGGACCTCGCGCAACAGGTCAGGTCGCATGAAGGTTCGCGCTGCGGGCGTTTCGCATCCAGGGTCGAGATTGATCGTGACGCAGCGTCTCGTCATGTCCGACACCGGTCCGACATTGTTTCCGGAGGACAGGAACAGGGCACGGGTGTTCACCGTTGCCGTCTTGGAGACTCCCAATATCCGCCCGGTCATATATTCGCTCGTCAACGCCGTGCAGAGGGATTTGTGCGGAACCAGATCGCCAGTCAGATTATCGAACACGATCACCGCCGGTGCGCGCAGCAGTTCTGCCAGCAGCAACTTGCGGCACTCCTCATCGTCAGCAGGAAATGTCGACGGCGTGCTGTACTGCGGTGTCGCAAAGGCGGTGATGAGTTCGCATAGATAAGTCTTACCGGAACTGATCTGCGGCGCGCGGAGGTGGAACATCGGTGCATGCGGCAGGCTGGGCCGAACTACCGCAGTCAGCATGGCCGACAAGGCCGCGCTACGGTCTGACTTAGCAGCGAAGACAAACTCGTTAAGCAAGTCGTCCAGGACAGCCAGCGCATCGACAGCCTGCTGGCGAGTCGGTGCTACAGGCACATCGAAATCGCGAGTATTAAAGACGCCAAACATGCCCGTGGGCGCGTCAAATCCAGCCTCACTACACAACGAGCCATCTGGACGCAAATAGGGTTGACGGGTCAGGCCGTTGAGAACCGGCAAGTGGGGATAGTCGCTGGAATCAAACAAGATTACTGCATGACGCGTCTGGGGGTCACATGAAGTCCAGTCATTCGCCCGTGCGTCGAATCGCTGCCAAATTGCCACACCGGCCAGTGCGCGCACCAGCGCAGACGCACTCACGTCCTGTACCCGTGTTTCGCGAGTGCCAGGATCGGTCGTAACGGTGACGATCAGGCCACCACGCTGATAGTGACGTCCCGTGCAGGCGAGAAGGCGCTCGGCGGCATCGACAATCCGGTGTATCTCCCCGGGTATCAGGCGGATGGTGGCCTTCATCCGTGCCGAGGCAGTCGATACGTTGAGGTGTTGAAGCAGATCGCGCAGACGGTACAGGCTGCCGTGGGAATGCAGGCACTTGAACCCGCCGACAGACCAGGTGCCGCTTGGCTCGAAATAGGCAGTGCGGTCGTCTGTGCCGCCGGTGTGCTCCGACACCCAGGGACAGGTGATGTCATGCTTGCCACTGCCGAGCGGTGCTTTGTAAAGATTGCGCGACCGGAGCGCGGTGATCACCGGGTTCTCGTCGGGCTTGGGGATCAGGACATCATCGCCACCATCGTTGTCTTGATGGTGTGCGTTGCCGGCCTTCTCTTTATTTGGACGCCCAGCAGACTGCATGTCCAATGCGAGACCATCGATGATTTCCTGCACGGTGTAGCGACGATCTGGCGCCCATTCATCCAGGCTGCAATTGAATGGCGGTGTGTGCTTGCCGTTGATCGCCACGGGCAGGCGTGCAAGGCGGCTCTGCGGACCGCCTGCGCCAGGATCGCACAGATCAGCGGCAATAACGGCATGCATGAGCCGATCAGCCTGTTGCCCATCCGTTAGCGGTTCCGCCAAGATAAAGCCAAACTGGTAATTTCCCTGCGAGGTTTCAATGCGCCAGGAGGGGGGCAGTGTGATGCGTTCGGCGTCGACCTTGCCGCCGATATCGTCGAGCATGATGGCGTGCAGGGCTGAGAAGTTTTTCTTCTGACGGTTAATCTTGCCGCTTTCCTCCCGATGGAATGTCGCCAGTGCAAAGTAGTTGTTGCGGTCGGCAGGCAGTTGAGTGTCCGGCTGCAACGGTGTTGCATTCCACGCGGATGCCTTGGCTTTTGTCGGATTGCCGGCGAATGACACGACAAGCGGTGGCGAGGTATCCAAGCATGGGCCGAAGATGCCTTGGAGGAAATCGGCGTTCGACAGATTGTCGGTTACGTCGGTTATTTCGGTTTCAATGGAGTGGTCAAGGAAAAGTGTCGTGTTATCCATGACCTGCTTCTTTTGCGCCAGGTCTCCCGGATAGTTTTGGTTGGTCTCTTGAATGACCTCTGTGTCAAAGGCGGGGATTATTTGTTTGTCCATTACGCACCCCCTCCGACTTTACGTGATGCTTTAATGCGGGCTTCGATGAAATCTGAAACGTCGCTTTCCAGCCAGCCAACAGCACGGGCACCGAGATTGATCGGTGGGTTCAATTGGCCTCGTTTCACGAGTGCGTAAATTGTCGAGCGGGATAAGCCCGTGAGTTGTTTTACTCGTGGTAGGCGGATGATGCTTTTGGTAGTCATACCGTGATCTTTCCATAACGTCCCTGCTGTGTCGCGGCAGTGTAAGGAAAGCTTAGTAATGACTACTAGGGGCGAAAATGCAAATGCACCTTATTAGAGTGCAACTGCACTATTCGTTGAGAACAGCCTTGATGGCTTTTGAGAGTTTGTCTTTTAGATTGCGTTCGCTCAACCCGGCAAAACCACGGTATGTCTCTAACGCTGCGATTATTTCGGATTGATTTATTTTGGTTTGGCCTGGTTTGGCTGCACGCCAGTAAAGATCAACCAAGGCGCCAATAATATGGAGATAAGCAGTTTCGGATTTTCCCGAAATTTCTTTTTCGTCGACATGCGGTAAGTCTGGCGTAATTTCCACCGGCTCATTTGCGATACGCGTCTCGATACCTAGTGATCTGGCAAATTCAATAAATTGCATTTGTGAAACAAGATTCTCTTTGGCGCGTGTGTCTTTGTACTCCGCATCTATCGGCATTTTAAGATAGAGGATGGGGTCGAAAACCCGCACCTCTCCATTGTCGATTGCGTCACTCAGAAACCGTTCATGCGCCTGTTCGACTTCAATCTTGTTCATATCCGAAGGAGAGTCGTTGAATTCTGGTTCGGGCCAAATAGCCCCGGCTGTTAAATTTGGTATTTCTCCAACAGTAAAAAATTTCTTGTTAGCTGGTATTTCAAGTTGAAAATGTATGTCATCGTCAAGACTCATGCAGCGCCTCCTTGTCCCCCATCAAATATCGGAAGCCATGCCGCAGATAGGGGGTGCAATATCTGTTTCCCCCGCTATTGGGGGAGGCACGACTCAACTGATTCTATGCGGCTCTACCGAACTTCCCCGCGATTATCGTGCCGCCGGCCACCGTGTCCAGGTAGTCGGCATACTGCTGCATCATGACCTTGCGTTCGTCAAGAAACATTGCGCGGTCATATGCTTCACCATAGGTGTCGCCGGATGCATGGGATAGCTGACGGTCTACAACTTCGTGGCGGTAGCCTAAGCGTTCTTTGATGACGCCCATCGCCAATGAGCGGAATCCGTGGCCGGTCATCTTGCCGCTGTAGCCCATGCGCCTGAGTGCGGCCAGAATGCCGTAGTTGGTTGCTGGTTTTTCATGATCGCGCAGGTTAGGGAAAAGGTACTTGTTACCGCCCGTGTGTTGGTGTAGCTCTCGGAGTAGCTGCCAGCCTTGACGCGGTAAAAATACGTGGTGATCGATTTTGCGCGGATTCAGTTTCCTCTTGCCCATTTTCATGCGCTGCCACGGGATCACCCAGCTTTCGTTTTCAAGGTCGATTTCTGTCCATTCCGTTGTAGTCAACTCGCTGGTGCGTACAAAGGTCAGCATCATCAGTCGAAACATGATTCTTGTAGGCGGGTACATGCGCCCCTCGATCTTCTCAAAGGCGCGGATAAATTGCTGCAACTCATCCGGCGTAATTGCCGCGTGGTGACCTTTAGTTGTTGCTTTTAATGCGCTGCGTAGGCTGGGCACAGGGTTATTAATGTCGGCTATTCCCGACGCGATGACATACTCGAATATCAGACTGCAGACTTGCCCCTGTCGCTTTGCCATCTCTATCGCGCCGCGTTTTTCGATCTGGCGCAACACGTCCAACATGACCGGCGCTTTGATTTCTGAAATGGGATATTTACCGATTAGCGGGAAAACGTCTTTTTCAAGTCTGTGCAGTAAATTTTTTGCCGTCCCTGGTTGCCAAGAGTCGAACTTGTTTGCGTGCCATGCACGCGCCACGGCCTCGAAGGTGTTGGCGTTCGCGGTTGCTTTGTTTTTCTTCTCTATCCGCTTGGCCTGAGCCGGATCGACACCGGCATTGATCTTTTCACGCGCCGCCATTCTTGCTTTTCGGGCATCGCTCAACGAGATATCGGGGTATTTCCCAAATGCAAGTAATCGTTCAGTACCCTCAAAACGATAAGCCATGCGCCAATACTTCGCGCCGTCTGGGGTGATTAGCAAGAACAGGCCGCCGCCATCGGCCAGCTTGTAGGGTTTGTCCTTGGGTTTGGCATTGCGTGGCTGTATGTCCGTCAGCGGGGTGGCTAATTTTGGCATTTTGCGGGTACTTTCCTTGCGGGTATCGGCCCATACCCACAAAAATACCCTCATAAAACCTGGATGTCAACGGACGTTAAAAACGCTCAGAAAACAAAAAACCCGCATCAGCACTAGGCTAGAGGCGGGTTTCTGTACGTTACTGGACTTCTTGAAACGTGTTCTTGGTGGTGATAGGTGGACTTGAACCACCGACCCCAGCATTATGAGTGCTGTGCTCTAACCAACTGAGCTATATCACCAATGAAGCCCTAAATTATGAAGCATTTCTCCAAATGCTGTCAAGAAAAACAGGTTCAGGGCGCTTCCCAAGGGCAATTTCGTAGCGTTATCGCTGCTTGAGGGCCGCTGTTACCGTCTCCAGCACTGTATCGGCAACATGGTCGCCAATACAGTCGATCACAATCCGTTCCGGCATGGAACGCAGCCAGGTGAGCTGGCGCTTGGCCAGCTGGCGGGTGGCGGCGATGCCTTTTTCGCGCAGTTCCTGGTAGCCGTACTGGCCGTCCAGGTATTCCCAGGTCTGGCGATAGCCGACGCAACGCATGGATGGCAGGCCGAGATGCAGGTCGCCGCGGGCGCGCAGGGTTTCGACTTCGCCGATCAGGCCGCCGCTTTGCGGGTCCAGCATCAGGTCGAAACGCCGGGCGATCCGGTCGTGCAGCACGCTGCGGTCCGATGGTTCCAGGGCGATCGGCAGGATGTCGAAGGGCAGCTCCGGCGCCTGCCGGTCGATCAGTAGCGAGGACATGGTCTGGCCGCTGAGTTCGATGATTTCAAGGGCGCGCTGGATGCGCTGGCTGTCGTTGGGTTTCAGGCGGGCGGCGGTGGCAGGGTCGAGCTGGGCCAGCCGGGCATGCATGCCGGGCACGCCGATCAAGGCCGCTTCGGCGTCCAGCCTGGCGCGCAGCGCGGGATCGGCTTGCGGCAAGGCGTCGAGGCCGTCGCGCAGGGCCTTGAAATACAGCATGGTGCCGCCGACCATCAGCACCAGCTTGCCGCGTGCGTGGATTTCAGCGGACAGGCGCAGCGCGTCGTCGCGGAATTGCATGGCCGAGTAGGATTGCGTCGGCTCCATGATGTCGATCAGGTGGTGCGGCGCCGCGGCAAGTTCGTCGCGGCTGGGCTTGGCGGTGCCGATATCCATGCCGCGGTACACCAGTGCCGAATCGACCGAAATGATTTCGGACGGAATGTGTCTCGCGATTTCCAGTGCGGCGGCGGTCTTGCCGGAGGCGGTGGGGCCCATGATGGCGATCACCAGCGGCTTCGCTGTGGTTGGTGCTGGCTGTGATGGCATACCGCTTACTGGCCGCGCAAGAATAGTTTGTCCAGGTCGGACAGCGCCAGCTGGCTCCAGGTGGGGCGGCCGTGGTTGCACTGGTCGGCGCGTTCGGTGGCTTCCATTTGCCGCAGCAGGGCGTTCATTTCCGGCGCCGTCAGGCTGCGGTTGGCGCGCACCGCGGTGTGGCAGGCCAGGGTGCCGAGCAGTTCATTGCGCCGTTCGACCAGGACCCGCGAGCCGCCGAATTCGCGGACGTCGCGCAGCACATCGCGCGCCAGCGTTTGCGCATCGGCGTTTTTCAGCAGGGCCGGGACCGAGCGTACGGCCAGCGTGGTGGGCGAAATCGCGGCGATGTCAAAACCTAGCGCATGCAGGGTTTCCTGGTTTTCTTCGGCGGTGCCGACTTCAACCGCGTCGGCAAAGAAGGTGACCGGGATCAGCAGCGGCTGGACCTGCATCGCATCTTCATCCAGCGCGCCTTTCAACTGCTCGTACAGGATGCGTTCATGCGCCGCGTGCATGTCGACCAGCACCAGGCCCTTGGTGTTTTGCGCAAGGATATAGATGCCATGCAGCTGGGCCAGCGCGAAACCGAGCGGGAAGTCGTCGCTCGGCAGCGTCTGGCTGGCAAGCTGCTGCGGTGCTGCCGGATAGGTTGCAGCGCCGCCGGCAGGGTCATTGCCGGTAAACAGCGCGCCGTAATTGGCCATGGTTTGCGCCACGCCATTGGCGGTCGGCGCAAATTGCGGTCCGAATGAAGTCTGCTGCTGCGGCACTTGCGTGTTGGGTTGCAGGATCGCCTGCAAATGTTCTTGCGAGCCGCGGATCCACGGCATCGCGCCGCTGGGCGAGGGCAGCGGCGCCGGCGTCGCGCCGAACGAGGTGGCGGAGGTTTGCGCCAGCGCACGGCTGACTGCATGGAATACAAACTGGTGGACGGAGCGGCTGTCGCGGAAGCGCACTTCGATTTTCGATGGATGCACGTTGACGTCGACCAGCGCCGGGTCGAGGTCCAGTCCCAGCACATACGACGGGTAGCGGTCGCCGTGTAGCACGTCCTGGTAAGCGGCGCGCACGGCGTGCACCAGCAGCTTGTCGCGCACGAAACGGCCGTTGACGTAGAAATACTGGGCGTCGGCGCGCGCCTTGGAGGCGGTCGGCAAGCCGACAAAACCGTGCAGGCGCAGCGGTCCGGCGCCTTCATCGAGCGCCAGGCGGGCGTTGGCAAATTCGTTGCCGAGGATGCTGGCGCTGCGTTTGGCGATTTCGGTGATGTTCCAGTGGTCGACGGTCTTGCCGTTATGCGTCAGCGAAAACGATACATCCGGCCGCGCCAACGCGATGCGCCGCACTACTTCGGCGCAGTGGCCGAATTCGGTCTGCTCCGATTTGAGGAACTTGCGCCTGGCCGGGGTATTGAAATACAAATCCTGGACGTCGACCGTGGTGCCTTGGGCGCCGGACGACGGCGTCACGGCCAGCGTGCTGCCGTCGATTTCCGAGGCGTGGCCGGCATCGGCGGTGCGCGAGGTCAGGGTCAGCTGCGATACCGAGGCGATGGACGCCAGCGCTTCGCCGCGGAATCCCAGCGTGGCGACATTTTCCAGGTCGTGCAGCGAACTGATTTTTGAGGTGGCGTGGCGCGCCAGCGCCAGCGGCAATTGTTCCGGCGCAATGCCGCGGCCGTTGTCGGTGATGGCGATGCGTTTGACGCCGCCTTGTTCCAGCCGCACCGTGATTTGGGTGGCGCCTGCGTCCAGCGCGTTTTCCAGCAATTCCTTGACCACGGCGGACGGCCGTTCGACCACCTCGCCTGCCGCGATTTGCGAAATCAGGTTGTCGGGCAGCTGCTGGATGGCGCGGATAGGGGAGAGCGGTGGATTCATGCAGCGATTATACCGAAGCCGGAGCCAGCGGTTGTTTGCGCGCGCGCCGGCGCAGGCAATTGCCAAATCTAAGTTTGCGCTGTCTTTGGTAGTGTATTATTCCGGCGCTACCTGAGGAAAAGCGCGCCGGGCTTCCTGGCGATGCTGTTGTCGAACGGGTGAACTTTATTCAACAAAGGAAAGTCAGTGTGCATAAGACTTTTCAATCATAAAGCGGTTAACTGAGGAACACGGACTATGGACTTCATGCAATTCATCGACATCATCCTGCATGTCGATAAATCCCTCGGCTTCTTGATCAAGGAATATGGCGCCTTGATCTACATGGTCCTGTTCCTGATAGTTTTTTGCGAAACCGGCCTGGTGGTCCTGCCGTTCCTGCCTGGCGATACGCTGTTATTCATCGGCGGCGCGTTTTGCGCAACCGGCGAGATGAACATCTGGGCCCTGATGGCTTTGCTGGTCATCGCCGCCACTACCGGCAACACGCTCAATTACTGGATAGGCAGCCTGATCGGGCACAAGGTCTACACCCATGACTATCGATGGCTGGACAAGAAGGCTTTGCAAAAGACCCACGCGTTCTATGAGCACCATGGCGGCAAAACCATCATCCTGTCGCGCTTCGTGCCTATCGTGCGGACTTTCGCGCCGTTCGTGGCCGGGGTGTCGGAAATGACTTTCTCCAAATTCCAGTTCTTCAATATTACCGGCGCCCTGATCTGGGTGGTAGGCCTGGTGTCGGCCGGTTACTTCTTCGGTAATATTCCCGTCATCCGCGATCATTTGAACACCATCGTGCTGATCGGGGTCGGCGCGGCGGTAGTGCCGGTGGCGCTGGGCGGACTGTGGAAGTTCTACAAGAAAATGCGCGGCGCGTAAGCGCTGGCGACGCCGGATGAAAAAAGGGCGCGCTGCAAGTTTGCAGCGCGCCCTTTTTGTTTGGTGCCGGCCTGGCAGCTTAGGTCAGGCGATTCCTTGCCAGCGGCGGGTTGTGGGCAAAGTACTTCTTGATCCCTTTCAGGACTGCGTCCGCCATCTGGTCCTGGTAAGCGTTATCGGTCAGCCTGGCTTCTTCTTCCGGATTGGAAATGAACGCGGTTTCAATCAGGATGCTCGGGATGTCCGGCGCTTTCAGCACGGCAAAACCAGCCTGTTCCACCGCGCCCTTGTGCAGCTTGTTGATGCCGCCGATCTCACTCAGCACTGCGCTGCCGAGCTTCATGCTGTCGTTGATCTGCGCCGTGGTCGATAGGTCCAGCAGCACGCTGGCCAGCTGGCGGTCGTGGCTCTTGATGTTGATGCCGCCGATCAGGTCGGCCGAGTTTTCCTTGTTGGCCAGCCAGCGCGCGGCGGTGGAGCTGGCGCCTTTCTCCGACAAGGCAAACACTGAGGAGCCGCGTGCGGTCGGCGTGACAAAGGCGTCGGCATGGATGGAGACGAACAGGTCGGCCTGCACTTTCCGGGCCTTTTGCACGCGCACGCCGAGCGGCACGAAAAAATCCGCGTCGCGCGTCAGCATCACGCGCATGTTCGGCTGCTGCTCGATCTTGGCCTTGAGCCGCTTGGCGATCGACAGCACTACGTCTTTTTCGCGATTGCCGCCGCGCCCCGTGGCGCCCGGATCTTCGCCGCCATGGCCGGGATCGAGGGCAATCGTGATCATGCGGGTCAGCGTCGGCGTCTTGTCCGGCTTCGGATCGGCCTTGGCGACTTGCGGCGGTTCAGGCTGCGGCTGCAGCGGCGGTTTTTGCTCCTGCGGTTTGGTTTGCGCCACCGGCGGCGTAATTTCACCTGGCGTGGAGGAAGGCCATTCGCCTTTTTCAATCATCGCCTGGATCGGATCTGGCGGGTTGACCGGATACAGGTCGAACACCAGCCGATGCTGATAGCCGCCCACCGGCGCCAGGGTGAACACCTGCGGTGTGACTTCTTCCTTGAGGTCGAACACCAGCCGCACCACATTCGGGCGGTTCTGGCCGACCCGGACTTGCTTGATGTAAGGATCGTTAGGCTGGATCTTGGCGACCAGTTCCTTCAAGGTCGGATTGAGTTCGATGCCTTCGATGTCGACCACCATGCGGTCCGGGTTCTGCACCAGGAAATGGGTGGTTTTCAGTTCAGCGTCGTTTTCCAGCGTGACGCGGGTGTAGTCTTCCGCCGGCCAGACCCGTACCGCGACAATTTGCGCGGCGCGCGCCGAGAGTGGCGCCAGGACTGAAATGAGCAAAGTACCGCCGGCCTTGAGTACGGTGCGGCGGATTTTTGATTTTAGAGGTTTGGCGCAAATTTCAGTCGAGCGAGACATTGACTACCCTTATCAGATAACGCCTGCAATTCTACATCACGTCCCTTGTCGGAAACACGGGAAACGCTGAGTAATACACTGATGTCGGGCGGCGGCAACGCGCTATCGGCTTTTTCCGGCCATTCGACGATACAGATGGTGTCGGGATTGAAGTATTCGCGGAAGCCGGCTTCCAGGAATTCGTCCGCGCTGGCCATCCGGTACAAGTCGAAATGCATCACTTCGACCGCCTGTTGGGCTATCTGGATCGTATAAGGTTCCACCAAGGTGTAAGTAGGGCTTTTGACGTGGCCCTGGTAGCCGGCGGCATGCAGCAAGGCGCGGGTCAGCGCGGTCTTGCCGGCGCCCAGGTCGCCGTGCAGGTGGATCGCCAGCCCGGGCAGCAAGGCCCTGGCCAATGCGGCGCCGAGCGCGCCGGTTCCGGCCTCGTCATGCAGGTGGGTTGTAAAATGCTGCATCTCGTCACATAGTCCTTTGTATCAAATCTTTCTTTCAAGTCTTTCTGAAGTCTTTTTGAAACGCACCAGCCATGGCAGTAATCGACCAGGATTTAACCGCGCTAGCCGCCACCATCAAAGCGTGGGGGCGGGAGCTTGGCTTCGCCGATATCCGCATCAGCGATGTCGACCTGGCGCAGCAAGAGGCCGGTTTCGAGGCTTGGCTTGCGCTCGGTTATCACGGTGACATGGATTATATGGCAGCGCACGGAATGAAGCGCGCCCGGCCTGCCGAACTGGTGCCCGGCGCGATCCGGGCCATCGCGGTGCGCATGGATTACCTGCCGCGCGCCTACCAGGACGACCAGGGCAGCTGGCGCCCGCGCGAGCAGGCGCGGCTGGCGCCGGCGGCCGCCGGCAGCGCCACCGTTTCGCTGTATGCGCGCGGCCGCGATTATCACAAGGTGCTGCGTTCGCGCCTGCAGCAGTTGGCCGATCGCATCAAGGGCGAGATCGGCGAATTCGGTTATCGCGTGTTTACCGATTCGGCGCCGGTGATGGAGGTGGCGCTGGCGCAGAAAGCCGGCCTGGGCTGGCGCGGCAAGCACACCTTGCTGCTTAATCGCGAGGCCGGCTCGTTTTTCTTCCTTGGCGAAATCCTGACTGACCTGCCGCTGCCGGTCGACCCGGCCATCAGTTCGCATTGCGGGCAATGCAGCGCCTGTATCGATGTCTGTCCGACCAAGGCGATTGTCGGCCCTTACCGGCTCGACGCCCGCCGTTGCATCTCTTACCTGACGATCGAATTGAAAGGCAGCATCCCGGTGGAACTGCGGCCCCTGATCGGCAACCGCGTCTATGGCTGCGACGATTGCCAGCTGTTCTGCCCATGGAACAAGTTTGCGCAACCGTCGACGCTGGGCGATTTCGACGTCCGCAACGGCCTCGACCAGGCTACGCTGGTGGAATTGTTCGGCTGGAGCGAGGAACAGTTCAACAGCCGCATGGAAGGCAGCCCGATCCGCCGCATCGGCTACCAGCGCTGGCTGCGCAATATGGCGGTCGGCCTTGGCAATACCGCGGCGGCCGGCGCCGCTACGCCGGAGATCATCGCCGCCTTGCAGCAGCGCAGAGACGATCCGTCCGAACTGGTGCGCGAGCACGTGGCGTGGGCATTGCAGCAGCACGGCATCGATTAACCTCAGTGCTGCAGCACCCACAGCCAGAACGGCAAGGTCAGCGCCGACAGCATGGTGCCGGCGGAAATCATGAACGCCACCAGCGGACCGTTGCCGCCCATCCTGGCGGCCAGGATGTAAGCGCTGGAGGCGGTAGGCAGGGCGCAAAACAGCACCACCAGCTGCAATTGCGATGGCGCCAGTCCCAGCCACTGCCCCAGCAGCCAGGCTATGGTCGGCAGCGCCAGCAGCTTGACCACCAGGAAATATCCGGCCAGCGCCTTGGCCCGGTGCACGCCGCTCAGGCGCAGGCCCGCCCCCACCAGCAGCAAACCCAGCGCCAGTGCGGCGTTGCCGAGCCGCGACAGGACCGCTCCCGCCACTTCCGGCAGCGGCAGTCCGGACAGGCTGTACAAGAGGCCGCAAGCGGTGGCGATCAGCAGGGGATTGCGCGCCAGTTCCTTGAACAGGCCGCCGCTTTTGTGCGCCAAGGCATGCACCGCTGCCAGGTTGCACAGGGGCACGCCAAAGCCGATCAGCATCGCCATCATGCCGGTGGCCTGCTCGCCGCCCAGCCTGGCAGCCAGGGCCAGCGCCATGTACGAATTGAAACGATAGCCGGTTTGCATGCCGGATTCGTAATCCATGGGCGCCGCCTTGATCCACGGTTTGCCCAGCCAGGTGAGGAGGATGGCGCCGAGCAGCGCGCCCATGCCGACCATCAGCATCTTGCCGCTGGTGTCGAAGCTGAGCGGTGTGCGCGCGGTGGAGTAAAACAGCAGGGCGGGGAACAGCAGGAAATACACCAGCTTTTCCGCCCCGGTCCAGAACTCGGCGCCCCAATTGCTGATGCGGTGCAGCACGGCTCCCAGCAAGATTAGCGAAAAATCAGGAAACAACAGATTGACGATATACATGGAGTGGCGGATATTGTTAGAAAGCGGGCTGGATTGTCGACATGTTGGACATTCCTGAGTAATTCCCGGGGCCAGGCGTTGAAGTTAGTTTCCGTGTGGAAAATCTGCCGAAATTGCTGAGTATTAGTTTGATAAGGGTTTAGTGTAAACCTATGTTGTTTAGTCAAAATGATTCATATAAATTATTTGTTAAATCCGGGTAACACCTGTTACAGTGCGACCACACTAGAGATTGCAGCTTGCAAAAGCGGCAATTTCGCAGCGGGCTGAAGCGGATTGCGGTTTCCGGCAAGTGGCTTTATCTGGTACAGAATTTAGATCCGCGTCCGGCAAAGGAATTTGCCAACGAGGTTGTAAAAACGGGATTGTAGGTGGTGGTGCATAAGAACGGTATTGATACCGGGGATACTGAGGAGACCGTGCATTCCGAATGAAGCTGTCTAAACAGCCGGGAGTGCATAACGAAGTAATTTGAGGCGCATCGACACAGATGCGCCTTTTTTATTTTATGCTTGCGGTATGAATATAATTCCCGGCAGTCCCGTAAAGCGCACCGGCGGTCAGCTGCCCGCACAGCATTTCACTGCGGTGGTCGCCGCGCCGTTCGGTGCGATGGGCATACGCACTGAAGCTGGCCTGTTGCAGGAACTGGTCTATCTCCCTCCTTCTTTCCACGAAAAAGACGCCACCGATGCCCTGGCCGAACGTGCGGTCAAGCAGATCTGCCGTTACCTGGAACAACCGGATTTTCGCTTCGACCTGCCCCTGGCCCCGCTAGGCACCGCGTTCCAGCACAAAGTGTGGAAGGCGATTGCGGCGATCCCGCGCGGGGAAGTGCTCACTTACGGCCAGGTTGCCAAGCTGGTGGAATCGGCGCCGCGCGCGGTTGGGCAAGCTTGCGGCTCCAACTGGTTTCCGCTGGTGATCC
Source organism: Collimonas sp. OK412 (assembly GCF_900112135.1). Lineage (GTDB taxonomy): Bacteria > Pseudomonadota > Gammaproteobacteria > Burkholderiales > Burkholderiaceae_D > Collimonas > Collimonas rhizosphaerae. The sequence goes on from NZ_FOLC01000010.1 coordinate 102,410, forward strand.
CTTGCCACCGGGTGACCGCGGCCGGCGGGATTGGCGGCTTTTCCCATCACGACGAGGCGGATGGTTTCCATCTGCGGGTCAAGCGCTGGCTGCTGGAGCACGAAGGCGTGGTCGGCCTGTGACCAGGTCCAAGGCCGGGAGCGAGGCCAAGCCGGCGCTTGGCGCCGAACATCAAACTGCAATCGACGAATTCTGCGACAGCTTGTGGCTGGAAGACGGCCTCGCCAAGAACTCGCTGGAGGCGTACCGGCGCGACATGACCCTGTTTGCGCTATGGCTGCAGGAACAGCCGGACGGCAAGTCCCTGTTTGCGGTCCATGCCGGCGACCTGAACGCCTATTTCCTGGCCAGGCATGACAGCAGCAAGGCCACTTCCTCGAATCGGCGCCTGGCGGTGCTGAAGCGCTTCTACCTGCTGGCCTTGCGGCAAAACCGGGTCAGCGCCGATCCTTGCCTGCATCTGCGTTCGGCCAAGCAGGCGCCGCGCTTTCCCAAGGTCTTGTCCGAAATCCAGGTGGAAGCGCTGCTGGCGGCGCCCGACGTCGCCACGCCGCTTGGCCTGCGCGACCGCACCATGCTGGAGCTGATGTACGCCAGCGGTTTGCGGGTATCCGAGTTGGTGCTGCTGAAATCGCTGGAAGTCGGCATGAACGAAGGCGTGCTGCGGATTACCGGCAAGGGCAGCAAGACTCGCTTGCTGCCGTTCGGCGAAGAGGCGCGCAACTGGATCGTGCGTTACCTGAAAGATGCGCGCGGCCAGATCATGAATGGCCAGATGGACGACGCCTTGTTCGTGACGGCGCGCGGCGGCGCCATGACGCGCCAGATGTTCTGGACCCTGATCAAGAAGTACGCCGCCAAGGCGGCCATCAACGCGCCCTTGTCGCCGCATACCTTGCGCCATGCATTTGCCACCCACCTGCTGAACCACGGCGCCGATTTGCGTGTAGTGCAGCTGCTGCTGGGGCACGCTGACATATCGACCACCCAGATTTATACCCATGTGGCGCGCGAGCGCCTGAAGGCCCTCCATGCGGCGCATCATCCGCGCGGCTGAAATCCTGGGGCTGGATGGAGGGTGGAGGTGGATGAGTTCGTTTTATTTTATTGCCATATTGTAATTTTCTTCGGATTGAATTCTGCATCCTCCCAATTATTCTCCTGTATCCTGTACTACATCATTCAAGAGTCTATTTAGGGGGCGCAATTGGCAAAAACGAATTTTCAGTATGAAAAACGGCAGAAAGAATTAGAAAAGAAAAAAAAGAAGGAAGAAAAACTGAAGCGCAAGCTGGAGAAGGGCTCTTCCACCGAAGTTGAGACAGAGGATACGGCCGACTCCGAACTGCCGGCGAGCGGCGAACCTGCTTCCGATGAGCCTAAGCAGCCTTAAGCGCTGCCTGTCCGCTCAGCGCAGATCAGCGGCAAGGACTGTCGCTGCATCGGGGCTGGCGAAAACATGATGTGCAAGCAGGCGCTCCGGCCCGCTGCATTCAAGTAACCCGGTATGACAAAACATATTTCAGAGACCCCGGCGACGCAGTTCTTGCGCAAGCACGGCGCGGTCTTTTCAGAGCATCCCTATGCATATGAGGAACATGGCGGCACCACGGTATCGGCGCGCGCGCTGGGCGTGGACGAGCACCATGTGGTGAAGACGCTGGTGATGCAGGACGAGGCGGCCAAGCCGCTGATCATCCTGATGCATGGCGACCGCAAGGTGTCGACCAAGAACCTGGCGCGGCAGATCGGCTGCAAATCGGTGGAACCCTGCAAGCCTGAGGTGGCGAACCGCCATTCGGGCTACCTGATCGGCGGCACGTCGCCGTTCGCTACCCGCAAGGCGCTGCCGGTGTATATCGAAGAGAGCATCCTGGCCCTGCAGAAGATATATATTAACGGTGGCCGGCGCGGCTACCTGGTCGGCATGGCGCCGCAAGACGCGGCCGGCCTGCTGCATGCAAAAGCAGTCCGCTGCGCGCTGGACGAATAGGTCCTGGACCACTCAAATACAAAAGAAAGAGACACGCATGTATACATTGTTATTCGCGATTGCCGCCTACCTGATCGGTTCGGTGTCGTTCGGCATCATCACCAGCAAATTGTTCGGGCTGGGAGATCCGCGCACCTACGGTTCGAATAACCCCGGCGCCACCAATGTCCTGCGCAGCGGCAACAAGACCGCGGCTGCCCTGACACTGCTCGGCGACGGTTTCAAGGGCTGGCTGGCGGTATGGCTGACGCAAAGATACGGGCCGCAGTTCGGCCTTGAAGACGGCGCGGTGGCGCTGGCCGCGGTGGCGGTCTTCCTTGGGCATCTATGGCCGGTGTTTTTCCGTTTTGCCGGCGGCAAGGGCGTGGCCACCTTGTTCGGCATTTTGTTCGGCATCAGCCTTTGGCTGGGCCTGGCGACTATCGCAACCTGGCTGATCGTGGCTTATGCGTTCCGTTATTCCTCGCTGGCGGCCCTGGTCGCCAGCGTCTTCGCGCCTTTCTTCTATGCGCTGATGGAAGGGCCGGACATGATCCTGCTGGCGATCGTGGTGATGAGCGCCTTGCTGATCTATCGCCATGCCAAGAATATCGGCAATCTGCTGGCCGGCAAGGAAAGTCGCATCGGCGCCAAGAAAAAAGGTGGCAAGGCCGCTTAAGCGAAATCGGGAACCGATTTCCCGGGCATAAAAAGCGCTAGCCAATTCTGGTTTAGCGCTTTTTTACTTAGATTTCCGCTAGTTCTTATATCGAATTAGCTATAAGTCGAATTTTAATAGTGTTTATATATAATTATTGTTGCGTTGCGCCATGCAAAATGTGTCCGAGATTCATGTTTTCGACTCCATGACGAGGGAAAGTGAAGGCGCTGTTTTATGCTAATTTGCCTTGCTATGCAGCATATTTTCATATTGTGAAATTGAATATCGCTATTTGGAAATCAAAAAAACTCCTGTTAGAATTTGGCACCCGTCTACATAGTGACGTAGATGCTTGCGACCCAACCCGCAAGTCCGGTGTCAGATCGGACAAGCGCACATATTCAGGAGACTCAGCATGTCAGCCCAGCTCGACCAGGTTTTGGCCCAGGCCGCCAACGATCCAGATGTCATTGAAACCCAAGAATGGCTTGATGCGCTAGAAGCTGTCATTGAAACCGAGGGCCCTGAACGCGCCCATTACCTGATGGAAAGAATGGTCGACCTGGCCCGCCGCCGCGGCGCCCAGATCCCGTTTTCCAGCAATACCGCATACGTCAACACCATTCCTGCCCACATGGGCGAGCATTGCCCGGGCGACCTCGAGATCGAAGAGCGCCTGCGTTCGTGGATGCGCTGGAATGCGATGGCGATGGTGGTCAAGGCCAACCGCCTCGACGGCGACCTCGGCGGCCACCTCTCCAGCTTTGCCTCGCTGGCCAACATGCTGGGCATCGGCTTCAACCATTTCTGGCATGCACCTTCTGAAAACCACGGTGGCGACCTGCTGTACATCCAGGGCCACTCGTCGCCAGGCATCTACGCCCGCGCTTTCCTCGAAGGCCGCCTGACGGAAGAACAGCTGCTGCACTTCCGCCGCGAAGTCGACGGCAACGGCCTGTCCTCATACCCGCATCCGAAGCTGATGCCGGATTTCTGGCAATTCCCCACCGTATCGATGGGCCTGGGCCCGCTGATGGCGATCTACCAGGCGCGTTTCCTGAAGTACCTGCATGCACGCAGCATCGCCGATACCGCCAACCGCAAGGTCTGGGCTTTCTGCGGCGACGGCGAGATGGACGAACCGGAATCGATGGGCGCCATCGGCATGGCCGGCCGCGAACGCCTGGACAACCTGGTGATGGTGGTCAACTGCAACCTGCAGCGCCTGGACGGTCCGGTGCGCGGCAACGGCAAGATCATCCAGGAACTGGAAAGCGATTTCCGCGGCGCCGGCTGGAACGTGGTCAAGGTGATCTGGGGCGCCGGCTGGGACGACCTGCTGGCGCGCGACAAGGAAGGCATCCTGCAGCGCGTGATGATGGAAACCGTCGACGGCGAATACCAGAACTACAAGGCCAAGGACGGCGCATTCGTGCGCAAGCATTTCTTCGGCAAGCATCCGAAACTGCTGGAACTGGTCAGCAAGATGTCGGACGACGACATCTGGCACCTGACCCGCGGCGGCCACGATCCGCACAAGATCTACGCTGCCTTCAAGGTAGCGCAGGAACACAAGGGCCAGCCTACCGTCTTGCTGGTCAAGAGCATCAAGGGCTACGGCTTCGGCAAATCGGGCGAAGCGCGCAACACCGCGCACAACACCAAGAAGCTCGACGACGAAGCCATCAAGGCCATGCGCGACCGCTTCCAGCTGCCGATTTCCGACGACCAGCTGCCTGACGTGCCGTTCTTCAAGCCGTCCGACGACACCCCGGAAATGCAATACCTGCACGCCCGCCGCAAAGCGCTGGGCGGCTACCTGCCGCAGCGCCGCCAGAAAGCCGACGAAGTGCTGGTGGTGCCGGAACTGTCCGCATTCAAGGGCGCGCTGGAACCGACCGCGGAAGGCCGCGAGATTTCCACCACCCAGGCTTACGTGCGCATCCTGAACACCCTGCTGCGCGACCCGAGCCTGGGCCAGCGCGTCGTGCCTATCATGGTCGACGAATCGCGTACTTTCGGCATGGAAGGCTTGTTCCGCCAGATCGGCATTTTCAGCCAGGTCGGCCAGCTGTACGAGCCGGTCGATAAAGACCAGGTGATGTACTACCGTGAAGACAAGGCCGGCCAGATCCTGCAGGAAGGCATCAACGAAGCCGGCGGCATGAGCTCGTGGATTGCCGCGGCAACTTCGTACTCGACCAACAACCGGGTCATGATCCCGTTCTACACTTATTACTCGATGTTCGGCCTGCAGCGTATCGGCGACCTGGCATGGGCAGCCGGCGACATGCGCGCCCGCGGCTTCCTGCTGGGCGGCACCGCCGGCCGCACCACGCTCAACGGCGAAGGCTTGCAGCACGAAGACGGCCACAGCCACGTGCTGGCGTCGACCATCCCGAACTGCGTGCCTTACGATCCGACCTTCTCGCACGAAGTGGCGGTCATCATGCATGACGGCCTGCGCCGCATGGTCACCAACCAGGAAGACGTGTTCTACTACCTGACCCTGATGAACGAGAACTACAGCCATCCAGGCCTGAAGGAAGGCCAGGAAGAGGGCATCATCAAGGGCCTCTACCTGCTGCAGGAAGGCGGCAAGAAGAACAAGCAGCGCGTGCAGCTGATGGGTTCCGGCACCATCCTGCGCGAAGTCATCGAAGGCGCAGCCTTGCTGGCCAGCGACTGGGGCGTGGACGCCGATGTCTGGTCGGCGCCGTCGTTCACCCTGCTGGCGCGCGACGGCCAGGACGTGGAACGCTGGAACATGCTGCACCCGACGGACGCTCCGCGCGTGGCGCACATCACCCAGTGCCTGAAAGACACCGCCGGTCCGATCATCGTTTCCACCGACTACATGCGTACTTTTGCTGAGCAAGCGCGTGCTTTCATTCCTGCCGGCCGTACTTACAAGGTGCTGGGCACGGACGGCTTCGGCCGTTCCGACACACGCGCCAAGCTGCGTGAATTCTTTGAAGTCAACCGTTATTATGTAGCGGTGGCGGCATTGAAGGCATTGGCCGACGAAGGCAAGATCAAAGCCTCGGTTGTCGCCGATGCCATTACCAAGTATGGTATCAATCCGGAGAAGCCGAATCCGGTCACGCAATAAGGTACTGGTCTTGATATCTGGATAACAAGCAGCAATACGCAAGATACGTAAGAGTAACCAAGCCAGTATTAAAATTTCCACGGCTGTCATGCGCGGGCCTGAATTTTCTGAAAGGAAACTCAGGCCCGCGATGTGCAGCGGGCAGAATGAATGGAGCTAAGCGATGAGTATGGTGGAAGTCAAAGTCCCGGATATCGGCGACGTCAGTGAAGTTGAAGTCATTGAATTGATGGTGAAAGTCGGCGACACGGTAAAGGTAGACCAGTCGCTGATCACCGTCGAATCCGACAAGGCCAGCATGGAAATCCCGTCCAGCCATGCGGGCGTGATCAAGGAATTGAAAGTCAAGCTGGGCGACAAGGTCAAGGAAGGCACGCTGGTGCTGGTGCTGGAAGCCGATGCGGCGGCCGGCGCTCCTGCCAGCGCCCCGGCTGCGGCAGCGCCGGCGCCGGCCGCGGCAGCTCCGGCCCCAACCCCTGCGCCAGCAGCGGCAGAAAACAAACCGACTCCAGCAGCTGCGCCCGCTCCGGCGGCGCCGGCACCGGCGCACGCCAGCGGCGGCATCCCGCATGCATCGCCGTCGGTGCGCAAGTTCGCGCGCGAACTGGGTGTTGACCTGAGCAAGGTCGCCGGCACCGGCATCAAGGCCCGCATCACCCACGAAGATGTACAGAATTACGTCAAGGGCGTGATCTCCGGCGCGGCCGGCGGCAGCGCTGCCGCTGCGGGCAGCAAGGGCGGCAGCGGCGTCGGCCTGGACCTGCTGGCATGGCCGTCGCTGGACTTCAGCAAACAGGGGCCGACCGAGTTGCTGCCGCTGTCGCGCATCAAGAAGCTCAGCGGTCCGAACCTGCATCGCAACTGGGTCATGATCCCGCACGTCACGCAATTCGACGAAGCCGACATCACCGAACTGGAAGAATTCCGCAAGCAAGCCAACGACAGCTTCGCCAAGGCCAAGTCGCCGGTCAAGCTGACCATGCTGGCGTTCGTGATCAAAGCCAGCGTCGCGGCGCTGAAGAAATTCCCGGCATTCAACGCTTCGCTCGACGGCAAGGGTGAAAACCTGATCCTCAAGCAGTACTACAACATCGGTTTTGCTGCCGATACGCCGAATGGCCTGGTGGTGCCGGTGATCAAGGATGCCGACAAGAAAGGCATCAGCCAGATTGCCTTGGAAATGGGCGAACTGTCCGCACAGGCGCGCGAAGGCAAGCTGAAGCCGGCCGACATGCAAGGCGCGACCTTCACGATTTCGTCGCTGGGCGGCATCGGCGGCACGGCATTTACGCCGATCATCAATGCGCCTGAAGTCGCCATCCTGGGCTTGTCGAAAGCGTCGATGAAACCGGTATGGGACGGCAAGCAGTTCGTGCCGCGCCTGATGATGCCGACCTCCCTGTCCTATGACCACCGCGTGGTCGACGGCGCCATGGGTGCGCGTTTCAGCGTCTACCTGGCTGAAGTGCTGGCCGACATGCGCAAGACACTGTTGTGATGCCAGGCGGCGTCGGCTGAAAGAGCAGCGTGTTTCAGCCGGCGCCGCTTGCGGTCAATTGGCATACAGATGGAGAGCAATTATGACTACCTGCGTTGTCGTCAAAAAAAATGGGCAGATCGCGATTGCATCGGACTCGCTGGTGACTTTCGGCGATACCCGCTTGTCGCATGCCTATGAGGTCAACAACAAGATATTCCAGATCGGCGAATCGTATATCACGCTGGCCGGCACCGCCGCGCATTTTCCCGTGATGCGCAAGCTGCTGACGGGGATGGGCGAAGAGTGCAAGCTGAATAGCCGCGATGAGGTGTTCGATACCTTTTCCAAGGTGCACACCATCCTCAAGGACCAGTATTTCCTGAACACCAAAGAGGATGAAGACGACCCTTACGAGTCGTCGCAGATCACTGCCCTGGTTGCCAATCCTTACGGCATCTTCGGCGTGTATTCGTATCGCGAGGTATTCAGTTTCGACCGTTTCTGGGGCATAGGCAGCGGCCGCAATTTCGCCCTGGGCGCGATGTATGCGGTGTATGACAAGGACGTCAGCGCGCAGCATATCGCCGAGGTAGGGATTCATGCCGGCGTTGAATTCGATAAAAGTTCTGCCATGCCCTTGCGCATCCACAGTTTTGAAATGAAATTGCCGCCTGGCGCGTCGCCGGACGCGTAAGCGGCGCGCAGCATACAACATCACACATTTTTCCTCCCGACGGAGGAGCGAGCATGGAGCAAACGCTATGAGCATGGTTGAAGTCAAAGTCCCGGATATCGGCGACGTCAAGGATGTAGAAGTCATCGAACTGATGGTCAAGGTGGGCGATACCGTCAAGGTCGACCAGTCGCTGATCACGGTCGAATCGGACAAGGCCAGCATGGAAATCCCTTCCAGCCAGGCCGGCGTCATCAAGGAAATCAAGGTCAAGGTAGGCGACAAGGTCAGCGAAGGTTCGCTGATGCTGGTGCTGGAAGCCGCCGGCGCCGCGGCTGCAGCTGCAGCGCCCGCCGCCGCGCCGGCGCCGGCTCCGGTTGCTGCCGCAGCAGCGCCTGCAGCCGCGGCGCCTGCCGCATCCGGCGCCGCCGGCATCGTCGAGATCAAGGTGCCGGATATCGGCGATGTCAAGGATGTCGATGTCATCGAACTGATGGTCAAGGCCGGCGACAGCGTCAAGGTCGACCAGTCGCTGATCACGGTCGAATCGGACAAGGCAAGCATGGAAATTCCTTCCAGCCACGCCGGCGTGATCAAGGAAGTCAAGGTCAAGGTGGGCGACAAGGTCAGCGAAGGTTCGCTGATCCTGGTGCTGGAAACTACCGGCGCCGCTGCCGCCGCGCCGGCAGTGGCGCCTTCTGCTCCGGCAGCCGCGCCTGCGGCGCCTGCCGTGGCCGCTCCCGCCGCCGTCAGTTTCGCCGGCAAGGTCGATGTCGAATGCGACACCATGGTGCTGGGCGCCGGCCCCGGCGGTTATACCGCGGCTTTCCGCGCCGCCGACCTCGGCCAGAGCGTGGTGATGATCGAGCGCTATCCTAGCCTGGGCGGGGTTTGCCTGAACGTCGGCTGTATCCCGTCCAAGGCATTGCTGCATGCAGCCAAGGTGATTACCGAAGCCGAGGAGATGGCGCATTTCGGCGTCAAGATGTCGGCGCCGGAAATCGATATCGATGCCCTGCGCGGCTGGAAGGAAAGCGTCATCAAGAAACTGACCGGCGGCTTGTCCGGCCTGTCCAAGGCGCGCAAAGTGCAGGTGCTGACCGGCAAGGGTGAATTCAGCTCGGCCAATACGATTACCGTGGCCACTGCCGAGGGGCCGAAAGTGGTCGGCTTCAAGAATGCGATCATCGCCGCCGGTTCGTCGGTTGCCCGCATTCCCGGTTTCCCGTACGACGATCCGCGCCTGATCGATTCCACCGGCGCGCTGGAACTGCGCCAGATCCCGAAGAAGCTGCTGGTCATCGGCGGCGGCATCATCGGCCTCGAAATGGCTTGCGTCTATGACGCGCTCGGCTCCAAGGTAACCGTGGTCGAATTTGCCGACGGCCTGATTCCGGCAGCGGACCGCGATGTGGTCAAGCCGCTGCAGAAACGCATCGAAAAACGCTACGAAGCGATTTACCTGAAAACCAAGGTGACCAAGCTGGAAGCCCTGAAAGAAGGCTTGCGCGCAACGTTTGAAGGCGCCGACAGCAGCTCTCCCGCAGCACCGGAACCGCAGCTGTACGACATGGTGCTGGTGGCAGTAGGCCGCCGTCCCAACGGCAAGGAAATCGCCGCCGAAAAAGCCGGCGTGATCGTCAACGAGCGCGGTTTCATCCCGGCCAGCAAGCAGCAGCGCACCAACGTGCCGCATATCTTCGCCATCGGCGATATCTGCGGCGATCCGATGCTGGCCCACAAAGCCACCAACGAAGCCAAGGTTGCCGCCGAAGTGATCGCCGGCCACAAGGTCGAGTTCGATGCGATGACGATTCCTTCGGTGGCCTACACCGATCCGGAAATCGCATGGATGGGCTTGACCGAAACCGAAGCCAAGGCCAAGGGCATTCCTTTCGAAAAAGCCAATTTCCCGTGGGCGGCAAGCGGCCGCGCGCTGGCGATGGGACGTGACGACGGCATGACCAAGCTGTTGTGGGATCCGGCTACCAAGCGCATCATCGGCGCCGGCATTGTCGGCGTGAATGCCGGCGAACTGCTGGCGGAAACCGTGCTGGCGATGGAAATGGGCGCCGACCTGGAAGACCTGGCGCTGACCATCCATGCGCATCCGACCTTGTCGGAAACGCCGATGTTTGCGGCAGAGATGGGCCTGGGTACGATTACCGACCTGTTCATTCCGAAGAAGAAATAAGACGGACGCTGTCCGCATGTAAAAAAAAGCCGTTCCGGTTGATTCCGGAACGGCTTTTTTATTTGTGGCAGCAATCAGTTGCAAGCCTAATCGAAATACCGGCGCACTGCCTCGAAGCGTGTTGCGTAATACCGGTTGTCGAGACGGTCTATGCGCACCTTGCCGTTGGTCGAAGGCGCGTTGATGAAACGGCCGTCGCCGATATAAATGCCGACATGGGAAAAAGCCCGGTTCATCGTGTTGAAGAAAACCAGGTCCCCGGGGCGCAGCTCAGTCCTGGAGATGGCTCGGCCTTGGCGCGCAATGTCTGCCGCGCTGCCGCTGACCTTGAGTCCCGCCGCCTGCCTGTACACGTAACTGACCATGCCGCTGCAATCGAGCCCGGCTTCCGGATTCTTGCCGCCGAAACGGTAGTTGGTGTCGATCAGGCCCAGCGAATAGATGACGATGTCGTTGCCTTTATCGCTGACCGGTGTGTCGTCGGCCGAGCCCGGGCGTACCGAGCCGGTTCCGCCGCAGGCTGCCAGCAACAGCGCCAGGCAACAAATAAGAAGGTTTTTTATCGTCATCAGGTACATCGCTCCAGACAGGTTTGACCGGGTCTCATTTCTCCAGCTTGCTTAACACGTCCGACAGCATGGCGATCATCTGGTCGATTTCGGCGATCGTCACGTTCAGCGCCGGCATGAAACGCAGCAGGTTAGGGCGCGGCGAATTGAGCAGCAAGCCTACCGGATTCATGTCGCGTGCGATATCGACGATCTGCGGTCCGATATCCTTGCCCAGCTTCAGCGCCCGCAGCAAACCTTCGCCCCGCTCGCCTTCGAGTCCGTGTTTCGCAGTTAGTTTCAGCAGCTCGCTGCTCAGGTAGGCGCCCTTGTCTTTCACCGATTGCAGGAAACCCGGCGCCAGCAAGGCCCTGATCACCGCGACGCCGACTGCCGTCATCAGCGGATTGCCATTGTAAGTGCCGCCCTGGTCGCCGGCTTCGAAGCAGGCGATCTCTTCGCGCGCCAGCAGCGCCGCCAGCGGCACGCCACCGCCTATGCCTTTGCCCAGGGTCATGATGTCCGGCGTGATGCCCGACAGCTGGTAAGCGAACAGTTCGCCGGTGCGGCCCATGCCGGATTGCACTTCATCGACGATCAGCAGGATGCCGCGCTGCTTGGTCAGTTCGCGCAAGCCTTGCATGAATTCGCGGCTGGCCGGGATCACGCCGCTTTCGCCTTGCACCGGCTCCAGCATGACGGCCACGGTCTTGTCGTTGATCAGGCTCTCGACGCTGGCCAGGTCGTTCAGTTCCGCTTTCGGGAAACCCGGCACTTGCGGTGCAAAAATGGTGTCCCAGCCCGGCTTGCCGCTGGCCGACATGGTCGCCAGCGTGCGGCCGTGGAAGCTGTGGTTGAAAGTGATGATCTCGAAGCGATGCTGGCCCGCCTGGTTCGGATTCTTCTTGCCCCATTTGCGCGCCAGCTTGATCGCGCCTTCATTGGCTTCGGCGCCGCTATTGGTGAAGAACACACGGTCGAAACAGGAATTGGCGGTCAGCAGGCCGGCCAGTTCGATCGACGGTGCGTTGTAGAAAGCAGGCGAAGGATTGAGGATCTTTTTCGACTGCGCCAGCAGCGCATCCTGGATGCATTGCGGCGAGTGGCCCAGCGCATTGACGGCCCAGCCCTGCAGATAATCCAGGTAGCGTTTGCCGGTGTGATCCGTCATCCACATGCCGTCGCCTTCGGTAAACACCAGGGGCGGGCGGTTGGTGATGTACATCAGGTCGTTAACCGGGTATTCGCTGAATTCCACGCTGTGTTCCATATGGCTACTCCAAATAAGGGCAAAAAAAAACCACAGGCAGCGCCTGTGGCTTCGTGATCAATCGACGGTCACGCGCACGGCTTACCTGGCAGAGGCAATGGGTTACGGCGTCGCAACAATGTTCGGATCATGTTCATGACGCAAATATTAGGACTTTTTGTGTGGTGCGTCAAAAAAAATTTGCACTGCTGTGGCCGCCGGCCAAGGGCGATATCCCGTCGTCTGCCCGCGGCAGGCCGCAACGGCCGGGACCTGGTAACGAAATGATTAAAATAGTTCTCAAAAAGCAATTAAATCTGATATCTTCCACAATCATGCTTTTGAGCAATCCAATGCCGTAATGCCTGGCGCGGGGCGGAGGTTGAAATCGCTGCCGTCCTGGCCACCCCCCGAGGAGGTGCATTGTGCCATTTCCCCCTAGCAAATCATTCAAGCCATCGCAACCGCTGGTGATGCATCACCTCATGCTGCTGCAAGGGGGGCAGCTTACCTGGATAGGCCGTTCGGCGTTCGACCGTGGGCGCAATGTCTGGAGCGGCGCGCTGAAAGGGAATCCCGATGCGCTGCCTGATCCTCTGTCCGCCGCTGCCGATCTGTTCGAGCGCACGCCGCGCGGCCGCATAAAATTCGCCGACAAGCTGACCGTGCTGCTCGGTTATCCCTATGTGCGGCACGCGGTGCTGCCGTGGCGAGCGGGGCTGGCGCGGACGGCAGACTGGCAAGGTTATGCCAATGCTGTATTTGACGAGCAGGACGGCAGCGCCTATCCGGGCCGCCAGGTGGTGGTCGATCCCGCACCGTCCGGCCAGCCGCGGCTGGCGGCGGCAACCGATGCCGCGCTTGTGCAGGGTTTGCAGGCGCTGGCCAAGATGCACGGGCTGCGCCTGGTTTCTTGCATGTCGTTGCTGACAGCCGCCGTGCAGCGCCACTGGAACATGCTGGAAGACGATTGCGTGCTGAGCCTGCCGCAGCACGATGCGCTCGAATGCCTGTTCAGGAAACAAGGGATATGGCAGGGCGTGTGCGGCATGCCGGTGGCGCGGGATGCGGCGTTGGTGGACTGTATCGCCGCTGCCGCATTGCTGGCCCGGGCTGGCGACGATGCCGGTCCGGTGCTGGCGGTAACGCCATTTTCCAGCAGCCCGCGCCAGGCGCAAGATAGTTCCTCCTCGGTACGCTGGCTGGCAGCGGCGCACCCGTGGCTGCAAAGCAGCCAATATCACCCTGACGGCTCCAGCCGCACCTATGCCCGCGGCCCGGCGTTTGCCGCGCCGGCCAGCCGGCCCCAATCGCCGGCGGCTCGCTATAAGTGGGGATACTGGGCCGCGGACAATCTGGTGGCGGAGCAGTCCGGGCGCTATGGCGCATGGGGCAACCTGGCATGGCGCCAGCCCTTGCGCTGTTCCTCCCATGGCGTCGCTTATGCCAGGCCAGGCTTGCCATTCGGACCCTGGCTAGAGAGGCAGCCATGAGCGATGTGCGCCAGCGAGTCAAGCTGAGGACAGCGGACGACAGCCCGGTGCTGGATTTTGTGAGTCCGCAAACGCATTCCGGCATACCCTTGATGTTGCTGGGAATCCTGATGGCAGGGGTACTTGCATTTTTGGGACTTAGGCACTGGCAGCAAGCGGATGTACCAGGGGCCGCCACGCTTGAACCTCCTGCGAAGATACTGGCTGTGAAGAATGCCGAAGCTGAGGGGAAAATCCAGCTCCCGCCCATCGCGGCTGCAGCCGATCAGGCAAGCGGCGGCAGGACGGACGAGCCTGTCGCCAGCGGCAGGTTGCCGGCACGGGATGACAAGGGAAAGGCTGGTTCCAAGACGCGGCCGAAGCAGCGCCGGCCGTTACCGCATCCGCCATCGCGGATGCTGGCCGCAAGCGTGAACAAGCCTGTCAGCCAGGTGACGCCGGAAGCCATGGCTACGAGATCGGAGCAGCCCGATCCCGGCCAGCAGCGGATAGTCATGCATGAAGTGACGCTCACGCGCCATGTGCGCCTGACGGCCGGCTCCCTCAACTAGGTTGAGGGCGCGCAGCCCAGTTCAGGAAGCCAGGTCGGCTTCCGAGGTAAACGAATCTGCATAAAACTCGTCGGCCGGCAGTTTGCACAGGGCGACAAAATCGCGCTGGGCCGATTCCACCACGATCGGCGCGCCGCAGGCATACACCTGGTAGGCAGACAGGTCAGGCAAATCGTCGATCACCGCCTGGTGCACGAAGCCGTTGCGGCCTTGCCATTGGTCTTCCGGCTGCGCATTTGAAATGACGGGCACGAACTTGAAGTTCGGCAGCGTATTCGCCCATTCTTCGCACAGCGCCATCATGTACAAATCTTGCGGCCGCCGGCCGCCCCAGTACAAAGTGATCGGCCGCTGCGATCCGGTATGGGCGCATTGTTCGACCAGCGCCTTGATCGGCGCAAAGCCGGTGCCTGAAGCCAGCAGCACCATCGGCTTGTCCGAATCCTCGCGCAGGAAAAACGTGCCGAGCGGCCCTTCCAGGCGCAGGATGTCGCGCTCTTTCATGGTGCTGAACACCTGGTCGGTAAACAGGCCGCCAGGCATATGGCGGATATGCAGCGTCAGGTATTCGTCCTTGTGCGGCGCGTTGGCCATGCTATAGCTGCGCCGTTTGCCGTCGCGCAGCATGAATTCGATATACTGGCCTGCCAGGAACTGCAGCCGTTCGTTAGCCGGCAATTGCAATGACAGCACAACCACGTCGTCGGCCACCTTGTCGATCTTGGCGATACGGGTCGGCATCTTGCGCACCGGGAAATCGCCGATGCCCGCTACTTCGCGGACCTCGATGGTGACGTCGGAATGCGGCGTGGCGCAGCAGAACAGGGCGAAGCCCTGTTGTTCTTCCTTGACCGGCAGCGCTTTTTCCTGATGCGCGCCATGGCTGATTTCGCCGTCCAGCAGCTTGCCTTTGCATGAACTGCAAGCGCCGTTTTTACAGCCGTAAGGCAGGCCGACGCCGGCGCGTACGGCGGCATTGAGAATGGTCTCGCCTTCGTCGCAGCTGAATTGACGACCGCTAGGCTGAACAGTTATCTGAAAACTCATACAATCCTGTAATGAAAAATATAAAACAAAACCCTGGCGGCAAGCTGGGCAAGCCGCGCCTGCTGATCCTCGGCTGCGGCGACGTGGGATTACGCGTGCTGGCGCTGCTGAAACAGCGCTTTCGCGTGTTTGCGGTCACCAGCCGGCCGGACCGCTGTGCCGAATTGCGCGCCGCCGGTGCAATCCCGCTGGTGGCGGATCTTGACCAGCCGGCAACATTGGCGCGGCTGGCGCGCCTGGCGCAGGTTGCCATCCACCTGGCGCCGCCGCAGTCGGCGGGAGAAAAAGACCGGCGCAGCCGAAACCTGGCCGCCATTCTACCCGAGCGGGCCACACTTGTTTACATTAGCACCACCGGCGTCTATGGCGACTGCGGCGGCGCCCTGATAGACGAAACCCGAATCCTGGCGCCGCACAATGGCCGCGCCAAGCGCCGTGTCGATGCCGAACAGGTGCTGCGCGCCTGGGCCAGGCGCCGCAACGGGCGCCTGGCGATTTTGCGGGTGCCGGGGATTTACGCCGCCGACCGCCTGCCGCTGGCGCGCCTGAAGCAGGCGACGCCGGCCCTGGTTGCCGCCGACGACGTCTACACCAACCATATCCATGCCGATGACCTGGCGCGCATCATTGTGGCCGCGGTCGACAAGGCAGCGCCGTTGCGCATCTACCATGCCAGCGACGATTCGCAGCTGAAGATGGCGGAGTATTTCGACCTGGTCGCCCAAGCGTTCGGCCTGCCACTGCCGCCCCGGCTGCCGCGCGCCGAACTGGAGCGGGTGGTGTCGCCCATGTTGCTGTCCTTCATGTCGGAGTCGCGCCGTTTGCAAAACCGGCGCATCAAGCTGGAGCTGGGGGTGCGGTTGCGCTACCCGGATGTGCCGGGCGCCTTATCGGCGATGGGCAGGGCTGGATTGAAGCAGGTGCAGTGATCGTTGCATGGCAAGCTTCTATATTTGTTATTTGCATAAGCATAGAAGTTATAAGTTGTTGTAAGGCGGAAAGTTGACCGATAAAGTGAAAAGCAAATAAAAAATCCACTTTATATACGCTTGCCGACTTAGGCCCGGCGTTGTAATGCAACGCATAGGCCGCCATCTCCCCCATGAAGTTATCTTTCCAGCACATCAGCAAGCAGTTCTCCGGCTTGCCTGTAATCGCCGATTTCAGCCGCGAAATCGAAGAAGGCGAACTGGTCGCCCTGGTCGGTCCTTCCGGCTGCGGCAAGTCGACCCTGCTGCACCTGGCCGCGGGCCTCGGCGCACCGACCAGCGGCGTACTGCTGGCCGACGGCCAGGCGATCAAGGGTCCGCATCCCGAACGCATGCTGATGTTCCAGGAAAACGCGCTGTATCCATGGCTGACGCTGGAAGCGAATGTGGCGCTGGCGCTGGAGCTGCAGAAAGCCGGCAAGGCCGACGCCCGCCGGCAGGCGCGCGACTGGCTGTCCAAAGTCAGCCTGCAAGGTTTCGAAGCTTATTATCCGCACCAGGTCTCGGGCGGCATGCGGCAGCGCGCAGCGCTGGCGCGCGCCTTCATCACCAAACCCAAGGTGCTGCTGCTGGACGAGCCGTTTGGCGCGCTCGACGCGCTGACCCGCATGACGTTGCAGGATTCCCTGCGCCAGCTGATCCGGGAAGAACGTCCGACCGTGCTGCTGGTGACGCACGATGTCGACGAAGCCCTGTTCTTGGCCGACCGCATCCTGGTGTTCAGCCCGCGCCCGGCCAAGGTGCTGCGCGAATTCAACCTGAACCACCACGAGAAAACCCACGACCTGTCCGAATTTGCCGCCATCCGGCGGGAGATTCTCTGCCTGCTCGGGATCCACGCAGAGCAGGACGCATTCGCAAAAAAACTTGAGGGAATCGCCGCATGATATTTAACATCAAACTAAAACGGCTGTTCATCCTGCCGGTGCTTCTGCTGACGTTGGCGGGACACGCCGGCGCCGCCGAGAAATTCAAGATCGGTTACCTGCGGGTCATGGACGATGCGCAGGCGATCGCTGCTTTTGAAGGCGGTTTCTACAAGAAACACGGGCTGGAGGTCGAACTGGTCGAGTTCAAGTCGGGCACCGACCTGATCAAGGCCATCGTCGGCGGCCAGCTCGACAGCGGCGTGCTGGGTTTCACCAATGCCGCGGCCTGGGCTTCCAAAGGCGCCGACCTCAAGGTGGTGGCCGGCGCCCAGCATGGCTATCACGCGATAGTCGTGCGCGAGGACAGCGGCATCAAGGACGTGGCCGGATTGAAGGGGCGCACCCTGGCGTCGCAGGCCGAGGGCAGCACCGCCGACACCGTGCTCAAAGGCGTGACGCTCAAGAACGCCGGCCTCAAGGCCGACGACGTCAACATCCTCGGCGTCAGCCCGCAGGTGGCGGTGCAATCGCTGGTAGGCAAGCGGGTCGACGCCGCTTTCCTGTTCGAACCGCAAGCCAGCATCGCCAAGCTGGTGGCGCCGGTGAAGCAGATTTACGAAGTCGGCGAAGTCTGGCCCTTCCCCTGCATGGTGGTGATCACTTCCGGCGAAACGCTGGCGAAGCGCCGCGACGCGGTCTGGAAATCGCTGGATGCGCAGCGTGAAGCCATCGAACTCTTGCAAAAGGATCCGGCCGCGGCGTCGAAGCTGGTCGCCGGCTATTTCATCGCCGAGCCCACCCTGAAGACGCTGAAGCAGGGCGACCTGCCGCGCGAAACAGTGATCCGCGACGCCATCAAGAGCCAGACCTTCAGCGCCGTTCTGACCAGCAAGGAACTGGCGCGCATGCAGGAACTGGCCAATATCCTGCAAGACCAGGGTTCGCTCAAGACGCGCGACGGCAAGCCGTTCAACGTCAACGCCATCATCGATCTCGACTGGCAAAAGGAGCGCAAGCTCTGATCGTCCGGCAGCTGTTTTTTTCAATGCACAAGAATTTTTTTGACTTATTTTTCCCTTATCCATGAGCACTCAAAGCCGGCTGGTCGGTTACCGCAAAAAACTTGCCATGCTGCTGGCCATCCTGTTGATTTTCCTGTTGTGGCAGGTTGCCGCCTGGTCCTTGCCCGATTTCCTGATGCCGGGCGTGCTGCCGGTGCTGGGGCGTTTGTGGCATGAAGCGCTGACGCCGGAATTCCGTACCGCCCTGTGGGGCAGCCTGACCCGGCTCGGCGGCGGTTATGCGGCGGCGATGCTGTTCGGCATCGGTTTCGGCCTGGTCGGCGCGGTCCTGTTTTTCTTCCGCGAAGTGCTGAAGTCGGCCATCATCATCCTGCAGTCGATCCCGTCGATCGCCTGGGTGCCCTTGTTCCTGATCCTGATGGGTTTCGGCAACATGCCGATCATGGTAGTGGTGGCGATGGCGGCTTTTTTCCCGGCCGCGCTGAGCGTCATGAATGCGACGGAAAGCGTACAGCAGGTGCATGTTTCGGCGGCGCGGGTGATGGGCGCCACGCGCTGGGACATGCTGAAACGCGTGTACCTGCCCGCCGTCATGCCTGAGCTGATAACCGGCGCCCAGCTGGCGTTCGGCAATGCCTGGCGCGCGCTGATTTCGGCGGAAATGCTGATCGGCTTCGGCAAGGGACTGGGACGGACCCTGGCTTACGCCGGCGAAACCGCCGACATGGTCGGCGTGATGACCAACATCCTCGCCATTGCCATCCTGGCGGCCCTGATCGACCAGTTCATCCTGGAAAACCTGAAGCACCGGGTGCTGCGCTACCAGTACGTCTGATCCGAAACCATGAAGCCGCCGCATTTCCTCCTTCGGTTTTTGCTGTTGCTGCCGGCCTGCGCGCTGCCGCTCAGCGTTGCGGCGGCCAGTCTGCAGCAGATTCAGCAGCGCGGCCAATTGGTGGTCGGCGTCAGCTATGTCGCGCCGGCGCATGTCGCCGGCGCAAAATACCGGACTGCGGAAAGTTTCGACACGACTGTCGCCGCCGACCTGGCGCAACGCCTCGGGGTCAGGCTGGTCACGATAAAAGTGACGGGGCAGGACCGGCTGCAGTTGCTGGCGCGAGGCAAAGCAGATCTGCTGCTGCTGAACCTGACGCCGGCCGATGCCGACGCGCTGCACGTGAGCGCAAGACTGCTGCCGACAACTTACCAGGCGCGCCCCAAGCTGATCATGCGCAGCGATACCGACATCAGGCGTCCGGCGCAGCTGCGCGGACGCAGCGTCTGCCTGGCGCAAGGCGGCGCTTATATCGGCAGCATGGCGGCCCGCTATGGCGCCGTGGAAAAAATATACAAAGCCCCGGCCGACGCATTGCTGGCGCTCAGGACCGGCGCCTGCGACGCCGCCGTGCATGACGATGCGGTCTTGAAAGGCATGCTGGATTTGCCCGAATGGAAGAAGTTTTCAGCCAGCCTGCCGCTGGACGCCAGCCCGGCCACGCTGACTTTTGCGGTGAGGCCGGCGGACACCGGCCTGGGCGATTACCTGCAGCAGACAGCCGGCGCATGGGACAGCGGCTACTGGGCCGGCAACCGGAAAAGATGGGTCAGCAATGTCGCATTCGAAGTCTACCTGGACCAGAATGTCCCGGATTGCCACTAGCCGCGCCTCTGCTGCTCTCTGCCAGGCACAGCCAATTGTTTCCCTGGCCGCTGGATAGCAACTAAAATCCCTGCTGGATCACGTCATTTTGCCATCGAATCTACGGAGAAGCTGCCGCATAAAAGAATTTAATGTGGCGGCGTCCCTGCTAGGATTCGATCTGCAAGAGACGTCCCCGGTTTCCCACGCCTGGCGATGGGCGCCGATATTAAAAAAACACTATTATTAAAGACAGACGAAAGGATTCGCCATGTACGCACGGACCAAACTGATGATGGTTATGTTGGCTGCATTCCCAGCGCTCGCTATGGCGCAGGAGACACAAATAGTAAAGATCGGTTTCAGCGGTCCGCTGACCGGCCCCCAGGCATCTGCCGGCCGCGACAACCAGGGCGGCCTGGCCATGGCGATCGACAAGCTCAATGCCCAGGGCATGGTCATCGGCGGCAAGAAAATCAAGTTCGAAGCACAGATGGAAGACGACCAGGCCGATCCGCGCGCCGGTGTGGGCGTAGCGCAAAAGCTGGTCGACATGGGCGTCAAGGCGGTAGTCGGCCCTTACAACTCGGGCGTGACCATTCCTGCTTCGCGCGTCTATAACGACGCCGGCATCGTGATGGGCACCGTGGCATCCAATCCGAAGGTGACTTTGCAGGGCTTCCACTCGGTATTCCGGGTAGCGGCCAGCGACAGCCAGCTGGGCGGCAAGATGGCGCTGTATGCAGCCAAGGAACTGAAGGTCAAGACAGTCGCGATCATCGACGACCGCACCGCCTACGGCCAAGGCCTGGCGGAAGAGTTTTCAAAAGTCGCCAAGGCCAACGGCATCAAGGTGCTCGGCAATGACTTCACCAACGACAAGGCAACCGATTTCACCGCCATCCTGACCTCCATCAAATCGAAGAAGCCGGACGCGATTTTCTACGGCGGCTACTCGCCGCAGGGCGGCCCGATGATGCGCCAGATGAAGCAGCTGGGCGTGAGCGCCAAGTTCCTTGGCGGCGACGGCATCTGCGCGCCTGAAATGGGCCGCCTCGGCGGCGACGCGATTACCGACCAGGTGTATTGCACCCAGGGCGGCGCCATGCTGGACAAGCTGGCTTCGGGCAAAACCTTTGCAGCCGACTACCAGAAGCGTTACAACCGTCCTGCGGAAACCTACGCTGCTTCGTTCTACGACGGCATGATGGTGATCGCGCAGGCGATGAAGGACGCCAACTCGGTCGAGCCTAAGCAATACGTCTCGGCGCTGGAAAAGATCCACTACAAGGGTGTCGCCGGTGCTTATGAATTCGACGCCAACCACGACCTGAAGCAATCGCCGGTAACCGTGTTCCGCTTCAAGGGCGGCGTGCCGGAAGCGCTCACCAGCTACTAAGCAGCTAGCGGGCAGCAGCCCTGGCAGCCCCGCTGCCAGGCGTGTCGCAAAAAGTAAGGCAAGGCGGGAGGCGCTGCGCGCTTTCCGCCTGCATCAAGATGCAGCGCGAACCTTCTCGGCTCTCTCATACAATATTCCCATGCTAAGTTACACACGAACCATCCACACGGTCGATGCGCACACCGGCGGCGAGCCGCTGCGCATCGTCATTTCCGGCCTGCCGCCGGTGCCGGGCAAGACCATCCTCGAGCGCCGCAGCTGGCTCAAGGCGCAGCGCGACGATGTGCGCCAGTTCCTGATGAACGAGCCGCGCGGCCATGCCGACATGTACGGCGCCTACCTGTTGCCGCCGGTCACGCCGGCCGCCGATTTCGGCGTGATCTTCATCCATAACGAAGGTTACAGCGACATGTGCGGCCACGGCATCATCGCGCTCGGCAAGGTGCTGGTGGAGCTCAACCATGTAGAACGCACCGTGCCGCTGACGCGCATCGGCTTTGACACGCCGGCCGGTTTTATCGAAGCCCAGGTCGAGTGGGACGGCCAGCGCGCCGGCGCCGTCACCTTCCGCAATGTGCCGGCGTTCATCTACCGGCGCGATGTCGAAGTCGAGACGCCGAGTTTCGGCAAGGTGACTGGCGACATCGTGTTCGGCGGCGCCTTTTATTACTACATGAATGCCGACCAGGCTGGCGTCAAGATCAAGCCGGAGCAGGTGCGCAGCCTGATACAGCTGGGCGCGGAAACCAAGCAGGCGGTCAAGGACCTGGTGGCGATCCGGCATCCGCTGGAGCCCGGCCTGGATACCCTGTACGGCACCATCATCGACGGTGCGCCGAACGGCGCCGGCGCCGACCAGGCCAATGTCTGCATCTTCGCCGACCGCGAAGTGGACCGTTCGCCGACCGGCACCGGCACTTCCGGCCGCGCCGCGCAGCTGTTCCTGCGCCAGAAACTGGCGCTGAACCAGGTGCTGGTGAATGAAAGCATCGTCGGCAGCTGTTTCCGGGTACGCGTGACCGGGACCACCAAGGTCGGCGAGTTCGATGCGGCGCTTACCGAAGTCACCGGCGATGCGCACATCATGGGTTTCAACCAGTGGGTGCTGGAAGACAGCGATCCGTTTCCACAAGGTTTCTTCTTGCGCTGATTGATTTGGACGGCCTGACTTATGAAAATCCTCGACGCTGACAGCACCGCCGCCGCCTTGCCCTATACCGAACTGGTGCCGGCGCTGGTAAAGGTCGCGCGCCAATTGCGCGAAGGCGAGATCAATGCGCCCGAACGCATGGTGGTGGAGATCGACAAGGCCAGCGTGCTGCTCTGCATGCCGGCTATCGCCGCCGATATCGGCATGACCAAGCTGATCACCGTGCACGCCAACAACGCGCAATTCCAGTTGCCGGCGATCCAGGGCGAAGTGGTGGTGTTCGATGCCGCCAGCGGCCGCCGGCTGGCGCTGCTGCACGGGCCAACGGTTACCGCGCGCCGGACTGCGGCGGTGACCCTGCTCGGCATCGAGGCGCTGCTGCCGTCCAGGCCGAAATCTGCACTGCTGATCGGCACCGGAGTGCAGGCCATCGCCCACGCCGACGGCCTGATGGAGTATTTCGGCGTCAATCAATTCTGGGTCGCCGCGCGCGACCTGCAAAAGACCCAGGCGTTTTGCGACGCCTTGCAGCTGCGCCACCCGCAGATTGCGATCAAGGCCCTGGCCGCCGCCACGCTAGCCACCGATTTACCGCACACCGATGTCTTGATTGCCCTGACAACCTCGCGTACCGCGGTGATCCCGGCCCACGTCGCGGCAACCACGCTGGCGATCGGCGTCGGCGCCTTCAAACCGGACATGGTCGAGTTCCCGCCCGAGCTGCTGCACAGCCGCACCGTGGTGGTCGACTGCCTGGCCGGCGCCAAACACGAAGCCGGCGACCTGCTGCAGGCGCAGGTCGACTGGAGCAAGGTGCACGAACTGCCCGATGTGCTGGCGCACGGCTTTGTCCAGCAGGCAGTCTTGCCGGTATATAAGACCGTCGGCCAGGCCGCCTGGGACCTGGCGGCTGCGCGCGTGGCGATTGCGTCGCTTGATTTATATAAACCGGCGTAACTTCGGAAATCGTTTGGCGAGCACCGGGTCTGCGCCAAACCGCTCGGCGCCGGCGAATAATATCCAGAACAGCAGCAGGCCGTACAGCACTTCGGGCAGATAGAGGAACCAATCGTACCAGTCGAGCGGACCAAGGCCGACCGGGATCTTGTGGACGCCGTCCGAGAAAGTTGCGACGCCGACTATCGCCAGCAGGATCAGCGCGCTAGCCCTAGTCAGCAAGCCCAGGGCCAGCAAGCCGCCGAAAACAAATTCCAGGATGGCGACGAAAACAGCATTGAATTCCGGGAAGGGAATGCCGGCGTGCTGCATGGTTGTCAGCATGGCAGCCTGGTTGGCCGGCACGAACAGCTTGTTGTATCCAGAAATAGAAAAGAACAGCCCGACATTGATGCGGGCAAACACTTGCGGCAGCCAATGCAGGGATTGGCGGATCTGGATAAGACGATCAATTACAATCATGCGGGTTCCGGTGGCAAAACAATTGCGGCTGCGAATTTCCCGGCAGCCAGAGAGCGACAGTAGACCATCGTCACCTTGTATAAGTTTCAAGTGCGGGCTCGCGCCACTCGCAATGGAAATCGGTGCGCAACCCAAGGAGAGAAATTTGATTCGCGATGCAGTAGAAGCCGATTGCATGAGCCTGACCGCTCTATCGATCCAGGTCTGGCTGCATGCCTATGCCACCGAAGGCGTCAGCGATGACCTGGCGCGCGAGGTGCTGTCGACTTTCACGCCAGAGTATTTTCGCGAGATCATCGCTGATCCCGATTACCGGCTGTTCGTCGAAGTGGATGGCGAAAACCTGCGGGGCTATATCCTGCTCGGCCTGGATTCGCCCTGCGCGGCAAAAAACTACGGCGGGGTCGAGGTCGACACGCTATACGTGCAGGAGCATTTCCATGGCCGCGGCATCGGCCGCGCGCTGCTGGACCATGCCCGCGGCAGCGCCGGCGACCGGCTCTGGCTTACCGCCTGGGCTGGCAATGTACAGGCGCTGGGTTTTTACCGCGCCTACGGTTTCACCGATATCGGCACTGCCTGGCACGAATTCGAAGACCAGAAATACGAGAACCGGATATTGGCCTGCCAGGCCAAATGAATCCGGCGCCCAGGCGCGCCAGCCTGCCGGGCAATTCCCTCAAGCTCCCAGCCAAGGCAAACCGGCCTTGCACCAGCCGTTGATGTTCTTGCGGTGGCCATTATTGTCCTTGTCCCCTTCGAAGCCTTCCAGGATATTGAAACAGTTGCTGTAGCCGTTTTCGGTCGCCAGCTTGGCCGCGTGCTGCGAACGTACGCCGGAACGGCACAGGAACAGCAGCGGCGTTCCTTTTTCCGCAATCTGCGCGAGCTGTGCCAGGAAATCGGGATTTTGCACGCCGCCGGGGTATTGCGACCATTGCACCGCCGCATGCTGCGGATCGCGGATCGAAACCCGGCCGACCCAGTCGCGTTCGGCGTTGGTGCGGACATCCACCAGGATCGCGGCGACTTCCGACTGCAGCAAGGCAAACGCCTCGCTCGGGGTGACGGCGCCGGCATAGGGCAGGTGGTCATTCTGGCCACGTTGGCGGGCGGTGGCCAGGAGTTCGTCGGTAGTGGGCATGGTGCATCTCCAAAAAGTGTTTTTTAAACAAGTGGCTATTCAATATCCCGGTCGCACCGTTATGGTGCCAATTCCTGGCTTGTCAAGGTGCAAGCACTAAAACGGTGCCTGCATTTTCCTGTGCACCATAACGGTGATTTGCGATAACCGGATCAACTCCGAAAAAACGCAATACAGCCTTCTAAATCAGCTAATTACCGGATCGAATAAGCGTGCCGCAATGAAAGGATGGTGGCATGGATTCTGCTATCATCCTGCACTGAGTTCTGGTCGTACTGAATTGCTGTCCGGTCATAGTTTGCTCAATACCTGTACATCATGATGTTACTGCGACGCTGAAAACTGCGCGCAACAGATCCTGAGCAGGGCGCACAATTTAAAAACCGTAGTACTTTTTTACAAGTACTTTCATCTTAGGAGATTCACATGGCAATGACGGCCGCAGAAGTCTTGAAAATGGCAAAAGACAACGAAGTCAAATTCGTTGATTTTCGCTTCGCTGACACCAAAGGCAAGGAACAGCACGTAACTGTCCCTGTCTCTCATTTCGATATCGATAAATTTGAGTCGGGTCATGCATTTGACGGTTCTTCTATTGCTGGGTGGAAGGGTATCGAAGCTTCCGACATGTTGTTGATGCCGGACCCTAACACCGCGAACATCGACCCGTTCATGGAAGAAACCACATTGTTCATGCAATGTGACGTCATCGAGCCATCCGACGGCAAAGGCTACGACCGCGATCCGCGTTCGATCGCCAAGCGCGCTGAAGCCTACCTGAAATCTTCCGGCCTGGGCGATACCGCCTATTTCGGCCCGGAACCTGAATTCTTTATTTTCGACAACGTCCGCTGGGGTGCAGACATGTCCGGCTGCTTCGTCAAGATCGGTTCGGAAGAAGCATCGTGGAGCACCGGCGCCGAACTCGAAGGCGGCAACACCGGCCACCGTCCAACCGTCAAGGGCGGCTATTTCCCTGTGCCTCCGGTCGACAGCTTCCAGGACATGCGTTCGGAAATGTGCCTGATCCTGGAATCGCTGGGCATCCCGGTTGAAGTGCATCACCACGAAGTTGCAGGCGCCGGCCAGAACGAAATCGGCACCAAGTTCTCGACCCTGGTCGAGCGCGCCGACTGGACCCAGAACCTGAAATACGTGGTCTGGAACGTGGCCCACACCTACGGCAAGACGGCGACTTTCATGCCTAAGCCTATCGTTGGCGACAACGGTTCCGGCATGCACGTGCACCAATCGGTCTGGAAAGACGGCAAGAACCTGTTCGCCGGCGACGGCTATGCCGGCCTGTCCGAATTCGCGCTGTTCTACATCGGCGGCATCATCAAGCACGCCAAGGCGCTCAACGCGATCACCAACCCAGGCACCAACTCGTACAAGCGCCTGGTTCCAGGCTTTGAAGCACCGGTCAAGCTGGCCTATTCGGCGCGTAACCGTTCGGCTTCGATCCGTATCCCGCACGTAGCGAATCCAAAGGGCCGCCGCATCGAAACCCGTTTCCCGGATCCGCTGGCTAACCCGTACCTGTGCTTCGCAGCATTGCTGATGGCAGGCCTGGACGGCGTGCAGAACAAGATCCATCCGGGCGAGGCAGCATCGAAAGACCTGTACCACCTGCCGCCAGAAGAAGATGCGCTGATCCCTACCGTTTGCGCTTCGCTGGAAGAAGCACTGGAAGCGCTGGACAAGGACCGTGAGTTCCTGACCCGCGGCGGCGTATTCAGCGACACCATGATCGATGCCTACCTGGACTTGAAGAAGCAGGAAGTCCAGCGCTACCGCATGACGACTCACCCGATCGAATTCGACATGTACTATTCGGTATAAGTCGGTTCGCAAGTTTGCACCTCCGCTCTTGCCAGTTGCAAGAGCGGACTGCAAGATAAAGGACAGGGATCTCCCTGTCCTTTTGTTTTTCTCACACGCTTGTTTTCATCGCCTGCATATCGCAAACTATATTCTGCAGGATGGTTTGTCATTGCATGTTTCTTGACATAAACTAGCGGCTCGATTGAATTGCCATTGCGAAGAAAGTCTATGAAGCGTCTTTTATCGGGATTTCTGCTATTGGCGGCCGTCAGCATGGCCGCAGGCACTGCTTACGCCCAAAGCGAGGTTTACCTTTGCGTGGACCAGAACGGCGTCAAGGAATACAAGAACACAGGCGACACCAAGGGCTGCAAGCGCGTCAGCCTGCCGCCGCTGACCGTGACTTCGTCGAGCAAGCCGCCACGCGAAGGCACTGCTGCCAGCAAGCCGGCGGCCTCCACCCCGACCGACTTTCCGAAAGTCGATAACGGTACGCAAAAGGCGCGCGACAACGACCGCCGCCAGATCCTGCAGGACGAGCTGAAGAACGAACAGCAGCGCCTGGCCAATCTCAAGAAAGACTACAACGACGGCACGCCGGAGCGGCAAGGCAACGAGAAAAACTACGCCAAGTACCAGGAGCGCGTGGCGTCGATGAAAGAAGACATTTCCCGCAGCGAGAAAAATATCGATGCGCTCAACCGGGAACTGTCGAATCTCAAATAATCTACGGCATGGTATCAACCTTGCTTAATGGATAAGGCCGCCTTCGCGGCCTTTATTTTTGCCTACCCGGTTTAAGATAGAGCAGAGCCGGACGCACCATAATGTGGCGATCCTGCATATTACCCACCGACATCGCTTACAAAGCTTGTTATGCTCGGAAAATGCACTATTTCAATCACACTCGCAGTCTCAATGACGCCGGCGCGCCGCGCCTCGCTTTGCCTGGGCCGGGCTTTTTGACAAGGATGCCAGGATGCCAATAAAAACCGCCGAACGGAACGTGCTCGCCAGCCTTGACCTGCTGGCTTCCGCGGTGCTGGTGCTGGACCAGCACGGACGCCTGGTGTTTGCCAACGCCGCCGCGGAAAACCTGCTGGAAAGTTCCAGCCGCCTGCTGCAGCAGCAGACGCTGTCCGACCTGTTCCTGAACCCGGACCAGCTGCTGGCGATTTTCGAGCAAGCCTTGCAGCACCAGTTCGACGACTCGCGCCAGGACCTGATCCTGGAACGCGTGGGACGCGAACCGCTGTGGGTCGACACCATCGTCACCGCGCTCGACAACCCCGAGATGCCGGTGCTGATCGAGTTGCGCGAGAATGTGCAGCAGCTCAAGCTGGAGCGCGAGGAGCGCCTGATCGACCAGAGCCAGGTCAACAAGGAACTGATCCGCAACCTGGCCCATGAAATCAAGAATCCCCTGGGCGGCATCCGCGGCGCCGCCCAGCTGCTGGAGCTCGAACTGCCGGAGCGCCACGTCAAGGAATTGCGCGAATACACGCAAGTCATCATCAAGGAAGCCGATCGCCTGCAGACCCTGGTGGATCGCCTGCTGGCGCCGCACCGGCTGGCGCAGATCGTGGGCGACGTCAATATCCACGAGGTATGCGAGCGGGTGCGCAGCCTGATCGTGGCCGAATTCCCGAGCGGGCTGAGCATCAAGCGCGATTACGATCTGTCGATCCCGCAGTTCCGCGGCGACAAGGAACAGCTGATCCAGGCCATCCTCAACATCGCGCACAATGCCGCGCAAGCGTTGCAGGAGCGCATCAAGGCGGGCGACGCCGAGCTGGTTTTCCAGAGCCGGGTAGTGCGCCAGGTGACGCTGGCCAAGGTGCGTTACCGGCTGGCACTAGACTTGCATATCATCGACAATGGACCTGGCATCCCGGCCGAGATTCAAGAACGCATTTTCTACCCGCTGGTGTCGGGACGCGACGGCGGCAGCGGCCTGGGTTTGACGCTGGCGCAAACCTTTGTACAACAGCACATGGGCGTCATCGAATGCGAAAGCCGGCCGGGATATACAGATTTCAGAATCCTGATACCTCTGCCTTGATGGCTGCCTGCAAACGGTGCCTGCAAGTAGTTGACAGGCTGTAACAGCGAGGCCGTCATTGCGCTGATAAATAGTTTAACGGACTGCGCTCCTGGCGCAGCACAAAACACATGAAACCAATCTGGATTGTTGACGACGACGAATCGATTCGATGGGTGCTTGAAAAAGCGCTGGCCCGCGAAAACCTGAGCACCAAGAGTTTCTCCAATGCGCGCGATGCGATCGAAGCACTGCAATCGAGCACGCCGCAAGTGCTGGTCTCCGATATCCGCATGCCGGGCGCTTCCGGCCTGGAGCTGCTGCAAACCGTCAAAGCCAAGTTTCCCGGCGTGCCGGTGATCATCATCACCGCTTTTTCCGACCTGGATTCCGCCGTTGCCGCGTTCCAGGGCGGTGCTTTCGAATACCTGGCCAAGCCTTTCGATGTCGACAAGGCGGTTGAACTGATACGGCGCGCGCTGGAAGAAAGCTTGCGCGAGGCCAACGTCGAGCAAGCCTCTGCCGAGACGCCGGAAATCCTGGGGCAGGCGCCGGCCATGCAAGACGTGTTCCGTGCCATCGGCCGCCTGTCGCAATCGAATGTGACGGTGCTGATCACCGGCGAATCGGGCACCGGCAAGGAACTGGTTGCACGCGCCTTGCACAAGCACAGCCCGCGCGCGTCGCAGCCGTTCATCGCCCTCAATACCGCGGCGATTCCGAAAGATTTGCTGGAGTCGGAATTGTTCGGGCACGAGCGCGGTGCATTTACCGGCGCCCAGGCATCGCGCCGCGGCCGTTTTGAACAAGCTGAAGGCGGCACCCTGTTCCTCGATGAAATCGGCGACATGCCGTTCGACCTGCAGACGCGCCTGCTGCGCGTGCTGTCCGACGGCCATTTCTATCGGGTCGGCGGCCACCAGTCCCTGAAAGCCAACGTCCGCGTCATCGCCGCCACTCACCAGAACCTGGAAACCCGGGTACGCGAGGGACTGTTCCGCGAAGACTTGTATCACCGCCTGAATGTGATCAGGCTGCGCCTGCCGAGCTTGCGCGAGCGGCGCGAAGACATCCCGATCCTGACGCGCTACTTCCTGAGCCAGAGCGCCAAGCAGCTGGGCGTCGAAAGCAAGCGGGTTTCCGATAACGCCATGCGCTTCATGAGCAGCCTGGACCTGCCAGGCAACGTGCGCCAGCTGGAAAACCTGTGCAACTGGATTACCGTGATGGCGCCCGGCCAGACGGTCGAGATCAAGGACCTGCCGCAAGACCTGGTCGGCGGCCGCGACCAGAGCATGCAGCTGGAAAGCCCGGCCAGCCGGCCGGTAGCGTTCGATCCGCATCTTGCTGCGCCGGCCGCTGCCGCGCACTATCCTGAAATCCTGGCGCCGGCGGCGCAAGCTGCGGGCGCCGGCGAACGGCCGCTTGAAAAGCAAAGCTGGATTGCCCTGCTGGAGACGGAAGCGGCGCAGATGCTCAGCAATGGCGACGCCGACGTGATGGATGTGCTGGGACGGCAGTTTGAATCGGCCCTGATCAAGATCGCCTTGCGCCATACCCACGGACGCAAGAACGATGCGGCGGTACGCCTTGGCATCGGACGCAATACCATCACGCGCAAGATCCAGGAATTAGGCATAGCCGGCGCAAAAGACGATTGACGGCAAGCCGGGCAGGATGGCGCTTAGCTGTCCTGCGATTCCCTCAGTTTGCGCCATAGGGTGGTGCGGCTGATGCCCAGGTACCGGGCCGCGGCTGCACGGTTGCCCTCGAACCTTGCCAGCACCTGCGCCGCGGATTCCGCCACCGCCGGCATGGCAACCGCCGGCGGCGCATTGCTGTTCGCGGCCGCCAGTTCCGGCGCCGCCGACAGCAGGAAGGCCGGCGTCAGCGAACGCAGCGGCTCGGCCGCCAGGAACAGCGCCACGCGTTCCATCAGGTTGCGCAGTTCGCGCACATTGCCGGGCCAGGCATAACTTTCCAGCAGCGGCGCGCAAGCCACGACTTCGGCGTGGAGATTGGCGTGCGGCCGCACATCCAGCGACGCCAGCGCCTGTTTCAGGCACCATTCCGCCAGCGCCACCAAATCCTCCGGGCGCGCGCGCAAGGGCGGCAAATCTAGGCGCAGGACGCCGATGCGATAGAACAGGTCGGCGCGGAAACGGCCGTCGCGCACCCGTTCCTCTAGATTGCAATGGGTGGCGCTGATGATGCGGACGTCGACCGCGATCGGGCGGGTAGAACCTACGCGCACCACTTCGCGCTCTTCCAGCACGCGCAGCAGCCGGGTTTGCAGCGCCAGCGGCATTTCGCCGATTTCATCGAGGAACAGGGTGCCGCGGTGGGCCGCTTCAAACAGGCCGGCGCGGCCGCCGCGGCGCGAGCCGGTGAAGGCGCCTTCTTCGTAGCCGAACAGCTCGGATTCCAGCAGCGATTCTGCAATCGCGCCGCAGTTCACCGCGACAAAAGGCCGGCCGCTGCGGCCGCCGGCCGTGCCCTGCGCCAGCGGATGTTCACGGTGGATCGCCTGCGCCGCCAGCTCCTTGCCGCTGCCGGTTTCGCCATGGATCAGGACGTTGGCCGGCGAACGCGCAAACAGCGTCACCGACCTGCGTATCGCTTCCATGGCGTCCGACGCGCCGCGCAAATCGCTGATGCCGTGCTTGGCCCTGAGCGTGTCGCTGACCGGATAGCTGCGGCCGCCGGTCGATTCCAGCTGGAGTTGCGTCAGGCGCGCCAGTTCCAGCGCATCGTTGAACGCTTGCCGGATCGATGCGGCGGAGTAGACAAAGATGCCGCTCAGCCCGGCTTCTTCGGCGAGGTCGGTGATCAGGCCGGCGCCCACTATCGCCTTGATGCCGCTCGCTTTCAAATCGCTGACCTGGGCCCGGGCGTCTTCTTCGGTGGCGTAGCTGCGCTGCTCGATGCTGAGGTCGAATGCGGCCTGGAATTCCGCCAGCGCCGGCATCGACGCCTGGTAAGTGATGACGCCGACCCGCGGCGTGATCTTGCGGGCGCGGGCCAGCGCCTGCATCACATCGAAGCCGCTGGCCTTGGCGATGATGACCGGCACCGACAAGCGGCTCTTCAGGTAGGCGCCGTTGGAGCCGGCGGCAATCACGGCGTCGCAGCGTTCGGTCGCCAGCCGTTCGCGGATGTGCTGGACCGCGTCTTCAAAACCCAGCTGGATAGGCGCGATATTGGCCTGGTGGTCGAATTCCAGCGTGATGTCGCGGAACAGGTCGAACAGGCGCGATACCGAGACGGTCCAGATGACCGGCAGGTCGTTGTTGTCGCGGTTGCTGGCGGGAGAGGGCAGGGGATGGGCCATGTTATCGAGGTTTCATTGTTGCTGTAGCGGTGTTTCAATGATGTTTCATTAATGTTTCATGGATCAATTTGAAACATAGTATGGAACATCGAGGACAGCAATGCAATCGCTCGATGACTCCGAGGCGATCCACGCAAGTGCCTGATTCCAAATAAATAGTCGTCGCAGCTTGGGAAACGGACGGGGAATTGCCGCGGTTCATGCCGGCCATGGCATGGCGATTGCAATATTGCTGTATCGGTTTCCCCATGAAACCCGTTCGAGACAAGGTGACGATATGACGCAATATTCCGCAGGCGCTGCATTCAGGCAGGCCGTTCGTGACGAATCGCCGTTGCAGGTGGTCGGCGCGATCAACGCTAACCACGCTTTGCTGGCCAAGCGCGCCGGTTTCAAGGCGATCTACCTGTCTGGCGGCGGCGTTGCAGCCGGTTCGCTGGGCTTGCCGGACCTCGGCATCTCCAACCTGGACGACGTCCTGACCGATGTGCGGCGCATCACCGATGTCTGCGACCTGCCGCTGCTGGTGGATGTCGATACCGGTTTCGGTTCTTCCGCCTTCAATGTGGCGCGCACGGTCAAGGCCATGATCAAGTTCGGCGCCGCCGCCATGCATATCGAAGACCAGGTCGGCGCCAAGCGCTGCGGCCACCGGCCCAACAAGGAAATCGTCAGCAAGCAGGAAATGGTGGACCGCATCAAGGCTGCCGTCGACGCCCGCACCGACGACAACTTCGTCATCATGGCGCGCACCGATGCGCTGGCGGTGGAGGGCCTGGAAGCCGCGATGGAACGTGCGGTGGCCTGCGTCGAAGCCGGCGCCGACATGATCTTCCCGGAAGCGATCACCCAGCTCGACATGTACAAGACATTCGCGGCCGCGGTCAAGGTGCCGGTGCTGGCCAACATCACGGAATTCGGCGCGACTCCGCTGTTCACGGTCGATGAACTGAAATCCGCCGATGTCGGCCTGGTGCTGTATCCCTTGTCAGCTTTCCGCGCAATGAACAAGGCTGCCGAAAACGTCTACACCGCGCTGCGCCGCGACGGCACCCAGAAAAACGTGATCGACACCATGCAGACCCGCGCCGAACTGTACGAACGCATCAACTATCACGAATTCGAGCAAAAGCTGGATGCCTTGTTTGCGCAGCAGAAGGCGAAATAACCGGCATCCTGTATTTGAATCCTGGTCAAATAAATCGCATAGGAGCACGACACATGAGTGAGCAACAGCCTGCAGCAGCGGCAACCTTCAAACCCAAGAAATCGGTAGCCCTGTCCGGCGTCACCGCCGGCAATACCGCACTGTGTACCGTCGGCAAGACCGGCAACGACCTGCACTATCGCGGCTACGATATCCTGGATATCGCCGACAGCTGCGAATTTGAAGAAATCGCGCATTTGCTGGTGCATGGAAAACTGCCTACCGGCGCTGAACTGAAAGCCTATAAAACCAAGCTCAAAGCCCTGCGCGGGCTGCCGGCCAATGTCAAGGCGGCGCTTGAGTGGCTGCCGGCATCCTCGCATCCGATGGACGTGATGCGCACCGGCGTCTCCGCCATGGGTTGCGTCCTGCCGGAAAAAGACGATCACAATACGCCTGGCGCGCGCGATATCGCCGACCGCCTGATGGCCTCGCTCGGCTCGGTCTTGCTGTACTGGTACCACTACAGCCACAACGGCAAGCGCATCGAAACCGAAACCGACGACGAATCGATAGGCGGCCATTTCCTGCACCTGCTGCACGGCGAAAAACCGTCCGCGCTGTGGGAGCAAGCGATGCACACTTCGCTGATCCTCTACGCCGAACATGAATTCAACGCGTCGACATTTACCGGCCGCGTGATTGCCGGCACCGGCTCCGACATGTATTCGGCCATCACCGGCGCCATCGGCGCCTTGCGTGGCCCCAAGCACGGCGGCGCCAACGAAGTCGCATTCGAGATACAGAAGCGCTACGACAACCCGGACGAGGCAGAAGCCGACATCAAGAAGCGCGTCGAAAACAAGGAAGTGGTGATCGGCTTCGGCCATCCGGTGTACACCATCTCCGATCCGCGCAACAAGGTGATCAAGGAAGTGGCGCGCAACCTGTCCAAGGATGCCGGCTCCCTGAAAATGTTCGATATCGCCGAGCGGCTGGAAACGGTGATGTGGGACATCAAGAAAATGTTCCCCAACCTGGACTGGTTTTCGGCCGTTTCGTATCACATGATGGGTGTGCCGACCGCCATGTTTACGCCGTTGTTCGTGATTGCCCGCACCTCCGGCTGGGCGGCGCACATTATCGAGCAAAGGATAGACAACAAGATTATTCGTCCATCGGCGAATTATGTGGGCCCAGAAGATTTAAAATTTGTTCCGATTGGCAAACGCAAATAGCGCCCGTATGCAAAATGGCAATACTGGCGCAGGAGCGAGCCAATAGATGTTTCCATCGCGTAAGCGATGGAAACTATCCGCTGCTTACTCAATTAACGCCTTAGGGCCGGGACCATATGATCGCTTTTAACGCATTGAATACTTACCGTATCGCTTCCGCTTTGACACTTACCGCCTTGCTGGCTGCCTGCGGCTCCAGCGTGCCGCTGGCCGATACCAAGCCGGCCCCGGCTTTGCCGAACCTCCTGAAGCTGGAGCCGGCGCCGTCGGCAAGCCTGCTGACCGGTAATTTCTATTGCGAATTGGGCAACCGGGTCGACCTGGCCGGCGCCGGCAGCGATGTCAAGCTGACCTGGAAAGGCCGCAGCTATCCGATGACCACGGTCAGCACCACCACCGGCGCGGTGCGCCTGGAAGACAAGGCCAGCGGCCTGGTGTGGATCCAGATCCCGGCCAAGTCGATGCTGCTCAATTCCAAGCTGGGACAGCAACTGGCCAACGAGTGCAAGCTGCGCTGATGCCCTGAACCGGGACGGCGTTGCAGGAGCGGCGGCGGGGTATTTCTGCTGTAATTTTTTTTGGTTGTAATTGTTCGTTTTAATTTTTCATCATCAAGGAAAACAATGTCCGCTCACATCTCCAACGTCCGCCCAAAATACGACAAAGTGCTGGTCGATATCGTCGACTACGTGACCAAATACAAGATCACATCCAAAGTAGCCTACGATACCGCCCGCAACTGCCTGATCGATACCCTGGGCTGCGGCCTGGAAGCGTTGGAGTATCCGGCTTGCAAAAAGCTGATGGGACCGATCGTGCCGGGCACCGTGGTGCCTAACGGCGCCAAAGTGCCGGGCACCCAGTTCCAGCTCGATCCGATCCAGGCTGCCTTCAACATCGGCGCCATGATCCGCTGGCTGGATTTCAACGACACTTGGCTGGCAGCGGAATGGGGTCATCCATCCGACAACCTGGGCGGTATCCTGGCTACCGCCGACTGGCTCTCGCGCAACGCCATCGCTGCCGGCAAGAAGCCGCTGAAGATGAAGGATGTGCTGACCGCGATGATCAAGGCGCACGAAATCCAGGGCTGCATCGCCCTCGAGAATTCTTTCAACAAGGTCGGCCTCGACCACGTGGTGCTGGTCAAGGTTGCGTCGACCGCGGTAGTGGCCGAAATGATGGGCCTGACGCGTGAAGAAATCCTCAACGCGGTATCGCTGGCATGGGTCGACGGCCAGTCGCTGCGCACCTACCGCCATGCGCCGAACACCGGCTCGCGCAAATCCTGGGCAGCCGGCGACGCCACTTCGCGCGCGGTGCGCCTGGCCTTGATCGCCAAGAGCGGCGAAATGGGCTACCCGTCGGTGCTGACCGCCAAGACCTGGGGTTTTTACGACGTGCTGTTCAAAGGCCAGCCCTTCAAGTTCCAGCGCAAGTATGAATCGTACGTGATGGAAAACGTGCTGTTCAAGATTTCCTTCCCGGCCGAATTCCACTCGCAGACCGCGGTGGAAGCGGCCATGACCTTGCATGCCGAACTGGCCAAGGCCGGCAAGTCGGTGGAAGACATCAAGAAAATCACCATCCGCACCCATGAAGCCTGCATCCGCATCATCGACAAGAAGGGGCCGCTGAACAATCCGGCCGACCGCGACCACTGCATCCAGTACATGGTTGCGGTGCCGCTGATTTTCGGCCGCCTGACAGCCGGCGACTATGAAGACAAGATCGCCGCCGACAAGCGTATCGACGTCTTGCGCGACAAGATCGTCTGCGTCGAAGACAAGGCATTCACCAAGGATTACCACGATCCAAAGAAGCGTTCTATCGCTAATGCGCTGACCGTGGAATTCAAGGATGGCAAGAAACTCAAGGAAATCGTGGTCGAATATCCGATCGGCCACGCACGCCGCCGCAAGGATGGCATTCCGCTGCTGGAAGCGAAGTTCAAGGTCAACCTGGCGCGCCAGCTGTCGGCCAAGCAGCAGCAGAAGATACTGGAAGTGTCGCTGGACCAGAAAAAACTGGAAGACATGGCAGTCAACGAATATGTTGACCTGTATGTGATCTAAACCAGGCAGCGCCCCGCTTTGACGGGGCGCTGTTGCATTTGTCCGCAGTGGTTTGCCAAGACATGCCGCAGAAGCATGCAAGGCGGAAGGCGTTCGCCTTCCAGCCCTACGATTCTTTTCAAGAAGCGAGGAGACAGCATGAGTTTCGCCACCTTTTACCA
The DNA here is from genome assembly GCF_900112135.1 of Collimonas sp. OK412. Taxonomy (GTDB): domain Bacteria; phylum Pseudomonadota; class Gammaproteobacteria; order Burkholderiales; family Burkholderiaceae_D; genus Collimonas; species Collimonas rhizosphaerae. The sequence goes on from NZ_FOLC01000010.1 coordinate 138,838, forward strand.
GCGCTCGATCGACGATCCGTCCGCCTTCTGGGCCGAGCAAGCCAGGCGCATCGACTGGCACCACCCGTTCTCGCAAGTGCTCGACGACAGCCGGCCGCCGTTCGCCAGGTGGTTTGCCGGCGGCGCCACCAACCTGTGCCACAACGCGGTCGACCGCTGGGTGGCGACGCGCGGCGAGCAGCCGGCCCTGATCGCGATTTCCACCGAGACCGGCACTGAAAAGACCTATTCCTTCCGCGAACTGCATGCAGAGGTCAACCGCATGGCCGCTATCATGCATGGGTTGGGCGTGGCACGCGGCGACCGGGTCTTGATCTACATGCCGATGATCGCCGAGGCGGTATTCGCCATGCTGGCCTGCGCCCGCATCGGCGCCATCCATTCGGTGGTGTTCGGCGGCTTCGCTTCGAACAGCCTGGCGAGCCGCATCGACGATGCCACGCCCAAGCTGATCGTCTCGGCCGACGCCGGTTCGCGCGCCGGCAAGATATTGCCGTACAAGGGTTTGCTGGACGAAGCAATCAAGCTGGCCCGGCATCAGCCGGCGCACGTGCTGCTGGTCAACCGCAGCCTGGCGCCGATGGCGCTGGCCGCTGGGCGGGATGTCGATTATGCCGAGCTGCGGCAGCAGCATATCGACGCCAAGGTGCCGGTGACCTGGCTGGAATCTAACGAAGCTTCTTACATCCTGTACACCTCGGGAACCACCGGCAAGCCCAAGGGCGTGCAGCGCGATGTGGGAGGTTACGCGGTGGCCTTGGCGACCTCCATGGACACCATCTTTTGCAGCAAGCCGGGCGGGACATTTTTCTGCACCTCCGACATCGGCTGGGTGGTCGGCCACTCCTACATCGTTTACGGGCCGTTGATCGCGGGCATGGCGACGGTGCTGTATGAGGGGTTGCCGATCCGTCCCGACGGCGGTGTCTGGTGGAGCATCGTTGAAAAGTACAAGGTGACCCGCATGTTTTCGGCGCCGACCGCGATCCGGGTGCTGAAAAAGCAGCCTCCGGAGCTGATGCAGAAGTACGACCTGTCGTCCTTGCAGGCGCTGTACCTGGCCGGGGAGCCGCTGGACGAAACCACTTCCAGCTGGATTGCATCGGCGCTCGGGGTGCCCGTCGTCGACAACTATTGGCAGACCGAATCCGGCTGGCCGATCATGACCATCGCCAGGAATGTCGACAGCAGGCCGGGCAAGCTGGGCAGCCCTGGCGTGCCGATGTACGGCTATAAGGTGCGGCTGTTGAACGAAACCACCGGCGAGTTATGCGGCGCCAATGAAAAAGGCGTGGTGGTGATCGAATGGCCGTTGCCGCCGGGCTGCATGCAAACCATCTATGGCGACGACCAGCGCTGCATCGATACCTATTGGGCCACGCAAGTGCCGGGCTCGGGCAACCGCGCCTATTCAACCTTCGACTGGGGCATCCGCGACGACGACGGCTATTACTTCATCCTCGGACGCACCGACGATGTCATCAATGTCGCCGGCCACCGGCTGGGCACCCGCGAAATTGAGGAAAGCATTTCCAGCCATCCGAATGTATCGGAGGTGGCCGTGGTCGGCGTCGAAGACAAGCTGAAAGGGCAGGTGGCGGTGGCCTTCGTGATTCCGCGGCAGGCGGTCGATACGGCGCAGGCGCGGGCTGCGCTGGAAGCGGAGATCATGGGCGTGGTCGACAAGCAGATCGGCAGCGTCGGCCGGCCGGCGCGGGTGCATGTGGTCAGCCTGCTGCCGAAAACCCGTTCCGGCAAGCTGCTGCGCCGTTCGATCCAGGCGATCTGCGAGGGACGCGATCCGGGCGACCTGACCACGATCGAAGATCCTGCTTCCCTGCAGCAGATCAGGGAAGCCTTGCTGGCTTGATGCGGCGTATTTGGCCGATGTCCTCGGCGCGGGCGATTGCGCGGTATGATTGTGCATTCACCCGTATAAGCTGAGTTTTTTGCCATGACCCATACAATCCGTCCGGCCGCCATTGCCGATGCCGCCGCCATTTGCGACATTTACAATCCTTACATCCGCGATACCTTCATCAGTTTCGAAACCGAACCGGTGACGCTCGAGCAGATAAAACATCGCATCCTGGATATCACCGCCAGCTTCCCGTGGCTGGTATGCGTCGAAAACGAACAGATCCTCGGCTACGCGTACGCCACCAAATGGCGTACGCGCGCGGCATACCAGCATGCGGTGGAGACTTCGGTATACCTGTCGCCTGACGCTGCCGGCAAGGGGCTCGGCAGCGCACTGTACCGGGCCTTGATCGCCGAGCTGCAGAAATTGCCGGTGCATGTGGTGATCGGCGGCATCGCCTTGCCGAATGCCGCTAGCGTCGCCTTGCACGAAAAAATGGGCTACGAAAAGGTGGCGCATTTCGCCCAGGTCGGCAAGAAATTCGATCGCTGGATCGACGTCGGTTATTGGCAACGGGTACTGTGATGGCGCCGCAACGCCAGCCGCTGCCGGTGGTCGATGGCGTTGCACCAAGCTATCTGTGGCTGCCGGCGGGCGAATGGCCTGATTTGCTGAGTTTCCTGGAACAGCGATTCCCGGCTGTCGGCAGCGCCACCTGGGTGGCGCGCATGGCGCGCGGCGAGGTGGTCGACGGCGACGGCGCGCGGCTGGCGCCGGACAGTCCTTACCGGCGCGGCGCCCGCATTTTTTATTATCGCGAATTGCCGGCCGAAACGCCGATCCCGTTTGAAGAAATCATCCTGTACCAGGATGAGCGGATACTGGTGGCCGACAAGCCGCATTTCCTGCCGGTGATCCCGAGCGGGCGTTTCCTGCACGAGACCTTGCTGGTGCGCCTGAAAAAAAAGACCGGGCTGGCCGACCTGACGCCGATCCACAGGCTGGACCGGGAAACCGCCGGCGTCGTGATCTTTTCGCACGACATGGCCAGCCGCGGCGCCTACCAGTCGCTGTTCCAGCAACGGCTGGTCGAGAAGACCTACGAGGCGCTGGCGCCGGCCGCGCCGGACCTGGCGCTGCCTCTGGTCTACCGCAGCCGCATGGTGGACGGCACGCCTTTTTTCCGGATGCAGGAAGTGGACGGCGAGCCCAATTCGGAAACCCGCATCGAGCTGATCGAGCAGCGCGCGAGCTGCAGTCTTTACCGGCTGCAGCCGCTGACCGGCAAGAAACATCAGCTGCGCGTGCATATGGCAGCATTGGGGATACCGATCATCAACGATGCCTTTTATCCCGACGCCCATCCATGCAAAGGCGATGACTTGTCGGCGCCCTTGAAACTGCTGGCGCGCGAAATCGCTTTCGCCGATCCGCTGGACGGACGGCGCCGCCATTTCGCCAGCCAGCGCGAACTGTAGACGAAGGAATGTTGGAACAGATGTCAAATACCAGGAGAACGCAATGAGATCAACCCGAGCTACGGCGGCGGTCGAACGTCTCAATGCCCGCAGCACCGATGTACGCTATTCAATGGTGAGGACCGCGGAGGAATTGTTTTACCTGACGCAGAACGCCGGCTTCGAAGCGCCGATCCGCTTGAGCGAAGCGCTGGAGCTGGACGATTTCGTCAAGTTCGTCAACGCTTACGGACCGCAAAAACCGAAGCGCATCAGCAAGCTGGATGTCGCTTTTGAAAAGCAGCTGCAAAAGAAAGATTAGCCGCAGCCATGGACGCCCAACGGCCCGGTAGCGCCGGCGTACACGCCATCCTGGTGCATGGCATGGGGCGCACGCCGGTATCGATGCTGCTGCTCGCCAAACGTCTGCGCGCGGCCGGCATGACAACCCATCTGTTTGCCTATTCGGCCGCCTTTGAGCGCTGGCTGCCCTGCGTCGAACGCTTGCGCAAATTCATTGCGGCGCGCACCGGCGACCAGCGCTTCATCGTCATCGGCCATTCGCTCGGCTGTGTCTTGACGCGGGCCGCATTGCCGCACCTGGCGCGGCAGCCGGAACTGGGCGTGTTCCTGGCGCCGCCGACCAAGGCTTCCAGCTACGCCATGAAGCTGGCGCAGTGGCGCCTGTTCAGGTTGCTGACCGGCGAGATGGGGCAGTTGCTGGCGCGCCAGGATTTCATGGATACCTTGCCGGTTCCGGATATCCCGTTGCGCGTGTATGCCGGCACCAAGGGGCCGCGCGGCAACTGGATGCCGTTCGGCGACGAGCCGAACGACGGCATCCTGTCGGTCAAGGAAGTACAGCTGGGGGAAATACCGGTGCAGCTGCTGCCCACCATCCACACGGTCATCATGAATTCGCGGCAAATGACCGACGACATCGTGAGGGCCGTGCAGGCCAGGCCAGGCCACGGCTGATTCAAGGAACCGGCAGGCTGCGCCTTTGCCGGCTACGCAGCTTCATACGCTTGACCTACCTCGTAGGCAGCGCACAAATCTGCAAGTCTCTCCGTGGCGTATCGATACAGCTGGTTGTCCAGTTGGTTTTGCCGGTTGAACTCCAGATACAGGCGTTCGCCGATTTCGTCCCTGATGCTATCTTCCCGGCTTGTCGTATCTGAGCGATTGACGTGTTCCGGTTGCAGCGCCAGCTGCGGGAAAACCTGGCGATATGCATGCTCGATAACCTCGAGCGATTGTGCGTATTTCTCGACTATGCCTATCGCTTTCCAGCTTTGCAGGAGCGCCTGTGCTTCCAGCAGGTCTGCATCGCTTGCCTGCGCAGCGAGTATGCCTTGGTCGGCAAAGGACGCTGAAGACAGATGGATGACCTGGTAGTTGCGAATCACGACGCCGCCCGGCGCGCCGGATAAAGCCCAGTCAAGGTAGTCTGCAAAAGTACCTGTCGTTGCTTCCCTGAATGGCTGCCCCGGATCCTTGCGGGTAAATTCGTACACTGAGCGAGCCCGTAACAGCGGATTCCTCAAGAAAACGATCGGCAGCGCATTGCCATGCGGCAGCGGCGGCCGCGCCAGATGGCTGGACAGCGCTCTTATCGCTGGATTGGCTTTCAGGAACTTGCCTATGTCCGCGCTCGTTCTCAGATCGTGCGCGTGACTGCCTTCGTAGGTCGTCCATTGATTTCCGAAATGCTGCTGCAGCGCCAGATCCAGACTGCTGCCTGCATTCTTGAAGATGTGGTAATGGATGATGACGGGAGGATTGTCATCCTCCCCGATGGAATGCGGATTAATCATTTCGACGATCGATCAAGCAGGTTGAGGAGGAGGCCGACTCCCGCCTCAACCGTGGTGGCGCCGCAGTCAATAACTGCGGTTGGGTGTTCTGGAGCTTCGTAGGGACTGTCGATGCCGGTCATGTTCTTCAACTGCCCTGACCTTGTTTTCCGGTACAAGCCTTTTGGGTCTCTTTGCTCGCACACAGCCAGCGGTGTGTTGATATATACCTCGATAAAATCGGCGTCGCCAATCAGCTCCCTGGCCATTTCCCGTTCCTTGTGAAACGGCGAAATGAACGCGGTGATAACGATCAGTCCTGCATCCATCATCAGTTTGGCGACTTCGGATATGCGGCGCATGTTTTCGGCGCGGCAGGCGTCGGAAAATCCCAGGTCCCTGTTTAACCCCGCGCGGACGTTATCGCCGTCGAGGATGTAGGAATGCCTGCCCATTGCGTGCAATTCCATCGCAAGGGCATTGGCGATAGTCGATTTGCCTGAACCGGACAGGCCGGTGAGCCATATGACCTTGGCAGCATGGCCGTTCAGTTTTGCGCGATCGGTCCGGGTCACTGCGAAGAGTTGCGGATGCAAATCTTCCGCCCGGAATGCCCTCTGCAGGGTCTCGCTTTCGACGACCGTCAGGTTGTTGAAACGACTACCCATAACGCCTCTTTTTTTTGCATGAATTTATGGAACGTTGCACAAAACGTCTTTGTATATATGATTTATACAGATTCTAGTGCGCAGGTTCTTGCAGTGAGGTAACGTTTCGTATCAGGTTGTAACTATTTGTGGATACCGAATGGTAATGGCGGGGCTAAGTTACAAAACGGTTTGTAAGCGGCAGGAAAGCGCTTGATATCGTAATTTGTTCAGGTGTATTGGCAGCAGTGGCGTGCCTGGCGCAGCCAGCCTGCTTCTTTCCTTGGCGAAGGAAAGAAACAGGGCGCTCTTAACGATTCGTTACAGGCATGGCCGGTATCAGGTCGCCGCCGGCATGGTGGCCCTTGATGCGCAACACCATCACCGCGGCGACGATGCAAGCCGCGCCCATCAATACCGACGACAAGGTGTAGCTGCCCAGGCTGTTGCGCAGCGAGCCGGCCAGCATGGTGGCGCTGGCGGCGCCCAGCTGGTGGCCGGCGACGATCCAGCCGAACACGATAGGTGCGGCCAGCCGGCCGAACACATCGTTGGCCAGGCGAACCGTCGGCGGCACGGTAGCGATCCAGTCGAGGCCGTAAAACAGTGCGAAGACCGGCAGCCCGAAATAACTGAGGCCGAAGGCGTGCGGCAGGAAAATCAGCGCAATGCCGCGCAGGCCGTAATACCAGAACAGCAGCACGCGCGCATTGAAACGGTCCGACAGCCAGCCTGACATGGTGGTGCCGAACAGGTCGAGCAGGCCCATGGTGGCGAGGATGCTGGCGCCGCCGACGGCGGAAATGCCATAGTCGCCGCACATGGCGATGAAATGCGAACCGATGTAACCGTTGGTGCTCATGCCGCAAATGAAGAAGCTGAAGAACAGCAGCCAGAAGTCGCGGATTTTCACCGCTTTCCCCAAGGCTTCGAAGGCGATGGATAAAGGATTCTTGGATTTGCTGGCCGTGTCCGGCGGCAGCTCTTCAAACTGGCCGTAGCGTTTCATGCCGATGTCCTGCGGCCGCTCCGGCAGGAACACTGCCACCAGCGGGATCGCCAGCGCCGCTACGCTGGCCACCAGGATGGCTACCGAGCGCCAGCCGAAATGTTCGACCATGTACGCCATCAAGGGCAGGAACACCATCTGGCCGGTGGCCGAGCTGGCGGTCAGCAAGCCCATCGCCAGTCCGCGCCGGGTTTCGAACCAGCGGCTGACGATGGTGGCCGCCAGCGTATTGGCGGCGACGCCGCTGCCGGCTCCCACCAGGATGCCCCAGGCCAGCACCATGTGCCAGGGCATGGTCATGAAGGTGCTGACGAAAGTGCCGACTGCCAGCAGCACCAGCGCCCCCAGCACGATAGGGCGGATGCCGTAGCGCTGCATGGCTGCCGCCGAGAACGGCCCGATCAGGCCGTACAGTGCGATGTTGACCGAAATGACGAAAGAGATGGTGGTGACGCTCCAGCCGAATTCATGTTCCAGCGGCAGGATCATGACCGACGGCGTGGCGCGGATGCCGGCGGCGGCCAGCAATACGAGGAAAGTGATGCCGACGATGATCCACACGTAGCTGAAACGTGTGCGCGACATGATGGCTTGTATGGTCTGGTTCATAAAATGGCGTTTTCGCTTTGTTCGAATTTCACGTTTGCATCATCGACCAGGCTCATCAGCGCATGATGGGTCTGGTCGCCCAATATCGTATTGATGACATCTTGCGCCTTGCGCCAGTTGGGTTTGGACTGCCGCCACTTGCGCTCGCCTTCCGCGCTCAGGCGGACGCCGAAGGAGCGCTTGTCGGTCAGCATCTCCAGCGGCAGGTCGACGGTCTCGATCCAGCCGGCGCTGATCAGGGGCTTGAGCGTGCGGCTCATGGTGCTGCGGTCCATGCCCATGTTGTGCGCCAGCGGGATCACCCCGATCGGACCGTATTTGCCGATCCTTGCCAGCAATGAATACTGGCTGATGGTGAGTTCGTCGGCGGCAAGATAATGATCGTAGATATTGGTCATCTTGCGCGTCAGCTGGCGCAGCGTCGTGCAGCTGCATTCGTTTTTCATCATGGGCAGTCCTTTTTGATGCATATGCATCCATGTATATGCATACTACAGATGGGGCCGGGGCAATGTCAACAGGCTTATCGCGTTTGTTGCGATTTGTACGCGGAGAGGAGCAGGGGCGGCGGAAGCCGCCCGCAGGGCTTGTTATTGAGGCAAGGCAGGCGTTGCCGGCGGGCTGTGCGCTAGAACTTGAAAAGGCACAGGCAGGATGAAGAACTGCCGCTGCTGAACAAGGTGCTGACCTGGCCATCGGTCGTCACTTTGCGGATCAGGTTGTTGCCGGTGTCGGCTACATAGATGCTGTTGGCCGCATCGGCAGCGATGCCCTTGGGCTGGTTGAAGCTGGCCTTGCTGCCGCTGCCGTTGGCGTCGCCCGCGGTTCCGGCCGCGCCGGCCAGGGTGCTGGCCACGCCGGTCACGGACACGGTGCGGATCAGCTGGTTGCCGTTGTCGCTGATGCGGATGTTGCCGGCGCTGTCTATTGCAAGGCCGTACGGCTGGCTGAAACGGGCGCGCTGCCCGCTGCCGTCATCGCTGCCTGAGCTGCCTGCGGTTCCGGCCAGGGTGCTGACGCCGCCGTTCTGGTCAATCTTGCGGATCGTGTTGTTGCCGGTATCGGCGATATACAGGTTGGCTGCGGGGTTGCTTGCGCTGTCGAGAGCGATGCCGCGCGGCAGGTTGAATTGCGCACGGGTGCCGGCGCCGTCGGAGCTTCCCTGGTTGCCGGCGCTGCCCGCCAGCGTCGTCACCACGCCCGCCGCGGTGATCTTGCGCACCGTGGCGTTGCCGGTATCGGTCACGTAGAGATTGCCGGCGGCATCGCGCGTCACGCCCCAAGGCTGGTTGAAGCGTGCGTTGCCCGCCGTGCCGTCATCCTGCCCGGCCTGGCCGGCGCGGCCGGCGATGGTGGTCACCAAGCCGGCGCTGGTGACCATGCGGATCGTATGGTTCTGGGTGTCGGCAAGGTACAGGTTGCCGGCTGCATCGACAGCGATGCCGCCCGGCTGGTTGAAGCGCGCCAGGCTGCCGTTGCCGTCGCTGCTGCCGCTATTGCCGGCGCTGCCGGCCAGCGTGCTCGCATCGCCGGCGGCGGTGATCTTGCGGATGGTGTTGTTGGCGGTATCGGCTACGAACAGGTTGCCGCCGGCATCGACGGCGATGGCGCCAGGCTGGTTGAAACGGACCTTGCTGCCGCTGCCGTCGGTGCTGCCGGCTTCGGTATTCGGCGTGGTTGCCTCACAGTTGGTCTGGCTGGTCCGGCAGCAGGCTGCGAGGGTCAGGGCCAGCAAGCAGAGGGAAAGCCTGGCGGGTAGTTTGGCAATTCGCATGTGGTCTCTGGTAGATTGACTCTGATATGCCTGATGACAAATCGATACGAGAATATTACCGGATTCCAAGGCTTTCTTGGGAGTAAAGTCGGCGCGGCCGGAATTGCGCCGCCGCGCCGCCAGCGCCAGCCGATTCGATTCCTTAGGGGCTGACGGTCAATTTTTCGATGCGGCCTCGCTATCCAGCCGGGTCAATATCCGGTACGCCGCAGTGACCCGCTGGTCGATGGGATAGGATTTATTCGCCAGGATCACGATGCCGATCTTTTTGGCCGGCACAAAAGCCACGTAGCCTGAAAAGCCATTGGTGGAGCCGGTCTTGTTGATCAGCACGTCTGCTTGCGGAGGCAGCGGAGGGGTGAGCCTCGCAGCTGGCAATTCGTCGTAGAGGGAGGTGGTGGCGTTGCCTGCCAACAGCTGCTTCAGTTCTAACGGATAGGCATATTGTTCCCAGATCAGGTCCTGCGTAAATTCTCCCGAACCGAAATATCCCGTGTGCGTGCCGGTGATTGCGCGTTGCAATTTCGCTTCAAGCTTGATTGCCTGCATGTTGGCGCCGATGAAGCGGATCAAGTCGGCCGAACCGGATTTCACGCCGTAGGCTTCAGACGCCAGCACGCCTGGATTCACCCTGACCGGGACATCTTTTGAGGTGTAGCCTTGGGCATAATCCTGCATCTGGCCGGCTGGCACATTGATATAGCTGTGCGTCATTCCCAATTCGGGGAAAAGCTTCTTTTCAATAGCGTCCTCAAAAGACATATCCATGCTCTTGGCGGTAATCATGCCGAGCAACCCGATACTCAAATTTGAATATTTCCTGTATGTGCCGGCGGCATGGGCCGGCTGCCAATGCTTGAAATAATCCATCAGCTGTTCGGTATTGCCGATATTGTCCGGGACTTGCTGCGGCAGGCCGCCGGCAGTGTGCGTTCCCAAGCTCAGCAGGCTGACATTGTCAAAGCTGCTGCCGCGCAGGGACGGCAGGTATTTGCTGGCGCTGTCGCTTAACGAGAGCTTGCCGTCGACCTCGGCATAAGAAGCCAGCGTTGCCGTGAAAGTCTTGCTCAGCGAGCCGATTTCAAAGAGCGTCTTGTTGGTAACGGGTTGCCGGGTTTCCTTCGACATGACGCCATAGTTATAGAAATAATCCTGGCCATCGATGGTGACGGCGACCGCCATGCCCGGGATGCCGTAGCTCTGCATCAGCGGCTGGATGGCGCTGTCTACGGTAGCCTTGATGCCGGACTGGTCGAGGCTGGCGGCGGCACAGCTGCCGGCGGCGAGAATACAGGCTGAAAAGGACAGTAGTTTCAATTTGCTCATGGTTTTTTGCGGATATCGCATGAAGTCTTGTGAAGACGGAAATATCCCCTGTTGGCGGATTATCCACAAGCGAGAATAATTTCGGCAAGGCTAAAGAAAATCTTATGGCTCTACTTCATTGCCTGCTTGCGGTAACATCGTCGTTAATCAAACAAGGATCTGGAAATAATGCAAAAAATTGCGACCTGCAATTTCAACTGATGCGCCGCACTGTTTTTTAACGTTTCAAAAATTCCAAAATCCCTCCGCCCCTCTTGTTTTTGTGTCTCCTAATGTGTCAGGATACGCCGCTATATCGCGGCTAATCTGGGTACTAAAATCAGCTTTTCCCCGCTCACACTATCCCGCTCAGTGTTACCCCACCGCGTGCGTCGTTTTGCGTCTCACTCTCGCAACGTATTTTCGCCCTGCGCCGGCGGGTTTCTGCTATGTGCGTCACTTTCGGAAATTTGAGTCGAAACCGCCCAATTTAGCGGGCAGGCGTGGCGGGGGATGACTGCGCGCGCCGGCTCATGGTGTCGGTTCAATCCTCTAGTTTGGCTCATTAACTGAGGTTCTACGCCCAAACCGGCGGAAATTTCAGAATCCCTTTTTTCTCACCGTTCCAACAGCTTTTGACCGTCTTGCCGTAGCACGCCATCTGGGCCAAGATGCCCGGCGGATTGCGCCAGGGCGTCAACCGCGCCAGCGTCGCTATCCAGCGACCCAAAATAACAAGGGCGACCGCAGCCGCCCTCGTCCACCCGCGATCAGGCGATCTTAATTGGAATACAGCAAGCCGCGGCCCGTGCCGCTGACGTAGATCCGGCCGTAGACGTTCCAGTCAGCCGTCATCACGCCGATACCGCCAAACTGGTGGGTATCGTCGTTAAAGCGGGTCCAGGTGCTGCCTGCATTGTCGGACTCCCACACGCCCCACTGGCCGTTGATCACGCCTACCACGTAGATTGCGGCCGAGTACGGCGCGCCAACGGCTGCCTTGCCCAGGGCCACCACACTGGCGCCCTGCGCGTCGGGCGAGCCGTTGCCGTTGCTGAAGATAGACGCGAAGTTGTTGAGCTTGGTCCAAGTGGCGCCCGAGTCGACCGAGTGGTACACGGTATCGCCGTCAGCCAGCCAGACATCGCCCTCGACGTTCGGATTGACGGCCATCGAGGTGGCGTGCCACGGATTGGCGCGCAGCCCCGCCGACACCGAGCCCTGGCTCAGCGTGAAAGTATGGCCGCCATCCGTCGAGGCATAGACCCTGCCTGGCGTTCCCGACCACCATACACCGCCCGAATCGTAGGCGTAGACCTTGTTCGGGTTCTTGCGGTCCACCGCAAGCCGGTAGGCGCGCGTCCAGCCGCCGAACACTGTCAGCGCGGGGAGATTCGTCGCCGTCCAGCTGGCGCCGTTGTCGGTGGTGTAGGACGGCACCGCATTGGACGGCGCCCAGATCGCCTTGTTGCGTGCAGTGACAACGATGTTGGACGCTTCGCGCCCATCGGCCGCGGCGCCGGCAGGCAGGGTGGCGAAGTTCGCCCACGTGGCGCCGCCGTCGCCCGACCAGTACCCGTATCCTGCACCGCCGGACCCGTTCGTGGTGGCGACAGCGGCAATGTATTGCGGATCGGACCAGCTCATGTCGGCCGAATTGCCATTGGTCCAGCCCGTGGTGGGACCTTTGGCCGGCATCGTCGCGAGGTCCGTCTGGACCCAGGTGCCGATGTCGCCCGCGCTGCTGATGAGCTTGTACGTCGCACCGGCTGGCGGGGTGGTGACGGCCAGGATGACAGTCTCCTCGATGCCGTTCACCTTCAGGGTCCAGCTCGGTGTCGCCGACGAGGCGTTCATCGTCTCCCAGACGCCGGGGCCGTCAAGGTGCATGATGTGGTCGCGGTTGTTCGGATCGATCTCGACGTCATCGTTCCAGCCCCAGTACCCGGAGGTGGTCTGCGTGTGAGGCATCTGGGACTCGATTTCGCGCCAGGTGCTACCGGCGTCGTCGGACAACTGGGTGATCTTCTGGCCGGGGAAATCGGTCCAGGTATCGGTCACAGCCAGCGCGACGCGAGTGCCCGGGCCGCTGCCGTAGACCGACACGCCGCCGTAGCCGCCCGTGATGGTGGTGCTAAGCAAGGTCCAGACGCCGCTAAGACCGCTATACTTGTAGAGGTAGCCGGGACCGTCGCCGCCCGGGCCTGCGTTCTTGTTGAACACCACGTAGTACATCCCATCGGCGGCGCGCGCGAAGTGCGGAATGTAATACCCGGCGACCGCGGCCGGCACCGCCACCGGCGTCCATGAAGAGCCGCCGTTGCTGGACCGGTAGAAGGTCGAGGTCAGGCCCGCCGCGTTGGCGTAGTCGGGAGCGACCGCAGCCCACATGTTCCAGGTCGTCTGGCCGCCGCCCACGTTCCCATTGTCGAAGATGATCTGCTCGATGCCGATCGCGGTCGAGTTCATCGTATAGGAAGACAAGCCCGTGACCTGCGCCCAGGTGTGGCCCGAGTCCGCGCTCTTCCACAGGCCGGCATTGCGCGAACCGTAGAACATCGTCGACGGATTGGTCGGATCGAGCATCAGGCGCTCGCCGATCGCCCGACCCTCACCGTTGCCGTTCACCGTGAACGGCAGGCTGACCCACGTCCAACTGTTGCCGCTGTCGCCGGAAATATACAGCCGACCATTGCCGCCATTGCCCCCGACCAAGTAGACGAGCTGGTCGTTGGTGGGATCGAGGGCGATGCTTTCGACGTCGTGGAAGGCGGACTCGGCCTGGCCGAAACGCAGGCCATCGGTGATGGGCGCCCATTGCGACGTGGTCTGGTTCCAGCGGTAGGCGCCGCCAACGTCCGTCCGGGCATACAAGACGTTCGGCGACGTCGGATGATAGATCAGGCCGTCGACATAGCCGCCGCCGCCCCACTTGACGCTGGTCCAGGTGGCCGCCGCGCTGCCGGTCGAGCTGCCACCGGATCCATTATTTAGCGTAGACCCCGTGCCGGTTGGCGTAGAGCCCGTGCCGGTTGGCGTGGAACCCGTGCCGGTTGGCGTGGAACCTGTGCCGGCTGAAGTGGTCCCCGTGCCGGTTGAGGAAGAGCCTGTTCCGGCATCACTCGTGCCGCCACCACACGCGCTGAGTATCAGGCAGGCAGAGATCGTTATAAAGAATTGTTTTTTAAAAAGAGATGTCATATTTTTCGCATGCGATAGTTGTCACAAGGAAACATGTCAGCACTATCCGTGCCACGTCGAATACCGAACACGCAGTAGAACGAATTCAGGCGAAAAGGCCGAAGGTGATTCGAAGTTGTGCCACCAGGATATGGACAGAAAGTTAATCGAAAAACAAAAAAAATGACAAATTTTGTTAGCGCTAACACCGACTGGACAGTCTCGTTTAACTTGAACAGGCCCGAATCACTGCACTCAAAATTCGAAACAACGAAAATCCAGTTTGTTCTTTTGCTTGCTGAATTGACTCGGTCAGTTTGAACCGCCCGCCATACCCTAGCGAAGGCTGCCTCTCTATCGTAATATCCCTCGAAATTCAAATCCCGCAGATCCTGATGGATCTGCTGCGGCGAGCAACGCTGTATAAGCAATAAAGGGAAACGTATTCCTGGGCACACCAGTGCAGTGTGAAGCTACAATTTATTCGGCCAGGAAAACCTATCGAAAATGCCTACATCGAGAGCTTTAATGGACGATTGCGCGAAGAATGTTTAAACCAGCATGCGTTTCGCAACCTGCAAGAGGCCCGTGAACGCATCGAAGTATGGCGAATTGATTACAACTCGGTTCGCTCGCACAGTGCCCTTGGGCAAATGGCCCCGGACCAATTCCGGCAATTGCATCACACTGAAAACAGCGAAATTACTAACTTGCGATTGGTGCACTCAGCGGGGTAAGGTCAAAACCGCTCAATTTAGCGGGCAGGCGTGGCGGGGGGATGACTAATCGCGCGCATTGGTTGCTGATTTCGATCTCAATGTCGGTCCTTCCGGTCAGCTCCTTCGTGCCACCGACTTGCGCGATCGCCGAGTGCAGCTGATGGTAGGATTCGATGCGGTTCTGTGAACGGTGCTGTTGCGTTGTAGCTTTGGGTCGCGCAGGTACCGCAGCGTGCAGATGCTGCGCACCAGCCGGTCGTATTCAAAGATCGCCCGACGCGTCGGGTTTGCATCGGTGTAGGTGCTTAGCTAGCGGATCAGTGTGCCCTGAGTTATCTCCTTTAACCCCGGGGTGGCGACGACGCAGTCGATGTTCTCTTTTTCATCGAGGATCGTCGTCAGGTCGATTCGTCCTGACGGTTGGATGAGGCAATGCTCGTACAGCGCAGGATCGGCTGCGCAGTAAATTTCGCTAAGTTGTTCATTGAGATCGGTGAAGCGTGGCTCATAGCGTAGCCCGAACCGGCGCAGGATCGCGAAATTCACTTTGTTCAAGCTGCGCATGTTCCCGGTGATCGCGGTTGGCACGATGTACGACGTGTTGCGGTACCAAAGGGCGAACACATGGTGGGCCTCGACTAATAGAATTGGGGATAATTCTTCCCGCCGACTAGTATCGAGCTACTTCCATTGGGAACCGCCAAGACGTTAAGAAAATAGTCTTAGTCATCCGCCCCCAGTCGCATAGGTACATTCCATCGCTGGCTGGCTCGAACAATAACTTGCCTCGGTGCCGGCTAACAATGTGCTAGTTGCAGCTTTACCTCACTGTCGCATACAAAACCGCTCCATTCAACGTGATGTCGACGGCAGGCCCAGAACTCGTAACATTGCTGAAAGAACCGGTGATGCCGCCACCGGCGTCGATCAATGTAAATTTCTGGCCGCTCGTGAAAGTGCCGCTGAAGTTTAACGCCAGGACACCACCCAAAACAACCGGGCCGGCTACCGTCAGATGGCCGTAGTCGACGCCTTTGCTGGTACCGTTGATTGGCAATGTCAAAGAACCGCTTGCGGTTTGTTGATAACTGCCGGCCAATGTCAGTTCAAATTGCGTGTTTCCCAGACCGAGGCCGGCATTATTGGTCAGGTTCCCGCTGCCGAAAGCATTAGCGCTGGCCGCCAGCACGCTACCGCTGTTGATGATGGCAGCTCCGCTGAAGCTGTTGTTACGCAAGGTAGTGCTGGCTGTACCGTTCTGCAGAAAAGTCCCGCTACCGCTGATATTGGAAAGTGTGATGGCGTCGGTTGTGTTTTGAATAATCAGGCTGCCGTCGTTCACGATGCTGTCGGTCGATGCGCCACCGGCCGACTCTGCCGTCAGCAAACTGCTGTCGCCGTTGTAAGTTGCCTGCAACGTTGTGCTCTTGACGTATTGTTGAGTCGAGCTGTTGTAGACCAATTTGTCGTAGTTCAAAGGCTGCGGCGAGCCAGCTCCCAATCGTAAAATTGCCTTGGCACCGATGGTTGTAATGCCGTTGTAATTTTGCGGCTGGCTAAAGGTAACATCGTTGCCGGTCGTCGACATGATGGTGACATTACCCGTCCCTGTACTGCCGTCCCGGTCAGGGCCGCCGCCGCCGCCGGTGATACCCGCGTTCAGCGAGACCGGACCATTGTAGTTCAAGGCCAGGGTGCCGCCTCGATGCAGGTTGATATATGCATTCTTTGCTCCCAGCGCCGGACTCACCGCGAACGGCGACGGCGCGGATGGCAGGAAAAAGTCGTGCGTCGTGCCGTCTCCCCACTGGACCGTGCCGCCGCTTTCGATATTGATGCCTCTATAGCTGCCGTCGTTGCCATTGACGTCATTCGGGCCGCCGCGGTAAATCACTTTCGCCAGATTCAGGCTGGCGTCGCTCAAACCGGGGTTGAGCAGATTAGGGCTTCCGTGCGGGCTGTTATCCGTGTGGCTATAAACGCCACGCATGATGATTCTCGAATTGCCGATGGGATGGAAATTGATATCCCCGCCAAAACTCGCCTCGTAGATATTCTGCGTGACAGTCACAACGCTGTTGGGCGCACTCCAGACCAGCCACGACCCTTCATTGACCACTGCCTTGGCGTTGGATATCGATGGGCTGACGTGATTCGTCCCGAAATCCTGTCCGGCGCTCAACGCCAGCACCCCAGAGAATGGGTTGACGCCACCCATGGAATTGCCGCCCCAAGCGTTCGGCAATTGTGAGATAGAGCCGCTGCCGCTGATTTCACCCAGCAAAATGAACTGGGCACTGTTCAGCACGATAGCGCCATTGTTGAGAATGTTGTTGAGATTAAGCTCTCCATTAACCACACTTGCCAGGTTTTTACTGTCCGAGGTGGCGATAATATTCGGCGAGTTATCTGCGCTCGTATTGCTGCCGATTTGCAGCGTTACGCCAGGATTGATAGTCAGCACAGGAGGATTACTCCCGGTAATGCTCAGAGCATATCCCATACCAGGATAGACGGATTTCGTCACTGTCTCAATCTGGCGACTGTCGGGTAGCATAAATGTGCTGGCCTGAGTGAGGACAAAAGTGCTCGGATGGCTACTGCCTGCGGCAGGATTTAAGAGCAGCGTTCCTTGGCCCGAGATCACTCCAGTATAAGTAGTGACGCCGGCTGGTAGATTGATAACGGAGTCGGTGCTAAGCGCGATGTTCTGATTGGCGAGGATAGCCGCGGTAATATCGACAACCGTCGTTGTGGTGTCGGCGTTACTGTTGGTCTTGCCGCTCGTTGTACCGCCATCGCCACCGCCGCAGCCGGCAGCTGCAAGAGAAACGATCAGTGCAGCAAGGCAGTTCCTGGTCAAAAAATGTGGGGTAGGCATGAGAAATAAAAATAAACGAGTTGGATAGAAAGATCGACACCGAAATGATTAGTAGGCCGCATTGTGAGCGGGCTATCGATATCATTTCTCCAGCACTTGAAGAAGAATGAAGTCAGATTAGCCTTTAGTAGCCTTACTCCTCCTGCATTGTGTCTAATGAGCGGCTCAGGTGACGGAACTGAGATTGTTTTACAAGAAAGAAAATCTATTTTTTTTCGTTATTCTGATTCCCTTAAAGGGCGTGCTGACAATAAGGATAACCAAGCCGACAAGCACATAGCCGCCACCCCCGACCGAGAACAAAATTTCCCACAATAGTATTTTCTTGAAGCCAGTCCTTAAAGAAAATTGTAGAGTGCAAAAGCAATAAACGGGCCTGGCAATATAATCAAACCGATTACCATCAATTAATAACCAAATCGGTTGGTCAGAAAACACCTTGGTTTTTTAATCGCTCATGATTCGATTCCTGCTGCACGCCCCGTCGATGTGATCCAATCTTCTTGCAATGGCTCCAACGTGATCCAGGATCGGCAGCGAGTCCGTTGCCCCTCGCCAGGAATGTATGAGCAAACCACGCAGAAAACGATTGCCGCATTTCGCGCCGGAAAGCAGTCAGCAAAAAGGGGGAATTGATCGATGAAATCAGTTTCATTCCGTCACAACCAAAATTAATCGAATTGGCAAGCGGATCTTTTATCGCTAAAACTGAGACGGAGATTCGAGGCACCGGATACTGCGTCGATTCATTAGAAGCCGCATTGGGGTGCTTTTTCAATACGGACAGTTTTGACGAAGCAGTATTACGAGCTGTTAACTTGGGCGACGACGCCGACACGACAAGCACAATCATCGGACCGATTGCGGGGGCATATTCGGGTCATTTCCGGTCTGTCGCATGCCCAAGATTGAATCCGGCTATCTCATGCCGAGTTCGCGTCTTGCTGATTGGCGCCAAGTTGGGATATAGTTCCATGCGGCAATAATGTGCTTCTTGCCATATTTTTTGCAAAGGATTTGATCTTCAATGAAAGTTGTTCTTACCTTAATTGGTGGCCCGACCGCATTGATCGAGGTTGCGGGCTCAAGGCTCCTGACCGATCCTACCTTCGACGAACCGCAAGCCTATGATGCGGGTACCATCACCTTGGTCAAACAAACCGGACCAGCAACGGATCCAGCGTCGCTACTTCCGATTGACGCCGTGCTGCTCAGCCATGACCACCACTGGGACAATCTCGACCACTCGGGGCGGGCCTTCCTCAGCCACGCACCGCGCGTGCTAACCACGCCAGCCGGCGCATCCCGGCTCGGCGGCAGTGTCGAGGGGCTGAAGACATGGGAAAGCGTCGTGGTTCACGGACCTGAAAAGAAAGGCGTACGCGTAACAGCGACTCCCGCACGGCATGGCCCCGTGGGCATCGAACCCGTCAGCGGTGATGTCGTGGGCTTTGTTGTGACTCCTGAAGATTCCAGCGGGAGCATCTACGTATCAGGCGATACCGTTTGGTACGACGGTGTCGCGGCTATCAAGGACAAGTTCGACATCCGGCTGGCGATTCTTTTCACGGGCGCGGCGCAACCGCGCGGCAAATTCCACATGACCATGGGCAGCAACGACGCCATCGAGTTTGCGCATGCTTTCCCGCAAACCGATATCGTCGCCATCCACAACGAAGGCTGGGAACATTTCATTGAGAGCCAGAGCGAGCTCGCCCGATCTTTCGCAACGGTGGGCCTGGCAAGCCGGCTGACGAGCCTTGAACGAGGCGTTCCTGTCGCGTTTGAGATTTGATGACTGACGGCCTGGGTATGCCCAGCGGATGCATTCATCGCCCAGTTCCTGGCGGCAGGCTCAATGTTCACAAGGTAATTGTGTCTACGTACTTTTCCATGGCCAGCAAATCAGGTGTGATGCGACGAGGTAGCTCAATCTCGACAATTTTCGATAAACGAAAGGGAAAAAATGAAATCGCAATTAAGCCAGCGCGGTGTTTTGAGAATCGGCTCACTTATATTGGCGGTAATGACGTGCTCCTGGCTCCCCGTAAGCGTTCAGGCGCAAGGCAGTTTGGAGACGTCTGCGAAGACCGGGACAGAGATTCACGGTAACGGGCAGTTTGCTCCTTCGAAATTTGGCAAAATATATTATGAAACCGAGGGTTCCGGTTCGCCGGTCTTCCTGGTCGCCGGCGGCCCCGGTTCAAGCCATACCTCATTTCACCCTTGGTTTTCGCGGCTAGCCGCTGAACACACCGTTGTGTATCTGGATAACATAGGCAGAGGCCGGTCAGATAGATTGGAGCCGCAACGCTCTTCGGAATACACGGTAGAACGCGACGCGGAAGACATCGAAGCTCTGCGCATCGCGCTCGGCTATGAACGAATCTCAGTAATCGGTCATTCATACGGCGGTATGCCAGCGCTCGCCTACGCATTAAAGTATCCGCAACATGTGTCCCGGCTGGTCTTATCCGACACCTTGCTCAATGCACAGAGCTGGCAACAGAATATCGACAGTGTAAATTTCACCGCGCGCAATCAGTTTCCCGAGATATGGGAGCAACTGATGCAGCTCCGGACGCGCGGGGTTAAGTCGAGCGCCGATGAATATGAAGATCTGTACGGAAAGACCGAACTCGACATTTACTGGCGCGATCCGGACATGGAAAGCAAGCTCTATCAATCCGGCGACAAGGCGGACGCCTCGAATTCCAACGTGTACCTTAGTTTTATAGGCGACGATCCGGAGTGGCAGGTGGGAGGCACCATGAAGCGCTACGATCCGCGCCCCCGCATGCAATTCCTCACGGTCCCGACGCTGATCTGCGTCGGCCGTTACGATCGTGTCGGCACGCCAAAGATAGCCGGTGAAATCAAAGCAGCCTTGCCTGCCGCCAGCAGCAGGCTGGTTGTCTTTGAGCGCAGCGGACACCGGCCCTGGGTGGAAGAAACGGATGCGTATTTCAGTTTGCTGAAGGATTTTTTTCCAATTGAGGACGGCAATACGGTGCCGAAGTTAAGCGTGCAGTAGTCAATAACAATACATGCAGCCACGGACCGTATCACATACGTTAGGTGCGTGTTAGCTTGGATGGCCTAGGCGAGGCCGACACGCTCCTAATAAACAAATGTAAGTCACACAGGCTTTCAGTTTTCAGGCCGTTAGCGCTGGTAGGCTTATCCAGAAGCCAAGGACAGTAGCACGACACTCGAGGGAGTCGTGACCCGAAGAACTGGAGCGCCCACCGCACGCGAGGTAACGCTTTCGCAGCCATCTTTCACAGTCACACCTTTCTGGAGTCTTGATGAACATTCCGCAGGTCACACATTGCCGTGTTGATGTCGATGGCGTCCAGGTCTTCTACCGGGAAACAGGGCCAAAGGACGCCCCCACCTTGTTGCTGTTTCACGGTTTTCCGTCCGCATCGCATCAGTACCGCCGATTGATGGATGCATTGGGCGATCGCTATCACCTGATCGCGCCGGACTACCCTGGCTTCGGTCACAGCGACGCCCCGCTGCCTTCCACCCTGGGTGGGCCGTTCACCTATAGCTTTGACCGGCTGGCGGACGTGATGGAGGGTTTCTGTCGCGTGCTGGGACTGGATCACTTCGTGGCTTACCTGTTTGATTTCGGCGCACCGGTGGGCTTTCGGTTGGCCGCAAGGCATCCGGAATGGATCGAGGGGCTGGTGATCCAGAACGGGAACGCTTACACGACAGGCTTGAGTCCGATGGCGCAGGAGATGACCGCATTGCGACCTGGTGTGAAAGGTGCTGAGGACAGCGTGTTGAATATCCTGACGCTTGAGATGACACGAAGCCAGTATTTCACTGGTGCAGCGAATCCGGAGCACATCGCGCCCGACGGCTGGACACTCGACCAGCATTTTCTCGATCTGCCCGGACGGGCGCAGATCCAGATCGATCTCGCCCTGAATTACCACTCCAACGTCGCGCTGTATCCGCAATGGCAAGCATGGCTGCGTACACACCAACCGCCGGCACTGATCCTATGGGGGCGCCACGATCCGTTCTTCCTGGAGGCCGGTGCACGGGCCTATCTTGACGACGTGCCGGGCGCCGAACTACATCTACTGAATACCGGACACTTCGCGCTAGAAGAATGCCTCCCGGTGATCGCGCCGCTGATAGCAGATTTTGTTGAACGCATCCACGCATGAGGGCATGCCAGTCAGGAGGTGCATCGCGAACCAAGCATTCATCTCATCCAGCCCTCGTTGCAGGCTTCTGCATCATTCGTTCAAAGGTTTCCGCGGTCGTAGACGACACCGCACAATGAACACGAACATGAAACGGTTCGATCTCGCCATTCTTTTGTCGCTCGCAGCCTTATGGGGAGCTTCCTACCTGTTCATTCGCACGGGCGCTGAACAGTTCGGAGCAGTGCCGCTGCTGCCGTCCTTTCTCACATGGCGCCGCGGCCTGCGTTAGATGCGCACACACTGGAAGGATATTGCGCTCGTCGACATCACCAATTCCACGTTACCGTTTGTGCCGTTCAGCTTTGCGGCATTGACTATCCCGGCCGGTCTTTCGTCGATGTTTACCGCTATTTGAGCGGCGTGCCCCCTGCATTGCGATAGGCGATCGTCTTCGCGAACAGGTTGCCGCCGTCGGTTTCAGCCGTGGTCGACAGGTCCGATCCTTGGCCGAACATCAGAGCCCCGACATGGGCGCTCGCGACCTGGCCCATGTGCGAGAACAGCCAGTCCACCTTGTCGTCCTGGTAGTGGTAGTCGGTGTTGTTCTGTGCCATGTTACCGATCGGGATCTGCCAGACGACGATCGGGTGGCCGACCGCCTCGGCCATCTGTTTCCAATAGGCGAGTTGCGTGGCCCACTTCTGGTCGCTCCAGAATGAGTTGCCATTCCCCTGCTTGGCGTTGAGTCCGGCGTCCGTGGATTCAACCTCCCCGACGAGGAAGTCTGCACCCTTTCCCCCGAGGGTCACGTAATCTTTGGCACATTTATCCACGTTGCCGGGCCAGTCCCAGCAGGTGAGGTGCAGGCCGACGGCCGTGTTGGGAGCGTACTTGCGGGCCATTGCGATCAGGCAGTGAGCCAGACCCGCCACAGTGTTCGCCTGGTCTCCGCAGTCGGTCGGATTCGCAGCCGTCACCTGCGCCGGGTCCTGGTCCAGAGGGCCGTACCCTCGCGCGAAACCAAAAAAATCGGGTTCAAGATCGATCATGTCGTGCGAGGTGCCGATCTTCTGGAGGAAGAAACGGTAGTCGTTCAGGTATCTGGTGAGGAGGTCGACCTGGTTGACCGCCGTCACCTCGTCCTGCCACTTGTTCACGGGCGCCAGGAGGCCGAGTTCAAACCATGTCCACATCACTGTCTGCGGAGACGATTTACCCAAGTAGGTGGCCTGCGCAGCGCGGGCTTCGACGGTGGGGATGAGCCCCCCGATGCTACCGCCCGCGCATCCCCACCAGTTCGTCCCATTCGGGCAGGACGTCGCCGTGTACAGGTCGCTCGACGGTGCCGGCGGACTGACGACGTATTGGTACTGAGCGTCGAATGGTGCGGCAACCGAAAGAGCATCAATCGACGTTCTTCCGATCAACACCGTGCTCTTGCCCATGAAAGTGACATTTGGCGTAGAGCCCGTGCCGGTTGGCGCGGACCCTGTGCCGGCTGGCGTAGACCCCGTGCCAGCTGGAGTGGCCCCCGTGCCGGTTGAGGAAGAGCCTGTTCCGGCATCACTCGTGCCGCCACCGCACGCGCTGAGTATCAGGCAGGCAGAGATCGTGATAAAGAATTGTTTTTTAAAAAGAGATGTCATATTTTTAGCATGCGATAGTTGTCATGCGGAAACATTATCAGCACTATCCGTGCCACATCGAATACCGAACACGCAGTAGAACGAATTCAGGCGAAAAGGCCGAAGGGGATTCGAAGTTGTGCCACCAGGATATGGATAGAAAGTTAATCGAAAAACAAAAAAACTGACAAATTTTGTTAGCGCTAACACCGGCCGGGCAGTCTCGTTTAACTTGAACAGGCCCAAATAACTGCACTCAAAATTTGAAACAACGAAAATCCAGTTTGTTCGATAGACCCTGTTCCACAGCATGATGGCGACGTCACCAGGTTGAAGCCGCTGGCCCGGTAGCGCTGCGGCTCAAAGCCGCGGTCACGGATTTCACCCAGATCAAAATTTGTCGGGTTTTCATCCTTCAGTCAAAGTTACTTCAGGGTTTCGGCATGTTCTTCTGATTCATCCGGCTTCATATTAGGAATTCGATATGGCACGGATAGTGCTGGAGGTGTCACCCGAAGATGGTTGCGCACGTATCGACTCCGCACCTTATTACCATTCGAAATTCCTTCTGGAAAAATAATTTTTCCTCTTTTGACAAGATGAAAAAATTATTCTTACGGACACCTTTTTCCTTTGAATAAAATGACTTTTTTTTTGAAAAAACAATTTTTTATAACGATCTCTGCCTGTCTGATACTCAGCGCTTGCGGTGGCGAACCGATGGGAAATACCTCTGTGGAAGGCGCCCAAGTGGGAGGCGCCCCAGCGAGAGGCGCCCCAGCGGGAGGTGCCACAGTGGGAAGTACTTCGGTGGGAGGTGCTCCAGTGGGAAGTACTCCGGTGGGAAGTGCTCCGGTGGTCCGCGTTATCAAGCATCCAGGCGCTCCACTCACCCTCTCGGATCTCCAGACTCTCAAGGCGTACGTCGATCAGGGCAAGGAGCCGTGGAAGTCTGCCTACAACATGTTGGCGAATGACGGCACGGCCCATTTCACCTACCTCATGTCAGGCCCGTTCGCGAAAGTAAGTCGCGCCCCCGACGAGCATCTTTGGCCCTGGCGTAAGGACATGGGCGCGATCTGGAATCTTTCGCGGATGTGGTATTTCACCCAGGACGAACGATACGCGAAGAAGGCGCGCGAGGTCCTGCTTGCTTGGGCCAGCACCCAGACTGAGTTTTCGGGTCGCGAGTCGATGCTCGATCTGGGCGATTACGCTCTCCAGGTCGTGGGCGGCGCGGACATCCTGCGCGGCACATGGCCGGGCTGGACGGAAGCCGACACGGCGATCGTCAAGAAGTACTTCAAGGACGTCCTGATGCCGGCATCGAATCCCTATGGTGATAGCTCCTACGGGGCAGCCAACAAGGGCGCACTGGCCCTCACCGCTCTTGGACTGATGGCGATCTACAACGACGACATCGAGGCATTGGACAAGGTCGTCTATCAGGCTCGCACGCTAGCCCATATCGGACTGCGCAATTCCAACGACATCGGCATGCTCGGCGACTACCTTCGCGACCAAGGACACTCCTACGGGCAGCTCAAGTCGCTGACCATGCTCGCCGAGGCGCTCTGGAGCCAAGGCATCGACATCTATTCCGACTTTGACAACCGCCTGCTGGCGGCGGGTGAGTATTTCGCGCGGGTGAACGAACTCGTCCCGACGACCGCCCTTCCTTTCGGCACCACCGATCGCTACTACCTCACCGACGTCACCAATCGCGGCTGGAACGGCGCCAATGGCGGAAACATAGCGCTCAATCAGATTTATGGCGCCTACGTCCTCCGCAAGGGTCTCCAGGCACCCTTCATCGCGCAGAGACGCCTCTGGATGCCGGTGGACGGCACCAGCTTCATGTTCCTCAAGGATTCCGACACCTCGAAAGCGACGCCGCCGCCGGCGCTGCCCATTCCTTCGGCCGCCTCGATCACCTCGGGGTTCAACGATGTTGACTTCGGGGGCGCCACCCCAGCCAGCATGGCCACATACGCCAATGGCAAATGGACGGTTCAGGGAGCAGGCAACGACATATTCTGGGGCGCGCAAGACGCTTGCCACTTCACCTACAAGGCCATCACCGGCAATGCCGCCATCATCGCGAAAGTCGAGTCCGTCCAGAACACCAGTCCGGCCGCAGTGGCGGGCGTGATGATGCGAACAAGCCTGGAAACAGGCGCTCCCCGTGCCTGGATGGCCGTTGCGAACAACGGCCTGGCCAAACAGAGCATGCCGAAGCTCGCGGTGTATGGCGGCACGAACTATGGGACCAAGGCCTTCAACATCGCCAGTTCCACGCCCTCGTACTGGGTGAAGCTCGAGCGCATCGGGAATATCATTACCGGCTACGTTTCTCCCGATGGCACCAATTGGGCTGCCACCGATGTCGGCCGTATCGACGCCCCTGTTCCCGAAACGATCTATGTTGGTCTGGTGGTCGCCTCGGCCTCCTGGGGTACCCAGAACAGTTCCACCTTCAGCAACGTGCAAATCACCGGTGGCGACGGTGGTGCGCCCAGCGTCGTTCCCGCGGCGCCCGCCATGCTTCTGGCCTCGCCGGGCGATGGTGCCGTGCCGCTGCGCTGGCAGGCGTCCTTTGGGGCCACCAGCTACACGGTCAAGCGCTCCGCCTTCAGCGGCGGCCCAACCACAACCATCGCGTCGGGTGTCACGGGCAGCAGCTACACGGACAAGTCGGTGATCAACGGCACGACCTACTACTACACCGTCACGGCGACCAACGCCGCCGGCACGAGCGATAATTCTGCCGCGGACAGCGCTACGCCGGAGCGTCCGATGGTGAACGTCGCCACCGGTGGCGCCGCAAACGACAGCGCAAGCAACGCGGCCAATGCCAGAAGCGCCTTCGACAAAAACTCGGGGACGGAATGGTTCCACCCGGGCGTGAGCGGCTGGCTGCAGTACGACCTCGGCCACACGGAGCGCGTCCAGCGCTATGCGGTCACCAGCTCCAACGACTTGGTCCCGCGCGATCCGAAGGACTGGCAGTTCCAGGGCTCCACCGACGGCTCTACCTGGACCACGCTCGACACCCAAAGCAACCAGGTGTTTGCCACACGCTTAAAGCTGAAGAGCTACACAATCGCGAATCCGGCCTCTTATCGCTACTACCGGCTCAACATCACAGCCAATAATGGCGATAGCACCTTTACGGATCTCGCCGAAATTGGGCTGTTCGCGTCCAAGCTGCAGTGAAGCCGTAGCGCCGATTCAAGTGCACATGCCGCCATGCGACCGGCGAAATCGACTTGAGCGGCGCCAACCTCTTTCGTTGCCGCTAGCCGCCGTCGTTCCGAGCAAGACTCCGAGTCGGACTGTCACCGGATCGTCATGCTGGGCGTCACGAAGGGCAGCGACACGGTCCAACTGATCCGTGCGCCGGTCGTCAATCACCAGTTGTCGCCTCGACGCATCGGCTTCCGTATTGGGGGCATCGAGCTTTGCCGCCATCGAGATACGGCTCAATCGCAATGCCGGACAATCATCCCTGCATCGCCTTCCATTGACGATAGCAAGCGCCGTGGTGACTTTCACCCGTTCTGCGGCGATTACCACGGTATTACCGCCGGCAGTATCGATGCTCTGATAACCCATGCCCCTGCCAGGTAGCTGGTGCGGTAACATCGTCATTTGCAAAGCCGGGTAAGCATACCCGGTATCAAATGGGTAGCTAGAAATAGAAATTGAGCATAAAACCCATTGAAGCCTACGTAAAATAAGGATTTTAAATAATGCAAAAGATTGCGACCTGGAACGTCAACTCTCTGAAAGTCCGCCTGCCGCAAGTGCTGCAATGGCTGGCTGATAATCCTGTCGACGTATTGGCCCTGCAGGAAACCAAGCTGACCGACGATAAATTTCCCGCGGCGGAAATCGAGGCGGCCGGCTACCATGTGGCGTTCAGCGGCCAGAAGACCTATAACGGCGTGGCCATCCTGTCGCGCCATCCGATCACCGACGTGGTCAAGAACAATCCCCGCTATGAAGACCTGCAGCAGCGCATCATCGCCGCCACCATAGACGGCATGCGGATTGTCTGCGCCTATATCCCCAACGGCCAGTCGCCCGAATCGGAAAAATACCAATACAAGCTGCAGTGGCTGGATGCCTTGCACGACTGGCTGCAGGACGAATGCCGGCAGCATCCGAAGCTGGCCTTGATGGGCGACTACAATATCGCGCCGGAAGACCGCGATGTCCACGATCCTGCCGCCTGGATCGGGCAGAACCTGGTGTCGCCGCCCGAGCGCGCCGCTTTTGTCCGCTTGCTGGGGCTAGAGCTGACCGACGCATTCCGCATGTTCGAACAGCCGGAGAAACTGTTCAGCTGGTGGGATTACCGGCAGATGGGATTCCGCCTGAACCGCGGCATGCGCATCGACCATATCCTGCTATCGCCGCCTTTGGCAGCGCAGTGCACGGCGTGCGTCATCGACCGGGTGCCGCGCAAATGGGAGCAGCCGTCGGACCACGCGCCGGTGATCGCTACACTGGGTTAAACAATTCGAGCGCAGAAATAAAAGCGGGGTGCCGGCATTGCTGCCGGCACCCCGTCTGCCATGCCAGTTACCGATTACTTGGCTGCGGCGGCGCGATTCATCAGGAACGTGGTCAGCAGGGCGACCGGGCGTCCGGTTGCGCCCTTGGCTGCGCCGCTTTTCCATGCCGTGCCGGCGATGTCCAGGTGGGCCCAGGTGTATTTCTTGGTGTAGCGCTCCAGGAAACAGGCTGCGGTGATGCTGCCGCCGGCCGGGCCGCCGATATTCGCCATGTCGGCGAAATTCGACTTCAGCTGTTCCTGGTAGCTGTCTTCGATCGGCATGCGCCATGCGGTATCGCCGGTCGCCTTGCCGGCGCTCAGCAATTCGTTTGCCAGGGCGTCATGCGCGCTGTCGTGACGCGTGAACAGGCCGGAATTGTGGTGGCCGAGCGAAGTAACGCAAGCGCCGGTCAGCGTCGCGATATCGACCACGGCAGCCGGCTTGAAGCGCTCTACGTAGGTCAGCGCATCGCACAGCACCAGGCGGCCTTCGGCGTCGGTGTTGAGGACCTCGATGGTCTGGCCCGACATCGAAGTGACGATGTCGCCCGGCTTGGTGGCGGTGCCGGACGGCATGTTCTCAGTCGCCGGAATGACGCCGATCACGTTCAGCTTCAGCTTCAGCTCGGCGATGGCGCGGATGGTGCCCAGCACCGAACCGGCGCCGCACATGTCGTATTTCATCTCATCCATGCCGGCGCCGCCCTTGAGCGAGATGCCGCCGGTGTCGAAGGTGATGCCCTTGCCGACCAGCACGGTCGGCGCATCCTTGGCCTTGCCGCCCAGGTGCTTGAGGATGATGAACTTCGGCGCTTCGCCGCCGCCGCGTGCAACCGACAGGAAACTGCCCATTTTCAGGGCTTCCAGCTGCTTGCGGTCGAGTACTTCGACCGACAGCTTGAATTCCTTGGCCAGTTTCTTGGCTGTGTTGGCGAGGTAAGTCGGGGTGCAGACATTGCCGGGCAGGTTGCCCAGTTCCTTGGTCAGGTCGATGCCGTTGGCCAGCGCCACGCCTTGCGCCAGGGCGTCCTTGGCGACAGCGGCTTTGGCGGCGGCGACCAGGAAGGCGACCTTCTTGATGCCGGATGTTGTCTCTTTTTTACTTTTCAGGGTGTCCGAGCGATAGCTGTTGTCGCGCAGCACCAGGATGCTGCTGCGGATGGCCCATGCCAGGTCGCGTTCCTTGACGGCGTCAAACGGCAGCGCCAGCAGGGCGTCGGCGCCGCCCAGCGTCGCCAGGACGCGCGCCACGCACAGGGCCGCCATCGACGTGACCTTGTCGTTCAGCTCGCCGTCCGCGCCAAGGCCGATCAGCAGCACGCGCTCGGCGGCGACGCCGGCGACTTTGCGCAGCAGCAGAGTAGAGCCTGGTTTACCGGAAATATCTCCGGACTTTAGTGCAGCAGTGATTTCACCAGATTTGTCAAGAGCTTGCGCTTGTGGCGAGAGTTTCTTGTTTTCATAGATCCCGACTGCGATACAGCCGGCTTTCAGAGAGGCAATTGAGGTTTTTGCGTCAATGGTTTTTATGCTAAAGTCCATCACTTACTCCTTTTTTTGATCCGCAATTATATTCCCCAATGATCTTTCAGCGCGCACTACGACGCGAATTAATTAGCACCGCCGGTGCAGTTTTCACTACGCTCTTCACAATTATCATCACGGTGATGCTGATCAAGATTCTGGGACAAGCAGCCGGAGGACAGATTGCGTCCCAGGACGTGGTCGCGCTGATCGGATTCCAGTCCCTGAACTACATGCCGATCCTGCTGATCCTGACCGGCTATATCTCGGTGCTGCTGGTGGTCACGCGCAGCTACCAGGATTCGGAAATGGTGGTCTGGTTCGCGTCCGGCCAGAGCCTGGTGCGCTGGATCCAGCCGGTGCTGTGGTTCGGCCTGCCCATCATCGTCCTGACCACTTTCCTCAGTTTTGTGGCGACGCCGTGGGCCAACAGCGAGAGCGCGCAATACCGCGAGCGCTTCGAGAAGCGTGAAGACATTTCCCGGGTTTCGCCCGGCAAGTTCCAGGAATCGGCGTCGGCCAACCGCATCTACTTCGTCGAAGGACTGACCGGCGACGCCAGCAAGGTCAAGAATGTCTTCGTCAATACCCAGCAGGACGGCAAGAACAGCATCGTGGTGGCCAAGGAAGGCAATGTCGAGCTGGACAAGAACGGCGACAAGTTCCTGATCCTGTCGAAAGGGCGGCGCTATGACGTCCTCTCCAGCCAGAACGAGTTCCGGGTCATGGAATTCGAGCGATACGGCGTGCTGGTGGCCAGCAATTCGCAAGCGGTCAACGGCGACAAGTCGGCGCGCGCCTTGCCCACCGGCGACCTGCTGAAAGACCGCAACGGCTTCAACATGGGCGAGCTGCTGTGGCGCCTGTCGCTGCCGCTGATGGCGCTATGCCTGATGCTGCTGGCGATACCGCTGAGTTTTGTCAATCCGCGGGTAGGGCGTTCGGCCAGCCTGCTGATCGCGCTGCTGCTGTTCATTACCTACAGCAACGTGACCAATATCTTCCAGGCCGCGGTAGTGCAGGGACGCATGTCGTTCGGCGTCGGCTGGTGGCCGATGCACCTGGTGGTGCTGGCCATCATCGCTTTGCTGTTCCTATGGCGGCTCAATGTCAATAGCCGCTGCCACCCTCTGGTCATGTGGTCCGCTGTCAAGCACGCACGCCTGCTTAAAAACAAAAAAACGATCAAGAAAACGGCGGCAACATGAAAGTCCTGCAGCGTTATTTCACTTCCGAGATAGTCCGGTCCGTCCTGTTCACGCTGGCGGCGTTCCTGGCGCTGTTCGCCTTCTTCGACTTGATGAACGAGCTGCCGTCGGTCGGCCGCGGCGGCTATAAATTGCAGCACGCCTTCTTTTTCGTCGTGCTTGGCTTGCCGGGCTACGCCTATGAGCTGATGCCGATTGCGGCCCTGATCGGCACCATCTATACCTTGTCGCAATTCGCCGCGCGTTCCGAATTCACCATCATGCGCGTCTCCAGCATGTCGACCATGATGACCGCCAAGATCCTGGTCAAGATCGGCTTGCTGTTTGTGGTCGCCACGGTATTGATCGGGGAATTCGTGTCGCCCAAGAGCGCCGAGTTTGCCGAGAAGGTGAAGCTGGAGGCCAAGGGCTCGTCGATCTCGCAGAAATTCAAGACCGGCTTGTGGAGCAAGGATGTGATACGGACCGGCGGCACCAGCGGCGACATCGTCGGCTCGCGCTTCATCAATATCGGCGAAATCCGCCCGGACGGCCGGCTGATCGGCGTCAAGCTTTACGAATTCGACCGCAACCTGCACATGACGGCCCTGATCCTGGCCGGCCACGCCGACTACAAGGGCCAGCACACCTGGAACATGGAAGACGTGGTGCAGACCGATTTTGTCAACGGCACCTCGACTGAAGACATCACCAGTTCGATCGCTACCAAGAAATTCCCGAACAAGGAGCTGGTGTCGGAAATCACGCCGGAAATCCTGTCGGTCCTGTTTGCCGACCCGGACCATATGTCGGCTTACAACCTGTGGTCTTATTCCCAGCATCTGGCGGAAAACAACCAGCACACCGAGCGCTACGACATCGCGTTCTGGAAAAAGCTGGTGTACCCCTTGTCGGTCTTCGTGATGATGGCGCTGGCCCTGCCGTTCGCCTACCTGCATTTCCGCACCGGCGGCGTCAGCCTGAAGATCTTTACCGGCATCATGATCGGCGTCAGTTTCCAGCTGGTCAATACGCTGTTTTCGCATCTCGGTTTACTCAACACATGGCCGCCTTTTTTCACCGCGGCCTTGCCCAGCACCATCTTCCTGCTGATCGCCATCGGCGCCTTGTGGAAGATCGAGCGAAACTGACGCCGCACCTTGCTTGAAGATAGGGTGAACCATGTCTCAGTCTGCCTCTCATTCCACACCTCGCCAGGCGCTTATCCTGTTCGCCCACGGCGCCCGCGATCCCAGCTGGGCCGCGCCGTTCGAGTCCCTGCGGCAGCTGATCCAGCGCCAGCGGCCGCAGCTGCTGGTCAAGCTGGCTTTCCTTGAATTGATGCAGCCCGGCCTGCCGCAGCTGCTGCAGCAGCTGGTTGCCGCCGGCGTCAGCGAAGCCAGCGTGGTGCCGGTATTCCTGGGGCAGGGCGGCCATGTACGGCGCGACTTGCCGGCATTGATCGCACAGGCCCGGCAGCAGCATCCGCAACTGGCCATCACGGTGGCGCAGGCGGTAGGCGAACAATCCGACGTACAGGACGCCATCGTCCGTTACTGCCTCTCTACCCTGCCGCCGGGATAATACTAGTGTAGTGTTTCGCACGTAATGACACTTAATAAACGGCGTCTAGCCGACCGCGTCTTTTCGCGCCATGCGTCGTTGCAAATCCTCGCGATAGTCTCGCTATCGCTCCGGTTTGCGCGGGGCGGCCATCCGCCTAGCCTGGCACGAAAATACACCATTTCTTAAGCGCCATTACATACGAAGCACTACACTGGCGCAGGTCTGCTGTCCCTTCGATTGCAGCCAGCCGATGAAATTCGCCAGCACCGGATCCTGGCCGCCGGGGCGGAACAGCAAGTGGAATCCTTTGTCCCGCAGCAGCAGGTCAGGGAACAGCGGCAGCAGGCTGCCATGCGCCAGATCATCCTCGATCAGGGCCAGCGATCCCAGCGCTACCCCAAGATCGGTCAGCGCTGCCTGCAAGCTTAAAAAGAAATGTTCATAGATCTGGCCGGGAAGCTGGCCCTTGACCGCCACGCCGACTGCGCTGAACCAGCGCGTCCAGCTTTCCGAGCGGCTCGACAGGTGCAGCAGCGATGCCTGCAGCAGGTCGGCCGGCGCCTTGAAGCAGTGCTGCTGCAGGTAACGCGGCGACGCTACCGGCGTCAGCACGTCGTCCAGGAAACGTATGCACTCGTACTCAGCGCGATGCATGGGACTGCGCCGTATCAGCACATCGAACGGTTCCTTGATGGCGTCGACGGCGACGGTCGAGGTGGTGACGCGGATTTCGACGCGCGGGTTTTCTATCTGGAACGAGGATAGCCGTGGAATCAGCCAGCGCATCGCCATGGATGGCGTGCAGCTGACGCGGATGATGCGCACCTTGCCGGTATTGAGCAGCTGTTCGCCCGCCAGCGCGATGCGGTCGAGGCCGGCTTTGACGTCGGCAAAAAATATCCGCGCCGCCGCCGTCGGCTCGACGCCGCGCTGGCCCCTGACAAACAGGGTCTGGTCGAAATGCTGTTCCAGCAGCTTGATCTGCTGACTCACCGCGCTGTGCGTCAGGTGCAGCTCGGCGGCCGCCAGCGTCAGGCTGCCGGTCCGTACAACGGCTTCAAATACGCGCAGGGGCTTGAGCGGCGGCAGTCGTGTTTTCATGTTAAAAAAACTTATATTGGGGATAGTTAATACGGCTTTAAGAAAAACCTGGGCGGACCTATTCTACAGCCATGGCAATCGGTTACGAAGCCTCCGATTTTTAGGCTCATCGCTGGGAGTTCGATATGGCGTTTTCTAATATATTTTCTAATGGTAAATTGCAGCGACTGGTAAAGAAACTGGCTGCATCGGGCGGCAGCGGCGCACCCGCACCGGATGCGGAACAGGCTTATCTCGCTGCGTCCCGGGATCACCAGGACCTGGAGCGGCGCTTGCGGGTGCTGGATTGCCGGCACGGATCGGTCCTGCATACTTTGCGGGTGCTGAAAATTAGTTCCTATTAATCCTGTCGAACGCCGGCTGTCATCGGTGTGGCGGTATCGGCAATACATATTTTTTGGCGAAAGTAAAGGGTTTTTACTTGACAGAATAGCTAGCCGGAAATATAATCCCGGCATTGCATTATATGGAGGTCCATATCTTGGACAGTTGTTCTAGTAGTAGACGTGGATGGGCCCTCAGCCCGGCACATAGCGCATAACCTCTAGCAGACCTCCCTCCGCTACAGCTTGTGCCATATGCGAGCTGTAGTATCGCGGCAAACCATGCCGCAGCGATACTCCCATCCGTTTTTTTGCAAGACCGTTTTTCGTGCTGCCATCCGGCGGATTGCGTACGGCTGTGTCCGGCCATGTGCTTGCTTCAGGCGCACAGGCCTGGCGCCGGCCGCGGCAATGCGCATGGCATCGCGGCTGACGGATGTAGGAAGGAGATCGCCATGCCATTCGATAAACTGCATGCATTTTTCAACAAGCGCCGTTTTGCTGCGTCCGGCGACGGCAGCGAAACAGCTTTGCCATACCGTATCGTGACCACTTGCCGCAGTTCGGAAGTGGCCAAGCTCGAAGAGCTGATGCGGCGGCGGCTGTCGGCGTATGACGTGACTTACCAGGGCAGCGAGCCTGCGATACAGGCGCATCTGACCAGCATCACGGTCGAAGTGATGTGCTCGGTGCGGGAACGCGGCGGACTGGTGCAATTGGTCACCCGCCTGGCGCAGGAAATCAGCGTGCGCAGCGTACGCTGGGAAAGCATTCCCCAGCGTTCGGCGCGTCCTGTCCAGGACCGCACCGCATCTCGCGCCCGGCATGCTGCCGCGGCGCAGCCGGCATAACCAGGAGTTAGTGAAATGGACTGTTCCAGTTGTCCGCGCTACCGGACTAAAAAATTAGCACCAGAAAATAGTAAAGCAGGCGTGAGTTTGCCTGTCCCCGTCTAGCTATCCCACCGTTCCGGTGTCGATTGGCCAGGCTGGACAGCTTGCAATCGACTGGCGGAATGTCTTTTCGCAGTCGTCCGTGCCAATGCCGGCACCTCGCCACGCTTTACATGCTGACTTTGTTTCCGAATCGGAAGCAGCACATGAAAAGGTGAAATGATGACTATCAAAACCCTGTTGGGCATGGGCCCAAACAATCGCAATAACAGCGGCAGCAGCTGGACTTTCGGCTGGACGCCAAGCCAGGCGTCGGCGCTTTCCGGCAACGCAAAAAATGCCGCCAAGCGTGAAGCCGGCCACGGCGAGCGCCAGGTCGGCGTTTACGGCGTACTGGCGACGCGCAATCTCAACGGGCGCTGAGCGCCGGTTGCAGTCCGAAGTCTGAAAGCCGGATCCTGCCGCTGTTGGCGGCAGGACGGCTGGTTATTTGAATGCGGCAGTTTCCCGGCATTGCAGCAACGTCGGGCCGATGCTGCCGCTAAGGAGCAAGAAGGAGCAAGAAGGAGCAAAAAATGAAATGGGAATTTTTGAACAAGAGAGTTGCAGTATTCCTGGTATTGACCGTAGCCGCCGCCGGCCTGGTCAGCTGGATCAATGTTTTGTCGCCTGAAGACCGTGCCGATCAATCCGGCCAGGTCCTGCAAAAAGCGCTGGCCTCGCCGGCGCACGCCAAACCGCTGCAGTGAGCACTGACGGCGTCAGGCCGCATCCTGCCGGTCTTGCCGACCGGTTTCCAGCGTTTGCCGGGCGCGGCTTGCCAAAGCCTCGCCTATCATCACCAGCACCGGGCCTTCGCACAGCTGCAAGCCTGACTCCAGCTGGTCCAGCCGCAAGCGCTGGATGCGCTGGTTGTCGCGGCTGCAGTTTTCCACTACGACAACCGGGGTCGAGGCAGCACGGCCTTGCGCCAGCAGGCGCTGCGCGGTAGCCGCCGCTTCACGCCCGCCCATGTACTGCACCAGCGTGTCGCAAGAAGGAATATTGACTTCATCCGATTCGCCGGGAGCCGTGCTCGAGGTGAAGAAGGCTACGCTGCGCGCCACGCCGCGCTTGGTCAAAGGCTGCTGCGAAGTTGCCGCTGCCGCCAGCGCGGCACTGATGCCTGGCACCACTTCGACCGCGATGCCATGCTGTTCCAGCGCCCGCAGTTCTTCATCGGCGCGGCCGAACAGCATCGGGTCGCCGCCCTTCAGACGGACTACCACTGCGTATTTGCGCGCATTGTCGATCATCTGCTTGTTGATGAACTGCTGTGCGGTGGACAGCTTGCCGCAGCGTTTCCCGACCGCGATCTTCAACGCTTGCGGGCACAATGCGAGCATCTCTTCGGTAACCAGCGCGTCATGCAAGACGACATCGGCCTGCGCCAGCAGCCTGGCGCCGCGCACGGTAATCAGGTCGGCCGCGCCAGGGCCGGCGCCGATCAGGTAAACCTTGCCGTAGGCAGGTTGGCGGGAGGAGTGAGTAGCTTGCATGGCTTGCCTGTCCAATCTGTCGCTGTCAGTCAGTCGAGTCCGGGTTGCAGGCGAATCATGCCGGCGGCCACGGTCTGGTGCGTAACTTCATCAATCAGGATGAAAGCGCCGGTCGCGCGGATCGCATCGTAGGAATCGGCAGCGATGGCTTGCTGCAGGCTGAGCGAGACGCGGGCGATGTCGTTCAGCCTGAGCGATTCGGCCGGGCGCCGTTCCTGGGTGTTGATATCGAGCAGCGTATCGACCTTGGAGATGCGCGCCGCGACCTGTTTGGTGCTGTGTTTCATCCAGTACTTGCGGCGCAGGTCGAGCGCGTCTTCCGACAGCCAGCAGAGGTCGGCGCTGACGGTTTTCAGCAAGGCCGGCGCACGTTCGATCGAAGTCAGCATGTCGCCGCGCGAGATGTCCAGGTATTCGTCCAGCAGCAAGGTGACCGACTGGCCGACCACGGCCGACGGCAGCGAACCTTCCAGCACCAGGATGTCTTTCACCGTGGCGCTCTGGCCGCTCGGCTGCACCACCAGCTTGTCGCCCTTGTGCACCTTGCCGGCTTCGATGCGGCCCATGTAGCCGCGGAAGTCGTTGGCTTCGTGGCCGTTGTGGCGCGCCACCAGCTGCACCGGGAAGCGGAACGGCTCGTCGTGCGATTCGTCGTAGACGCTGAGCGATTCCAGCAGCTCGATCAGGGTCGGGCCCTGGTTCCACGGCATGTTGTCGCCGGCTGCCACCACATTGTCGCCTGCCAGCGCCGATAGCGGGATAGGACGGACGTCGCGCAAGCCCAGCTGTGCGGCAAATTCCTGGTAGGCGGCAACGATGCGGTCGTACACGACTTGGTCGTAATTCACCAGGTCCATCTTGTTGACGGCGACGATCACGTGCTCGATCTGCAGCAGGTGGGCAATGGTCGAATGGCGTTTGGTCTGGGTCAGCAGTTCGACGCTGCCGTCGTCGCCCAGCTTCACCTTGGAAACGTCGATCAGGATGATGACCGCATCCGCGGTCGAAGCGCCGGTCACCATGTTGCGTGTGTATTGCTCGTGGCCCGGGGTGTCGGCGATGATGAATTTACGCTTCGGCGTGGCGAAATAGCGGTAGGCGACGTCGATCGTGATGCCTTGTTCGCGCTCGGCTTCCAGGCCGTCGGTCAGCAGCGACAGGTCGATGGTGTCGCCCACCGTGCGTTTGTGCTTGGCGCGCGAGATGGCGTCGAGCTGGTCGGCGAAAATGCCCTTGCTGTCGAACAGCAGGCGGCCGATCAGCGTGCTCTTGCCGTCATCCACCGAACCGGCTGTGATGAAACGCAGCAGGCCGCGCTCCAGCGGCGCGTTGTCGGCGGTGACGGGATTGGCAACGGTGTTTACAACGGCGTTCATCAGAAATATCCTTCTTTTTTGCGTTTTTCCATCGAGGCTTCCGACGTCTGGTCATCCATCCGGGTAGCGCCGCGTTCCGTGATTTGCGTCACCGCGGTTTCGGCGATGATGGCTTCCACGGTAGCCGCATCGGAGGCGACCGGGCAGGTGCAGGAAATGTCGCCGACGGTGCGGAAGCGCACTTCACGCAGTTCCGCGGTTTCGCCTTCCCTGGCCGGCGTCAGGTCGGTCAGCGGCACCAGCAGGCCGTTGCGCGGGATCACCTGGCGCTGGTGGGCGAAATAGATCGGCGGCAGTTCAAGTTTTTCGCGCGCGATGTATTGCCAGACATCCAGCTCGGTCCAGTTGGAAATCGGGAATACCCGCATGTTTTCGCCTGGATGGACACGGGTGTTGTAGAGATCCCAGAGTTCAGGGCGTTGCGCCTTCGGGTTCCATTGGCCGAACTCGTCGCGGAATGAGAAAATACGTTCCTTGGCGCGCGCTTTTTCTTCATCGCGGCGGGCGCCGCCGATGCAGGCGTCGAACTTGTGTTCGGCAATGGTTTCCAGCAGGGTCACGGCTTGCGCGGCATTGCGCGAATCGGTCAGCGGATTGCGCAGGCGCACCGTGCCGCGCTTGATCGAATCCTCGACCGAACCGACGATCAGGCGTTCGCCCAGCTCGGCAACGCGCTTGTCGCGGAAGGTGATGACTTCTTCAAAATTGTGCCCGGTGTCGATATGCACCAGGGGGAAAGGGAATTTGCCAGGACGGAACGCTTTCTCGGCAATCCGCAACAGCACCACAGAATCCTTGCCGCCCGAAAACAGCAATGCCGGATTGCTGCATTCGGCCGCCACTTCGCGCATGATGTGGATCGCTTCCGATTCCAGCCAGTCGAGATGGCGGTTGGCGGCCTTGTCCAGGAAAAATTTTTCAACAACTGTGTTCATGTCGGTTCTTGTCATTTGAAGATGCGATGATTCAGGCGTTTTACTGGAGGGATGGACTTGATGCTGACTTGATGCGGATCAGTTTACCGTCGACCACATGCAAGCCGCATTCCTTCGATTCGGGATTTTCCCACCACCAGCGGCCGGCGCGTACGTCTTCGCCCGGCTGGATGGCGCGGGTGCAGGGTTCGCAGCCGATCGACGGATAACCTTTGTCGTGCAGCGGGTTGTACGGCACATTATTGTCGCGGATGTATTGCCAGACATCGTCCTCCGACCAGTCGGCCAGAGGATTGAACTTGGCCATGCCGTGCGCTTGGTCCTGTTCCTGCACATGCAATTCGGCGCGCGTCTGCGACTGCGCCCGGCGCTGGCCGGTGATCCATGCCTTGTTGCCGGCGAGGGCGCGCTTCAGCGGCTCGATCTTGCGGATCCGGCAGCATTCCTTGCGCATCTCTATGCTGTCGTAAAACGCGTTCAAGCCGTTCTGTTCGACATAGGCAGCGACAGCTTCAGGCTGCGGCCGATATGGCGTGACGTCGTAGCCGTAGGTTTCCTTGATGCGATCCAGCATGCCCAGCGTTTCGGCATGCAGGCGCCCGGTTTCCAGGGTGAAGATGGCGATCTTGTCCTGCAGCTGGTTGCGCAGGATCAGGTCGGTCAGCACCATGTCTTCGGCCGCCAGGCTGGAAGCGAACACCGCCGGCGTATATTCGGCGGCGATTCTTTCCAGCGTCGCCTTGGTGGCGGCGATCAGTTCCGGTAGGGATGAGGTCGGGCTGCTCATGGTCAGTCCTGGGTCACGGCTTGGCGCTGCACGCGGCGGAACAGCGGTGTTTTCTCATCCCACGAAGTCTGGTATTTTTCCGAGAAGTCGGTCAAGCCTTTGAGGGCGTCGTTGATGTCCTTGTCGGCGCGTACCGCAAAGGCGTTGAAACCCACGCGCTGCATGTAAAACAGCTGGTCGCGCAAGACATCGCCGATGGCGCGCAGTTCGCCGTTATAGCCAAGCCGGGTGCGCAGGTTATAGGCGATCGAATAGCCGCGGCCGTCGGTGAATTTGGGGAAGTCGACCGCGATCAGGGAAAAACGCGCCAGGTCGTCTTTCACTACGTCCGCTTGCGCATCACTGCCCAGCCATACGCCTACTTCCGCACGCTCCAGCAATTGCGCGCGCTGGGCGGTCCAGACGCTGAACGGCACGATTACCCGGCCGGCAGGGATGCTGACGCTGTCGGCGCTGTCGCCTTCGTTCAGGCGCAGCACGCTCCAGTCGTCGGCGACGACGTTGCGGTTCTTGATGATATTAGTAGACACAGGCGTCCTCTCCATGGGTGTAGCCGGTCGGGATCGGGCTGGCGTAGACAAATTCCTTGAAGGGCGTGATGCCCAGGCGCTGCACCGTATCGATGAACAGCTCTTCTTCGGTGCGCTGCTGCACATACACGCTCAGCAGGCGCTCGATCACTACCGGCATTTGCTGCGCCGAGAACGACGGCCCAATGATCTTGCCGATGCTGGTGTTGTTGCCTTGCGCGCCGCCGATGGAAACCTGGTACCACTCGGAGCCGTCCTTGTCGACGCCGAGGATGCCGATATTGCCGACGTGGTGATGGCCGCAGGCATTGATGCAGCCCGAGATATTCAGTTCGATGTCGCCGATGTCATGCTGGAAA
This sequence comes from Collimonas sp. OK412, assembly GCF_900112135.1. Taxonomy (GTDB): domain Bacteria; phylum Pseudomonadota; class Gammaproteobacteria; order Burkholderiales; family Burkholderiaceae_D; genus Collimonas; species Collimonas rhizosphaerae. The sequence continues at coordinate 178,550 of NZ_FOLC01000010.1, forward strand.
TCGAGGTTGTCGAATTTCTCAGCGATGGCTTGCGCGATCGGGATCGACTTGGCGTTGGCCAGCGAGCAGAAATCGCCGCCGGGGCAGCAGATGATGTCGGTCAGCAGGCCGATGTTCGGCGTCGCCAGTCCTTGCGCCTTGACTGCCTGCCACACTGTAAACAGTTCGCTGATCTTGACGTCGGCCAGCACCAGGTTCTGTTCGTGCGTCACGCGCACTTCGCCGAAGCTGTGCTGGTCGGCCAGGTCGGCCACGAAATCGAGCTGGGCGGCAGTGATGTCGCCAGGCGGCACGCCGGTTTTCTTGACCGAGAGGATGACGGCGGCATAGCCACTTACCTTGTGCGCCTTGACGTTGCGCTTGAGCCAGTTGGCGAACGCCTTGTTGTCTGCTTTGTGCGCCTCGAAGGCGGCATCGCCGGCAGGCAGCGTTTCGTATGGCGGCGGCGTGAAATACTGGGCGATCCGCTGCAGCTCTTCAGCCGTCAGCGTGGCCGGGCCATCCTTGATGTCGAGCCACTCGGCTTCTACCTGGCGCGCGAATTCCTCGGCGCCCAAGGCTTTCACCAGGATCTTGATGCGCGCCTTGTATTTGTTGTCGCGGCGGCCGTGCTGGTTATACACGCGCAGGATCGCTTCCAGGTAGGTCAGCGCATGCTGCCACGGCAGGAATTCGCGGATCACGCTGCCGATGATAGGCGTACGGCCCATGCCGCCGCCGACCAATACGCGGAAGCCGACTTCGCCCTCGGCATTTTTCACCACATGCAAGCCGATGTCGTGCACGGCGGTGGCGGCGCGGTCTTGCTCGGCGCCGCTGATGGCGATCTTGAATTTACGCGGCAGGAAGGCGAACTCGGGATGGAAGGTGCTCCATTCGCGGATCATTTCGGCGTAAGGGCGCGGATCGATGATCTCGTCGGCGGCGACGCCGGCCAGTTCGTCCGAGGTCGTGTTGCGGATGCAGTTGCCGGAAGTCTGGATCGCATGCATTTCAACCGTGGCCAGCTCGGCCAGGATGTCCGGCGACTGTTCCAGGTTGATCCAGTTGAACTGGATGTTCTGGCGCGTGGTCAGGTGGCCGTAGCCGCGGTCGTACTTGCGGGCGATGTGGGCGAACATGCGGACCTGCGGCGAAGACAGCATGCCATACGGCACGGCGATGCGCAGCATGTAGGCATGGCGCTGCATGTACAGGCCGTTTTGCAGGCGCAGCGGCAGGAACTCTTCTTCCGTCAGCTCATCGGCCAGGCGGCGTCTCACCTGGTCGCGGTATTGGGCGACCCGTTCCTTGACTATCAGGTGATCGTATTGATCGTAGCGATACATCTTCGTCTTCCTTATGGGTTGCGGCGAAATTCCTCATGAACTCGCCGCGCCTTTATAAATAGATGCAGGGACTGCGCTGGCGCAATCCTTTCGTAACTTAGTAAATCAGTTTTACCGCAACGCTGGTCAGCGTCAGCGCCAGCAGGCCGCGCAGGAATTTTTCCGGTACCGCGCGCGCCGCCAGCGAACCAAGCGTGATGCCAGGCACCGAGCCGAGCAGCAGGGCGCCCAGCAGGTTCCAGTCGATCGAGCCCAGCCACCAGTGGCCGAGGGCGGCGATCGCGGTCAGCGGCACGGCGTAGGCGATGTCAGTGCCGGCGACTTCCGCCGGCGACAGGCGAGGATACAGCAGCACCAGGATGGTGGCGCCCACTGCGCCGGCGCCGATCGACGACATGGTGACCAGGGCGCCAAGCACCAGTCCTGCAAAAATCGTGGCCGCTGTCAGCTTCCTGCCTTGCAAATGTTTTTCCGGATGGGCGTTCAGCCAATGCTGCAGCTTGCCTTTGAACAGCAGGGCGATCACCGTCAGCAATACCGAACCCGCGATCGAATAGCGTATCACCTGGCCGATTTCGGCGCTGATGCCGCCCAGGTACTTGAGCGCCAGCGCGGTGGCGATGGCGGCCGGCAGCGCGCCCAGCGACAGCAGCTTGACGATATCCCAGCGCACGGTGCCGCGCGAGCGGTGAGCGACGGTGCCGGCGACCTTGGTCACCGACGCAAACGCCAGGTCGGTGCCAACCGCGACACTTGGATGGATGCCGAACAGCAAGGTGAGCAGAGGCGTCATCAGCGAGCCGCCGCCGACGCCAGTCAATCCAACCAATACTCCGACGGCAAAACCGCTCACTACATAAGAAACAGTCATATCACCTCGTACGAAACACCTGGAATCGTAATAAACTTCACATATATCTCCAACTACAGACTATTTATTTGCTTATATGCGCATTTGATATATGCAAATACGGCAAATACGCTTGCTTTCGGGAGCTGGAAGCAGGGGCGTCGAGGTGCAGTTGTTTTTTTGAAATGTACCGAGATTTGTTTTTTATCAAGTTTCCCGGTTGGACCGGATAGATTCTCATATAAAGAAAACCAAGGAAAATCCATGAATCTCCATCAGTTCCGTTTTGTCCGTGAGGCGGTGCGCCAGAACTACAACCTTACCGAGGCTGCGAAGGCATTGTATACCTCGCAGCCGGGTGTTTCCAAGGCGATCATCGAGCTGGAGGAAGAACTGGGCGTTGATATTTTTACACGCCACGGCAAGCGTATCCGCGGACTGACGGAGCCGGGGCGGGCGGTATTGCGCTCGGTCGAACTGATCATGCAGGAAATCGATGGCCTCAAGCGCATCGGCAACGAATACGCGGCGCATGACAGCGGTAGTTTCACGATCGCCACTACCCATACCCAGGCGCGTTATGCGCTGCCTAAGGTGGTGCAGGCGTTTACCTTGAAGTTTCCCAAGGTCCGCTTGTCTTTGTTGCAAGGCAATCCCAAGCAGGTTGCCGACATGGTGCGCAACGACCAGGCTGACCTGGCCTTGGCGACCGAGGCGATCGTCAACGCCGACGGCCTGGTGACCTTGCCTTGTTACCAGTGGGAGCATGTGGTGGTGGTGCCGCCGGATCATCCTTTATTGCAATCGAAGGCGATCACGCTGGAAGAGATCGCTGCTTTTCCGCTGATTACCTACGATAGTGCGTTTACCGGCCGGACCAAGATCGACCATGCCTTTTCTTTGCGCAACCTGAAGCCGGATGTGCTGCTGGAGGCGATTGATGCCGATGTCATCAAGACTTATGTCGAGCTGGGCATGGGGGTGGGGATTATCGCCGGGATGGCGTTTGATCCGGAGCGAGACGGCGGCTTGCGTTCGATTCCGGTTGGGCACCTGTTCGGCACCAACATTTCGCGGGCGGCCGTGAAGCAGGGGGCTTATCTGCGCAGTTATGTGTATACCTTCATCGAGCTGCTGGCCCCGACCATGAATCGCAAGCTGATCGAGCAGGTGATGAATGGCGAAAAGGACATGTACGAGCTATAACCACTGCAGTTAAATGGGGTCGGAGTTTTTTTCGCGTCCTTTGCGAAAATTACTCTGATAATCATCTAGCCGTCCTCCCCTTGGCAAACGCCAAGCGATAAAGTAACGGTGCGAACCCAACTTTATCAAGGAGAACGGCATGTTATTTTGCGGCATAGACCTCCATTCGAACAACAATTTTATTGTCATTTCCGATGACACGGACAAAGTCGTGTATTCCAGGCGATTACCGAATAATCTGGACGAGATTTGTGCGGCCTTGGAACCGTATCGGTCAGAGCTCTCTGGCGTTGTTGTGGAATCGACCTATAACTGGTACTGGCTTGTCGACAGTCTCATCGAGGCTGGTTATTCTCTGCACCTGGCCAATACCACGGCCATCAAGCAATACGATGGTCTCAAATACCGAGG
>NZ_FOLC01000022.1 GCF_900112135.1 Collimonas sp. OK412
GTTCCGGTTGACGTGCCGCCCGTTCCGGTTGACGTGCCGCCCGTTCCGGTTGACGTGCCGCCCGTTCCGGTTGATGTATTGCCAGTACCTGATGAGGTGGTACTGGTCGCCGTTGTGCTACCGCTTGAACTGGAATTCTCCCCGGCGCTATCGCCACCGCCGCACGCGCTCAAAGCCATGCCAGTCAAAATTGATACACACAGCAGTTTCATAAAACCAGGCATCGCATTTTCCAAAAAAATCAAGATAACCGGAACATCAACTTTTTCCATCCGGTAAAAAGGGATTCAACATTTACATCGGGACGCGGCCGCCCTGGTCAGAAAGGCAAGAACTCCGTCTTTGAGCCGTCCCTGCGGCTTCCCATGGAAACTATGTGTTTGCAAATCCATTCGTACTGCGCCTGGATCTCGCCAAGCAGGCTGGTATACCGCGCCTCAATTTCCCGAAGCAGCTGGCCTGCCCTCTCCCGCACGGAATTTTCCAGATCCCCATGGTTTTCCAGCGCGTCGAAAATAGCGTCGGCGAGCCTGTCATAAAAATGGAATTGATACTGGCTGCCGCAAATACGCTCCCACTCTTCACGAAAAATCGCATCGAAAGTCAGGCTCTCCACGAATCGCGCGGCGCTGGTCGTTTCATCCAGGTCGAAAGAACGTAGTATTTGCGCCAGCGACAAGGCGTCGTCGTCTGAAATTTTCTGTCCCATGTGGTCTACTCCATCGATCCCGGCAAAACGCGATAATTCGCAAGGTTCACAATCCGCTACACAATCCGCGACACAATCCGCGACACAACCCGTTATCAAGCTGAAAATTCCGGCGCCGGCTGCCTGCGACGCCAGGATGATTTCCTGGCGCCGATAATGAACAATGCGAAAGAATGTTTCAATCAGGCAATCCTGAATTTCGGGTAAGCATTTCCTCCAATCCCGGCATCGCCAGCCAGTTGGCATATCTCAAAAAACCAACGCCATGGGCGGCAAATGCTTGCGCCAATCGATCTCCACGGCAATGACGGCTTCATGGCCGGCGTAAGGAATTCCCTACAAGGCGCTTCCCGGATCCCGCGCAAATATCAAGATCCCCTGATAGCCTGGCCCCTGCACATTGCTTACCCTTGCGGCAAGTTCACCGGTCAAAGGGCATGTCTTGCACGACACTGTCCCTGCAGAAAACCGGAGCTAACGATCTAGCGCATCTTCAAGGGGAAAACCATGCCGTATCCGCCGACAGAAAATATTCAGGCATTCGCCCGGAATGCCATCCATCGATATGGTTGCAGCGATGCGTAAGACTGTCTTTATTTCTGTCAAACACCTCGCTGAAAAAGAACTGTTGCGGTATGAACTCATGATGCCGATCGCGAATGAAAAGACTGTATTCCGCTGGCTTCCGTCCGACTCCAGGGTTGCCTCGGTAGCGCTGCTCGACCCGTCCGTCTTCAATCCCCTGGAGACGCTGCCGGCCAACTGCATCTGCATCTGGGTTGCGGCATCCCCCGATCATCCTGCCGGCAAAGGCGACATGACCTTGCCGGCCAAGTTCCGCCTGTCGGACCTGATCAATGTACTGGACCGGGCGGCCTTGCGGATACTCGACATGAAGACCGGGACAAGCGGCATGGACGATGCGTCCGATCCCCTCTCCCAAAGAACCTATCGCATCTCCAGGTGGATCAGCCTGGAGCACGATTTTTCGGCTGTCAATTTCCAGAAAATCCTTGCGGTCATGACCAAACAATCCGTCGACTGGCGGTGGCTCCTCGTATACGGCGGCTTGTCGGAACGCGACGCTTATCTGTTTCTTGGCGAACTGAGAAAGAAAGAAGTGCTGGTCGAACGAAGCAAGCTGCCGGCCGCCCAAGAACCGGCCCAACAGTTCCACCCTGAGCAGAAGGAAAGCGGCGTCGGATTATTTGTCAAGAAAATCAACCAGTGGCTGGGCCGGACCCGTTCGCAAGAGCTGGAGACGACCCGCTAGTGAGCATACTGAGAATTGTCCTCCTGGGGCCGATGGGCATAGGCAAAACGACAGCCATCCGCTCTTTGTGCGGAGACCTGATGGTCGATTGCGATGTCCCCAACATGGATCCTGCCTCTTCAGCCAAGGCCAGCACGACCGTAGGCGCCGATTTCGGCGTGGTAGAGCTGGATGGCGGCGAACAGCTGCATATCTACGGCAGCCCGGGACAGGACCGTTTCGACTTCATGCGCGGCTGGCTGCTCTCCATGGCAATCGGCGTCATCGTCATGATCGACGCCAATGACGCAGATGCCATCCACACGGCAAAGCAATATCTGCGCACCGTCTTTTCCGTTTCCGAAACCATGCCATGCATGCTGCTGCTGGCGCGCCCGGTCAGCATCGAGGACAGCAACCGGTTTGCGTCGGAACTGACCAGTGCACTGGGCATGGCGGTCCCGATGATGACTGCAGACGTACGCGAAAAATCACAGATGCTGGATGCGCTGGACGTATTTTCATCGCTGCTGACAACAACATGACTTCGCATGGAAAGCAAAGCCAATCTTGCTTCTGCATCAATCACGGGCCATCACGTATTCAACCAGATCGGCTTGTCGCGGAACGGCATCATCGCTGTAGTCATGACTACGCTCGATGGACAGGAAATCGCGATCTACGACCCAGGGCGAAAATTCCACGCATCGCCGCCGCTGGCCGGCCGGCGGCGACGCGTCTGTTCCATCCAACGCCGCTATCTACATACATAAGGGAAAAACATGAGCAACATGACTGTTATCGTTGAGACACTGCTGGACATCGATGGCGCGCTGGCCGCGGCAATCGTCGACAGCAACAGCGGGATGATCCTGGGATCCGGCGGTTCGGGCGTCGACCTGGAACTGGCGGCGGCCGGCAATACCGAGGTGGTGCGCGCCAAGCTGAAGACCATGAAAAGCCTCGGCCTGCAGGACACCATCGAAGATATCCTGATTACCCTCGGCAAGCAGTACCACATCCTGCGGCCGATAGAAAAGCACGAGGGCCTGTTCATCTATGTGGTCCTCGACAAGAGCAAATCCAACCTGGCGCTGGCCCGCCGCAAGGTGCTGGATGCGGAGCAGGCGCTGGTGATGTAATCGCATCGCGCCCCGCGCGGCTTATCCGCAGGCTGCCACCCGCATCACCGTGCGGGCGGCGCATCCAGGCAACTCAATCCCCGATTTTATCGGTAGGGTAAAGAATCGAATCCCGCAGCAGGTATCCCATCGGCATGTTCATGCTCTTGCCTAGCGGCGGAATCGGGTTCATGAACCATTTGCCGTAGATCTTCCGGAAATCGCCGTCGTTCTGCATGTTCGCCATTTGCCGGTCAACCGATGCCTTGAACTCCGCATCTTCTTTGGTCAGCATGATGGCATAGGGCTCGACCGACATCGCATCGCCGACGATTGCGAATTCTTCGGGGTGCGTCATATTCGCGCGAAGGCCGTACAGGATAACGTCGTCCATCACGAACGCAGCGGCCTGCCCTTTTTCCAGCATGCCGAACGACTCGGCGTGATCGGCTCCTTCAATCAGATTCAAGGCCAGCGCTCTCACCTTGTTTCTGTCGTTCAATAATTTGACAGTAGTGGTTCCCTTGGTTGTCACAACGTCTTTTCCGCGCAAATTTATCCAGTTCTTGATACCCGAATCTGTGCGCACCGCCATCCGCACACCAGCAAAAAAATGTGGGACAGTAAACGCTACCTGCTTGCGGCGCTCGGCGTTATTGGTGGTTGTGCCGCATTCCAGGTCGGCGTGGCCGCTTGTGACGGCGTTTATGCGGGTGGAAGGCGTCACCGCCAGATAGCTCACTTTCAGCTGCGGCAGTTTTAACTCCTGTCGTATGCCCTCGATAATTTTCGAGCACAGGTCGATTGTAAAGCCGATCGGTTTCTTGTCCGCGTCAAGGTATGAGAACGGCGCCGTGGTTTCCCGATAGGCGACCGTGATAGTCTGGGTATCCCGAATTTTCGCCAGGGTGGCGCCTGCAATCGCCTCCGGGGAAAACAGCATGTAACTTAGCAACACCACTCCAAAAAGAGAACATCCTGTCCGCAGAAAACCATCAGTGTGCATTGAATCGCCTCGTTATGAAAAAAGAAGGATGCGAAATCCTAGAAAAACGCATTTGGCAGCCATTGCGCCGCACTCAGGGTAATCAGAGCCTGCCGGGAGGTATATCGGGAGATTCTGATCTTGATGTAGGGATAAAAACTTCGGACGCCAGCGCCTAGCCTATATCGCAGCGCCGGTCAGTTTTTCGCTGAGAAAATTCCCTGGTCCTATCGAGGGCCAGGCAGCCGTAGATAAAAAAAGCAAATAACCCGGCGCCACATAAACCGCTCAATAAAATCAGGTCGGGGCTCCACGTCTCTCGGTCCAGGCGAAACACGATAAGGACCGCCAGTGCCGCTCCCATCAACATACCCAGGATGCTTCCCACCGCCAAATCGGTCATTCTCAGATGACTGTTTTGCGACCGTATGAATTGCCAAATGTCGTTGAACCTGAACCGTCCCATCATCACCGCCTGTCGATTTTGGTTTTCTTCCTCACCGCCCCTTACCTTCCTCTTGCCCCTACTCGGGCGCGCCATTCAGTTCCGGACTGATATGAAATTCCAGGTCCTGATACGAATTCACATCCGCCCCCTTCAGCCTGGCCGGCATGAAAGAGGTATCGCGCAACATTGCCTCAATTCGCTCCAGCGCTTGCTGATCGTCGGCAATCATTTGCAATTTGTCGATCCGGGTCACCGCGCCGCTGGCGTCGATATACAGACGCACCCGGATCGGCAACCCCGAGACCGCGACGCCTGCCAGCAAATCCGGATCGGGTGCACTGTATGGCAAAGCGCCCTTGTCCACCTCTTGCGGCCCGTAAAATATCGGCGCCGGCGGCACAGACGCAGTTGTTTCGATCGTATTGCGTTCCTGGCGCGACTGGGCGAATTGGGTCTCATCCAATAGCGGTTTCCTTGCAATCGAGGGTGACGCACCTGCGGCGATAGGAGACGCCGTTGCAATGAGCTGCACCTCGACGCCATTCTCCGTCCCTGCGGCGGCAAGCGCCGACGACAATCCCGCCAGGTTGCTGTGATGCCACCACAGCATCATTAACGACATGTGGAACAGCACGGATGCCGCAATGCCAAGCAAGCGATGCATATCGCTCACGCCGCGCGATTCTGCCATACACGGCCAGTCTCGATAAGGCATTGCGGAAACCATCAATTCGCAACTGGAATCTGCCGCCAGTTCAAGCGATTAAATGGATTGTTCAAGGGCGTACCGGGATCATTAAAATTGTTCTTGCCGTAAGTATTACCCGTCACCACCTTGACTTTTCCATTCACTATTCCAAAATAGATGCCATTGTTCAGTCCCGCTGTAGTTACAAACGGCAGATCGGAATATTGTGATTTGCCGGTACCGTAGCTGACGGCATAATTATCATTGCTTCCTGAGGGAGTGCAGACATCGCCATCCGGCAGATTGGCGGCAAACGATACTATGCCGCCGGTTACGGCTGCTTGCGATGTCACGCGCTGCGCAATATTGTTAGCGTTCAGACCCAGATCGATATACCAGCCGGACGGCTTTTGAGGAGTTGCTCCAATGCCGTTTATCACATTAGTATTGTTATTCAGGTTGGCGCGGGTAATCGGATATTTTCCGATGGCGGCCGGCAAGGTCGCGCTGGTATCGAAGCGGCTGCCGGTGCCATCATTGATGGCGTAAAAAGTTTGCTGCTGGCTACTCTTGATATCGCTGTCCGCCAGCAACTTGCCGGTGCCGATCAGCACATAGCGTTTCAATGAATTCTTGTCAACCTCGATCAGCGGCCGGGTGGTGACAGGCTGTACCGCAGCTGCGTTGGACGAATCCGTCAGCAAAGCGATTTGCGTCGGCGCATCGTAACCGGCGCCGGTGGTTTTGGTTAAATCCAGGCGCCAGACATTGCCCAGCAAATCGCCTGCATACACGGCGTCGGCCGTGTAATCGGTATAGTCGCCGACATAGGCCGACGCCTGAGCCAGGCCGGCCGACGCGCTGACGCTGCCGGCGCCGGTGGAAATCGGCGGCTCCAGCAATTTGCCGTTGCTTGGATTGACGATATAAAAATAGCCTTTGCCGTCAGCATTGTTATAACCCGAGGTCAGGATGACCACCCAGCCGTACTTGGCGGTTTTAACCACGATGGCCGGGCCGTAGCTATAACCCATGGTGGGGTCGGTAAATTCCCACAAAACAGCTTTGGCGAGATTGGCTTCATCGCTCAGCGCACCGGGATCGGTAACGTCAAGCGCATAATAGCCCTTGCCGCCCTTGCCCAGGCCGCCCACCAGCAAAGTGCGCCAATCCGCAGCAGTCTTGGCGCCGCCGGCCTTGCCAAAATCGACATCGGTCTTCACCGGTGTCGCATCGACATAAAAATGATGGACGTAATTGGCGCTGGTCAGCGCAGCCAAGCCGCTCACGGCAGGAGTGGCGGATGGTCCTTGGAACAAGAAGCTAGGCACGTAGGCGAAGAGCTCCTTACCGCCGGTCGAGCCGCCGTCGAAAGCATGCAGCATGCCGTCATTGGCGCCAACGTACACTACCGTGCCGCGCGTTTTATGGGCGCCGACGAAGCTGCTATAGCCTGGATTATTGGAATCTGCGTAACGTTCTGACGGCGCGGCCACCGGATAGGCCTTGGACGTAACGATGTCGCCTAGCAGAAAAGCGCGTTGACGGAATGGCTTGCCTTCCTTGCTGCGGTCGCCGCGCAGGAAATTGACTACCTCCTCGGTGCTCGTGCCTGCCACGGCCAGGGCGGCGGCATTGCCTGCGTCGCTAATATTGGCGGCGCGGAACGGCACGCCTTGGCCGCCATCGCTGGTAGCGATGAAGCGTTGTGTGTCCCAGCCTGCGACCTGCTTTTTGCCGCTGCCGCTGGCAGCCGCTTGTCCCTCCAGCAGCGCACGCGCATCCCATAAGGATGTTTCTGAGGCTATTTGACCGCTGGTCGCATCGAACTGCAACGTGCTGGCAACTAAGTCGCCCGACCAGTTGGCAGAGAAATATTGCGTGCTATAGCTGACCGTGCCATCGGTGATGTTGTTGGGAGACGACACCGCCAGCGACGAGGAAAACTGCGATGCTGAACTGATGCTTTTAAAGGCATCGCTTAGGGACGACACCATCAGGTTAGCCTTGCCTGCATCGTAATAATTATCCGGCCGCAAATCGCTGTTCCGATCCGTGTCGCCAGCTTTGTTCCAGCTCGATTGCGCCAACGGGCTGGTATTCCCATAGGTGCTATAACCACCAGGAATCGCAAAGCCGCCGTATTTGGCGGCCAGCCAGTATTGATTTTTTCCGCTCTCTATCCCACCTTCCATCACATCCAGCCAGTAGGTGGTGGCGGTAGTCTTGAACAATTTAGACGTTGATAGATTGCCATTCGCATCGCGTGCAGTTTTAGTAAAATCGTTGGGCCGCAAATCGCTGGTATGGGCCGCATAGGCCAGGCCGGCAATAAAATAAGTACTCTGCTGGCAACTGCCGCACAATGCCAGGTAAGTCGTTCCAAGATTAGCTATGCCTTCCAGAGTTCCAACCTGATTGGTTGCGTCCGTGACATTGAATGGCCATTTATCCTGCTTCGACGCCGGCACGTCCGATGCGACATTCGCTGGCATGGTCGGTTCTTGACTTGGATTTTTTTTAGTTGCGTCCTGGCTGGACTGAGCGTTCCAGTTAAAGGCGCTTCCAGGAAGATTTGAATCGGCGTGGGTATTTTCGTCGCCGATACCGATAATGAAATTCTTCTGGCACGCATACTGGACCGGATCGTCCCAGCTGTCAATTACCGGAAAACCGTCTGCCATCGCATCAGTCAGGCCGTCTGTGTATTCAGGAACGTTTCCTACATGCCTGAGATAGCGGAGCGCCGCATAATACAATTCGCTAACCGGATCCGAGGACTTGTAGCTGTGGCCGGCAAGGCCGAATTTATTCAAGTAATTGATGACGCCGCTATTCCTTATGGTGCTGCCGGTGACGTTTCCGGTGGCTGCGGCGTCGGCGTTGTCGGGATTATCTGCAAAGATGCCGGTATCGGGGTCCCACTCCTTTTGCAGGTTATCGATACTGGTCGAACCCGGCACCAGCGTCCTGGGGCCGACTGCTTTCATCCTGGCGCGCAATACGCCGCCATCGCGCAGCGGGTTCGGATCGTTGAGATATGAGAACGCCGCAAAGCGCAATTTGTCGGCGTAGTTTTGAATCAAACCGGTGGGCTTGTATATACCGCTGCCATATTTGGTGCAGTTGGCTTCCAGCGACACCGCCTTTGGATCGCAGACCTTGACCAATACCGGTATGTCGTAGGTACTGCCGTCAGTCGTGCTCGACGCCGGGGCGTCCTTTCCGTTCGACTTATACCCACTGGTAACGAAAACGGGAAAAGTCGTGTCCGCGCTTGCGCGAATATTGGTGCGGTCATTCGTGTTCGACACCCGCATCGAAGTCCCCAAGTTATACACACGCACATAAATATTATTCCAGTTCTTGCCGCTGAACGGCGTAGCTCCGCTGATCGTCGCGGCATCATTGGTAATGGTCTGGACCGGAAATTTGCTCGCTCCTCCTTGATTTGTCGGCGCAAAACTCTTTTGCAATACCGTGGCAGTCTTGGTATCTACTACCCGATAGCCGCCGGTCAACGCCCAGCGGAAAGGGTCAATGGTTGCCGTAGTCGCCCAATTCAGGAAATTGCCGCTCCATTGTCCTGAACAGACGTGGTTATTGGCGGCCTTGCTTGGCGCAAAATAGCCGTTGTTATTATCGTAGTCGTAGCATTTGCCAGGATCGAAATAACCGATAAACGTTGTACCCGATGCATACGGATCCGTATGCGCGCGGCTGATCGCGGTAGGCCATTCAACCGATAAGGCGAGCAGTACATTGGAGGGCACGATGATGTTGCTGAACATCGGTGTGTCGTTAAGCGCGGTCTGCGCTTGCGCCGCACTTGGCGCGCCGGCGCTACCCAGCATCAGCGCTGCCAGCAGCAGGCCGTTCAGCCAATGCGACGCCTGTCGCACTTTCGGGATTCGATTCATGTACTGATGCTCCTGTTTATGCCAAACGGATAAAAATGTAACAGTCAGCCGCCTGCACTTTAGTGAGTAAAGGTGGTCTGGGTAAATGTTTGGGTATTGCGCGGGCCAAGCGCCATGATCGTGATCCGATAGACCGGCCCCAGGTCTATGCTCACCTTTGGGGTGTCGCCGGTCCCGCCTTTGTCGTCGACAAAAGAACCCATGGTGCAAGTCGATTTGTCGGGCACAGTCGTGCCCGGCATGCACATCCGGTCAATCACGTAACGCAACCGAATGCCGGTTGCTGTGTCGGTGATGTCGTCCTTTTTTGCCGAGGCTACCAATACGTCCGGTATACCGGGCAATTTTTGCGAGGTCGACGGCAAGGCATGAGCCCAGTAATTTTGGTCCGGCTGGTCGCTGTACAGAACCGTCTCCGACACCAGCGCACCGCTGACAAACTTGGTCCGGACCTGGGCTACGGCGCGTTCGGTCTGGTTCGCCAGATCGCGCTTGAAGGCCAGATTGCCTGCTGTCAGTAAAGACGTATCAGTCGAACTGATCAGCGCCACGCTGGCCAGCATCAGTATCAGCAGGGAAATCAGGGCCATGACCAAGACCGATCCGCGCTGCCTCATGCGTCGGTTTGAGGGCAGACTGGCGGTGGCCGCTTGGTGCAAGTCGCCTGACTCTAATTGGGCAGATGAAAAATAGAGAGATGAAATCATGGCATGCCTTCGTCAGTTGCTTACCACGAGCGCATTGCGCAGGGGAATCGTAGCGTCCAGCACGCGATATCGGAATTTCTGTTCCGCCTCGTTCAAGGTCTTGGCATAGGGAAAATCCGTGTCGCCGAACATGAATGGCAGGGTCGCCGGTGAAACAACGTTCTTATCCTCCACTGCGGAGCGGGTGATCAAGCCGATGCGGATTGCCTTGATGGCGGCAATTCGTTTGCCGGCGTCGACGCTGCCGTCCAGCAATGCGCTGGCAGCGTAGCTGCCGGTAGGCGCAGTCCATGCGATGGTGCCGTTGTTGGCTTGGTCAACACCGTAGATCGCGTGCATCTCGAGCACGCCATCGGCAATCTGGTCGACACTGGTCGCAGTGCCATTCAATAGATCGAAGGCGACCAAGGCATTATTAGATCCGACGCCATAAAGCTGGAGCGATGGGGTGAAACCAAGGTTGAGAGCAACCGAGTTGGACGAATAACTAGTCAGAGCCTTGTCTGTGCCGGCGGTATAAAATTGCCCGCCCAGCGGCAAAACGCCGGTACTCGCTGAGCCCGAATACGCCGTATCAACCGACTCAATCAAACATGCTGGTAGCGATCCGCTGCTGTCGCCAAGACGCTCGGCCAGCAGCAATTGCTGTCCTGCAGAAAAAGACAGCGTATTCAGCAGGTGTAGCGCACTCGGGCTGGCAGTGGGAGCGCTGGTCGACTCGATCGGCATTTCACCATAGCCGGCGGAGCCTGCCATCACGATCAGGGTATCGGAAAGCTTGCCGTTCGGATCTTGCGAGATAATCACCGGCGCCATACGAAAGGCACCGATATTCGCCGTCAGGTTGGAAAACGGATCCGGCAGCGAGGCCGGCGGGATCATCGCCTTGCCGCTATTCTTGGCGTTGATCGCACAACCGAAGGTCAGCGTATACTGTTGGGAAAAACCGGTCCCGGCGCTCCTGATGGCCTGGTCCAGCTGGTATAGCGCAAACGCGCCGTTCTGGTTCATGTCATTCGCGCCGGTGGTGTTTCTTTTACGCGCCTCGCTGACCGAAATCACGCTGAAAATCGCCAGCGACACCACTAGTCCGATGGCCATCGCCACCATCAGCTCGATCAGGCTCAGGCCGCCTTGGAATGGCGGACGCATCAGCGGCGCCATGCTTTCCGATTGCTTTTTCATTGCACGGCTACCTCGGTCGTATATGTATGGCTGGCGGCGGCCGTCTTGCTCTTTGCGGCGGCGGTCCAGCTGATGGTGATAGTGACTAATTTTGCATTGCTGGCGTCGAGTGTGGCTACCCCACTGCCGCCTTGCAGCGCGGCCTTCACCCTGGCCTGCCAGTTGGTATAGTCCTTGGCATTGCCGCCGTCGGCTGCGCACAGCAGATCGCAACTGCCCGTGGCCAGTTTGCCCTTGCTCCACAAGGTGGCGACCAGGTTATCGGCAAGCAACGCAGCCTGGCTGCGGTCTTCGGCGCTGATGGAATTATTGATGGTTGCGGCCTGCAATCCGACCAGCCCCAGGATGCCGAACGAAAAGATCAGGATCGCCGCCAGCACCTCGATCAGCATGAAGCCGCCTTGCCGTTTCAGAGAGTGATTCGTCATTTAGCATCCCGTCGGAGTGGAGTTGGACAAAGTAATGTTCGGGTCGCACATGCGGATCTGCCCGCCTTGCGTAACGACGATCCAGAGCGGACGGTCGCCGGCATTCGAGATCGTGAATATATAAGGCGCCTTACCTGTGTTGTTGAGCCGCCCGAGGCTGGTGAAAGTCAATATATCGACATCGCCGGCGACCGCGACATTGGCATTTGCGCCGGCCAGTGAAGAGCCTTGCACATAGGAACTGGAGGGGTCGCTGGCATCGGCCGCCAGCAACACGCCGTTTTCCTGCACGTACCAGTTGTTGCCGGTTTTCGAGGTGGCGGCGTCCTTGGCAGGGGGCGTGACTGCCGTGAGCCGGAAGTCAACCAGGCGACTGCGCCGCACAGCTTCGGTTTTTGCCAGCCGCATGCCGTTTTGCAGGGCCTCGGCAGTGGACCTGACCTTGGTATTCTGAATCCAGTTGGTGAGCGACGGCAAAGCTACCGTCATCAGGATCGCTGCCACGGAAATGGTGACCATCAACTCGATCAGGCTGAAACCGCGGCCGCCGGACGGCGATAGCGTCACGCGCACGGCTGCCCTTTTTTAACAATCCAGGCGCTGCCGCATGTGCTGCCCCAGCCGTCTTTCAGACTCGTGGTGGCCTTGATCAGCCCCTTGGCAACCGTATAACTGTAGGTGTAAGTAAAAGCGCCGACGGGCCCGGCGCCATTAGCCGTGATGGTATATTCCTGGTCTGCTCGATCGCAAGTAAACGTGAAATTCTTGGTATCGCTGGCGCAGGGACCATTGGTGTATTTCCGATTATCCTGGTAAAACTGCTCCAGCTGCGCTTGCGCAGACGCCATGCCGTTGGTGGCGTCCACCAGATAACCGCGCAATACATAATCGGTATAACTTGGATAGGCAATCGCCGACAGAATCGCAATGATGGCGATCGTGATCATCAATTCGATCAAGGTAAAACCTTTGCTTGCCACTACCATGCTAACCTTCTCTTCAGATGTGATTTTTACAAACAAACCAGACCGCGAGAATAACCATTCTTCAACAGGGGAAATATCGTCACATCCTGAACTTTATGTAGGGATTTCCTTTCTACCGGCAGGCAGGGAGGAGGTTGTCGTCATGTCAAGCAACAAACAGCAAAGACGCGAGGACAACATCGGCAACACGAACGCCATGACGAAAAGAATCCATCAGAGGCTGGAGGTGCGTGATAATGACGGAAAGAAACAGCTGTTCCACGGATGCCAGATCAAGACGCAAAGATCAGGACTGGCATTTCCATCCATGGTGAAGTGAATTGAGGGATTCATGATACGAGTACTGATTGCCGACGATCACGCGATCATGCGTGAAGGATTGAAACAATTGTTCGCTCTTGGCAAAGAGGTGACGGTGGCCGGAGAAGCCGTCAACGGCGGGCAGGTACTCGATGCCTTGCATGCAGGCGGGATCGACCTGGTGCTGCTCGACATGACCATGCCGGGCGTCAGCGGCGTCAACCTCATCCAGCGCATCCGCGCCCATGAATCCTATCCGCCGGTCCTGGTCCTCAGCATGCACAATGAACTGCCGATTGCACGCCGGGCCCTGGCTGCCGGGGCCGCCGGCTACCTGACCAAGGATAACAAACCGGAAACATTGATGAACGCGATCCGCAAAGTGGTCGCGGGAGGCCGTTTCATCGACCCTGAACTGGCGGAACAGATGGTGTTCGAGTCCAGCAGCTCCGACCAGCGTCCGCCCCATGAACTCCTGTCCGATCGCGAGTTCCATATCCTGCGGCTGCTGGTGCGCGGCAAAAGCGTCAACCAGGTTGCGGAAGAGCTGTCGATCAGCAACAAGACGGTCAGCACCCACAAGGCGCGGCTGATGCAAAAGATGAACTTCCAGAATAACGCCGAGCTGGTGCGCTACGCGATTACCTACAACCTTATCGAGTGACCTCTGTCTCCGGCTGTCATTGGTCCAGCTCCGCATCGGCGATGGGAATCGACACCTTGATCGTGGTGCCGACGCCAGGCACGCTGAAAATGGCAACCTCGCCGCCGAGCATGAGCGTCCGTTCCCGGATGCCGATCAGGCCGAACGATTTCTTCTTTTGCACGCTGGCGTCAAATCCCCTGCCGTTGTCGCGCACCTCCAGCAGATAATGCTGTTCCTTTCTCTCCAGGCTGATTTCCACCTGGCTCGCTTGCGCATGGCGGCTGATATTGGTCAATGATTCCTGCGCGATGCGGAAAATGGTGGTCGCCCGCTGATCATCCAGTATGATGTTTTCTTCACACACAAACAGGTTGCACGGAATGCCGGTATTGTCCCTGAATTCCTCGGCCAGCCACTCCAGCGCCGACACTATCCCCATGTCCAGCGCCGACGGACGCAGCGACGAGACGACATTGCGCACCACCTTGATGGTGCCGTCCACCAGCGTCACCATGCGTTCGATTTTTCCTTGCAGCGACGGGTTTTTCTCTCCGAATTCCAGTCCCACCACCGATACCCCCATGCGCAACGCTGACAGGTGCTGCCCCAGTTCATCATGGATTTCGCGCGTCAGGTGCTTGCGCTCTTCTTCGCGCGATGCTTCCAGTTCATAGGCGCGTTCGCGCGCCTGCCGTTCCTTGAGGCGCTGGCGCGCGACCAGCCTGCGGACGCGGTAGCGATGCATCAGGTACAGCAGCATCAGCGACAGCATCCCGCAGGAGGCATAAAAAACCCTGGTCCCCCACCACGGCGGCAGGATCACGACCTCGACTTCCGCCATCGACGAATAAGCCTGCATGGCAGGATTGTCAGCCGCCACCTGGAAACGATAACGGCCGGGAGGCAAAGCCGCATAGCGCACCTCGGGGACGTTTGTCTTGGACCAGCCAGTTTCCAGCCCTTGCATCCGGTAACGGAAATTCAGGGTCTCGCGGTTCTGGTAGGACAATGCCGCCAGCTTGAAATTGAGCGGGCCGGAGCTCCACGGCAAGCGGACAGGCTGGCCGCGGGCAAGGGTTTCGCCGTCGCGCGCGATGCTTTCCACCATCACATCCAGCTGCAATGGCGCGAACAGCGATTCCGGCCGCAGGATATGGGATGCGCCGCCGCTGGTTGCCACCCACATCGAGCCGTCGCCGTCTTCATAAAAGGAGTTCAGGTCAGTGTCGTTCCACACCAGCCCGCTTTCCTGGTTGAAAAACCGCCATTGCTTGTGATTCCATACGCCGATTCCGGCGTCCGTAGCTGCCCACAACCAGCCGCGCCTGTCTTCGAACAGCGCCGTCACTGCCTGATCCAGCAGCAGCGACGGCGTAACATCACTGATCTCCACCGTCTCGCCCTGGTCGACGCCGCGCCAGACATTCCCTGCTTCACTGCCCAGCCACAATATTTCGCCACGGGTGCAGGCTATCGCGCTAGGCTGGAAAACCTGCGCCGCCGGCTTGGTCCGCGGCTTACGCCAATGCACGCCGTCAAAACGCAGCAGCCCCTTGTCTGTGACAAACCACAGCACCCCGGTCCGGCCCTGGCACCCCTGGTAGGCGTTGATATCCTCAATGGATGGAAACTCCGTTACTTTTACCGGAACCGGAACCGGAATGGATTGCGGCTCCCTGATGCTGTAAATGCCTATCTCGGTAGCAATCCATAGTTGTCCCGACTGATCGAAAAACAAGCTGTTGATCGTTGGCAGCTGAGCCACCTTGACCTCCGCTTCGGCGCCGCGCCCGCGGCGCACCAGGAGTCCTGAAAGCGAGCCGGTCCAGACATTGCCTTTGGCGTCTTCAACCATGTTCCCCCACTGGTGGGATGTGCCGCCATAGGTTGTCGGCGTAACGGAAAAATACCCATTCTTCTGCAATATGGCGGAGCCGGAACGGGTACCTACATGCAGCAAATCTTGCCGGTCGCGCAAGAACGACAGCACGACGTTGTTGGGCAGGCCTTGCCTGGAGGTCCAGTTCTCCCAATTCGGATAACCTATCCAATGCACCAGCCCATGTCCCAGCGATCCGAGCCAGACACCGCCGTCGCGATCAAACAGGATGGCGTTGATCCCGCCGCCGACGATCAGCCCGCTGGACTCGCCAAAGGATTCCCAGCGCTTGCCGTTCCAGCGGATGATGCCTTCGTCGTGCCGGCTGAAAATCCGGCCGGCGGCGTCCGCCGCCAGGAATGGAATTCCGTGCGCCTTTTTCTGATCGTTCTGGTCTGGCGAGCGGTCCTGAAAGAGATCTCCGCCGGCCGGCAGCATAAAGATCTTGTGCTCGCCGCGCACCCAGAGCTGCCCTTGCCGGTCATGCAGGATGGCGCGCCAATTTTCCCCGGCGGGCAAACCGCTTTCCTTGCCCAGAACCTGCAGCTTTCCCTGGTCGTAATGGCACAGCGCGCGCTCGCACCCCATCCACAGGTCCCCGTGCGAGCCGACATGGATGCTGAACAAGGTCCGCATATCGGGATAGTGCGACAGCTGCCCTGCCTCGAAAAATTCCTGCGCCTGCCAGGAATGGCCGTGGTCCGCCGACTGCACCAGCCATAACCGGTCCCGGCTCAGCACCAGCAGGCGATCCGGCCCAAGGGTTGCAAAGGTCTGCCCTTCATGGAAGGTGAACTGGACATTTTTAAATTGCATCGGTACAAAACGCTGTCCCTGCCACAGGTACAAACCTTCGCTGGTGCCGACCCACAGCCGGCCGCTGCCGTCGACATGCAATGCGGTTATAAACTGAGCGGACAAGCCCTCTAGCTCAAAACGCTGGAAGCGCGCGCCGTCGTAGCGGAACAAGCCGTTTTGAGTCCCGATCCAGAGGTAGCCGCCTGGCTCTTGCGCCAAGGAGGTAAGGGCCATGTTTGCCAAACCATCGGACTGGCTGTAATAACGCAATGGCAGCTGCTGGCAGATTGCCGCCGTCGGCAGGCAGATCAGCCACAGCATTACGATCAGTCGACGACGCCAGCGCAAGCTCATCATTCAGGTTCCTGCCGCCATGTGAGGACACAAACGAGGTTTTTCCGAGGATACCTCATGCGGCAGGATATGGTGAAAATCCTTATCTAAGCATCCAGCTGATGCCTGCCGCTCAAAGGATCCCCCATGGCAATCAGGACTAAAATGCAGGGCCGCCCTGGAACATACCGCTGCACATTAAAAAAAACTCTTCAGTTCGGCAATCGAAATATCGCTGGTTTCATGGAGGCTGATCAGGATGGATGCGCCGACCCGCAGCCGGCCATGGCGGATTTTACTGATGAGAGGGGGAGCAACTTCAAGGCGGCGCGACAGTGCAGCGTCGTTTTTCAGTTCCAGCTTGGCCATGACGGCATCCAGCATCTTGTTGGCATTCTTGGTGTACTCATCCGCGTCGTCTGCATTCTTCATTGCTTGCCTTCGGTTGTTAACATGAAATCAGATGCATTTCCAAAAATGCAATCTTGTTTTGATACTCCCTCAGCAGAAATGTTAATCAATCCGAAGGACAGGAGGCATCAGGAAATCATGATTTCCAGGTGGGCACGGGAGAAACCGCCGTCGGGAATTCCTTACGTTGCGTCAATTCGACGGCAACAGAACGGCGCAACGCCAGGCATTGTCATTTTTTTGTCATCACTTGGTCATCAGGCTGACGGAGCACGAAAACCATACTACGGGAACGTTGTACCTGTAGTCCAACCCCGTGCCCCCACCACCAAGGAATAATGATGAACATCTCCCTCACCCCAACCCGCATTGCTTGCGCAATTGCTTCCGCTTTGCTGCTGGCTTTCGCTGCGGCGCCGGCATCCGCCGCTCCGGTCAAGAATATCGTGCTGGTGCATGGCCAGTTTGCCGACGCTTCCGGCTGGAAACCCGTGTACGACATCCTGGCCAAGGACGGCTACAACGTCAACATGGTGCAGGAACCGCTGACCTCGCTGGACGAAGATGTCGCCGCCACGGTGCGCGTGCTGGCCCGCCAGCAGGGGCCGAGCATCCTGGTCGGGCACAGCTACGGCGGCGCCGTCATCACCCAGGCCGGCACCGATCCGCATGTCGCCGGGCTGGTGTACATCGCCGCACACGCGCCGGATGCCGGCGAATCCACTGCCTCCAACAAAAACAAGATTCCCGGGCAAATCCGCACCGTGACCACGCCGGACGGTTTCGTTTTTGTCGATCCGGCCCATTTCCATGAAGATTTTGCCGGCGACCTGCCGGCCGACCAGGCCGAATTCATGGCCCGCTCGCAAATACCGGCGGCAGCGCGCGTCAACACCACGCTGATCACCAATCCTGCCTGGCGCGTCAAGCCGAGCTGGTATATGGTGGCGAAACAGGACCGCGCCATCAACCCGGACCTGGAACGCATGTACGCGGCGCGCGCCCACAGCCACACGGTGGAAGTGGATGGCGCCCATACCATCTATATCTCGCGGGCCAAGGAAGTGGCGGCGATGATAGAAGAAGCCGCACAATCTGCAGGCAACTGATTGCCGCGGCACAAGCGCATCAGACCTGCCGGGGTAAAATCAGGCTTCGGCAGCGTGCCAGGTTCAGGATACAGGGACACAGCGTGAGAATTCTTGTCGTCGAAGACGAACTCAAGGCAGGCGAATACCTGCGCAACGGCTTGACGGAATCCGGCTACGTGGTGGATGTCGCCGCCAACGGCAGCGACGGCCTGCACATGGCGCAGGAGCTGCGTTACGACCTGATCGTGCTGGACGTGATGATGCCCGGCATGGATGGCTGGGAAGTGATGCGGCGGCTGCAGCTGGACAAGAAACAAGCGGATACGCCGGTGCTGTTCCTGACGGCGCGCGGCACGCTGGAAGACCGCCTCAAGGGGCTGGAGCTGGGAGCCGACGATTACCTGGTGAAGCCGTTTTCCTTTGCCGAGCTGCTGGCGCGGGTGAAGATCGTACTGCGCCGCGGCAGCCAGGCGCGGCAGGAAGACCTGCTGGAAATCGCCGACCTGCAGATCGACGTGCCCAAGCGCCGGGTGGTCCGCGCCGGCGCCCGCATCACGCTGACCAACAAGGAATTCGCACTGCTGCAGTTCTTCATGCTGAACCAGGGACAGGTGCTGTCCCGTTCCCTGATCGCATCCCGCGTGTGGGACATGAATTTCGATAGCGACACCAATGTCGTAGACGTCGCGGTGCGGCGCCTGCGCAAGAAAATAGACGATCCGTTCGCCATCCGCCTGATCCATACCGTACATGGCGTCGGCTACCGCTGCGAAGTGGAACCATGAGCCATCCGCGCCACTCCCTCGTTTCACGCCTGGCCTTGCTGTTTGCCCTGCTCTCGTTCGCCGTACTGGCGACAGTGGGCTATGCGCTATACAGCGCGCTGGTGGCGCAGCTGGTGAAACGCGACGACGCCGCGCTGGTGAACCGCGTGGAGCAGATACGCACCTTGCTGCGCGACGTCGACCTGCTCGACCTGATCCACCAGAAGCCCGAACTGTTCGCCAACATGCTGGGCAACCGCGAAGCCTTGCTGGTGCTGAAGTTTCCAGGCCAGGCGCCGCTGATCGAAGTCAATCCCGGCGGGATTGCCGTGCCCGAGATGAAGCCGATGGCTGCCGGCGCCGCGCTGGACTTGTCCGCGGTGCATCATTCGGTGGAGAACGGCACGCCTTTCATTGTTGTCTCCGCGACGGCGCGCGTCACCGATCCGCAACACGCAGAGCACGAATTGCAGATCACCACCGGACGCCTGCTCACCGAGCGCACCAGCATGCTGGCGGCATACCGCCTGCAGATATTCGGCGTGGCGCTGGCGGCAGCGTTGCTGGCGGCCATGCTGGCCTATTGGATTGCGCGCCGCAGCCTGTTGCCGCTTCGGCAGCTGGCAGCACAAACCGGTTCCATCGGCATCCGCAACCTGTCCACCCGCATCGACAGCAGGAATGCCCCGCGCGAACTGCTGCCGCTGATCGACGGCTTCAACGCCATGCTGGACCGCCTGGAAACCAGCTTCGCGCAGCTGAGCCAGGTATCCGCGGACATGGCGCACGACCTGCGCACCCCGATCGGCAACATGCTGGGCCAGACCGAGGTAGCGCTGGGCCAGAAGCGCAGCACCGAATATTATGAAAAACTGCTGGGTTCGAACTTCGAGGAATTGCAGCGCCTGTCCAAGATGACCGACAACATGCTGTTCCTGGCCCGCGCGGAACATGCGGATCACGCCATAGAGCGCAAGCCGCTTGAGGTGCCTGCGGAACTGGAGCGCATTGCCGATTATTTTGAAGGACTCGCCGAAGAACGCGAGATCACGCTGGCGTGGCGCGGCGAAGGCGCGGTCTGGGCTGATCCCAACCTGCTGCGCCGGGCGCTGGCAAATCTGCTGTCCAACGCAGTGCGCTATGCGGACGCGGGCACGGAAATCACCTTGCTGTCGCAGCAGGACGCTGCCGGCACCTCCATCAGCGTGGAGAACAGGGGCCCGGTCATAGAGGAGCGGCACCTGGCCCGTCTGTTTGACCGCTTCTACCGCGCCGACGCCTCGCGCCGCGGTTCGTCCGACGCCAGCGGCCTGGGCTTGTCCATCGTGCGTAGCATCATGCTGCTGCACCAGGGAAGCTGGACTGCGGCCAGCAGCGATGGCACAACCCGCTTTACGCTATTTTTCCCCCGGCAAGATGCCCCCTGACGGCCGGCAGCAATACGTCCGCGGCGGAAGCATTTTCAGGGACGAAATTAAAACTGGTCCCACTCGCTGTCGGCGACAGCGGGCGCATTCGCCACACGCTTGAAGGTTTTCACATTCGCCGAAGGCAAGCTGGCATTACGGGCCGCTATGCGTACCGGTGCTGCGACAACCGAAGCCTGACGGCTTGCCGTCTTCAAAAGTGCGCCACCAGGCGCTTGCGTCGCGCCGGTGCTGAATACGCTGACCACTTGCACCAGGTTGCCGGCCTGATCCTGCAGCGATGCAGCCGCCGCCGCGGCTTCCTCCACCAGCGCCGCATTCTGCTGCGTAACCTGGTCCATCTGCATGATTGCCTGGTTAACCTGTTCGATGCCCGCGGTCTGTTCCTCGCTGGCCGCCGTAATTTCGCTCATGATGTCGGTGACGCGCTTGACGCTGTCGACGATCTCGCCCATGGTGGCGCCGGCCTGGCCGACCAGCTTGACGCCGACACCGACTTTTTCCACCGAATCGTCGATCAGGTGCTTGATCTCTTTGGCGGCGACAGCCGAGCGTTGCGCCAGGTTACGCACCTCGCTGGCCACCACCGCGAAGCCGCGCCCCTGCTCCCCGGCCCGGGCCGCCTCCACCGCCGCGTTCAGCGCCAGGATGTTGGTCTGGAACGCGATGTTGTCGATCACGCCGATGATATCCACAATCTTCTTGGCCGACGCGTTGATCAGGTCCATGGTCTCGACCACCTGCGACACGACGCCGCCGCCCTTGACCGCGACGCCGGATGCGGACACCGCCAGCTGATTGGCTTGCCGCGCATTGTCGGCATTCTGTTTCACGGTGCTGGTCAGCTGTTCCATCGAGGCCGCGGTTTCTTCCAGCGAACTGGCCTGCTGTTCCGTGCGTGAAGACAAATCCAGGTTGCCTGAGGCGATCTGGTTTGACGCCGTGGCGATAGTATCAGTGCCGACGCGCACTTCGCCGACCACCTTCAGCAAGCTGTCGTTCATATCTTTCAACGCCTGCATCAGCTGGCCGGTTTCATCGGTGGTTTTTACTTCTATGCGGCTGCCCAGGTCGCCGGAAGCGACGGTTTGCGCTACCTTGATTGCTTCGCCCAGCGGACGCGTGATGGAACGAGAAATCAGGAAGGCGCACACCGCACCCAATGCGATCACCAGCACGCCCAACAGCAGCAGCAGGTTGAAGCTGCGGTTATATAGCTGGGCAATCTGAAGCCCGGTCTGGTCGATATTGTTTCTTTGCAAGGCCAGGAACGCAAAAAGCTCGCCTTGGTAACTTTTCGCCGTCGGCATGAATTCGCTGTTGTATATCCGCGATGCTTCCTCAGCCTTTCCGCCTTGCTTGGCTTTCATCGCCGCGACTTTGGACTGCTGGTATTTTTCGCGTAAAGTCTTGATCAGTGCATATTTCTCTTTTTCCGAGGCAGAGGTCAGCAGCGGTTCGAGCGAATTCTGGATTTCGGTGCCTTTCTTGGCGCTGGCGTCGATGTCCTCCGCAAACGTGGTGGCTAAAGTATCGTCCGTGCTTTTGACAATGAACGAAGTGCGGGCGATGGCGGCGTTGGTGAGGACGGTCCAGTCGGACACGATCCGTTCCTTTGCCAGGGGACTTTCCATCATGCGCTGCGTCTCCATGGCAACCTGGCGCAGGTTCCATATGCCGGTGGTGATCGAAACGACTGAAAGAGAAAGAACAATTGCAAACCCGATTCCCATCCGTGTACCGACTTTAAGATTAACAATTTTCATTTCTATTTCTTCTGTAAAGAGTTCGATTAATAAACGCCGAAGCAGCCGCTTTTCCCGACTGCGGGTTTTCCCACCCATCCCATTTCCGTGCAGGACATCAGCCTGTCGATACCGGCCAGTCATCCGCGAAATATGATGACATTCGCTTAACAACATTGTCCATAACGTTGTTAACGGCAGGAATCGTGATTTTTGTAGAGGGCGGTGCCGGTACTTGCAGCTGGCGGCCGGCATGGCGTTGCCGACTTGACGGCTAATTCGATGAAGCGGGTTGCGGAGGATATCGCCGGAAAGCAGATTGAAGCTTACGGACATGTATTGGCGCCATCGGCGTCCCTACAGAGTCCTGGTCCAGGCCATGGCGCCATCGGCAAACCTGCGCAGCAGGCAAGACAAGTTGCGCACATCTTCGGTTTCCCAGCCGGCAAGCAATTCGTGGATGATTTTCTGCCGCGCCGCGTCCAGCGCCGCTGTCATGACCCGCCCCTGATCGGTAATGATCGCCGCGCGGACCCGCCCGTCCCCTGGACTTGGACAACGGGCGACAAGCCTCAGCCCTTCCAGCTTTGCGATCTGCCGGCTGACCGTACTGTGGTCCCGCCCAACCAGCTCCGCCAGTTCAACGATGCCAATTGGTCCCAACCGTTCGATGCGGACCAGCAGCGGAAAAAGCGCGCGGTCGAGGTCGACCCCTGCCGCTTTAATGAGAGCGCTGTCAGGCTGGGGGCGATTCAGCACACCCGCCAGGTCCAGCATCGCTTCCCGCAGTTCGCGGATTTCTTTTTTCATCAAACTCAACTCCTTGGCAGTTCTTTATTATGTGTATAATACACACATATTCAGTTGTCCAATCCGGAATGGCGCCGATGCGCAGACACTTGACCAAGGAGAATGATATGAAAGCGGCACTCGTTCAAGGCCCCCGCACAACGCCGGTTTACGCCGACTTCGCCGAGCCTGCGGCCACCGAAGGCGTGGTGCGCATCGCGGTTTCAGCGTCTGCGCTAAGCCACCTCACGAAAAACCGTGCATCGGGCAAGCACTATAGCTCAACCGGGAAGTTCCCTCTTGTGCCCGGCGTCGACGGCGTCGGTATGCGCGAAGACGGGACACGCGTCTATTTCGTGCTGCCCGAAGCGCCCTTTGGCGGCATGGCCGAGTTCTGTATTGTCAAGGAGACCCATTGCATCCCTTTGCCGGCGGCGCTGGACGACGTGACCGCAGCGGCCATCGCGATTCCGGGAATGTCGTCATGGGCGGCCTTGCTTGAACGTGCAAAGCTGGTCAAGGGAGAAACCGTGCTGATCAACGGCGCGACAGGCGTATCGGGTCGTCTCGCAGTGCAAATCGCAAAGTATCTGGGCGCAGGCAAAGTCATCGCGACCGGACGGAATGTGGAAGCCCTGCAATCCCTGCGGGCCCTCGGGGCCGACGTCACGATCAGTCTTGCGCAAGACCAGGAGGCGCTCGCAAGCGCATTCGAAGAGCAGTTCCGGGATGGCATTGATGTCATCCTCGACTATCTTTGGGGACAGAGCGCCGAGCTGTTGCTGGTGTCCGGCGCCAAGGCGGCGCCAGAGGCGGTCCCGGTCCGCTTTGTCCATATCGGGTCGGTCAGCGGGCCAACCATCACCCTTCCAGGCGCAGCGCTCCGGTCATCGTCCATCGAACTCATGGGCAGCGGCCTGGGCAGCATTCCGATGCCGCGCATCTTCGATGCGATTGAGCAGCTGCTCAAGGCCACGATCCCGGGCGGCTTCAAGATCGCCACCAGGCCGCTCCCCTTGTCTCAGGTGGCGGATCACTGGCTGGGCGATGAAAGCTCGGCGCGGACCGTATTTACGACTGCTGCTCTTGAGCGTAGCGCAGCGCCATCTGCTCCAGTGGCGTAGCCTTGATCTTCGCTGCCTGCCCGGCTGAGCCAAATGCCTCAAAACGCAATTGGCTCAATATTTCCAACAGGGGCTGTTGTGGAGTCGGCCATTGCCGTGGGACCTGGCCGCCGCATGATCACTTCAAGGGATCTGGCATAGAGTCGCCTGCTGGAGCAACCGCAGCGCCATCTATTCCGCGCCGCTCCAATGCTGCGGCGACAAATCCGCTAGCTTTCATGTCTTCCACGAATTGCGCAAGGTAGGCTGAAGCTTCGGCTCCCCGACTCTTAGGCACACCCATTGCCTGGCGAATGACCATGAAGCGCTGGTCCAGCAGCCTCAGTCCGCTGATACGCCAGGAGTCGGCCTCAAGTTGCTGCTTCACCCCGGCAGCCGCCTCGGCGTGCGTTTCAATAAAGGTATCGACGACTGTGGGAGAAGAGGGAGAACGCAGGATCTCTGCGTGCTTCAATTCGCGCGTCAGATACAGGTCGTAGGCACTGCCGGCGCCAACCACGACGCGGGTACCTGGCGCATCAACTTCTGCATTGCGGCGGATAGGAGAATCGTCCTTAACCAGGTAAAAACCTTCAATCAGGACGTACGGCGGCGTGAAGGCAATCTGGGCGCCGCGTTTAGGATCGATGGCAAAGAATCCGATGTCTGCATTTCCAGCAGCGACTGCATCTACCGATTTTCCGGCAGTATCGACAACCAGCAACTCAAGATCCAATCCTAGCCGAGATGCGAATTCTCTCGCCAGATCCACGGATACTCCACGAGGGGCGCCGGATGCATCTTTGCCGGCCAGGATCGGATTGCCCAGGTTGATGGATGCGCGCAGCTTGCCGGTGGGCGCGAAGGCGGAGACCAGCGTATTTGCCTCGCCGGGAGCCGCATCGCCGGCTCCGGCCACCGATGGCAGCACGGCCACCGCCGTCGCCGATAATGCACCTGCGATTAGCAGGCCGCGCCTGGATATTTTGATGTCGCTGAAGTCGCCCATGCTGTGCGCATCCTCTTGGCCAGTGTATTGGAGGCTTGGAAGGTATGCCTCTTCATCATCATGACGCAAAATGACGCATTTGTGTGCCAGTGGCATGGACCCCGGCCACGAAATACTCACAACTGTTTTTTATTTCCCCGTTTCGGGACGACGAATCGCATCAAGCACATCGTCAAATAACAGTCTCCGCCTTAGCCAGGGATAAACATCCGTATCGCCGCCGCCCCCATCACCGCGGTTGCTATCCAGCCGAGCGCAGTTGTCAGCCGGCCTGCGGTGAATTTCCCCATCACCGACTTCTTTGAAACCATCACGATAATCACGATCATCAAAGGCACGGCGACGACGCCGTTGATCACTGCGCTCCAGAACAGCGCTTTCATCGGACTGATCGGCGAATACTGGATGGCAAGCCCGGCAAGTACGCTGACGGCGATGACGCCATAGAATCCGCGTGCGTCGGCCGCCTTGCGCTCCAGTCCTGATTTCCAGCCCATTGCTTCCGATAACGCATAGCCGGCGGAACCGGCCAGCACCGGCACGCCGATCAGGCCGACGCCAAGAATGCCAAGGGCGAACAGGATATAGGCGAAATTTCCGGCAAGAGGCTTGAGTGCGCTGGCTGCCTGGGCGGCGCTATCGATGTCCTGGACACCGGCGGCGTTGAGCGTGACAGCTGTCGCCAGGATAATGAAATAGGCCGTGATGTTGGAGTAAAACATGCCGCTCCAGGTGTCCCATTGAATGCGGCGGAGTTCGCCGCCGGCATCCTGGCCGTTACGGATTAACGGGACAGCGCCTTTTTTTGCCTGCATATCCTCCACTTCTTCGGAAGCCTGCCAGAAAAAAAGGTAGGGGCTGATGGTAGTGCCGAATACACCGACGATGACAGCGGCGGTAGCGGAATTCCATGCGAATTTCGGCCAGACAGTGCGCAGTGCTACTTCGCTCCAGGGAACATGGACCGTAAACAGGACAGCAGCGTAGGCCAGCAGCGAGAACGTCAGCCATTTCAAGAAAGATACATAACGATGGTACGGGATGAATATCTGCAGCAACAGGGTGCCAAAGACAAAGAACGCTGTCATCAGATGCCGGTTGAAACCCGTGACCAGCTCTGCCACTTCGCCCATGGCCGCGACGTCCGCTGCGATATTGAGAACGTTGGCAACCAACAGCAATAACACTACTGCCAGCAGCACGGCTGGAGAAAACGTCGTCTTGATATTGGCGGCCAGTCCCTTTCCCGTCACCCTGCCGATGCGTCCGCACATGGACTGGATCGCAGCCATCAAAGGAAAAGCCAGCGGCATCGTCCACAGCATGTTGAGGCCGAACTGCGCGCCTGCCTGGGAATAGGTGGCGATGCCGCTGGGATCGTCGTCCGCCACACCGGTGATCAGCCCGGGTCCGACCCGGGCCAAAGGATGTTCTTTCAGGCGTTCCCACAAGACACGGAGGCCATTGGCGGGAATGGAAGCGCCAGAATCGGCGTCGGACGATTTCATGCGCTAGGCCGTCGCCGCGATGCCGGCCAGGCCCAGCGACCTGATTGCCTGTTCCGCGGCATCGTGCGTGCTAAATATATAGGCCGGAGAATGTTCTTTTTTCATGGTTTGTCCTTGGAGATAACAAGCGGAAGAATGTTATGCCGACTTGACAAGCAATACCGGCACGGGGGACGTGCGCGCCACCATCTCGGCATCGCTGCCCATCATCAAGCGCCCCAGCCCGCGCCTGCCATGCGTTCCCATCACGATGACGTCCGCGCCCCAGGCTGCCGCCCGTTCAACGATGATCGCAGCCACTCGCCCGCCCACGCTTTCCCGCAGCTCCGTATCGACCGGAACCTTGGCCGCTTCCAGGATGGCTCGTCCGCGGGCAAGCCAATCTTCGGCTGCAGCCAGCGCCAGTGGCCGGATCTGGCTGACGTAGATTTCCGCCTGTTCGAAGCCGTTGCTGTAGGCAGCCATATCAAGCACATGCAGCAAGCGCACACGCGCAGAACAGATGGCGGCAAGTTTTGCAGCTTCTGCTATTGCACAGTCTGAAGTCGGACTGCCGTCGACGGGAACCAAGATAGTTGTGTACATAATCGATGTCCTGGATGTCAAATAAACAAGGGCAAGCAAGCTTGAAAAACATGCAATTCCTCCCTTTTTTAAATACATCCGAGGAATGCACATCGAATGGTATAGAAACAGGCAATGCGCAATTTGACCTGCATCAAAATCAGGCCGATTCGCTTGCCGACGGGAACCGCCGCAAATTTTCGCGGCAAATTTGATATGTATCAATACCGCCGGGCGAGCGAAGTTCAGAATAAAGCCTGATACCGCATCCTCCGGCCTGGCCGGTGCCTGACAATGTCCATCTCTTGCAAGGAGAAACCATGTTTCCGCTCTTGGAACCAATTTCGGCTGCGATAAAAGCCGTTTACGCGGCACAATTCACCGCAATGGCGGCACTGACCAAAACTGCGGTCGAAGGTGCGGCGAAGGCGGCGAGCCTGAACCTCGATACGATGAAAGACTCCTTGGCAGAGTCGGCAAATGCGTCGCAGCAGATGATGTCGGCCGTTACTCCTCAAGAATGGCTGCTGCTGAGATCTGCCCAGGTACGGCCCACCGTCGAAAGGGCTTTTCACTATAGCCATCACATGGCTGATATCGTCTCTTGCACGCAAGCCGAACTCGCGCGCGGTACCGCAGCGCATGCAGCGGAGACCGCCGGCAGGATGAAGAGCTTGATGACGGATGGAAAGTAGCCCGAACAACAGGCAAGCCGAAAATGCAGCGCTTCGGCGATATCTGGCAGAAACCGTTTTACATCATTCACGGTATTTTTTGAAAGGCATCTCATGTCGACAGGCATTGTCAAATGGTTCAACGATTCCAAGGGTTTCGGCTTCATCGCTCCGGATGATGGCGGCGAGGATCTGTTCGCTCACTTCTCTGCAGTCCAGATGAATGGTTTCAAGACCCTCAAGGAGGGCCAAAAAGTCAGGTTTGAAGTGACCCAAGGCCCGAAAGGCAAACAAGCTTCCAACATCCAGGAAGCGGCTTAAGAAAAGCCGCCTTTAAGACAAAAACTCAGCAGCCGCCCAAGGAGTATTGCATGGCACGCGCCCCCACTATGAATGCCCTGGTCTATCACGGACCTGGGGAAAAATCGTGGGACTCGGTCCCCACGCCAACAATATCCAAACCGACCGACGCCATCGTCAAGATGCTCAAAACCACCATTTGCGGCACAGACCTGCATATATTGAAAGGCGACGTGCCGGAGGTGAGCAGCGGCAGGATTTTGGGGCATGAAGGCGTCGGTATCGTGGAAGAGACCGGCGGCGCCGTCAGCAATTTCAAAAAAGGCGACCATGTTCTCATCTCTTGCATTACCTCGTGCGGGAAATGCGAGTACTGCAAGCGGCAAATGTATTCTCATTGCGAAGATGGCGGATGGATACTCGGGCACCTGATCGATGGCACCCAGGCTGAATATGTATTGATTCCGCAAGCTGACAACAGCCTGTATCCGATCCCTGCGGGCACAGATGAAGAAGCCCTGGTCATGCTGAGCGACATTCTGCCTACCGGTTTCGAAATCGGCGTCTTGTATGGCGCAGTGAAGCCGGGCGATACGGTCGCGATCGTCGGCGCCGGCCCGGTCGGCATGGCCGCCCTGTTGACCGCGCAGTTCTTCTCGCCAGGAAGAATCATCATGATCGACATTGACGAATCCCGGCTTGGCCTGGCTATGAAGTTCGGCGCAACGGAAGTCATCAACAGCGCCAAAGTGGATCCGGCAGAACGGATCAAGGCAAGCACAAAAGACGGCGTCGACGTCGCCATTGAAGCGGTCGGCATTCCGCAGACATTCGACGTCTGCCAGCGGATAGTCCGTCCCGGCGGCCACGTCGCCAACGTCGGCGTGCATGGCAAGAGCGTCGATTTCCAGATCCAGACGCTGTGGGCGCAGAACATTACGCTCACCACAGGCTTGGTCAACACCAATACCACGGCGATGCTGCTCAAGACGGTTGAATCGAAAAAACTGAAACCGGAAAACCTGATCACGCACCGCTTCACTTTCGACCAGTTTTTGCAAGCCTACGAGGTCTTCTCGAACGCAGAAAAAGAACACGCCCTGAAAGTCATCATCAGCAATGCATGACGCACTGGTTTAGAGCACAATTCCTCAGCCTGAAAAACCCTGCTTGACGATTCTTTTCCGCTCATCAAGCCGGGATTTTTCTTCCTTCCTCAATGCCATATCAAGCAGTTTGTCATTGCCGTAAATATCGTCAAAGAAATATACCCTGTCGTCGTTTTTCACAATGACGGTAGCATAAGCAATGACAACCGGCAGCCGCTGCTTGAGGCGCAACGTTGCCGATTTCCCGCTGTCCATCGCCTTGCGTATACGCTGTTCAGTCCATTCCGGCTGGCCATTCAAGACGAATTTCGCCAGCGCCATGGGATCTTCCACACGGATGCAGCCATGGCTGAAATCGCGCCGGTTGCGGTCGAACAGGTCGATTGCAGGGGTGTGATGCAGATAAATGTTGTCGCTGTTGGGGAAAACGAACTTGATGTCGCCCAGCGCATTGGCAGGCCCTGGGCGCTGGCGCAGCTTCATCTGGTTGTGCATCACCGCGTCAAGGTTTGCCGGCGTCAGGTCAGGTACGACGGCGCCAGCGCTGACGAACTCCAGCCCTTGCGCCTGGAAATAGGCGGGATCCCGCTGCAAGCGCGGCACCACTTCCGATTTGGCGATCGAAGCTGGAATATTCCAGTAAGGACTGAATTCGATGAACTGCATGTCTTCCACAAAAAGCGGGGTTCGCTTATCCATCGCCTTTCCCACGATCACATTCATGCTGACCCTCACGCTGCGGTCCCTTGTATCGTAAGCGCGCAGTACAAATTCAGGAATATTCACCACGATCATGCGTTGGTTCGTCAGCAGCGGAGTCCATCTCAGGCGCTCAAGCGTCAGTTCAATCTGCCTTACGCGCGCCGCGGCTGGAATATTCAACGCCGCAAACGTGCTTTTGCCAATCACTCCGTCCGCGGCCAGGCCGTGCCGCAGCTGAAACGCTTTGACTCCGTCGGCCATGGCTTCCGTGTATATCGTGCCGGCCTCGGCGCCGGGACTGGTATCGCCCCAGGCCGCCAGCCTTTGGCCAAGGTCGCGGGCGCCGGCATAAGGCTGGCCTGGTGCGATTCTGTTTGCCGGCAGCGGCGGCAGTGGACGTTGCAGGGCCGGATTCCTTGCGAGTTCTCGATAGGCAGCCAGCGCCTGCTGCAAATGGCGATAGAGCGGCAGCTGCGGCGCGGCCGCGCGCACAGAGGCTGCCAGTGTATGGCCGGCAACGGCTTGCCTCAGGTATTCAGCAGGAACCAGCTGCCTGCGCGGCGCCTTGAATGATGCGTGGACATCAAGCGGATTTACCCGGCCGTAATGCAAATCGGAAATGAAACGTTCCATGGCCCGCGTGAGTGCGGCCGCATTGTCGGCTTTGCCATCGTTTGCAGGGGATGCGCCGCGCCTGGCTTCTTCGACGATGCGCGCGAACAGGCTTGCCTGGTAGTCTTCTGGATTGAGGCCGTCCAGATCGGCAGCCTGCAGGATTTGTACAGCCTGGATTGCCTCTGCGCTGGGGCGGCCATTGCTAAACCAGGCAGGAATATCGTCTGCAAGCACATTGCAGCTGTACCCAAAAAGAAGGACTGCTATCCCGATGTTTGAACATCTGGCAAACCAGGTGCGAAGAAACATTGTTTCCTTGATCTTTTCTTAAATCAGCGCAGCGACTTGATCAGGGTTTCAAGCAAGACCAGCGGCGACTTGTCGTGCGGCGTAACGGCAGGCACCTGGCGGTCGATGCAAAGCAGCTGGTAGACCGCCATCTGCGCAGCCCGCACAGAATATTCGACGGTGAAAACGACATCGTCTGCAATTTCAACGAACTGGCTGATAAAAGCCAGGTTTTTGGAATTCCGCGGGACTGGCAGCGGCCGGTCGCCGCGTGTGCGCGGCATGAACATGCTGGTGATGTACGGCATGCGGCAAGGAATGCAAATCGCTTGAGCGACTGAACCAAGGTCGAAGCGCAGGTGCCCGCACAGCTCGCGAAGGATTTCCTCGCCGTTGCAATCAGCCATGGGCTTGGCGACAAAATTTCCCACCCTGTCCGGAAACAGGGCATATCCCCAGAATACCTGCACATCTTCCGGCTGGCCGGGAAAATGCGGTTGATGCGGCAGCACCACCGACAGCAGCCAGCTGGAATCCTTGAATGTCACCAGGCCGCCGGTCCCGGCCTGGTTTCCGCTGAAATCCTTCATCTGCCTGAAGAACGCCGGATTCTTTAACGTAACGGTGAACGACTCCCAGGATGACTGGGCGATACAGCTGTTGAAAACGGCAGGATTGCCGAATTCCGGCCGTCCCAGCGCCAGTTTTTCCCAGAGTTTCCAGCCGCCGCTGTCAATCTTGGACAAGGATGCGGGCGCGGTTGTCATCGAGCCCAAGCTGGAGGCATCGGTCATCGAGCCGTTTTGAAAGAACACCAGGTCGCCCTGCCTGACTTCAATGACCTCCTCCATTCCTTGCCGCCGGCAGCGGATGGCGGTGACCACGAACATGTCGTCGACTATCTCGTGTCCGAAATCCGTCACCGTGCAATCCATGACGAAAAAAACGCCCTCCGCCGCCAGCCAGTCATGCAATGGACGCACCAGGGAATCGTATTGATTGAAGATGGTGCGCTTGACGCCGCCCAGCGTTTCGATGCGCGTGAATTCCAGCATGAAGCGATGCAGGTAGCGTTTGAACTCTACCGCGCTGTGCCAAGGCTGGAAGGCGAATGTGGTTGACCACATGTACCAGAATGCCGTCTCAAAGAACGGCGGCGACAGCCAGTCTGTGATATTGCTGCTGCCCAGCAGGTCTTCGTCGGCATTGCTGAGTTTCAGCAATTCGGCGCGGTCCTGCATGGAAAACCCCATCGACGTCACCGGGACGTTGCCACGCCAGCGGTCGACCAGGCGTGCCTTTGAAGCGGACCTGTACAGCTCGTTGAATTCAATGGTTTCGTCAAGCACGGACTTGTTCTTTGCAGTCAGCGACGGAATCGACTTGAACAGGTCCCAGGTGCATTCATAGTTATCGAAGGTCAGCATGCGGCCGCCGCGCATGGAATAGCCCTGCTCCGGATTGCCGCAGCCATCCAGGCTGCCGCCCGGAACGGCAGCAGCCTCCAGGATGGTGATATCGCTGCCTCGCATCTTGCCGTCGCGGATCATGAATGCGGCGGCCGCCATGGAACCGATGCCGCCACCTACCAGATATGCTTTCTTGTTCATTTTTCCATTTCCTTGAAAATTCATGGCGTTTCTGCAACGTTGTCCGGTCCGGCTTCGTCAGTCCTTGCGGAAATCGATCACCACGCGCGACGCCACGTCGCCATGCTCAAGCCGTTCAAAAACACGGTTGATGGCTGACAGCGGCTGCAACTCGATCTGCGCCTTGACCTTGCCTTCGGCGGCAAAGGCAAGCGCTTCGACCATGTCCTGGCGGGTGCCGACGAACGAGCCGCGCACCGTGATGCAATTCGCCACCACGTCGAACAGCGGGAACGGGAATTCACCCGGCGGCAAGCCAACCAGGACGCAGGTCCCGCATTTGCGGGTCATGGCGACCCCTTGCTGGAATGCGCTTAGCGAAGGCGCCGTGATCAAGACGCCGTGGGCGCCGCCGCCGGTCGCCTCCCTCATGGCTGCCACCGCGTCGCCGTCCCGGGCATTGATCGTCAGGTCGGCGCCCAGGGATTTGGCGCTGGCCAGCTTGCCGTCGTCGATATCGACCGCACAGACATGCAAGCCCATCACTTTCGCGTACTGGATGGCCAGGTTCCCCAAGCCTCCGATGCCTGAAATCGCGATCCAGTCGCCGGGCTTGACGCCGGTTTCCTTGATGCCCTTGTACGAAGTGACCCCGGCGCAGATAATCGGCGCCGCGTCGACTGCTGCAAGACCTGCGGGGATATGGGCGACATAGCTGGCGTCGGCCAGGATGTACTCGGCAAACCCGCCATTCTTCGTGTAGCCGCCAAACTGCGCTTCCGCACATACCGTCTCGTGCGCCGAAAGGCAATACTCGCAATGGCCGCAAGCTGAATAAAGCCATGGCACGCCGACCCGGTCGCCTTCTTTCACCGTCGTCACGCCGGCCCCGATCCCGACCACCAGGCCGATGCCTTCATGCCCCGGGATGAATGGCAATGCAGGTTTTAGCGGCCAGTCGCCGTGGGCGGCGTGCAGGTCGGTGTGGCATACGCCGCAGGCTTCGGTCTTGACCAGGATCTGGCCGGGACCGGCAACCGGAATATCGCATTCCTGGATCACCAGCGGTTTCCCGAACTGTTCGACAACGGCAGCTTGCATTTTATTTGACATGGCGTTTCCTTCTTTTGGATAGATGATTTGCGCCAGCGTAACCTTGCAGGACGCCAGCGTTATTGATGTGAATCAAATTTCACTTCAATACGAAATTTCTGTCACCCCAGGCTGCGCTGCGGATGAATTTTCTGATCTGGCGACGCAGTCCGATGGCGGTCGAACACCCCGCAAATGACGTGTATCAATAGCCTGCCTCTGGGATGCACCGTGATCCTGTCAGGCGCAATCCGCAGCAGGCCATCGGCCTCCATGGGCCGCAACATGCCCAGTTCTGCCGCAAAATACTCCTTGAAGACAATCGGATAGGCGATTTCCAGGACCCCGATCGACAACTCGAAATTGCAGGCCAGCCGCTCAATGATGAAGCGCCGCAGCAGATCGTCCGTCGTCAAATGCATGCCGCGTCCAATGGGCAGCATACCGGCGTCAATCTTGGCGTAATAGCTGTTGAGCTGCGTTGTGTTTTGGCTATAGGTATTGCCTACGGCAGCGATGGCCGACACGCCGCAGCCAATTGCATCGGTCTCGGGATGTATTGAAAAACCTTGCAAATTGCGATACAGGCGCCCTTGCTGCTGGGCCACCGCGAGGTCATCGCCAGGCTTGGTGAAATGATGCATGCCTATATACGCATAACCTGCCGCATTCAGTTGCCGGACGCACCGATGAAACATCTCCAGCCGGCTTTCCGTGCCAGGAAGTTGCGCGCAGCAAGACGGTTGCCCGGCTCTTGAAGTGCGCGCAGGAGGCATATAGCCATGCAGCATGACACGGTCGGGCCCGGCAGCGATGATGATGGACAAGTTGCGCGCGACCGACATGAGATCCTGGCAGGGGTGGCCATAGATGAAATCGACACTGACCGAGCGGAAACCTGCGGCTTGGGCTGCCTCGACCAATTCAGCGGCCCTGGCGGAGAACTGGGTCCGTTTGCCGTCATGCACAATCCCGTCGGCCGGATGCCGCGAAAAATCCTGGGCGCTCAAGCTTAGCCGGTTGAAGCCTTGCACATGCAACGCATGCACATGTGCAGTTGATGCTGCGCATGCTCCTATCCTGATGGCGTATTCGCGGCCAGGGCCGGCGGCCAGATTAAAGGAATGCCGCAGATGTTGCATCAGGTCGTTGCTCTGTCCTGTGCACAGGCAGGTCGATGCGGCAGCGCCGACATACAGCTGTTCAACCGCATCCATATCGCTGAATAATGCCGCTTGCATGTCGATCTCGCGCTTCAGGTACCCCAGGTAGAGATCTGTACGGCTACGGTATCGCCCGGATCCGCCGCGGCAGGCCTGGCAATCGAAGCCGGCGCCGCAGCCAGGCATGCGCAGGTATAACGACAAGCCATGCCGGGGCCCCGGATTGCGCCGATCGGCAACGGTTTCCAGAAAATCATCAGCGTCAAAGCGCGTTGAAAAATGCTTCATGGCGGGATACGTGACATACCCCGAGCCGTATTTCTCCATGCTCGACAATACAGATTTACTCAGCTGCAGCGGCGCAATGCCCGATCCGTCGGAATGTAACATCGTGGTTCTCGTGGCCGGTCGTCCTGGGCGGACGAAACGTCGGCATAAGCACCGTATGCTGCCTCGCTCCCTTACACCTTGATATGCATCAAATGCGGGCATGTAAAACGGGAAACGCCGGTGTTCACTGGATTCCGCCGTGCGGGCGGCGCTGTCCTGTATAGTTGATCTGCATCAAAATCTTTTGTATCCCTATTGTTATGCTTTGGATATACCACGGCGTCCGGCCTGCTTCCTGCCACCGGACTCTCGTTCAATCTACTTTTGACTAACATGACCGATACTTCTCACGCCGCCTTCCACGACGATTTACGCATACTCCACAACCTGACTTTCGACGAGATCGCCGTCGGCGACAGCGCCAGCATGGAACGCAAGCTGAGCACCGAAGATATCCAGCTGTTCGCCGTCATGTCCGGCGACGTCAATCCCCAGCACCTCGATCCGGCATTCGCCGCAGCCAGCCGTTTCCATGGCGTCATCGCCCATGGCATGTGGGGCGCATCGCTGATTTCAGCAGTGCTTGGCACCCGCCTGCCCGGGCCGGGTACGGTGTATCTGGCGCAGACTTTGCGGTTCCTGCATCCGGTACGGGTGGGCGATACCCTGACCATCAATGTCGTTGTGACCGCGCGCGACCCCGAGAAAAAGCAGCTTAGCCTCAGCTGTTCATGTATCAACCAGGACGGCAAGATAACGATCGAAGGCGATGCCGAAGTGATTGCGCCCGCCGAAAAGATCGCGTACACCAGGATGACCTTGCCGGAAGTCCGGATCAGCTCCGGCGACAACGTGCAGCGCTTGCTGGACCATGTGAAGTCCTTGAGCCCGATCCGTGTCGCGGTGGCCCATCCCTGCGACGAACCGAGCCTGTCGGCTGCGCTGGATGCGCACCGGGCCGGCCTGATCGTACCGCTGCTGGTGGCGCCGCGAGCCAAGCTCGAAGCAGTCGCCAGCGCCGCCGGGCTGGACCTGGCGGACATCTTCATTGAAGATGTCCCGCATAGCCATGCGGCTGCCGCGCGCGCTGCGGAAATGGCCGGCAAGGGCGAAGTCGAAGCAATCATGAAAGGCAGCCTGCATACCGACGAACTGATGGAAGCCATCGTGGCCGCGGCTGCTGGACTGCGCACCAAACGCCGCATCAGCCATTGCTACCTGATGCAAACCGCCGCCTATCCGCGCCCTTTCATCATCACCGACGCCGCCATCAACATTGCCCCGACCCTGGATGACAAGGCAGATATCGTGCGCAACGCCATCGACCTGGCGCATGTGATCGGCGTCGCTTGTCCGCGGGTAGCGATCCTGGCGGCGGTGGAAACCGTCAATCCGCGCATGCCGGCGACGCTGGATGCGGCAATACTGTGCAAGATGGCAGAACGCGGCCAGATTTCCGGCGCCCTGCTGGACGGTCCCCTGGCTTTCGATAACGCCGTCTCCGTTGCCGCCGCCAGCATCAAGGGCATTGTCTCGGAAGTCGCCGGCCGTGCCGACATCCTGGTGGTGCCGGACCTGGAAAGCGGCAACATGCTGGCCAAGCAGCTGGAGTACCTGGGCGACGCCGCCAGCGCCGGCATCGTGCTTGGCGCCAAGGTGCCGGTCATCCTGACCAGCCGCGCCGATTCGCGTGAAACCCGCATCGCGTCTTGCGCCATCGCCTTGATGCTGGCCCACCATTACCGCAGCCATCCGCAATGAACGCGGCCGCAACCCTGCCGTCCAACAGCGCCGGATTCATCCTGGTGCTCAATTGCGGTTCGTCCAGCATCAAATTTGCCCTGTTCGACGCCGCGCCCGCCGTGCTGCCGCGGCAGGCCGAATGGAAGGGCAAAGTCGAAGGCATAGGCGGCGCCAAGCCAAGCCATGTCGAATCCGGCGTCGCATCCGCGCCGTTGGCGCTGGATGCGGCGCAGCCCTACCACAGCGCCCTGATGCATATACGCGAACGGGTGGCCGTTCACCTGGGCGCGCGCCGCTTATGCGCGGTGGCGCACCGCGTAGTCCATGGCGGCAGCAAATATTCCGCGCCGACCAGGATCGATTCGGAAGTGCTGGCGGACTTGAAGAACTACATTCCGCTGGCGCCCTTGCATCAGCCGTTTGCACTGGAAGCCATCGAGGTATTGCTGGCCAGCCAGCCCGGACTGCTGCAGGTGGCCTGTTTCGACACCGCATTCCACCACACCCTGCCCCAGGTCGAGCAGATGCTGCCGCTGCCCTATACGCTATGGGAGCGCGGCTTGCGCCGCTACGGTTTTCATGGCCTGTCCTATGAATATATGTCGGTGGCGCTGGAAGAACGGTTTGGCGCCGCATCCCACGGCCGCGTAATTGCCGCCCACCTGGGCAGCGGCGCCAGCCTGTGTGCGATGAAAGCATTGCGCAGCGTCGGCACCACCATGGGATTTTCAGCGCTGGACGGATTGATGATGGGCACCCGCTGTGGCGCGCTCGATCCGGGAGCCGTGCTCTACCTGATGGAAATCGAGAAGTTGAGCCTGGAACAGGTAGCCAACCTGCTTTATCACGAATCCGGCTTGCTCGGCGTCTCGGGCGTATCACCGGATCCCCCTGCATTGTTTGCCCAAGAGCGGCGGCAGGATGCCGTCGGCGACCAGGTGCGCGCCGCACTGGACTTGTACGTGCGACGCATCGTCCGAGAGATCGGCGCACTGGCGGCCGTGCTGGGCGGTCTCGACCTGCTGGCATTTACCGCCGGCATCGGCGAACACAGCGCGGAGATCCGCAGCCGCGTTTGCCGAGACCTGGCGTTCCTCGGCGTACGCCTTGACCAGGATGCCAATCAATGCAACTCGCCATTGATCTCTTCTGCCGACAGCCAGGTCGCGGTGGCTGTGGAGCCCACCAATGAAGAATGGATCGCAGCCCGGCACGCACTGGCGATCCTCCGTTCCTAGCTGACGATGGTGTCCACCACATCGTCCAATGCCTGGACCGGCGTGCGCGGCGCGTAGATATTATCGATGTCGGCATGAAAATGCGCCAGCAATGCATTGCGCTTGAGTTTCAATGTCGGCGTCATCAAGCCGTTTTGCAGCGACCATGGCTGCGCCGCAATGCGAACCACGCGCGGCACCGCGTAGGCTGGAAACCGCATGCTGGCCTGCTGCACTCTACGCAGGACGGCATCCCGCAGCAGCGGCGAGTCGACGGTAGCGCTTGCGCTTGCATCCAGCTGCAGCTGATGCGACAGTGCGGCCAATCCGGCCTGGTTCAAGACCACAAAAGCTGCGATGAACGGGCGGTTGTCGCCCAGTACGAAAGCCTGTTCAAACAATGGGTCAGCCGTGATCGCCAGCTCCAGGTCCGCCGGTGAAACTTTCTCGCCGGTGGAGGTGACGATGATCTCCTTGATCCTGCCGATGATGCGGATGCGCCCACCCTCCATCGCCGCCTGGTCTCCGGTACGCAGCCAGCCATCCGCAGTCATTGCCTTGGCGCTTTCTTCGGGGCGTTTCCAATAACCGGCCATGACGCTGCCGCCGCGCACCTGCAACTCCTGGTTATCGCCGATACGCACCGCGACACCTGCCAGCGGCTTGCCGACAGTGGCAGGCCAGTTGTCGGTTGGCGTATTGCAGGCAACCACCGGCGAGGTCTCGGTCATGCCGTAACCCTGCACCAAGGGCAAGCCCAGTCCAAGAAAACATTCCGCCACCGCTTGCGGCAAGGGCGCGCCGCCGCACACGGCGATACGCAGGCGGCCGCCGAACTGGGCCAACACCTTGCGCGCCACTAGCCGCCGCAAGACTGGAAACAACAGCGCATCCAGCCAGCGCGGGGACCCGCCGGCGCTCGGCAGGTGCTGGCTGCGGCAAAACCGCCGCCAGCCGACTGTTTGCGCCAGTGCGAACAATCCTTGCGCCATGCGGCTGGAACCGGCCAGCGTCTCCAGCAATTTGACGTGCGACCGTTCGTAGATGCGCGGCACCGAGACCAGTACCGTCGGCCGGACGATTTTCAGGTCTTGCGGAATCTGGGCAATGGACCTGACGTAAGCGACACAGCTGCCGGCGGCAACCGGCAGGTAGTAACCGACAGTACGTTCAAAGGTATGCGACAGCGGCAAGAACGACAGGAACACATCCGATGCGCTCACCGTTACCCTGGCCATCATCGCCCGGATATTCGACAGGACATTATCGTGCGTCAACATGACTCCCTTTGGCCTGCCCGTGGTTCCCGAGGTATAGACGATCGCCGCCAGCGCCTCGCCCGTCATCGCCGGTCGGCTGGCATTGCTGGGCAAGCTGCCGCCGGCCAGCCAGGCCGGCAAGGCGATCACCAGTCCCTGGGAATGCAGCGGCGAGTGATGGCCGGCGAAATTGCCGTCTTCCGTCACCAGCACCAGCTTTAATAGCGGCATTGTTTCGCCGACCGCGGCGATAGCTTCCCATTGCGCACGGGTGGACACCACCAGCATGGCGGCGTCGCAATCCTTGACGATGTACGCGATGCTGGCCGGATTGTCGAGCGCATGCATAGGCACGGGAACCAGTCCCAGCGCCAGGCTGGCCTGGTCGATGCAGACCGCGTCGATGCCGTTGGGAAGCAATACCGCAATCCGTGCGCCAACCGGGAAACGCAAGGCGGCCAGCGCGCTGCGCCAAGTCCTGACGCGTTCGCCGATCTGCCCCCAGCTATGGGAGCGCCAATGTCCCGTCTCGGGATTGAAGTGACGATATGCTTCGTTTTCGGGCGTCTGCCTGACCCGCCAGTCAAACAGATCCGCCAGCGTTGCAATGTTCTCCAGATATGTGTCCTTGGCGCTCTTCATTTCATTCCCCAATCCGTTTTACCCGACGTATGTAAGCCACTCTAGTAGCAACCCTTTCCGCCTGAATTGATCTGGATCAAATTCTTCCGCCTGGCCGTGGTTATGCTGGGCACCATCCGTATGAGGAAGCGCGCCATGAATCGAAAAAAACAGTCCGCCGGAACAGAACGCCTGGCCAGCGCATGGTTAGGCGCAGTGTCCAGGCAATCCGATGCGCCGCGCGGCCAGGCTGTCCAGCAAGACATGATCGCCAGCGCCGCCCTGGCCAAATTTACCGGCGGCCTCTCTCCTGCGGCATTGGGCAACGCCTACTTCGACTGGCTGGCGCATTTCCAGCTGGCGCCGGCGGAACAAGCCGGGTTGCTGCAAAAGGCGTGCGAAAACCTGTGGCGATGGTCGCGGTATGCTGCCGCGGCCTCCATCCCGGGCTCTACCGGCATTGCGCATTGCATTGAACCGCTGCCGCAGGACCGGCGTTTCTCCGACCCGGCCTGGGAGCGCTGGCCCTTCAACCTTATCGCGCAGGGTTTTCTGCTCAACCAGCAATGGTGGCATCGCGCAACCACGGGGATTCCCGGCGTTTCCCGGCATCACGAGGATGTCGTGACATTCACGGCGCGGCAAGTCCTGGACATGCTGGCGCCATCGAATTTCATTTCCACCAATCCGGTGGTCCAGCAAGATGCGCTGCATAGCAACGGCCTCAGCCTGGTGCATGGAGCCCGGCTGGCCATGGCTGACCTGACGCAAGCTGCGGCAGGACATGCGCCGGACGAGGCATTCAAGGTCGGTGAAAACATGGCCGTGACGCCGGGAAAAGTCGTCTTCCGCAACCACCTGATCGAGTTGATCCAATACACGCCAAGCACCGCGCGGGTGCACGCTGTCCCGCTCCTGTTCGTCCCGGCATGGATCATGAAATACTACATCCTCGACCTGTCGCCGCAGGATTCCCTGGTCAAGTACCTGGTCGACAAGGGCTATACCGTGTTCATGATCTCCTGGAAAAATCCGCTCACCGAAGACCGTGAACTGTCGATGGAGGATTACCGCAAGCTGGGAGTGATGGCAACGATCGATGCGGTTACAGGCATCACCGGCTCGGCGCAAGTCAATGGCGTCGGTTATTGCCTGGGCGGCACCTTGCTGGCGATTGCCGCGGCAAGCATGGCGCGCGACGGCGACCGGCGCCTGGCCAGCATGAGCCTGTTCGCCGCGCAGACCGATTTCACAGAGCCGGGCGAATTGTCGCTGTTCATCGATGAAAGCCAGATCGGCTTCCTTGAGGCTGTCATGTGGGAACGCGGCTACCTGGACGGCAAGCAAATGGCGGGCGCGTTCCAGCTGCTGCGCTCGAACGACCTGGTCTGGTCGCGCCGCCTGAACCAGTATTTGCGCGGCATCGCCGAAAACAAGAACGACCTGATGGCGT
Source organism: Collimonas sp. OK412 (assembly GCF_900112135.1). GTDB lineage: Bacteria > Pseudomonadota > Gammaproteobacteria > Burkholderiales > Burkholderiaceae_D > Collimonas > Collimonas rhizosphaerae. The sequence goes on from NZ_FOLC01000022.1 coordinate 40,952, forward strand.
GGAATGCAGACGCCACCCGCATGCCTTACCGCATGCACAGCGAATACCTGCGCCGGCTGTTCTTGCATAACGACCTGGCCGAAGGCCGTTATCTCACCGACGGCAGGCCGATTGCGCTGGCCGACCTGCATATCCCTCTGTTTGCGGTAGGCACGCTCACCGATCACGTGGCGCCGTGGCGATCGGTATTCAAGATACACCTGCTGACCGATGCCGAAGTGACATTTTTGCTGACTTCAGGCGGCCATAACGCCGGCGTGGTTTCGCCGCCCGGCCACCCGCATCGCAGCTACCAGGTCGCTATCCGCGCCAAGGACGGCCCCTTTGTCGATGCCGACGCCTGGCAACGCGATGCCGCACAGCAAGATGGCTCGTGGTGGCCGGCCTGGGAAGCCTGGCTGGCCGCCCGTTCCGGCAAGCAAGCCAGGCCGCCGGCCATGCTCACGAACCTGGGGAAAGCTCCCGGACTGTATGTATTGCAGCCCTGAAGCCGGAAACGATGCGGATTTTGATTTACATCAATATCTCCTTCGCTCACCGAATTAAGCTCATAACCGATTCTTCATTTTCCGATGAGGCAGAAATGATCTCTTCTCGTCTGACAGGGCAAGTCGAAAGCCAGCTGCAACGGCGCCGGAAATACATACTGGAAGCCATCCGTTCGCACGAGAATTCGACCGACCAGGCGCATTTCAAGCACAGCGGCAAGGACGATGCCATTGCCGCAGAATTGCTGACCGATGCCGAAATCGCCTTGTTGCTGCACAAGCCCGCGGAAGCGGAAAAGATACAGGCCGCGCTACGGCGCATCAAGTCGCATACCTACGGTATCTGCATCGCGTGCGGCGCAACGATTGCGCCACAACGGCTGCGGATACATCCCACGGCAGAGCGTTGCCGGCATTGCCAGGTCGAGATGGAAAACAGCCAGCGCCAAGGTCCCGAGCCTGGCGCCTGATGCATTTTTTTGCAAGGACGTCCCATGTCATTCAATCACATCGTCGTATGGCTCGACCATGCAGAAGCCCATATCATCGCGTTCAGCCCAGATGCGGCCGCACACGAAACCATCAAGATACATTCCAGGCATGTGAATCCATACGCCTCCGAAATGCATTCCAGGATACCGGATGCAGTAGAACAGGCGCCCTACTTTGACGCCATTGCCAATGCACTGCCGCAAACCCTTCAGATCCTGATCGTAGGGCCCGGCCTGGAAAAGATGGCCTTTATCAAGCATTTGCTAAGGCACAAGCACCAACTGGCGGAAAAAATCGTTGGCGTGGAAACCGTAGGCCATCCCGGCGACCCGCAATTGCTGGCGTTTGCGCGTAAATATTTTCTCAAGGCGGATTTCCTGCTTTGATCGACCAGAGAGGCCTCACATGGACTACAAGACTATCCTCGTGCACGTGGACGAATCGCGGCGCGGCCAGGAGCAGATCAGGATTGCCGCATTGCTTGCCCAAAAACACGGCGCGCATCTGATCGGCGCCGCGGCGACCGGCGTTGCGCCGCAGTTTCTCATGCCTGGAGTCATCGGCGAAAGCAACCTGGCGCTGCTCGAGCCGGCAATGAGCGAATTGCGCGAACAAGCGGCAAGCCGGCTGGCGGAATTTGAATCCGCAGCCTGGAAAATGGACGTCAAATCATTCGAAAAACGCCTGGTCGAAGACGATGCAGGCGCCGGCCTGTGCCTGCAGGCACGCTACAGCGACCTGGTGGTGATCGGCCAGGTCAACCCCGCCGACTATTCCGCTGTGCTGCGCGCCGATTTCCCCGAATATGTGCTGTTGAATTGCGGTCGGCCAGTGCTGATCGTGCCCTATGCCGGCCACTTTCCTGCATGCGGGAAAAGGGTGCTGGTGGCGTGGGATGCGAGCGTGGAAGCGACGCGCGCCGTCAGCGCATCAATCCCCCTGCTACAGCAGGCCGATCTGGTGCAGGTTGTGGTGCTTGGCAGGGGCAATCCATCCGGCGCCCATGGCGAGCAGCCGGGGGCCGACATCGCCCTTTACCTGGCGCGCCACGGCATCAAGGTCGAGGTCTCGGAACAGGCCATGCCGAAAGATATCGATACCGGCAACGCATTGCTGTCACATGCCGCAGATTTCGGCGCCGACCTGATCGTGATGGGGGGATACGGCCATAAGCGCTTCCGCGAAATTATGCTGGGAGGCGTGACGCATACGATCCTGGAATCGATGACGGTGCCGGTCTTGATGGCGCACTGAAAGAAAAGCGTTCTGCCGCCGGACCCGGCATGGCAGAACGCGATTGAGATTGAAGGCGGATGCTGCCATCCGCCCGTTCTTCCTAGGCAATCACCATTTTATCGACCACGCGCACAACGCCAGACGCCGCTGCGGCTGCCTGCAATGCGGCGTAGCGCTCCGACCATGAACGCACCGGCCCGGTAAGCGTCACCTGATCACCGTTGACGACGACGGTAAGACGCTGTGTTTCAATGTGAGCGCGCCGTTGCAAAGCAGCTTCGATCTTGACCTTGATGTCGCTCGGCAGCACGGCAGGCTTGACCGCGATCTGATTGCTGACGCCGGTCACTCCCATCAGGTTGCGGACCGCCTTTCCTGCCGCCACGCGCTGGTAATCCCGCTCCAGCTCGCCGCTCAGCGTCACCCATCCGTCTTCCACCATGACTTTCACCGCACCTGGCGGAACCAGGACATTCCATTCCAGCGCAAACTCGGTGGCGCGCACAATTTCAGCGTCTGTCCGCTCGCTTGCCCCGGACAGCCGGACATCGAGTTCGACGGCGACGCCCTTGACGCCGGCAACCCGCAGCACCGCATGCTCGGCCGCATATTTCTCGGCATAGCTGCCCAGATGCCCACCCAAAGTCACCACGCCATCCTTGACCTCGACGCCAATATCGGTGTCATTGATAGACGGATCCCATTCCAGCTCATCCATGACGTCCTGCCTTAACTGTCGATCGCTTTTCATCTCGTTTCTCCATTATCGGTTTAACATGGTGTTCCATCACGCACGCTGAGGACCGTACCGGTCCAGGATAGTCCCGCCGGGCTGGCCGGTGCGGAACCGCATGCCGCGGTTGATTACGCGCCCTGGAACCATCATAGATGCAGCAGGAAACCGGGATTTGATGCACATCAAAAAAGAAGACAGCTGTCATTATTGACAGGTCGAGCCACGGAAAAAGCAGGAAAACGGCGCTTAATTCAATTGCGGCTGACGCTGATTTGTATATCATTCATATACGGTGTACATTCAGCAGCAAGATATCGATACAATGCGCCCCGCTGCTTTGCGAACGCTGCACCGGCCGATAATAGGCGCGCGGAACCGATAGCCAACCAATGATGAATGCGAGATACCCCCGCCAACCATGAATACGCCCTTTTCCAGAGTCGTCTCACCGCTCCTCAATATCCCCGTGCTGAAGGCAAGTTGCGCGGGCTGCAGCCTGCACCAGCTATGCCTGCCGATGGGACTGGGCAACGCCGACATGGATCGCCTTGACCAGATCATCGGACGCGGACAGCGGATCCAGCGCGACCAGCATTTGTACCGGATGGGAGATCCGTTCAAAAACCTTTACGCCATCCGTTTCGGCCACTTCAAGACTTGCCATATAAGCAACAATGGCGAAGAACAGATTACCGGCTTCCAGATGGCCGGCGAATTGCTCGGCATGGATGCCATCAGCTCCGACCATCACCACTGCGACGCCATCGCGCTGGAAGACAGCGAGGTCTGCGAGATTCCATTTTCGCGGCTGGAAGAACTGTTCAGCCATATCCCGACCCTGCTGCATCATTTCCACCGCATCATGAGCCAGGAAATCACGCGTGACCAGAATGTCATGCTCCTGCTCGGCAACATGCGCGCCGAACAGCGCTTTGCCGCTTTCCTGGTCAACCTGTCCTCGCGGTACCTGGCGCGCGGCTACTCCTCCACCGATTTCCAGTTCCGCATGTCGCGGGAAGACATCGGCAATTACCTGGGCCTGACGATCGAAAGCATCAGCCGGCTCCTTTCCAGTTTCAGGGTTAAAGGCTGGATCGCCGTCGACAAACGGGAAATCCAGATCCTGGACCTCTCGAAATTAAAAGAGATCGCGCTTGGCGGCGAAGCGGCGCTGATGGCAAAAAAAACCGGCAAGCCGGCCGGCCCGGCGACCGCTAAAACCTGAGCCGCGCCATCAGCGCTGCAACCCGGGCCGAAGATCCAGGCGCAGCCACATGGTGTTGTTGCGTTCCAGCGGTTTCACCTCGAAACCAAGCTTTTTTACCAGATGCAGGATGCGGACGTTATGCGGCAACGCTTCGCCGATCATCTCCCGGGTGCCATGGCTGCGGCAATACGCAATCAATTTTGTCATCAGCACCTGGCCAAGCCCAAGTCCTTTCAGGTCAGAACGCACGATCACTGAAAATTCCGCCTGGATATTGTCAGGATCCGCCACCACCCTGGCTACGCCGAGCGTCTCGGCGCTACCGTCGCCGCTTGGCCTGGTCGCAATGAACGCCATTTCACGGTCGTAGTCGATCTGCGTGAAACGCGCCAGCTGCGACGGCTGCAAGGCGCGCATGCCGACGAACATGCGGTAACGCACATCCTCTGGATCAAGGGCGTTGAAGAACGCCACATGCGCCTCGCCGTCTTCCGGCCGGATCGGCCGCAGCAGCAGCGGCGCGCCCTGCCAGCAAACGATTTCTTCCAGGTCATCCGGATAGGGGCAGATCGCCAGCCGCTGCAGGCCGCTGCCGGCCTCGCTCGGCTGCACCCTGGCATGCGCGTACATGCCGGCCATTTCCTGGCCGCCTGGCGACGGAAAGCCGATTTCAAGCTCGGCCAGTTCGGGAATATCGGTCAGCAAGCGCGAGACCTTGAGCAGGACCTGGCAAATCTGGTCCGCGCCGGGGGTGGATTGTTGCAGCCCGTCGTCAGCCAATCCCGCCACGCCGCCATGCGCGGCCATGTCACGCGCCAGCACCAGGTTCAGGGGCGGCAAGCCTGCGCTTGTCTCCGTCCGGCCATCTTTCCCGCTCTGCCTGAGGACGACAGCCGGGCCGAATACAGGATCGATGGCAAGGCCGATTGTCAGTGCGGTGGCCTCAGGCAGAGCGTCGCTCGCCTGAGGCGCCTCCTTTACCGCGATGCCGTAAGCGGCTAGCAGCGTGCCGGTGTCGGTCGCCGACAAATGCTGCCGGCTGTCACGCAAGGCAACCTCGACAATCCTGTTCGCGGCCACCCGGTCCACGATGAAACCGGCCGATGCCGCCGGCGGCACCTGCATCAGCAGATTCTGGTTGCGCCGGAAATCCACCATTTGCATGAAGCCGCATACCGCTGAATCCGGCGTCGCATAGGCGGGAATGCCGGCCGCCGCGCAAATCTGCCGGGCCGGATCCAGCGAAGCGCCGCCCAGCCAGCAAGAAAGAATGTTGCGTTCACTTTTCGTTCGTACGGAAGCGATGGCATTGGCGATCTCTGTGCAGGACTCCAGTGCGCTCGGCGCATGGATGACAAGCAAGGCGTCCGCGCCGCGCTCGGCCGATACGGCTTCCATCACCTGTCCGTACAGCAGCGCAGACGCATTGGCCGGCAGCGCGACAGGAACAGCGTTGCTTCCCGCTGCCAGCAGGAGCAGCTTAAGTTTCTCCACCGTCTCGCCCGATAACATCGCTGGCTTGCCGCCGCTGCGCACCAGGGCGTCGCAAGCCATCAAACCCGGTCCTCGGCCATTGCCAATCACCAGCAGCCGGCGGCCGTCGAGTGGACGGATCCGCGACAGGGTTTCGACCGCGCTGAACAGGTCTTCGGTAGAAAAGACGCGCAGCATGCCAGCCCGGCGCACCGCGGCGTCGAAGATCGCAACCGGGACGGCGCCGTACAGGCCGCTCCTGAGCACCAAGACCGGCTTGTTGCGGGCGGCGGCGCGGGCGGCCGACATGAACTTGCGTGCATGCGGGATATGCTCGACGCACAGCAATATCGCCTGCGTGCCGGCATCGCCGGCCAGGAAATCGAGCATGTCGCCAACGTCGACATCGGCGCTGCCGCCCAGCGCAACCACCTTGGAGAAGCCAATACCCTGCGCACTTGCCCAGTCGGCCATGCCGCAAGCCAGCGCGCCGGATTCTGCCAGCAATGCTATCCGTCCTGGCAGCGCTCCGCCGGCAACCAAGCTGGCGTTAAGCGCGACTGCCGGCGCCATGATGCCGGCCGAGCCTGGGCCGATCATGCGCAGCAAATACGGACGCGCCGCCTGCATGGCGGCTTGCAGCAAATCGCCGTCGCTATCGGCCGCTTCGCTCGTCACGATAACCGCCTTGCTGCCCAGGGCGCCCAGCTGGCCGATGATCCTGGGCACCGTGGCCGCCGGAGTACAGATGACGGCCAGCTCAGGCGCTGCCGGCAATTGATCCAGTTTGCGAAAGGTCTTGATGCCGTCCAGCAGGTCATACTTGGGATTGACCGGAAAGATTTGCCCCTTGAAGCTTCCCCGCACTATATGCCGCAACACGCATGTCCCTACGCTCTTCGGCTTTTCAGAAGCGCCGATAACGGCAATCGACTGCGGCTCGAAAAAATACTGCAGGTTTCTTGCGCTCACGCGTATCCTCCCGGGCTAGTGGGCTGTTACAGTCCACTAGCCGCGTTCACCCAGCAAATCCACGACGGCAGCCGCAACCGGCTTTGCCATGTCAATCCGGTTGCTCGAATGGGCGATCGTATTGCAGCTGACGATACGCTCGACGCCGGCTACCTGCAATGCGATATAGCCGTCTCCCGCAAACAGGGGATGGACGGCGATGCATACCGGCGGCGCCATGCCTGCGGCCTTGACCTGCTTGACCGCCGCAACCATGGTGCGCGCAGTGGAGACGATATCGTCGACCAGGACCGGCGTGCGGCCGCTCCACTCCGCCACATCGGGAATCGAAACCTCGACCTCGCTGTCGCCGCGCCGCTTCTTGTGCAATACCGTATGCGGGCACCCCGCCGCGGCTGCCACCGCGGCTACCCATTGTTCGCTTTCCGCGTCCGGGCCGATGATCACCGGCAGCGCCACGTTGGCGACAATCCACTTTGCCAGCTCAGGCGCCGCATGCACAACGCGGCTTGGAACCGTATAGATTTCGGCCAGGCCGCGATACCGGTGCAGATGCGGATCGACCGTCACCAGCCAGTCGCAGCAACTGGAGACCAGGCGCGCGAAATGACTGGCGGTCACGCCCTCCTGCTCCATGAAGCGCGCATCTTGCCGCATGTAAGGCAGGTAGGGGATGACCAGGCCGACGCTGCGGGCGCCTAGTTCGCGGGCAACGCTGGCGGCCAGATACAGCTCCATGATCTTGCCGTCAGGCCGGTCCAGCGCACATGCCAGCACCACATTGCGCCCATCGACGGCGGTCATGAAGCGCGGGCAGGACTCTTTGTCCGGAAAATGATGCATCTGCATGTCGCCAATTTCGGCAGTTAACATACTGCGCAGCTGCGAGGCAAAGCCGTCGTTGCCTGGCATCGAGAAAAGTACGGGTCTCATCAAACCTCCTGTAACAAAATCAAGTTTTCCTGGGCCTCGGCATACGCACGCGCGTAGGCCAGCTCCCCCGGCGACTCGGCATGGATGGTCAGGTACGGCTGCCCGACCTCCATGCGCCTGCCTATCGGCGCATGGAAAACAATGCCGGCGGCAGCCGCCTTCGGAGCCCCCGCCAGCTTGGCAACGCTGGCCAGGCGTCGGTTGTCGACGGCAATCACCAGGCCGCGATGGCGCGACAGGACCGGGTGGGTATATGCCGCCTGGGATGGGATGCGCATGCCGCCCTGGGCTTCGCAAATGGCCTGGAATTTGCGCCAGGCAGCGCCGCTGTCCAGCACGGAAGCGGCCAGCGCCAGCCCCTGCCCCGCCTGAGCCTTGCCGCCCAGCTCTAGTACATTGGCGGCCAGCAGCAAAGCGCGCTCTCGCAGATCCTGCGGCGCCCCGGCCGCGTTCTGCAAGATCGCCAGCACATCGCGGGCCTCCAGCGCGGGGCCGATGCCGCATCCTACCGGCTGGGAACCGTCGGTCATCACCGGCTTGACGGCAATGCCCAACGCCGCGCCCACCGCGATCAGCCGTTCTGCCAACGCCATGGCGGCTTGCGGCGACCGGACCTTGGCGGTCGGCCCTACCGGCAAGTCAATCACGACATGGGTCGAGCCGGCCGCGATCTTCTTTGACAGGACGGAAGCGACCAGCAAACCTTCGCTATCGAGGTCCAGGGGATGTTCAACCCGGATCAGGAGATCGTCGGCAGGACTGAGGCTGACCGCGCCGCCCCAGGCGATGCAGCCGTTTTCACGCTCCACCACGCGCCGCATGGTTTCGATGTCCAGAGCTACCGGCGCCAGGGTTTCCATGGTGTCGGCGGTGCCGGCCGGTGACGTGATGGCGCGTGACGAGGTTTTCGGAATGGTCAGGCCGCAGGCAGCGACGATGGGCACGATCAGCAAGGTGGTGCGGTTGCCCGGCAAGCCGCCGACGCAATGCTTGTCCACTACCATGTCGGCCTGCCATTGCAAACGCTGGCCGACCTTCACCATGGCGTCAGTCAAGCCTATGGTTTCATCGATGTCCAGGCGGCTGCCGGAGCAGGCAGTGATAAGGGCCGCCATTTCGATGTTCGAGTAGCGGCCGGCGACAATATCGTCCACAATCGCGGCAACGCCATCGGAGGTAAACGGATGCCCGTAGATTTTCGCCCGCACCGACGAAAACGACTGCATCGGCGCCGGGTGCCTGACCTGTACCGGCTCGCCCTCGGCGCCGCCGAGCGCACGCCAGGCCGCTTCCGACAATCCTACTTCGTGCATCGCAATCATGGGAAAATGCACGACGTTGAGGGTGGCGACGATATGGCGCTCGCCGCGCCAGACTTCCACCCTTGAGTGCGCCTCGAAACCTTCGGACCGGCAAATATCGCAGTCGCTGCGCATATAGGCGACCAGTTCTTGATAGGTATCGATGCCGACGCGCCGCATCCGCAATGCATCCGTCGCGTGGTTACCGTTTTTTTGGCCCGCCGCAGGCTGGCAACAATGCATGCCGCTCATGGCAACTCCACGCTTTCCAGGTAATCCGGCAGCCGGCAAGGCCAATGCAATTCTTCTTCGATCCGTTTGCGCAACCCGTCCGCCGCCGCCGGCTCGCCATGCGTAATGAATGTCTGCCTGGGCGGGATTGAAAAATGCGACAGCCAGGACAGTATCTCGTTCGCGTCAGCGTGCGCCGACATATTGTCGATCTGGCTTACCTGTGCCCGCAACGGCACATACTCACCGTGGATCTTGATGGCGTCGGCGCCGCCCACCATGGAAGCGCCGCGTGTGCCGCCAGCCTGGTAGCCGGCAAACAGGATCGTATTGCGCGGATCAGGGGCAAAGGCCTTCAAATGATGCAGCACCCGCCCGCCGGTAGCCATGCCGCTGGCGGCGACAATGACCATCGGCTGCTGCCTTTTATTCAGGGCGATCGATTCCTCGACGCTATTGACGATCTTGGCCGCGTGGAACATGGCTTCGCATTGCGCGTGGTCGAGCCGATGGTCTTGCCTGTGCCGGTGATAAATCGCGGTGGCGTTGACCGCCATCGGGCTGTTCAGGTAGATCGGCAGAGCGGCCGGAATATCGCCGCTTTCCTTGAGCAGGTGAATGGCGTACAGCAAAGCCTGGGCCCGTCCCACGGCAAAGGACGGAATGATCGTTACACCGCCGCGTTCGGCGGTTTCGCGTATGGTCTTACCAAGCAGGATGGCGGGATCGGCCGGGTCGTGGCAGCGGTTGCCGTACGTAGATTCGACTACCAGGTAGTCTGTCTTTTCGACGATGGAAGGCGGCAGCATGATCAAGTCGTTGGGGCGCCCGAGATCGCCCGAAAACGTCACGGTCGTATCGCCGCTTTTCAGCACGACGATGGCAGCGCCCAAGATATGGCCGGCGCGCAGCAGGCGCGCGCGCATGCCGGCGCATGCCTGAAATTCTGTATCGAAGTGGACCGGCGAGAAAAAAGCCAATGCACGTACCGCGTCCGCTTCCGAGTATAAAGGCAGGGCGGGACTATGCTTCGAGAAGCCGTGGCGATTCGCATAGCTGGCCTCTTCTTCTTGCAAATGTCCGCTGTCCGGAAGCAGTATCTTGCACAGGTCGAAAGTCGCTTCGCTGCAGAATATCTTGCCCTTGAAGCCGTTCCTGACCAGCAGCGGCAAATAGCCGCTATGGTCCAGGTGAGCGTGGGTCAGGATCACCGCGTCCAGTTCGGACGGCCGCAACGGCATGTGTTCCCAGTTGCGGAGGCGCAGTTGTTTATACCCCTGGAACAAGCCGCAATCGACCAGTATTTTTGCCGATCCGGCGCTCAGCAGGTATTTTGAGCCAGTCACGGTTCCGGTGGCGCCCAGGAATTGGATTTTCATTGTGGTTTTCTTTCTGCCGGTTCAAACGTGTTTCAATTTCTTGCCGGCGTTCTCTGGATCGTTGCCGCGGCTTTCAGCAAACGGAGACTTCAACTCTTTGTGCAATAACGAAATCTCCTTGCGCAGCATGCGCATGTCGGCATGGAGTTCGCGCTCCAGGCGCTGTTCGTCCTCACCCACCAGCATGGCGGATATGTTGGCCGTGACCACTGAAAATAAGGCGTAGCCCAGCAATACGATGAAAGCCGCAAAAATCCTGGACGCCGGTGTCGATGGAACCAGGTCGCCATACCCGACTGTTGCCCCGGTAATGAAAGCCAGCCAGACACCGTCGGCGTAGGTATGGACCCGCGGCTCCAGCCACAGGAACCCGGCGCCTGCCACGGCAAGCACGGCGACGGCGAATGCAACTACGTGCAGCAAGCGGCACGACACGACATACTTTCCCGACAACATCAGCAAGCGGAAGAAGACGATGGCGCAATAACCTATCCGCAAGACCCATTCAAGCATGGGCCAGGGAGGATTGCCTGGCCAAACGCTGAGGACTGCGCCGACAAAAATCACCCCGTCCAGCAGCACCGCGCCTCCGCGCAGCTCCTTCATCTTGTCCCGTCGCAGCAGGTCGGCGCCAACCAATGCCGCGACGACCACATAAAGCCCGCTGCCGAGGCTGCGGTAAAGCGGCCCCATTCCTGCCAAGATCAGGTAAAAAGCAGGAATCGACAACAGCAGCGCGGCTGGCATCAAGACTTTTTGTTGCCAAACCGGTGTCGGATTTTTCATGGCGCTTTAGCCCTCGCCAAAACCAAGAGGGCAATCATGTTGTTTTGTGAATATTGACGCAGATCTCTGGAAACAACTTGCGCTGGATCAAAAACGCGCTCGAATTTCCCCGTCCGCAGACTGGAACAGTCGCCGCCGTGTTTTATCTACGTCAACCACGTCAGCGATAGCGCTACATCGTCAATCGTCCGCCGGTTTCATTGCAACCGGATCCAGGTCGACGCTAGCCTGTTGCGGCCAGGACCAGTTGGCATGCAAGCGCCAATCGCGATGCGCGTCTTCAATCAGGATCCGCCAGCGCGCCTTTTCCAGTTGCGGCAAACGCACCGAGAAATTGCCGTTGACATCCGGCCGCACAAACAGGGTGATATCTTTACCGGGCAAGGTCGAATGAATAAGGCGCAACTGCAAGCCAGGCATCGCTTCAGGCGCCATGTCCGAGGCTGCTGCCTGGCCGCCGGCATGGCGCAAGACCCCGCTCATTACACCGCTTTTCGCGTCATAGCGCAGGTTCCCGGCGATGCCGCGCCGTATTGCTTCCTCATCGCGCCGCAGATCCTGGTTGATCGCATTGCCCTCCTTGTAGTAGTCATCTTCCACCAGCGCATCTTGCCGGGAAAATGCCAGCCAGCCGGTATAACTGGCCGCCGCCACCACCACCAGCGGACCCAGCATCAGCAGCCACGGCCAGCGCTGGGCGTACCACGGTGCGGAGACAGTAGATAGCCTGGTCATCAAATGTGCTTGGTTTTTCATCGTTATCCCGTTCGTCTTGTGTAATCCATGCGGGTTCCTGGCCGTTTCATCCAGGTATGTAAAACACGGCCTTTTCATTCACCTGCGACCTCGCGCCATCGAGCCCCTGCAGCCTGAAAGAAATACTGTTGGAGCCGGGCCTGCCTTGCCCGTGCGGCACTCTTACCCGCACCGGAACCAGGCGCGTCTCGGTGGCGGCGAGCGTCACCTCGCTATCGCCGGAAAGCGCGATGCCATCGATGCCAGTCACGCTGATCTTGTAACGATGCGGCAATTCGTCGGTATTGATCGCCTGCAGCCGATAGACATTCTCAACCATGCCTTCTTCGACTTCCCGGCCCATGGAGCCACGGTCCCGAATCACATCTATCTTGAGCGGAACCCTGAGTATCAGCGAGCCAAGGAAAATCGCCGCGATCACCAGCAGCGCCGAGCTGTAAATCAGCACGCGCGGGCGAAAAACCCGGCGCAGGATGGCAGCCGCCGGTAAATTCTCCGCCATCGCATGTTCCGTTGAATAACGGATCAATCCACGCTGCGCACCGATCCGGTCCATCACCATATTGCAGGCATCGACACAGGCTGCGCAGCCGATGCACATGTATTGCAGGCCAGCCCGGATGTCGATCCCGGTCGGACAAACCTGCACGCACATGCTGCAATCGATGCAGGGCGAAGACGCCGGTTCCAGTGTTTTCCGGTAGCGGCTGGTGCGAGGCTCGCCGCGCGCCGCATCGTAGGTAACGATCAAGGAATCGCGATCGAACATGGCGCTCTGGAAGCGTGCATAAGGACACATGTATTTGCACACCTGCTCTCGCATCCAGCCCGCATTGCCATAGGTTGCGAAGCCATAGAACATGACCCAGAACCATTCCCACGATCCCAGGCTGAGCACGCTTGCTTCACGCGCAAGATCGCGGACAGGCGTGAAATAGCCGGCGAATGTAAAGCCGGTCCACAACGCCACGGCGACCCAGGCCAGGTGCTTGCCGCTTTTGCGCAACAGCTTGTCGGGCGACCACCCCTGCCGGTCGAGCCGCATGCGCGCGCTGCGCGGCCCTTCTATCCGGCTTTCTATCCACAGGAATATCTTGGTGTATACCGTTTGCGGGCAAGCGTAGCCGCACCAGACGCGGCCGGCGATGGCTGTAAACAGGAACAGTGAGAACGCGCAGACAATCAGCAGCACCGCAAGATAGATAAAATCCTGCGGCCACAGCACAACGCCGAACAAATAGAATTTGCGCGCGGCCAGGTCGAACAGCACTGCCTGGCGGCCATTCCACCTTAGCCACGGCATGCCATAAAAAACCAGCTGCGTCAGCCATACGCATAACCAGCGCAGCGTGGCGTAACGCCCGCCCACATCGCGCGGATATATCTGCTGCCGCGCCTGGTACATCCTGACAACGGCAGTCTTGGGAGAAGAATCACGCGTGCTCATGGCTGGCTACCGGGTGTATGGTCATTGCGAGGCAGCAGCCGGGCGATCAAGTGCGGCTACGCTACCGGGATGGTTCGACAAGCTCCACACATAGGCGGCGAGTACATGCACCTTCGGTTCGCCGAGGAAGTCCTTGAACGACGGCATGGTGTTGTCGCGTCCCTTGCGGATGGTTTCCATGATGGTGTCGGCGCTGCCGCCGTACAGCCAGATCTTGTCGCTCAGGTTAGGCGCGCCGATGGCCTGGTTGCCGATGCCGCCGGGTCCATGGCAGCCCATGCAGGCGGCAAACTTCGGCTTGCCGAAAATCGCCTTGATCGGATCGTGGGTCGAGCCGGACAGGCTCAGCACATAATGTGCGACGTTCTCGACATCTTTGTCGCCCCCCAATGCTTCGCCCATGGGCGGCATCACGCCATGGCGCCCCTCCATGATGGTGGCCTTGATGGTTTCCGGCGCGCCGCCATGCAGCCAATCCTGGTCGGTCAGGTTGGGAAAGCCTTTATTGCCGCGTGCATCGGAGCCGTGGCATTGCGCACAGTAAGTCAGGAACAGGCGTTCACCGATCGCATGGGCCTGCGGATCGGCGGCGACGGTTTTCAAGTCCTGATGCAGGTATTTGCTGAACATGGGACCGTAGTCGGCATCGGCTTTCTTCAACTCGTCCTGATAGGCGCCGCTGGATTTCCAGCCAAGCTGGCCGGCGAAGCTGCCGAGGCCGGGATACAGCACCAGGTAAGCCAGGGAAAAGACGATGGTCACGTAGAACAGCCACATCCACCAGCGCGGCAAGGGATTGTTCAATTCCCCCAGGTCGCCGTCCCAGACATGGCCGGTGGTATTGTCGGCGGGATCCTGCCCCGCTTCAAGCGTGACCCTGCGGCTGCACTGCATCCACAGCAGCACGCCGCAGCCGAAGATGCTCAGTATCGTCAATATGGTGATATAGGGACTCCAGAATCCATCGGTAAAATCAGCCATGGCGACGCTCCCTGGCATCGAGTTCCGCCTTCACCTTGGCGAATTGCTCCTGGTCGTCGGCGAAAGGCAATAGCGCCGCCTCGTCGAAATCGTTGGGACGCCGCCGAACGTAGCTCCACCAGACAATGCCGATGAACGTGACAAAGCTGATCACGGTAATGATGCTGTGCGCATCGATCAGTATTTTTTGGATGGCCATGGTTATCTCTCCGCCTTGATTTGTATGCCCAATCCCTGCAGATAGGCAATCAGCGCATCTTGCTCGGTCTTGTCTTGCAACGCCGCGGGCGCGGCGGCGATCTCGGCATCGGTGTAAGGATCGCCCAGGCGCTGCAGCGCGCGCAGGTGCGGCACGATATTGTCAGGAACCAGGCGCGTCGATTCCAGCCATGGATAGCCCGGCATGTTCGACTCTGGCACCAGGTCGCGCGGATTGTGCAGGTGGGCGCGGTGCCATTCGTCGCTATAGCGGCCGCCGACGCGCGCCAGGTCCGGGCCGGTGCGCTTCGATCCCCATTGGAACGGCCGGTCGTAGACCGATTCGCCGGCCACCGAATAGTGGCCATAGCGTTCGGTTTCGGCCCGGAATGGCCGGATCATCTGGGAGTGGCAGTTGTAGCAGCCTTCACGTATGTAAATGTCGCGCCCCGCCAGCCTCAACGGCGAATACGGCCGCAGGCCGGTAATCGGCTGGGTAGTCGACTTCTGGAAAAACAGAGGCACGATTTCTGCCAGGCCGCCGACGCTGACAACCAGGATCACCAGCCCGATCAGCAGCCAGTGATTTTTTTCTATCGATTCATGTGAAAATTTCATGCCAGTGCCCCAGGTTCAGAATGGATCAGCCGTTTCATAGGACCTCCGCCGCCTCAGCCACCGCCGTGGCCGCAGGCGCCAGCGGCGCCACGGGATGAATGCGCGGCACGGCAATGCGCGTATCCACCGGGAAGCTGTAGCGCATGGTCTTGAATACGTTGAAAGCCATCAGCAGCATGCCGCCCAGGTACAGCAGGCCGCCAAAGAAGCGAATCACGTAATAGGGATAAGTAGCCTTGACCACTTCAACGAAGGCGTAAGTCAGCGTGCCATCGGGATTCACCGCGCGCCACATCAAACCCTGCATCACGCCGGCAATCCACATTGCAGCGATATACAGGACGATGCCGATGGTGGCCATCCAGAAATGCAGTTCGATCATTTTCACGCTCCACATCTGCTGCTTGCCTACCAGGCGCGGAATCAGGTAATACATCGAACCCATCGTGATGAAGCCGACCCAGCCCAGCGCGCCGGAATGGACATGGGCGATGCCCCAGTCGGTGTAGTGCGACAAGGCATTGACGGTCTTGATCGCCATCATCGGCCCTTCAAAGGTCGCCATGCCGTAGAACGACAGCGACACCACCAGGAATTTCAAGATGGGATCGGTGCGCAGCTTGTGCCAGGCGCCCGACAAGGTCATCATGCCGTTGATCATGCCACCCCAGGACGGCGCCAGCAGGATCAGCGAAAACACCATGCCCAGCGACTGGGTCCAGTCCGGCAATGCGGTGTAATGGAGATGATGCGGGCCGGCCCACATGTAGGTGAAGATCAGCGCCCAGAAATGCACGATCGACAGCCGATAGGAATACACCGGACGCTCGGCCTGCTTGGGGATGAAGTAATACATCATGCCGAGGAAACCCGCGGTCAGGAAAAATCCCACGGCATTGTGGCCGTACCACCACTGGATCATCGCATCCTGCACGCCGCTATAGGCAGAGTAGGACTTGGTCAAGGTAGCCGGCATCGCCATGCCGTTGACAATGTGCAAAAGCGCTACAGCGATGATGAAAGCGCCGTAGAACCAGTTGGCCACATAGATATGCGCCACCTTGCGCTTGGCCAGCGTACCGAAAAACACCACGGCGTACGCCACCCAGACCACGGCCAGCAGGATAGCGATCGGCCATTCCAGTTCGGCATATTCCTTGCCGCGGGTGTAGCCCATCGGCAGGGTTATCGCCGCCAGCACGATCACCAGCTGCCAGCCCCAAAAGGAGAATGCGGCCAAGCCATCCGAGAACAGGCGCACCTGGCAAGTCCGTTGCACCACATAGTAGGAAGTTGCCATCAGCGCGCTGCCGCCGAACGCGAAGATCACCGCGTTGGTATGCAAGGGCCGCAGCCGGCCGAAGCTCAGCCAGGGAATATCGAAATTCATTGCAGGCCATGCCAGCTGTGCGGCGATCAGCAGGCCGACCAGCATGCCGACCACTCCCCACACGATCGTTGCAATCGAAAACTGCTTGACGACCTTATAGTTGTAGCTAAGCGCTTTTTCCACGTTCCTCTCTCCCCAAAATACCACTGCAATGGAGCGAGGTTAAATGGCTGCAGGAAGTTGTTCTTTGATGTGAATCAAATAGCGCTGCATTGATGGAGATTATTTCGCGGCGCCGTTGTCGGGCGGCGAATCGGAAACGGCCTTTTCTGGCGGCCCGGGACGGTCGTCGTCCAGCAGGATCCTCATCGCGGGACCGACCATGTCGTCGAACTGGCCGCTGTCGGAAGCCCGGATGAACACCCAGATCGCCAGGAACACCAGCACGGTGCTGATCGGGATGAGCAGATAAAGCGCTTCCATATCCATGCCCCTATATCTTGTTACGCAACCGCAACGCGTTGAGCACCACCAGGGCGGAACTGAACGACATGCCCGCCGCCGACAGCCAGGGATTGAGCAAGCCCAGCGCAGCCGCCGGGATAGCCAGCAGATTGTAGACTGACGCCCAGGCCAGGTTCTGCCGGATCACGTGCATGGTTCTCGCGCCGAGCCTGGCGGTATCTGCCAACGTCGATAATCGATCCGACAGCAGCACCGCATCGGCATGGACCTGGGCCAGCACGGCACCCGCCCCCATGGCAAAGGAAACGTCGGCGGCAGCCAGTACAGCGGCATCGTTCACGCCGTCGCCTATCATGGCGACGATCTCGCCGCGCCGCTGCAAGGCTTGCACGAATGCCAGCTTCTGCGCCGGCAAATGCGCGCCGTAAGTGTCATCGACATGCAATTCACGCGCTACATGCTGCGCCACATGGCCGTCGTCGCCGCTCAGCAATATCACCTTCTTGCCTTGGCGCTGGAAATAGGCGATGGTCTGGCGGGCGTCTTCCCGTATCGCGTCGGCCAGGTCGAAACGCGCCAGCCATTCGCCATCCCGGCCAAGAAACACTGGCGTCACGGTCGCGTCCGCGGGGGGTGTGGCGGGCGTCGCGTTACCGGCCAGTCCTGCCACGAACGACGCTGAACCGAGTCGATACAGGACGCCGTCGAACTCCGCCTGCACCCCCTCTCCCGCCACCTGGCTGACTGCCTCGACGCGCAATGCGGCCGCTTGCGGCGATATGCCGCGGCCGGCATCAACGATAGCCGCTCCCAGAGGATGGGCGCTGGACATTTCCATTGCGGCCGCTATCTGCAGGCATCGCTCGCTGGCGCTGCCGCCCAGTACTGCAATATTTTTCAGCACCGGCTTGCCCACGGTGAGCGTGCCGGTTTTATCGAAAATGATGCAGGTCGCCCTGTGCAGTGTTTCCAGCACATGCGGCTGCACGATCAATATGCCGCTGCGCAGCAGCCTGTCGGTGGCCGCCGCCAGCGCCGACGGCGTCGCCAGGGACAAGGCACAAGGACAGGACACCACCAGCACCGCGATTGCGATCGGCCAGGCACGCGCCGGGTCCAGCCATTGCCAGGCGCAAAACGCCAGCAATGCGCACAACAGCAGGGCCGCCACAAACCAGCCGGCGACCTGGTCGGCCCATTGCGCCATGCGCGGCTTGCACTGGACCGCCCGCTCTGCCAGCTTGAGCAGCGCTGACAAGGTGCTTTCGCGCGCTACCCGGCTTATCCGCAGCACCATGGCTTGCCCGCAATTGACCGCGCCGCCGGGCAAGGCGTCGCCGGCAGCACAAGGCAAAGGCTTGCTCTCGCCACTCAGCAAGGAAACGTCAATCCTGCTGCTGCCGCTCAGCAAAACGCCATCGGCAGCGATCACTTCGCCCGGCTTGACCAGGATCAGGTCGCCTTTGGCCAATCTTGCGGCGGCAACCACTTCGCTGTCCATCGCGCGCGGATAGTCAAGCAGGCGGGTAGCGGAACCAGGCAATGCCTGCTGCAGGCGCTCCAGCGTCGAGGCCGCCTTGCGCCGCGCCGTCAGCTCCAGGTAACGGCTGCACAACAGGAGGAAAACGAACATGGTGACGGTGTCGAAATAGACTTCGCCGGAACCGCGCACGGTCGCCGCTGCGCTGCCGGCAAACGCTGCCGCCACGCCAATCGCTACCGGCAGGTCCATGCCGAAATGGCGCGACTTGATGCCGATCCAGGCGCCATGCAGGAAAGGCAGCGCCGAGTAGCACAGCACCGGCAAGGTCAGCAGCAGGCTGGCCCAACGCATCAGCTGGAGCTGTGCGTGGTCGATGCTGCCTGCCGCGGCGAAATAGGCGGGAGCCGCGTACATCATGACTTGCATCATGCACAGTCCGGCGATGAACGTCTGGCGGAACAGGCGCTTGCCGGATTTGCGCAGCTGCTCTCCTTGCCTGGCCGCATCGAACGGGTAGGCGCTGTAGCCAATCTCGTGCAGCGCATGCAGGATATCGCTGGGCTTGCATTGCGTCTTGTCCCAGCGCACATGCAGGCGCTCGCCGGCCACATTCAGGCTGGCCAGCTGCAGCCCCGGCAAGCGCGCCAGCCGTTGCTCGATCAGCCAGACACAGGCCGCGCAACGAATCCCTTCCAGCGCCAGGGTCGCTTCCAGCAGACCGGCAGCCGGGCCGGCAGGATCCTCAAGCACGGTGGCGAATTGCGAATAACCGTCTTCGTCGTCATACAGCTGCAGTTCCGGCGGAACCAGCCCATCGCCGTCGATACGATTGGAAAAAGCCGTGCGAGTGACGTAATAATCGGAGTAGCCGCTATCGGCAACGGTTTGTGCGACCGCTGCGCAGCCCGGGCAGCACATCGCACGCGGCAGCTGTCCGATCATGACGGACCAGTGCTGTCCTGCTGCAGATGGCGGCAGCGGCAGGCCGCAATGAAAGCAGTTGCCGGAGGCCGGCTCGGGAGCGGCGTCCGACGAGGGCACAGGGGGCAACGAAAGGCCGATCGAGGCGGCAGTCAATGCCCTGCTCCCGCCGCGCCGATACAGATCGCATCAAGCCAGCCCAGGGACAATCCGTTAGCCAGCCGGAAAATGCCCGCCAATCCGAACAGCAGCACAATAAAGCCGCCGGCGATACGGACCCGCGGATCGAGCAGCCGGCTTTTCAGGCGCATTCCCATCACGCCGAGCATCAATAGCATAGGCAAGGTTCCCAATCCGAACGCCAGCATCACCGTCGCACCGGATAGGGCATCGCCGCTCAGCATTGCGGTCAGCAGTACGCTGTAGACCATGCCGCATGGCAGCCAGCCCCACAAAGCGCCCAGCATCAACGCCTTGGCCGGACTGTCCATCGGCAGCAACAACCTGATGGCCGGCTGCAAACGCCGCCAGGCAACCTGCCCGAGCGCTTCCAGCCAGCTCAAGCCACGCCAGGCCCCCATCAGGTGCAGGCCCAGCGCTATCAATATCAGGTTGGCCAGCCAATAGGCGCCTATCTGCAGCGACGACAGCGACGCCATGACACGCACGCTTTGGGCCATGCCGCCGGCCATGGCTCCTGCAATCGCGTAGCTGAACAGCCTGCCGCTGTTGTAGGCGAGCACGCGCGGCAGCTGCATGAGATAGGTTTGCCTTGAGGATTCCTGAACAATGCCGCCAGTCGCCAGCCGCAACCGGATTACACGCGCCGGTGGCTTCGCGGCCACCGACAAGGCGCTGACGATGCCGCCGCACATGCCAATGCAATGGACGCTCCCTAGCAGCCCTATCAGGAAAATCGGCAGGAGGTTCATGCCCGCCCCATGCTCCGGGCGGTACGCGTTTGCCAATGACAGCATGCCTTTTGGCTAGGCTTATAGCCTGCCCCCTCCTCATTCGGCCCCGTAAGCAACGCAGCATCATGATTTTCCGCATCACATGTGGGAGACGTTTTTCTTGAAGTTGACATGAGCGGACTCCGATGATTGGATTGGTCGACGCATGAGGCCGGCCATATCTGTTCGGAGCAATATACATAGCGCTAACGGAAAGTACTTTGATATAGATCAATCCGCGGCTGTTGAGTTTTTAAATCGCGACGGTCAGCCGTTAACTTCCGCCAAAATGATTGGGGTCTGTCAACATCCGGTCGGGGCTTGCAAACGCACGGCTGAAGGTGCCGCAACACGTTATTGCGCGGCTGGCATTGCCTCCAGATAGACAGCGACATTCTTCATGTTTTCCGGCGTAAGTTCGTGCGCAATGCTTTTCATCATGGCGCCCTCGGGCCGTTCGTCTGTCCTTTGAAAAACCATCAGTTGTTTAATGATGTAATCGGCATGTTGGCCTGCAAGCCGCGGGAATTGCTGAATGCCTTCGCCATGCGCACCATGACAGCCGGAGCAGGCAGGTGTTTTGCTTGCAGCAATGCCGTCTTCAAAGATTTTCTGGCCATCCTTGAACAATGCCGGGTTTCCGGGCCTTCCTGGAGGGGGAGCCTGCGAAGAGAAATAGGCAGCCAGTCCATTGATCTGCTCGTCGGATAAGCGAGCGCTGATGCCCCACATATACTCGAAGCCGGCGGGATCCGAACGGCCATGGCTTTTAAAAGATTTCAGTTGTTCCACCAGATAGGATTCCGATTGCGCCGCCAGATTCGGAAAATTGGGCGAGGTCGAAACTCCCTGAACGCCATGGCAATTGGAACAAACCTGCAACGCGAGCGTTTTGGCCGCCACCGTTGGATCTCCCAGCGAGCGAGAGCGTTCGGGCAAATTGCAAGCCACCACCCCTGCGACGAGAATCAAGCTCAGGGAAAGATGAATCCCCCTCTGCTTCAAGTCCTTGAATTTCGCATCTGCAGTTCCGAGACGCGCAGGCTGGTCGTCATGGCTTCTCATTTAGTACGCTCCCCACACATAGAGAAACAACGTGTTGTTGTCTTTGGCATTGCGCCCGGAACCGTCGTAGTTGCTGGAGGCGCCATGGAACTGGGTGTAGGCATAGTATTGGACGCCAATGCGAACGTATTGCACCGGCATCCAGAATATTTCGGGAACCCAGCCGCGTGTACCTGGATTGGCTGCGACATCCGGATACAAGGTCGGATCCGAGCTTCCCGTGGTGCTGAAATAGCTCAGGCTTGTACCGTATTTTGCCCGATAGACGTAGCTCGCTTTCAGCCGCAGCTGATTAAGCGTATTGGAGGCATTGCTGGCAACGCCTGTCACGTCGCCGTTGGTGATGGTTTCCCTGATATAGCTGAACTGCGCCGTGACGGTATGCGGATCCAGCAAATATTGATATTGCGCGTCCACCCCGCGGTCGCGATAGCGTGTGGTCGGCCCCACCGGATTCGTGTTGTCGGGATAAAGTTGGGCATTCATGGCAAGTATCCCGATCATTGCGCTATGCGGGCCCCAGTCATGGCTGAGCGCAAGCCGTATGTAGGGATTGCTGCCCTTCAGGTTCGTTTGGTCCTGCGCTTTCGTGCCTTGGCTCAAGAATGACCATACGCCGTTGCTGGTCTGGTATGCAGCCAATTCGGCGTACAGCGTCTTGTTCCAGAAAGCATAGGCTGTCAGCCCGGCAACCTGGGTACCCAGTTGGCTAATGATGGGGCTGGCGTCGGGCGCGGTGACTCCGAATTGGGTGGGGACATACTGGATCCACGCAGGAGCAGTGTTCCAAGGATCGGTGAGGGAAGGATTGTTGTTGAGGCTGACGCCGAAAATAAAGTCTTGGGTCGGGCTAATAAATCGATCGGCATAGCGCAAGTCGAAATTATCGGAGGCCCATTTCCCTTGCCATTTGCCGGTGTCCTGATTTTGGCTGTCGTAGTTATTGTAGGTCCATTGCGCAAACGCGCCGACATTGTCAGTGACTTTTCCTGCCAGGAAGACGCTGCCGGTTTGAAACAAGGCGACCGCGTCCTTGGCGAACGCCACATCGGCATCCGGCTTCGAACTCTTGGTGAAACTGGCGACCGCCATCGCAGATAGCGGAATGGTCCGCGTACCGATCGTATAACCGGTGAGCTTGAATAATCTCCCGTAAGCAGTCAGCTCGGGAAACTGGCCGCCAGCATGGCAAGCCACGCAATTCTGTCCTGTTTGCCTTGCGAAAGCGGGAAGTGCGTAGCCTGCGATTGGGGCGAAAAAGCCTGCAAAGAAAAGAATAACGGCGATCAGGCCAACATATCTGATTCTTCGATCTCGAGAAATGAACACATTCATTTACCACCCCTCCCCTTCAGTCTGTTTTGAAATTATTCTTGAAAGGTTTCGAGTAGGACAGAGAGAAAGTCAACGTACGCAAACTCGAAGCGCCCCATTTCCATGACTGTGCGGACATACATATATCAGCAAAATAACCACTGGATTTGACGTATATCAAATTTTCGTCAAATTATTGTTCTTGGCAAGCCTGGTCCACAGGTTCAGATGCGCTGAAGGGATAAAGTTGAATATTTCCGGTGCAAGCGATATCCATCCTGTCCATCGGCACCAACTTACCGCTCCGCCCGTTAACCTGCGACGGCATCGCCGCTCTCGATAGCGCTACCATGCATGGATCGCTGCCTGGACTGCGCTCCTAAGTTGATCCTAATTCCGAGCTGATATAAGGTGCAGGTGAAACTGGATGATTCGCAGTGGTCCAAGCCAGACCGAGCCACAAATTTCTAGCTAAAATGAGGGCCTCCCGCCATGTACGTAACGCACAACAACGGCTCCGCCAAATATAGTTCGCTCGCCATAGGAATCCATTGGCTGACCTTGCTGCTGCTCATCGCCGTCTATGCAACGATGGAGCTGCGCGGCATTTTCCCTAAAGGCAGCGATGGCCGCAACGGCATGATGACGTGGCATTACATGCTTGGCCTGACAGTCCTGGCCATCGTCGCGTTACGCCTGGTGGCGCGGTTCTCCAGCGCCACGCCGCCGATCCAGCCGCCGCCGCCACGCTGGCAAATGTGGTTTGCCAGCGCCATGCATGTAGCGCTGTACGCTTTGATGATAGGCATGCCCATCCTCGGCTGGCTGACGCTGAGCGCTGCCGGCAAGCCGATTCCCTTTTTTGGCTTGCACCTGCCCGCGCTGCTCAGCCAGGACAAGGACCTGGCGTCGCAAATAAAAGACGTGCATGAAACCTGCGCCACCATTGGCTACTTCCTCATTGGCTTGCATGCTGCGGCCGGGCTGTTTCATCACTACGTGGTCCGCGATACGACATTGCGGCGCATGCTGCCGTTCAAGAACTGAGCGCGGGCAGCAGGACTGCGGTGCCAAGGCTCGCCGGATCAAGGAGGCGACGGAATCCGGCAAGCGGCCGCCGCGCCAGCCGGCGACGATGTGTTTGATCTATGTCAATCATTGCTTCAATTGCGCTTGCCGGCTTACCGCCAGGACATACAATGATTTTCAAGGCATGGGCTCGCATCAGCACCGGATCGTCCATGTCGAGACTGCCGGCCGGACTGCGTTGACCATGGGTCCAAGGATGCGCGGATCCGGCCATTGTCCACGCTTCTCTTTTTGAGACACATCATGGCCATATACAAGAAAATCCTGCTCGCTATCGACGGCAGCCAGGCTTCCGATCAGGCAATGGCAAAGATTGCCAGTTTTGCAACGCCTGGCGCCGCCGTGCGCATCGTGCATGTGCTGGAAGATCCCCTGACCATCTATCCGATGATCAATGAAGACTTCACCTATATCGAGCTGCTGCGCGAAGTAAACATGGCTGAAGGAAAGAAATTGCTGGCCCAAGCGGAAGCGGCCTTGCATGCGCAAGGCTATGCGGTGCAAACCAGCCTGCCCGACTTGCGTGAGCTGGGCGGCGACATTCCAGGCGCCCTCAAGGCGGAAGGCGAAACATGGAGCGCCGACCTGACAGTGCTCGGCACCCATGGCCGGCGCGGCGTACGGCGCATGTGGCTGGGCAGCGTGGCCGAACATTTCGTGCGTATTTCAGAGCGCCCGGTGCTGTTGGTCCACCCGATTGAGCAAGCGGCTGGAAAGCTTGACCATGAGCCTCCTGCAGTCTCCGGGAAAGCCGGCATGCTCAAGCGCATCCTGGTGGCGGTAGACGGCAGTGAACTTGCGCAATGCGCTTTGCGCCAGGCTAGCGCACTGGCCAAGGAGCACGGCTGCGAGATTCGCGCGCTGTATGTCAATGTCGACCCGTTTCTTGCTTTCCCCCTGCTAGGCGTCGTGTATTTCCAGCGCGAACCGATGCTGCAGGCAGCGGCGGAACAGGCGGCAAACATCAGGAAGGCTGCCCTGGATGTGTTCGACACCTTTGGCATCCGAGGCGATGTCCAGATATTAGACCTGGAGACACGCGACAAGCGCGTTGCCGATCTCATCAGGGAAGTTGGCAAGCGCTGGAACGCCAGCGCTGTCGTGATGGGATCGCGCGGATTGCAAGGCATGCAACGGCTCATGCTGGGCAGCGTTGCCGAGCATTACCTGCGCATCGCCGACCGTCCGGTATTGATCGTCAAGTCCTGAGGCAGGAGCGGCATCGGGCGCACAACAATGACAGCTGACCTGGCAGAAGCACTAGCGGTCGCCGCCGGCATCGGCTTGCTGATCGGCGCCGAGCGCGAACGCCATAAAGGCTGCGGGCCGGCGCGCAGCCCTGCCGGCATTCGTACCTTTACGGTAGTCGCCTTGCTGGGCGCAGGCAGCATGCTGCTCGACAGCGTCTTGTTGCTTGCCGCCGTGGTCCTGTCGGTGACCGCTCTCCTCGCCACTGCCTATGTCAAGCAAGCGCAAGACGATCCCGGCCTGACCACGGAAACCGCATTGATCCTGACGCTGCTGCTGGGAGCCTTGGCGATCCGTGCAGTCTCGCTGGCGGCGGCACTTGGCGTATCGGTGGCGATCGTGCTGGCGGCACGCGGCCGCCTGCACCATTTCGTCAGCATCGCAATGCGCCAGAAGGAGTGGAACAACGCACTGATCCTTGGCGCCGCTATCTTTGTGTTATGGCCGCTGCTGCCGGATCGCACCATCGATCCCTACGACGTGCTCAATCCGCACGCAATCTGGCGTTTCATCGTATTGATGCTGCTCATCGGGGCGCTCGGGCACATCGCTCAGCGCTTGCTCGGTCCTCGCTTGGGGCTGGCGCTGACCGGCCTGCTTTCCGGTTTCGTATCGAGCATCGCTACCATCGGCGCAATGGGAGCGCGCGCCGTCCAAACCCCAGCCCAGGCCGCTGCCGCTGCCACCGGGGCGGTGCTGTCGACGGTAGCGACGGTGCTGCAACTGGCTCTCGTGCTGTTCGTGACGCACCCGCCGACGTTCCTGGCGCTGGCCCGGCCGCTTGCCTGCGGGCTGGCCGCCGCACTGGCCTATGCAGCGCTGACGGCAGCCCGTTCGGTGCATTCGCAACCGGGCGCGGGACTGCAACTGGACAGCCGGGTCGACATCAAGGACGCGCTATTGTTGTCGCTGATGATTTCAGCCATCCTGCTGCTGTCGGGCGCCTTATCTGCCTGGCTCGGCAACCGAGGCCTCCTGCTGGCCTCTTTTATCGGCGGTTTCGCCGACGCGCACTCGGTAGCCGCCTCCGCCGCCTCATTCGCAGCCCATGGAAAAATCAGCAGCCAGGCCGCCACCGGACCAATCCTCGCCGGATTTACCGCCAACACCTTTTCCAAGTGCGTGATTGCTTTCACCAGCGGCAACCGGCGCTTTGCGATGCAAGTCTTTCCTGGGTTGCTGCTGGTGGCAATTGCAGTCTGGCTTGGATTGGCACTCAACTGAAAAAATGACAGCGATGAGCGCGCTGGTTGTTAATGCCCCGATTGATACGCCGCGAAACAAAAACCCCATCATCATGGGCAAAGGGAGATACGGGCTTTGGGATTTCTTGAAACTGCTTAAAACCAAAAAGTGATCGATTGACGTGCCTAGCGACGGGCAAAAAAAGAAGCAAAGCCGACCTGGAGACCGCCACAATGCGGTCATTCAAAGATGGCTGCCCGGCTGCCAGACTCACCGTCGAGTGGATGACCTGCAAACTGGCGGCTAATTGCGAACTCAGCGTAGGGAAAATTACTCGCGCCTAAAACTGAGAATAGCTCTTCCTATTGGATTTCCTGATACTAACGGATTCGGCATCCAGGCCGTAAAGACGACGAGCGTGTCTCCATCAAGCTTGTAGGATCGTTCCTGCTCACTGCCGTTCCAGGCTTCATTCCAAGATGAGTCAACCTTTGTGATGAACCTATCCCCATCTATCCGATATCGTCCTGTGTAGGCCATCACAGTACGGAAAAGCGCCACCAGTTTCTCATCTGTATTCCCTGGCTCCCGCGCCTTTGCGGTAATTAGCACCATCATTCGCCCATCAGAGTCGAAAATAAGGTAGCCATTGGGGTCGGCGCCCCACGGTTGAATGCGTTCCTTTGAATCCTGAAGCTCAGTATCAAAAGAAACCAACCGCCAGCAACCGTGAAGCTTGGTGCCGCGCTCAGACATATTCCCTCCTGTAGCAGTTCGCCTCAATGTACCCACTTGTCGAATGCTGGGTAAGTTGCCATGCAGATTACAACAACACCATCAAATTCGCGGAGTGCGCCGCGGACCGCTCATGGCCGAATTGAGCCAGTCACGATAGACTCCATTCGACCGAGGCTCTGTAAAAACGCAGAAAAATTCGGCGCACGTAAAAATTGGCCTCTCAAAACGACCGCTACGCGATTTTTTCGATATCGGTAATGGTCACTCTACTCACGAAAATTTCATGTTTTTGCGTTTTTACACAGCCTCGACCCAAAGGCGACATAGCGAATTCTCCAAACCGGCCATTCAAATTTGGCAATTTTCCTCTACTTTTAGGCTGCCGTTACTAACCAAAATCAATGCACTGAAGCTCAAAGTATTCTCGGCACTCCAGGTTTTCTATCCTCTGGAGCCTCGCCTTTTGCAATAAGACCTAAAAGCACATCGAAATTCTGAGCAACGTTCAAATGCAATCTCACCTCCGGCAAATACTCCGCACGACTACGAATAGCATTCGCAGCATCCAAAATCGATGCCAAGTACTGTCTGGGGATAACAAACTCCGTTTTTAATTTGACTGCTTTTTCACAGGCATAGGAATACAAGTCGTCAAAGGCTGTATTACTAAACACGTCTGCCATAAGGAGTCTTCCAGTAGCCTTTTCTTCTAGCTCTTTTAGGCGCATATCAAAGTGAGATTGATGGTCCATTTTTTCTGTATTTAGATATTGATTTTTCTACGAATTTAACAAGGAGTGAGCGCCTGCCTTTGGCCGGTAGCGGATGTTCGCGTAACATATGCCAACATAGCGTGATCTCCGTGTGACACGCAATTTCCGTAGATAGAAATTTTTCAAAACCGATCATTGACATGGC
This sequence comes from Collimonas sp. OK412, assembly GCF_900112135.1. Taxonomy (GTDB): domain Bacteria; phylum Pseudomonadota; class Gammaproteobacteria; order Burkholderiales; family Burkholderiaceae_D; genus Collimonas; species Collimonas rhizosphaerae. Next base: position 68,895 of record NZ_FOLC01000022.1, read on the forward strand.
CAATGTAGAGACCACTATCTGGCTGTTGCTCAAACTATCGCGTCATTCCTACCGCGATCGCTGCCATTAAATCGGTATTTGTGACGCCCACGACATGGCACCATCCGTCTCCGATCTCGCCTTTGATTGTCAGCGTCAGCTGGTCGCCGGGCATCGTGAGCGCCAGTGTTTCAAGATCGCTGCGCGGTTTCTGAAACAGGAATTTGATCGGCTCCCTTTCACCCTCAAGCACCAGTACAAAGTACCCTTGCGTTTCCCCGCTGGGATGGGCAAATCCGATGCGTGTGACTGTCCCGGAACGAGTCGTAACCGGCTTTTTTTTCAATCCCAACATTTCGAGAAGTGGTTTGTTCATAAGGTCTTCCAATCAATTTTCGGAAATTAATTTTTCAATCATCGGCATGGCCTTGTAGATTGGATACACGCCAAATGCTGATGCCTGCAGATCCTGCGGGCTTTGCGTACCCGGTTTGATAGAGAGGTACGAATCTTTATTAAACCAACGCGTAGCATACGATGATGACGTCCAAATGCCCGCTTTGGGCTGAATTTGTCAGTGGCTGCTCCTGGCCGAGGCTGTGTAAAAACGTAGAGATTTTTAACCGATTTAAAAATCGTCCTCTCAGATCGAGCTGTATTCGATTTTCTCGGTATCGGGAAGGGTCTCCCTACCCACGATTTTTTTGCGGATTTGAGTTTTTACACAGCCTCGGCCGTTTCGAGCCGGCCGCAGCAGGTTGATTTCGACCCATAGCTGTCACACGGATTTCTCCATAACGGACACTCGTTGTTACCCCTTCAAATTAGAAGAAATTAAGGTAAAACTAGTTGTTGCCGTAGATCCATATCGCCCTTCTTACTCCGCACAATACCGGTATAGACATCGCATTTCACGGCCTGACTAATTCATTAAGACCAATGGTTCACAATGAATTCAAGTTTGCAGTTTCGGAATTCAATTGCTTAAGATAATTCATGGCCTCTGCGTTACGCTCGACCGCCAGCATTTTCCCAGCCGGAGAAATTACATGATTTGGCACATTTTTCATGTAATTTTCGAGTAGCGCAACCATGTTATGACTGTCATGTTGCCCTCCATTAGGCTCAATCATCGAAAAAGCTCGGATGATTCCAATCGCGCCTAGCCAGTCTAGTGCATCCGCATCATGTAGATAGACGCTTTCCGGACCCGCCGGATCACGGTTATACATATGTGTCCTGATCGCAAGACGAACCATTTCAATTTTTTCGTCTGGGAAACCGCTACCGTTCAATACCGTATCAACAATGGCAGCTGCCTGGTCGGCGTGATCAACTCCATGCTTTTCCCATCCTGGAAACATAGCCATATCGTGTAGATAGGCAGAGGCGAATAGCACGTCGTCGTCAAGCTTTACCTCGTCTTGCTCGGCGAGTGATTTGGCCAAATTATAGTCACGCACGCTGTGCGAAAATCCCCATGCTGGGTGTATAAAATTTGCCTTAGCTAATTCGATCACGTGGGTCCGCCATCCTGCCTGATTGATTTCGTCAGCAGTGGCTATATTGCACAACAAAAATAGTGCGCAGACTATCGCATAAACCTGTTTAGCTTTCACCAACTTCATTTATCTCTCCATTCCATATGCCGTCCGTTCCAGCAACGCTGCTGGCCGAGCGATCGGTTAGCCCAACATGTCAGCGCGCCTGCAGGATCTCGGACAAGCGATCCGGAGTCCCGGGCACGCGTTCCAGTACCGGAAAACGTTCGCCGTCGTGATAGTCCAATCGCAGCGGTGCCGCGGCCCGCAACGAAACTTCGATGGCGGCGATGTTGGTTTTCGCATCCCGTATCGCCTCCTGCATAACGGCGTTGCTGTACGGCTGCCCATTGACCGCGGTGATCGACATGCCAGGCACGAAGCCCGCCTTGGCACCAGCGCTATCAGGAAGGACGTCGCCAACCACACCGGCGCCGCTGATATTCAAGCCGATCGAATATTCAAATGCCTTGGTGCCGTTAGACTTGGACCAGTCGCTGGGCCGGTCTCGGTACACCAGCCGGTAGCCGCTGCCGGTGATGCCACCCATCGGACCGTCACCGCTGTGCGAATGTAGGCGCTCGTTGAGAAAATTCGCCCAGTCGTTCGGCACCACACTGTTCAGCGCGGCGACCAATTGGGTGAACGAGTAAGGCTTCACTTGCGCGCCAAGATTGGCGCCACCGTTGAACATCGCCAGGAAGTCGTCCAGCGATTTGCGGCCGTCGCTGCGATTGCGCATTGTGACATCCACATCCAGCCATATCAGGGCGCCCTCGCCGTAAAACTCGAAACCGTTGCGACGCCAGTTGTCGTAGGCGCCGCCGCCTTTGTCCCACAAAGCCATAGCCGCCACCGCTGTGTCTTGCAGATCGCGCCACTGGCGTCCGCTACGGTGGCTGAAGAGGGCTGCGCTTGTGCCCAGCATGCCGAGGTATTGTTCACGGTTCCACAGGCCAGCACGGGCCGTGAGCACGGCACCCAGATAATCGGTCAGTCCTTCGTAGGCCCACAAGCCGCTGTTGTCGACCGGCACTTGGAAGTTCGGCGTGGTCATGCCGTCGGGCCGACGGTATTTACCGTTCCAGCTATGGACCAAATCATGCGGCATAAAATTAGCATAGCGCGACATCATTCCTTCATCGGTCAGAAATCGCGCGGGGCGGCGGTTATCTAGCGACTGGTGATGGTCAGCTGCGTGTCCTTCGATCTCGTCCGACAGGGTGACGAGCATGCGGAAGGCATCGTAGTGGTGGCTGCGGAACATTTTACTGCTTTGGTTTATCAGTTCGGACAGCTTGTCGATGTAGGCCTGATTGACTTCCAGGTTCTCCGGCGCGTCGGCCACCATGTCGAGATAGTGGGGAGGAGTGATTCCCAACGCCAGCGGCACCTCACGGAAGTAACGGCCTGCGATCAGAGGTGAATCGACCAGCTGTTCCAATGACACTGTCTGGAATGCGATCGGGCCGGCAGTGCCGACGGCGGCGTTGTCAGCTGGATGCAGTGAGCTGGCATACCGCCATCCCGCGGGCAGCAACAGCGACGGCGTTATTTCGATGCGGTCCACGCGCGTGGCTGGGCCGGCGTAAGGATAAAGCAGCACGTCGTTCCAGCTCAGCACCGCCAACTTGTCGCTGGTCGAGCCTCCGGCCGTGCCTCCCGCCGACGCAGTGATAAAGTCGGTCCTGACTTCGATGCTGTGCGCGCCGTTGGGAACCGTGATGCGGTAGGCGTAGAGGTCAAGCGGATCGCGCCGCCAAGCGAGCTGCTTGCCGTTGGCGCTGATCGTCAGCCCGACCTGCTGAGCGATCGGTGCCACCTCATGCGCATTCGGCATCCACTTCGGATAAGCCAGCGTCAAAGGCCCAGGCTGCACTGGAATGGTCAGTGTCGCGTGAATGATTTTGCGTGGCACGTCGCGCATGTCGACAGCCAGTTGTATCGGTTCGGCGGCGGCTGCGGATAGGGGGAGCAGTAAAATGATCAGCGAAGTGCGCAGTCTCATGTCAATTATCTCTATAAAAAATATAGCGAGTTAATAAGATAGCCCGACCTTTTGACCGATCCATGAAGTATCTTTAGCTGAGCGAATCATAAAATGAGCAACGTCCGCTCGCGAAATTTTTCCGGTACCCCAAGGATTTAATTTTACTTCCGTGCGGTACTGCTTGCGGGCAGCATCGTTCGTCAATTGAGCTGGGCGCACTACCACCCATTCTTCGGAGTAGGATCTTAAAAGTGTTTCAGCCTCTTCATGATCGCGGTAAGTCTCACCAATAAATATTGGCAAAAATATTTTTCCAACCACAAATGGCAAATCGGATCGAGTCTCATGGGTGCCGTAGGCACTCATGTAGATGATTCGTTTTGGCTTTCCTTTCATAACGGCCGAAAGCGAATCCTTTAAAATTCCCTTAATTGGGTAGTCTTGCGAGAGGCCAATATTGTATCGGACAAGATTCCAAGACATGGGATGGCCCAAGGCAACAAACACGGTTTCTTGTTTTGACGCCCATGCTGTCAGGGCTTCTTGATCCGAAACTTCGCCGCGAATAACCTCCAACTTCATTTCTTTAGGCAATTTGTCAGGTTGCCTTACAAATACCGAAACGTCATGGGAGGGAAGCTGTTTGAGAATCTCAAGCCCTGTTAATCCGGTGGCGCCCACTATTCCGTATTTCATTGTTAATTTCTCCTTAATTTAGAATTAAAAAATGCAATTTCCCATGGTCAGCTCCTGGAGTAAATATGACGATGCGGATCTCCACCAGATTACTGTCGGCCAGCAATAGCCGTCACGTTCATCAGAACGTTTGCGGTGAACGCCGCCAGGCCAATAGTGACGCAGCCGGCAGAGATGGATACGATAGGAACTGCAGCTGTATGACCGGTAAGCACCAAGCCGAGACCGAGCATGAAAAATGGCAGGCCGATGTTGTGCAACCAAAAATGAATTCGCGCGAGCAGCGTCAGCGCTGCAGCCGGGTAAAGGTGATAAATCAACCCCGCAAGCGCGAGCGAAGCCCAGCCTAGCAAAGCGAGATGCGCATGGACCGGAGCCAAAACAAAGTTGTCGGTCGCCCCCATATAGCCGCCAAGCAATGCGCCGACGAATAGATAGATCACCGCGATCTTGAGAAATCGAATACCCATTGAAACCTCCTGTGAAAAACAAACAACTGATCGTTGACACGGCCAGCTAAATTAATCAATTGGTCATCAGTCGAACCTCGACGCTACAGAGACCGAGTCAACCAACAGCTCAGCGCAATGCGGTGCATCGCGTTGGTTGACAAAGCATGGGCTTGGCGGCAATGTGCCAACAATTACCTATGCCTTAAGTTCCGCTGCAATCGTTTCAGCCATCGGCGTTGTTGGTCGGCCGATCAATGTGCTGAGCTGGCGCTTATCGTCGAAAATGCCACCTTGCGAAGCGCCGCTATCAGAATCTGCGAGCAGATCCGCGACTGATTCGGGCAGACCAAAACCCACGAGCGCCGCCTTGTAATCCGCACGCGGCAGGTTCATGTAGTTGACGGCCTTGCCTGACTGCCGCGAGATTTCGGCCGCGAACTCCGACAAGGTGTAGGCAGTATCCCCCGCCAGTTCGTAGACCCGCCCGGCTTGATCGGGAAGCGTCATCGCCAAGGCAGCTGCGGCGGCATAGTCAGCCCGCGCAGCCGAAGCAATTCGTCCGTCGCCGGCGCTGCCCATCAGCGCACCGTAAGCCAGCGCCGTTGGAATTGAAATCGTGTAATTTTCGGTGTACCAACCATTGCGCAACACAACGAACGGGATGGCTGAAGCTTTAAGCATCGCCTCGGTTTGAACGTGGTCAGCAGCCAACCCCAACGGAGACGTGCTGGCGTGTAGAACGCTCGTGTATCCGATCAACTTGACTTCACAATCAATCGCCGCGTCAATTACGGCGCGGTGGTGAGAGGCGCGCTGTCCGGGCTCGAGCTCGCTCGAAGATATAAGCAGTAGCTTATCCGCACCAGCAAACGCTGTCCTAAGCGACGCTGGCTGCGTGTAATCAGCCCGACGGACTTGAACGCCGAGAATCGATAGATCGGCCGCCTTCGCTGGATCGCGAACTACAGCGACGATGCTTGATGCGGATTCCGTGCGTAGAAGGTTCTGAATTACCAGACGACCGAGCTGCCCTGTGGCTCCTGTAACAACGATCATGACAAATTCCTTGGTTTGGTTGAGTAAGGCACTTACAATAAGGCATTACCTTACTTTCCGTAAGTACGCACCGAAAGGTTAGTGTAGAGATGGCAACGCAAACCAAACTGATCGCATCTAAGTCCTTTTCCGAACAAGTCCGACGCGACGGACTCCCATCAACTGAATGCCCATGTCGTGAGATGCTTAAAGACGTCACGAGTCCTTGGGGCATACTGCTGCTTATCGTGCTGATGGGCGAAGTTCGACGTTTCAGCGAGCTGCGCAGAATGGTCGGCGGTGTGAGCGAAAAAATGTTATCGCAAACCTTGAAGCGCCTGGAAGCACACGGGTTGGTTCATCGGAAGTCTTATGGGACTGTACCGCCCCACGTGGAATATTCCTTGACTCCACGGGGAAGAATTCTGGGCGAGAGAGTTGAGGCGTTGGCCGATTGTATCGATACCATGCTTCCCGACAGTTTAGATGCACGGCGTCCCCCCCTCGCCCAAACACGCCTATCCTGATCTTGCAAGCACCGATGATCCTGTTACTCGGCTTTGACGGCGTGTTCCATCTGGAACCTTGCTAGAAGACGATACAACTGCCTAGCGAGCGCCTGTTTTTCGAAGAGATCATGCGGGAATGTCCGTCAGTTGAAACCGGACGTTCAACGTGACATTCAGCAGACTGTCGCGGCTTGCCGCGGCAGGTCTGCTGGAATGACGTGTCAGCCCTATTTGTTCGTAAGCGGAGCAAGCTGCTGCAAACAGCTGTTTTGTTCGAACGGCCGCTTTTCCAAAGGAATTTTCTCGATGCACGAAATCGCTGAGCGCACTCGGCGAAGACGTTGCTCGGAATGGTTGAGCTCGCATTTGTTGGCATAGGTCGAAGGCCATGTACCACCGGCACCAGTCAGAGAACCAATTAACTCACACTCTTCGGCTCGGTATTTCAGCCACGCGGCTTGCTGGGTTTTGAGTGCAGCCAACAGCCTTCCATCCGCTGGAATTCCAGTGCTCGATGAAGAAGAAACAAGCTTAATCAGCTCATCGTGCTTGCTAGCCAAACGTTTCTCAACCGCTTTCTGTTGCTGAACCAGTAGAAGCCCTGTGTGCATAGCGCTTCCTTCCGGCCAGCACTCAGGACGATCCGTGCATTCGACTTCGGCGGACGCAATAGGCGATATAAATACCGGCACAAGAACCCATACGCCGAAAAAAATGCGCAAAAAACGTGTGAGCACAGGTAGCTTTTCAAGAATTTTTTTCATCCGTTGGCTTCTCTTGATTTGATGTGGAACAAATGTCCGTTTCTGGCCGCTTGCAACCTGAACCGGCACGGCCATCTGCCAGGTAGCGCCAAATCGGTATAACAGGAACAATTGAATCTGTCTTCAATATCGTTGTACCAAATCCCTGGGGCGCCAACAAAAGCGACACCCCCATAAAAAGATATCGTCCCGCTTGACGGAAAAACTGACGAAGAAACCCGCAAGTTTTTGATCGAAATCAACGCCAGGCCTTTCTATATCGCCTAAGATCAGGCGAAATTTTATCTCTTTGTCAAAGGCCTGCCAAATGATCCCCGTCCGCTTACCCGATCCGGTATCGCCGTCGGCTCCCATGCCGCACCGTAAAGTAATCCGTTCATGGCTGCTGCCAGTCGCACAGCGCAGCACCGGCCGTGCGCTGGCGCTAGTCTTGCTCGATTTGATCCTGTTCTCGTTGGCGATTGCCGCCACCGTCTGGCTGCACAATGTCGTAGCCAAATTATTGCTAGGCATGGTCGCTGGCTTTATCATTGGCCGCCTGTTCATTCTCGGCCACGATGCCTGCCATCAAAGCTTCACACCGCACCGGCGCCTCAATCGCTGGCTCGGCCGCCTGGTTTTCCTGCCGTCGCTGACGCCATATAGCCTGTGGGATGCCGGCCATAACGTGGTGCATCACGGCTACACCAACCTGAAAGGTTTCGACTTTGTCTGGCATCCGCTATCGCTGGAGGAATTCCGCGCCCTGCCGCGTTGGCGCCAATGGCTGGAACGCATCTATCGCAGCGGGTGGGGACCTTGGTTGTACTACCTGGTTGAAATGTGGTGGCAACGCATGTATTTTCCCAGCCGGAAGAAAATGCCCACCCGGCGCTCGGTCTTCGTCTGGGATGGCGTGCTGGTTACGATCGCAGCACTGTCCTGGATTGCCGCGCTTACCGCTGCCGCGTTCGCTACCGGACAATCGGTGTGGTTGATCTTGCTGGCCGGCTTTGTGATCCCGTTCCTGTTCTGGAACGCGATGATCGGTTTTGTGGTCTATGTCCACCATACCCATACCGGCGTCGCCTGGTACGAGCAGAAAACCGTGTGGGCGGCAGCACAGCCATTTGTCTCCACCACGGTCCACCTCACCTTTCGCTACCGCATCGGTGCTTTATTGCATCACATCATGGAGCACACTGCCCATCATGTCGACATGAGCATCCCGCTCTATCGCCTGCAAAAAGCACAGCAGATTCTGGAAACCATGCTGCCGTCGCGCATAGTGATTCAGAAATTTTCCTGGCGCTGGTACTTTGATACGGCACGCCGTTGCAAACTCTACGATTTTCAGCGCCGCTGCTGGACCGATTTTTCCGGCATGCCCACCAGCGCGCCGGCGCAGGTCATCTGACCTTAGGCCGTCAGCCGATGTCTGGCGGTCAAATAGCGTGCTGCGGCGAGCCGCAATGCCCTATCTTCTACCAGACATGCTGCGTCTCGACAGCATCATCGGCCGCCGGCTTCATGACCGGCGGATGTAATTCCATGCAAGCGCCTAAATGGTTTTCGAATAACGCAATGGGCTTTGCGCCAAGGCCAGATAGCGATCAAACACCATGCAGATATTACGGATCAGCAAACGCCCTCTCATGGTCACAGTGATCCATTCGTCATCCAGCTTGAGCAAGCCGTCTGCCGCCAGCAATTCCAATTGCGTCAATTCAGTGGAAAAGTATTCAGAGAACTTGATCGGATAGGCGATCTCGATCGATGCAAGCGATAACTCGAAATTGCACATCAGGCGTTGAATGATCAGCCGTCGCAGCAAGTCATCCATGCTCAGCTTGACACCGCGCGCAATCGGCAATGCGTGCTGGTCGAGGTGTTGATAATAGGCATCCAAGGTTTTCTCGTTCTGGCTATAGCTGGCGCCGACGGCACTGATGGCGGACACGCCGCATGAGACCAGGTCAGCCTCAGCGTGCGTCGAATAACCTTGAAAATTGCGATGCAGGCGCCCTTGTCGCTGGGCGATCGCTAAATCGTCGTCAGGCTTGGCGAAATGGTCCATGCCGATGTACACGTAACCAGCGTCGGTCAGCCGCTTTATGCAGAGGAACAACATGTCGATCTTGGCTTCCGGCGTCGGCAAGTCGACGTCGGCGATGCGGCGTTGCGGCTTGAATATATGCGGCATGTGCGCATAGCTGAAAACGGCGATCCGGTCCGGCGCCGCTGCGATCACCTTGCTCAGCGTTTGCGCCATCGATATCACATTCTGTTTCGGCAAACCGTAAATCAGATCTATGCTGACTGAGCGAAAGCCGGCATAACGGGCAGCATCAATGATCCTGAGCGTATCTTCCTCAGGCTGGACCCGGTTAACGGCTTTCTGCACCACAGGATCGAAATCTTGCACACCGAGGCTAAGGCGATTAAAGCCCTGGCGCCGCAATGTGACGATGCGTTTCGGCGTAACCGTGCGCGGATCGACCTCTATCGAATATTCCCCCTGCCCGTCCGGTGCAAACTGAAAATTCCGGTGTAGGTGCGCAAGCAGATCCGTCATCTGCAAGTCCGTCAGGAAGGTCGGCGTGCCGCCGCCGAAATGCAATTGCTCGACCTGATTCATGCCTTGAAACAATTCCGCCTGCATCGATATCTCGCGCTTCAGGTAGGTCAGATAGAGCGCCGCCTTGCCAAGACTCTTGCTGGCGACCTTATTGCAGGCGCAGTAGTAGCAAATCGTGTCGCAAAACGGGATATGCATATACAACGACAAGGCATAGCGCGCACCCATGTCACGCCTGTTGGCAACCGCTTGCAGATAGTCTTCGGAATCGAAATCTTTTGAAAACCTGTCTGCCGTGGGGTAGGAGGTATACCGAGGTCCAAGCTGGTTCAGCTTGCGCAGCAAGGAGGCATCGAAACTGACTGCATCCATTGAGGGCAAGGATTTTCTGGAAGAAAACATGTACAGCCTCCGGTTATCGGATGTGTCAATACTCGGGACTGACCACATTCATTCAACACAGGGTATCGTGCGGGTCCAGTTCACGCTTTGACATAGATCAACTCTGATTCACCATGATCTTTCTATCCCCGTATCTACTGCCGCTTTCAATCGATGTGGAATGATATGGTCCACAATCGCAGCCTCTTTAACGATGCCGTCACGATCACAATGAACACAAAGCGGATGTGCATTCAAATAATGAAGCCGCGCCTTCGTCCAAGCGCTGGTATAGCCGCGCTCGTGAGCGGTACCACGCCTTTCTGAATCGGCCTTCTGCCTGGCCTGTGGAGTGCTTCGGGCAATAGCCAGGCGAATCAATTAGTGCGCCGCAGCCTGGCTGCCGGCATATTGACTTTGGTCTACATGGCATCGGTTCGACTCGATCGCACTACCACCAACGACCGGTCCAAACTAGCGTAGCGACTCCCGCAGACGCGACTCCAATGGCCACAATAATGTAGGAGATGCGTAAGCGTCTTCCCAGTAACGTCTGTACTGCCTGATCCGATGTCCGCATGATTGAATTGGGTGCGAAATGAATTGTGCCCACAAATTCAATTATGGACACAAAAATTCAACCAGTCATTTCGTCACCCAAACGCGGCCCCTATCGCCGGCACACCACCGAATTCAAGCGTGATGTCGTTGCCAGATCGCAGGCCGTTGGAGCCTCGGTGTCACGCGTCGCCCGCGAGTTCAACGTCAACGCCAACCAGGTCTTTGCCTGGCGCAAGCAGTTTGGCAGCGTGCCGTGTGAAGCCGCTGCGGGAA
>NZ_FOLC01000036.1 GCF_900112135.1 Collimonas sp. OK412
ATGCCGTTGGACTGGTTGAAGATGCGCACGCCCTTGGCGAACAGGTCCTGGTAGATCTGGCTGCTGAGCAGCAGGCTGTTGCCGGTGGTGCCGGCGGCGGCGGCCTGCACGAATACGCCGGGGGCGATCCCCAGGGTGCTGCCGGCCAAGGCCTGCGCCACTTCGGCGCCGTGCATGTTGCCGTTGGCGCCGCCGCTGCTGTAGACGGTCTTGCTGATGCGGCCGGCCAATTGGGGATCGCTGACATCGAAATCGGTATCGACCACGCCGACCGCGACGCCGGCGCCGGTCATGCCTTGTGCGTGGGCGGCCTTGGCGTTGCTGGGGTCGAGTACATTCAGCATCGCAGGTGCTGGCGTTATTCCATTGCCGCTATTGTCGACAGGAGGCGGCAGGGTTGAAACCGGGGGCGCGGCGGGAGCCGGCGGGGTGCTTGGAACCGGAGGAGTAACGGGATTCGGATTACCGCTGCCGCCCCCACCACCTCCACAACCTGAAACAACTGCCAACGTTGCAATAAAAATAACCGGCAAGGATCCCCGACCAGACAACGCTTTGCCCATGACGCCTCCCCCATATGTGCTTCAACTTCAACCCGATCAGCGATCGGCATATCGGCCTACTGCATTCACATACTCAGTTGCGTATCCTCAGCTTCAATCTATTTTTATTTCTGCACGGCAATTTATTATGCGCTTGTCCGGTGCAACATCAATTCATTTTTATTTATTTAAAGAAACTGTTTCTTTATAGATACATTTTTATTGTGGCAATGAAATACTGTGGAAGCCACACTGGAACTATAAGAACGGAGGGAGTTTTGTCCGCCGGCACAGGCTAGCTGCTGTTTCGGCGCCAGGATTAAAGTAGATTTCCGCTACACCAACATTTTGCCGTGAATGTTACGGCTTTTGTTATTATTACTCCCTGGTAATTTTACTTAAACCCATGGGCATAAACACCGCCGAAGGCGGGTACCCGTGCATACAAACTACAGGGGATAGAAATGACGTTCACGGAATCGATCAAAGTCTGTTTTGCCAAATACGCCGATTTCAACGGCAGGGCTGCGCGCTCCGAATATTGGTGGTTCGCGCTTTTTATCGTCCTGGCCTCGTTCGCAACCGATGCAGTCAGCCACAAACTCAGCCTGCTCTTTTCCGTCGCCACGCTGCTGCCATCGATTGCAGCTGCAGCACGGCGCCTGCATGATACGAATCGCAGCGGCTGGTGGCAGCTGATCGCGATCATTCCTGTCATCGGCTGGATCATCATTATCTATTTCCTGGCCCAGGAACCAAAGGAACCCAACAATTTCGGCGCGACTGCAGTCGTCCCGAATCTCCCGGAAACCTGAAACCGATGCCGGCAACTACCTCGCCCGGCTGTCGAGGTAGTGCGTCAACCGCGGGAATTCCTTATGGGTTCCCGGTTCAAGCTCCCACAGGAAACCATGAAATCCGCTCTCCTCGTCATCGATGTCCAGCAAGCCCTGTTTGATGCAACGCCCCGCCCGTTCGAAGCCGATGCGGTCGTGGAACGCATCAACACATTGACCGCCAGGGCCCGCGCCGCCGAAATTCCCGTAATCTTCATCCAGCACGAAGCCAGCGATCTCGAATACAGCTCCGCAGGCTGGCAACTCCAGCCCGGACTGCAGGTAAAGGACAGTGATACAAAAGTGCGCAAGACTACGCCTGACTCCTTTCTCCGCACCGAACTCGAAGCATTGCTTGCTTCATGGCATACCGAACATCTCGTGATCTGCGGCTACGCTTCGCAATTCTGCATCGACACCACCACCCGCCGCGCCGCCGCCCTGGGTTATCCCGTGACGCTGGTGTCAGATGCCCACACCACCCACGACCAGCCGCATGCGACCGGACAGCAGATTCGCGCACATGAAAACGCGACGCTGCCCAACCTCGACAGCTTCGGGCCTGAAATCAAGGCGGTGGCCACTTCCGAATTACGTTTCGCAAGCTGACCGATCCAGGTTCTGCCTGTGCTTGCAGGCCGATAAGCAAGCATGGGAGGATGGCCTTGGCCCTCAGAACCTGTTAGAATGCGGCCCTGTCCGTATCGCAGGCAATTGCCGGCGATACATGTTTTGCGCGTTTCCTCGGAACGGCAGAATTGCCCGAGTGGTGAAATCGGTAGACACAAGAGACTTAAAATCTCTCGCCGGAAACGGTGTGCCGGTTCGATTCCGGCCTCGGGCACCATTACAATTTAAGTAAATATATTTTCACGCTATATTTTCTTACAAATCAATGAGTTAAATCAAATGTGCAAGTAGTCCATATCGCTCAAAACGATATTAAATTACACTCTCACTACACATTTTTTACACCTCAATTTACACCTCCATGGCAAGTATCCAGAAGATCGGCGCTAGTTGGCGCGTTCAGATCGCTATTCGCGGCATCCGCGAGAATAAGTCTTTCCCGACAAAACGTGAGGCCGATGCATGGGCCGCGCGCCGAGAAACCGAGATTCGGACTATCAACAATACACCCCTCGGAACACGTCACACGCTTCTGGACGCGCTACGCAAATACGCTGACGAAGTTTCACCAACCAAGCGCGGCGAACGATGGGAAATGCTTCGGCTGAACGCCTTTGAACAGCATGCGTTACCTCTGAAAAAACCGATCAACAAGATCGTGCCGGAAGACTTGGCTGCCTGGCGTGACAGTCGCGCTAAGGTCGTACAGCCAGGCACCATCCTGCGGGAAATCAGCCTGTTATCGGCCGTGTTGGAATCAGCTCGGCGCGAGTGGCGCTGGATCGATCAGAACCCACTGCGGGATGTACGCAAACCTAAAGAGCCGAAGCACCGCAAGACACTCATCAGCCGACCTCAACTCAAGCGCATGCTGCGCCAGATGGGATATGTCAAAAACAAAGTACGCACGATCACTCAGGCCGTGGCGTGTTGTCTCCTGCTGGCGCTGCGCTCAGGGATGCGCGCTGGTGAATTGTGCGAGTTGACTTGGGATCGGGTGCACGACGGCTATTGTAAGTTGGTGAAAACGAAAAATGACACTGAACGCGATGTGCCACTGACGCCCAAGGCGCGGGCATTAATCGAACAGATGCGGGGATTTGATACAGAACTCGTCTTCGGGTTAAAGGCGCAGACGCTCGACGCCCTATTCCGGCGCGCGCGCGAACGCGCTGGGTTATCAGGATTTACCTTCCATGACTCACGCCATACTGCTGCCACGTGGATCGCCGGCCGGATGCAATCAAATGGCATCGCGGCACAGCAAGCGGTGTTTGATTTATGCAAGATGTTTGGTTGGACCAAGATCGATCAAGCACTCGTTTACTACAATGCGAGTGCTGCCGATATCGCCAAAAGAATCACCTGACCGACAGAGCGCGATCAATCTCAGAAATTGGAATTAGCCCAAGAGAGTTTAATGCAAGCCGACCATCACGCACCATTTTTCCGATGGTTTGAGGTGACAGGCTTAGCATGTCTGCAGCTTGTACTTGATTGACGTGCGCCGGTCTGGGATGTAACTCAGCGTATAACTGCGCGCCTCTTCTGGCGCACTCAATCAGCAATTCTTCACTTATCACATTTTCTCCGTTGTGCTTGATGATCAATTTTGTTAGATGCCAGTTCAATATCCGCAATCGCAGCTGACATTAGAATGCCTGGCAGAATATCGTCCACCTCGATAATGGCAAAAGGCTGGGCATTGCAGATATTCCGCTGGATCCCGATCACGTTGCCAACTTGCGGCCCTTGATCATTTTCAAATGTGACACGATCACCGACCACAACTGTTTTTCTTTCCACTGCCTCAATCACGCGACACCCCACAATAGACGCCGACGATAAGTACCAGGACGGAGAGAGCGCCCACAATCCAGCTATCTAACGTGCCGCATCGCACCGAAAATTTCGACAGCAACGACTTTGCGCATACCGATATGCCATAGGCAGAAAAAATCATCATCGTGTACAAGCAGGTTAAAAACAGAACTTTCATATCAGAAATTTTCCTTTGGTTAGTTAGTTGGTTTATCGTTTTGGAATACCCAGCACATCATTGATTTGCTACCCAGGACGTTGTCTCGGGCGCGGATCTGGCTGTTGACCACGCGCACATCGAGAAACTTTCGCCGGCGGCTGGTCCGCAATACCTTCTTGAGGTCGCCGATCACAGGGATCTGCTGGCGGCGCTCGGCGGCGATCTGCACAAAGTGGTTCAGGTTGACCGCGATCAACTGCGGGTCGCGGGAATGGTTCAAACGGTGCATGTCGTTGCTGTCCAGGTAGTCGAAGGCTTCCCAGAATTCCTGCACCAAGGTGTGGTCGTCGTTAATCACCTGCTGGCGCTCGCCCGCCATGGTGATGATCTGTTCGCGCATAGCCTTCTGCTGCTCAGGTGTCAGCTTGATGACCAGGCCCAGAGCGTCCGTCAGCGCCAGCATCTGCGCGTGAGTCTCGACCAGCCGCGGCATTTTGATTTCCGGCCGCATGCGTAGCTCCTTCAAATAGACCGCCGTGCGCTCAGCCACGGTTTCCATGATCTTCTTCTCACGCTTGGCCGCGGCCAGGATAAAACCCGACACTTTCTCGGCCGGCATGAACTTCAGGGCGTCGGCCGCCTCACCGGATTCTGGCGTTTGCGTGGTCAGGTCGAAATACAGGTGGACGATCCGCGACAAGATCGCCTCGGAGGCATTGACCGGGTTATTCTGCGAAATGACGATGGCGCCACGGAACGGCGGCTCGTAAGTCTCGTTACCGCCCGTATTCATGCCCCGTGCGCGGGTTGAGCGGCCGTTGTAGGCGGTTTTCAGCTCATCCCAGTCAAAAGACTTCACATGGCTCTTGTCGCCGTCCATGCGCTCCCGGTCGGACTCGATCAGCACCACCGGCAAGCCGGATACCTGGGAGAAATTACGGGCACGGGCGGCCAGGCTGGATTTGCTCGGATCGAAGCCCTCATAACCGGCGCGGCCAAACAACTTCCACAGAAACTCGATCAGCGTAGACTTGCCGGCGCCGGCTTTGCCGACCACCTCCAGGAACGGATATGAGCTTTGCGCGGCGCGGATCTGCTCGGCAAACAAGGAGCCGAACCAGAATGTCAGCGCCACCATGCCCTTGGCGCCGAAGGCTTTCCACAGCAGGTTGACCCATTCAGTCGTATAGCCGTCCGGATCACGGTTGATCTGGAGCGATACCGACCGATTCAGGGATTTGACGGCTATGCGCCCCAGGTCGTAAAAATCTTCCTTATTGACGTCATACAGCGAGCCGTCCTTGATAGCGACGTTGTCCAGGACATAGCAGCCGTATTCCTTGCTGTAGCCGATATAGTCGATGGTTTCTACCCGCTTGATATGGAACAGATCGCGTTCCATGATGCGGTCCAGCATCGCGCTGCTGCCACTGAACATCGCACCAGGAGCGATGCCGAGCAGGCGCTTCTTGAATTCCGCCGAGCTGGAGATTTGCGAGCTGGTGAAGGTGTTCTTGATCGAGGCGCCGTCATGCGGGAAATCGACCCGGAAGTAATACCAGGCTTCGTCCGTCATGTCGTTTTTCTGGTAGTACAGCGCCACCGGGTTGCAATTGGCAATCGGGCGTATCGTGTGCGCCGCATACAGCGCTTTCTCGCGCTTGCCGGCCTCGGACAGGATGCTGGTTGACCCTTCGCTGTCGAGCTGCTCCATTTCCTTGTTATAGGCCATCAGATCGAGCGTGAACCAGTACAGGCGGTTACGAAACTCGAAATCGAATTCGGTCTTGCCCTCCTTGCCGTACATCAGCAACGCCTTGTCGCTGGCGCTGTCGGCGACAAGGATGGCGCCGTGGTAGCGGTAGTTCTCGATATCGGCGTCTGTCAGCTTGTCGCGCTGGTGCAGGTCGTTCCAGTCCAGTTTCAGCTTGCCGTTCTGCGGGATCTGCGCGGCGGAGCACTCCCAGCCGGCCGCCTTGGCGCGCTCGATATGCTTGGTCGTATAACTGCGGCCGGCGCTATCGCCGTCCAGCGCCCACACCAGGCGACAATCCTGGTTACCTCGGGCGTCGCGCAGATCCTGCAGCGACTGCAGAGGGTAATTATTGCAGCTCATGATCGATACGGCCGCAATGCCGTGGTGCTCCAGGGCGATGGCGTCAAAAATGCCTTCCACGATCCAAATCTCCTCGACCGCCTGCAGGCTGTGCGCCGGATGCGACCAGAATCTGCCGTGGTAGGCCGATCCGAAGCTGAACCGGGCCTTCTTCTTGCCGAAGCGCTGCGGCTTGTCGATCAGACGCTCCCAATAGCCGTCAGCGACCGCAAAACGCACCGTCGCGCTGCCGATGTTCAGATCCTTGTCGAAATAGCTTTCCTGCTTGTATAGGCCCTGCACACGAGATAAGGTAAAGCCGCGGCCGTGCTGCATGTAGGCGTCGACCGCCGCTTGCGGGTTGGTCGCTTCGGGCGTCTGGTAACGCTTGCTCCAGTCGTCGAACAGGTCGGGATACAGCTCCTTCACATGACCCTCGTAGCCGCAATTGTTTAGGCGGCCGCAACGCACGACCCACGGGTTGTCGGCGTTGGCATACAGTTCCTTCTTTTGGCACTGCGGACAGGTGCCGGCGCGCAGATAGCCCTTTTTTTCGTGCTTGAAGTTGAATTCGGACAGACGGCTCAGAATGTCGGCGTGTAAAGATGGATTCATCGTGTTATTCGTAATCCGCCGCGGCGCGGCGTTTGAGGTCTATCGGTTGCTGCTTGTTGTCGGAGGTGGCGGCAAAGGTGCATAAATATTGCCGCTGAAATTCTTGCGTGGTCATGCTGGACCGCACCTCGTTGACCGGATCCCGCCACAAATGCGCCGGGATCCGGTCACGCCAGCAGTGCGCGATGACGGACAACGTAGACAGCATCAGCGGCGAGACTTCGTGCAGCGGGATGGTGATGCGCAAGGCGCTGTGGACGCGCTGCAATTGTTCAAAGCTGACATTGGGCGCCGTCATCACCACGCCCCCGCCATGCCGCCCAAAGAATGCAGGCGAGCTGCGATAACCGGCTCAAGAGCGATAGACGCCCGAACAAGTCCCATATTCCAGCAAATGACGTATTCACGAATCATTGAATGAAATCCCAGTGCAAAAATTTCGTGATTGGTGAGTGCTAAATCAATACGCATAGTCATGGCTCAGTCCTTTACCCAGGAGAGCGCCACGGCCAGCGATGGCGCGAACATGACGAAGCCACACAGCAGGCCCGAACGGAATGCCTCACCGGCATTCTTGAGCGCGATACGACGCCGCAGCTTTTGCATGCGGGTCATGCGCTGACATGACAAACGGGGGAACGGATGAACCATCTGTTTAGCGACATAGGGTTGCATGGGTTTTTCCTTATTTCAGAATGAGCGAATCCGGCATGCCTGCAAACAGGCATGACAAAAGACAACGAGGGAGAAACTACTAGGCCGTGGTTACGGCGGGGCTAGGATGCGATGGCGTTTCATTGGCGGGCCTCAGGCTGGTGTCAGATTCAAGGTCAGCTGATTGATCGCGGACCAGTTAATGTGCTGCGAAAGCGGCACTTTGATCTCGGGCTTGACGATAGAAGAAACGGACAGCGTCCGGGCAATCTCCAGCCTGGCGACAAAGGAATAGCCGCAATACGGGTTTTGGCATTGATAGGTAATCTCTTTCATCAGCGACGACAGCACACGGCTTTTAACGGCGCGTGGCGAGGTGGAACAAAAGGGACAGCACATTCCAATATTTCTCATTTCGACAATCTCTTTACCTGACACTTCAATCGGCCCCTGACGCCGGCTTACAACAACTACAAACTACCGTGATGCGATTAGACGCGGCGAGAACACTCGCCCTGGCCCTGCCGGGCGCATTCGCAATGCATGCCGACCTCGCCTAAAGTGGAGACAGCGTCGAGATACTTGCAGGTGACCATGACGAAACCGACAGCGGCGACCAGCAGGTCGATCTTGTCGATGACAATGCCCTGCCCGCCATTGAGGAAGCGGCTGACTTGGGAATCGTCCCAGCCAACCTTGTGCTGCACGTCCTGACGACCTGGGCCGGTCAGCGCACTACGCAAGGCTTGTTCAATTTGCATTGGACGCTTCATCATTGCCCCGCAATCAAAACTGTGCGTGGATGGTAGTCAACGTCGATAAGATCAAACTCTAACGGCCGCTTCAAATATTCGGCGAGTCCGATCAGGTACATATTACGGATGAAGGTAGAGCGGGAGCATTGACGATGGGAAGCATGCTGATTGGCGAAAATGACTTCGAATTGTCGCAATTGCACGACGACGCGCTCCGTATCAAGACGACGAGGCGCACGACTAGACGGGTACTTTCTTGTTGTCATAATGTATGATTATTGAATCGTTAGCGGTAACGAGAATATAGTACAAATAAATACACTTGTAAATAAAAAGACGAAATATGAATACTTTAGGTTTGCGATTGAAGCAGGAGCGAAAACGTCTTGGCATGACGCAGCCCGACTTTGCTTTGGTCGGTGGCGTAGAAAAGGGAACACAAATAAATTATGAACAGGACAAGCGTTTTCCGGACGCGAAGTATCTGCTCGCAATTGCTGCCATCGGTGCGGACACACACTACGTTTTGCATGGGGAACCGGCGCAAGATAGCTTGACGACAGACGAGGCAGAGTTGCTTTTCAACTATAGAGCTTTGGATGTGCGCGGTAAGATGGCGATACTCAGTATGTCCGACAGCCTCAAATTAGGTCCATCCACCGGGCGCGAAGCGCCAGCGCAAGCCGCTCCTACAGCCTCCGGAAAAAATACTCAGATAATTCACGACGCCGGCAGCAATAATAATATTTCCACAGGAAAAACAATTATTAAAACTGAGCGTAAAAAAAAGAGCACTCTATAAAATCAGGCAGCGTATATCTCGCCTGACCGTCACATTCAGCGTTGCTATCGATAAGCCGGAGCATGATAAAAAGAAGTCGTGCGGCAGGAAAAATGCTAACAAAACGACAAGAGGCGAAATCATACAGATTGCTCCTCAGAAAGTCATGTCCCCTCGCTGTTTTCCGCGATTATCTGGCGCCGTTCCTGGATTTTTTCCCACTCAAGTTTTGCTGCACGCACCGCCGTTTGTTTGCTCGCATAAATATGCGCTAGTGATTTGGGATTACTGCGAGATCCTGCAAGCTGTTCCCCTTGTTTCTTAGCGACCTTGTCACGCCATTTTGTGATGACACCGGTCACGCCCGGGTCCAGGTCGACCTCATCCTCGCGTTCGACTTCCGCTTCCTCGGTGCGCGTCTCCAGCTCGATGCTGCTGGTAAAGCCGGCGTCACTGATGCTGTGCCTGACCTTTGCGGTCAGCCAGTCCTGGTGATCAATCTCCGTTTTGAATCCCACGACGGCCACAGGCGATTGCGGCATCAACGCCGGGTCGCCAATTGCCAGCGACAATTCCAGGGTTGCAGCGCCGCGCTGGATACGCTGCCATTCTGCGACCGCCGCCGTGCGGGCGTCAGCCTCATTGGCATAGGTCGTGCGCAATCTCTTGCTGTTGCCAGGCAGGCCGGCCACGACACTGCGGCGCTGGCCGTGTCGGTCGTCATGCCAGAACACGCGCACGCCGCTGTAGCTGTCGCGCTCGGCGCTGTGGTAGCGGTGTCTATCTCCCAGGTTGCGCGTAATGCGGATCACCGGCAAGTCGCGGCCCGATGCCGTCTTGCTGCGGCCCGCCGGCATGAATAACAAGGTGTCATTTTTCACGGTCGCGGCGGCATCGTATTTTTTACCTAACCGGCGCAGGAATGCCGCGTCACTCTCCCTGGTTTGGTCCAGGTGCGCGATCTTTACACCTCGCAGCGCCTCGGCAATACCGGCTTTCAGCTCCTGCTGAAACGCGATCACCTCGATCACCGTGCCTAGCGTGGTATCGTGGAAGCTGCGCTCCTGGGGCTGCCTAAAAGTGTCGATCAGGCTGGCCGTCCTGGCACGCAAGGTCAGCACGTCCGGCGCGCCGCTGTGCTCGATCTCATCGACCGTAAACACGCCCTTGTCGACCAGGCCGGATTCCTGCCAGCCGATCTGTACATTGATCCTGGCGCCCTTGCCCGGTATCGCCAACTGGCCATCGGTATCGGACAGGGTGATACTCAGTTCGTCGGCGCTGTCGCTACGACACTCGGTGAGATCGAGACTGACCAGGCGCGGTGCAAATTTTCCCGTAATGTCCTGGCCGTCCAGGGTGATCTTGAATGCGGGAATTGGATACTCCATCAGAACGTGCCCCGCACGTCGCTGGCGAAGTTGCTCACGCTGTTGCTGATACCCTCCAGGCTCAACATATTCTTGATGCTGCCTAGGTCGCCCAAGGTATTCAATAGGCCCAGCACCGATTCGTCGGTACGCTCCAGGGTGATCGTAAAATCGATCTTGCCGGCGTCACCATCCTGTCCCAGGACAGTGCGCCCCTCGGTCATGCCGGTAATGACGAACGAACCGTAAATGCGCCCTGTGCCAGCAATCAGGATCCAGGACTTGCCTGTATCGCCCATCAGGCGCAAGGCATCCAGGGAATAGACGCTGCCGGTCAGCTCCGGTGCGATCCAGCCGGACAGGGTGATCGTGTCGTCACCCTTCCCGGTGAACTGGCGGGCGTTGCGGGCGCCGACCCGGGACGTACTCGGGTGCTTCCAGTCGGTCTTACGCTGCAGCTCCTGGTACGCCAGGGTCGGCAGGCTAAACACAAACATGCCCAGGACCATCATCATGATCAGGTTTTCCTCTTAATTATCGTAGTCGGACAGGCTGGAGCGGATCCGCGCCGCCTTCTGTCTGTCGCGTTGTTCCAAAGCCTGCGCCACAGCGCGGGCAATGGCCTGCTCATCCATGCCTGGCGCAGCAGTAATGCTGATCGTGATCGTGTCGCCCTGGATCACCATGCCGGCGCCGGCAGCGCGTGGCGAAATCGGCGGCCGCGTGTCGAAGGCCAGCGCTGGCATGGCGGCTGCACCGATGGCAATGCCGGCGCCGAGCTGGGTCAAGCGCTTGGCGAGGCCGCCGACCTGGTCGAGCGGATCACCCTGGCTGCGCTGCAGGCCGACCGCCAGGCCCTGCATCGTGAAGTCGCCCAGCTCCGCAAATACCCGGCTAGGGCTATGGATGCCCAGCTTTTCCTTGAACCAGCCGACGACACTATCGCTGGCGCCGGCAATCGCGGTACGAACGATCCCCAGGGCGCCAGCGATCCCGTTCGCCAGACCCTGCATGATGTTCAGGCCGAAGTCGCTAAATTTACTAGGCAGATCGATGCCGAACCAGCGCAGCACGCCGGCAAACGCCTGGTAGAACAAGCCAAGCGGCGACCAGTTTAGAATCAGCGCAGTGACACCGCCAATGCCGCCGGCGAAGGCCTGCTGCACATCGGCCCACAAACCGCCCGCAAACACCTTGATGCTGGCCCAGGCGCGATTAAACACATTGCCGACGGTATTCCACAGGTCCGTAAAAAAGCCTTTAATGGGCTCCCAATACTGGTAGATCAGGTAAGCAGCCAGCGCAATGCCGGTAATCACCAGGCCGATTGGATTCATCAGGAAAGCCCGACCGACAAACAGCAAGGCGCGACCCAGCCATAGGAAAGCTGACGCGATGCCGCGCAGGATCGGCGTCAGCACACCGCCGGCAATCCCCATCTTGGCGAACAACACGTGCAACATGGCATAAGGACCGATCAGGGCAGCCAGGCCCAGCATCAACGGACCCAGCACCACCAGGATGGCCGCCAGGCTGCCAAAGCCCACAATCATGACCTTGCTCAATAGGGGGTTGCGTTCCATGAACCCGTTCAGGCCATCCAGGGCGGCCGTCACGGACTCGATGGCGCGGGAATACAGCGGCAGGATCTTCTCGCCCATGGTCAGTTTTAAATCGGCCAACTTCGCCAAGGTTTCCATCTCCTTGCCGGCAGCCTGTTCTCGGGCCAGCGGTTCGAGCTGGTCCACATCGTAGGCGCCTTCGTTCAATTTCCGGTTCTTGTGGATCTGGGCGCGCTGCAAGTACATGTTCGCCATCAGGTCGCCGGCCTTGCGGTTCGTGTACAGGCTGCCGATGGTATCGAGCACCTGCGATTTCTTGGTAATGCCGTGTTTTGCTAGCTGCGGCAACAGTACCTGTTCCATCCACTCGAACTGGCTTTTCTTGAAGAGGTCTGCGCCCAAGAGCGCGCCGGGGTCCAGCTGGGCGCTCTGCCCGACCTTGTCGTGTTTTACTTTGGTGTGATCGCCAATCAGACCCAGCTTGTCCAGGTTGATCGCGGCCCGCTTGCTGGTGCGGCCCTGGTACAGATTGTTATAGCTCGACATCAGACCATTACCGACGCCAAAGCCGCCCAGCTCCTGCACCAGCGGTTCCAGCTCATAGTAAAAAGACTTTTCGTCCATGCCCTTGGCGGCAATGCCGCCGGTTTTAATGAGGTTCAGCCACTCGGTCGGACCGACCCGCCCGCCGGTCGCAGAAATGACCTTCTGCACCATATTGGCCTGCTCGTTGAACTTCGCGGCGCTGGCGGTGCCGCCGCGCACCTCGATCACTTTCAACATGTCCATGAACTTGCGTTCATTCTCGCCACCTGCTTCCTCGCCATAAAACGCCTTATTGGCAAACTTCATCTTCGCCAGCATGGGCGCGACCATCTGCGCGTGCGGCAGATCGCCGAACACGGACATGCTGTCGCGTACCAGCTCCAGGTTCTCGGCATGACTGGTGCCGTAGGTCTTCATACCGCGGGCATAACGCTCGGCATCAAAGCTGACCTTGGGACCCAGACCCAGTGCGGTAATGCGCGCCTTCTCGGTCTGATAATGTTTTGCATCTTTCAGCCCGCTGACCAGGGGCGCTCCGACCGCACTGCCGGCAACCGTGGCACCGACACCGGCGGCGGCGACATTGCCGGCAGTGGACCGCAGCTTGTCGGCATGCTGACGGGCCGCGCCGACCTTCTGCTGATGACCGGCAATCGCGGATAAGCGCTTCTGCTGCTCGGCCAGCTGGGCATTGGTGGCGGCGATGTCGCCGCGCAGGCTGCGCTCATGTCTGGATAATTTGTCGGTGCCGATGCCGGCGCCGGACAGGCGGTCCCGCAACACCTGCAATTGTTCACCCTGCTGCTGGCCGGCGCGTTTGAGCGCGCCGGCCGACTTCACGGCAGCGTTAAACTCACGGGTCATGGCCCGCGTCGGCTGGGCCGTCTGCCGCATCTTCTGCGCCAGGCCAGCGACATGCTGCTGCACCTCGCGCAACTTACTGGAGCTGCTGTCGAGGCCCGCATGCAGCTCGCGGAAGCGCCCCACATCCTTCTGCAGGGCGTTCAGCTCCTTCAGCCGGTTGCTATTGGCCTTGATGGCTTTGCCCAGGACGGACGACTCGCCGGTGATCTTCTTGAGCGGCGCGGTCAGTTTATCTAACGCCGCGAACACCACCTGTAACCGCAGTTGCTTGTCATTCATTGAATGCTTCCTAATCTTCCGCGCCGCTGCGCACCCTGGCACGTTCACGCCAGGCCATCAAGTCCGTCAAATCCAGTTCATCCATGGCCTGCGGCGGCCAGTGAAACACCGTCGCAATATCGGCCATGGGATCTTCTACGAATTCGGGTAGACCACCGGACGATCTGCTTTCTTCAGCAAAAAAACGGCCACCTCGGAACCCAGGGCCATCAGGTCCGCCAGATCCAGCTTTGCCACATCGTGCGGTGCCAAGGTCGGCAAGGTAATGCGCGGCAGGACGCGCTGCAGGGACAGCACATCCAGATTGCTCAGATCCACCAGCGAGACGCCGCGCAACTCGCCCGACGTGGGCTTGCGGATCTGCACGCTGGTGATCAGGGTGTCGCCACGGGTCAGCGGTTCTTCCAGGGTAATGGTCTTATAGACGCCGGAAGTGGCGCTGTCGGCGGTGATAGTTTCTGGGGTATTCATGGCAGCGTTTTTCATAAGAATTTGAAGTAAAGGTTTTACAAGTAAAAAAAGAGAAAGGGGTTAACGTTGCTGTCAGGGGTTACAGGCCGATAGCGCGCCGGATATCAGCGTTGCGGTCCTTGCCGTCGATCTTCTCGATGGCGTTAATAAAATCGAATTCAAAGATAGGCCGGTTATCGATGGTCAGCTTGTAATAGCTGCAGGCGGTCGTGTATTTCTGGCTGGTGTCTTCGGCAGACTTGGCGTTGCCCATGTCGATCTCCTTGTGCCGACCGCGCACGACGATCTCGACGGCCGACATGGCACCGTCGTCGTCATTCTCATAAGCGCCGGCAAAGCGCAATTGCGTCGCATTGTGGCTGCGGGCGCCATACTGCAGCAGAGCTTCCAGGATGAGGCCGCCGGCGGTCCATTCCAGGGTGATCGCTTCATTGCCCAGGTCAACCGATACCGGGCCGCTCATGCCGCCGGCGCGGTACTCTTCCATTTTGCGGGAAAGTTTCGGGAGGGTGATTTCCGTCACCTGGCCGCGATAGGAATTGCCGCTATCGAACAAAATAAAATCTTTGAGTTTTTTAGGCATGCCCATGGTGTGGTCTGCTTTCTTGATAGGTGAAATGGTTAAGAGGCGGCAACAGCGGCGGCGAAGTCGGCCAGGTAGCGGTCGGTGATCCGTTGCTGGAACATCAGGTTTTCCAAGGGCGGTACCGGCGTGTAGTCGTAATCGATTGCCAGCTTGCCGTCCTTCAGGTTTTCTTTGCTGTTGTATTCAGGATCGAACCAGGCGCTGCCGCCCAGCAGATAGCCGCCCCGGATCAGGTCGCGGAATTTGGCATTGATGCTCTCGATCAGGTCTTTCACTAAGGCCGGATGCATCGGCACGTCGACATAGGCCATATGAGCTTCGGCGATGGTATCGGCCACCACCTGGGCGGTGCGGGTGTAGTTCTCAAAGTAAAAGTAGCCCCCGGCTTCGCAGGTGCGCGAACCCCAGAACCGAAAGCCGTTGCTGTTGATCAGGGTCGTGACCTCCTTGCTGTTCAGGTAACCGGCGTCGGTGGCCGGATCCTGCAGATCCCAGAACACGTCACTGGAGATACCGGTCGGGCCGTTGACGACCATATTGGACAAGGTCTTGTGCCAACCGATCTCTTCGTCGATCTTGGCGCGCAGGCCTAAGGCATAAGCCACCGCCGACATGCTGGCATCGGCATTGGTGGCGGTATCCCAGTTCACGAAATCGGGCCAGATCACCATCAGCTCGCGCTGTCCGAAATCCTTGCGGTAAGCGGTCGCTTCTTCTTTGGTCAGGCAACCATGCGCCGATACATAAGCGAAGGCGCGCAGTTGCTGTCCGACGCTTGCCAACGCATTGGCGACCGGCTTGGTGTCCAGGCCAGGCGCGCCCAGGATCCGCGGCTTTATCCCGAGCCGGGCCTGAGCCGCCAGCAGCGCCTTGATGCCGGTATATTTGCCAGCGGCGGTCGTGGTGCCGATGACATTGGAGGTCGTCTCCGCTTCGTCCTTGCCTTCGGCGACGCGCACCACGATGGTCATGGGCTTGGTCTGCAAGGCGATGGCTTCCAGGACGCGGCGCAGCGTACCCTTGGTACCGGCCTTGCCTTGCGCTGCAATCACGTTCATCAGCAGAACCGGCGTGTCGAGTGGGAAGACCGTCGGGTCGGCATCCTCGGCGGTGGCGATCAGGCCGATGACGGCAGTGCTGACGGTACGGATCGGGCGGGTGCCCTCGTTCTTTTCGATGACGCGCACGCCATGGTGGTAATCAGTTGCCAATGTGGCCTCCTGTTGATTGGGTGAGTGATTCAAGAATTGCGGTGTCGGGCGCTACCGGCCAGATGAGGCCGTGCGGATAGCCGGCCTGGTCAGGGATACGGTTCAAGGCAACACGGTATTTTTTCCAGACCAACAGCAAGCCGATATCGGCGTCGCTGGCGTCGTCCACGTCGACGCGGTCCTGATACTTGGTGACGGCGCTGTTGGCGCGACGCAGTTCACGGGCCATGCGCTCCTGCACCGCGTCCACCAGCTCGGCGTCGGTTGGGAAATAATTCGGCACTTCCGTCCGGGCAGCGCAGTCCGCATGAATGGCGCGGCCATGCGTTTCCACATCGTCCGGGCACGCCATGAACGACAGATAGTCGTCACGACTGACGAATTTGACCGAACACGTAAAACCGGCAGGTATTCGCACGATGTCTCTGATGTCGGTATAGACGAACGGGTCGACCGGCTTGATTTCTTCCGCTGTGGACTGTTTTGCAAGCAGCAAGTGCGGAAACACCACGGGCGGCGCCGGCGGAATCGGCGCCGGATCGATGAGGGTTTCCAGCGCCTGGTCGCTTGTTTCGTTGAGTTTGATTTTTACCATTACGCTACCCTTTGCCATAACGCTGTTCGTGTCCCCATGCCGCCATCGCCACCCGATCCGAAGTCGTAAGCGAAGCCACGCAATTCCCATGCACCGCCCAGCTCGGGGCTCGTGTGATTCTTGTTCACGTGATATCCCCCGATGCCGCCATGTTGCAAACCTTGGCCGGTCAGCTGGTTGGCATAGACCGCACTCATGGCGGAGCCGACCGACAGCGCGGTGCGGTTATAGATGGAGAACTCGTTATGGCCGGCCTCGATCCCTAATAGGTAATACGGCAGATTGCCGGGCGGGTTCTCCGCGAACCGTAGCGGAAAGCCTTGCCAGGTATTGGCAACACCGGCAGTAGAGGCATAGTTGGCGCTGTTGGCGTAGTTGACACTAAAGTTAGACGGGTTGTAGACATTGACGTCATCGGGCGTATTGCCGCCATAAATCCATGTGGGTTGACCGCCGATGCCGTTCCAATTTAATTTGGTGCGCTGTTGTGCAAACACGACCGACCCCATGTCGCTCGCATCCACCGTAACTTTGACGCCGCTGCCATTGCTCCAGCCGATCTTGACGGTATTCGGTGTTTGTCCGATGCCTGTACCCTGCTGGACCGGGATATAGGCGAGCTTGTCCTGCTTAGTACCTGGATCAAAGGTCGCGGAATCCCAGAGCAGCTTCCAGTTGTGCCCCTCAAACGGTCTATTTGTCCCCAGGAAGCCGGTGCGCTGCCAGGTGCGGTGCGCTATCGTCGCTTCTGTATACACCTGGTGCACGAACTGGCCGCCGTTCACGGTCGTCAAGCTGCCGTACCCATCGGCGCCGGCCGGCAGCTTGGTGGCGGCGATGACGCCGCGATCATTGGCGACAGAAACATCGCGCACGCCTGTTTCCAGCAGAGTGTCGCAGTCTGTATCGCTGCTGGTCACAGCGGGGAGTTTGCGGAAATACAGGGCGTTGCCGCGTTCCGGCGTCAGGTATTGCTGGTGCGGATCCGACGCTGCCATATGCGCGGCGATGGCTTTAGCCATAGCTGGCGTCAATCCGGCCGGCGTGACGGCGCGGGTGGCATCCTTGCCGGCGGCGGTTTCGTCCAAGGTCGCCAACTCAACCACGCCCTGACGGTCGAAGGTGGCCGGCGGGTTCGTAAAATTGGCGTCACCGAAGGTTAGCGACGTGGCGGTGATCGTGGTGAACACAGTATCAGCCGCCAGCAACATCATCGACTGCGTGGATTTTTGCAAGATCGGATCCGGCTGGCTATAGAGGCCCAGCAAAACGCCGTTGCTGAGCCAATAGCCGATGCCGCGCACTGTATAGGTGTCGCTGCCATCGTCGCGGATGGTGACGTGCATCGTATCGGGTGCTACTACTTCGCCGGCAATGGTGGATAAACGCTTGAATTCGCCAGGCAGCGCGATCATGTCTTCATTGGCGTTAAAGACCGCCGCAGTGATGCCGATCTCGGCGATCTTGAGCGGCGCCGTGCCGTTGTGTTCGGCGTTGACCAGGGCGGCGCGGCCCGCCTTGGTCGTGATAATTTGGAGTCCAGGCATAGGTGTTAAATGGCTTCAGTCAGGTTCAAACGGGCATAGATCACGGGGCGCACGGCAGTTGCCACGGCAATCGCGGCTTGCGTATGTAGACCCTGGGTAAACGTAAAGTGGCTACGAACGGGTTTTGTGCGGTTGACCTCGGCGATCACATCATCGACAAACTCGGCGGTAGCGGACTGGCCGCCGGCGCCGGTCAGGGTCATGACCAGATCGAACGTGTGCGGCTCGCCCATGGGCGTCTTTTGCCACCACTCGCGCAGCAGGATGGCACCGCCGAACGCTGCCACCACATCCTTGACCGCCTTGGCGGTACCCTTCTGGCGGTGGATCTTCATGGCATTGCGCACGCGGGCGCGTCGCACCTCTTCGGTCCAGTACGGCTTCCAGCTCTCGACCGACAATTGCCAGGCCAGCCAAGGCAGCTGATCGAGCGGTATTTCGCCTGGTCGGTAGAGTGCGCGTAGCGGCACGGCTACGTCCGAGATACGGGACAAGGTCGCTTCCAGCGCCCGCTCCTGGGGCGTGGTGTTCGGCGGCAGTAGGGAGCGCACTGGCTTACTCATGCACGCCCCCGTAGGTAAGTGCGATATCGTCGCAGTAATGCGCCCGCAGCTTCGAAATATCCGGGTCATCGGTCGGCGTGATCAACGTCACGCGCTCTACGCCCGGCACATGCAATGCCGCCTCGACACCGGAATGGGTTGGCACCCGGCCCAGCTGGTGCGCATCCTTGGCGTACTGCCGCATGCGCTTGTCGGCTTCGGCCACGACCACCGTCGAATCCGGTCCCGAGAAGCTGTATAGGACGGCCTTCACCTGGTAGCGTTCGATCTGCGCCGCCCGCACCAGGACATAGTCGGTCAGGGGACGAATACCGTCTTGCGCCAGGTGGGCGGCGACAATGTCCAACAGTTCTTGCGAGGGCGTGCCGTCTCCCTCATGCGACAGAATGGTGACCACCACGTGACCGGGCGCCGGGCTGGTCGCCGTCGCATTGCGCACGCGGCCGTCGCTGCTTAAGGCATGGAAAACATAAGCGCCTTCCGGGCCGGCGACGGACAAGCCCTGCGGCGCCAACTGAATGCGCCGGCGGTAATCTTCGTTCTCTTCCATGACGGCGGCAATCCCTTTGTCTGGGTCCGCCGGCCAGATTTGCAGGCGCGGCACGTCCATCAGCGCGCCCAGGTGATCCAGATCAGCGTCGAGGGCATAGGCCAGCATGACGGCACGGGCAGCTTCATTGATGCGCTGACGTACCTTTAACTCGCGGTAGGCGGTGACCTGCAGCACCTTCATCGCTGGATCGGATTCCTGCAGGCCGACGAATTCGGCATCGCGTTCCTGCAGGTCGGCCAACTGCTCGGCCAGGATCGTCTCGAAGTCCAGCGGCTCGATGACATTGGGTGCCGGCAGGCGAGATAAATCAATGCCGCTCATGCCAATGCCCCCGACGAACTTCCGACCGGCACGGCCAGCTGGACCGCTTGCTCGCTGGTGACACCGTCCAGGAGCAGCGTGGCGGATCCATCCGTGCCGCGCTGAAGCTGCACGCCAGTGAGGGAAATGCGCGGCTCCCACAACAGTACGGCACGGGCGGTCGCAGCATAGATGCGCAGGACGGTGGCGCCGTGCAAGGGTTGGTCGATCAGTTCCGGCACTTCGGAGCCGTATTCGCGGCGCATGACGCGGCTGCCGATGGGCGTAGTGAGAATGTCGGCTAGGGACTGCTGGATGTGGGCCAGGCGGGACATGCTGCGGCCAGTACGGGCGTTCATCATTTCGGCGCCCCCGAATCGTCGTCACCCTTCTTCACGCCGCCGTGCGGGTGTTTTACCAGGCTGATCCCAGCAGCAATCATGTCCATCGTGGCTTGAATCACGCCTTGCACTATCGCCGCAGGACCGCCGCCCTCACCGGCCTGGACGTTCATGCCGGCATTCAGCGCGGACATGCCGTTGACGGTCAGATTCTGGTTGACCACCAGATTCTTTTGCACCAACAGATTGCCGGTGCATTCCGTGTCTTCCGCGTTGGAGGTGACTTTGCCAGGCGCGACGGTGACGCTCGTGCCGTCCGGCAGCGTCGCGCCCAGGGTATGCGCCTGGTAGTCGTACTGAACGACCGCGCCATCAGGGTAATGCGTGGTGTGAAGGGAGGGATTGTCGGACGGCGCCGGGAAGGCGTTGGAATAGATCGCCGGCACGATGACGCCCGCAGTGAGATCCCCACCAGGCGACAACAGCACCACCTGTTCACCGACCGACGGCGCCCACCAGCTGCGGGCGTCGCCTGCGCGCAATGCCGCCCAGCGCAACCAGGTCGTCGTCAGCTTTGGACTCAGGCGCACACGGGCGCGACCGCTAGCAACTTCGGCAATGGTGCCGAAGCGGATCATGTTGTGCAGTAAGCGGGTGAGTTCGAGCAGTTCGGCGTTCATGCTCTGCATGTTGCCGGGTTGCCGGTCGGTGCGCACCTGGCAGAGGGTTGATAAGCGGCTTATCAACCCCGTCGCGGTTTCGCAGGCCACGTGCGCGTGAGAAAGTACGGGTTAAGACGCGGCGACGCGGTCAGTGCTTCGAACACCGACCACGCCACCGTGCCTGCAGAATACGGCTGCAAGCAAGGCCCAGGGCCGCGCCACCTGTGCACAGGCGGCCCGAAGCTTAGCATTTTTACGCAGGTATACCTAGATGCAAGAAATCCGTTGTGGCAATTGTTCCAAAAAACTCGGCGAAGGTGAATACATCGCCCTAGCTATCAAATGTCCTCGTTGCAGCACATTAAATCATTTGAGGGCCACGCGCCCCGCACCAGTATGCCACCGAGCATCTGACCCAGTGGGCTCTCATGTATGTCAAACACAAACCAACCATCGGTAGCCTTTTCGCCGGTATCGGCGGCTTCGATATCGGATTCGAAAACGCAGGCTTTAGAAGCGCATGGCAAGTCGAAATCGATCCCGTCTGCCGGGCGGTCCTCAGGGACCGCTTTCCACAAGCCACGCAGCACAATGACGTCCGACTCTGCGGCGCGGCCAATCTCAGCCCGGTCGATGTCATCACCGGGGGATTCCCCTGTCAGGACGTTAGCGCCATGGGCAAACGCCGCGGCCTCGCCGGCAGCCGCACCGGCCTCTTCTTCGAAGTCATCCGCATCATCAACGAGCTTCGGCCCCAATGGCTGGTGCTTGAGAACGTCACGGGGCTCCTCAATAGCAACGATGGCGAAGACTTCCAGACAGTCATCGCTGCCCTTGCCGAATGCGGGTATCTGGGATGCTGGCGAGTGCTTAATGCTCAATATTTCGGAGTCCCCACGCGTCGCCGCAGGGTTTTCATGGTCGCAGGTCTTGGCAAGCACCCTCCCCTTGAGCTGCTGGCTGACACCGCTCCAGTGGGAACGTTTTCAGGCCCGCCGCGCCCGGCAGAATACCCCGTCGAAATCGCCGCATGGGCACATCCTACCCTTCTATCAGGGAGCTCAGCCGGACAGATCGATATCAGCGGTTCGGGCCTCATCGCTGCCGGCGACGGTTGGGATCAGATGGTTAATCGGCAGCGAACGGTTGACGATCATGGGCTTTGCAGGGGACTGGATGCGGCCAACTTTGCAGAAACTCATGCTGCCGGAAACGCCGTCGTGCCGCAAGTCGCGCAGTGGATCGCCGAACACCTGATCCGGACAATGTAACCATTTAGCTGAGGGCCACGCGCCCCCTACAGAGAGCGCCAGTGAGCGCCGGACGTTGGAGTTATCGAAGTGGAAGTCAACAAGCTGCACCAGGGCGATTGTCTGCCCTTTCTTGAATCGCTCCCGAGCGAAAGTATCGACGCTCTCATTACCGACCCGCCCTATGCCAGCGGCGGCCTGCACATCGGTGCGCGGCAAGCCAGCACCACCACCAAGTACGTACAAGGCAGCACAAAGCGCGGATTTCATGATTTCGCAGGGGATCACCGCGATCAGCGCTCGCATCTGCGCTGGAGTATCTTGTGGCTGTCGGAGTGCTGGCGCCTGCTGAAACCAGGTGCGCCGGTATGCCTCTTTACCGACTGGCGACAGCTGCCCACCACCACCGACGCACTGCAAGCGGCCGGATTCTCCTGGCGCGGTATCGCCGTCTGGGATAAGACCGAAGGCACACGGCCGGTCATGGGCCGATTTCGAGCGCAATGCGAATATATCGTCTGGGGCAGCAAGGGAAATATGCCGTTGGATCGCGGCGTCGGTGTTCTGCCAGGCGCCATTCGCCAGGTCGTCAAGACGGCAGATAAACATCACATCACCGGAAAGCCAGTGGAGGTCATGCGCCAGGTCAATCGCATTTGTGCGCCATCGGGGATTATTCTGGATCCGTTCGCCGGATCTGGTTCAACCTTGGTAGCCGCGGCTATGGATGGCTATCAGTGGATCGGCTGCGAATTGTCGCCCCACTATAGGGATGTGGCCAACACCAGGCTCGCTGCGCTCAATTACACCAATAGAGATAACCGGAAGGAAAGATCTTGATGGATCGCATTTAACTTGTTTTTGTTGACGTAAAGACCCTCAGCAATGAGGGCCTTCTCATTTCACCAACAGCTAAGGGGCTATATCAGGATTCATCTTTCCCAATACTGACGGTAAACGAACCGGAATTATCACCGTACGAATTCGGGACATCGTTATAGACGAATGTAATTAACCCTTGCGTTTGAGCCGGTGCGGTCCAGCGGAACAATCCCGTGTTCACCGGAATGTAGCCGCTCGATCCGATTTTCATCACCAGCGCGCCGCAGTAGGCGTCTCCACATATCAAGCCTTGATTCGGGTGAGTCTTGTCTCCTTGTGGCCCCCAGTTGGGTTGCGGACCGTAGCCTGCCCATCCCGATGCAACAATCGTTATTACATCCCCAGGATTGTAGGTTACGTTTGTTGGTTGTCCATTTTGTGCATTAGCAGCTACTGTGCCGGTCCAAGCCATGATTTACCTCCGATGGTGGTTAAACATATTGGGTGTATGCATATTCGTACAACGGGATCGTTATCCTTTTGCCGTAGACGATCTCCTCCTTTAACAGCTTGAGGATGCGCAACCGGCCCCGCTATTGCATTACAGCACAATAGGAGAGAGGCAACACCTGTCAACTTTGACGGGAACACGGTTCGGCGCTGTGAATTGCGAGTTGTTGTAAGTTACACCTTAGCTCATCGCATGTGTCGCATCAGTGCATCGCGAATCAAGGCCTGGTCGGTGGCGCTAAAGCCCAACAACGGCCGGGCTGGATAGCGGTATGCCGGCCCTTTTTTCGACACCTTGTCAGTCAGCCCCTCCTGGTGCACCCGGGCGATGCGCGCCACGCGCCCGAAGAATCCGACCGATAACTGGTTTTCATCTTGGATTGTTTTGAGGTATTTGGTCGTGCGGACCTTGTTGAACATCGCCGCCTTTTGCCGTTTGATTCTGCCCTTCTTGCCGCGCAGATCCTTGCGCTGCTTCCTGGCCGCATAGATCGCACCATCCGGCGCCTGCTGGCTGGCAATGCGTTGCGCCTGGCTACGGCGCAGCTCCTGGGCGATCTTGCGCGTGACCACCCGGCGCTGACCAGGCTGCAGTTTTGCCAGCAGTGCGCCGGCCCAGGTTTCCAGGGCGTGAAGGTCGTCACTCATGCAGGAGTGGCCGGCGTACACCATTCGGCCAGCAACAAGCCGTCCGTATAGGCTTGCCAGAACTCATCGCTATAGACCGGTGTTGGTCGCGGTTCGGCCAGGTGTCGCACGTCCAGCCGGCCGGCGCTGACCTCCTTGACGACCACGCGCTCCGTCAATGCCAGCTTGATCGACAGATCAATGGTTTCGTGATTGTTGAAATCGACATTGAAACCGATGCCTGTCTTGCGCAGCTCCGCATTGTCCAGGAGGTCGCGCTGGTGGATCTGGATCCAGGCCAGCAGCGCCACCATGACGGCATCGGCATCGCCGCTGTAGTCGGTAATGATGATATCGAGCTTATACCGATACTCAAACGACAGGGAATTCGTGCCTGTGGCCACCGTATTGCCTTCATCGGCAAATATCAGCAGCTTGTCGGGATTGCGCGTAAGGTCGGCAATCGCCGCCTTTAAATGCGCTCTAAGGCTTTTTGGCTTGTACATCGGCTTCCTGCTGACAAAAGTAGACCATATCGACCTCGGCGGCGCACACCGCCCACGCCGCCTCTGCCCGCTCCAGGGCGAGATTCAACGCCCCGTTAGTCCTGGGCGCTGCCGCCGGCAGCTGACAGCGCGTCACCGCTGGGCAGGCGTTCAGCGTAAGCTGCGGCGCCGGTGACAGCGGCGCGCTCCCGCAGCCGGGCAATAGCGTCAGGCAAAGGAGCATCGGCCCAGCTGCGGATGGTGGCGTTTTCATGCTGGAGGTTTTCAATCAGGTTCTCCCGTTCGGTGAGGGTGGCGGCAATGCTGTTGCGCTCGCCCTGCAGTTTGGCCGCGGCCCTTTTGTCCCTGTCTGCCGCGGCCTTCAGCGTCTTGATCGTGCCGTCCCGGTCGCGGGTCGCCTGCTCGGCATCCTTGATCCTGCTTTGCGCCTCTTTCAGACCGTTGTATTGGACATAGATCACCAGGCCCAGCGCACCGACGAACAGGGCCGATATCAGGCTTTTGACGATCATCTCCATAGGCCAATCCTTGTGCCGCGGCTGTCGATCGTCAGCACCTGGCGGCGCGGTGTCTTACCCTCGACCGCAATGCCCAGGTGGACCCAGATCGCGCCGCCGGCACGCTCATAGATCAGCTGGTCGAATTGCAGGTAGGACTTATCCAGCTTTTCGCAGATATCCATCGGTGTGCCGAATGCCGGCGCCGTGAAGTCACAGGCCAGGCCATCCAGGTGCGCACTGCTGCCGGCGCCACCGACCGCCCGGTTCAAGGCCGGACAGCGATAGCCGCTGGAAATGACCATGGCCGCGCCGCCCAGCTCCAGGCGCACCAGTTCATTAAAACGCGCCAGACGCCGCAGGTTGGCGACAATGGCCGGTGCCGGCGTGTTCACGATGCCCAGGATCCTGGCGGTGTCGCTGCGCGTAAATTCTTCCAGCGTGAAATGCTCGGTGATAAGCGTCATTGGATCCCCCGGACGATGTTGGCAACGTTGCCCTGGGCGCGATAGACCAGGAGGCACAACGTAAAAGCAATGCCGACCTGCCCGAAGGAAGGGTGACCGTGACCGAGCAGGATCTCCAGGGCGCAGGTGCCGGTAAAGACAATCAGCAGCCAGGCGACCAGAGATATATGGATTCGGTAGTTCGCCAGGCCGCGCCGATAACACAGCAGCCGGATGCAGGTGCTGGCATAGGAAAGCAGTGCCAGCATGGTCAGCAATTTAGTCATGGCGACCTCCCTTGCGGATCCAGGCCGGCAGCTCGATGGTCTGGATCAGTTCAATGCCGTGCAGGGTCAGCGCAATGGCCACGGCCGATGCCACAAAAGCGGCGACGCCCGATTGTTTCAGCGGTGTGTTGTTAATCACCTCCGGCGCGGCCAGGTAGCCAATGGCCAGGGAAATGACCATATAGGCCAGGCGCTGCAGGACCGGCAAATTTTTGCTGGAGATCGCCACCAGCGTGGCGCCGGCGAAGGCGCCGATCAGCGCATTGCCGTCGATGCCGGGAAACAGCGTCGTCAACCCGACGCCGGCGGCGGCGGTGACAACAAGGGTGGTGGTGCTGGGTTCTGCCATAGATAAATCTCCAATCAGTCCCAAAGGTTGACGACCTGGGCGGTTTTAGTGGGGGTTGCAGTAGGTTCCGGCAGTGCGACCAAGAGGCCGTGCGGCAGGACCGGCCCGTAGTCAGCCAGGCCGGGATTCATTTCCAGCGCGGCTTCGACCACATTGGCGGTGGCGCCCAGGTGACGCCAGCACAGCAGATCGAGCGTGTCGTGTTGTTGGGCACGCACAAGCATCAAATCAGCTCGACGGTCAGGTGCGTGCGGCCGATGATGTCGGCAATGGCCCAATGGGCATTACGCCGCTGCTCGCCTGGGGCGATGTCCAGCGCTTCCATCATCTTCTTGTCGGACAGAGACGAGGCGGTGCTGTCGTAATCGCGGTAACGCTCGATCAGATCCGCCTTTGCCGTGCAGTAGACGGCGCGTCGGTAGTGGGCAATGAGAATACTCTCGCGGTCGATGCGCTCCGCCGGCACTGCCGACAGCGTTGTATAGCCGGCGGCGGCCTGCCGCAGCTTCCAGTCGCGCAGCTCGTTATTGACGTGCAGAATGGCGGCAATGACCGCCTGCCGCAGCCGCACATCAGTGACCGTGCCGTCCAGGCGCATGGCGTCGCGCATCTGGGATAGATGGATATCGACATAGAAACCATCGTTTTCCGCCACGGAGGAAACCGGCGGTTCGGTCTGGGAAGGTGTCGACGGTTCAACAGCAAGAAAGCTCATAAGGTTTTTCTTAAAAAACGGCGGTGGGCGGGCGTCATACCTGGTTGACAAGCATCGGTAATCGACCCGCGCCGCCGTGCGCCAGGGGGTGCTCGTTTAACCTTGTTCCGCTTTCTTCAAGCGGCGTTCAAGGATCTCAATATCTTTCTTGACGCCCGCGCCTTGAAACAGCTCCAGGGCGCGGGTCAGGCTGCCATGTGCCGCCTGGGCGTACAGCAACGACTGGTCGACCAGGTCGCGCTTATCGTCGCCGTCATTGGCCAGTATCAGCAACGCATAGCCCAGTGCTTTGTGCAGCTTGGCCCGGGCCTGGTCCGGCGCGTCGCTGCCCTCGGTCAATTCGCCGATCTCGGCAAGAATGTTGACGGCCAGCGCCGGATCCTCGGCCAGCTTCCCGTGCAGGAATGCCTCAGAAAATTCATCCAGCAGCATCGTCGGGATATCGCGGTTGTACTGGTCCGGCAACGTCATCTTGTGCGTCACCGCATAACGCGCCATCTGCGCGGCTCGCTCGTAGTCGCCGGCGTCGATAGACCAGACCAGGATGGTGGTCAGCACATCGTCCTGGCCGCCCTTCCCTTTTGCTAATACGCCATCAATCCAGGCGCGATAGTTCGGCAACAGCTGGGCCTTCAATGCCACCTTGCTTTTGATCGACTGGATATTTTTCAGGCGACGCCGATCCTCAAGCAGCTGGTACAGCTGCAGCTCGTACTGCGACCCGGTGGTAGGGCCGCCGGGGTCGGCGCTGGCCGCGGCCAGCTCGGCCAGCACGCGGGCCTTGTGGCGCTGGGCGGGAGACAATTCACGCATCTCAGGCCACCAGTTCGATGTTTTCGATAAAAGCGCCTAGACCGAAGTCTTCAACCACATACGCGTCATTGGACGATTCGTAGTTCTCGATACGGTCGCGCTTGGCCTCATCGACTACTCGGCGCCGGCGGCCGCCCTCTTGCCAGTAAATAGAGAGATTGTCGAAACGGGTGATCAGAATGGCGTGTTCCGGAAAATACGGGACAGTCGCCGCCTGCAGGGCGCCTATTCTCTTTTGGCTGATGACGATGTCGGCCGCCAGCGTCTCGGTCGGCGCCTGCTTGGTGTTCACCAGGGGGAAATACTTGTCGTGCAACAGGCCCCGGCCGACAATGGCAACTAAACCGCTATCCTGCTGATACCAGGAATCCAGCAAAGTAAGGGCGTCGTACACCGCTGCGTCCAGGTTGGCGTAATCGCCGCCGGCGCCGACCACCACTTTGCCCGGCGTTTTACCCTCATGCATCACGCGCTGGGGCGCCTGTTCCCGATAATGCTGCAGCCAGCCCTTGTTCACATCCTGCAGCATCGGATTTTTGACGAGGTCCGTATCGGCGGCAACGCTGGCGCCATGGAAACCGATCACCATGCGGTCCAGCGCCTGGCGCTGCAGGATGACGTTGGCAATGCGCTGCTGGAAGTCGGGGAATTTCGCCCAGGCATCGAGCTTGGCGTAGCCGACATGGGTGTCGAAGTTCGTTTTTTCGCAGCGGTAGCGATGGTTGTCCAGGTTCGTGAGATCCCGGGTCTTGCGGTCGGCCTTGTCGGTATTGGTGCGGCCGGCAATCGGGCCAGAGATACCCAGGCCCAGCTTCTCGCCTTCCAGCTCGGTCACGCCGATGATATTGATCTTGCCCAGGAATTCGCTGGACTCCTGCATGCGGGTTTCCAGCTTCTGCTGGATGCTAGGATCCACGCTAAACGTCTCGGCAGCGCTGCCGGCGCCATTTAATTGCGCCAGGCGTTGCGCATATTGGTTATAGGCGATTCGGGTATTTTTTTTCATGCGGTCATGCTCCTGTCGGGTATGGGGTCAAAATGGGAATCTGGCGGCCGGCGGCAACGCTTAGAATTCGGCTTGCAGTGCGCCATCGCCGCCGGTAGCTGCCGGCCGCTGTGTCGAGTTAGCGTCGGTGCTGTCGATCTGTTGCTTGAAGGCGGCAAAAGCGTCGTTAGACTCCTTCAGCGCCGCTTCCAGCGTTTCGATGCGCGTCACTGCAGCGGCATACTGCTCGGCGTTCTCGCCCACATGCGCGGCCAGCGTCGAGACGGCCTCGGTAATGTCGGCGAACTGCATCTGGTCGGCACTGGTTTTACTGGTAAAGCGTTTCAGGATGGCTTTGACGGCGTCGGACAATTTGATTCCTTCAGGTTCGGTAATTGGGTCTTCTTCGAATTCCAGCGCGGTTTCGACCGCTGCTGTAAACAGGTTGCCGGGATCTTGCTTGCGGCTGGTAAAAGGGTTGCTGTCGGGGTGCTGCGCGGCGAATGACAGCACCTCGGTGCCGAGACTGGCCGGACTGTCGGTGACGGCTAGGCCGACCAGGTAAGCCTGATCCGTATCAGCAAATTTCGGATTGATCTCGATGCTGGTATAGATCTTCTGGCGGGCCTTATTCATCGCCACCAGCTCGGGCGTGGGCGAGATCTGCGCAAACAGGGCCAGCTTCTTGGCGCCGCCGATGGTCACCTCTTCCGCTTTCACGGCGGTGACATCGCCGTAGGCTTTAAATTCGCCGTTCGACCAGGTGCTGCGCAGGTGTTCCATCCAGATCCGCGCACCGTACAGATCGGGATCGAAGTTGGCCGCCATCTGTTGAATAAAGGCTCGGTCAATCACACGGCCGTCGGTGGTGGCGCCTTCGACGGCGACCCGGAAGAATTTCGATTTTTTGGTTGCCGCAGGCGTATTTTTCGACATGGTGGTCTCGACAAAGTGTGGATACAAGATTCAGGACTCCATAGTCGACCTTGACGCGTGCTGACTCAATGATCAGAGGGTTGATAAGGCGGTTATCAACCCTCTGCTTTCCCCGCTACACGCGCGCGACGCATACGCTTGCGGCATGTCTGAACTGATCGTTGAACGCCCCGCCGAAATCGAACCCGAAGTGGATCCACGCCGCATTGCCAAGCACCTGTACTGGCAAGGCTGGCGCGTCACGTCCATCGCCAAGCATCTGCAGCAGGCGAGAACGACCATTGAAAGCTGGAAGACCCGTGACGAATGGGACAAGGCGACGCCGCTGGAAAAGATCGAAGCGACGCTGGAATCGCGCCTGGTGCAACTGATCTGCAAGGATGCCAAGACCGGCGGCGATTTCAAGGAAATTGACCTGCTGATGCGCCAGGTGGTGCAGACCGCCCGTGTGCGCCGCTACGAGGCGCCGGGCGGCAACGAGGTCGACCTCAATCCGAAGCTGGCGAACCGCAACGCCGAACCCAAGAAAAAGCCGACCAGGAACGATTTCAGCGAGGAGCAGAAAGACAAGCTGCTGGAGGCGTTCAGGGATTCCCTATTCGACTACCAGAAGGTATGGCATCGCAACGGCGACCAGAGAACGCGGGTGATCCTGAAATCGCGCCAGATCGGCGCTACTTGGTACTTTGCCCGGGAGGCGCTGGCCGACGCCATGCAGACCGGCCGCAATCAGATCTTCCTGTCGGCCTCCAAGGCGCAAGCGCACGTTTTTAAGCAGTACATCATCCAGTTCGCCAAGGAGGCCGCCGGCATCGAGCTGGCCGGCGATCCGATTGTGTTGCCGAACGGTGCCCATCTGTATTTTCTCGGCACCAATGCGAGAACAGCCCAGGGCTACCACGGCAACTTCTACTTTGACGAATTTTTCTGGACGCATAACTTCCAGGAGCTGAACAAGGTCGCGTCCGGCATGGCGCTGCATAAGCAATGGCGCAAAACCTACTTTTCGACACCGTCCTCGATCACACACCAGGCGTATCCGTTCTGGACCGGAGAGCTGTTCAACAAGCGCCGGGCCAAAGCTGACCAGGTCGACATCGATATCAGCCATTTGCGGCTATCCAGCGGTTTTACGGGCGAGGACAAGATGTGGCGCCAGATCGTCACGATCCTGGATGCCGAGCGCGGCGGCTGCAATCTGTTCGACATCGATGAGCTGCGCAATTTCGAATACAGCCCCGACCAGTTCGAAAATTTATTAATGTGCAACTTCATCGACGACACGCAATCCGTGTTTCCGTTGATGGCGTTGCAGCGCTGCATGATCGATTCCTGGGTCAGCTGGGACGACTATAAGCCGTTCGCCAGCCGTCCCTTCGGCGACCGGCCGGTCTGGATCGGCTACGACCCATCACTAACTGGCGACAGCGCTGGCTGCGTGGTGATCGCGCCCCCCTTGGTGGCTGGTGGCAAATTCCGCATCCTTGAGCGCTTCCAGTGGCGCGGCATCGACTTCGAAGCGCAGGCCAAGGCAATCAAGGAGATGACGACCCGCTACAACGTCGCCTATATCGGCATCGACACGACCGGCATGGGGATCGGCGTCTATCCCTTGGTAAGGCAATTCTTTCCGGGGGTGACGGCGATCAACTACTCGCCGGAAGTCAAGACCCGGATGGTACTCAAAGCCCAAAACATCGTGAATAAGGCGCGGCTGGAGTTCGATGCCGGCTGGACTGACATTGCGCAGTCGTTCATGACCATCCGCAAGACCCTCACCACCAGCGGGCGGCAAGTGACCTATGACGCCGGCCGCACCGATGAAACCGGCCACGCCGACCTGGCGTGGGCCTGCATGCACGCCCTCGACCACGAGCCGTTCGAGGGCGCCAATGAAAACACGCAATCCTTTATGGAGATTTACACATCATGACCAGAAAGCAGCAACGGCGCGCCGCGCAACGTGCCGCGACATACACGGCGGCACCGGCAGTACCAGCGGCGGCTCCAGGCGCCGGCGGCAGCATAGAGGCGTTCACCTTCGGCGATCCGACGCCGGTGCTCGACCAGAGCGAGGTGCTGGATTGTTTCGAGTGCTGGCTCAACGGCAAGTGGTACGAGCCGCCTGTCAGCCTGGCCGGCCTGGCGAAGTCGTTTCACGCCAGCGTCCATCACAGCAGCGCCATTTATTTTAAAACCAACATCCTGGCCTCGACCTTCATCCCGAACAAATACCTGTCGCGGGACGCCTTTAAACGCTTTGCGCTGGATTTCCTGACGTTTGGTAATGGCTATCTGGAAAAACGGGGCACGCGCAGCGGCCTGGCCTTGCAGCTAAAACATGGGCTGGCGAAGTACATGCGGCGCGGCAGGGATCTGGATTCCTATTTCTTTGTGGCGGGATGGCAGCAGGAATATGCCTTCGAGAAAGGCAGCGTTTTCCATTTGATGGACCCGGATCTGAACCAGGAGGTCTACGGCGTGCCGCAATACCTGAGTGCCCTGCAGTCGGCCTGGTTGAACGAAGCCGCTACCCTGTTTCGGCGCAAGTATTACAAGAACGGCTCCCACGCCGGCTTCGTGTTCTATATGACCGACGCCGCGGCCAACATCACTGATGTCGACAACCTGCGCCAGGCCATGCGCGACAGCAAAGGCCCCGGCAATTTCCGCAATCTGTTCATGTACGCACCGA
This sequence comes from Collimonas sp. OK412, assembly GCF_900112135.1. Classification (GTDB taxonomy): domain Bacteria; phylum Pseudomonadota; class Gammaproteobacteria; order Burkholderiales; family Burkholderiaceae_D; genus Collimonas; species Collimonas rhizosphaerae. The sequence goes on from NZ_FOLC01000036.1 coordinate 31,778, forward strand.
ATGGAAAAAAAGACGGGATCCAGATCCTGCCGGTGTCGGACGTTGCAGCTAAAGATGAGTTTTTCAATATCAAGGGTGTCACCCGCGACGACGTGCTGGCCGCCCATCGCGTGCCGCCCCAGCTAATGGGAATCATGCCGAACAATACCGGCGGCTTCGGCGCCATTGAACCAGCCGCACGGGTATTTGCCCGCAACGAACTGATGCCGCTGCAATCGCAGTTCATGACGCTCAACGACTGGTTAGGTATTGAGGTCGTGAAATTCAACGAATACGAACTACTGACAGGAGAGGATAAAAGGAAATGAGCGACATCGCAGACCGCGCCATCTGGCGCATTGAGAAAGACGTGCATAGCGCCATAGCGCATGTCAGAAAGCAGCCTATGCTGGAATGTGACGGTCGCTGCCATTTTTGCGATGAAGCCATCGCGCACGCGCTGCTGTTTTGTAATGTGGATTGCCGAGACGATTATGACAAAGAGCTGGCAGTGCTATGGCGAACTGGTCGCCGACACAGTCTCAGATGTATAAAATATGACTTGACTTGATCAGAGATGTCTGAAATAAATGTCGCAAATTGACTCGAAAAAGACGATTAGTTTTCATTAGGAATCCGCACTACATTTTGAGAATTTCGACATTCGCTAAAGTGTATTAACTTAAATTTGATCTGACATGAATTGTCAGATCAAATCTAGACCGGCCCACCATGCGATTGGCCGTAACCGTTAACACAAGCGGGCTTGGGGATTAATTAGTTAAACGCAATAGCGCTTCACTTCTTAGATTACCGAATCTTGACAAAAGCATCCTGGAAGCTGAACTTAAAACCTGGCTTCACTCACGGCTCGTTGTTATCATCTTCGTAACCGGCATAGTCGTCCTTAGGCGCATAATACTCGGCGGCGTCATAGACCAAAGTCTTCTTATAGCGATCACCAAGGCCAACAACTGTTAATCGAGAGAGGCCCGCAATTTTCAAGCCGCAAGCTATGCATTCGAACTGATTAGGTAGATGTTCCTGCGTTTCAGTAATTTCACCGTCGCTAAGCCTTTGAATGGGAGGCGAAACGGGCTCGCCGACAACCAGAGCTTGCGAACCGCAGGCCGGGCAGTCCACGCGGTGACCCACTTGACGAGTTGCCCACACCGCAGCTTGAGCGGTCAGCGCTGAACGCTCCTTTTCCACCTTGGCGCCCCAGACTCTCTTATGGGCATCGACTTCGCCTTTAACTGCGTTGGCGCTATCGTCGGCTGCGGCGGCAATGAGCTGCTTAGCTACCTTCGCCTCTGCCTTGCCGAGGAAATCTGTAAGTGTCATCCCCATTGAGGATAGAAGAATCTCGCACGTCTGGTGGAAACGCGGCTGCCAAACCGAGCCTTTAACTCCGTCGAACGCGGGTTCGCCAGTATGCAATTCAGCGTTGCGCCTCCCTGTGTGGAGGATTCCGAAGCTTTCATGTTCCTTTGTGAAGTTCGGAAAAATAGCAGTGAGGCGCCTAAAGACCTCACTAATTGTGACGGATTTTGGCGAAAATCTTTCCTCGGTAGGCTTAAAACCTAAGGCATGATAGAGGCTTGTCCAAGTCCGGTCGGTCTCCGCCAGTAGGGCAGGACTGACATTGGCAAGCGCTGCCCGCGCTAGGAATTCGAGGGAAAAACCCGACCACAGAGCATATTCCCATTCGTCGCTATCCCAAGCGCTCATGTGCTGAATATAGCGTTGAGCCTTGAGGTAGAGAGCTTCCGGATCCCAAGTCGCTGGAGGGGTTGCTGGTGTGATTGTTTTCTTCAATGCAAATACCCCAAGTAAATCCTCTGAATTTTTCGATCCACACGCTCTGCAGGAATCGGCGAGCGTGCATGTAACATGCGCCAGTTGTCGATCAAGAGTATGTCACCAGCTCGTGCGAGGGCAATCGACAGAGGCGAGCAATTGAGGAGCTGCTCCCTTATTCTTTGGTCGGCGAGTTCGCCTATCCTGCTTGCGGGCTTGAGGAATACCCCATCCCATCGAAAGCAATAGCCATCACCGTCTGTTGGCTCGCATAAACGCAATAAGGTGAGGCTCCCATCACGGGGCCGGCGCTGGGTAAAAATAGCGCGCGTCAAAATATCCAGTGTCACGATGTCGAAAATGGTCTGTCCATCTAGCAACAGCGTTGGGACATCTGTGTAGCCAGTTATGCATCGCAGCAGAACATAGCGAGGAGGAAGACGCCAATGCGCGAGGTCAGTGTGAAATGGGAAACGATCAAGGCCGTAGATGCCGCTATATGTATTTGGTGTCGCGGAAGTACGAGGGACCAAATCCTGAACGACTCCCCCATCCCAGGGTGTCAGCAGTTGCCCAAGTGCACTAGCGACAACAAATGTGTCCGTGCCCGGACAATACCTATCAACAAAGGCATATCCATACCTGATAACATTTTCTTTGATGGAGTGCATCGTTAGTCTATTTTTGACACCGGGGGTGTTGTTTCCCTTGTTTCCGAATTGCGTGGCGAAATCCCGAGCGACTTTGGTAAGTATGTCACATTCAGGCAATCGCTTCGTGGCGTTTTCTGACAGAAATTCGTACAACGAATGTCAGGTCAAGCCTGAGTCAGTACAGCTAAAGATTTTTCAGGCCAAAATTCTTTGGCTCGCCGACAATGGGTAGCCTTCTAATCGTCTCAATAATTTTCTTTACCTCCAGAATAAAATCCTCTGTATCTAGAAAATAATTTGGATAAGCCTTTCTCAACGCATCAATTGGGCCGGCAGAAACCAGAACCACTTCCAACCTCTCTCCGTCGGCAATTTTCTTCTCCATATCCGAATAGGCGGCATTTGCCTCATCCAGTCGCTTCACACCGTAGGTAGCAATTTCGACTTGCTTCGTGTCAGAGTTTAGAATTATCAAATGGTAGTTACCACTCCTACTACCACTTGAAGTGCTCTTTAAAGCATTATTGAAACCAGACAGTTTTTGCAATACATCGAGTTCGCTTTCTGCCGCGGCAACAGCTTCGTAAGCGTCTTCCCAGTAACGTCTGTACTGCCTGATCCGATGTCCGCATGATTGAATTGGGTGCGAAATGAATTGTGCCCACAAATTCAATTATGGACACAAAAATTCAACCAGTCATTTCGTCACCCAAACGCGGCCCCTATCGCCGGCACACCACCGAATTCAAGCGTGATGTCGTTGCCAGATCGCAGGCCGTTGGAGCCTCGGTGTCACGCGTCGCCCGCGAGTTCAACGTCAACGCCAACCAGGTCTTTGCCTGGCGCAAGCAGTTTGGCAGCGTGCCGTGTGAAGCCGCTGCGGGAACTTGCCAACTTCTGCCGATCACCCTGGCCG
>NZ_FOLC01000015.1 GCF_900112135.1 Collimonas sp. OK412
TCAAAAACAGCGATGCCGCTGTAGCATTTGTCGGAATGGATCCACGTCCTTGCGACTCCGGCCAAAAGCGGGGACGGCGGCGTCTGTCCAAGCGCGGTCCGTCGGAAGGTCGACGGCTCTTGTTCAATGCGGCAATGGCAGCAGCAAAATCACCGATTTGGGCACCTACCTATGCCCACTATCGCCAACTCGGGTGGGCTTCCACTGCGGCCATCGTGATCATTGCACGCAAAATCCTGCGCATCGCTTACATCTTGACGAAGAACGGATCAAGCTTCGACCCTAACCTCGTTCCCATAAAAATTTGACGAAAACCATAGAATCTATTACACCCTACGCCTTCCCGCGTTTGCGTCAGAGCTCTATATTCCGTAATTCGATTTGACTCCAATCCGACCTCAATCTGGTGGCCATCAGCTTAAATTGACGGTCCGACGCGTTCATTAGTCATGAAGCCACAGGCCCCGCCTGTGGTTTTTTCTAATCGGCTGCTCTGCGTTTTCCGCGAATCGATTTTTTAAGATCATTCCTATATTTGTCTTAGGGGCGAATGTGTATTGTTTTCGATTCAATCCAAAGAAGTACTCAATAAGTATTGATATCTGTTTCGGGAAATAACACTATGCTGACCGTCAAGGATGTAACACAATTTTTTGGCTATCCGCCGCAACACCCTGACTTTGATCGTTATCTAACCAGTTGTGGGCTGAGCGAGCGCCCCGTGTTTGAGGGAAATGCGTATGTCTCTACAGACAATCCACGAGAAGGATTTACATTGGTTTTTGAAGTTAAGCATGGGTATGAGGAATATTGCGGGCCCGCAAAAGAAGGCGGAGAGATGATTTTCAAAAAATTGCAGTTGTACAGTGGCCTTCATTCAAGAGACAGGGCGTATCGTCGTTATGCTGGTGATTTACCACATGGACTGCGTTTTGAATGTACGCCCGCTGAAGCCAAGACGCTGCTTGGAAAACCCGATTATGAGGCGCCGCCCGATTCTCATACCATATTACTTATGTGGAACAACAAAGATGGCCACGATCTCAGCATTGTTTTTTTGTCTGACGAACGGGGTATTCGATTTATATACGTTAACGCCTTGAGAACAGTACCCGTTGAATGGGATTAAATATGTGCAAGCCTCTATAAACCAAGCTAATATTTTTCCTGTATTGATATTTTCATCGAGCGCCGCCAACGCGGTAAAGCCTACCCTGTAGGGCGTAATAGCGAAGCGTATTACGCCGTACGCCTTGCCGCGTTGTACGGCCGGATCAAAGTAAACCTCCCCCAACCGCCTCCTTGAGCTGGGCTTCCTTTTTCCCGGAAAACAGCTTCTTCAGCCAATGCTCGAACTCGTCGACATAGGTAAACACCACCGGCACCACCAGCAAGCTTAGCGCGGTCGAGGTCAGCAGGCCGCCGATGACGGCCACCGCCATCGGTTGCCGGAAGCTGGAGTCGGCGCCAAACCCTAGGGCGATCGGCGCCATGCCGGCGATCATGGCGACGGTGGTCATCACGATCGGCCGGGCCCGCTTATGGCAGGCGTCTATCAATGCCTCGAACACCGACAGGCCGCGGTCGCGCTTGCCGACGATGGCGTATTCGACTAGCAATATCGAGTTCTTGGTCACGATCCCCATCAGCATCACCAGCCCGATCATCGACGGGATGTCCAGCTCGCTGCGCGCCATCAGCAGCGCCAGGAAAGCGCCGCCAAGCGACAAGGGAATGGCCGACAGGATGGTGACCGGCTGCAGGAAATCGCGGAACAGCAGCACCAGCACGCAAAACACGCACAGCACGCCGATGACAATCGCCATCATGAACCCCGCGCCCAGCTCAGCCGCGATTTCCGCATCGCCGGTCTGGATCAGCTGCACGCTGGACGGCATCTGCTTGACCGCCGGCAGCGCTTTCGCCGCCGCCAGCGCTTCGCCCAGGGGCATGCCGCCGAGATCGGCGCTGACCGTGACGTAGCGCCGGCGGTCGTATCGTTCGATTTTCGACGGCCCGCTCTCCACTGACAAACTCGCCACCGAGGAAAGCGGCACCAGGCCGTTGCGGCCGAGCACGTGCAGGTTGGCAAACGTGGTCACGTTCTGGCGATCGACGTCCGGCACGCTGACATTGATATCGACCTGCCGGTTGTCGAGATTCAGCTTGGCCAGGTTTGCCGAAAAATCGCCGGCCGTGGCGATCCGCACCACCTGGCCGATGGCAGCGGTCGACACGCCCAGTTCGCTGGCGCGCTGCAGGTCGGGCCGCACGATGATTTCCGGGCGCTCCAGGCTGGCGGTGGAACTGATGTTGGCCAAGCTGCCGACGCCGCGCAATTGCCGCTCCATCGCCTGGGCCGTCGCCTTCAGCGCATTTTCATTGTCGCCGGCAAGGATCAGCTGCATTTTCTCGCCAGGGCCGCCCGCACCCACCGTGAAACGGGCGCCGGGCACATTCAGCAAGGCACGCCGCACCGCTTTCTCGATTTCGGTCTGGCGCGGGCGTTTGGCGCGATCGGCCAGCGACAGCGTCAGCGATCCGTTGCGCACTTCGCCAGCCTGCAGCTGTCCGCCGCCGACCACCTGCGACACGCCTACCGTGGTAAAGATAGCGTCGATGCCGCCCACGCTGCCCAGCGCGGTGCGCGCCCGTTCGGCTACCGCCAGCGTATTCTGCAATGAGCTGCCGGGCGGCAGTTCGACGTTGACTGTCGTATACCCGCGGTCGGCCGGCGGCATCAAACCGGTCGAGATGAAGGGAATCAGGGCCACTGAACCGACAAAAAACAGCGTCGCCGCCAGCATCGTGGTCTTGCGGTATGTCATGCACCAGCGCACCGCATGCAGGTACCAGCGCATGATCCGGCCATCCTGCTGTTCAACCGCAGGCTTGGATTTCAACAGGTAGGCGGCCATCATCGGCGTCAGGATGCGCGCCACCAGCAACGAAGTAAGGACAGCGATCACCGCGGTCCAGCCGAACTGCTTGAAAAACATGCCTGCAATGCCGCTCATCATGGCCGTCGGCAGGAACACCACGACCAGGGCCATGGTGGTGGCCATCACGGCTAGCGCGATCTCGGTGACCGCGTCGCCGGCCGCCTGCAGGATCGGCTTGCCCATATGCGCATGGCGCTCGATATTCTCGATTTCGACAATCGCATCGTCCACCAGGATGCCGACGATCACCGCCAGCGCCAGCAAGGTCAGGGTATTCAGGGAAAACCCGAACCACGCCATGGCGGCAAAGGCAGGCAGGATCGACAAGGGCAGCGCCGAGGCCGCGACCAGGGTCGCGCGCCAGTCGCGCAAGAAAAACCACACCACCAGCACCGCCAGGATCGAGCCTTCGTACAGCATGTCCATCGAGCCTTCGTACTGCTCCTTGGTGTAGCCGACCGTTCCCGAAATCCGCGTGAACTTCAATGTGCGGTTGCTGGCTTGCAGCTTTTCCAGCGCCGCGCCGACGTTTTTGGCGATCACGGTTTCGTCGTAGCCCTTGGCGCGGAATACCTTGAAGCCGACCACCGGCTTGCCGTCCAACAAGGCAATCTGGGCGCGCTCGGCGTTGGCGTCGCTGATGGTGGCGATCTGGTCCAGCCTGAGCTTGCGCCCGTTGGCCAGCGTTATCGGGAACGCGGCCAGCTCTGAAGCCTGGTGCACCGTAGCGATCACGCGCGCAGATTGTTCTTCCTGGCCGAACTGCCCGCGGCCGCCCGACGATTCCTGCTGCATGTTGCGCAGCGCCTGCGAGACATCGACAGCGGTCACGCCCTGCGCCGCCATGCGCACCGGATCGACGGCGACGCGCACCTGGCGCGTCAGGCCGCCCACCCGGTCTATGCGGCCGATGCCCGGCACTGCCAGGATCGCCTTGCCGACGGTGTCGTCGACAAACCAGGACAGCGCTTCTTCGCTCATGTCGGCGGCGATGGCGTACACCAGCACCGCATCGCCGCCGACGGTGACGGCGCTGACGGTCGGCTGCTGCAGGTCGGTCGGCAACTGCGAGCGTACGCTGTCGACTGAATTCTTGGTGTCGATCAGGGCGTCCGAGAGATTTTTTTCAAGGACGAATTCGACCGTGATCTGCACCTGGCCGTCGGTGATCGAGGTGCGCAGGTGCTTGAGCCCGTTCATGGTCGCCAGCGCGTCTTCCACCTTGCGCGCCACTTCGGTTTCCAGCTGCGCCGGCGCCGCGCCGGGCTGGGTCAGCGTGACATTGATGGTGGGCAGGTCGATATCCGGCAAGTTTTGAATAGGCAGCTTATGGAAACCCATGATGCCGGCGATGGTCAGCAAGGCAAACAGCAGGATCGCCGGGATCGGGTTGCGAATGGACCAGGTGGCGAAATTCATTTGGCCTCCTTGGCTGCCGGCGCAGCGGCGGTATCCGCGGCGCTGCTTGCAACCCGCACGGTATCGCCCTCATTGAGGAAACCGGCGCCAAGCACCACGACCTGGTCCGATGGCGCAACGCCGTTGACGATCTCGATGTCGGTCCCCTGCCGGCGCCCGGTGACGACCGCCAGCCGCTCTACTTTATTGCTGCCGTCGCCCTTGAACTTGAGCACATAGGTATGGCCGTCGCGGATGACGATGCTCTGCGCCGGCACCACCAGCGCCTGCTTCGGATTGAGCGCGATCGCGCCGTTGGCGTACATGCCGGCCCGCACTTGCAGGCCGTCGGCGATATCGGCATACACCAGTCCGAGCCGCGAGCTGCTGTCCAGCGACGGTGCGGTTTGCCGGACCACGGCAGACGCCGTGCCGCCGCCGGGCAGCGCCAGCGCCACCTGCTGGCTGGCCGCAATCCGCGCCAGCTGCTCCGCCGTCACTTCGCCGCGCCACTCCAGGCGCCCTTTCAAGATCATCCTGAACAGTTCCTGCCCGGTCGATACTACCGAACCGGCGGTGGCGGAGCGCGCGCTGATGACGCCGTCGTCGGGCGCGATCACATCGGTATAACGCAGCTGCAGCTGCTTGAACGCAAGCTGGGCGCGCGCCGTCTTGGCCAGCGTGGTCGACTGCAGCACGTCCTGGTCGCTGATGCCGCCGCTGCCCTGCAGCGAAATGGCCCGTTTGGCGTTGGCTTCGGCCTGATCGTAAGCGGCCACCAGTTGCGCTTCTTCGGCGCGCAGCAGGTCGGGATTGAGACGCGCCAGGACCTGGCCCTTCTTGACATGGTCACCTACATTGACCCGCACCTGGTCCAGCTGGTAGCCGCCGATCTGGCTGCCTATGATCGCTTCCTGCCAGGGCGCGACGGCGCCGGACGCGGTCAGGGTCTCGGCCCAGCTTGCCTGGGATGGCCGGGCGATCGTCACTGTCAGCGCCGGCGTGGTCTGGGTCGGCTTGGCTTCGGCTTTGCCGGATTTCACCAGCATGGTTACGCCGGCGGCGACCGCTGCCACGGCAAATACAAGGGCAACGGCGATGGCGACGCCCTTGCGCCGCGGGGAGGATTTGACGGGTGCTACCATTGGTTCGGACGCATTCATGGCTGGGTTTCCTGGTGTATTGCTATCGTATGGTTGTAATGGCGCTGGTGCGGACATGCACCGTGCTAGCCCGGGTTATCGATTTGCCCGGTCGCCTGCATCAGGCTGATCCAGGCTTGCCCCTGGTCGCGCTTGGCGGCAATGAAATTCTCTTCGGCGGTCTGGCGCTGGCGCCGGATGTCTTCCAGCTCGAACATGCTGATGGCGCCGGCCCGCCACTGCGCCTGGCTGGCGCGGAAACTGAGCTGGGCGGCGTCTACCGCATCCTGCGACGATTTCACCCGTTCTTCGGCCGAAGTCTGGAACGCCAGCGCATCTTCGACGTTCTGGACCACGGTACGTAAAGTCGACTGCAATGTGGCGGCAGCTTCCCGGTAGCGTCCGGTGGCGGCATCGACATTGGCCGCGCCGGCGCCGCCGTCGAATAAAGGAACGCTCAATCCCGGCCCGGCCGACCAACTGGTGAAATTGACCGAATTGCCGACGGCGCGCAGCCAATTCCCCGACAGCATGGCGCTAAGGCTGATGGTCGGCAGCCGCTGCGCGCGCGCCACTCCGATATCCGACCAGGCCGCGGCCAGCAAGCGCTCGGCGGATACCAGGCTCGGATGATCGCGCAGCACCGTCGCCGGCAGCTCCGGCTGCATGGCCGGCGGGGTCGGCATGACATGCGCGACATCGTCCAGGATCGCGCTGCTTTCCTGCGGATCGGCATTGCTTGCCGCTGGCAGCAGCAAGCGGCGCACCGCTGCCGCCGGCTGTCCGGTCAGCGCTACCAGCGCATCGACGCTGCGCGTGCATTGTTCCTGCTGGCTGATGCGTGCGGTGCGGGCGTTAGCCAGGTTGGTCAGCGCGCTGAATTCCGCCGAAGGCGCGATATAACCGACTGCGCGCCGCTTGCGGGTAAGGGTCAGCTCGGTTTCGCGCGAAGCGATGTCAGCGTCGCGCACCTGCAGCGAATAGGCGCAGGCGCGCAGCGAAAGACTGGTATTGGCGACTTGCGCCGCCAGCGACAGGCGGGCGCCTTGCGCATCGGCCGTGCGCGCATCGAGGCGCCGTTGCGCCGCCGAGACCGATTCCCTGATGCGCCCCCAAAGGTCGATCTCCCAGCTGAAATCGGCGCCGACCGAGGATGAGCTTTCCAGCATGGTAGTGGAACTGCCGCCCAGCGTGTTCTGGGTCTGCGCGCGCGTGGCGCTGGCGTTGCCGTTCACCGCAGGCAGGCGCTGCGCATTGGCGACGCCGGCCGCGGCCTTGGCCTGGTCTACCCTGGCCGCAGCCTGGGCCAGGGTCGGGTTATCGGCAAACGCCGAGGACACCAGGCTGTCGATGGCGGGATCCCCCAACTGGGTCCACCACTGCCCATTCGCGGCCACTGCGCTGCGTTTGCCGGGATGCGGATTGTTTTCCCAATCGGCCGGGACCGGCTGCTTGGGCGGTGCATAGGCGGGCTGGGTTGCGCACGCGCTCAGGAGCAAGGCAACTGCCGCGGCGGCGGCAAAGATTTTCATTTTTGGCATATCCGTTTCAATCCATTCCTGCTTTACCTGGAGCCCGATGGGTTTTGTCCGACTGACACTATTTAATAGATCGAGCATTCTATCTATTATATGCAGGAATAAGCCGCCGTCAATTTATGTTAGATTGATCGCTCTATTTTGTATCTTTTTGGTTTTAAGGAGGCCGCATGCGCAAAATCGACCCGGTAAAACATGAGCAAAAGCGGCGCGACATCCTCGAAGCCGCAGGCCGCTGCTTTGCCAAGGACGGGTTCCGCGGCGCCAGCATTTCCAGCATCTGCTCCGAAGCAAAAATCAGCGCCGGCCACCTGTATCACTATTTCGCCAGCAAGGAAGCGATCATCGAGGCCATGGCTGCGACCGGCCTCGAACACGCGGAAGCGCGTTTCAATCACTTGATGAAAAGCGACAATCCGATCGAAGGCCTGATAGCCGAAATCGAGCAAGCCAACACCCAGAGCTGCTCCGCGCAGCAGCATCAGATCGACATGCGCGCAAAAAAACAGCTGCATGTGGACATGCTGGCCGAAGCCGGCCGCAATCCCGCCATGGCCGAAATCGTCAACCAGCATTCCACGAAAATACGCGGAATGCTGGCCACCCTGCTGGAAACAGCCCAGAAACGCGGGCAGATCGACCAGACCCTGGATCCAGACCTGGCCGCCGCCATTCTGCTGAGCGCCATGGAAGGCGTCGGCAACATGACGATGCGCGATCCAGAGCTCGACATGAAAAAGAAACTGGAGATGCTGAGCACGCTGATCAAGCGTTTCCTGACACCGAGCTCAGGTAAATAAAAATAGAGCCCGGGTTTAAGTCATCGATCTTGTTACCTGGCTTGCTTCACCGCTAGCCATTCGTTCAGCGCCGCCCTGGCAGTCGGGGTGAAGTCGGTGAACACGCCATCCACGCCGAGCTCAAAATACGCCTTGTACTCCGCCTTCGGGTCACCGTTATAGGTGCGCGTCAAGCGCGCCGGTTCATCGCGGTAGGTGAACGGATGCACGAACAGGCCTAGCCGGTGGGCGTCGGTGACCAGGCTGGTCGGCGCCATGTTGGAGGCGTCCGACAGCTTCTTCACCGCATTGCCGGCGGCGTCCACGCCTTGCGGCGGCAGTATGTAAAGTTTCCATGGACCGATGCCGTCGGCATAGGTCTTGACTTCAGCCAGGCCTTCCGGCGTCGCCATTGCCGCGAAGGTGCGCGGATCGCCCTTTTGCAGCCAGGAGAAAGGTTTGGCTGTGTCCGGCGAGCCGTAGGTCATGACGCCGGTCTTGAAATCGGTGCCGTCGCCATCCATCAGCTGCACCACCTTGGTCTTGAGGCCGAGGCGGCGCATCAGCTTCAGGCTCTCCGGCTCGAACGATTGCACGAACACCGGGGAATCATGGGTGTTCCAGCCTTCCTTCTCCAGCATCGCGAGCAGTTTTTCTTCCAGCGGCACGCCCAGCGCGCGCTGGTAGATCGGATTCTTGGTTTCCGGATAGATCGTCAGGGTGCTGCGGGGATTGGCGGCGCGGGTGGCTTTGGCAAGGTCGATGACTTCCTGGAATGTCGCCATCGGATACATGCCGTCGTACTGGTGGCTGCGGACCGCGATCGGTTGCTTGACGCGCAAGGTCTTCAGTTCAGCCGCGGTGAAATCGCTGATATACCAGTCCGGCGCCACGGCCACGCCGTCGACCGTGCGCGATTTCTTGCGCGACGCAAATTCAGGGTGGCTGGCGACATCGGTGGTGTCGCTCAGGAACGGGTTGTGGCAGACGAACAGCACGCCGTCGCTGGACGACATCAAGTCCATTTCCAGCGAATCGGTGCCGGCGGCGATCGCCGCCTGGTAACCGGCGATGATTTCTTCCGGATACAGGCCGGCCAGCCCGCGGTGGCCGATGACCAGCGGCGGATTGCCGTCGAGCGTCTTGAGGCCGGGGTAATGCGCGGCGCCGCCGGACGTCGGCTGGCTGGCGCAGCCCGCAGCCAGGGCGGCTGCGGCAAACAATGAAGCTGTCAGTACGTATTTCATAGGGCTCCTGCAGGTTGTTCAGGGAAAGTGTCTGGAACGGCACAGCGACTATTACACAATGTCTGCGCGTTGCAAGATATATGTCTGGTTGGGACACAACTTTGCCTGGAAATGCGAGCAAGATCCATACCCATGCTGGTAGCGTGAAATGATTGTCTGGAGGAATGTTTAGTCGACGAGCTGATTTAATTTATCATATAAATCAGCATGTTATTGCATATATTTAATTTATTACTTTAAATATTTTACTTTTAATATTTTGCTTTAACTTCGATGATGTTCGACCTTGGTCAGGCCACCTGCTCCCGCCACCAGCGCCGCCCCTCTTGCGGCTCGGCAAGGCTGAGCAGTTCGCCCATCTGCGGCGTGCTGACCGCCACTCCCTGCCGTTCGGCCAGCGCAATGATGCGTTCGAACGGGTCTTGCCAGACATGCAAGGCAAGGTCAAAAGTACCGTTATGCACCGGCAGCAACTGCTTGCCGCCCAGGTCCAGGTGAGCCTGCAGGGTCTGTTCCGGCTGCATGTGCACATCCGGCCAGTCAACGCCGTAGGCGCCGGTTTCTATCATGGTCAGGTCGAACGGGCCGTAGCGGTCGCCGATTTCCTTGAAGCCGCCGAAATAGCCGCTGTCGCCGCTGAAAAAAAGCCGCAGGTCGTCATCCAGAATTACCCAGGAAGCCCACAAGGTGCGGTTGCCGTCGCTCAGGCCGCGCCCGGAAAAGTGGCGCGCGGGCGTGGCCACCAGCTGCAGGCCGCTTACCATGGTGCTTTGCCACCAGTCCAGCTGCTGTATCTTTTCTGCCGGCACGCCCCATTTGACCAGCGTATCCCCTACCCCCAGCGGCGTCAGGAAATGCTCTACCTTGCCGGCCAGCTGCAGGATAGCGTCATAGTCCAGGTGATCGTAATGGTCATGCGACAGGATCACGCCCTTGATAGGCGGCAGCTCGGCGATGCCGAGCGGCGGCTGGTGGAAGCGCTTGGGGCCGATCCACTGGAACGGCGAGGCGCGCTCGGAAAACACCGGATCGGTCAGCCAGAATTCGCCGCGCAGCTTGAGCAGCATGGTGGAATGCCCTAGCCGGAACAGCGAGCGGTCCGGCGCTGCCAGCAGCTGCTCGCGGCTAAGCGCCTGCACCGGGATGGGCCTGGCGGGCACCGTGCCGGGCGGCTTGTGGAAGGCAAACCGCCAAATGATCTGCAAGGTCTTCCACAAGCCGTTCTTGTGCCTGGGAAGCTGGTTGCGGAATTTGCCGTCGCGCCGCTGCGACGGCTTGGGGAGAAGATTCGTATCGAGTGCTGTGAGTGTTTCGCTTGCCATGCCGTTTATCCTGTTGCCGCTGTGGCTGGTTAACGATCCCCTGCAATGGCAAGGAATATTTACACTACACAGTGTAGTTTAAACAGGAAAAAAGTAAACTTATTAGTGCAATTAATTTGTAACCGGCGCCTGCGCTCCAGCCCAAAAATCATGAAACTGACGGCAGCAGCGCCCGGACGCTAATGCCGCCGTACAGCAATCCTTGCAGCACCCTACCCCGCGATGGCAACCCTGAGCGCCAGCGCAATCCCCTTGGCTGCTTGCGAGATATCGTCCAGCGACGGGAAGCTGGGAGCGATGCGGATGTGGCGGTCCTCGACGTCGTTGCCATAAGGGAATGCAGCGCCGGCAGACGTCAGCGTGATGCCTAGCTCTTTGGCCAGTGCGATAGTCCGCTTGGCGCAACCAGGCGGCGTGACGAGGTCGATGAAATAGCCGCCGTGCGGCCTGGTCCAGGTTACTCCGTCGATCCCGCCCAGGTAGGCGTCGAACTGCGCCAGCACGGCGTCGAATTTCGGTTTCAGCAGCTGGCGGTGGCGTTCCATCAGCGCTTCGACATTGGCGCGGTCTTTCAGGAAGCGCACGTGGCGCAGCTGGTTGATCTTGTCCGGGCCGATGGTGCGCACCGATGTCTTGCGTTGCCACCAGGCGATGTTGGCTGCCGATGAAGCCAGCGCGGCCAGGCCGGCGCCGGCCAGCGTGATCTTGGAGGTCGAGGCAAAAACGATGGCGCGGTCCGGATTGCCGGCGCGTTCGCAAGCTTCCAGCACATTGATGGTGGTGTGCTTCTGCTCGCTCAGGTGATGCAGGCGGTAAGCATCGTCCCACAGCAGCAGGAAATCCGGCGCGGCGGTCTTCATGGCGGCCAGGCGCTGCACCACTTCGGCTGAATAGATGGCGCCGGAAGGATTGCTGTATTTGGGAACGCACCACATGCCCTTGATGCTGGCGTCGCCGGCCACCAGTTTTTCCACCAGGTCCATGTCCGGGCCGTCGTCGCTCAGCGGCACGCTGATCATCTTGATGCCGAGCGATTCGCAGATCGAGAAATGGCGGTCGTAGCCTGGCACCGGGCACAGGAAAGTCACCGGCTGCTGCCGGCTCCAAGGCGCATGGCCGGCAATCCCGTATAACAGGCAGAACACGATGGCGTCGTGCATCAGCGCCAGGCTGGCGTTGCCGTCCACCACCACCTGCCCGGCGGGCACGTCCAGCAGGCTGGCAAACAGGGCGCGCACTTCCGGCAGGCCGCTGGCAATGCCGTAGTTGCGTGTGTCGGTGCCGTCGGCCGCGGTAAAACCGTCGAGCTGCTGCAGCAAGGCGCTGGACAGGTCGAGCTGCTCCGGCGCCGGCTTGCCGCGCGACATGTCGAGCTTGAGGCCAAGCTGCTTGAATGCATCGTATTGCGTTTGAATCTCTTGTGAAGTCATTGGTTTTTCCTGCAAAGGCAGCCCCTGGGCGGGGCTGCGCGTTAATCAATCAATACATCAATCAATAGCCCAGCGCCAGTCCCGAGTCGCGGCGCGGATCGTTCGCGCCGTAGAAACGGTTCTTGCCAACCGGCTTGCCGCCCAGCGATGGCGCCCCGACCAGTATGGCGGCGACATGGTTGAACGGTTGCGGCACGGTGAACTTCTGGCCCCAGCCTTCGAGGATTTTCTGGGTGTCGGGGCTGAGCGTGAACGGTTCGAGATTGGTCGCTTCCGGCAGCCACTGCTGGTGGAAGCGCGGCGCATCGACCGCCTCCTGCAGGTTCATGCCGTAGTCGATCATGTTCAGCATGGTCAGCAGGGTCGCCGTGATGATGCGGCTGCCGCCAGGCGTGCCGACCACCATCACCGTCTTGCCGTCCTTGGTGACGATGGTCGGGCTCATCGACGACAGCGGACGTTTGCCGGGAGCGATGGCGTTCGCCTCGCCCTGCACCAGGCCGTACATGTTGGGCACGCCGATCTTGGCCGTGAAATCGTCCATTTCATCGTTGAGCATGATGCCGGTCTTGCTGGCCATGACGCCGGCGCCAAACCAATCGTTCAGCGTGTAGGTCACGGATACCGCGTTGCCCCATTTGTCGACGATCGAATAGTGCGTGGTGTTGCTGCCTTCATGCGGCGCCACCCCAGGCTTGATGTCCTGCGATATACCGGCCTTGTGCGGATCGATGGCGGCGCGGATCTTTGCCGCATAACCCTTGTCGAGCAGGCGCGCCAAGGGATTTTTCACATAGTCGGGATCGCCCAGATAGCTGTTGCGGTCGACATAGGCGTGGCGCATGGCTTCGATCTGGTAGTGCATCGCCTGCGCCGAGCGGAAGCCGAGGTTTTGCATCGGGTAGCCCTCGAGGATATTCATGATCTCGCAGATGACCACGCCGCCCGAGCTGGGCGGCGGCGCCGAGACTACGTGGTAGCCGCGGTAATCGCATTCGACCGGCGCCAGCTCGCGGGTTTTGTACTGGTCGAGGTCAGGCTGGGTGAGGATGCCCTTGCCGGCCTGGCTGGAGGCGACGATGGCTTGCGCCACCCAGCCTTTGTAGAAGCCGTCGCTGCCCTTGGCGCTGATTTCGCGCAAGGTCTTGGCCAGGTCCTTTTGCACCAGCTTCTGGCCGACGCGGAACGGCTCGCCTTTATTGAGGAAGATGGCGCCCGAGTCGGCCGCATCTTTCTTGAAGGCAGCGGTTGCGGTGTCCAGCATGTCGACATCGCCCTGGTCCAGCACGAAGCCGTCTTCAGCGTACTTGATGGCCGGCGCGATCACCGCGGCGCGCTTCATCGTGCCGTATTTGCTCAACGCCAGCTCCATGCCGGACACCGTGCCCGGCACGCCGACCGCCAGGTGGCCCTTGGTGCTCAGGTTGGGAACCACATTGCCGTTCTGGTCCAGATACATGTTGGCGGTGGCCGCCAGCGGCGCCTTTTCGCGGAAATCGAGGAAGGTCTTGCGGCCGTCGGCCAGCTGGATGGTCATGAAACCGCCGCCGCCGATGTTGCCGGCGGCCGGGTACACCACCGCCAGCGCATAACCGACCGCTACTGCGGCATCGACCGCATTGCCGCCGTCCTTGAGGACGTCGACGCCGATACGGGTGGCAAGGTGCTGGGCCGTGACGACCATGCCGTTCTCGGCCGCCGCCGGGGCCAGCGAGGCAGCCTGGGCGCAGGCAAAACAAAGGGCGAATGCGGTCGCAAGCAGCGACTTGGCCAGGGGATTCGATTTCATGTGCAGGTCTCCAGTGCTGGGGAAAGGGACATTGTCAGCTGCGGCCCGGCAGCGCAGCGGCGCCGAGACCGTGCACCACATTCTATAGTGGTTGGACGCGGAAAAGCGCAACTAAGCCGCTGCCGGCCCGGGCTTGCGCAGCGCCGTCAGCGAAGCCCGCTGCTGCCCTTGCCCGTCGAAGTTGCCGGGCGCCAGCCATTGTTCAAAAGCCGCGCGCAGTTCCGGCCATTCGCCGTCGACGATCGAGAACCATGCGGTATCGCGCGAGCGTCCCTTGTAGACGATGGCCTGCCGGAATACGCCCTCGAACTGGAAACCGAGGCGCCCGGCCGCCTGGCGCGACGGAGCGTTGAGGCTGTCGCATTTCCACTCGTAGCGCCGGTAGCCGAGGTCATCGAAGGCATGTCGCATCAGCAGGTACTGGGCCTCGGTCGACACCGGCGTGCGCTTGAGCAACGGTGAAAACGCTACAAAGCCGACTTCGACGACGCCATTGGCCGGGTCGATCCGCATCAGGGCCAGGGTGCCGACCGCTTTTCCCGTCTTGCGCTCGATCACCGCATAGTGCAGAGGATCGCTGCCGGCGGCGGCCAGCTCGGCATAGCTGCGGTAGCCGGCGGCATCGGCGAACGGGCCGACCGACATGTAGGTCCAGTCGCGGCCGTCTGTCGCTTGGCTGTAGGCGGCATACAGGTCGGCGGCATGGCGTTGCGCATCCAGCGGCTCGAGGCGGCAGTAGCGTCCTTCGATGGCGGCGTTGTGCGGAGGGCGCGCACGGGCCGTCCAGCCTGGCAACGGTTCGCCGATCGGCTGCTGGTACGTATTCAAAATGCTGGGCATAAAAGATTCCTTGCTGGATGAGGCCAGGCATGCGCCGGGCATGTGCTAAAGTAAGCCCTTCGTGGCCCTGGAAAAAGATCCACATCCCACATATTTCATGGTGCCACACTGACATTCCCATGACGACCGCCCCCACCCGCTTGCCGCAAGCCCTGCTCGAAGCCCCGCTGGACAAAGACAGCGGCGCAACGCCGATGCAGCGCCAGCTGCATCATCGCATCAAGGAAGCGATCCTGGACGGCCGGCTTGCCCCCGGCAGCCGCCTGCCCGGATCGCGCGCCTTGGCTGAAGCGCTGTCGATCTCGCGCAATACCGTGACCGCCGCCTACGACCTGCTCGCCGCCGAAGGTTATGTCGCGCCCGACCGCCAGGGCACCAGGGTGGCGACGCTATCGCGCCCGGCGCCGCCGCATCGGCATCTGCAGCGCGGCACATCGCCTGCCCCTGCCGTAGCACTGCGCCTGAACCGCATCCCGGCCAGCCCGCCGCGCACCGACGCCAGCGCGACCCTGCGCCCGGGCGTTCCAGCCTTGTCCCACTTTCCATTGGCGGCCTGGCGCCGCGCCGTCGACCGCGCGATCCGCCGCAGCGGGCCGTCGGCCCTGGGTTACGGCGATCCGCTGGGCGAACCGGCGCTGCGCGCTTCCATCGCCCGCCATCTCGGCATCGCCCGCGGCGTACGCTGCGAAGCGGAGCAAGTCATCATTACCGAAGGCGCGCAGGAAGCGCTGGCGCTGTGCGTGCGGCTGCTGACCAATCCCGGCGACACGGCCTGGGTCGAGGACCCCGGTTATCGCGGCGCAAAGGCGGCGATGCATGCCGGCGACCTGCACATCGCGCCGCTGCGCATCGACGGCGACGGCGTGATCGCAACGGAAGACGACTGGAAATCCCCGCCGCGCCTGGTCTATACCACGCCTTCGCATCAATACCCGGTGGGCGCGGTGCTGACGGTTGCCCGGCGCCTGGAGTTGATCGCGCAGGCGCGGCGCCATGGCGCGTGGATCATCGAGGACGACTACGACAGCGAATTCCGCCACGCCGGCGAACCCATCGGCGCCATGCAGGGACTGGTGGCGCAGGCGCCGGTGCTGTATGTGGGAACCTTCAGCAAGACCATGTTCCCTTCGCTGCGGCTGGGATTCCTGGTGCTGCCTGCGGCGCTGCTGGCCGAGATGCAGACGCCGCTGGAAGAAATGCTGCGCGGCGGCCACCGCTACGAACAGCTGGCGCTGTCCGAGTTCATCGAGAGCGGCCAGTTCAGCCGCCACCTGGGACGCATGCGGCGCCTGTATCGCGATCGCCAGCAGGCGCTGCGCGAGGCCATCGCGCGCCACCTGCAGGTACCGCACATGATCGAAGGCGGCCACTGCGGATTGCACCTGACGGTGCGGCTGCCGGCCAGCTATCCAGACCGCAAGATCGCCGCGGCCGCGCGCCGTTATGGCATCTCGCCCTACCCGTTGTCGGGTTTCGCGCTACAGCCCAAGCCGGAAGACAACGGCCTGGTGCTAGGCTACGGCAACACTTCCGCCGAACTATTCGAACCCTTGGTGCGCCGCCTGTCGCAGCTGGCGCACGCCGCGGAAATTTCCTAGCCGGCCTGATATTCTTCGATGGCGTCGACGCGGTCCGGGTAAAACGCCAAGTGATCCTTGATCTCGGCCACCGCCGCATAAGGCGCTTCATAACTCCAGACGCTGTTCACGGCACGGTCGCCGCCGGCAGGAATGCTGTAGTAAGAGCACTCTCCTTTATAGGGACAGTAGGTGGTATGCGTGCTGGGCGCCAGCTGGGACATGTCGACATCCTGGCGCGGGATATATTGCACCGCCGGATATGCCGCCTCGCGCAGCGTCAGCGCCTTGCCGGTGTCGGCGACGACGCGCCCGGCGACGGTGACACGGACCCGCGCCAGGTTCGGCGTCACCGTGATCGGATGATCCGGGCCCGGGATCTTTATCGGCTTCTCAGTCATGGCGCTAATCCTTTCCTGTGGCTTGCGTTAAACGTGTGCTGGACACGATAGCACGCAGCGGGCGACGGTGCCGGAACGGCATTCAGTTCCGAGCCAAACGATTGTCAGACACCGGAATGGTGCTGCCCGGCGCATTGGCGAGCGAACTTAAATCTCTGGATGCTTTTCGAAAAACAACTTCAGAAATATCAATAAACGCATATCAAAATGAAATAATATTTGTTTTTCAAATAACGTATTAGGCGTAAAGTATCGCCATGCCAACTCAGGATTTCCCGACATGACCGCAACCAGTGCCTGTACCACCGCAGTTCCCGGCAACTCGCGCGCCGTAGCAGAAACAGCAACGCCGCAGCTTCCCATCTACCTCGACTATTCAGCGACCACGCCAGTCGACCCGGCCGTGGCGGCCAAGATGTGCGAATACCTGACTGAAAAATTCGGCAATCCGGCCAGCAGTTCGCACGCGTTCGGCTGGGAAGCCAGGGCGGCCGTGGAACGGGCGCGCAGGCAGGTGGCCGCGCTGGTGGGCGCCCAGGCCGGCGAAATCGTCTGGACTTCGGGCGCTACCGAATCGAACAACCTGGCCCTGAAAGGCGCCGCCCACGCCTTGCGCGAAAGCGGCCGCGGACGCCACCTGGTGACCATGAGCACCGAGCACAAAGCGGTGCTGGACACCATGCGCACGCTGGAGCGCGAAGGATTTGAAGTCACCTACCTGGCACCGCAGCCGAGCGGCCTGCTCGACCTGGAAACATTCAAGGCGGCGCTGCGCAGCGACACCATCATCGCCTCCGTCATGATGGTCAACAACGAGATCGGCGTGATCCAGCCGGTTGCCGAGCTGGGAGAAATCTGCGCCGGACGCGATATCGTGTTCCACGTCGATGCGGCGCAAGCGGCCGGCAAGGTCGCCATCGACCTGCGCAGCCTGAAGGTCAACCTGATGTCGTTCAGCGCGCACAAGGTCTACGGTCCGAAAGGGATAGGCGCGCTGTTCGTGCGTCATAATCCGGCACTCAAGCTGGAAGCCCAGATCGACGGCGGCGGCCATGAAAACGGCATGCGCTCCGGCACCCTGGCTACCCACCAGATCGTCGGCATGGGCGAAGCATTCAGCCTGGCGGCACAGTTGCTGGACAGCGAAAACGCCAGGATACGCAGCTTGCAGGATCGCTTGTGGGAAGGCTTGAGCGATTGCCCCGGGGTCGTGCTCAACGGCGATCGCCGGCAGCGCGTGCCGCACAACCTGAACCTGAGTTTTGAGATTCCAGGCAGCACGCCTATCGCAGCGCAGCTGCTGGACATTGCGGTGTCGGCCGGCTCCGCCTGCAACTCGGCCAACGCCGCGCCATCCTACGTGCTGTCGAGCCTGGGACGGCCGGACGCGCTGGCGCGCAGCGCGATCCGCTTTTCGTTGGGACGCTACACCACCGAGCAGGAAATCGACTATACGGTGGCGACGCTGAGGCAGTTGCTGAATGCCTAATCGCTCCGGATGGGACAGTTGAGCATCCACTGCACTCCGAAGCGATCCGTCAGCTTGCCGAAGTAGTCGCCCCAGGGCTGGATGGCAAGCGGCGTGGTGATGTTTGCGCCTTGGCTCAAACGCGCGAACAGCTGGTCGGTCTGCTCGCGGCTGTCGGTCATCAGGATGTGCGCCGAGCCGCGCATGGGTTCGGCGTCGTCATTGTCTGAAGCATAAAACAGGACGCCCGGCCCTTCGAACCTGGAATGCATGATCTTGCCGCGCATCGCCTCGTTCTTCAACGGCATGCCGCCGGCGCCGTGATACATGACTTCGGTCACCTGCCCCAGCCCGCACTCGGTGTAGAAGGCCAGCGCCTGTTCGCAGCCGGTGGTGAAAAACAGGTAGTTGGATTGCTGCATCGTCATCGCTCCTGGTGTGCGCTAACCTTGTCGAGGAAAGCCTGCATTACACCATTGAATTGCCGCGGCCGCTGCAGCGGCGCGAAATGGCTGACGCCCGGCATCACGATCAACTCCGCTCCTGGAATGCTGCGACTCAGATATGTGGCATGTTCGGCTTTGATGAATTCATCATGCTCGCTTTGCACGATGGCGACAGGCACCTGGATTTCAGCCAGGTTGCGCGCCGAATAATTGGGTTGCGTCTTCATCATCAGCCCCACCGCGTCGGCAAACGCAGAGAACTGATCCGGCGTGGCCGATAGCTGGGCGTAGTCCTTGGCGTGACGGCTGAAGCAACGGTCGATGACAGGCGTCGGCTGGAATTCCTTGACGCCGCTCGGATCCATGTTGCAGCCAAAGAAAAACACGCCGGCGACGCGCGCCGGGGCTTGCATGGCGAGGACCAGTGCGGTGCAGGCGCCGTCGCTCCAGCCTACGATCGGCGCTGTTTTTATATGCAAGACATTCATCACGGTCAATACGTCGGACGCCATCAGCTCATAACTGAAGGGCCGCGAATCGCGTGTGCTGCGGCCGTGGCCGCGGCTGTCGATCAGCACCACGCTACGTCCCAAGCCGACCAGCATGGGCAGCTGGCAACCCCAGTTGCCGCTGTGGCCAAGGCCGCCGTGCAGCAGGATCACCGGCGGGCCGGAACCGTAGGTCGCGTACCAGATGCGCGCGCCGTCGCGGGTCACATGGCCCTGGTCGTCCGCCGCCGGCAGCGGCGCGGCGCCATGCGCTGAGAAATTCCTGAGGTCGTCGTCGAATGTTTCCATCGTGTCCATTGCAAGGTTCAACGCCAGGCCCGATGCAAGGCTTAACGCAAAATCGCGCCGTGTTTGCCGATCATGATCATTTCCACGAATTTCGAGCCGTCATGATTGTCCGGCGTATACGATACCCGCACTCCGCCCAGGTCGAAATCGCGCATGGTTTCCAGCGCCGCCATCAGTTTTTGCCTGGTCGGATTCGGGCCCGCGCGGCGCAGCCCCTCGGTCAGCAGCTTCGCCGCCACAAAACCCTCGAATGCCGAATAAGAAGCCGGCGGAGGTTTCGGCATGCCTTTCAGGACGCTCTGGAATTCGCGGCTCACGCCGGCGCTGAAATTCTTCGGGTACGGCATCACCTGCATCACGCTCACCCCTCGGCCATCCTCGCCCAGCGACTCGAAGAAGGTATCGGAACTGACATTGGAAAGCATCATGAAGGAGGGATGAAATCCTTTCTTGTGGACCTGCTTGACAAAATCGGCGCAGGCCGACGGCGTGCAAGCCATCAGCACGGCCTGCGGATTGCTGGCGATGATAGTGTCGACCGCCTTGTCGATTTTCAGGTCCTTGCGGTCGTAGCTGGCAGTCACCAGGGCCTTCAGCTTGTGCGCCGCCAGGTTGCGCTCAAAACCGGCCAGGCCATCGCGGCCGAAGCTGTCGTCCTGGTACAGGATCGCGACCTTGCGGATCGCCAGGGAACTGAACAGCTCCACCATTTTCGCTGTTTCATCCTGGTAGCTGGCGCGCAGGTTGAACAGGTAGGGATTAAATGGCCTGTGCAGGCTTTGGCCGCCGGAGAACGGCGCGATCAGCGGCACTTTCTCCACCTGCAGCAAAGGCAGGACGGCTTCCACCGTCGGCGTGCTGCGATAACCGAACAGGGCCAGCGCGTTATCCTGGGCCAGCAGCTTCTCGGTATTGCGTTTGGTGGTTTCCGGCTTGCGCTGGTCGTCATAGGATTTCAGCTCGATCTTGCGACCATGCACCCCGCCTTGCGCATTGACCCAGCCGAAATAAGCCAGCGCGCCCTCCATGTTTTCCTTGCCGGTAGCTTCGCCCGATAACTCCACGGACTGTCCGATGACGATCTTTTCCTGGGCGCCGGCGGTGGCCATGGCCGCCAGGAAAAGAAGCGCAAATAGCGTCTTCATGATGATTGTCTCCCTGATTATGATTATTTTCGGTCGACAATACACTCCCGAACCTTGCAAATAGCTTTCATTTTTCAGGCTATTTGATCTTTGCAAGGCAGAGATAAGACAATGACAAGAGCTGGCGAATGCGTTTTTATCAACAATCACCATTGCAGCTGGTTCAGGCGCCTCGGAACAGCGGCTGGCGGCGGCCGGCGAAAGCGCTCAGTCCCTCGCTGAAATCCTCGCTGGCGCAGGCTTGCCGCCGCAGTTCGGCGATCTGTTCCAGCGCCTGCACCGGCAGCGGCTGCAAGTCTTCCAGGATGCGCAGCTGTTCCTTTACCGCCCGCACTGCCAGCGGCGCCTTGGCGGCGATCCCGCGCGCCATCTCCAGCGCTGTCGCTTGCAGCTGATCCTGCTCGACCAGCCGATTGACAACGCCGAAATGGGCTGCGCGCTCGGCCTCCAGCGGCTGGGCGCAAAAGAACATCTCCTTGAGCACATGGATCGGCAGGTTATGGAAGAAGCGCAGCAGTCCGCTGGTGGTATACGGCAGGCCGATATTGGCCGGCGTCATGGCGAAGCGTGCGCTGCGGTCCGCCACCACCAGGTCGCAGCTCATCGCCAGGTCGACCGCCCCGCCCCAAACCGATCCCGAGACCGTCGCGATGACCACGCCCGGGTAGGCACGCACGCTGCGCAGCACGCGCTCCAGCGGCTTGCCATAGGCAAGCGGATCGCGGTCGTGTGCAAGTTCGCCCAGGTCGTGGCCGGCGCTCCACACCTCCTGGCCGATCCCGCTGCCAAGCAGTATCACCGGCAACCGTTGCGCCGCCAGTTCATCCAGGCGAGCTTCCAGCGCCCCCAGCAGTTCGGCGCTGAGCGCATGGCGGCGAGAAGGATTGCTGAACACGACCTGCCCTATTCCCGCTTCGACGATGCGAGCGCTGACCGTGGCCGAAGATCCGTCCGTTGCCTGAATCATTGCACCACCTCCGCATATTGTTCCGTCACCGGCGGCGGCCCGGCTTCGTCCTGGTGCACGATGTTTGTTGCCAGCAAGGCATCGATAGCCGCATCGTCGAAACCGGCTTCGCGCAACGCTTCCACCGTGTGCTCTCCGAGGCCGGGCGGCGCCCTGCGGGTAAGCGGCGGCGCCGTGCCGGCGCCATAGGCCGACACCGGCGTGACTACCTGCCGCAGCGCGCCCAGCGAGGGATGCTCGACCGTTTCGACCAGCCGGCAATGCCGCACCTGCGGGTCGTCGAACACTTCGGCCAAGGTATTGATCGGCCCTGCCGGCAAACCGGCGCCGATGAACAGCTCGCTCCACTCCCGTTTGCTGCGCCTCTTCAGGCGCTCTTCGAGTATCGCCTTCAGCGCATCGCGGTGGAGCACGCGTTTCTCATTGCTGGCGAAACGCGGATCGTCCGGCAACGCCGCCAAGTCGAGCAGCTGGCACAGGCGCAGCCACATGTCGGCGGTGATCGGGGCCAGGTTGAGCGGACCATCGGCGGTCTCGAACACGCCGTAGGGCGCGATCACCGAATGGGCGTTGCCGGTGCGCTGGGGAATCTCACCCAGGCTCAGGTAGCGCTGGCCGTGCACGCTCAGCAGCCCCACCAGGCTTGCCAGCAGCGAACTGCCGACATGCTGGCCGCGCCCCGTGCGTTCCCGCTCCAGCAACGCGGCGAGCACCGCCATCGCCAGCCACATGCCGGAACTCATGTCGCCGATGGCGGTGCCGGTGCGGGTCGGATCGCCGTCGGCGAAACCGGTCAGGCTCATCATTCCCGAATAGCCTTGCGCGATCTGGTCGAAACCGGGCCAGTCGCTGAGCGGGCCGTCGGCGCCAAAGGCGTTGATGCTGCCCATCACCAGGCGCGGGTTGCGCGCGCTCAGCACGTCGAAACCGAGACCCATGCGCTCGACCGTGCCCGGCTTGAAATTCTCGATCACCACGTCGGCGCCGTCGATCAGCCGCTGCAGCGCGGCCAGCCCTTGCGGCTGGCGCAGGTCGATGCAGACACCGCGCTTGTTGCGGTTGCAGGACAGGTAATAAGTGCTGACGCCGCGGTCGAACGGCCCCCAGCCGCGGCTCATGTCGCCGTCCGGCCCTTGCTCCACCTTGATGACGTCGGCGCCGAGGTCGGCCAGCGTCATCGTGCAGAACGGTCCGGACAGCGCGCGGCTGAGGTCGATTACCTTGATTCCCTTTAATGCTTGCATCTGCTTCTCCAACTGATGACTGGTAACGGGTGAATGACGGCGCAGCCGGTGCTATCCGGGCAATTCCTGATGGCGGGTTTCCACTGCAAAAGGCAGGATCAGCAGGCCGGCCACGAAAGCCGCCGCGGTCCAGGCGATCGGCAGGCCGAGCGAGCCGTGCCATTGAATCGCCGCGGCCAGCAGGAAGTTCACGCCGGCGCCGAGAAAACGGCCGACGGAGGCGTTGAAGGCAAACGCCGTGGCTCGTATCCGGGTCGGGTACTGTTCCGGCAGCCACAGTGAGAAGATGGCGAAATTGCCGCCGAAGAAACCCAGGAACAGCAGCGACGCCATGAACAGGTTGAGCCCGTCCGGCAGGTAGAACACCCAGCCGAACGCAAACACGATGGACAGCGCCATGCCGCCGAAATAGATGCCGAGCGCGATGCGCCGGCCCAGCCGTTCGGCCAGCCACGGCGCCGCCAGGCAACCGAGGATGGTAGCGAACGACAGGATCGCCGCGCCGACCGACGCCAGGTGCACGGCGCCGACGCCGTCGATGCCGGCCCGCTT
Organism: Collimonas sp. OK412; assembly: GCF_900112135.1. Classification (GTDB taxonomy): domain Bacteria; phylum Pseudomonadota; class Gammaproteobacteria; order Burkholderiales; family Burkholderiaceae_D; genus Collimonas; species Collimonas rhizosphaerae. The sequence goes on from NZ_FOLC01000015.1 coordinate 23,025, forward strand.
GGCCAGCGTAACCACCGCGCTGGCTTCATAGACCGAACCTGCCCACAAACCGATGATCGCTACGCCCACCAGCGTGGCGCTGGTCAGCGTGCGGCGCAGGTAGGCCGGGGCAAACAGTTCGCGCAACGCGCTGCGCGCGTTGGCCATGGCGGTCGAATTATGGCTGCCCTTGCGCCACTGCCCCGGCTCCTTCACCCGCAGCACGGTGAAGATTGCAAGCAAGGCCGGCGCCAGGCCGCACAGGAACATGGCGCGCCAGCCGTAGGCAGCGCCGACCGTGTAGTTCAGCCAGGCGGCGATGAAAAAGCCGACATAGTAGCCAGTCTGCAGGTAGCCGGCGCCCATCTTGCGGCGGTCCTCCGGCCAGCTTTCCGCGACATAGGTACCGGCCAGCGCCCACTCGCCGCCCACGCCGATGCCGGCAATCAGGCGGAACGCCGCCAGCGCCCAGACATTGTCGGCAAACGCGGCCGCGCCGGTAAACACCGAGTAGATGAGGATGCTGGCGGCCAGGGCCTTGACCCGGCCGAAACGATCGGCCAGCGGCCCCCAGATGAAAGACAGCCCCCAGCCGACCAGGAACAAGGCAAACAGTATGGAACCGTACATGCCGAGGTTGCCAGGCGTGGCGGCAATGCCCGACGCCGGCAGCAATTCGGTCAGCGCCGGGATCAGCACCAAGGCATAGATCACGGAATCGACCCCGTCCATCACCCACCCCGCATATACCGCCCAGAAGCCGCCGACCTGCTCGCGGCTCAACGGTGTGCGCCGCGGCTTGGCGCCCGGCTCCTGTAGTGCAATCGCCTTGACCATTCCTGTCTCCTTGCCAACCTGTGTCGGCCGTGGTGACGCGATTCCGGACTGCCTGGCCGGGCCTGCGTCGCATTTTTGTGGAGTCAGTATAGGGAGGCGGTAAATAATTTAAAAATATGTTATTACTCTCCCGCTATAGGATTAACGTATGGAATAAATCGCTTGAGGGGGAATGGAATGGACTTGCGGCAACTGCGGTATTTCGTCAAGGTAGTCGAGTGCGGCAACGTCACGCACGCCAGCGAGCTGCTGCATATCGCCCAGCCCGCGGTCAGCCAGCAGATGCGCAACCTGGAACGGGATCTCGGCATGCAGCTGCTGGAACGCAGCGTGCACGGAGTGGCGCCGACGGCGGCCGGACGCACGCTGTACCGGCACGCGACCGAGCTGCTGCGGCAAGCCGACGGCACGCGCGAGCTGTTGCGCCAGGATGCTGAACTGCCGCAAGGCAAGGTATCGGTCGGCATGCCGTCCAGCACCGCGCGGGTGCTGGCGATTCCGCTGGCGCGCCTGGTGCGCGACCGTTATCCCGGCATCGTGCTGGAACTGATCGAAGCGCCGAGCGCAGACCTGGGCGGCCTGATCGGCGACGGCCGGGTGGAAATCGCGGTGGTGGCCGATGCCGTCGAAACGCGCGGCGTGGCGGTGCAGCGGCTGGTCACCGAGGTGCTGCACCTGATTGCATGGCCGGATTTTGCGCTGCCGGTCGGGCCGGTGAAACTGGCCCAGCTGGCGCGCATGCCGCTGATCCTGCCCAGCGCGCCGAACTCGATACGCAGCCGGGTCGATTGGGCGCTGCGTGAAGCCGGCCTCTCGTGCGAGGTGCTGTTCGAGGCCAGTTCCACCGCGCTGCTGTTCGCGGCGGTGATCGCCAGGCTCGGCGTCACAATCCTGCCGTGGTCGGCTGCGCATGTCGAACTGGATGAGCGCAAGCTCAAGCTGGCGCAGGTCGACCATCCCCTGTTCTCGCGCGACCTGTCGCTGTGCTGGCACGATACCGAGCTGCTCAGCAATGCCGTGCAGAAGGTCAAGGCGATCATTGTTGAGCTGTTCGATGTGCTGGGGCGGCGCCCGGAATGGACCACCGAAATGCGCAGCAAACCGGCAAAAAAACTGAAGTAGCTGCGATCAAGGCTAGCGGCGCAGGATCAGGCCGATCTCGGCGAACTCCTCCAGTATCTCGCCGATGCGCGCGGTCGCCACCGCGTCCAGCGCCTGCACCGCCTGGTGGCCGTGGAAGGGCTTTTTCCGCGCGCGTATCCATTGCAGCACTTGCCGTGCGTCGGGCGCCAGCAAGCTGCGCTCGCGCTTGCGGCCCGATTTGGTGACCAGCACATCGTCGTCGCGGCCACGGCCGATCTCGAATTCCACCTCGGGGTTCCGCTCAAACGAAGCAGTAAACGCCCCGCCCCAGTCGGCCAGCAAATCCGCGGCGGACAGCGACGCCACAGCGTCGCCGGTGGCATCGATCAGGTTTTGCAGGCGCTGCCGCTTTTCTTCGTGGCCCATGGTGGAACCGAGGCCAAAGGCCAGTTCGCGGCCGGCGTCGTGCTTCAGCATCCGGTCCTTGATTTCTTCCATCAGCAGGTCAGTCCAGGATGGCGGGTTGATGGTGAACAGCAGGGATAGCGACGGTTCGTGGTTGAGGGTGCAATGCCAGTAGCCCGGATGCAGGTAAACCAGGGTGCCGGGCTTGGCCTCGAAGCTTTTGCAGCCGGCAGGCATGCGGGTCGGAAACGGCTGGCGCGCGTATCGCTGCATGTGTTCGTTGACCGCCGCGCCGGCAGACCAGCCGACGTGCGGGTTGACCACATGCCGGTTGGCGGCGACGCTCCACTGCTTGCTGCCGATCAGCTGTATGTTGATGGTGACGTTGGGATCGAAATGGAAGGTCGAGCCGGTGCCTTGCGAAATGAACGCTTCGAAATAGACATCGTCCTGGCGCAGGCCGAGGTCGCGCTCGAGCGCACGCGCAATCGGTTCCAGCGCCGGCACGTGGTCTTCCACCTTGCTCAGGTACAGCGTGTAGCCGCTTTCATAGAAGGCGGGCAACTGGCGCGCGGTGGCGTTGATCAGCGGGTTCTTGGTGTCGCGCGGAGCCCAGGCGTCGGCGTCGCCGCGCCAGGCTTCCAGCAGTGCATCGATGCTGGACAGCTCCGGGATGGCGGCGATATCGGCGAAACGCTGCGGCGAACCGTGGCCTATGTAAGGTTTCTTTTGCCAATAGCGCGCCATGAAGGTATCTACCGCTAACGGATGTATCAGATCGGCTAATCCCAGCTTTTTCATCGTCGCTCCCCCTCGTCTCGGAACCATGGATTACCAGGGACAATTCAGAAACCGGGCCCGCTTGCGCCTGGCCCTTCCAGAAGCTTATTCAGGAACTTGATGCACGGACTTGATGCACGGACTTGATACGCATGCATGGTTAAGATTAGCTCAATATTTCCATATAGCAATATTATTTTTGTGCTACCGTCCATTGCGGCCGCAAACGAAGCGTCGGCCACGCCGGGCATGATGCTCGGTGTGGTTTGCCATCCGATGGCTATCGCCGTGAAGGGCTATCGCTTGGTGGTATGTACGATGTGATAGGCAAAGGCCGAGGCTACCGGCGCCCCATCCAGCCTTGCCGGAGAAAACTGCGTTGACTGCAGCCCTTTGATTGCCGTGTACGCCAGGATTTTTTGATCGTCGCTCAGCATGAGTTCCCCATTGTTTTTGGCGCCAAGGATATCGACGGCGCTGACAGATCCGGTTTCGTCGACATGCACGATCAATTTCACATCTTCTTTATGGGACATCGAATTATCCATGCGGACTCCTCGCGACACTCCCAAATTGCGCAACAAGCTGCGAATGTTTGGCGACGGGAATGGAGGAATCACCTTTTCATCGGTGATATCGACAAATTTCCGCCATAGCGACTGCTCATTAGGCGACAGCTCATCCCAGCTTTTATTGACGTCCACAGCGATCCCAAGCGATGCACGGCTTTTGCTGATGGATGACCCGGTCCTCGCATCGCCGACAGCGATGGAATATTCCGCTTCCGACGCATGCGCGGGCAACAACAGGCAGCTGGCGATGACAACCGGTAAAACCGTCCGAGCCTGAAAAATGACCATGTATCTAATCTCCGCCAAGAAAAATCAAGAAAATGGCGCGCTGTGCCCGCTACGAAAAAAAGACAGCGCGAATGGAATCAGTTGCCACGGCATTTTCATTGCAGGAAGGCTGCCCTGTCAAACTGGAAACCGGCTGCAATTGCAAAGCTGTCCTGTTTTCCAGTTTACCGGGCAGCCTGGAATCGAAGCAGTCCGGCAGCGGTAGTTATAATTGGCAGTAAAAACGCCATCCGCAGCACTTGAGTGATATATTGCCCTATTGCAACTTATTGTTTGGGTCAGGAACAGCGTAATTTGCGCCTCTCAATGCCGGCGGGGCCCCATGCGGCATTGTGAGTTGTATAATGGATAACTTGGTTCAGGTCCACCACGCGGATACCCACCCTTAGACATTGCCAATGTACTCATTATTACCCGCCTTGGTAGCCTCGGTTTTCCTGGGTTACGGCTTGTACGTACTTTGCACGCAGGGATTCACCCGCATCGGCATCAGCTTTTCCGCGCTGTGCATCATCTCCGCGTTCTGGCAGGGAACCTGGGCGGTGCTGTTCCAGGTCCATACGCCGGGCCTGGCGATGTTCCTGATCAAGTTCGGCTACCTGCTGATCCTGTTCCTGCCGACCAGCCTGTACCACTTCCTGACCGAGGTCTCGGACCGCACCAAGGAACGCCACCTGGTTTACCTGTCTTACGGGATCGCCTCGGTCCTGGCGCTTTTCCTGGTTGGCGGCGACCTGTTCATTTCCGGCTTCTACCAATATTTCTGGGGCTACTACCCCAAGGCAGGACTGCTCCACCCCATCCATGTACTGCAGACGGTAGTGGTGGTCAACCGCGGCCTGTATATCACCTTCCTGCAGCAGAAAAATGCGCCGCCCAACAAACGCATCAGGCTGCGCCTGTGCATCGCCGGCATCCTCACTTATTTTTTTGCCGCGGTCGATTACCTGTGCAACTACGGCTTCGAGTTCTATCCGCCCGGCGTGCTGTTCATCGCCGTCAGCCTTGGCATCATCACGGTGGCGATCGTGAAGTACGGACTGTTCAACCCCATGGCGATTGCCGCCAGCGTGGCCCACGAAATGCGCACGCCGCTGCTCTCCATCCGCAACCAGGCGCAAGGCATCAACAAATATATCCCGACGCTCCTGCACAGCTACGAGCTGGCGGTCGCCAACAACCTGTGCGAATCGTCGCTGCCGCCGTTCGCGATGACCTATCTCGCCACCATAGGGAAGACGCTGACGCACGAAGTGGACCGTACTAATGCGGTGCTGGACATGATGCTGGCGTCGATCAAGATGGACCAGATCGACAAGACCAATTTCAGCCAGCACGCCATAGGACACTGCCTGGCGGAAGCGGTCGACCGCTATACCTATGACCGCCAGGACCGGGAGCGCATCGTGGTCGCCAACGCCGAGGAATTCCGGTTTTACGGATCGGATACGCTGCTGATACTGGTGCTGTTCAACCTGCTGAAAAATGCGCTGTACGCCATCAAGATGGCCGGCAAGGGTGAAATCCGCATATCGACGGCGCGCGGCCCGACTGTCAACCGCATGTATTTCAGCGACACCGGGACTGGCATAACGGGCGAGGCGCTGCCGAACATTTTCGACGGCTTCTTCACCACCAAGCAAAGCGGCGGCACCGGGGTCGGCCTCACGTTCTGCCATCGGGTGATGGCGTCGTTCGGCGGACGCATACTGTGCGATTCCGTGGCCGGGCAATATACGACATTTACCCTGGAATTCCCGATGGTGGAGGACCACCCGTCGGACGATCTGTTTGCGGCGCCGGCGCCGCGCCAGGCGGAGCAAGAGGCTGCTGCCTCTCCTCCGCATGGTCCCTAGGTCAAGGACAGGCTGATACAGCCCGTTACACCGTTACTCTCCCATCTCGATTTCATATTGCCGGATCTTTTCAAGGATGTGCTCCGGCAGCCGCGAAATCCTTTTCTCCTTGTTGGCGAAAACGATCTGCTGCTGGCCGGTCGCCACCAGCTTGCCCTCTACCAGGAACCGGAACGCCAGCGAAAACGAGCATTGCTTGATGGCGAAAGTATTGACTTCACACGCAATCTTCTGGAATGCGAATGTCTCGCAGACATACTGTTGCTGCGCCTCTTTCGTGATGAAGACGCCCAGCGACTGCAGCATGTCGGCGGAGATGCACTCGAAAAACCAGCGCTCGCGGCAAATCCCCTGCCACTCGAAATGCCGGGCGAAATAAATGTTCCCGGTGGCGTTCGAATCTTTCAGGTAAACGTCGATCGAATGGTGGAAGGTCTTGGGTTGGCGCGGCCGCAGATAAGTGAGCGGGAAAGGAATGGCTTCTATTTCGGTTTCTTGGACAACAGGACGCTGGGTCAAGATGGCAGACATGATGGTAACTCCCATAAGCAAATGGAAAATGGCTGGTTTCAACAGCCGCTATTGCCTCCCCGCCCGGTCCGGGCACGAGGATGCAGCTTATAGTGTTAATCATGTGACGCCACTTACAAGGAACGACGCCATAAACAGCCGCGAGGCGGCAAACGGCGATATGTGGTAATTGCCGCCGCTTATTGGCGATGGTTATTTGATGCGCTGTTTTTCCAGCTTGCGCGCCAGCGTGCGCCGGTGCATTCCCAGGCGCCGCGCCGTTTCCGAAATATTGAAGCCGGTTTCCACCAGCACTTCATGGATGCGTTCCCATTCCAGCGTCTTGATCGAGGTCGAGCGGTTGCTCAGTTCAATCGCCGCGGCGCCGGCGACATGGCCGAAAGCCGCTTCGATATCATCGGTGTTGGAAGGCTTGGCCAGGTACTGGCAGGCGCCAAGCTTGATTGCTTCCACCGCCGTGTTGATGCTGGCGAAGCCGGTCAGCACCACGATCAGCATGGCCGGATCGTGCTTATGCAGCATCTGCACGCACGCCAGCCCGGAAGTGCTGTCGTTCAGCTTGAGGTCGACTACCGCATATCCGGGCGAATGCTGGCGCAGCAGCGCAGCGGCCTGGTCCAGGTTCGACGCCAGCAATACGGCATAGCCGCGGCGCTCGAACGAACGGCCCAGCGTGCGCGCGAAAGTGGCGTCATCTTCGATGATCAGCAGCAGGCGGTCAGTTGCCATGTCCGGCATCCCTTTCAAGGCTGATCGACGCCAGCGGCAGCGTGAGCTGGACCAGCGCCCCACCCTGCTCGCGGTTGCGCGCGGTTACCGTGCCGCCCAGCTTGCGGGCGACGTTAACCACGAAAAACAGGCCCAGGCCGCTGCCTGGCCGCCCCTTGCTCGACTGGTAAGGCTTGCCCAGGTGCGCCAGCATCGCCGGCGCAAAACCAGGGCCGCTATCGGTCACCACCAGGGTCAGCGCATCGTCTTCCCGCGTCGCTTCCAGGCTGACCCACTGCGGCGATGCTTCGAGCGCGTTGTCGAGCACATTGCAGATCATCTGCTTCAGCGCCGAGTCGAAGGCGACCGGCATATCCTGCTCGATCCGGTTTTCGTAGGCAAACGAGACAATCGGCCGGGTCGCGCACCATTCCTTGGCCAGATCGTTGAGGAAAGTGCTGATGGTGGTTTTCACCGACGACTCGCCGCGCGCCTCGCCGGCCGACAGCAGGATGCCGCTGACGATGCTCTTGCAGCGCTGCAGCTGGGCTTGCATCTCGCCGATTTCTTCCAGCAGTTCGCTGTTCGTGCTGAACTCCGGCATGCGCCGCCAGTCGCCCAGGATCACCGACAAGGTGGCCAGCGGCGTGCCGAGCTCATGCGCGGCGCCGGACGCCAGCAGCCCCATGCGCACGATGTGGTCTTCCTCCGCCGCGCGCTGGCGCAAATCGGCCAGCTGGGCGTCGCCGGCGCGCAGGTTGCGGCCGATGCGGGTAACGAAGAACACCAGCAGGGCCGCATTCAGCACAAAACAGATCAGCAAGCCTTCCACATACAGGCTGGACAAGCCGCTGCCATGGTCCGGCGGCAGCGCCAGAGGCTCGCAAAACAGCGACAGGCCGGCCAGGCAGACGCTGGTGACGGCGACGATGGTCCAGGTCGACCAGGTTTCCAGCAGCACGGCGCTGAGGATCACCTGCAGCAGGAACAGGAAGGCGAAAGGATTGTTGATGCCGCCGCTGAGGTACAGCTGGGCAGTCAGGATGCCGACGTCGACCAGCAGCGCCAGGAACAGCTCGCCGTTGCTCGCCACGCGCCGCTCGTGCCAGCGCAGGTGGCTGGCGATGTTGAACGCTACCAGGCAGGCCAGCACCTTCAGCATGTGCGGCAGCGGCAACTGGATGCCGAAGCCGACGATGACGATGGCGATGGTGGTGATCTGGCCGACCACGGCGATCCAGCGCAGCTGGATCAATTGCAGCATGTTCTTGTGGCCGGCGGCGTTTTCGACGCCGGCCGCCAGCGTCCAGCGCCGCTTCAAATCTTCTGTATTTGCAAGAATATCAATTTTACTTGCCATCTTCACTTTCACGGTCGATACCATCCGCATTGGCGCCGGCGCCCGGCCGATAACGCCGGCGCAGGTTCCTTTCCTCGCGCCCTACCCAGAAACAGGCGCCCGCCACCATCAAGGCAAGAGCATACCAAGTGAGAGCATAAACCAGATGGTTATTGTGAAAGGCAATCACCGTCAAGCCGCCGACCGGGCGGTTGCCGCCGGTGTCCCTGCCGGCTGTCGCCGCGTCCGCATCGATGAAATAAGGCGCCGCCGGCGACAGGTTGCGCGCCGCCGCTATCGCTTGCACGTCGCGCGAAAACCAGCGGTCGCCGGCCGGATCGTTGTGCCGCAGAAAACCGCCGCCCGGCTCGCTCATGCGCAGCAGTCCGCTTACCTCGGCCGGACCGACATCGGGGTCGTCCTGCTCGGCGCCGGCCTTGGCCGGCACAAAACCGCGGTTGACCAGCACCACGCTGCCGTCCGCGCTGCGCAGCGGCGTCAGCAGCCAGAATCCGCCGCCGAGTTCGGTCAAAGCCTGGACCCTGGCTGTCAGTGCGTAGAGGAATGTGCCGCTGAGACGCACGCGCCGGTATTCATCGGCGTCGGCATTGACTTGCGGCCAGCGTTCAGGGCCGGGAGCGGCCACGGCGGGCGCGTGCACCCGCTGTTCAACCCGTTCGATCAGGGCCAGCTTCCATTGCAGCCGCTTGAGCTGCCAGGTGCCCAGCGCGGCGAAACCGGCAAACACCAGCCCGGCGCAGATGGCCAGCGCCAGCAGCACGGTTGTGGAGCGCGGCCTTGGCGCAGCCGGGGCCGCATCCTGACTGTCCGTCACCATGCCGCGCGGCGCCTGTTTCATTGCATGTGTTGCATATGCTGCATGTCGTGCGTTTTTGGCATCCCAGGCATCTCGGGCATCGCCTGCATCGATTCCGGCACCACTTCCGTGGTGTCAGGCATCATGCCCGGCATCATGTTGTGGTTCAGGTGGTACATCACCCACAGAGAACCGCTCAGCATGATGAACACCAGCATGATCGTGAAGATCAGCGCCAGCATCGACCAGCCGCCTTCGGATTTGGTGTTCATGTGCAGGAAATACACCATGTGCACCACGATCTGCACCGCGGCGAAACCGAGCAGCACCAATCCGGTGGTGCTGGATTTGTCGAAGACCTTGCCCATCACCAGCCAGAACGGGATCGCCGTCAGGATCACCGCCAGCACGAAGCCGGTGGTGTAGCTCTTCAGGCTGCCGTGGTCGGCATGGGTGTGGCCGTGGTGATCGTCGTGGCCATGGGCGACGACGCGCGCCGGGTGCTGTTGATGTCCGCCGCTCATGGCAAAACTCCCATCAGATAGACAAAGGTGAAGACGCCGATCCAGACCACGTCCAGGAAGTGCCAGAACATCGACAGGCACATCAGGCGCCGGCCGTTTTCAGCGGTCAGCCCGTGGCGCTTGACCTGGAACATCAGCGTGACCAGCCAGACGATGCCGAAGCTGACGTGCAGGCCGTGGGTCGACACCAGGGCGAAGAAGGAAGTCAGGAAGCCGCTGCGTTGCGGTCCGTAGCCTTCGTGGATCAGGTGCGCGAATTCATACAGTTCGAAGCCGATGAAGCAGGCGCCGAGGATGCCGGTGACGGCCAGCCAGGCCAGCGTTGCGCCCTGGCGCTTGCGCTGCATCTCCAGCATGGCGAAACCGTAGGTGATCGACGACAGCAGCAGCAGCGACGTGTTGACCGCCACCAGCGGCAGGTCGAACAGTTCGGCGCCGGTGGGGCCGCCTGCATAGTTGCGGCCCAATACGGCGTAGGTCGCGAACAGGCAGGCGAAGATCAGGCAATCGCTCATCAGGTACAGCCAGAAACCGAGCAGCGTGCCGTTCTCCGGGTGATGTTCGCGGGTGTAGAAGCGCGCGCTTGGATCAGCCGCGCCGGCGGGGTTCATAGTGATATCAGACATGGCTAGCCAGCAATCGTGTGCGTTCGCCCTCGGTACGGACGACCTGGTCCGCCGAGATATGGAAATCGCGGTTGTAGTTGAAGGTGTGGATGATGATCGCAGCCATCATCGCTGCGAAGCCGAGGCCGGCCACCAGCCACATGTGCCAGATCAGGGCAAAGCCGACGGCTGCGCTGAGCGCGGCGATGATGAAACCGGCTGCCGTGTTCTTCGGCATGTGGATAGCGACAAAATCCTTCAGCGGACGGCTATAGCCGTTGGCCTTCATGTCGGTCCAGGCGTCGTTGTCATGCACCACCGGCGTGAAGGCAAAGTTGTAGTCAGGCGGCGGCGACGAAGTCGACCACTCCAGCGTGCGCGCGCCCCATGGATCGCCGGTGGTGTCGCGCAGCGATTCGCGGCGGCGGAAGCTGACGATCAGCTGCACGATGAAGGAAGCGATACCGAGTGCGATCAGCACGGCGCCGAAAGCGGCGATCTGGAACCAGATCTGCAGCGACGGATCTTCGAAGTGGCCCAGGCGGCGCGTCACGCCCATCAGGCCCAGCACGTAAAGCGGCATGAAGGCGACGTAGAAACCGATGGTCCAGAACCAGAAGCAGCACTTGCCCCAGAAATCGTCGAGCTTGTAGCCGAAGGCTTTCGGGAACCAATAGTTAATGCCGGCAAACATGCCGAACAGGACGCCGCCGATGATCACGTTATGGAAGTGGGCGATCAGGAACAGGCTGTTGTGCAGCACGAAGTCAGCCGGCGGCACCGCCAGCAGCACGCCGGTCATGCCGCCGATGACGAAGGTGATCATGAAGCCGATGGTCCACAGCATGGGCAGCTCGAAACGGATGCGGCCGCGGTACATGGTGAACAGCCAGTTGAAAATCTTGGCGCCGGTCGGGATCGAGATGATCATCGTCGTGATCCCGAAGAAGGAGTTGACGCTCGCCCCCGAGCCCATGGTGAAGAAGTGATGCAGCCACACCAGGTAGGACAGGATGGTGATCACCACGGTGGCGTAAACCATCGAGGTGTAGCCGAACAGGCGCTTGCTGCTGAACGTCGAAACCACTTCAGAGAAGATGCCGAACGCCGGCAGGATCAGGATGTAGACCTCAGGGTGGCCCCAGATCCAGATCAGGTTGACGTACATCATGGCGTTGCCGCCCATGTCGTTGGTGAAGAAGTTGGTGCCGAAGATGCGGTCCAGCGACAGCATGCCGAGCACCGCGGTCAGCACCGGGAAGGCGGCGACGATCAGGACGTTGGTGCACAAGGCGGTCCAGGTAAACACCGGCATCTTCATCATGTTCATGCCTGGCGCGCGCATCTTGACGATGGTCGCGATCAGGTTGATGCCGGACAGCAGCGTCCCTACCCCGGCAATCTGCAATGCCCATATGTAGTAATCGACCCCCACATCCGGACTGGCAAGAATGCCCGACAGCGGCGGATAAGCCAGCCAGCCGGTACGGGCGAACTCGCCGACGAACAGCGAAGCCATCACCAGCATGCCGCCGAAGGTCGTCATCCAGAAGCTGAAATTGTTCAGGAAAGGAAATGCCACGTCGCGCGCGCCGATCTGCAGCGGCACCACGTAGTTCATCAGGCCTGTCACCAGCGGCATGGCGACGAAGAAGATCATGATGACGCCGTGCGCGGTGAAGATCTGGTCGTAGTGGTGCGGCGGCAGGAAACCGGCGGAATCGCCGAAGGCAAACGCCTGCTGGGCGCGCATCATCAGGGCGTCGGCAAAGCCGCGCAGCAGCATCACCAGGCCCAGCACCACGTACATGATGCCGATCTTCTTGTGGTCGATGCTGGTGAACCAGTCGCGCCACAGGGTGCCCCATACCTTGTAATAGGTCAGCGCGCCAAGCACGGCCGCGCCGCCGATGGCGACCATGATGAAGGTCGCGATAAGAATCGGTTCGTGATAGGGAATCGCTTCCCAGGTGAGACGGCCGAAGATCAGCTTGGTCAGATCAATATGGTCTAGCATCGTTACTTTCCGGTAAAAAAGGGAAACACGGCGCCTACCGTGCATGTTGCGGCGCCGCCGCTGGCAGAACAGAACACTGCCGGCTCTTGCTGCAAACGGTTATTCATGGTCTTTGGCCTGGTGCCCAGCCATGCTGTGGCCGCCGTCGGCCGCCATCATCTGGTCCATGCACATCTGGCCCGGCTCGATGCAGCGGTTGAGGATGGCGTGGTACAGGCTTGGATCGACAGCACCGTAGTAACGCACCGGTTCCTTCTCGCTCGGTTTTTCAAGCTGCAGGTAGTCGGCCCGATCCAGCTTGCCGCTGGCGGCCTTGGTGGTTTTTACCCAGTTGTCGAAATTTTCCGCGGTCATGCCGTGGAACTTGAACTTCATGTCGGAGAATCCGGCGCCGCTGTAGTTGGCCGAAAAGCCGTCGTATTCGCCCGGCCGGTTGATCACCGCATTGAGGGATGTCTGCATGCCGGGCATGGCGTAGATCTGGCCGGCCAGTGCTGGAATGAAGAAGGAATTCATGATGGCCGACGAAGTTATCTTGAAGCGGATCGGCATGTCGACCGGCGCCGCCAGTTCGTTGACGGTGGCGATGCCTTGTTCCGGGTAGATGAACAGCCATTTCCAGTCCAGCGCCACCACTTCTACCGTCAGTGTCTTGGTATCCGCGGGGATCGGGCGGTTCGCATCGAGGCGCGACAGCGGCCGGTAAGGATCCAGGGTGTGGGTGCTGATCCAGGTCAGCAGGCCGAGCGCGATGATGATGAGCAGCGGCGCGCCCCAGATCACCAGCTCCAGCTGGGTCGAGTGATCCCAGTCGGGTTCGTAGCGTGCGGCGGTATTGTTCTTGCGGTAGCGCCAGGCAAACCATATGGTCAGCGCAATCACCGGGACGATGATCAAGAGCATCAGGATCGTGGAAACCACGATGAGGCGGCCCTGCTGGGAAGCGATGTCGCCTGACGGATTCATCACCACCGTATTGCAGCCAGCCAGCAAAATGAGGGGAAGGAGGAGCAATCCGCGCCGGGATAAGAGGGAAACCATAGAGTAAAAGTACCGTCGAAGCTATCAGATTGTGATAATGTACACTGACTGGTATGCGTTGGCGATTGGACGTTTTGTCCTACCCTTACCAGTGTGTTGTTTCGTAAATAATGAGGCTTCAGGTTTGCGAAGCGGCACACTCAGGAAGGGTTCGGCACGGCCGGTTGGCATGGCCAGTATTGACAGAAACCCACTAGAGACAAAATTATGATGACGAGCACCCATAGCCACAATGGCGAAGTTTCCGCTGATTTCTCGTCGCACTCGACCGCCAGTGATGCGCGAAACGCTAAACCAGACTCCATCGCCCCCGGCGAGATAGCTATCGGCGTAGTGATAGGCCGAGCGTCTGAATATTTCGACTTTTTCGTGTACGCCATGGCCTCGGTGCTGGTGTTTCCCTCGGTGTTCTTCCCGTTCGAGCAGCAATTGGAAGGCACGCTTTACGCATTCGTGATTTTCTCCTTTGCCTTTCTGGCAAGGCCGTTCGGCACGGTCCTGTTCATGGCGATCCAGCGCCGCCTCGGACGCGAGGTCAAATTGACGGCAGCGCTCTTCATATTAGGCATCTCCACGGCCGGGATTGCCTTCCTGCCAACCTTCCAGCACCTGGGATTCTACGCCATCGTCTTGCTGGCGCTGCTGCGCATCGGCCAAGGCATTGCGCTGGGCGGCTCCTGGGACGGCCTGCCCTCGCTGCTGGCGCTGAATGCGCCGCAGAACCGGCGCGGCTGGTACGCCATGCTGGGCCAGTTGGGCGCGCCGGTAGGCTTCATGATCGCCGGCGGCCTGTTTGCTTACCTGCTGTCGAACCTGACCACGGAAGATTTCCTTGACTGGGGCTGGCGCTATCCGTTCTATGTGGCGTTCGCCATCAACGTCGTCGCCCTGTTCGCCCGCCTGCGCCTGGTATCGACGCCGGAATATGCGCGCTTGCTCGACGAACGCGAACTGGAGCCGACCAACGCCCTGGAAATGACGCGCTCGCAAGGACGCAACGTCATCATCGGCGCCTTGGCGGCCTTGGCCAGCTACGCCCTGTTCCATCTGGTGACGGTGTTCCCGCTGTCCTGGATCACCCTGTATTCGATGCGTTCCGTGAGCGACTTCCTGATCATCCAGGTCATCGGCGCCGGACTCATGGCGCTGGGCGTAGTCGCCTCCGGCCTGATCGCCGACCGCCTCGGCCGCCGCACCACCCTCGGCGCCTGCGCGGTGCTGATCGCGGTGCTGAGCGCCTTTGTGCCGACCCTGATGAACGGCGGCGAATTTGGCCAGAACGTCTTCATCCTGCTGGGCTTCATCCTGCTAGGCCTGTCGTACGGCCAGGCCGCAGGCGCCGTCACCGCCAACTTCCCGGCGAAATACCGTTACACCGGCGCCGCCCTCACCTCCGACCTGTCCTGGCTGGTGGGAGCCGGTTTCGCACCGCTGGTGGCGCTTGGCCTTTCGGCCCATTTCGGCCTGGCTTACGTCAGCTTTTACCTGCTGTCGGGCGCGGCCTGCTCGCTGGCCGCATTGAGCCTGAACCGCGCCCTGGAAATCCGCGATTGACGACCTTCCGCTGACAATGCAAAAAGCCTGTTTTCACATGAAAACAGGCTTTTTTTATTTCCGTGACCCGTCCTAAGACAAGTTGTCAAAGGCATGATCGGCATCATTGTTCCGTGCGCACCTCTTCCCGCCACGCCCAAATTCATTCGGCCGTAACAAATGGCATGTATCTTCGGCAGGCTTCCATCCCGGCCACGCCATCACCTTCCGTCCTCAGAAAAACATCGTGAAAAATTCGCTTTTCCACCCGCTTCTCCGCAACCTGTTTTGCCTGTTGCTGCCGGCAATCGTTGCCGGCTGCGCGCCAGCCACGCTGCAGCCGCCGGCACAAGACGCAAGACCGCCGCTGATCCTGGTATCGATCGACGGTTTCAAGCCGGATTACCTGACCCGCGGCGTCACGCCGAACCTCAACGCCCTCGCGGCGCAAGGCGCCAGGGCCGAGGCCATGCGGCCGTCTTTTCCGTCAATCACTTTCCCCAATCACTACACGCTGGTGACAGGATCAAGGCCAGACCGCCATGGCATCGTCGGCAACACCATTGAAGACAGCAGGATTCCGGGCGCCCGTTTCAGCCTGGGCAACCGGGAAGCGACCAATGACCGCCGCTGGTGGGACGAAGCAGAGCCGATATGGGTCACCGCCGAGCACCGCGGCGTGCGCACCGCGACCATGTTCTGGCCGGGATCCGAGGCTGCCATCCATGGCGTTCGTCCGAGCGAATGGCGCAGTTACGACAGCAAGCTGCCGGCGAACCAGCGCGTCGACACCTTGCTAGGCTGGCTGGACAAGCCGGTCGCATCGCGCCCGGCTTTCCTGACGCTGTATTTCGAAGATGTCGACCACGCCGGGCACGAATACGGCCCGGATGCGGCGCAGACCACCGAGGCTGCGGCGCACGTCGACGAAGCGATAGGCAGGCTGGCAGCCGGACTGCAGGCGCGCGGCATCAAGGCCAACATCGTGGTCGTGTCCAACCACGGCATGGCCGCCATGAGCAAGCAGAGGGTTATCCGCTTGGACCAGGTAGCGCCGGCCGGCAGCTATCGGGTAGTGACGGGCGGGACTTACGCCGGACTTGAAGCAACGCCGGGAAAGGATGGCGTGTTAGCTGATGCGCTGCTGAAGCCGCAAGCGCATATGCAGTGCTGGCGCAAAGAGGCAATCCCGCCGCGCTTCCACTACGGCCGGAATCCGCGCGTGCCGAGCTTCATCTGCCTGGCTGAAACCGGCTGGCAGATTGCAGCCGACGCCGGTTCTGCCGAGCGGACGCCGGCGGGCGGTCACGGCTATGACAACATGGCGGCCGAGATGCAGGCGATTTTCATCGCAGCGGGGCCGGCGTTCAAGACCGGCATCGTCCTGGCGCCGTTCGACAATGTCGACGTCTATCCGCTCATGATGAATTTGATCGGCTTGCAGCCGCTGCCGTCGGACGGTGAAATGACGCTGGCGCCGGCCTTGAACTGAGCCAGGGAAATATGGACGGCGGCGCTGAACGCTCAGCGTTTGCGCGCCAGCGTCAAGCCGTCGCCGACCGGCAGCATGGACAGGTCGATCCGCTCGTCGCGGTGCAGCTTGCGGTTCAGGTCCTGCAAGGCGGCGGTGTCGTCATCTTCCGCGACATCGGCGACGCTGCCGCCCCACAGCACATTGTCGATGGCGATCAGTCCGCCTGGACGCAATAACTGCAGGCAGCGCTCATAGTAGGCATCGTAGCCGGTCTTGTCGGCGTCGATAAAGGCAAAATCGTATTGCCCCGCGGCGCCGGCGGCAAGGCGGGCGTCGAGCGTCGCCAGCGCCGGCGCCAGCTGCAAGTCGATCTTGTGCACGACTCCGGCCGCTTCCCAATACGGGCGCGCAATGCTGGTGTATTCATCGCTGATGTCGCAGGCCAGGATGTGGCCGTCGTCGGGCAGCGCAAGCGCCACGGACAGCGCGCTATAGCCGGTGAACACGCCGATTTCAATCGTGTTGCGCGCCCCCGTCAAACGTATCAGCAAGGCCATGAACTGGCCCTGCTCGGGAGAAATCTGCATGCCGCCGCGCGCATGTTTGGCGGTCGCTGCGCGCAGCGCGGTTTGCGCTGGATGCTCACGCAGCGAATGCGTCAGCAGGTAATCGTAGAGAGTATCGTCGAGATTCAGCGTGCGGCTGGACATGGCATGCGTTCCTGGAATGAAGGCAATCAATTTACCATACCCGCCATGGGCCGGCTGCCGCCGGATATGGCGCGGCAGGCGGCGCTTATACAGAAACCAATTTAGCATCGTCGAAACGCTTCGTTCCCCTTCCCTGCCGCTGCGACTAGCATGGTCGTTTGCATGCAGGATGCATGCGCCAGACCGATTGAGGGAACCCGTAGAGATGAAGACCATATCCAGCCAGAGGCGGCTTGTTTTACAGGGACTGGCCGCCGGCGCGGCGGTTGCTGCGCTGCCGGCCTTGGCGGCCGAAGAGCGTACGCTGCGCATCGGTTACCAGAAGTTCAACACGCTCAACATCCTGAAAGGCAGCGGCAACCTGGAACAGGCTTTGCAGCCGCTGGGATGGAAAGTCAAATGGTTCGAGTTTGCGGCCGGCCCGCAGCTGACCGAAGCCCTGAATGGCGACGCCATCGATTTCGGCCATGCCGCCGACACGCCCTCCGCCTTTGCCAACGCCGCCGGCGTCAATGCCGTGTACCTGGCCGCCGAACAGCCTTATCCGAAAGGCATCGGGATTTTTGTCGCGCAGGATTCGCCGATCCGCTCTGTAAAGGAGCTGAAGGGCAAGAAAGTCGCGCTGGGACGCGGCTGGAATGTGCAATACCTGCTGGTGCGGGCGCTGGAGGAAGCCGGCCTGAGCTACAGCGACATCGTCCCGGTCTACGTCACCAACGCGGCCGACGTGCGCGCCACTTTCCAGTCCGGCAATGTCGACGCCGCTACGCTGTGGGATCCCTACCTGGCGGGCCAGCAGGTTTCGACCAGTCCGCGCATCCTGCGCGACGGCACCAGCTTGTCCAGCAACCGCACCTTCCACCTGGCCAATCCCGGTTTCGTCGATCGCAACAAGAACATCATCCGCATCCTGTTTGCCGAACTGAAAAAAACCAATGCCTGGGCCCAGTCCCACCCGCAGGAAACCGCGGCCTTGCTGGCGCCGCAGCTGGGCGTCGACCCCAAGGTGTTGCAGCTGGCGACCGAGCGCCGCAACTACACCGTGGTGCCGATCGACGCCGCCATCATCGCCGAACAGCAGCAGATCGTGGAAGCCTTCTACAAACTGAACCTGATCAAGGCGCAGGTGCAAGTCAAAGACAAGGTATACGCCGAGGCTTTGCTGTAGCGCCTGTTGACCCGACCCGTTACGGAAAATGAACCATGATGCACCTTGCCGCCTTCCTGATCGCCGGCAACGCCGCCCACAGCCAGGTTTTGTGGCGCCATCCGGAAAGCAGCCCGGGCGGTTTCCTGAAACTCGATTATTACGCGCGCATCGCGCAAACGCTGGAACGCGGAAAATTCGACCTGCTGTTTTTTGCCGACCGCCTGGCAGTCTCGACCCGCTTCGGCGGCGACCACCGCTATGGCGTCAGCCACGGCGACCAGGATGCGACCCGGCTCGATCCCTTGCCGGTGCTGGGCGCATTGGCTGCCCTTACCAGCAAGATAGGACTGGGCGCGACACGTTCAACCACCTACAGCCAGCCGTACAGCCTGGCGCGCGAGTTCGCCACCCTGGACCACCTTTCGTCCGGACGCGCGGCATGGAACGTGGTGACTTCGGTCAACCAGGGCGAAGCCGACAATTTCGACTTGCGCCATACCTTGAGCCACGACGCCCGCTATGACCGCGCCGACGAATTCCTCGACGTGGTGCATCAGCTGTGGGGCAGCTGGGCGCCCGACGCGCTGCTGCTGGAGGCAAGCAGCGGCCGTTACGCCGATGCCGACCGGGTGTCTGCGATTGCCCACGGCGGCGCCTACTTCAATGTGCGCGGACCGCTGAACATTCCAGCCTCGCCGCAGCGCGGGCCGGTCATCATCCAGGCCGGATCGTCGCAGCGCGGACAGGATTTTGCCGCGCGCTGGTCGGAAGTGGTGTTCGGCATACAGCCCGACCTGCCCCGCATGCAGCGCTTTTACCAGGACCTGAAAAGCCGTGCCGCCAAATTCGGCCGCAAGCCTGGCGACATCAAGGTGTTGACCGCCGTCATGCCTTTTGTCGGCGCTTCGCGCGCCGAGGCCGAAGACAAGCGCGCCCGGCACAACGCGCTGGTCGATCCTATCGTCGGGCTGTCGACGCTGTCGAGCCACATGAACGTGGATTTTTCAGGCTACGCGCTGGATGCGCCCATCGCCGACCTGGAAGTAGCCGGCATGCAAGGCTTGTTCAGCCTGATCCGCGAGCTGTCCGCCGAACGCCAGCTCACGCTGGCGGACATCGGCCGCATGTATGCCAGCGGCGTGCTGGTGCCGCAAGTAGCCGGCACCGCCGCCGACATCGCCGACTGGATGGCCCATATCGTGGCGCAGCAAGGCGCTGACGGTTTCGTCATCACGCCGGTGCATTTACCGAACGGCTTTGAAGATTTTGTTGACCTGGTGGTGCCGGAATTGCAAGAACGCAAACAGTTCCGCCTTGACTACCGGGGCGACACCCTGCGCAGCTACCTGCAAGGCTGATTCCCCCCAAGCCCGGAAATATCCCGCCGCGGCTTGCCGCGCCGTCCTGCATTCACCTGCCGCGCGCAGGTGAAGCCTGCAATTTTCCTATCCGTAGCCTCCACCACCTTCCTTGAACGCCGGGTGCCAGTTGCCGGCCCCGCTCACCCAATTGTTGATGACTATTGAATAGTATTGTCAATTGCAGCCAGTTTATCCATAAAAAATTAACCGGCATGATGTATCCACTGCCCGGCAAACCGATATCCAGGCACACCAGGGTGGTTAAAAACAACCCTCAAACCAATCTCAAGGAGCTTCACATGAACAACGCAAAAGTAGCCATCGTCACCGGATCGTCGCGCGGCATCGGCGCGGCAGTAGCGCAACGGCTGGCCGCAGACGGCTTTGCCGTCATCGTCAATTACGCCGGCAGCGCCGCGGCGGCCGAAACGCTGGCCCGGCAGCTGGTCCAGCAAGGCGGCCAGGCGCTCGCAGTGCAGGCCGATGTCAGCGACCCGGCCGCGGTGCGCGCCATGTTCGATGCCGCGGAACAGGCATTCGGCGGCGTCGACGTGCTGGTCAACAATGCCGGCATCATGCTCAATGCCGCTATCGCCGACACCGACGATGCCGGCTTCGACCGCCAGGTCGCCATCAACCTCAAAGGCAGCTTCAACACCCTGCGCGAAGCCGCCAGACGGTTGCGCAACGGCGGCCGCATCATCAACTTCTCGTCGAGCGTGGTCGGCATGCTGCAACCGTCCTATGGCGTGTACGCCGCCACCAAGGCAGCAGTGGAAGCGATGACCAGCGTGCTCGCCAAGGAGCTGCGCGGCAAGAACATCACGGTCAACGCCATTGCGCCAGGGCCGACCGCCACCGATCTGTTCCTTAACGGCAAACCGCAAGAAGTGGTCGAGCGCCTCGCCAAGCTGGCGCCGCTCGAACGCCTGGGCCAGCCGCAGGACATCGCCGCCACGGTCGCCTTCCTGGCCGGCGCCGACGGCGGCTGGATCAACGGCCAGGTGCTGCGCGCCAACGGCGGCATCATCTGAGCGCTGGAACGACGCGCCATTTTTAGATACCTGCGAAAGGAAAACATCATGCAGCAAGTCATCGTCATCACCGGCGCCTCCAGCGGCTTCGGCGCCCTCGCCGCCCGCGCCCTGGCCGACGCCGGGCATATCGTGTATGCCAGCATGCGCGAAACCAAGGGCCGCAATGCGCCCCAGGTCGCCGAAGTTGCGCGCTATGCCGCCGAACACAAGGTCGACCTGCGCAGCGTCGAGCTCGACGTCGCCGCCGCCGATTCGGTCGACGCCGGCATCGCCAGCATCGTCGCCGACTGCGGCCGGCTCGACGTGGTGATCCACAATGCCGGCCACATGTCGTTCGGCCCGGCGGAAGCATTTACGCCGGAACAGTTCGCCCAGCTGTACGACATTAACGTGCTCAGTACGCAACGCGTCAACCGCGCCGCCCTGCCGCAATTGCGCAAGCAAGGCAAGGGCCTGGTCATGTGGATTTCTTCCAGCAGCGCGCGCGGCGGCACGCCGCCTTACCTGTCGCCGTATTTCGCGGCCAAGGCTGCCATGGATTCGCTGGCGGTGTCGTATGCGGGAGAACTGGCGCGCTGGGGCATAGAGACCTCGATCATCGTGCCTGGCGCTTTCACCAAGGGCACCAATCATTTCGCTCACTCCGGCGCACCGGCCGACAAGGCGCGCGCAGCCGAGTATGACAATGGTCCCTACGCCGGCGTGCCGCAGCAGGCGCTGCAAGGACTGGCGGCGCTGGAACCGGCCGACGCCGATGCCGGATCGGTGGCCGATGCCATCGTCGAAGTGATCGGCATGCCATTCGGCAGCCGCCCGTTGCGGACCCATATCGATCCTTCGCAAGACGGCTGCGAGATCGTCAACGGCATCGCCGACCGTGTGCGCAGCGAGATGTTCCGCCGCATCGGCCTGGAAGACCTGCTGCGCCCGAAGGTAATCGGCTGATGCGGTTTTAGCCGGCCTTCTTCAGGCAAGCCGCTTTGGCCAGGTCGAGGCGTTTTTCCAGGTTGGCTTCCAGCGACGGCGATTTACCGGTCTGTACCAGCAGGTTGTACTCGCTTTGCGGCACGCTGTCCCAGTAGGCATCGGATACGCAGCCGCAAAAGGCCGGCATTTTTTCCGGCGCCTTTGGCGCACCGCGCGCCGATCCGCCCATTTTCAGGCAGATGTCGGTATTGGCTTTCTTCAATTCCGGCATGACCTTGGCGCCCCATGCCAGCTGGCTGGCGGCGGCCAGGGAAAATGCGGCAATCGCGGCGACGATTTTTTTCATCTTTTCTCTTATTTGAAATTCATCAGGATAGTCATCACGATCGGGAAAGCAATGATGATAAAGGTAATCGGGAAGATGAACATGATCAGGGGCGCGATCATTTTCATCGGCGCTTCCATCGCCAGCTTCTCGGCGCGCTGGAACCGTTCGGTGCGCTTTTGTTCGGCGAACTTGCGCAAGGTGGGGCCGAGCGGCACGCCGAGCTTGTCGCACTGCAGGACGATGCCGACAAAACGCGAAATGTCGATGTTGCCGGTGCGGCGCGCGAACTTGCCCAAGGCGTCGGCGCGGCCGGCGCCGGTTTTCATGTCGCGCACCACCCGTTCGATCTCATGGCGCAAGATGCATTCCGGGCCGCGTTCGCAGAAATTGACGATGGCAGTGTTCAAGGTCAGGCCGCATTCGCAGCAAAGCGTCACGATATCGACGAAAGACGGGAAATAGCGTGAGATTTCAATATTGCGCTTCTTCTTCTGGTCGCGGATCCACATCAGCGGATAAAACCAGCCTATCAGGCCCAGCACCAGCATGATGATGAGCACGATGTAGTCGACGCCAAACGCTGCCAGGCCGACCAGCGCCGCAAAAAAAAGCGTCACTGCCAGCGAGAAGAACTGCAAGGCGTAAGTCTCGCCGGGCGTCATGAAATATTCCAGGCCAGCGGTGTTCAGCATCTGCTTGCGTTTCTGCAGGCGCGCCTCCGACACTGTCGCGCCAAAATAGAAATCGAAGAACATCACGCCATTCCAGACTTTTTTCAGCAACGGCGGCAGCGGATCCATGTTCGGCCGGAATTTGGTGACCTTGACGTTGGCCACCAGCCGGAACAGGTAAAACATGAATACGCTAAGGCTGCCGAAGGCCAGTATGATCGCGCCGTAAAGATAGATTGAGCTGCTCATGGCATTTGTCCGATAACGATAGGTCCGCGGCCGTCAGACATCGATGGCCAGGATTTTCTGGATCACCTTGTGGCCGATATAGGCCATGGTGAGACAGATGAAGAGTACGATCTTGCCGTAAAACGTGGTCAGCAGCAGCCCCATTTCGGCCGGCTGGATGAAGAACAGCGCAATCCCGACCAGCGCCGGCAGGCAGATCATGACCCAGCCCTGCATCTTGCCCTGCGCCGTCAGCGACCTGATCTTGCCTTCGATCGTCAGCTTTTGCTGGATGGTGTTGGACAGGCTCATCAGCGTTTCCGACAGGTTGCCGCCCACCGATTTCGAGATCCGGAAGGTCATCACCAGCAGCTGGAAATCGACCAGGTCGATGCGCTTGCCGACTTCTTCGATCGCCGTTTCAAAATCGACGCCGACCTTCTGCAGCCGGATCACATGCGCAAACTCGCTGGCCAGCGGCGAGCTGCTCTCCTTGGAATACGACTGCAAGGCAATGCTCAGCGACACGCCGGCCGTCAGGCTGGAAGCGATCACGGTGAGCGCCGTCGGCAATTCGTATTCGATGCTGTTGAGGCGGCGCTTGCGCTTGTAGTTGCTGATCCAGAGCGGCGCCTTGAAGATGAAATAGCCGATCAGCAGCACCAGGAATATGTTGCGCAGCACGAAATAGATCACCAGCACCAGCATCAGGGCTGCCGCCACCTGGGCGAACAGCACCATGTAGACGCGACCGTCGCGCAGTCCGGTCCATTCCTTGATGTGGCCGATGTAGCGCACGTGCATGTCGAACAGCACCTTGAGGAAGTAGCTCTTCGAGTTCATCAAAGACCAGGCGACGAACAGCACCAGCGCAAACAGGATCCCTGAAAACAGCAATATCTGGTTATTCATTTTCCAATCTCTCCATAAAGACCGGTTTCATCCCAGAATGCCGGAATTCGCCATAAGTCTTGCCGTTGTGGTCAAGGCCCTCGCGATGAAACTTGAAGATGTCCTGCAGCTGGACGGTTTCCGATTCGATGCCGACCACTTCGGTGATCGCCGTCACCTTGCGCGCGCCGCAGGAATAGCGCGTGAGCTGGATGATCAGGTGCACCGCCGAAGAAATCTGTTCGCGGATCGCCCGCACCGGCAGGTTCATGCCGGCCATCAGCACCAGCACCTCCATCCGCGCCAGCGCGTCGCGCGGCGAATTGGCGTGCAAGGTGGTCATCGAGCCATCGTGGCCGGTATTCATGGCCTGCAGCATGTCCAGCGCTTCGCCGCCGCGGCACTCGCCGACGATGATGCGGTCAGGCCGCATCCGCAGCGAATTGCGCACCAGGTCGCGGATCGCCACATGGCCCTTGCCCTCGACATTGGGCGGCCGGCTTTCCAGCGACACCAGGTTCGGCTGCGACAGCTGCAGCTCGGCCGCATCCTCGATGGTGACGATGCGCTCATCGTCCGGCACGAAGGCCGACATCATGTTGAGGAAGGTGGTTTTACCTGAGCCCGTACCGCCGGAGACCACGATGTTCAGGCGCTGTTCGACCGCGCTGCGCAGGATGTTGAGCATGTCCTCGGTCATCGATCCATACTTGATCAGGTCTTCGGCCACCATCTTGCGCCGCGAGAATTTCCGGATGGTCAGGGTTGGTCCGCGCAGCGACAGCGGCGAAATGATCGCATTCACCCGCGAGCCGTCACGCAGGCGCGCATCGACCATCGGCGAGCTTTCATCGATACGCCGCCCTAGCGGCGTGACGATCCGTTCGATCGCGCCCAGCACCGCCAGGTCGCTGGTGAAGGTAGCGCTGGAGAGCTCCAGCCGTCCGCCGCGCTCGACCCATATTTCATCGTGGCGGTTGACCATGATTTCGGTCACGCTTTCGTCGGCGATCATCGGCTCCAGCGGCCCCAGCCCGACCGCCTCGTCCAGCACTTCCTTGGTCAGCAGGTCGGTGTCGATGTTGTCCGGCAGCGTGAAGGTGGTGCTCAGCAATTCCTTGATCAGGCTCTTGACGTTGGCCTTGAGGTCGTGCTCCGACATCTTGTTGGCGTCGATACGGCGCAAATCGATTTCATGCAGCACTGCTTCATGCAAGGCCTTGCGCCAGCGCGAAAACTCGAAATCGATCACGCGCGCCGGGATATTCGCGATTTGCTTGCCGCCGGCGCCTGGGCGGGTTCCGGGATGCGGCGCCGCTGGCGCAGGCGCAGGCGCTGCCGCAGCTGCGACCGGCGCCGAGCGAGGCGGTGGTGGCGGCGGCGCCTGGATCGGCGCTGCGATGTGCGGGCGCGGCGCGGCAGGAGCCTGGCTGGCCTGTTTCAGCGGGCGTTCCGCTACCAGCACTTCTTCGTAGTCATGCTCGATGGCGCTGATCGCATGGTTGACGGCGTGGTTCTGCCGCTCGCGGCCGGCGCCGGTTTCATGCCTTTCCTGGTTGGTATGCAAGGTCAGGCTGTAATTGCCGATCTTGATCACGGTGTTGCTGCTCAGCGGTCCGAGACGGTTGATGCGCTCGCCGTCGACCCAGGTGCCGAAGATGCTGCCGCTGTCTTCGATGAAGACGCTGCCCTCGTTGAGCAGGAAAGTCGCATGCAGCTTGCTGACATTCCAGCCTTTGAGGCGCAGGTCGCAGCTCTCCGCCTTGCCGAGGACGAAGCGATCCTTGTCGACGAAAACTTCATCGAGTATGTCATAATCGTCCGCGACCACCATCAACACAAATCCACTTTGGCTCTCTGCCATGAAAATTATTCCCGCATATAAAA
Organism: Collimonas sp. OK412; assembly: GCF_900112135.1. Lineage (GTDB taxonomy): Bacteria > Pseudomonadota > Gammaproteobacteria > Burkholderiales > Burkholderiaceae_D > Collimonas > Collimonas rhizosphaerae. Next base: position 48,604 of record NZ_FOLC01000015.1, read on the forward strand.
ATGATCAGATCATCATCGCCAATGTCACCATCGGCGACTCGTTTTTAAGCCGTGCGCGCGGCCTGATGTTCACCAGGACGCTAGCGCCTGACAGCGCCTACCTGCTCAAGGACTGCAATTCCGTCCATACTTTTTTCATGCATTTCACCATCGGCGTGGTGTATCTGTCGCAAGACTTCGCCATTACCAAGATCGTCCCGGTCCTGGAGCGCCGCAGCCTGTCCTCCGACCGCTCCGCGCGCCACACCCTTGAACTCCATCCCGCCACCCTTGCCGCGCTGTCCCTGTGCGTCGGCGACCGGCTGCACTTCTAGCCGGCCGCCGCCGAATCAGTGACTGCCGTACTCAGGCGGCAATGCCGGTTCCGGCCGCGGCGTCGGCTGCACCGGCGGCTTGACCGGCATTTCCTTCTGCAGGTTGCGCAGTGTCGGCAACTCGGCTTCCTCCGGCATGCCCACTGCCTTGCGCGACTGGTTGATGCGGTTGCTTATGTTGCGCAAGGCATTCGAACTTTCCCCAGACTCCCCATCCTGCGTGTGCGGGATCGCCACCAGGTATACCTCGGTCTGGTTGCGGATCGTGCCGGTGCTCTTGAACAGGTTTCCCAGCAACGGCACGTCGCCCAGCCCCGGCACTTTCTGGATATCGGTGCTGCCGTCCTGGCTGTACAAGCCTGACAAGATGATGGCGTCGCCGGTCTTCACGGAAAAATCGGTCTCGGTGCGGCGTGTGGTGAAACCTGGAATGCCGCCGACGCTGACGGTCGGGTCGATCTTGCTGACCTCAGCCTTGAGGATCCCTGTGATGTTGCTGAACGCATCCAGCTTCGGTGCGATCTCGATCAGGATGCCGTAAGGCTTGAAGGTGACGTTGGTGCCGTTCTGGCTGACCGTCGGGATCGGCACCTCGCCGCCGGCGACGAACCTGGCCTGGCCGCCGTTGCGGGTAGCAATGCTGGGCGAAGCCAGCACAAAGGCGTCGCCGCTGTCGACCGCCAGCTGGATCACCGAGGGAATCGCAATCGAGGCATTGACGCTGGCGCTGACGCCGCGCAGTTTCTCATTCGGCAAATCGAACTTGCCGCCGGTGCCGGTGTCTTGCGGCAAAGGCCGCAGGTTGACCGCACCGCGCGAGGCTTCGCCGAAGATGCCGATATTGAAACCGTTGAAACTCTTGGCCCAGTTAACGCCGAGGTTTTCCAGGTAGCCCTTCTTGAATTCGACAAAATACAGGTCGAACACCAGCATCTGCGATTCCTGCTTGTAAGCCGGCACGGTGTCGATGTCGAGCTTGGTGCTGTTGATCAGGTTGGCGTACTGGTCGGTCAATGCCGTGATTTTGGAAAGATCTTCGCGCGAGCGGATATTGCCCTCGACGTAGAGACGGTCGCCACGGCGCACCACATCCACATCCGGCAGGCCGGCCAGTGCAGCCTTGATGTCGCGCTGCTGCTTGATGACGTTGAGCGCAGTCACCCGCAAGCGGATTTCGCGCGAAAAGTTCGGCTTGTTCCAAAGCAGGATGTTGGTCAGGCCGACTTCCTGCGCAATGATCAGCAGCCGGGTCTTTTCAATCACCGCGGTCGAAGCGATCTTGCCGTTGCCGATGGCGATGCGGTTAACCGCGCCTACCTCGATCACGCGCGCCTCGCCGGCGTACATGACCAGTTCATCATCCACCGCCTGCTGCACCCTCGGGGCGCCATGGCTGGTCGAAGGACTCAAAGCGACCAGGTCGCCGGCATTGCGGATAGGAATCCCTTCTGGTCCGCTCATCTGGTTTCTTTGTTCGATCGCATTGCCGTCCAGGTATTCGACGCCGCCGTTGCTGCTGCTGCGGACCTGGTTCTGGCTGGTTTTTTGTGCCTTGTTCTGGTTTTGCAACGTCTCCGGCAAAGGTGTAGCGGCAAAGGCGCGGCTGCCAATCAGGGCGGACAACAGCAGGCAGGAGCGGAAGGTTCTTGGATTAGTCATGTTATTGCGTGGCTTTTTGTTGGATATCATTGTGGATTACCGGCTGCGCTGCCCAGGAGACGCTTGAAGGCTTCGAGCTTCCTCGCCTGGTCCTCGCTGTTGTCGGCATATTCGCCAGTCTTGAAGCGGCCGCCGATGATGTAGTCGACCTGCGGGCCGGGCATCTGCAGGCGGCGCTTGGCGTCAGGATCGATGACATCGGACAGGAACAGCCTTTTCTCGGCGTCGCCCTGGTCGTCAGGACTGCGCAGCACGGCGACGATGCGGGCGCCGGTCTGCACCAGGATGACTTTCTGGGCGTCTGCCGCCGGCACCGAGATGGTCACCGTGCTGTAGGTAGCGCGTCCGGCCTGGCCCTGGCGCTCGCCCAGACCGGCTTCACGCGCGCGGTCAGCCGCCAGCACTTCGCGCACCGTGGTCTGGCCGGTGGCGCGTACTTCGATATTTTTCAGCAACGGCGCCAGCACCGTGTCTTCCTGCTGCGGCCCGGCGCTGGGCGGCCCTTCCTGCGGCCGCTTCATCATGTAGAACAGGTCAATGTGGTCGCCGGCGCGCAGCAGGCCGGAGAAAGAATTGATCTCGTCCACCGGGATCGTGATGGCGCGGCTGCCGGCCTCGATCGACTTCGAAAACGGCACCGATTCGTACATCAGGAAATACGATTCCAGCAAAGGCGTACCCTTGCGCACCGGGCGGATGATCTTCTTGCCGATATAGGCATCGATCTGCTCCGGCGAGATGACGTCGAAGTTCATGTATTCCTTGGGCACCGTGCGCGAGGCCAGCTGCTCCATGGTCAGCACGTCGCCGGGGTTGAGGTCGATCCGCGGCACCGTCACCGTGGTGCGCACCTTGCTGGCTTCGTCGCTCAGGCTTTTTTCGATTTCACTGGAACGGGTTTTCAGGTAGCTGTTGGCGAGGAAGACGGCGAATGCGGCAATCAGGACGATGATGACCAGCGGCAGCGCTTTCTTGATTTTTTGCAGGTTGATGAAACGTTTTATATTCATGATGTGAGAGTAAAAGTAATCGTCGTTGCGAACTGGCGGGAGTCGCTGCTGGTCTTGGAAAATCGGAGGTATTGCGGCTCTGGCGGAAAATGCGCAACAGCCTAGTGGGTAGCTTTGTCATAATCCTCGCCCCACCAGTGTTCCTTCACATCGTTCTTTTCGCCGGCGGCCCAGTCGCCCATGTCCATCGCGCCCAGGCAAAAGCCGATCTGCGGCTCGGCCGGATCGAACTTTCCTTCCAGCCGGCTCAGGATGCTGTTCCAGATCAGCCTGACCACGTCGAAGGCCTGGTAGCCGCCGCTGCCGCCGATAGGCGGCGATTTGGTTCCCAACGGGTAGAAGGGATGCCAGTGCAAGGCGTTTTGCGCCCGGTAGCTGGCCGATGAGGAAAACGGATAGCGGCCGCGCTCCAGCGCCTTGGCCTGGAACGATGCGGCAATGCCGGAGCTCTGGCTGCTGTCGCCGAACAGGCGTGTGAGGCCGATGATGATGCTGTTGGCGATAGGCACCTTGAGCGGATAACTCCACCAGATCTCGATCGACAGCACGGTATTTTCCTGGATGCTCTTGTTGGTGATGTCGCCTTTCAGCTTGCTGTCGGACAGATCTTCTCCGCCGTCGGGAGCGACCGTGCCTAGCGGCGTACGGAAACGCATGTAGTCGGCCGGCAGCTTGAGGATGCCGTAATCGAGCCCCTGCAATTCAATCACGCCGGATTCCAGGAAAGCGGCCTGGGTCGGGTTGTGGTACAGGATGCAGGAATTGAACATCGCGTCTTTGTAGGCTTCGACCTGGGCTTCGACTACTGCTCCCTTGCCGGTGTCGTTACCCATGTACATCGGCGTGATGCCGTTGATGTAACCCTGCAGCACCGAGCTGTCGCCATAGCGCATCAGGCCCTTGACGAAGGCCCATACCGCCGGTCCGATTTTCTGCTTGGCCTTGCCGAGGAAGCCGGAGATAGGACCTGCGCGGTTTGCCGCTTCGTCGGGATCGCCGCTGGACGAACCGGCCGCATTGTTGACCGGCACGCCGTTGCTGGCGGCTTCGGCCTGGCCGGAGCCGGCCAGCTCATTGCCCGGGGTAGTGACAGTCGAGGTTACATCGCGCCCGGACGAGTCCTTGCTGTGCACGATCTTGCCGACCGCCGCATAACCGAGGTTGCCCAGCTGCGCCGTCAGCGGATCGGTGACGAAACGCGGCACCACCCGGCCGTTGCTCATGGCGCCGATGCGCGCCGCTTCCTGCACCGCAAAGTTATGCGCCAGCTTGGCCCGGTACATCAAGACCATTTGCAGGCACAGCAAGGCAAATATCAGCACCACCGGGATCGCGACGACGAATTCGGCCAGGCTGGCGCCACGCCCCAGTTTCAGATTTCTTCCGACTTTGATCAACATATATTACGCTCTCGGCTTGTTTGCTAAATTGGCGTGGCGCTGACACCTAAGCCGTTGATGTAACTGAAATTCAGATGACGTATGGCGTCCAGCAGCAGGCTGAGCAAGGACACCCCGTCCACCGACACGAACAGCACCAGCGCCACGCACACCAGCAGGATCGAATATTCAACCGCGGCCTGCCCTTGCTGGCGGCGCTTCATTGCTGTTCCCTGCTGCATCGGCCGCCTCTTCATCGTGTAATCCAGTTGACCACGACAAAGGTCTGGCCGGCACCCCTGGTAAAGGTGTAGGTCGCTTCCTGCTGCTTGGGCGAGACATAGCGCATCACCGTGCCGCCGTTGTCTTCGGCGGCTTTCTTGAAGCTCAGTTTCCACGCTTCCGCAGCGCGGTCTTCCTGGTAAAACGCAATGTTCTGTTCCATGTCGAAATTGTTGGTCATGGTGGTCAGGATCGATTCGCCCACCATGTCCACCGTGCGTACTTCGTTCAAGATCACCGTGCCCGGGGGCTTGCGCAGATGCTTGGCAAGCACCGGCGCCTTGGTGTCGATGTCCTGCTCCATGCGCGCAGGCAGGTCCGACATGCTGAGGTAGCCTTGGGTCTGCTTGCGGTTGTTGCTGCTCAGGTTGGCCTGTTTCAGCCAGCCGTCCTTGACGCCAACGATCTGCACTTCATGGCCGGCCGCCTTGGTGGTGACTTTCCATTTAGCCTTGGCCCAGCTCGCCGCCAATATCACCGCGGCTTCCCGCAGCGGCTGCGGCCCCTCGATTTCATAGATCAGCATCGGTAAACCATTCACCTCGATTTCATCGGCCAGGCGGGTCTGTTGCCAATTGTCCGGCACGCCGTCCAGCATCAAACCTTCCACCGACTTCCATTTATCCGCTGCATATGCGCCGGTGCACAGCAACAGGCACCAGCAAACCGCCATCAACACTTTCAAATAAATCCCCTTTTACCTTGTCTGCTACGGCGCCGGAGAAAAGCGCCAGGCTGGATTGTCGAACATGGAGATGGTGCGCGCGCGCATGATGCCGGCCGGGCACAGCTCATCCTGGGTGTATTGGGTCAGCCGGATGGCGCGTCCGGGATCGGCCGTGCAGTTCACCGCCATATAGTCTGCTTCGGCCATGCTGCCCGCGAGGCTGAGATTTTCCTTGTAGTCGTCGGTAGATTTGTATGCCTTGATGATGCCGCTGGGATTTTTCAGGCTGTTGAAATCCAGGCCCATGCCCTGCGAGACCAGGGTCGAGACCTGGGCCGGGTTGATGCCGGCCAGGTCGACCCGGAAATTGCCGCCGAAACCGGAAGCGCCGCCGATCAGTCCCGGCAGGTTGAAGTAATTACTGTTGAGTATCTTGCCGACCGGATTGCCGGTGCTGCCGGAGCTGGCGGCGCCGTCGTAAAACGGGCTGAGCTGCTCGGCGATGCGGTGGTTCGCCACCGGCACCGGCGCCGACCAGGAATTGGTGACCATGGTCAGGCTGCCCAGGCTGCGCGGATTGAGACCGCCGGCAGGTGTGCCGGTTTCCCCTTTGGCGATGCCGAAGGTTTTTTCCATGTAATTCTTGATGAAATCGCTGAGGCCGATCGTGCCGCTGACCTGGACCCGTTCGTAGGGTTCGCGGTCCAGCGTCAGGTTGGTCAGGGTATTGCCGGTCGGGTCGAATCCCATCGGCCCGCCCGGCGACTTGCTGGAATTGGTGGAAACGCTCAAGGCGCCGTTGGCGATGGAGCCAAAGGTTGCGTTCTCGAATTTGTCGGTAAAGAAGCGCGCCGCGGTGCTCATCCAGTCGGCATGGTCCTGCAGCAGCGCGGTGCTGCCGTCGGCCTGGCTCTGGCGCGCGCCGCGCGGCGTCAGGTAGACGTTGCGGAACACATTGGGAGCAAGGGCGGCGTCGCCGCTGTACAGCGATTTGTAATCGGCATCGCCGTTCGCCTTGTAGGCGGTGCGCTCCCACACCGCGAAGCGCGCCGCTTCGGTATTGAGCTGCTTCAGTTCGCCGAAACGCCAGACCCACTGCAAACCGAACAGGAACAGCATGAGCACGCTGCAGGCCAGGATCGACTCGAACAAGGCCTGTCCTCGCTGGCCGGGTCCGGCCTTGCGCGGCAATGTGAAAATTCTGGATGAGATAGGCATGGGGTCGCTGTTCAATTTATTGTGAAGAACAATAATTTTTCCGGATAATTCAAGCCTTCCAGCCGCGCATTCCAGTAAGGCAGCATCAAATTGGCGTGCGATATCACTTGCATGCGGCTGGTCCAGCGTTCAACCGGCGCCCGGTAATACACCCGCGCCTTGCCCATTGCCTGCAGGTAGTCCTGCTTGATTTCGGTGTCGTAATCCTTGATCGGCGCGCGGCCCAGGTTGAATTTGCCTTCCTCTCTCAACGGCGACTTCATTGCGCCTACCGATTCCTGCAGCCCCACTACAAACGACGGCCCCAGGTCCTTCAAGGCGTTGTCCTGTATTTCCTTGGAAGCGACAAACAGGTTGCTGGCCCCGCGGTCGCCGATTTTGTAGTTGCCGATATTGGCGTCGCGCATTTCCCAGAAGCCGAACCGTTCCGCCGGCAAGCCCATGTCGGCTGCGACCACGCCGCCCAGGCCGGGGCGCTGGAACAAGGTTTCGGTGCCGCGCGATGTACGCATGTTGATGACATCGATCAGATCGCCCAGGCCCAGCGCATTCAGAAGGAACTTCAGGAAACCGTTGACATTGTTGAGCGGATCGCCGGCAGCTTCCTGGGCCATTGAAAAGCCTTGTCCCAGCATGTTCGACACGGAAGTTGCCACATTGCCGCCCAGGTTCGAGAGATTCTGGAAATTCGCCGCCTGCTGCGCCAGTGCGGTCGCCAGCTGCACTTCCGGATCGCCGCTGCCCGGGCTGGGTGCATTCAGCGATGAGCCCGAAGCCGGCATGCCCGCGGGAGAACCGCCAAGCACGGTGCTGGTGCTGCCGTTAGGCATGTTGATCACGCTTCCTGACGAATTGCTTGAGTTAAGGCCGTTGCCGGCGGCTTCCAGCGCCGGCTCCAGCGGCGCCACGATGGAGTTGTTGAGCGTGCTGGTGGCGTTGGCGTTGGCGGATTGGCCTTTCATGGCGCTGTTGCCGGCCGCCCTGGCAATATTCATGACGCCGCGGTTGTAGTATTTTTTTGCCGAACCGGCGGCCAGCGAAGCGCATGCGCCGCTCTTGCCGCCCAGGCGAGGCGCATAGATTTCACCGCTGGGCAAGGTGAAATACATGCAATCGTCGAGGCCGGTCGCCTCGCCCCAATAGGCTTTTTTGGCAGCGTCGTCGGCCTTCACCACATCCGAGAATTTTTTCATGTCCTCGGGAATTTCCTGGTTTGCATCCACGCCCTGGCGGCCGACCTTGGACATGGTCACGGCGCCGGCCAGCGGAATGTGGATATTGAACAGGTGCGGATTGATGTCGATCACATCGAAGTTGCTCCAGCCGTAGGTGCCGTCCTGCATCTGCATCATGCGCGTGCCGCCGGTGCGTTCATACAGGCACATGATGGGGCTGACGATGACGCCCACCGTATTCATGAAGGCTTCGATCACAGGGCCGATGACATCGGCGGCGACATTGCCTTTCAGCGCCGGCACGATCTGTTCCAGGCCGTTGGTTTCCAGGCCGGTCAGCATGCCGTTGATGGCAGAAAGATTGCAGCCGTCGACCGCCCACAGGCCGACGGCATTCGGAAACAGGCGGCGGCCGCCGCTGCCGCTGGTGAAGTTGAACATTTCCTTCATCATCATATGATGCACAAGGTTGAATTCAATCTTGTCCTTGTCCTTTTCCCCGGCCTCCTGCATCTTGGTCAGGCCGAGGAATTTGCGCGGCGGCTGGTGCAGCTTGATCATGCTGCCGAAATCGACCATGCTCTTGCCGATCTGGTAGACGATGGTTTGCGGGATGTATTCGGCTTGCGGCGCATTGGCTGCCAGCAGGTCGTTCTGCATGCTGATCATGGAGGACACCGTGGTCGCCAGGTGCACCTGCTGCGAGGCGAAGATCGCATAGTTCGACAAGGATACGGTGGCGGTGCCGGCATTGGCCAGCACCTGGCTGGTGAGGCGCACGCCGTTCACTATCTTTTCCCAGAAGTCGCCGAACTTGGAGATGGCGTTGGTGACGCCCGACAAGGCGGAGCCGATATAGGGAATGAATTTGGTCAGGGCAGCGATGCCCTTCAATACCTTGCTGTTGTTTTTCCAGTACTGGTCCGACATGCCGACGCTCGACCACATCGCCGTCATCTGTCCCACCGCCTGGTAATTGGAAATCATGGCGCGGTTGGTATATGCGGTGTAGTTCAAGCCTTCAGCGGCAACGTTAGCGGTGCTGAAAGCGATGGCGTCGGCGGCGTTCACCAGCTGCCGCTTCTCGCTGGTCACCTGCGCCATGTTGTAGACGGCAAACAGGCCCACGCACAGCACCGCAAAAAAGAAGATGGCAATAGGCAGCACCGCGCCGCGCTGGCGCCAGCCGCCAAGAGCCGTGCTCCTGTTGACCCTGCTCTTTTCCGATGCCCGTTTCACTATGCGCTCCCTATCAGAAATCAATTATTGATGATTGACTGACGGCCTCCGGCCGAACCAATTCATTACTTTTCTGATGAAAGTATTTGAAAGTATTTTTTCGCAGCTGAAACACCCAGCCGCGGCAAGCCCCGCTAAACGGAGCGTGTTGATTGAGATTCGAGGATTTGCTCCGGCCTGCAGCGATGCGGGCCGGAGCGGCGGTCGATCAGCGGTTGTCGCTGCCGTAATCTTTCATGGTGCGTTGGGTAGCTGCTTTGGTCTTAGCCAAATCTGCCGCGGTTTTGGCTGCCGTGATCTCTGTCGAACCATCGTTGCCCGACATTTCTTGTGCCATGCCCGCAACCTGATGTCGAATAACGCCGCCAAAAGCCGCAAACACGCCGATGCTGACAACCGCAATCAGCGCTACGATGATGATGTATTCCGACATGCCTTGGCCGCCTTGGCGCAATGCGGTTTTAATACGACGGGATGGTGAGTTTGAAAACAATGCCATTTTGGATCTCCTGAGGCTGGTGGTGGTGGGACAATTCCCTGTTGCTAAAACTGAGCGTGTTCAATTTTTAGTCTATCCAGCTACCGTGTTTTCTAATTCCTCGCGAAACACTGTCGCAGCCTATCCCGCGCCATCGTCAACGACGATGGCGTGCCTGAATCATTCGAATAATTTTTTTGTTTTACTTCACCGACGCAACGGCGCGGGAACCGAACAAGGCAATACGCTCGGAGAGCCGGCGCCGGCGTTCGGTCAACACGTCGATCAGACCATCCAGTTCGTGAAGTTTCTCTATGTGTGGCGCCAGGTCCGCGGCGCCTTGTTTTGGATCAAAATTTTCGCTTCCGGAAGACTGCAGGAAAGTGCCAATCTGCCGTGTGCTGAAACCACATTCAATCAGGTCCTTGATCTGCCTGACGATTTCCACGGTCTGCAGCGGATAATCGCGGTAACCGTTAGCCAGGCGCTGTGACAGAATCAGTCCTTGCGACTCGTAGTAACGCAAGATACGTGCGCTTACTTTTGCTCGATTTGCTATTTCTCCTATTCGCATTTCGCCTTTGCCTTGTTAACAAATAAGCGGTCCGGATAGCGGTGCAAACAGGGTAAAGAGATGACAGATATTTTTGTGCCAGCTTTTCATAACGTATTGCGATCCGTCCGAATTGCTTGATCCGATTAATAAAACGTTCTACTAACTGCGGTCTTTACACAGGTGAAGATATACAACGAACCTTGCCATGGCGCGCTTGGAAGGTGCTGACGATACGCCGCGCAAGCGCTCGCCTCCCTGAGGTTATGCAAGACATGTGCCATTCGAATTGAATGTTAATACATGTCTTTTATTGTCAAATAATGTTGAAGTAGGGTAACTATAGAACATTGACACTAATGAGAACGTCAAGAAAAAAATCACTTCAATCGGTACGAGAGAGCAGTAATTCGTTGTTTAGTTGCAGCAATATTTTTGTTTAGCGCCAATGCCGTTTTGTTTAGTAGAACCAAAAATTGGCACCTGCATTTCATTGATGCGAAGCCGGCATGACACTATTTGAAGGTCGTGAACACGATGCATCGGAAACGGTTTTTCATTCGTAAACGATGCGCTGGAGGCGGCGCGCGCAGGCATCAGGAAGTGAAAAAATTGCGGTTCAGAATGGCTCTGAAATGATCTGTAACCTTATGCGGCACATCCATGCATGCTGTCGCGTCCGAACTGTGCAAATTTTTTTCATTTCAAAAAAAACGCGACGATGCCATCGATGCGGATTTTGTCCGCCATATTTCATGTCAAGGTTTGGCAAGGTTTGGTCTTCTTCAATGCCGCCGCCATCGCGGCCCGCACTCCAGCCGGATCGCTTGTGATGGTCGCCGTGTACGGCAGATGTGCGGACTGCCGTTCTTGGCCGCCGCCGCCGGCGCATAGGCAAAAAAACGCCCGGGCCGCGCTTGCTGCCCGGGCGTATCTGTTGCAGAACCAGTTCAGTTAAGCGGTATTTCCAGGCCGAACGATCTAATGTGCGTCGAGCGGAAAATTGCGCTCAACATACGCCACCAGCTTCTTCACGCTTGCTGCGATACTTTCATGGCCGGTATCGATGGCGAGCTGCGGCTGCTCCGGTATTTCATATGGCGCGCTGATGCCGGTAAACTCACGCAATTCACCCGAACGCGCCTTCTTGTACAAGCCCTTGGGGTCGCGCGATTCACAGGTCGCCAGATCGGCAGCGAGATGGATTTCGTGAAACGCCTCTCCGCAGGATTGCCTGGCTCGCGCACGGTCGGCCCGGTAAGGAGAAATGAAGGCCGTGATGCAGATCAGGCCGGCGTCGGCAAACAAGGCGGCGACCTCGCCTACGCGACGGATATTCTCGCTTCTGTCCGCTGGACTGAAACCGAGATTTGCATTCAGGCCTTTGCGTATATTGTCGCCATCCAGCACGTAGCAGGAATATCCCAGCGTCGTCAGCGCATGCTCCAGGGCCATGGCAAGCGAAGACTTGCCGGACGCAGGCAATCCGGTCAGCCACATGACAGCGCCACGGTGGCCGTAATGCGCCGCGCGCTGCGATGCATTCAAGGCATGCGGTACTGCGGTCAAATTTTTTTCCATTCAACACTCCACAGGATACGGCGCCCCGCGACGGCCAGGCGGCAGCATACATGATGCCTCAAAACGCAGCGGCCGGAACGGTTCATGTCCGTGATTCAAGCGTCAGCTACGCCACACAGGCGCAGGATGCGGTAATATTTGACGAACGGTTTTCCTGCGCTCAGCAGTGCCGCAAACGTGCCGGGCAGCCATTCAATATGAGAACAAAGGCCATGAGATGATTCCAGCATTCGTCGGCGTAACGGGTTTACCCAGGGCGGGTTCCACGCTGCTGTGCCAACTGTTGGCCCAACACCCCGAGATTCATTGCGAAGGACATAGCTCTCCCCTGTGCAACACCTTGCTGGGGATCCGCCGCATGATCAGCGAAGACACTTTTTTCCTGTCGCAGCTCGATACCCAATTCGAGCAAAGCTATGCCCACCTGACGTCGGCGATGCAGGGATTCTTGCGGGGCTGGCACCACGATTGCGGCAAGAAGGCGGTAGTGGACAAGAACCGCGCGTGGCTGCATGCGATAGAGCTGCTGCTGCATATCGAACCGAACGCCAAGCTGATCGTGTGCCTGCGCGAACTCGGACAAATCTACGGTTCGATCGAAGCGCAGCACCAGCGTACGATCCTGGTCGACTTCATCGACCACCTGGCCGACTTCGACCGCTTCGGGCGGGCTGACATGCTGTTCGCCAAAGACAAGGCCATCGGTGCGCCGCTGATCTCCCTGCATGCGGTTGCCGACCTTCCCAAGCATGTGCAGGAACGCCTGTATTTCATCCGTTTCGAAGACTTGATGGAGCGGCCCTCGGCCTGCATGGCGCACCTGTATTCCTGGCTGGGACTATCGCCGTTCGAAATCGATCCTGATCATCTGGCGATCGGGCTGCAGGAAAGCGACAGCCACTACCACATGAAATACAGCCACAAGCAGGCGCGCCAGATCAGCAAGCCGAAACGGCACGATATTCCGCCGCGCATACAGGCGCAGATTGAAACCGCCTGCTCCTGGTTCTACCAGCTTTATTACCCGCAGAAGATGTAAGACCCTGGATTGAAGGCTCCCTAAAACGCCTTGCCGATTTCGGCCCAGGCGCGCACGGACTTATTGTCGCCAATCAGCTGCGGCGTCGCGCCGAACGGCGCGGCGATATAGAGCTTGGCATGCCACTGGTCCGGTCCGCTCCAGTTCATGCCGACGCCGGCTCCGCTCAGTGTCGCCCCATTGTCGCCCGGCAGCCAGGGATTCTTGTTGACCGTCACGTGTTCGCTGTCGACGAAGGCCAGCACTTGCCAGCGTCCGCTCGCGAACTGGCCGAGCTCGTGCCGCAGTTCGATCGAACCGAAAACCCCGGTATCGCCCGACAGTGCGCCGATGTCATAGGCGCGTACCGTAAAGGGGCCGCCAGCGACCATTTTTTCCGCAGGATCCAGATTGCCGTTTGTCCATTGGCCGGCCAGTGCGAAATACAGGGAATCGTTCTGCGTCAGGTTTTGCAGCTGCGCGAGATTGCCGTTCCATTTCGTGTAGCTGCCCTGCGTTTTGGCGGTGACGGAATCAGACAGTTGCGCCGCCCGGTCATCGAAGCCGACACGCCCCGCGGTGATGCCGATATTCCAGGTGCCGATGCCGCCGGCCAGCACACCGTTGCGCCAGTCGCCGTTCAGGCTCGCGCTCCAATTATCCAGATGGCGGTCAGTCTTGATGTTGCTGACGCCGATACGGTCGTTCAGTTGCTTGCGGTCGTACTGGATCTGGCCGTACAGATTGGCGTCGCGCGTGCGCATGAAGGGATGTTTGACCCAGATGCTCGCCACCTGCGCGGTGCCGCGCGCGTCCAGCGCGCCCAGGTTATCGCCGAGGATGTAATGCAGCGCCGAATAGGAACCGCCCATGCGCGTGCCCAGGCCGTTGAGCAGGGTTTCATAGGCAATGCTGCCGTAATTCATGTCTCTGCCGCTGGTCAGCGCGCCGATGCTGAGGATATCGCCATGGTGCAGCGGATTGAAGACATTCACGGCGGCGCCGAGGCGAGCCCTGCCGGTATAGCGGTTGCCGAAATTGTCCAGCGTCACATTGCCGGCGACCTGCGCCGTCGGATCGGCTTGCACCTGCAGGTCGGAAGTGCCGACTGCTTCGCCCGGCTTCAGGAGCGCACTGACGGCGACGCCCGGGATATCCGAGGCCAGCAGCAGCGTGCGGTCAAGCCCCGCCTGTGTAACCACTTGCCCGGCTTGCAAAGGCGACAAGGTTTGCTGCAGCAAGGCGTCGCTCACCCGGCTGCGGTTATCAAGCTTGACCTGGCCGTAACGGGCCTCGATCACCGTCACCTTGACCACGCCGCCTTGGATGGTCTGGGCCGGGATGATGGCGCGCGCCAGCGGATAGCCGTGGTTATGGTAGTAGTCGGTGATGCGCGCAACCACTTCGCCGAGCTGGGCCAAAGTGAGGTTCTTGCCCTCGGCGTCGGCCACCAGCGCATGCAGGGTTGCCGTATCGAACACGGTATTGCCGGACAGCTGGATGCTGGTGACGCTGAATGCCGCACCCGCCGGCTGCTGGGCGCCGCCCTTCCGTTCGATGGTCAGGCCGGTTCCCGTCGACGAGGGAAGCGCCGGCTTGAGCGGCTGGATCTGCTGCAGTATCGAACCGGCGCCGGGCGGAGTCACCTGATCGGCCGCAAGCGCGGCGAAGGATGGATAGCTGAGCAGCATGGCTGCGATGATCGGCTTCATTGGATATAGGTACCTACCGTTATTTTTCATTGAGGCTCGCTTATTCATCCGTGCTCACAATATTGTCCGGCAGCTTGACTCCGCCGCCCGTGATCTTCACTTCCACACCGTTCATGCCATCGCCGATTTTATTGTTCGGCGGCTGGACATTGAACTGCACCAGGTCGAGCGCCGCCAGGTTGATGCCCGCGTGCGGGGTGGCAAAAACCGAATCCAGCGCGGTGATCACGTTCTGCACCGAGACGGGGGCCGACCCCGGTTTCAAGGTCAACGCGGTAGCGTTGCCTGCCGCTTGCACGAACACATAGTTCATCGCGCTCAGGCCGCCGCCGTCAATCGCATACAGTCCCGGCAGGCTGGTCGGCTGGACGTTGCTGGTCCAGGTCAGGCTGCCGGCCGTAGCACTGTCCAGCGTATCGCCTCCCACCAGGCCGCTCAAGGTACCGCTCAGGCCGGCCGGCGTTTGCCCGGCAATGGCGCTTGCCGGGACGGCATTATAGGTAAGCGTCGCCGGCGTAATACTGGCGCTGGTCGTGGCCGTGCTGCTCACTATATAGTTGCCGGCATCGGCGCCGCTTGCGCTGATGCCCGCTACTGTCACGGTCTTGCCGGCGCCGGCATTCTTGTCGGCAAAGTTGGCAGAGGTATCGCTGAACGTCAGCGCATCGCCGGCCAGTCCGCCGCTGAGCGTCACCGCGGCCGTCGTATTGCCGTCATAGGTTTTATTGGCGCCGATGGCGGCAACGGTGATGGCCAGCGGCGTGATATCGGCAGTGGTCGATGCGGTGGCGTTGCTGACCAGGTAGTTGCCGGCATCCGCCCCGCCGGCGCTGATGCCAGAAACGGTAACCGTCTTGCCCGTGCCTGCATTCTTGTCGCCAAAAGTTGCCGAGGTATCGCTGAATGTCACCTTGTCGCCGCCTATCAGGCCGCTGCCGGCCAATATCGCCGAACCGGAAGTCGTTGCGTCATAGACCTTGCTGACGCCGCTGGCGGTGACCGTGACCGACTGCCGGCTGACCGTATAGTCGCCGCTAATGCTGCCCAATATGTAGTTGCCTGCATCGGCGCCGCTCAAGGCGCCATTTGCCGATTCGATGCCGATGTGGGTGCCGGCAATCAGGTGGCCGCTGCTGCTGGTCAGCCCAGTCGTGTTCACCGAAACGCCGGGGGCGTTGACAAGATCTCCCGAGATGACATTCGATATGCTGATTGCGCCGGGCGTCAGCGCTGCGCCGTAGGTCGAGCTGCCCGTCGCTATCGAACCGCTCAAGGCCAGTTGGCTGACGGTGTAGTCGCCGGTGGCGCCGGCAAAGGTGTAGTTGCCGGCATCCGCTCCGCCCAGGGCCGTGCCCACCGATTCGATGCCCGTGTGGGTACCGGCAATCAGGTGGCCGCTGCTGCTGGTCAGGCCGGTCGTATTCACGGTGACGGCGCCCGGCGTGACCAGGTCGCCGCTCACGGTGTTGGTGAAATTCACCGCGCCCGGCGCCAGGGTCGAGCCGTAGGTCGAGCTGCCTGCGCCAACCGTGGCGTTCAACGCCAATTGGTTGACGGTGTAGTTGCCCGTGACCCCGCTGAAGGTGTAGTTGCCGGCATCTGCCCCGCTCAGCGCACTGACCGTTTCAATGCCGTTATGCGTGCCGGCAATCAGATGGCCGCTGCTGCTGGTAAGACCCGTGGTGTTGACGCCAACCGTGGCCGTCCCCAGCACATCGCCTGAGACCGCATTGGTGAAGTTCGCCGCACCCGGCACCAGGGCCGCACCGTAGGTCGAGCTGCCCGTCGCAACCGTGCCGGTCAGGACCAGCTGGCTGACGGTGTAATCGCCCGTGGCGCCGGCAAAGGTGTAGTTGCCAGCGTCCGCCCCGCCCAAGGCCGTACCCACCGATTCGATGCCGGTGTGGGTGCCGGCAATCAGGTGGCCGCTGCTGCTGGTCAGGCCGGTCGTATTCACCGTGACGGCGCCCGGCGTGACCAGGTCGCCGCTCACGGCGTTGGTGAAATTCACCGCGCCCGGGACCAGCACCGAACCGTAGACTGAGCTGCCCGCCGCAACCGTGCCGCTCAAGGCCAGCTGGCTGACGATATAGTCGCCGGTTGGTCCGGTAAACGTGTAATTGCCCGCATCGCCCCCGCTCAGCGCGCTGACCGATTCAATGCCGGTGTGGGTGCCGGCGATCAAGTGCCCGCTGCTGCTGGTAAGCCCAGTCGTGTTGACCGCGACCGTGGCCGTACCCAGCACATCGCCTGAGACCGCATTGGTGAAGTTCGCCGCACCTGGCGTCAGCACCGAACCATAGGTCGAACTGCCAGTCCCGATGCTGCCGGTCAATGCCAACGGACTCACGGTGTAGTTGCCCGTGACCCCGCTGAAGGTGTAGTTGCCGGCATCGGCCCCGCTCAAGGCGCTGACCGTTTCAATGCCGTTATGCGTGCCCGCAATCAGGTGTCCGCTGCTGCTGGTCAGGCCGGTGGTATTGACGCCAACCGTGGCCGTACCCAGCGCATCGCCTGACACCGCATTGGTGAAATTCACCGCGCCCGGGACCAGGACCGCACCGTAGGTCGAGCTGCCCGTCGCAACCGTGCCGGTCAGGGCCAGCTGGCTGACGGTGTAATCGCCCGTGGCGCCGGCAAAGGTGTAGTTGCCGGCGTCCGCTCCGCCCAGGGCCGTGCCCACCGATTCGATACCGGTATGGGTACCGGCTATCAGGTGGCCGCTGCTGCTGGTCAGGCCGGTGGTATTGACGCCA
Organism: Collimonas sp. OK412; assembly: GCF_900112135.1. Classification (GTDB taxonomy): domain Bacteria; phylum Pseudomonadota; class Gammaproteobacteria; order Burkholderiales; family Burkholderiaceae_D; genus Collimonas; species Collimonas rhizosphaerae. Next base: position 65,645 of record NZ_FOLC01000015.1, read on the forward strand.
ACCGTCGCCGTGCCCAGCGCATCGCCTGACACCGCATTGGTGAAGTTCGCAGCACCCGGCGCCAGCACCGAACCGTAAGTCGAGCTGCCCGTCCCTATCGAACCGGTCAAGGCCAGCGGCGTAACGGTGTAATTGCCAATGGCGCCGGCAAAGGTGTAGTTGCCGGCGTCCGCTCCGCCCAGGGCCGTGCCCACCGATTCGATACCCGTGTGGGTACCGGCAATCAAGTGGCCGCTGCTGCTGGTCAGGCCGGTCGTATTCACGGTGACTGCGCCCGGCGTTACCAGGTCGCCGCTCACGGTATTAGTGAAATTCACCGCGCCCGGCGCCAGCACCGAACCGTAAGTCGAGCTGCCTGCGCCAACCGTGGCGTTCAACGCCAATTGGTTGACGGTGTAGTTGCCCGTGACGCCGCTGAATGTGTAGTTGCCGGCATCGGCCCCGCTCAAGGCGCTGACCGTTTCGATACCGGTATGCGTGCCGGCAACCAGGTGGCCGCTGCTGCTGGTCAAGCCGGTGGTATTGACGCCAACCGTCGCCGTGCCCAGCGCATCGCCTGACACCGCATTGGTGAAGTTCGCAGCACCCGGCGCCAGCACCGAACCGTAAGTCGAGCTGCCCGTCCCTATCGAACCGGTCAAGGCCAGCGGCGTAACGGTGTAATTGCCAATGGCGCCGGCAAAGGTGTAATTGCCCGCATCGGCGCCGCTCAGCGTACCGCTCACCGACTCGATGCCGTTATGCGTACCGGCCGTCAAGTGGCCGCTGCCGCTGGTCAGGCCCGCCGTATTGACGGCCACAGGCGCAGCCGTGACGGTATGGCCAGCGACCATATTGGTGAAACTCACCGTGCCGGGCACCAGGGCCGAACCATAGACGGAGCTGCCGGCGCTGATGCTGCCGGTCAGCGCCAGCGGATTGATGGTCAATGCGCCGTTAACGAAAGTGATGAGGTAACCCTGCTGGCCGGTGGAGGAAAGACCCGACGCGATGATCGTGTAAGTGCCGGCGTTGACCGCCGTTTGCGACGTTCCGCCGTAGCTTAAGCTGCCTGCCAGGCCGCTCGGCATGGCCGAATATCGATAGCCATTGAGGCCGGTGTAAGTCACGCCATTGTTGCTGGCATAGGCCGCGCCGTTGAAAGTGCTGCTGGCATTGTTGGCTGTGACGGTCAGCGCCGTCATGCCGGAAAGTAATAGCGGATAGCCGCCGGACATTATCCAGGTGCCGCTGAAGTCCCATGCGGGATTCAGATTGCCGTTGGCGGCGGTGCTCGATGTAAAATTGGCCTGGTTCTGCATGTTGGCAGTGGTCATGCCGGTGCCGCCGGCGGACGTAGCCTGGCCGGAGCTTGTCTTGTCCCAGAAACTGCCGGTGACGGCGCCGGTGCTATTGCCAATCAAGCCGCCAACCAGGGTCGAGCCGGCTCCCGCGCTTACGCTGCCCGTCGAAAAGCTGTTGGTGACTGTTCCACCGCCGCCGAAGCCATCGTTATTGCCCACCAAGCCGCCGACAAAGCTAGCGCCGGCCGTGCCCGTGACACTGCCTGTGGCATAGCTGTTGTCGATCGCAGGAGTCCCGCCCGTATTGCCGTAATTGTGGCCAACCAGGCCGCCGACAGCGCTGGTGCCGGAGACGTTGCCGGTCGCATAACTGTTGGTCACCCTGGCCGAGCCGGTAAAACCATAATTGGAACCGAGCAAGCCGCCTACATATGACGCGCCGCTCACAGAGCCGGTGGCATAGCTGTTGGTAATTAATGCGGTGATGCCGACCGCACCGTAGGCATAGCCAACCAATCCGCCGACACTGCTGCTGCCGATCACATTCCCCGTTGCGTAGCTATAGCTGACCGTACCCCCTTGCAAAGCACCAAGCAACCCGCCGACGCCAAGGCCGCTCGCGCCACCATTCACCGTGCCGGTAGCATAGCTTCTGGTAATCGTGCCGCCCTGCTGGTTCCATCCCACCAAGCCGCCGATGTAATCGGAGGCGCCGCTGGCGCTCACGCTGCCGGTCGAGTAACTGTTGCTTATGGGGCCGCTGTTGTAACCCACCAGCTGGCCGGTATAGTTCGAACCGGTGACGGAAACGCTCCCCCCCACCAAACCGACGTTGCGCACCACGCCGCTCGATTCTCCAAACAATCCGCGACCCGAGCTGCTTGCGCTCGGGGTGATCGCGAGGCCGTTGATGGTGTGGCCCAGGCCGTCGAATGCTCCCGTAAAGAATGTGGCGCCTGTGCCTACCGGCGTGAAGCCCGCGCCGCTGTTCCAGGCGGAAGTGGCGACAGCGCTGATGTCGCTGCCGAGCGCATAGTAGCCCGCGAGATTTCCCACCATTCCCTGCAGGCTGCCGTCGCCGCTGCTGGCGGCCGTGCCCAGGGAGTTGATGACCGTATAGACATGGTTGTTCATCGTCAGCACGCCGCTGCCGCTGAAATTGACGCGGCCGTTGAACCCGCTGCTGCCCAAGGCGACATTGACATGGCCGCTGCCAGGCTCCAGGTCCAAGCTGGCGGACCCGCTGGCCGTCATCGTGGCGTTGATGTTCACATCGTTGCTAGCGTTCAGGGTCAGCTTGTGGCCGTTCCAGCTGACCGTATCGTCGACGTTGATATTGCCGCTGGTGCCGCTGGCGCCGCTGGCCGAAGAAATTGTCACATTGCCCGAGCTTAATGACGCGTTAAGCGCGGCGCCGGTCAGGTCGCCGTTGCTAGGCGCGATCGTGAAATCCGTCGGATCGATCAGCCAGGTGCCTGCCAGGCCCAGCGCCGCGGCCGTGGTGATCCTGGCGCTATTCGCCACCTTGACGTTTGCTGCGCTGGTCTCAATGAAACCGCCATTGCCGCCGCCAGGCGCACTGGCGTCAAGCGTGCCGCCGACGTTGACGGTGCCTGCCGCCATGCCGCCCAGCAGGGTAATCGTGCCGCCCTGGTTTTCCACCGTGCGCGCTTCAATCACGCCGGTGTTGTTGACGACGCTGGCCAGCAACGCATCCTTGGCCCCGGCGCTCATGATCACGCGGCCGCCGTCGGCCTGGATCAGTCCGCCGTTTTCTGCCGCGCTGTTCAGCACGCTCTGGTCGACCTGCAGCTGCAGCAGGCTGTTGCCGCTGAACGTGAGGGTGACAGCATTGCCGGCGCCGAGCGCCACCGCGCCCTGCGGCGCGCTGATCGTGCCCTGGTTGCTGACATGGTTGCCGAGCAAGGCGACGTAGCCGCCGTTGGCCGCCGTGATCGCTCCCTGATTGAGCACGCTGCCAGAGCCGCTGCCGCTGAAAATGCGGGTATTGCCGTTCAGGCTCGCGTCATGCAAATCCAGGGTGGACGCAACCAGGCCGCCGACATTGACCTGGGCGCCGGCGCCGAACAGGATGCCGTTCGGGTTGATCAGGAATACCTGGCCGTTGGCATTCAGGCGGCCGAGGATCTGCGTGCCGTTGGTATCGAATATGCGGTTGACGGCAATCGCGCTGACCGAGGGCTGCACGAAATTCACCGTTTCTTGCGGAGCGATGTTGAAACCGTTCCAGTTCAGGGTAGCGTTCTGGCTGGTCTGGCTGATCGTGGTGGTGGCGCCGGATTGGCGGATAGTGCCGCTGCCGGCGACAACCTGGCCGCCGGTCGGCGCCGCCTGGGCGGCAATCGCCGTCAGCGACAAGGCCGCCGCCACCAGTTTGCGGCGCCCGCCCTTGCCGCGCCCGCGGGTTGTTTCCGCAACTGCAATCCAGCCGTTGGTCACAGTGCTCCAGACCAGGCGATAGATGTGGTTCATAGATCCGTGGCGTTTCATGGAGTGATTTCCTCATTGAACCTGCACTACTCAACCAGGCAACGCGCACGGCTAGCCAAGACCTGGTCGGCCGCCCGCCTGCTCCTCGCTTCAACAAACCGTGCGGCATCGACATCGACGCCGCGTATTCGTCACGCAGAAACTGTGCTTAAGCTGCCCGGCGCCGGAACACAGCGGTACGGCTGAGCAGACTTCAATTAAAAATCGTATTACCGCGACAACGGATTCAAAGGACTGTGACTGGCGCAAGGCGCGCCAAAATGAAAGTTAACATACAGATAATGTCAACCTGGGGGACATAGCTGGTTTCCCTACCCAGCTTTCTTTTAAGAAATATATTACACCAAGTCAATGTGTTACACGCAAGCCAATTGTTAATCTTAATTGTATCTCACTGTATCCGTGCGATTCTGGCCTCAGTTGATTGTCCACAAGACTCTTGCTACGACATTTTTCAAGCAAGTATTGCTGAATCCTATTGCCGAATCCGGGTTTTCCTGTTCAACTTCGGCTTGCTGGAAGTTAACATTCAGCAACCTTGATCCATATCAAAACAGGCTACTCAACGAAGGAAATGCGATGAACATATTTCTCGGTAGCATCATGACTTTCGGTTTTCAATTCAATCCCAGCGGCTGGCAGCAATGTAACGGCCAAACGCTCGGCATCGATCAATATTCGGCCTTGTTCGCCTTGCTAGGCACCAACTTTGGCGGCGACGGCGTGCAAACCTTTCAACTGCCGAACCTGCAAGGACGAATGCCGCTTTGCCAAGGCAACGGCGCCACGCTGAGCCCGCGTGTGATCGGCGAGTTTTCCGGCACCGAAAGCATCTCGATCGGCATCAGCAACCTGCCGTCCCACACCCATACCGCCACCTTTACACCTGCCGGCAGCAGCGGCTACACGGTGTCAGGCAACACCACCGGCAACCTGCTGGCGCCCACCGCGACCAACAACATCCCGTCGGGATCGCCCGCCGGCACCTCGGCCGGGGCGATCTGGGGCTCGACCGCGCCCACCATCCCCTTGGGCGGCGCCGGCGGCGGCTCCGGAGCTACGGTGAGCAACGCCCTCACGGGCAACAGCCAAGCAGTGGGAAGCATGAATCCCTACCTGGCGCTGAACTTCAGCATCGCCTTGGCGGGTATTTTTCCTTCGCGCAATTAAGCATTACCGCAGTAAAGCCAGCCGGCCTCGAATAGCAAAAACACCGGTCTTAAACCGCAGCAATGACAAGGGAGATTTCCATGGAAGTGTTTCTCGGCAGCATAATGACTTTCGGTTTTCAGTTTAATCCTAACGGCTGGCAGCAATGCAACGGCCAGACGCTCGCCATTCAGCAATATGCAGCCTTGTTCTCGCTGCTGGGCACCACCTACGGCGGCAACGGCACGACATCCTTCCAGCTGCCGAATCTGCAAGGACGGGTGCCGATCGGCCAAGGCAACGGCATCGGCTTGACGCCGCGCGTACTCGGCGAAGCGGCCGGCACTGAAAACATCTCGATCACCATCAACAATATGCCGTCCCATACCCATGTCGCCACCTTTACGCCGTCGGGCGGCGGCAGCGGCTACATGGTATCGAGCAATACCACCGGCAACCAGCTGGTGCCGAGCGCGACCAACAACATCTTGTCCGGATCGCCTGCGGGCCCGCAAGGCGCGGCGATCTGGGGCTCGGCGGCCGGGACCATTCCTTTGGGCGGCAGCAGCGGCAGCGCCGGCGGCACCGTCACCAATGCACTCACCGGCAACAACATACCTGTGGGCAGCATGAACCCTTACCTGGCGCTGAACTTCAGCATCGCGCTGGTGGGTATTTTCCCGTCCCGTAATTAGCGGACAGCAATAGCGGGCAGGCCGGCTAGCGGCCTGCCCGCTGCCGTTTTTCATTGCCGATAGATAGATTGAATCCGATGCTAGAACTCGTTGACGCCGCTTATTTCACTCCCTCGACCGGACAGGTCTGCGCGCTGCAGCTGCCGGACGGCAGCGCCTTGCCGGTGCTGGTCGACAGCGTGAATGTGAAAGCGCAATACCGCAACCCGTATGCGCCGGAACAGCAGCGCCTGCCGTTCATCGTCACGCTGACTGCGCAGCAAGCCACCGATTTTCTCGAAGGCCCGTGTGCGATCGATTTGCCGCAACGCCAGCGCCTGGAAGGCGTTTACGTATCGCGCCTGGCGCCGCTCGGACGCGATCCGGCCGGCGCCTATTTCCAGGTGGTGTTCAGCTAAAGGGATTCAAGGCTGGCGCGGATACCACACCATGCGATCGGCCATCAATTGCGATTCCTCCACCTGGAATCCGAGTTCCAGGTAGATGCGCTTGGCGCCGCGATTGTTGTGCCAGACCACCACCGTAACCGGGCACTGTACATTGCCGGCGGCTTGCAGCACGCCGCGCAGGACTGCCTTGCCGTAGCCGAAGCCGCGGGCGGCGGCAATGAAAGCAAGGTAAATAACGCGCACTTCATTGTGGCCGAAATCCACCACCAAGGCGCCGACGGCGGCCTGGGTTTTCTCGATGACGAAATGCATGGCGTTTGGATACTCTTCTCCGGTGCCCTGCGCATGTACGGCATATTGCTGGGCGACCACCGTTTCGATGAATTCGGGTTCGCCGTCGATCAACTGCAGATCCGGACGGGCGGAACGATACAGAGTTGCCAGAAAGGGCTGGTCGCCGGTGGCCGCAGGCCGCAGCGAAATGCCGGCCGGCATGGCAAAGGAAGAAGTGAGCATGCTGAATTTTCTGAGGAATTGAAGTAAATACGGTGGCCGTCAATACGGTGGCCGTCACTACGGCTGACATCCATTGCTGGAGCAAGCTTATAACAGAAGCCGCCTTGACGGCTGGAGTTGCCTCAAATAAAGTACTCCGGCGCAAGATTTTACCCGCGCTGCCGCCAGGCTGAGAAGCGCTGCAACCGACATATCAATTGGATTGAAGGTAGCCGAATGAACCGATGCCTCAAGTTGCCGCTGCTGTTTGATCCTGATGCGCTGCTGAAGGATTTGCGCGCTTGCGAAGCCATGGAATGGCCGCCGCATTTCCATACCGAAGACTATGACGGCCTATGGTCGGGCCTGGCGCTGCGCTCGGCATCCGGCAAGGCGGACGATATCTATTCCCACCCAGGCAGCGCCACCCGCCTGGATACGCCTTTGCTCGGCCTATGCCCCTATATCGCCGGCATCTTCAACACCTTCGAATGCGAGATAGAGTCGGCCAGGCTGCTGCGCCTGGCGCCCGGCGCGCTCATCAAGGAACATCGGGACCTGCATACCGGATATCAGTTTGATGTCTTTCGCGTCCACATCCCGATCGAGACCAGCAGGCAAGTGCGATTCCTGCTTGGGGGACAAGCCTTGGACATGCGCGCAGGCGAGTGCTGGTATGCCGATTTCAGCCTGCCTCACAGTGTCGAGAATTGCGGGGACAGCGCGCGCACCAACCTGATCCTGGACTGCAAAAGGAATGACTGGTCGGACCAGCTGTTCCGCCAGGCCGGCTACGATTTCGAGGCAGAGGCGCGCAGCCGCAGGCTTGACAGTGCAACCCGCGCCATGGTCATCGCGCGCCTGTCCGCGATGAAAAGCGAGACCGCGGAACGCTTGATCAAGCAGCTGGAAGCCGAGGCAGATAGCGATGAATAGCGCAATACAGCAAGAGATGCGGCAAGCCGATGCGGCTGTCGTGGCCGAGGAATGGATACCCTACAAGGTGCTGCGGCAAGAACAGCAATGGCGTTGCCTGTGGCTCGACCTCGCGGGCAAGCGCATTTCCGAGCCGTTTTTCTCCGACACGATTTTACGCTGCAAAGCCGGTGCCCCAATCAGCCGGCGCTTTGCCAGCATCAGTTCCCTGGAATACCTGACGGCATGCGCAGCGGCAGCGGCCGACGTGGTCGCGCCAAGCGCATTTATTTTCCATGTTTCGCGCTGCGGCTCAACCCTGGTTTCGCAACTGCTCGGATTGAGCGAAAAAAATATCACCCTGTCTGAAGTGCCTCTGATCGATGAACTGCTGCGCGCGTCCCGCCAGCAGCCGGATCCCTCTGAAACGGAAGCTGCGCTGAAAGCCGGCATTTCTTTACTGGGCCGGCGCAGGTTCGGACAGGAAAAGCATTTGTTCATCAAGCTCGACAGCTGGCATGTCTTTTTTGCCGGCACGCTGAGAAGGCTTTACCCAGGGGTTCCGTTCGTACTGTTGTACCGCAGCCCGGACGAAGTGGTTTTTTCACATCAGAAGCGGCGCGGCATGCAGGCCGTGCCAGGGCTGCTTGAACCGGAACTGTTCGGCATGTCACACGCGGAATCGACAAGTTACGATGGCGACCGCTATATCGCCAAGGTGCTGGAATATTATTATTCGCAATTCTTGCTCATCGCCCAAAATGACGATCGCGCAATCCTGCTGGACTACCGGCAAGGCGGTATCGACATCGTGCGCCGGCTGGCCAGGTTTGCGGGCATGGCCCTGGATGAGGCAGAAATTGCGGAAATGGCAGTGCGTTCGCGCTTTCATGCAAAATATCCGGAACAGGGATTTGCAGAGGAAAAGAAAGAATCTTGCGTGTCTGCATATCTTCAGCCGGCACAGGCAATGTATGCCCGCCTTGAGCAACTGCGGGCAAGACTCTCCCGCTGATACACAACCGCCATTTCAGCAAATATGCCGCATCAAGCAGGGAATGGTTCATGCCACGCCGGCAGTCCATCGCAAGCGGCGTCAGCTACGTAATATGCTTGTGGCAGATGCAATGCCCCCAGCGGTACAGGTGCATATTGTGCAGCAGGTCCTTGGTTGCCGTCGGCACGCCGCTCAGAAGGATTTCCTTGGCGGTCAGGCCGAATACCGCCAGGCTGATCGACGGCGCCAGCGACACCACCGCGTGCCAGGTCCGTTTCGGTATGAACAGCGCGTCGCCCTGCTCCACCCGCGCGTACAAGCCTTTGGCCTGTTCCAGCTCGCGCAGCTGTTCCAGGTTCTTGTCGAAATGCGCGATGTTGATCGAACTCAGGGTGGCGCCCCAGTCGTATTTTTTCGACGGCCGCATGAACGCTTCTTCCGACGGCGGGAACATGACAAATTCCTTGATCCCGCGCGCCTGGCAAAACCAGTTGTTGGGCACATCGCGATGCAGTCCGGTGTGGGTGTTGGCCGGTCCCATGAATACCGATTCCCAGGTCCAGCGCCAGCCCGGCCACAGGCTGCGGATATCGAAATCGCTGCGCAGCTGCGGGAAATCCTCCAGGATGCTCCATTGCGCCAGGTAGTTCCGATGCGGGGTGAACGATTGCATGTGCGCCCAGTTGAGGTGGAACTCCTCGCCCGGCGGCAACTGCAGGCGCCGCCGGTTCGGCAGCAGGCCGGCTTCGTCGCTGACCGGCACGGTCGCCAGCGCGGCAAGTTCACGCAGGTACGGCGCAATCGGCAGCAGCGGACGCTCCTGCGTTTCGCCCTGTTCGACCAGGCCGTTCTGGAATTTCCTGGTCGGCTCCGAGCCGTCCTTGTTGCGCAACTGCGCCATCTTTTCAAAAGACCAGTTTTCCTGCGCCGGCCAGTTACGCAACGCGCCCTTCACCAGCAAGGGCCGGGTCCGTTCGCCGAAGCCGCCCTCCTGCGCCAGTTGCAATGCGTCGATTTCTTCCACCAGCTTAAATGCGGGACCTAAAATTTGTGTCATATCCTGATTACCTGCGATGTCAAGGGAGCCGGCTGTCGTTTTCACTGACGGGGACGTAACGCCGCTCACCACTGTCGGGGCTGTACCATACGCTCATCACGCGGCCCGATTCAGGATCGACAAAACGCTCCCCGGTTTCCTGCCAAGGGCCGTCGTCCGGTTTGGGCGCGTGCGCATAGCGCCAGCGTTCCAGCAATACTGCCGCCGCCAGCAGCAAGCCCCAAAAGGCGAACGGCCAGGCGCCGTCGGCGCCGGCAATGACGCCGACCAGGCCGGCCAGCGCCAGCAGCACCGCAAAACCAAGCAGCAGCAGGCGCAACATGGTCAGGCCACAACCGGCTCGACCACCACCGCCGTGCCATATGCCACGATCTCGCTCATGGTCTGTCCCATTTCCGAGGAATCGAAGCGCATCATCACAACTGCGTTGCCGCCCATGCGATGGGCGTTCTTGACCATGCGGTCGACTGCATGGCGGCGCGCTTCCTCAAGCAGCTGCGTATATTCGGTGATTTCGCCGCCGACCAGCGAGCGCAGCCCAGCCATGATGTTGCCCGCCAGGCCGCGGCTGCGCACCACCAGCCCGAACACCTGGCCTTTGACTGCCGTGACCCGGTAACCCGAGATGTTTTCTGTCGTGACCACCAGCATATTTCCCCCATGAAGATTGCCGCAATCCAATTGTAAATCAGCGCGCCCGCTTCACGGGAATTTCCTCGGCCGCCGGCTCAAACCCGCACCAGCAGCTTGCCGATATTCTTCCCCTCGAACAGGCTGTTGAGCGCTTCCGGCAATTGCTCGAAGCCATCGACATAGGTTTCCTGGAAAACAATCTCGCCGCTTTTCACCCATGGCGCCACGATCGCCAGCATTTCATCCATGCGGTGGGCGAAGTCGCGCGCCAGGATGCCCTGGATGGTGGCGCGCTGGAACAGCATGTGCTGCAGGAAGCGCGGACCGAGGTCAGGCGTGTCGAGGCCGCCGTCATACTGGCTGATGGCGCCGCAAATGATGATGCGCGCGCGCCGCTTGATCAGCGGGATGACGGCGTCGGTGATGGCGCCGCCGACGTTGTCAAAATAGATATCGACGCCGCCGGTAGCGGACTGGATTGCCGCGCTCAGCGCCGCCGGCGTGGCATGGGCGCGATAGTCGACCGCGCCGTCAAGCTTCAGCGTTTCGGTAAGGAATCTGCACTTCTCGGGCCCGCCGGCAATCCCGATCACGCGGCAGCCGGCGCGTTTGCCGAACTGCGCCACCAGCGAACCGACCGCGCCGGCAGCCCCGGACACCAGCAAGGTATCGCCGGGCCGAGGCCGTCCGGCTTCGGTCAGTCCGAACCAGGCGGTCCGCCCCGGCATGCCGAGCACGCCCAGCGCGGTGGAAACCGGCGCCGCGGCGGGATCAAGCTTGGTGAGTTCGCTGTGGTGGCAGCGCGCATACAGCTGCCAGCCGCTGTAGGCCGACACCCAGTCGCCGGCCTTGAACAGCGGGCTGGCCGACGCCACCACTTCGCCCACCACGCCGGCGCGCTGGACGATGCCCAGCGGATGCGGCACGTCGTAGGTATTGCGTTCATGCTGCTGGATGCGGATATAAGGATCGACGCTGACGATCCTGGCGCGCAGGATCACTTCATTGGCCGAGAGATTCCCGTCCAGTTCGGTTGCACGCAACTCGTAGTGTTCATTGCTGACGCGTCCATCGGGACGCTTGACGTAAAACCATTGCTGGTTCTGGTATGTGCTTTGCATGTCTGGCGCCTGGTTGCTTTTGGCCTGACAGTGTAGCCAAATTGCAGCGACCGCGCCGGCCACGCCAAAAACCAGGCTTCCGGCGTCGTTATGCGGGCGGCAACACGCGTCCCCAGGGAGCTGCGGCGCAATGCTGCTGCTCGAACATTTCTATGCGCGGCAACAGCTGCAAGGTCGCTCCCACCATATCGAGCCCTTCGACAATCATCTTTTTATGGCGTGCGCCAAGCGAAAAGCCAAACACATGCGAGGCACTGCGGACTTCCATCCTTTCCAGGTCGATGGCCAGGTGCCTGTCGTTCGCCTGGTCCTGCAGCAGCAAGCCGATCTGGTCCGCTTCCAGCACCACCAGCAGCAAACGATTGTTCAAGGCGTTGCTGAAAAATATCTCGCCGAAACTGGAAGCAAGCACCGCCTCGATGCCCAGTTGCTGCAAACCCCATACCGCATGCTCGCGGCTCGAGCCGCAACCGAAATTGGGGCCGCCGACCAGGATATTGGCATGCGCGTACTCGGCGCGGTTGAGCACAAAATCCGGCCTGGGGCTGCCATCGGGATGGAACCGCAAGTCAAACAGCACGCCCTTGTCCAATCCTTCCTTGGTGATGGTGCGCAAGAACTGCTTGGGCATGATCTGGTCGGTATCCAGGTTGTCGATCAGCAGCGGCGCCGCGATGCCTGTTATGTTTGTCTTGTCATGCATGCCGGTTCTCCAGTGTGCGGACATCGCTGATGCATCCGGTGATTGCGGCGGCGGCCGCCATCGCCGGGCTCATCAGGTGGGTGCGCCCGCCGCGGCCCTGGCGGCCTTCGAAATTGCGGTTGGTGGTGGAAGCGCAGCGCTCGCCAGGCGCCAGGACGTCGTCGTTCATCGCCAGGCACATCGAACATCCCGGCTGGCGCCATTCAAACCCGGCGTCGATAAAAATTTTGGCCAGACCTTCCTGCTCCGCCTGGCGCCGCACTGCGCCCGAACCCGGCACCACCATTGCCCGGACCGTTGGCGCAACACGGCGGCCGCTGACTATCGCTGCGGCGCTACGCAAATCTTCGATGCGGCCGTTGGTGCACGATCCGATGAAGACGCGGTCGACCGGCAGGCCAAGCATGGTCTCGCCTGCGGCCAGCCCCATGTATTGCAGCGCCAGCGAAATGGCGGCGCGGGCATGGGCGTCGGCTGCCGCCGCCGGATCGGGTATCGGCGCCGTGACCGCCACCGCCTGGTCAGGACTGGTGCCCCAGGTCACGAACGGCGCCACTTCCGATGCCGAGAACGCATGTTCGATATCGAAGACGGCATCGGCGTCGGAATACAGCTGCTCCCAATCCGCGAGCGCCTGCCTGAATTCCCGCTCGCCAAGGCCGGCTGCTTTCGCCCTGATGTAGTCGAAGGTGGTCTGGTCAGGCCGGATCAGCGCCGCCCTGGCGCCGGCTTCCACCGCCATGTTGCACAAAGTCATGCGGGCCTCTGCCGACAGCGCCGCAATCGTCGATCCTGAAAATTCCACCGCATAGCCGCGTGCGCCCTGCGCGCCGACGCGGGTGATGACCTGCAAGACCAGGTCCTTGACGGAAGTGCCGGCAGGCAGCGCTCCGTCGACCTTGATGCGCATGTCTTGCGCCAGCCGGTAAACCAGGGTTTGCGTCGCCAGGATATGCTCCACCTCGGAAGTGCCGACGCCGAAGCCGAGCGCACCCAGGGCGCCATAGGTGGTAGTGTGGCTGTCGCCGCACAGCACCACCATGCCAGGCCGGATCCAGCCGTGTTCGGGCGCGATGATGTGTTCGATGCCTTGCTCTTCGTGGTTGGCGTCGAACAGCTTGATGCCGAAATCGCGGCAATTGCGCTTCAGGTTGCTGGCCTGCAACGCCGACGGCGGATCGACGATCACGCGCTCGGCGACGCTGACCGGATGGGTCGGAATGATGTGCGACACCACGGCCAGCTGCTGCCCTGGCCGCAGCACCTTGCGGTTTTTCTCGCGCAAGCTGCTGAATGCCTGCGGGCTGGTGTATTCGTTCATGATATGCAGGTCCGCATACAGCAGCACATGCTGCTCGTCGAGCCTGACAACGGTATGCGAATCCACCAGTTTCCTGTGCAGCGTACGCTGCGGGATATTGCCATGCATGGGATAACCTCGGCCGCTCAGGCGCTGAAGAACGGCAGGACTTCGGCCAGCAAGGCGTCAGGCGCTTCTTCTGGAATGTAGTGGCCGCAGGCCAGGGCCTTGCCGCTCAGCTTGCCGGCCAGCTGCCGCCATTCCTGCAAGGGCTGGAAACATTTTTCGATCACGCCTTGGGCGCCCCACAGCACCAGCGTCTGGCACTGTATCTTGCGGCCCTGCGCCAGGTCATGGCGCTCGTGCTCGAGGTCGATGCCGGCGCTGGCGCGATAGTCTTCGCAAATGCCGTGGATGGTGGCCGGGTCGTTGAGGCAGCGCAGGTACTCGGCATAGGCTTGCGGCGTGAACGGCGCCAGGCCGGCGCTGCGGCCGCCTATCGTATGTTTCAGGTATTCCTCGGGATGGGCGCCGATCAGCATTTCCGGGAACGGCGCCGGCCGGATCAGGAAGAACCAATGGTAATAGGCGGTGGCGAACGCCATCGTGGTCTGTTCATACATGGCCAGGGTCGGCGCAATGTCCAGCAGCACCAGTTTGCTGACGGCATGCGGATGATCGAGCGCCATGCGATAAGCCACCCGGCCGCCGCGGTCATGTCCCATCAGCAGGAACTGCGGAAAACCCAGCTGCGCCATCAGGTCGAGCTGGTCCTGCCCCATGGTGCGCTTGGAATAATTACTGTGGTCCGCCAGTCCGGCCGGCTTGCCGCTGTCGCCGTAGCCGCGCAGGTCGGCTGCGACCACGGTGAAGCGTTCGGCCAGGCGCTCGGCCACCTTGTGCCAGATCACATGGGTTTGCGGATGCCCGTGCAGCAATAGCAGCGCGGGGCCGCTGCCGCCACGCAGATATTTGATCCGGGTGCCGTTGACCTCGGCCATGCCGTGCTCGAATCCAGAAAACATTTGCCGCCCTCCACTGTCCTGTCGTTAGGGGGGATTGTATAACTAGCCCATAGTTTTATAATTCATTGATATTAATTCCATTATTTCTTTTAATTTAATAATGAACACGCTCTCGGATCTCGCTTTTTTTGCCATCCTGGTCAAGGCAGGCAGCCTCGCAGCGCTGGCGCGCGAACTCGGCGTCACCCCGCCCGCAGTCACCAAGCGCCTGGCTAACCTCGAGCAGCGGCTGGGCGTGCGGCTGCTGAACCGCACCACGCGGACCATGAGCGTCACCCATGAAGGAGAGATTTACCTGGCGGACGGCAGCCGCATACTGGCCGACATCGAAGCGCTGGAACGCACGGTCAGCAACAGCCGCGCCGTGCCCAAGGGACTGTTGCGCATCAACGCCAGCTTCGGCTTCGGCCGCAAGCATATCGGGCCGGCCGTGTCGGCATTCCGCAAGCGTTATCCGGAGGTGGACGTCCAGCTGCAGCTGTCGGACCGGCCCTTGAACCTGGCGGACCAGGCTTTCGATATCGGCATACGCATCGGCGAGATGCCGGATGCGCGCATCATTGCCCGCAAGATCGCCTCCAACCGGCGCCTGTTGTGCGCAGCGCCGGCCTACCTGAAGCAGCATGCCGCTCCCGCCGGGCCGCGCGACCTGCAGCAGCACGCATGCATCGTGTTGAGGGAAAACGACGCCGCCTACGGCAGCTGGCAGCTGAGCAAGGGCAAGCGGCACGAAACCGTCAAGGTGCGCGGCACGCTCAGCACCAACGACGGCGAGATCGCGCTGGACTGGGCGTTGGCGGGACATGGCATATTGCTGCGTTCCGAGTGGGACGTTGCCCCGTATCTCCGCTCAGGGCGCCTGCGCCAGGTACTTGGCGACTGGGCACTGCCGCCGTCCGACATCTTTGCCGTCTATCCCGAGCGCCTCAACCTGTCCGCCAAGGTCACGGCGTTTGTCGACTTTGCGGCGGACCGTTTCAAGTCGCATCTATCCCGGGAAGATGAGACGGGCCATGCCTGGTAGGCGTTTACCGGGCAGCGGACGGTTCGGCGTTCCACCAGCCGCCGCCCAGGGCTTGCAGCAAGGCGGCCGTGTCGGCATAACGCGCAGCCTGCGCGACGATGCGGTCCAGCTCGGTTTGCAAACCCTGGCGTTCTGCATCCAGCAAACTGAGGTGGCTGACGCCGCCTGCCTGGTATTGGCGCGAGGCGATCGCCAGGCTGTCTCGCGCATTCTCCGCGGCTTTTGTCCTCGCCTGCAAAACCTCGGCATCGTTCTCCAATGCGCGCAAGCTGTCCGCTACCTGCTGCAAAGCCTGCAGCACGGTCTGCTGGTAACCCGCCGCGGCCGCGTCGTAGGCAGCAGCCGCGGCACGTTTTTTGGCGCGCAGCTCGCCGCCATGGAATAGCGGCTGCATCAGCTTGAGGCCGATATTCCAGACGTTGAGGCTATTGGCCAGGTCGGCGATACGTCCCTGCTCCGCTCCCACGCTGCCGGACAAGGTCAGTTGCGGATAAAGGTTGGCGCTGGCCACGCCAACCTGGGCGCTGGCCTGGTGCAGCGTCGCTTCGGCGGCGCGGATATCAGGGCGCTGGCGCGCCAGCGTCGACGGCAGGCTCAGCGGCAGCCTGTCCGGCAGCGTCAGGGTGTCCAGCGCAAGCGGCTGCATGTCGGCCTGCGCCGGCGTCCGTCCCAGGTAGACCGCGAGCTGGTGGCTTGCCTGCGCTAGCTGTTGCTGCAGCGCCGGCAACGCCGCCTCGCTCTGCGCCACCAGCGTGCGCTGGTTCTTGAGGTCGCGCTCGGCGATGCCGCCGGCGGCAAAGCGCTGCTGCATGATGGCGAGCTGCTGGCGCTGCAGCTGCAGCATCCGTCCGGTGCCCGCGAGCTGGGCCTGCAGCGAAGCCTGGCGGATCGCGGCTGTCACCACATTGCCGGCCAGCGTCAGCTGCACTGCCTGCAACTCGGCGGCCTGGTTATCCACCTGCGCCTGCAAGCCTTCCAGCATGCGGGTATTGGCGCCAAAGGCATCGACCGTGTAGGACACGCCGAGAGAGGCGTTGTATAGCGTAAACGGTCCCGCCTGCGGCACATTGGGAATGCCGAGCGCGGCGGTATCGATCTGCTGGCGTACTCCGCCCAGCTGCAGGTCGACCTTGGGGTAACGGGTAGCGCCGACCTGGCTGCCCAGGTTTTCGCTGGCCTGGCGCAAGGCGGCTTTTGCCTGCGCCATCGAAGGACTGCTGGTCAACGCCTCGCGCACCAGCGCGTCCAGCTGCGGCGAATGGAACAAGGTCCACCATTGCGCCGGAATATCCATGCCGGCGTCGAAACGCTGGGCGGCGCCGCCGGCTCCCGTGCTAGAGACGGTCGCCAGCGGCTGCACGCCCGCCGTGTACTGCTGCACGACGGGCCCAGGCGGCGCCTGGAAATCCGGCCCCGCCGCGCACGCCGCCAGCAAGCCGGCCGCGCCCAGGCACAACCAGGACCTGCGCCGCGGATAACTCAAGATTGGCTTCATCCCGATATTCCTCAATCCAGCGTGCGCCGGTAAAAGCGCAGCGCAATGCCCATCACGACCAGGGTAAACAGCATCAGCGGCCAGACATTGGGCCAGAGGTCGATCCAGCCGTTGCCCTTGAGCAGGATGCCGCGTATCAGGCGGTTGAAATAAGTCAGCGGCAGCAGGTTGCCGATGAACTGCGCCCATTTCGGCATGCCCTGGAATGGAAACATGAAGCCTGACAGCAGGATGTTAGGTAAAAAATAGAACATGGTCAGCTGCATGGCCTGCAGCTGGTTTTGCGCGATCGACGACAAGGTGATGCCGACCGTCAGGCTGGCGGCAATGAACAGCAGCGCCGCCAGGTAGATCGCCAGCACGCTGCCCGCAAACGGCACATGGAACATGAAACGCGCGCCGAGCAGGATGATGCTGGCCTGGATCAGGCCGATGGCGATGTACGGCATGATCTTGCCGGTCATGACCTCCACCGGCGACACCGGCGTCGCCAGCAGGTTTTCCATGGTGTCGCGCTCGCGCTCGCGGGTCATCGACAGGCCGGTCATCATCACCATCGTCATCGACAGGATGACGCCCATCAATCCCGGCACGACGTTGTACTGGGTCACGCCTTCCGGGTTATACAGGCGCTGCACCTGCACGTCGAAAGCCGGCGCGCCGCCGCTGAACCTGGCCAGCGCTCCCTTCAAGTCCTTGTTGGCGACCGACTGCACCAGTTGCGGCAAGGCAGCCAGCGCCATGCCGGTAGCGGTGGGATCGGTGGCGTCGGCCTCCACCAGCAGCGCCGGCCGTTCACCGCGCAGCAGGCTGCGGGTAAAGTTGGCCGGGATATTCAGGACAAACAGCACTTTTCCTTGCGCCAGGGCGGTACGGCCGGCGGCCTCGTTCGGCAGCTCGGCGACGATGTCGAAATAATCGGATGCTTTCATGGCGGCGACGAAGGTGCGCGTGAATTCGCTGTGGTCGGCGCTGATGACGGCGGTCGGCATGTGCTTTGGATCGCTGTTGATGGCGAAGCCGAACAGCACCATCTGCATGACCGGAATCACCGTGATCATGCGCACCGTGACGCGGTCGCGCATCAGTTGCAGGAACTCCTTGAGCACGATGCTCCACCAGCGCGAATATGAAAAACCCGAAAAACCCGAAAACCCTGAAAACCCCGAGAACCCGCTCATGGCTGCTCCCCGAAATTGTCGGCCGAGCGGTTCATCATGTAGATGAAGACGTCTTCCAGGCTTGTGTCGATCAGCTCCATGCGCAGGCCCTGTCCCTCGGTCATGCGGCGCAGGGTTTTCTCCAGCAGCGCGGCATCCTTGCCGCACACGTGCAAGGACGTGCCGAACACCACCAGCTGGTCCACGCCGGGCTGGCCGTGCAGCTGCTGCGACAGGCCGACCAGCTGGTTGTCGTGGATATCGCCGTTGCGGCTGTTGTAGATCGCCCAGGTGGTCAAGCCTTGCCCAGCGACGACTTCGGCGGCAGTGCCTTGCACCAGCAACTGGCCGTACGCCAGGTAAGCCAGCTTGTGGCAGCGTTCGGCTTCGTCCATGTAATGGGTGCTGACCAAGACGCTGATGCCCTCGGCCGCCAGCCGGTGCAGTTCTTCCCAGAAATCGCGGCGCGCGGCCGGATCGACGCCGGCGGTCGGTTCGTCCAGCAGCAGCAGTTCCGGCTGGTGCAGCATGCTGGCAGCCAGCGCCAGCCTTTGTTTCCAGCCGCCGGACAGGGAGCCGGCCAGCTGTTTGGCGCGGCTGGCCAGTCCCAGTTTTTCCAGGCTCTGCTCGACCACTTCCCTGCGGTTCTTCATTTCGTAGATGCGGGCGACAAAATCCAGGTTCTCGCGGATGCTGAGATCGTCCCAGTACGAGAACTTCTGCGTCATATAGCCGACCCGGCGCTTGATCTCCCCGCTTTGCTTGATGATGTCGAAACCCATGCAGGTGCCGTGGCCGGAATCGGGCGTCAGCAAGCCGCACATCATGCGGATCGACGTGGTCTTGCCGCTGCCGTTCGGCCCCAGGAAGCCGAATATCTCGCCGCGCCGCACCTGCAGCGACAGGTCCTTCACCACGTGCTTGCTGCCGAAATGCTTGTTGATGCGGTCGACATCGACCACCAGGTCGCCGTTGGCGTTATCGACGCCGCCGGTCGCCGCCGTCATGGCAGCCTCACTTCCAGCGGCTGTCCCGGATGCAGCTTGGGGGCGTCAGCCGGCGCCGGCCGCGCTTCGATCATGTAGACCAGCTTGGCGCGCGACTGGTTGCTGTAGATGATGGGCGGGTTATATTCGGATTCGGTCGAGATATACGAGATGTGTGCCGCTACGTTGGGCTGGCAGCCGTCGCAGCTGAGGGTCACGGCCTGGTTCACCTTGAGCCGCCCCAGCACGGTTTCGGGCACGAAAAAGCGGATCTTCACATTCTCGGGCGGCAGCATGCGCAGCACCGGATTGCCGGCCGCCACCCATTCGCCTTCACGGTACATGGTGTCGAACACCAGTCCGCTGCGGGTAGCCGTGACCGCTTTTTGCGCCAGTTTCCAGTCGGCCTGCTCCAGCACCGCCTGCGCCGCCGCGACCTGGGCCTGCTGCGCCCGCACTTGCGCCTCGCGATTGGGCAGGCGATCCACCGCCAATTGGCTCTGCCATTGCCTGACCTGGGCGGCGGCAGTCTCCGCCGCGGCGCGCGAATCGTCGAGTTGCTGTTTGGCGATGCCACCGGCCTGGAACTGGAGCTGGTCGCGGCTAAGCTGGAGCGCAGCCTTGCTGGCGGCAGCCTGAGCTTGGGCCAGCTGCGCGCGCGTTACTTCCTGTTCCTGCGGCCGTTTGCCGCTCTTGATGTCGGCCAATTGCGCCTCGGCTGCGTTCAGCTGGCGCTGGGCCTGGCGCTGGGCGGCGATCTCGTCGCCCGATTCCAGCATGAACAGCGGCGCGCCCGCCGCCGCCTGCTGCCCGCGCTGGACTGACAGGCGATCGAGACGGCCTGCCTGCGACGAGGCGACATAGACATACTCGCCTTCCACGTATCCCTGCCAATCGTTGTCGTTATTCGGCGTACATGCCGCCAAGGCCAGGTAGCCCAGGGCCGCAAGCGCAAGAGTCGAAGACCGCGGGAAACGTTTGGCAAGGCTGGGCGACATGGGGTTTTTCCTCTGCTATTCGTCTACACGCGGAGCGGGATTCGGAGCGGCCGGCAGCGCCAGCCCGTGCAGCAGCAACGCCGTGACATGCCGCTTCAGGCCATCCTTGTCGAGCAGCGCTACCTTATTCAAGGGCGGCGGCAAGACCGGCACGTTTTTCAAGGTGCGCGCCATCGCCAGCGGCAGCATGGTCAGGCCCAGCACAGAGATAAAGATCAAGGCCGGCTCCAGTCCCGGATTGATGGCGCCCGCCTGCTGGCTGCGGCCGACGTTCCCGGCGAACGCGGCCAGCTTGGCCAGCGGCACCCGCCGCACCATGCGCTCCCGCAGTTCGCCGCCGTCGCTCAGGACCTCGCGCACCCACAAGGCAGGTATCCACGGCATGGTTTCGGTGGCGGCGATAATGCGTTCGACGATGCCCATGATCATCTGTTCAGGCGGCTCGTTGCCGGTGACTGGATCCCAGATGCTGTTGACGAACAGGCAGACCCGCTCGTCGACTACGGCGTCGATCAGCTGGTCGCGGTTCTTGAAGTAGTAATGCACCATGGCTGGCGTCACCCCGGCCTGGCGCGCAATCGCCGCCACCGTAGTCGCCGCGACGCCCTGCGATGAAAACAGCAAGGTGGCGGTATCGAGCAGTTTTTCGCGCGAATCCTGGTCCGACGCCAACGGACGGCCACGCGCAGGTGCTGGTCTGGTCATGCACCAATATTAATCAATGCATTAATTAATTACAAGGATGAATATCCAGATCAAAGTCCCATAAAAATCGGATAAATCACATTAATAATGTAATTTATCCGATTGATTTAATACTGTATTTTCAGATTTCTCCGGCAATTATCGCCGCCGGTCATGAAATCATGCGCGCGGCGCCTCATCGCGTTTCAGCGACTGCGCCAGCTCGCCAGCCTTCAGCGACCCCATCAGCGACAGCAAGGTATTGAACGCATTGGTGTCACCGCCGCCGCCCATCTGGATCTGCGGCACCAACGGCACTTTCGATGTCTCGAACGCTTCGGCCAGGCGCAGCATCACGGTCTGCATCAGCTGCTTGTCGGCGCCCTCTCCTTGCAACGCTTCGGACTTGGCCTTGATCGCCGAGGCTTCCGCTTCACCTACCGATTTGATCGCCGAAGCGCGGCCGGAACCTTCCATTTCCTGCTTGAATTTTTCCGCGTGCGCCAGCGCCTCGATCTCCTGGCGCTTCTTTTCCGCCGCTTTCACGTTGGCCGAACCCTGGTTTTCCTTGATCGAGATATCCACCAGCGATCCGGTCAGTTCCTTCTGCTTGGCGGCGCGCTGCTCAGCCTCGTTGAGCTCGCGCTCCTTGTCGGCGGCGATCTGCTTTTGCGCAAAGGTCTCTACCTGTTCCCGCGCAATCTGGCGGTCGCGCAGCTGCGCCATGATGTTTTCGATCTTGGTATCGCCAGGCTGCGGTTTGGGCGTGCCGATCAGCACTTCCTGGAATTCCAGCGAATACGCCTGGAAACGCTCCTTCATGTCGGCCGACGCATTGGTCTGCAACTCGCTGCGCGACTGGATCAGTTCAATGAAAGTCTTGGTCTGCGAAACATTCTTGAAGTACGACGACACCATCGGATCCAGCGTCTGCTCCACCAGCTGCGCCACGTTGCCGAAGCGCTGCACCACCATCGGCGCCTTGCGGTAGTCGATATGCACCACCACCGACAACGGCAATTGCGGCTCGAAGGCATCCTTGGTGATCAGGGTGATTTCGCGCAGGTTGTTATCGAAGCTGGAACCGCTCTCGCCGGATTTCCACATCAGGACGAAGTTGGTGGTGGGCACCAGCTCGATTTTTCCGGCATAGGTGTTGAACGCATACTTGCCGGGCATGAGCGGATCGCGCCACACGCCGCGGCAACCGCTCTCGACCAGTTCGCCATGGCTGTATTCCTTGCCCGACAAATCGGAGCCTTTGCGGCCGGTGTAGGACACCACCACACCCACATAACCGACCGGAATGATGGTCTTCTTGATCAGCTCGACCGTCGCAAACAGGCGGTTGATGTAATAAGTACCCTCCACCAGCACCCGCTCCTGGCGGCCGCGCAGGCCGCTCGCCGCCAGGAATTTTTCCGGCTCCTGGAACGAGTTGTGGCTGTCGCCGACATCCGGCGCCAGCAATTCGTCTTTCGGCAGTCCAGGACCGTCCTGCACCGTCACGATGGCCAGCTGGTCCGAATCGTGGGTGCCGGCCACTTCCTTGAGCACCACCGGCGTAAAGCCGTTGCGTTCATCCAGCACGCCGCGCATCTGCTCGTAGTAGGCTTTTTCCTTGGCGTCCAGCGACAGCGAATAGGTAGCCTCTTCCGTCATCACGACGAACAGGGCCGGATTGATGATGTGCGTGCCTTCGCGCAGTATCTTGCGCTGCGGCCCCTTCTGGCCGCCGCCTTCAAGGAAGGAACGCACGTCGCGGAAGTCCTCGACCTTGGCGTTGTCGGCCAGCGTCTGTCCGGCAGGCAGGTCGATGCCGTCGCGCGCAAAAACATAGCCGATCTTGCCCTGCGTGACGGAAACCATGGGATGGATGTGGACCCGGAACTGGAACGGCGCAAAGAAATGAAAACCGCCGCGCCTCAGCTCAGGCTGGAGGCCGGCCTCGCCATGCAAGGCCAGCAGGCCGGCTTTGACCGATCCGCTCGAACTCCACAACTTCTCGACGACGCCGATGCGGTCGTTTGGAATGTATCGGACGATGCCCGATACCGAAAAAAACACTGCAAGCACAAAAGCAACTGCAACCAGGATGACAAGGGCCGTGGGAAACCATCCCAGGCTTGATATTAGATTAGACATATCGTTTCTTTCTTTATTGTTGTACGACTGTTCTTCCCTGCCGGCGCACCGTCGCGCCAGCCGTCCTGCCATAGGAGATCCACGGCAGGATCATTTTTGCTGCTTTCTGGAATCGGGTAACTCAGGAACCCCCGTTGCGGTCCAGCGAAAAGCCGAAATCGCCATCCATCCAGGTGTCTTTGTCGCGGCTGATCGCCTGTGCCGGAAGCCCGGCGCTCTTGACCGCAAAACCCGGCATTTTCTTGACGGCGGTGCCGATCGCCATGAATTCGACCAGCCCGCTGCCGATCTCGGCGATATAGGTCTTCACCCCGACCACTTCCTCGGCCCCAAGCTCATCGGCTTCGTCTTTCAGGCGCGCGATGGCAATCTCGCGCGCGTCATGGATCAGCGTGGTCAGGTCGCTGATCTCGCCTTTGGTGAAAGACTTGAACGCAGCCATGAAGCCGCCCACCACGCCCAGCGAGTAGATCGACGTCGACATCAGCAGCTTTACCGGCGCGTAGCCGAGGCTTGTCATTGCCCACAGCTCTTCACCGGTAAGATCGCTGGTGACCGGAGTGCCGTCCGCGCTGGCCGGAAGCGCGCTGTGCCGCGACGCCGTGCCGGCCATCAGCATCTCATGCGTCCCCATCCACGGCAGGATGGTGGTGCGGATGCCGACCACGGCGTTGGCGCCGTCAGCCTTGGCCTGGCTCACCAGCCGTTCCAGCGCTTTGTGGCGAGTCGTGTTGAAGATATTGCTGTACTCGGAGATTTCACCGCGCACCAGGGTTTTCAGCGACCCCATGATGCCGCCGCCGACGCCCATGGAATAAGCGATGTTGCCGAACGCATGCTGGATCGGCTCATAGCCGGCGTCCATATGGCAATACAGTTCCTGCGCATCGCCGGCCGTGGTGAAGAAACGGCTGGACGCATCGCGCGCATGGACGCATGAACCGACAAACAGGAACTCCGTGCTGCCGCTGAACGACCGCAGCTCGCTCGACACTCCCGCCACACCCGAAGCCCCGTGCTGCGCAGCTTCCTTGCGCATGCGTTCAAATGCATTCGCGCGGCCTTCATGGATCGCCGCCGTCACTTGCGTGATCTCGCCGCCGAGCATGTTTTTCAGGCCGGCGCCGATCCCGCCAAGGAAACCCATCGAATTGACGCTGTTGCCGACGACGATTTCACCCGCCGAGTAATTCTTTAAAGCCAGGCAAAAAATTTCATTTCCGGATAAACCCGTTACTTTAGCCATACGCCTTCCTTTTTATCGACAATAAATATCCAATGGACCAGCCTGAACATCCAGGCAGATGAGCCAGAGGACGAATTGATTCTGGACCTTAAAATGGAAGGCTGCTACTGATTTCGAGCAACTGCGGCTCGAATGTTCCTTCAGTCGTAGTGGAGTGAATTACTGATATTCAGGCTGGATATTTCAGTTTTTGGAAGCAGATGCAGAGAGATGCTGTTCTATCAGACAGATTCAATCCGATATACGTCCAGATCGTTCAATTTGAACGCTGGGCGTGTATCGTCGATGGCGTGAAATTTCCTCGTACTGGAATTTCCTGTGGCTTACGTCAAATCCTCAGGACAGACGGCGTCTCTTGGAAGAGGCAGCACTTTTATCGGTACGGGAATCCCGTCTTTGGTCACAGTCAATTTGAAACCTCCCAGGTTAAAAAATCCCGAGGGAGGCGTGACCGTCACGATATACGTTGCTCCGGCCTCGACAGGCATAGCCCAATCTTGTTGGCTCTCCACATTGGCGCTAGCGCCTGGTTGCGTTACCCCAAACGCAACATGAGCACCTGCCGCCACCCTTGCCTGCTGTATTTCGCCACTGCGGTTATGCCGCGGTATGATCGCAATGACTCTGCCGAACCTGCTATTCGAAGGCAATCCCAAAAAACTCGCGCAATGAAGCGGATATCGTAAAAAGAGCCTGGTATCTGTGTAAGGCGCATCCAGCACTATGGTTGCACGGGGCACGTTGTCTGGAACGTCTGGCACGCTTGGCCGCGGGCCAGATGCCGGCGTGGCGCAGGCAGTGAGGAATGCCAATGAAGCGATATGGGGAGCAAAACGGGTAAGGCGATACATAAAATCCTGTTTTAGAAAGATGAATTAAATCTCAGCGCAGCGAAGCATAAAAATCAAGATTACGAGAAAGGAAAAATCGAAGTCGCGTCCAAGCTTGCAACAGCATATTAATTTCAATTTGTGGCATGGTCGCAAGCCAGTTTTGCTATCCATAGCTCAATATCAGGCGTCTTCATTAATTTTTCGCTCGCACGGCAACTGTATCGGTATAGTGAAGACAGGAACGGGGCTTGATTGAGCTGCCATATCCATGCCGTCAACGGCACGGTCGTTGATCTCAAAATTTCCATTAATTTTTAACAACGATTAAATCTCAGTCGCCAAAACGCGCAAGACTGCGTCAAAAATCTTACTGTTATCATCAACGCAGACAGAAGCTTCATAAATCGATTCCATTGCGGCCAAAAATGAATCCTCGCTTCCTGCAAACGACAAGGCGGAGACAGCTCTAGCCTGTCCAAAAAAAAGTAAGTAATCTGGTGTTACAGCAGGATCGTCCTCCGCCTTATTTTGTAATTCAAAATATTCTTCGTCGAGTTGCGCGGAAAAATCGTCTAACTCAGCTCTTTTCAGAGGTGACAAATTTCCATTTTTTTGAAGTAAATCAAGTGCCTCCAAAACATTTCTATCTTCTATATGTGTGATCTTTATGACCAACTGACATGCCAGAAGACTAGCCGCTCGTCGCTGATCAGAGTTAGCCGTTTGTATTTTTTCTGCAAGCATTGGTGAAACTGTTTCTAAGCGCATCATTAATTAACCTCTCGGATTCTTCGGTAGTGGCTTCAATGGTGTAGTGACATTTGCACCTGTGGGTGCAATCACGTTCTGGCAAGATGGACAAACCGGCCTCGTTGCTCCAATGTCGATAATTTTCAATCCATTTGCATTCGCATATGCAATGATGTCTGCTTCTGCATGCCCAGTACCCGCCACTACAATTTCTCCAGGATTTGACGTCACACCGGGACGTAGGTAACCCCGAGGTTCACTGGTGCTGATCAATGTAGTACGTAGGCCATT
This sequence comes from Collimonas sp. OK412, assembly GCF_900112135.1. Lineage (GTDB taxonomy): Bacteria > Pseudomonadota > Gammaproteobacteria > Burkholderiales > Burkholderiaceae_D > Collimonas > Collimonas rhizosphaerae. Next base: position 91,530 of record NZ_FOLC01000015.1, read on the forward strand.
TGCATCTTCAACTACTGCCACGCCCATTGTAATGCGACCTTGCGAATTTGCAGGAATCTGCGACAAAAGATCATCAACTCGTGATTGAACTAGCTGCGAGGGATTTTCATAAGCAAGCCCTTTTCCTGCCGTCACTTTTGTCGGAACAGATATGACAGCAGCGCCTCGACTTGCCAAGGCAGCATCGGCGGCAATACCCGCAACGCCACCAACCATGCCATACAACAACTCGGCCGCGCCAGACGATATCCCGAACATATTCTGCAACGCTTGCCCGCCGATCGTTGGCTGCACTTGGCCGCTAATCGATGTACTTACGCCTGCCTTAGATTGATCCACTCCCCAACCTGTCAAGGCAGCCCCGCCTGCTGCAACCAAGCAGCCCAAGCCAGTTTCTGGGCAAGTTATTGCGCCGCCTGCTGTAATGCCCGCTCCAGCTACCGCCGTCGCTGCACCGCCCACTGCCTGCAAAGTACCTAATGTCCGGGTCGTTATCTGATACGTATTGTTGATGCGTTTGCCGGCGTCAAAATTTGCATCACTAAACACGCCGGTCATTGTGTAGCCAAACATACCGGGTTGCTGCGACAGTTTCAGACGTTCTCCAGCCAGATCTGGGCTATTCCCCAATGCTTCGACCTGGACGTAGTAGTTGTACTCTTTGCTACCTACGGCATACTCTGCCGAACAGTGGGCCAATGCACATGCTGCCGCACTTAGTCGTGCTTCTTGCGCAGAACTACCATTGGCGAGCTCATGAATCCGCTGTTTCTCCTCCGTATGTAATTGGCGATTGTTAGCCTCGACATTCAATCCCGAAGCCGCCCCGGCAGCTCCACCAATCGCCGCACCCAATGCTGTTGCTGCGATCTGCGCCAGCCCTTGCTTCAGGTCTTTCGGCAGATCCATTTTGTTGATTTCATCGCCGATGATGGTCATTGCCGAAGCCGATGTCAGTGCTCCGGCCGCCCCACCTAGTCCACCTGCAAGAGCGCCAGTCGCAGTGTGCAACGCGACACGATAAGCGCCGCCTTCGGCCCATTTTGCGGCTTCCGCGTCATCGCCGTTTTTGACAGCTTCCTTCTGCTTGGCGTCGGCATAATCACCAATATTCTTGGCTGCCTGTTGCCCAAACGTCGAAGTAATCTGCACCTGCGCCGAAACATCATCCTTGAGCTTCTGTCCATCCCAATCCTTGGTCAACGCACCGCTGCTGTCCTTAGCCGTGCTGACATCGCGATTGATGCTGGCGACTGTTTGCGTGGCTGTAGTCCCGGTTTTGGCCTGTTGCGCAGCATCGTCGGTGATCGTGACGACACCGCCGCTGATGCCGCTGCGGGTGGTGCTGCTACTGCTGCCGCTGGCGCTGCCGATCCCTGCCGAAGTGCCGGTGCTGCCGGTCTGGAAGGCTTGCAGCGTTTGCCCGCCTACCGTCGGCGCCTTGGCGGTGCTGCCGTCCGCCGCCTTGCCGTCGCCCTTGTCGCCGCCCACGCCAAAACCGCCGCTGACGCCAAAACCGCTGGCGTCGAAGTCGCTATGGTTCTTGATGTCGACCTGGGTCAGGGTCTGTGTCGCCAGGCTGTTCTTGTTGTCCTGGATCGCCTTGTCGCTGCTGGCGATGACGCCGCCCTTGAGGTCGGTGTTGCCGTTGACCTTGACCTGGAAGCCGCCGTCGCCGGCGGCGATGCCGGATTGTTCGCCGACGCTGGCGAAGCTGCCGTTGACCTTGGTCTGGTTATAGTTGCCGCTGGCGGCAAAACCGTAGCCGATGGTGACACTGCCGCCTATGCTTTGGTCCTTGCTGTTGTAGTTACTGGTGTCCTGCAGGGACTCGATGTTCAGGTTGCCCTGGCCCGAGGTGCCGATATCGGCGATCACTTGCCGCGCGCTGGCGACGCCGCCTTTGATGTTGGTATCGTGACCGGACTCCAACGTCAACGTATTACCCGCGACAACATGGGTGTTGTTTTGCGTGACATCGTCGCCATCCGCCTTGCCGCGGCTGCCCGACGCATTGGCGGTGACGCCGAACGCCAGGCCGTTCTTGCCGTAAGTCGCGGCGATCCCGATAGCCGCACTGCTCGATGAACTGGTGCTGTGCTGGTCGCTGGTGCTTTGCGTTGCCTGCAGGTTGATGTCGCCATCGGCCTTGATGCTGGCGTCTTTGCCGGCGCTGATATTGCTGCCGAGGATGTTGACATTGCTGTCCTTGTCAGCGCCGGTGGCGCTGATGGCAAGGTTTCCGCCTGCAGCCACCGAAGAACCCACGGCAGTGCTGCTGGTCTGCTTGCTTTGGCTATCGCTTTTACTGGAGCCAATGGTCAGGCTGACCGTCACGCTTGGATCGGCGGCGGCCTGGGCCACCGCTTTGGCGGTCATGGCGGCGGCTGCGGCTGCCAATAGCTTCATGCGCGAATCGTCAGTCTTCTTGGAAGCATCGCCCATCTGCGCAATCGACTGCAGGGCGCTGACGATCGGGCTGCTCACTCCGAGCGACAAGCCGCTTTGTTCGGTGTGCGTCTTGTTGTTCTGCTCCGTGGTATCAAAGGCGGCATTAATATCAACCGCTTTTGCGGCGATGCTGATGTCGCCGGCCGGCGCCATTACCTTGCTGCCGGTTTGCGTGTAGTGTTCGCCGGCGTTGATAGTGATATTGCCGCCGGTCGAGCCGATTACGCTGCCGGTATTGGTAACCGTCTTGAGCGTGCTCTCATTGTCTTGTTCCTTGCTGCCCATGGTGATGCTGGCGCCAGTACTGAAGAGGCCCGAGGTTTCTTTCTTTTCATACGAGGATTGCGCGCTCTTGCTTTGCGCCGTCACGATATTGACGTTGTTGGCTGCCGCCAGCGTTACGTCCTTGGTGCCGACCACATTGCTGCCCTGGATATTGATGTCATGGCCGGCAACGGCCAGCACGCTGTTGCCCGACACCGTGCTGCCTTCGGCCTGCTGCAGGCTGCTGTGCTTGGCGATCGTGGTGGTCGTGGTCGACATGGCGTCGCCGCTCTTGACGTAACTCTCCTGCACCGTGCTGTGTTCAGTGGCGGCGCTCTTGATCGTTACGTCATTGTTGGCGGCCAGCGTGACTTGCCCGGTCGTTGTCGCCAGGTATGCCGAGGTCAGCGTGATGTTGCCGCTACCTGCCTGGGCCACGGCGTTGCCGCTGGCATCGGTCGCGCCGCTTGGCGTACCGGTAGCCTTGACCGTCAGGTTGTTGCCGGCGTTGACATTGCCGCCGACCAGCGTTTCGTCGGCGCTGCCGATGCGGTGGTATTCCTTCTTGCCGACAGTCTGGATATCGTTGACGACGCTGTCCTTGACGGCTTCGATGCTGACATTGCTGCCCGACAGCAGCGCGTTATTGCCGGCGTTGAGGTTGGCGCCCTTCAACGTCAGGTCGCCGCTCCCGCCCTGGCCTGCGGCCAGGCCCAGGTTGTTGCCGGCGTTGAGGCTGGCTAGCTGGTTGCTGACCGTGCTTTCCTTAATGAAGCCGGTGCGGCCTTCAACGCTGTGGCCGGCCGGATTTTCGACATCGATCTGATACTGGCCGGTGACGGCGCTGACCTTGACGTCGCGGCCAGCGGTGGCGATCAGGTTGCCGCCAGTCGGATTATCCGTGCTGGCAGTACCGATCGCGCTGACGTTGGCGCCCGTGACAACCAGGTCGCGTGCGGCGTTCAGGGTTACCGTGCCGCCTTGCACCGTAGCGATACGGTCGATATTGGTGCGGGTGCTGGTGGCTTCCGGATTGACGGTGTCGATGGTGCGCGTTTGCAGCACGATATCGCGCCCGGCCAGCAACGTGACGGTAGAGTCGTTGCCGCTGCCCTGGATCACGCCGGACAGGTTGACCAGGTCGTTGCGGGCGCGGGCCACGATGTCCTGCCCGCTGATGCGGCCGCCTTGGTTGAGCAGGTCGGTGCCGGCCAGCAGCGTGGTGCTGTTGGTGGCGGCGATGCTGCCGCTGTTGACCAGGTCGGAATCGGTCTTGATCATCACGTCGCCGCCGGCGATCAAGGCGCCGCTTTGCTGCAGGTCGCCGCCCTGCGGACGGCGCAGGTAGACCTGCGGCACCAGCACCTGCTGCGTGCTGCCGTCGGCCAGGGTCACGCTGCGGCTCACCAGCCAGACGATGTCGGTGGTGAGATTCGCCATCTGCTCTGCCGACAAGGCCACGCCGGGGCTCAGCTGATACTGGTTGGCATAGGCGACGCCGGCGTTCATCAACGCCTTGTATTCGTCTTCGGTACTGGTGTAGCTGGTCAGGTAGCGGCGCCCTGTGAGGGCCAGGATCTGGTCATTGATCAGCTGTTGTTCGTAGAAGCCGTCGCCATAACGCTTCAGGTTACGTTCAGGGTCGCGATTCAGCGCCTGCAGGAAATAGTCGCTGGAGAGGAAATTACGCTGGTTGGTAAACCGGGGATCGGTTTCCACCAGGTAGCGCGACCCGGGTTCCGGGTGGATCGTGAACAGGCTGTTGTTTGGCAGGATCAGGCGCGGTGCTGTGGTCAAGATAACGTCATGCGCGCGCAAGCCTGTGCCGTTCGCCGCCACGCTTTGCACTACCGGCAGGGCGCGGCCGATGCTGCCGGCGCCGGCGCCGGTCGCCAGCACTGCATTGACTGCCTGTGCGCCGATGATGCGGGCATTGCCGATGGCGGAGCTGACAGCGCCGGCGACGCTGCCGTCCGGGTTGGCGGTGCTGACGCCAAGATTGCGGTTATCGGTCTGGTTGCCGGCGTTTTGCTGGTACACCACGGTCGGCAGATCGACGCTGATGACTTGCGGAGCCGCATTGTATGGCTGCGCGCCGTCCCAGTTGCGGCAATGGCTGCTGCCAAACGTGCCGCAGCTTTCCACGTGCGTAAACTCGGCGGTGCCGCTGTAGGTGGTACGGTTCTCGCCCTGCGTGGCAAGATTGCGGACCGTAGGACCAACGATGGCAAGCGCGCCGCCGGCAACGATCTGGCTATCCTGGTTGGTGACGGAGCCATTGAGCGTCATGCCGCCGCCGGACAGTATCTGTGCCGGAGCGCTGCTGGTTACTTCGGTGTGGCTTGGGCTTGCCGTGACCTTGTACCAGGTGTAGTCCTCGAACTGGTCGAGCCGGTTATCTTCCCTGACGCTGGCATTGTAGCTATCGATCTTAGGAGCGAGCGCATCCAGCGTCGCCTCATAAGCTGTGCTCCAGACTGCGTAGTCTTTGCGCCACTGCACGCATTGGGGGGTAGTCAAGTCCACCGAGCCGCTGTCGGTCATGAAGGAACAGCCACCCGGGCCGCCATTCGGCTCGACTGGCGCGGCCGATGTGACAGCCGCGACGCCGAACTGGGCAAAGACCGGCGAATTCCACGGATAGTTGTCCACAATCGAGCCGGAGACGCAGGTCTGGCTGTCGCCGCTGCCGCTGCAGGAATCGGGAATCACCGTGCGGGCGGTGGTGACGGTGCTGCGCTGGCCGTATTTGTCGGGATGGACGATGCAGCTGACCGAGTCGCCACCGCCGCCGACGCCAAAGCAGTCGGATGACTTGTACTTGGTGGCGGAACCGGATGGCTGCACCTGGTCCTGGTTGATCGCCGGATCGACCACGACCCTGGTGGCCAGATGATTGTCGCGGTTCACCAGGCTGGCGGCGGTGATCGCCACATTGCCTTGCGCTTCGATCTTGGCGGAGGCGTTGAGCAGGTTCTGCACCGATCCCTGCAAGTTGCCGTTGCCGTCAATCGCGCCGGCGATGCCCAGGTCGCCCAGGCTGTAGATCAGCCCGCCTTCGGTATTGCTGAGGTTCTGGACCCCGATCAGCAAGGTATTGCGGGCCGCGATGGTGCCGCTGCCGCTATTGTTGACGGTGCCGCCGCTGATCCTCAGCAGGTCGCCGTAGATGCGGCCGCTGTTGTTCGTGGTGCCGGCGATGATGTTGGTAGTGACGCCGTCGATCAGGCCGGTGCTGCTGTTGGTCAGCGTGCCGCTGACGTTCAGGTTGGTGGTCTGGGCGCTGATCTCGCCGGAGTTGGTCAGGTTGCCGGTTGTGACGTTCAGCGTATCGCCCGCGGTCAGGGTGCCGCTGTTGGTGATGTTGCCGGCATTGACGGTCAAGGTTTTCTGGGCCGACAGCAGGCCGGTGTTGTTGTAGTCGCCGTTGATGTTCAGCGTGACGGCGTTGCTCGATGCAATCGTGCCGCCCAGGCTGTTGCTGCTGGTGGTGACGGTGGCGCTGTTGTCGCCGACGATCTTGCCGCCGGCGTTGTTCAGGGCGGTGGCGTTGATCGTGACATCATGCTTGGCGCTGACCAGGCCGCCGGTATTGTCCAGGCTGGCGGCGCCAAGCGCGGTGGTGATCAGCGCATCCTTGCCAGCCTTGATATTGCCGCCGGCGTTGCTGATGCTGTTGGCGCTGGCGCGGATATTGGTAGCGCTGATGCTGCCGGCAGCGCTGTTGTCGATATTGACCGCATTCAGCACGGCATCGCCGTTAGCCGCGACCTGTCCGCCATTGTTGCTAATGCTGCCGGCCGCGGTGATGCCGATGTCGCCCAGCGACTGGATCAAGCCGTTGCTGTTCAGTACATTGGCGGCGGTAATCGTATTGCTGCCGTTTGCAACGATCTGGCCGCTGCTGCGGTTATCCAGGTCGCCGGTCACGGTCAGCGTCTGCTTGCCGTTGCTGGCCACGTAACCGGCCTGGTTGTCGAGGCTGCCGCCTTTCACGTCCAGCGTACCGCCGGAGACGATCCCGCCGCTGTTGCCGCTGCTCCTGTTGACAATCGCCTGGCCATTGCTGTCGATGCTGGCATTGCCAACCGATTGCAGCAAGCCCTGGGTATTGTTCAGCGCGGTAGTGCTGGTGCTGAGATTGCCGGCTGCGACAACCTGTGCGCCCGTGTTGTCGAGCGCGGCCGCCGCGATACTGATGTCCTGGCCGCTGATCAAGCCTTTGACGTTGCTGGTATTGCCTGCGCTAAGCGTGGTGTTGCCGGCTGCCTGGATCTTGCCGCTGTCATTGTTCAGCGCTTGGCCGCCGGTGTTGATGCCCGCCGCACCTTTGAGCGACGCGATGGTGCCGCCGCTGTTGTTGAGCTGAGCGCTGGCGATGTCAAGATTGCCGCTGGCGACAACCTGGCCGGCGCTATTGTCAAACGCCTGGCCTTGGGTGTTCAGGACAAGGCTGGAGCCGCTGGCGATGGTTCCCGCCGCATTGCGGATTTCGCCTGACTGCACAGCCAGTGCCTGGGTGCCGACGATCTGCCCGCCCGCATTGTTGAGCAAGCCCGCGCCCAGCTTCAGGTCCGCCTGCTGCTTGGCGCTGACCACGCCTTGCGTGTTGTCGAGCGTGCCCGCACTGAGGCTGAGATTGCCATTGCTGGTGATCTGGCCGCGGCCATTCTGGATTGCAGCCGCGCTTGCGACAGCGAGGGTATTCACAGCCGACACCAGGCCGGCGCTATTGTCCACGCTGGCGGCGTTCAGGCTGACCGTATTGTTGGCCGTGACCTGGCCGCCCTGGTTGCCGACCGCGCCGGCATTGATGGTGATCGCATTGGTAGACTGGATCGCACCGCCGTTGTTGGACAACGCGCCACTGCCCAGCTTAAGGCTGACCTTGCCGGCGCTAGCATCCGCCGTATTGCCGGCGACGATGACTGAACCGTCGTTGTTCACTGCGCTGGCCTGGATATCCAGGCTGCTGCCGCTGGAAATCAGCGCGGCCTGGGCGCCGTTCGCGTTGCTGGCGACAGCGCCGGCCTGGATCTCCACCTTGCCGTTGGCCAGGATGCGGCCGCCGGTGTTGGCCAGGTTTTGGCCGGCCGTATTGATCGCCAGCGCCGCGCCGGACGAAATTTCGCCGCCGCTGCTGTTCAGTGCCTGTGTATTGAGGGTGGTGCCGGTGGCGCTGGTGACAAGCCCGCCGACATTGCTGGCGGCTCCCGCATTGACCGTCACGCTACCTTTGTTCGATGCCAGGATGCCTTTGCCGGCACCTGTCGCATCGTTGCTCAAGGCGCCGGTATTGATCGCCAAGGTATCGCGGGCGATGACCTGGCCGCCGTTGTTGGTCAAGCTGGCGGACTGGATCTGCGCTCCGCCCGCGGCAGCGCTGGCGGTCGTCCCGGAAGCGATGCTGCCTTGCGTATTGTCGATTGCGCCTGCAGCGCTCAATGCCAGGCTGCCGGCAGCGTCGATGACGCCCTGGCGGTTGCTCAGGCTGGCGAGGTTGAGTGTCGCCGCGCCGCCGTTCTGGGCGCGCGCAGTCAGCTGGCCGCGGCTATTGTCCAGCGCTCCGGCGCTGACATTCAACGATGCATCCGATACCAGCGTACCCGCCGTGTTGTTGATTGCCGCGCCATTGGCGTTGACCGTCAAATCAGTCTTGCCCGACAACACCCCGCCTTGGTTGCTGATGCCTTGGGTAGTCGTGATACGTGTGACCAGGTCGCTGGCGACCAGGCCATTGGCATCGTTGACCAGTTGCTGCGCATTCAAGGCAACCGCCTGGCTCCCCATCAATTTGCCGCCGCTGTTGTCGAGCTTGCCGGCCGTGGTGACGCCCAGCTGGCCGTTTGCCAGCAAGGTGCCGCCGACGTTGCTGACCGATGCCGCCTGTATGCCGGCATTCTGCCCGGCCTGCCATATGCCGCCCGCGTTGCTCAGCTGGCCGCCGGCGCTGACATTGAGGTTATTGCCAGCAGCGACATTGCTGCCGCTGGCCCGCAAATTGCCGGCGCTGGCGGTCAGGTTGACGTTCTTGTCAGAGTTGAGCTGGCTGCCAGAAAAACTGAGATTCTGCGCCTGCAGGTTGAGATCGCCGGCGGCAAGCAGTTTGCCGCCGCTATCCGTGATGCCGGCGGCATTCAGGTCAAGCGCACCGCCGCTGGCGATAGAACCGCTATTGGCGGCGGCGCCATTGATGGCCAGCGTCAGGTTGTCGGCGCTGCGCTGGATCGTAGAGCCGCTATTGCTCAAGGCGCCGGCATTGACGATCAGTTGTCCTTGCGAATCCAGCGTGCCCTGCTGCGCCAGGCCGCCGCCGCTGGCGATGGTTGTGCTGCCTTCGCTTTGCGTCTGTCCGGTCAACACGGTGTTGCCGTTCGCCACCAGCTGGATATTCTGTTTGGCGTAGCTGTCTTTCAAGGTCAGGTCGCCGTTGCTCGACAACACCAGGTTGCCCTGCAAAGCGGCAACCCGGCCGCTGCTGTTGACGCCGAGACCCTGTTCCGTAGAAACCAGGTACACCTGGTTGGCATACATGCCGCCAAGGTCCTTGATATCGATCGCAAAGCGCGGCGCGGCGCCGGTGCCGGCCTGCGGCGTGGTTTGCAGCGTGCCGTACAGCACCTGGTTGGCGCCGGCCAAGGCATTCAGGTTCTTGGCCCAGACTTCGCCTTCGATCACCAGGCCGCGGGCGATCAGGTCAAGCTGTTCAATATTGCTGGCATTCAGGCCGCCGCTGCCGATCGTCAATTGTCCCTGGCCGACATTGAAACCGTTGATCGCGCCGTTTGCGCCGAACTGGACCTGGCCGGTGGTCAGGGTGCCGCGATTGGCATTCAGGAAGCCGCAGCCGTCGCATGTGATGCCGTTCGGATTGGCGACCACGATGTTGGCGCGTTGTCCCGCCACCTCAATGGTGCCGCGCAGCTGGCTCGGGTTGTTCGACACCACTTCATTGAGGATGATGCGCGCCGGCGTATTTCCCAACTGCGGATTGCCGGTGATCCAGCCGCCCAGCTGGGTTTGCGTATTGCCGCTGCTGTTGTTGAGAATCAGGCCGTTGGGATTGACATTGAACTGGCCGTACTGGTTGCGCGAAACGCCGCTGGCGCTGGGCGGTGCGATCAGCACGATCGGCACGCCGTTCTGGGCGCCATCGATCAGCGGACGCTGGCCGGCAGGTGCATTGGGCGACGCCGCAATGGGCAGATTGCCTGCCTGCGCCGGCAATACGGCAAGCACGGTCTGGCACAGGTACAGGGCAAGCATGGCTTTCGCCGTGCGCCGCATCCAGGAACGTGGAGCGGAACGCTCCGATAGCGCAGGTCGCGATGGATCCCGTGCGTTAACTGCGGCTTGCTGCTGCATTTGTCGTTGATGCGAATTCATGACTTCCCCGATCCCGTAATTCATTCAATTGCGCAAACGCTGCCGGCCTGGCGGCGCCCTTGCGATATGTCATTGCCGCCAGTCGTGCCGGCGGTCTATTTTTCTGGACTGCAGTACTGCCTTGAATATCTGTTCATCAAAAAGCGTAGGTCAGCGACACAGAAGGACTCCAGCGCTGCGTCTTGAAACCTTCCGGCTTGTACAGCGGCGTGCCGAGCGAGGCATCCATCTGCAGCGATTTCCATCTGCCGCGCATGCCGATTGCGGCGCCGGCCAGCTTGCTGCCGATCAGCTGGGCTTCGCTGGGGCCCCAGACACGGCCGGCGTCAACGCCCAGGTAGATTTGCGTATCGACGCCAGGAACCAGGTTGGCCGGCATGCTGAGATCGTTGCGAAAATAGAAGCCGCTTTCCGCCAGCAGGACGCTGTCGCCGTCAAAGCCGCGCACGCTGTAACGATTGCCTATGGATATCTGGTCGACCGACAGCAGCGCATCGTTAGTCGCCTGCGCATGTATCGAGCCGGTATATTGGAATGCCTGTTTTCCCAGCGCGAACGGCTGGTTGTAGCTCGCGTTCAAGGTCCAGATCTGCGGCCGGTTGGTCAGGTTGACGGCGCCGTCCGCCTGCGGAAAATCGTCCTGCGCGCTAAACCACGGCATGCCGCGCTGATAGCCGAGGTCGATGTCGAGGTCGCCTTGTCCTATCAACCTCTTGTAGGTCACGCCGGCTTCCAGCCGGGTGGTGCGGCGCCGCTGCACGATCAGCTCGACATCGTCCAGGAAACTGTCAGCGTGGCGCGTCGCCACACCTGCATACAGGCCGAATTTGGCCGACGCGGTGCGGATGAAAGTGCGGTGCCATTTGAATTCGGCGGTATCGCTGGTGCCGCTGGAAAGGAAATTGACCGTGGTTCCCTGCACCACCTGCGCAAACCGGTTGTGGCTGTCTGAAATGGTAAAGGTGTTGTAACCCCAGGGAATGCTGTAGTTGAAGGACGCGCTCTGGCTGCGGTGGTTCGGATCCGGCTGGTCGAGATTGCTATTGCCGCTCAGGTTCAGGATGTCGTTCAGGCCAAGAGGATTATCGAGCGCAAGATAGGCCGATAGCTGGGAACGCCCCAAGGTGCGGCTGCCCGAATTGTCGACCGTGACGCCGCCGCGGATGCGGTCGCCGAGGCTGCCGCTTTGCCGTTCTATATAGACGACGCTGGTGTCCGGTTCCGCGCCCGGTTCGATGCGCGTCGCCACCGCCTGGCTCGGCAGGCGCTTCATTTGCTCGACGCCCTGCTCCAGGTCGCGGATGTTCAGGATATCGCCTGGCCCCAATGACGGGATGCCGGGGAAAGCATTGCGCCAGGTTCCCCAGTTATCGTCCGCCGCCTGCTTGGCGTCGCCCGCCTTGACCATGCGCACTTCGCTGATGCGGCCGACATGCAGCACCAGCTCCAGGGTGCCGTTGTGAAGATTTTGCTGCGGCAGGCTGACACGGGTAGTGGCGTAGCCAAGTTCGATCAGCTTGCCATCCAGCGCCGAGGCGATGCGGCGCAAGCCTTCGACGCCGATACAACGGTTCATGAACGGCAGCCCCGCATCCTGCAGCCAGCCGAAGCGTCCGATACCCTTGCCGGTCAGCGCAGTTTCGCGAATCACGAAGCATGGCGATTCGACCGGAAGATCGGTGGATACCTTGGTCGATACCGATGGACTCAAGACGTCGGACTTGGGTTGCAGCTGCAGTTGCTGTTCGCGGGTGCGCTCCTCCTGCCGGCGCAGCCCTTCGGCGGCGCCTCGCTCGATGGTTACCGCGGTCTGCGCCATCCCGTTTTGCGCGGCTGCAGCCAGCAAGGCAACTAAGCCAATCCCCTTTGCAAAAAACAATAAACAACCATCACCTTTATCCGTTAAGGCGTTGCTCCCCATTTGTTGCTTTCTATATATTTTTCCCTGGCGGGAATTATAGTTAGAAAACTAACTTCGGATAATCAAAATGTATCTGTATTGTAAATTTTCACAATAATTAACATGCGCGGTGGAAATTGGTTGCGTAACAACAACACAGTCCGATTACAATCGATAACATGCCAAGCACCACCTACCGGAGCAGCAACGCGTGACAAACCTCAAACTTCCCGCGCAGAACCCAGGCCGTACCGCGGCGATGCCCTTCATCATGCTGACCGTATTGATCGACATGATTTCGATCGGCCTGATCATCCCGGTGCTGCCGGTGCTGGTCGGCAAATTCACCGGTTCGCAGGCCGACCAGGCATTCTGGTATGGCGCGGTGGCCTTTGCTTTCGGCATCGCCAATTTTTTCGGTTCGCCGATTCTTGGCGCCCTGTCTGACCGCTACGGCCGGCGGCCGGTGCTGCTGCTGGGATTTTGCGGGCTGGCGCTGAATTTTTTCGCGACGGCGTTTTCAACCGCGCTGTGGATGCTGATCGTGGTGCGCCTGGCGGGCGGCGCCATGCAGTCCAATGCCGCGGTCTGCAATGCCTACGTGGCCGACATCACGCCGCCGGAGCAGCGCGCCAAGCGCTTTGGCATGATCGGCGCGATGTTCGGCGTCGGTTTCATCGTCGGCCCGGTGATGGGCGGTTTGCTGGGCGCCGTCAATCTGCGCTTGCCGTTCATTGTGGCTGGCAGCCTGGCCTTGCTGAACCTGATGTACGGTTATTTCGTGCTGCCCGAATCGCTGCCGCCTGAGCGGCGCCGCGCATTCGGCTGGCGGGCGGCCAATCCGCTGGCTTCGCTGCGAGCGTTGTCGCGCCTGAAAGCGGTCGGGCCGCTGGTGGCGGTGATCGCCTGCAATGGCTTGGCGCAGTTCATGCTATTCACCACCTGGGTGCTGTACACCACGTTCAAGTTCGGCTGGGGACCCTTGGAAAACGGCCAGTCGCTGGCAGCCGTCGGCATCATGTCGGTGATCGTGCAAGGCGTCTTGCTGGGGCCATTGCTGAAACGCTTCAGCCCGCAGCGGCTGGCGGTGATCGGGCTGGTCTCCTCCACTGCCGCCTACCTCTTGTGGGGAGCCGCCAGCCAGTCATGGATGATGTATGCGGTGATTTTCGCCAATATATTCGGCGCCACGGTGAATGCGTCGATCCAGAGCATCATTTCCGGCGCGGTCGATTCGCACAGCCAGGGCCAGACCCTGGGCGCGGTCAGTTCGCTCAACAGCCTGATGGCAGTGATCGCGCCGGTCATCGGCGCGCCGTTGCTGGGGGTGGTCTCGCATTTGCCCAAGGGCGACTGGCGGATTGGCGCGCCGTTCTATTTTTGCGCGGTGCTGCAGCTGGCGGCGCTGGTGCTGGCTTTCCTGCATTTCCGGCGCCAGCGCCGCCAGCGCGCCGAGATTCAGCCTGCCGGCGCCGTACTGGAAACGGAAGACATGCAGTAACCGCCAACGCCGCCGTTCAGGCGGCGACCGGAACCCGCAGCGGCGAACCCTGTTCTGGCGCGCGGCTTGACAGGCGGCTGAGCGGGATTTCCACCCAGCGATAAAAAAGTGCACCGGCGGCAAGGCTGGCAGCCCAGGCCAGCACCATGCCGCCCGCCTGCAGCAGCGGCCGCGCCGGCACGAACTTGGCGAACGCCGCGTTGACGACCAGGCAGACCGGGAAATGCACCAGGAAGATCGAGTACGAAATCCGGCCGAACGAACGTATCCAGGCAAAGCGCTGGCGCGACAGCAGCACGCCGCGCCGGCTCGCCAGCACCAGTGCGCAGGCTACCAGCAAGGCGAGCGCGATGCGGCTGCGGAAATCGATCGTCAGTGCGTACAAGGTTGGCACCAGTATCGCCGCCAGCAGCAGCGCCACCGCCGCCGGCCGCCGGCCCAGGTCGCGCGCCCACCAGGCGATCACGCCCAGGCCGTAGCTGCCGAAGAAATACGGCGCCCAGGCGTCCCAGGCGGCATCGCGGTTGAAATAGAACAGGGAGGCGCTGACGCCGGCCACCACCAGCAGCGGCGCCAGCCATGGCATCGCGCGCCGCCTGGCGAGGCCGCCGGTCAGCCACAGCAGCATGGTGAGCATGGCGTACAGCTGGAAATCGATGGCGACGTACCAGGCGCCGGCCGAGATCGATTCATAACCCAATATGGAATGCAGCAATAATGCGTGGGCGGCCAGTTGCATGGCCGTCGGCATGGCGGAGATGGAGTAATGCGTCATCCACAGCGCGGCCCAGGCGGAAGCGCCTATCGCCAGCACGGTCGCGGCCAGGAACGGCGGCACCAGCTTCATGTAGCGCCGCCACAAGACCCGCAGCGGGTCGGCGACGGTGGAGCTGCCATGCGGCGACAGCGATTTGGCCGCGAGGAAACCGCCGACCACCAGGAATACCTGGACCGCGATGCGGGCGTATGTGTCCAGCCAATCGATCAGGCCAGGCGCGACAGGACGAACGTGGTCTGCCATCGGCCCGTAGAACGCCAGGTGGTGCAAGACAATCAGTTGTGCCGCAATAACCTTGAGCAGGTCGATAAAGCCGAATTGGAAATTGGAATTACGTTCTGGTGCTTTCGATGAGCTTGGTGGCAGCGGTGAAACGCTCATTGTTACATCCATGTTAAAAAAGATGCCAATGATAGAGATTCAAACGCGCTTGTCCAGCATAATAATATCTTGTAACATTTCCCAATGGCAACAAATTGGTTATTTAAAAAACATTATTCACTGCGGTCTTGCACCTTTCCCACCGCCAGCTGGTATTTCTTGATCTTGTCATACAAGGTTTTCTTGGGCAGGCCCAGGCGGTCGGCGGCGATGGCGACGTTGCCGCCGCTGGCGTTCAGCGTCTCGCTGATCAACATGCGCTCATAAGCATCCACCTGCTGCGGCAACGATATGCCGCTGGGCACGTCGCCGCCGTCCTGGACCGTCAGATCGGCCACGCCCTCCGCCACGCCCAGCACCAGCCGGTCGGCAAAATTGCGCAGCTCGCGCACGTTGCCGGGCCAGTCGCGGGTTTGCCATTGCGCCATCTGCGCCAGCGTCCATTGCGGCAACGGACGCTGGTAACGGATCGCCGCGCCCTGGATGAAGTGCGCCAGCAGCAGCGGAATGTCCTCGCGCCGCTCATTGAGGCGCGGCAGGTCGATGCTGACCACGCCGATGCGGTAATACAGGTCTTCGCGAAAACTGCCTTGCGCGCTCATCTGCAGCAGGTTGGCCTTGCTGGCGGCGATGATGCGGCAATCGATGGCAATCGGCTCGTTGCCGCCAAGCCGCTCCAGTTTCCGTTCCTGCAGCACGCGCAGCAATTTCACCTGCAAGGCCAGCGGCATGCTTTCGATTTCGTCGAGGAAGACGGTACCGCCCTTGGCGTATTCGAGTTTGCCGATGCGCCGTTTCTGAGCGCTGGTGAACGCTCCCGCCTCGTGCCCGAAAATTTCGCTTTCAAATACCGCTTCCGGCAGCGCGCCGCAATTGATGGCGACAAACGGTCCTTGGCGGCCGCTGGCCACATGCAGCTGGCGCGCCACCACTTCCTTGCCGCTGCCGGTCTGGCCGTTGACCAGGATATCGACCATGGTCGGCCCGACGCTGCGGATCATGGTGCGGACTTTTTCGATCGCGGCCGATTGCCCGATCAGGCTCGGCATGTCGGGATGCGCAGCCCAGGCCGCTTTCAGGCGCCGGTTCTCAAGGATCAGGCTGCGCTTTTCCTGCGCCCGGTTGGCGGTCTCCATCAGGCGTTCGGCGGCAAACGGCTTTTCGATGAAGTCGTAGGCGCCGGCGCGCATGGCGTCTACCGCCATGCTGACGTCGCCATGGCCGGTCACCACGATCACCGGCAGGTCAGGATCCAGCGTCACCACCTGGGTCAACAGCTCCAGGCCGGAGCGGCCCGGCAAACGCACGTCGGTGACAATCACGCCGGCAAATCCCGGATTCAGCCAAGGCTGCGCCTGTTCCACGCTGCCGCAGGCATGCACGGCAAAACCGCCCAGCTCCAGCGTCTGGCTGATCGCTTCCCGCACTGCCTGTTCATCTTCGATCAATACTGCTTCCAGCGTTGCCACCCTCACCTCCATCAAGTCTCGACCGTTTCCAGCAACGGAATCCGCAGCACGAATTCGGCGCCGCCGCCGCTGTGGTTGTTTGCCGTCAGCCGGCCGTTCATCGCCTGCACGATGGACGATGAAATGGCCAGGCCCAGGCCCAATCCCTTGCCGGACGGCTTGGTCGTGAAAAACGGCTCGAACAGATGCAAGGCGACCTGCGCCGGAATGCCCGGTCCAGAATCGCGGATGCGGATCACCGCTTCGCCCGCCTCGCAATCCAGCACCAGGGAGACGGTTTTTTGCTCGGCATTATCCACCGCGTCCAAGGCGTTGCGCAACAGGTTGATCAGCACCTGTTCGGTGCGCACCGAGTCGCCGACCACCTGGGCCGTGCGCCGGATATCGATCTCCAGCTTGGCGCCGTGGGTCTGGAACTCGTTATGCAGCAGCAGCGCCGCCGCCTCTATCGACTTCGGCAAATCGATGGCGGCGACCGCTTCGTGGCTTTTCCGGGAAAAGCCGTTGAGCTGGCCGACTATCTTGCCCATGCGGGCGCTGGCATTGCTGATATGGGCCAGGTTTTCGCTGGCCTTGTCGCCCTGGCCGCGGGTCAGGAAGGTCATGGCGTTATCCGCAAACGCCCGGATCGCCGCCAGCGGCTGGTTCAGCTCGTGGGCGATGCCGGCCGCCATCTGCCCTAGCATGGCCAGCTTGCCGGCCTGGATCAGCTTGTTCTGGGTCGAACGCAACAGGTGTTCGGTTTCCTGCAGCTTGGCGTACTTGGCTGCCAGCGTCTGGTTCGCCACCATCAATTCCTGCGTTCTCTGGGCAATGGTCCGGTCCAGGTATTCGGCCGACACCAGCCGCTCTTCCAGGCGGCGCCGGCGCTGGTACAAGGCCCACAGGGAAATTCCCGCAATCGCCAGCAGCAGCAGCGCCGCCATGGTCCACAGCATGGCGATGCGGGCGATCCGCGCCTGCGACGGGAACAGCATCAGTTGCCAGCCCAGGCGGCCGACGCTGCGCGTGACGTGCTGGCCGAACTCCGCGCTCTGCCGCTTCGGCAAAGAACTGACCGGCGTAATCGGCCGGTCGGCGTACTGATGCGTGCCGGTGAGGTCTTGCTGCACGGCTCCGTTGAGCGGATACAGGCTGTGATATTTCCAGTCCGGGCGATTGCTCAGGAACACCACGCCGCTGCTGTCGACCAGCGTGATCGGATCTTCGCTGCTGCGCCAGGTGTGCTCGAATTCGGTCAGGTCGATCTTGACCGCCATCACCCCCAGCGCGGCATTTTCGCCATGGGCGGCAGCGCTGGCGTAGATCGGCTGGGCGATAAAATAGCCAGGCACATTGGTGGCGTTGCCGATGCCGTAGAAACTACCGGCGTTGCCTTTCATCGCATCGCGGAAATACGGACGGAAACCGAAGTCCCTGCCGACAAAGCTGGTAGGCGTGTCCCAGTTGCTGGAAGCCAGCGTCAAGCCTTTGCGGTCCAGTACATAGATCGCCACCACCTTCGATTGCCGCTGGATCAGCTGCAATGTCTGGTTCAGGCGCTGGATGTTGAGCTGGTCTTCGGGATGGGCCAGCGCCTGCAGCACATCCGACTGGAAGCCGAGGGCAAACGGCAGCGTCTCGAATTTCTGCAGCACCGATTCCAGGTCGAGCGCGATGATTTGCAGTTGCCGCTCGCTGGCTTCGCCGACGTCGCCGCCGGCTTTCCTGGCTGCCATGACGTAGGTGGTCAGCGCCACGGCAACCGCGCCGGCAAGCGCCAGCACGGTCCAGAGCAGCGGCTTGTTCGCCCTCGCCTTCACCAGCAGATTTGTCATGGCAGCCGCCTGAATGGAAAAAAAACAGGCGACAGCATCGCCGGCATGGCTTTAACGCGATCCAGCCGGCGCACCGCCAGGCGCGTATTGCTGGGTGTCAAGCGGAACGTCTTTGAGATAACCTTCCTTGCTTGGATCGCGCATCTTGTAAGCGACGATGAAAGCCAGCGCGCACATGCCCGACACATACCAGTAGAAAGTCGATTCCATGCCGGCCTTTTTCAGCTCCAGCGCAACCAGCTCCGCCGAACCGCCGAAGATCGCATTGCCCACGGCATAAGACAAACCGACACCCAGCGCGCGCACTTCCGGCGGGAACATTTCCGCCTTGATCAGTCCGCTGATCGAGGTATAGAAACTGACGATCGCCAGCGCCAGGATCACAAAACCGAATGCCGCGTAAGGATTGCTGACATCTTTGAGCGCATGCAGGATCGGCACCGTCGCCACGGTCGCCAGTGCGCCGAACCAGAGCATCGAAGTGCGGCGGCCGATCCTGTCGGAGAGCGCGCCAAACAGCGGCTGCATCAGCATGTAGACCAGCAGCGCCGCGGTCATCACGGTGCTGGCCGTTTTCGCGCTCATGCCGGCGGTATTCACCAGGTACTTCTGCATGTAGGTAGTAAAGGTGTAGAAAATCAGCGAGCCGCCGGCAGTGAAACCCACCACCGTCAGGAACGCCGTCTTGTGTTTCATCAGGCCCGCCAGGGTGCCGGCATCCTTGTTTTTACGTGTTTCAGCGGTCGAAGTCTCGCTCAGCGATTTACGCAGGTAAAGAGCAACCAGCGCTGCTATCGCGCCCAGCACGAACGGAATGCGCCAGCCCCAGGCGTGCAGCTGTTCGGTGGTCAGTACCTGCTGCAAGATCACCAGCGCCAGCACTGCGAGCAGTTGGCCGCCGATCAGTGTCACATACTGGAACGAGGCAAAAAACCCGCGCCGCCCTTCCAGCGCGACTTCGCTCATGTAGGTGGCGCTGGTGCCGTATTCTCCGCCCACCGACAAGCCCTGGAACAGGCGCGCCAGCAACAGCAGCAGCGGCGCGGCGATGCCGATGGTCTCGAAGGTCGGCAGGCAGGCAATCATCAGCGAACCGCCGCACATCATCAGCACCGAGATCATCATGGCGGTACGCCGGCCGTGTTTGTCGGCAATGCGGCCGAACAGCCAGCCGCCGATGGGGCGCATCAGGAAGCCGACCGCAAAGATGGCGGCGGTGTTGGCCAGTTGCGAAGTCGCGTTGCCGCTAGGGAAAAACTTTGGCGCAAAATAGATTGCGCAAAACGAATAAATGTAAAAATCAAACCACTCGACCAGGTTGCCGGACGAGGCGCCGACAATGGCGAAAATGCGCTTCCGGGAGTCCGCGGCGGCGGCATGGTCGGACGGATGAAGTGTGGACATGGTTGTCTCCTGGTTTTAATGTTTTTGTGCAATCCTGACAGTCCGCTGCATATGCAACTTGCGCGCAAGCTACATCATGCCATCTGGAAGGCACAACAGGCAAAGGGGAATAACGGCCAGCAGCCTGCCGGACTTAGGGGATCGAAGCGAAAAAATAGCTGGGCGAGGACAGATTTTGCCGGATTCGCAGTGTCAATAGCCTAGCTATTGACCAAGAAGCCGGTGAAATATGGTCCGCCCAGGTATTTTTGCAGCCGATCATCCTAAGTTCGACAGGCTGCTAGGGTTACGGCAAACTTGAATCGACGATGCCCACGCTATTGCAGCAAGGCAAGATTCTCTTGGCAAGCATTTTTGTCTCCTATGGATTGGTTTTTTATCCAAACCATTGCAGACATCGTGCCAGCCCGGGCAAAAAAAGCTAAGTATCTGATTTACTGGAGATAATTCCAGAGAAAAGGCAGAGCGCCGGCGCCCGCCGTGCGGATATCCGCAATTGCAGCGCCATTTGTTGCGGATATCCGCCCATGCGGACCGCGCTCTTGGGCTACCATCTGCGCTGCAAAAATAAAGGAGCCTGCAATATGAACCACGAAGACCGCATGGTCGATATTGAAATCAAGCTAGCCCGCCAGGATGACATGCTGGACGAGCTGAACAAGCTGGTCTACCGGCAGCAGCTGAAAATAGACCAGCTGGAAGCGTTGTGTACAGCACTGGCGCGGCGGATCAAGGATGCCGCCGACAACAGCAATGCGGGCCAGGTCGCCAACGAACGCCCGCCGCATTACTGATTGCCTGATGGCTTTAGAGCGCTTGGGTCCGGGTCTCCAGCCACTGCCTGGCGTCGCCCCTCACATGCGGCGACAGGCGTGCCCTCACCTCGGCGTGATAGGCATTGAGCCAGTCGATCTCGTCGCTGCGCAACAGGCTGGCGTCGAGGCAGCGCGTATCGATCGGACACAGGGTGAGCGTCTCGAAGCGCAGGTATTCGCCGAATTCGCTGGCTGCCGCCGGCTGGTTCAGCACCAGGTTCTCGATCCGCACGCCCCATTGGCCGGGCCGGTAGATGCCCGGCTCGATCGAGGTGATCATGCCCTGCTCCATCGCCGTGTGCGCATCAGGCGCAGCGGTGCCGGAGATGACTTGCGGGCCTTCATGCACATTCAGGAAGTAACCGACGCCGTGGCCGGTGCCGTGGCCATAGTCGATGCCGGCGGCCCAGATCGGCGCACGTGCAATCGCATCCAGCAAAGGCGATTTGATGGAGCGCGGAAACTGCGCTGACGACAGGGCGATCACACCTTTCAGCACCAGCGTGCAATCGCGCTTTTGCGCTGCCGACGGCTGGCCGACCGGCACCATGCGCGTGATATCGGTGGTGCCGCCCACATACTGGCCGCCCGAGTCGATCAGCAGCAAACCGTCGCCGCCGATGGTGGCGTGCGATTCGGCGCTGGCCTTGTAGTGCGGCATGGCGCCGTTGGCGTTGAAGCCGGCGATGGTAGCGAAGCTGGGGCTGACAAAACCCGGCCGGCGCGCCCGTGCAGCGGTGATGTGGGTATCGACCATCAGTTCGGTCACGGTTTCCTTGCCCAATGCCTGCTCCAGCCAGGCAAAGAATTCGCACAGCGCGGCGCCGTCCTGCTCCATGGCGGCGCGCACATGCGCTACCTCGCCGGAGCTTTTGCGCGACTTGGCGAAGGTGGTCGGGTTGACTGCCTCTGTCACCTTGGCCGCGGCCGGCACCGCTTGCCGCAATCCGAGCGTGACGCGGCGCGGGTCCAGCAGCAGCGTGGCGCCGGCCGGCAAGGCCGCCAATGATGTCGCCGCTTCGGCGTAAGGCGCCAGCGCGACGCCATCCTGGCTGAGCAGATCGAGCAGGGCCGGCGGGACTTTGCCGTCAGCGACGAACAGCGTGGCTTGTCCCGGTCCGATCAATGCGTGGGCCAGGAATACCGGGTTGTAATTGACGTCGGCGCCGCGCAAATTGAACAGGTAGGCGATGTCGTCCAGGGTCGAGATGAAGTGCCATTGCGCACCGTGCTGCTGCATGGCCTGGCGCAGCTGCTCCAGCTTGGCCGCGCGCGACAATGGCGCATGCGACGCCTGGTGCTGGTACACCTCGGCCATCGGCAAGCCGGGCCGCTCGTTCCAGATCTCGCCCAAGACGTCGAGGTCGGTGCGCAGGCTGCTGCCGCCTTTGGCCAGCGCCTGTTCCAGCGCACGCGCGGTAGCCAGTCCCAGCACCGCGCCGTCGACCGCCAGCGTTTTGCCGGACGCCAGGTTGGCCGCCAGCCAGTCGAGGTGCAGCAAGCTGTTGCCCGACGGCGTTTTCATGAGCACGATCTCGGTGCCTGCCAGCTCCGCTTCCGCCTGCGACCAGTAACGGCTGTCGGCCCACAAGCCGGCGAAATCGGCGGTAATGATCAAATTGGCGACCGAGCCGGTGAAGCCTGATAGCCATTCCCTGCCCTTCCAGCGTCCCGGCAGGTACTCGGACAAATGCGGATCGGCCGACGGAATCAGGCAGGCGTCGACATTGTTGCGCTGCATGGCGGCGCGCAGCTGCTGGATGCGCGGCGCGGAAGTATTCTGGGAAAAGGTTCGGGAGTTCATAGGAGGCTGGCTGGAATGCGCTATTTGGGTGGATGGATTCACTTACCGCTAAGCCGCCAAGCATACCATTGCGAGGGGAAAAACGGGGTCTTGCGACGGGATTTGCGACGAACTCTTGCACCCGTCCGCAACTGACAATCGAAAAAACGAGTAAGCTCACACGTCACGGTATCTGCAAAAGAATTCTGATCATCATAATTTCTCCCAGAGGAAATCGTCATGACCCGCAAAACCCCCATTGAGCTCTATCGCAACATCGGCATCAGCGCGCATATCGACGCCGGCAAGACCACCACTACCGAGCGCATCCTGTTCTATTCCGGCGTCAGTCACAAGATCGGCGAAGTGCACGACGGCACCGCCACCATGGACTGGATGGAACAGGAGCAGGAACGCGGCATCACGATCACCTCCGCCGCCACCACCTGCTTCTGGCAAGGCATGGCCGGCAATTACCCCATGCACCGGATCAATATCATCGATACCCCGGGCCACGTCGACTTCACGATTGAAGTGGAGCGCTCGATGCGGGTGCTGGACGGCGCCTGCATGGTCTACGACGCCGTCGGCGGCGTCCAGCCGCAGTCCGAAACCGTCTGGCGCCAGGCCAACAAGTACACCGTACCGCGCCTGGCGTTCGTCAACAAGATGGACCGGGTCGGCGCCGACTTCTTCCGCGTCCACCAGCAGATCCGCGACCGCCTCAAGGGCAATCCGGTGCTGGTGCAGATCCCGGTCGGCGCGGAAGACAATTTCCACGGCGTGGTCGACCTGGTCAAGATGAAGGCCATCATGTGGGACGACGCCACCCAGGGCGTCAAGTTCGAGTACATCGAGATTCCTGCAGAACTGCAAGCCAGCGCCCAGGAGTGGCGCGGCCGCATGATTGAAGCGGCGGCCGACGCCAGCGACGCCATGATGAAAAAATACCTGGACGGCGCCGACATCAGCGAAGAGGAAATCAAGGCCGCGCTGCGCCAGCGCACCATCGCCGGCGAGATCGTGCCGATGCTGTGCGGCAGCGCCTTCAAGAACCGCGGTGTGCAAGCGTTGCTGGACGCCGTCATCGATTACCTGCCGGCGCCGACCGATATCCCGCCGGTGCAGGGCCACGACCAGGACGACCTGGTGGTCGAACGGCGCGCCGCCGACGACGAAAAATTCTCGGCCCTCACCTTCAAGATCATGACCGATCCGTTTGTCGGCCACCTGAGCTATTTCCGGGTCTATTCCGGCGTGCTGGTGTCGGGCGACGTGGTGTTCAACCCGAACAAAGGCAAAAAGGAAAGGATAGGCCGCGTGCTGCAAATGCACGCCAACCACCGCACCGAGATCAGCGAAGTGTACGCAGGCGACATCGCCGCCGCGGTCGGCCTCAAGGAAGCCAGCACCGGCGATACCCTGTGCGATCCGGGCAGCATCATCACCCTGGAAAAAATGGTGTTCCCGGACACCGTGATCTCGCAGGCGGTGGAGCCCAAGACCAAGGCCGACCAGGAAAAGATGGGTGTAGCGCTCAGCCGCCTGGCCGAAGAAGATCCGTCATTCCGCGTCAAGACCGACGAGGAATCGGGCCAGACCATCATTTCCGGCATGGGCGAGCTGCACCTGGAAGTGCTGGTGGAGCGCATGCGGCGCGAATTCGGCGTCGAGGCGACGGTCGGCAAACCGCAAGTGGCTTTCCGCGAGACCATCCGCAAGGTGTGCGAATCCAGCGAAGGCAAGTTCATCAAGCAGTCCGGCGGGCGCGGCCAGTACGGCCACGTGGTGCTGAAAATCGAACCGCAGGCGCCGGGCAAGGGTTTTGAGTTCGTCGACGCCATCAAGGGCGGCACAGTGCCGCGCGAATACATTCCCGCGGTGGAAAAAGGCGTGCGCGAAACCCTGGCTACCGGGGTGCTGGCCGGTTATCCGGTGGTCGACGTCAAGGTCACGCTGTTCTTCGGCTCCTCGCACGATGTCGACTCCAATGAAAACGCCTATCGCATGGCGGCTTCGATGGCGTTCAAGGATGGCTGCCGCAAAGCCAGCCCGGCCTTGCTGGAGCCGATGATGGCAGTGGAAGTCGAGATGCCCGAGGAAAAAATGGGCGACGTGATCGGCGACCTGTCGTCGCGGCGCGGCATGATCCAGAGCATGGACGACATCCCTGGCGGGGTCGGCAAGATCGTGCGGGCGGAAGTGCCGCTGGCGGAAATGTTCGGCTACTCCACCACCCTGCGCTCACTGACCCAGGGACGCGCCACTTATACGATGGAATTCAAGCACTACGCGGAAGCGCCGGCCAACATCACCGATGCGGTGGTGAACGCCAAGCATGTGGGAACAGGCAAGCACTGAAACCCGGCATCGTTTGCTTGCAGCGCGACTACAGCTCGTTTTCGTCCAGGTCGTGCTCCAGGCCGTCAATCGGCAGCAGGTGGCCCAGTTTCGCCGCCTTGGTGTCAAGGTAACGGGTATTGAACGGATTGCGGTTGAGGATCAGCGGAATCCGCTCGACCACGGTAATGCCGATTTTCTGCAACGCCGCCACCTTGCGCGGATTGTTGGTCATCAGCCGCAAGGCCGTGATATCCAGGTGCTCCAGCATGGTTTCGCATAAGCTGTAATCGCGCAGGTCGGCGGCAAATCCCAGCTGCTGGTTGGCTTCCACCGTGTCCGCGCCGCCGTCCTGGATATGGTAGGCGCGCAGCTTGTTGATCAAGCCGATGCCGCGCCCTTCCTGGCGCAGATACAGGATGGCGCCGCGCCCTTCGGCGGCAATCTTTTGCAGCGCCCCTTCCAGCTGCGCGCCGCAATCGCAGCGCTGGCTGAACAAGGCGTCGCCGGTCAGGCATTCGGAATGGACACGCGCCAGGACCGGCGCGCCGTCGTTGACTTCGCCCAAGGTCAGGGCCAGGTGTTCTTTGCCGGTAGCGTGTTCGATAAAGGCATGCAGCTGGAAGGTCGCCCAAGGCGTGGGCAGCGCGCAAGACGTCACATACTCCAGTTTTTGGTCGGTTACGGCGGCGGCCAGGCTGCTTTTGTTATTAGTGGTGCTCATCAGATGGATTTATGGTGAATAAAAGGCATGGCATTGCATAAATGGCATGCCGATAACATGCATTTCGGTTTTAACGTTACATAACATATCAATTACTAGCCATCCATTTTACGAGCATTCGAAAAAACACGTATGACGCTCCTGCAACTGTATCTTGCCAGCGATGAAATTGACCGGATGACAACTGAATATCGGCACGAGACCGTAAAACAGGTGCGGTAACGGTTGGAGACTCAACCCTTAGGCCATGCGATTTTGTCAAACAGCTGTTGCAGCCGCTTGCCGCGCTGCGGGTTGACCATCCGCACATAGGCGATCCTGCCGGCCAGGAATTGGCGATGATTGTCTCGCCCATCCCGGTTTTGCGATGCCGGTCCGTGGCGGATGCAGTTTGTCAGCGCAGCCTTCAGGTTGTCGAATTCCTGGCGCGGGATATTGGGGTGGCGGTTGACCACGATGCCGGTTACCTGCTGCCTGGCGCCGCTGCGCATCATCCGGGTTTTCCTGGTGTTGACCGAAAACCCCTCTTCCAACGCGATCGCCGCCACTTGCACATGGAAACGGTCCATCGCCCGTTCCAGTTCGCCGTCGCCGGAAAACGCCAGGTCGTCGGCGTAGCGGCTGTAACCGGCGTTGAGCGAGGCCGCCAGGGCCTGCAGCCGCAGATCCAGCCGGTAAGCGCACAAATTGGCAAGCGCCGGCGAGCACGGCGAGCCTTGCGGCAGATGGCGCTGGCGAAAAACCTGCCGTTCCTGCCAGGACAATGCGCCGGCGCTTGCCGGATCTTGATGATTCAGTACGCTGCCCGGCGTCCGGTGCGTGCAAAGGCGGGACAGGATGCCGGCAACCCTGGACGGGTAACCCAGCCCGGTAAATAGCGCATGGATCCGCGCCGCCGGGATGCTGGTGAAAAAATTCTTCAAGTCCATGCGTATCACTACCCGCTTGCCGGCATGGCGCGCCGCATGCGTCACGCATGAGTGGCCGCGCCGGAAACCTTGCGCCGCCGGGTGCAGCGGCAGCAGGTCGAGCAGGCCGCGCAGTATCTGGCCTTGCATGGTCCGCAGGCGCGGCTTGGGAATTTCGAGCAGGCGCAGCCCGCCGCTCCGTTTTGCTATCCAGCGATGGTGGTAATGCTGCAGGGCTGCCGCCGGCGGCGGACTAGTGCGCCATTTGTCGGCGAACCAGTCCAGCTCGGACGGCCCTGCCTTGAGCCACTGCGCGAGGTCGGCAGTGGTGGCTAGCGCAGGCAGCGGCAGCGCCGATACCCATGCCGGCTTGCCGGCTGGCAGAGGCAGGTCCAGGCAAAAATGCCGGATCTGCGGCGGCTCGCTATCCAGCCATGCATCGGCAAAGCCTTGGTGCGCCAGGATCAGCGCGGCCAGTTCGGTGCGGCCATGGCGATGCAGCCGGTCGCCGAACTGTTTGTATACAGCCCGGCACAATGAAGGTATCCAGCGCCATTTCTTTCCAAGCGCCCGTCTTGCGCCTTGCTGCATGGCCTCAACGCTCGCTTCGCGCGCGAGGAAGGTGTCGGCAAGAGCCAAGGCGACGAAAGTTTGTGGAGTCATTTGCTCAAGGTAAGCGAGGCGGCGGAGAGCCTTCAACCAGTCCCGTCATGCGTGAGCCGAGCCTGCACCGTGGTGCAGGGCCGCTCATGCGTTGCATTGCCCAGCCAAAATATCCCGCGGGGTAACCCCGCAGAGGCGTCCCATTACACAAGGTAACAGTGCGCCGGCTTGAAGGGTCCGCCGCCCGGCCACACTATGTGAATATGGCAGGAGTGTCAACTGGCGTGCGGGCGGCGCCGCGGCCCTGCATGCTTGCCTAGGCAAGCATGCGATTTCAACTATCTGTCGGTGGCGGCGCATATTATTGTTAGAATCTTACCTGTTGAATTTTTTTAATACTTCATGCGCGAAGTCCCCAACCTGATTGCCTGCGAAGGATGCGATGCCCTGTATCGCAAGGTACAGCTGCGCCGTGGAGAGATTGCCCATTGCCCGCGCTGCGGCACCGAATTGGAGCGTGACGCCGGCCGCCAGCGTGAGCGCATCCTGCCGCTGACGGTGGCCAGCCTGATCATGTTCGTGATCGCCAACAGCTTTCCCATCGTCGAAATCGAGCTGCAAGGCTTGAGCAGCCGCACCACCCTGTTCGGCGCGGTGCTGTCGCTGACCACCGAAGGCATGTCGCTGGTGGCCCTGCTGGTGCTGGCCACCACCATCCTGTTTCCGCTGCTGCAGCTGCTGTTCCTGTTTTACCTGCTGGTGTCGCTGCGTAATCAGCGTAACCCGCAGCGCCGCCCGCCCGGTTTCAGCTGGCTGGTAAGGGCCATGCAAAGCTTGCGGCCGTGGGGCATGGTGGAAGTGTTCTTGCTCGGTGTGCTGGTGGCGGTAGTGAAATTATCGAATATGGCGACCGTGATCCCGGGCGTGGCCCTGTGGGCGTTCGGCGTGCTGACGGTGCTGCTGACCGCGGTGGTGTCTTTCAACCCCCGGCACTTCTGGCAGATGGCCTATGCCGAACGCAGCCAGGAAGAGATTGCATGAGCACCGGCGCCGCCACCGCGAATACTGCCGTTCCCGCCGAAGACGAAGACCTGGCGGTGCGCACCGCCGCCGGTCTTGGCATGATGTCCTGCCATCATTGCGGCACCGTCTGGCAAGAGGTGCGCGAACACGAGCATTGCGGGCTCTGCGGCACCGCGCTGCACCTGCGCAAGCCGGACAGCATCCGCCGCAGCTGGGCTTTCCTGATCGCGGCCTGCATCATGTACATCCCGGCCAACCTGATGCCGGTGATGATCACCAAGACCTTGCTCGGCGTGCAAGAGGATACGATCATGAGCGGCGTGATCTATTTCTGGGTATCCGGCGCCTGGGAGCTGGCGGCGATCATTTTCATCGCCAGTTTCCTGGTGCCGCTGTTCAAGCTGGCGTCCCTGATCCTGTTGACCTGGACCGCGCAGAAGCGCAGCCGCTGGCGCCGCCTGCAGCGCGCCAAATTGTACCGGCTGGTGGAAATCATCGGCCGCTGGTCGATGCTGGATGTATTCGTGGTGTCGCTGCTGGCGGGCCTGGTGCAGATCGAAGGATTCGCCAAGATCACCGCCGGTTTCGGCGTGCTGGCGTTTGCCTCGGTGGTGGTGCTGACCATGCTGGCGGCGCTCAGCTTCGATCCGCGCCTAAATTGGGACAACAGCGGGGACAGCAGCGATCAAGAGATGGATGAGAATCAGAGGATGAAAGCACAAGATGAGCGATGAAAACACCCGCGGCGGCGCCCTGCCTCCTTTGCCCGAGCCCAAGCTGAGCCGCAAGCGCGACTGGCTGCCGTCGCTGATCTGGCTGATCCCGATCGTCGCCGCGGTAGTCGGCTTGACGCTGGTGGTCAAGATCCTGGTCGAACGCGGGCCGTCGATCACCATCACCTTCCGCACCGCGGAGGGCCTGGAAGCGGGGAAAACCAAGGTCAAGTACAAGGACGTCGATATCGGCCTGGTGCAAACCATCACCCTGAGCAAGGATCGTTCGCACGTGCTGGCCAATGTCCAGCTGTCGAAGGAAGCCGAAAGCTTTACCGCCGCCGACACCCGTTTCTGGGTAGTGCGGCCGCGGGTAGCGGCTTCCGGCGTCTCCGGCCTGAGCACCTTGCTGTCGGGCGCCTACATCGGCGCCGACGCCGGCACTTCCAAGGAAACCAAAGACGAATTCACCGGCCTCGAAGTGCAGCCTATCGTCAGGCTCGACGCCTCCGGCAAGCAATACATGCTGCACGCCACCGACATCGGTTCGCTGGACATCGGCTCGCCGGTCTACTACCGCCGCATCAAGGTCGGCCAGCTGGCGGCATTCGACCTGGACGCCGACGGCAAAGGCGTGACCTTGCGCATTTTCATCGATGCGCCTTACGACAAGTTCATCGGGGTCAACACCCGTTTCTGGCATGCCAGCGGCTTCGACATGCAGATCAACGCCAGCGGCTTCAAGCTGCGCACGCAATCGCTGGCGACCGTGGTGCTGGGCGGCATAGCCTTCCAGGCGCCGGACGACCAGCTCGGCACCACAGCCAAGGAAAACACCACCTTCAACCTGGCCGCGGACGAAGAAGCCGCCCTGAAGGAACCGGACGGCCCGTCGGAAACCGTGGTGATGTATTTCAACCAGTCGCTGCGCGGCCTGACGCCAGGCACCACCGTCGATTTCCGCGGTGTGGTGCTGGGCGAGGTCAAATCGATAGGCATAGAGTACGATACCAAGCGCCGCGAATTCAGCATGCCGGTGGTGGTGCAGGTCTATCCCGAGCGGCTGGGACGCCGTTATGCCGAGGATGAAAAACACTCGAGCTACACCGCCAAGCAGCGCCTGCAATACATGGTCAGCCGCGGCCTGCGGGCGCAGCTGCGCACCGGCAACCTGCTGACCGGCCAGCTGTATGTCGCACTCGACTTTTTCCCGAAGGCGGCGCCGGCCACCATAGATACATCGAGCGCCATCATCGAGCTGCCGACCATCCCCAACAGCCTCGATGAAATCCAGTCGCAGATCGCCGAGATCGCCAAGAAACTCAGCAAGGTGCCGTTCGACCAGATCGCCGCCGACCTGCAGAAAACCCTGGGCACCCTGAACCGCACCCTGCTCAATGCCGAACAGCTGACCAAGAGCCTGAACAACGACGTCGCGCCGGAAATCACTGCTGCCATGAAGGATGTGCGGGTCACGCTGGACAACGCCAACCGCACCCTGTCCGACAATGCGCCGCTGCAGCAGGATATCCGCGCGACCCTGCAGGAACTGACACGCTCGGCAGCGTCGGTGCGGATCCTGACCGACTACCTGGAACGCCATCCGGAAGCCCTGATCCGCGGCAAGCAAGAGGAAAAGAAATAATGACATCCACCACATCAACACGCATCTGCGGCATTGCTGCCGCGCTACTGCTGGCCGGCTGCACTTCCGCTCCCACCCACTTTTACACGCTGGCGGCGCCGGCAGCGGCGGCGCCGGCCATCCAGAATTCCAGGCTGTACATCGACGTCGCGCCGGTCTCCCTGCCAGAACGCCTGGCGCGGCCGCAACTGGTGGTGCGCAGCGCCGGCAGCGCTTCCAGCACGCGGGTCGACATCCTGGAGCAGGAACGCTGGTCGTCGCCGTTCAACAATGAATTGCGGGACGCGCTGGCCAGTGGCATCGCCAATCGCCTGGGTGCGATCGACGTCAGCCGCAGCGGCCGGCCGACGGACCAGCCGGTGTACCGGATTGCGGTCGAGCTGCGCGAATTCGACGCCGTGCCCGGCGACAAGGTGCAAGCCACTTACGGCTGGACCATCAGCCGTTCCGACAACGGCCGCAGCAGCGCCTGCCAGCTGAACGTGGCGGCCGCAGTCACTCCGGGGATAGATGGCTTGGTGCTTGGGGTGCAGCGCACCGTTGCGGATGTGGCCAATGGCATTGCCGCCAACATCACGGCATTCAAGGCGAATCCCGCAGCCGCTTGCCAGGTCGCCAGTCCGCAGGCATGAACATCAAAAAAGCATCAAAAAAACGTCAGAAGCGTTCGTAACCCAGCAGATAGCGCCATTCGCCGACCGCCAGGCCGGCCATCGGCAGGCGGCCGATACGGATGCGCTTGCTGGCCACCACTTGCAGCCCGACCTGTTCGCACATGTGCACGACCAGCCCGCGCGGCGGCGCCTTGAGGGCGAAACGCAGGCGTCTTTCGTTTTGCCAGCTGACCTTGATCGGCGGCAGCGGCTTGCGGTTGAAACTCAAGCCGTGGTTCAGCAATTTCAGCCCGTCGGGAATGATGTCGCCCGCGACTTCGACTATGTATTCATGCTCGATCTTGGCGGCGTCGTCCACCAGCTTGCGGGTTACCCGCCAGTCCTGGGTAAACACCAGCAAGCCGCTGGCCAGCGTCTCCAGCGGTTCGATCAGGTTCAGGTTGGCCAGGTGGCGCTTCAGGAAACGCAGTTCGGCGCGGTCGGCGGCGGCGCGCTTGTCCGGCACGATCAGCTGCGCCGCCAGCTCGCTCAGCGCCGGGCCGGCGAACAGGTCGAGGCCGGCCGGCTTGTGGAACAGGATGGTGACCGGGTCTTGCGGTTCAAGCGTAGCGTCCGCGGCCAGCTCCACCTGCTGCCGCGCACCGATGCGCAAGCCAGGTTCTTCCACCACTTTGCCATCGACCTTGACCCAGCCGCCCTCGATATATTGTTCCGCCTCGCGGCGGGAGCAGGAAACCAGTTCGGCGAGATGTTTTGCAAGGCGGATTGATTCAGTCATGTATGAGGTCCGGAGACATAAAAATTGCGGACGGCCATTGTAACCGTCTTACCCCTGGTTCATTTGCGATACAGTTCAGGCCGCGGCTTGTTGCGCTGTTCGTAGATCGTCTTGGCGTCTTCGCGCGCGCGCTCCAGCGTACGCATGACGGGATCGTCGTCGTGCAGGGTGAAAAAATCCTCGGCTTGCGCGTTCATCACATACTTGATCGCGGCCTTCTCTTTCACGTCGTACAGCTCCACCAGCAAGGTGGTGACTTCATCCAGGTATTCTTCATAGGTCATGGTTGACTCCGGTGTTCCTTGCCGCGCTCACCTTCATCCACGGTGTTACAGGAAGAGCCCGGCGAGCGTATTTTGCACCAAATGCGCCTGAGGACCAAGCCATCAGGATGAATGTCCCCGCACCGGCGGCTTCAATGCGGCGAATCTTCGCCACAAGCGGCTGATTTCTGGCTTGTGTTTGCCGCCGGAAGCCAGCAGGCTGACCGCCACGCCGCAGGATCCGGCCAGTTCGGGATGCAGCTCTGCCAGCTGCTGCAGCAGCTGGGCAGCGACGCTGCGGTCGTTGTCCGCGCCCAAGCCATCTTGCAAGTCGCCGAGCGCCGCCAGGTAGGCATGGGTGTGCCTGGCCGGAAAATACGACACAAAGAATTCGGTGGCGTAGCGCGCCTTCTTGGCCGCGATCCTTACCCGGTGGCGCCTGGCGGCGTCCTGCCGCTTGATGCGGCTGCCCCGTTTCAGCAATTTTTTCTGCAGCCCCGCGAGCTTCCTGACCGCGAATTTTTCCAGGGGCGCAGACAGCGCGGCCACCTGCCCTGCGCCCAGTTCTTCGCGCCAGCGCCGCCCTTCTATCCAGCTGCCCAGCAATAACAGCAGGCGCGTATATGCGCGCGAAGTCACCGCAGTCGCGACCGCCTGGCGACGCCTGCCGGCTTCACTGAAAGTGAGCTGCCGCAAACTGTCCAGCTGCCGCTCGTCCGGGCAACGCCTTACCGCTTCGTCCAGCGTCGCCACGGCCAGCACCTCCCAATCGCGGGCAGGCCCCAGCGTGGCCGCCAGCCAGTCAAGCCGTTCCGCTATTTCCGGCGGCGCCGAGATGACCTTTTTAAACAGGCCCAGCACAGCGCGCAAACGCCGCAATCCGACCCGCATCTGATGCAGGCTTTCCGGATCGGCGCCATGCACCACGCCATCTTCATTGCCTTGCATCTGCGCCAGGCAATTGCCGAGCAGGGCCTGGAATCCCTGCTCCAGCGTCAAGCCGGACGCCAGCTCGATCGGCTTGGCCTTGACCACGGCAGGCGCGTGCGGCGCATGCATGGCATAACCGCGCTCGGCCTTGCTGGCGTTGGCGGCGCGCAGCGGCAGCGTCTGCTGCAAGGCCAGCGCCAGTTCAAACAGGCTGGCCGCGTTGCCGGCCTTGAGCTCCAGTTCGATTTCGCTGATCGGAATGCTCTTGCCGCCATGCAGGATTTCGCCCTGGTCCAGGGCTAGCTCGACTTCGTCCCCGGCCTGCGACCGCAGCAGCCAGATTGTGCGTTTGAATTGTGTGGTGAATATCGGCAGCAGACGATTGGCAAGGCTTGGCGCCGCCAGCAATGCAGCCACCGCCGAACCGGGCTCCAGCAGTCCGCACAGCGCGTGCAAGTCAGGCGCCGCGCCGCTGACCTCGGACTCCCATTCAGGGCGTTGATGCAAGCCGGCTGCCGCCTGGCCGCCGCTCTTGCAAGTCTGGATCCAGCGCGAGCCCGCCTTGCGCACCCGCAGCGCAGTGTGGCTGCGCTGCAGGTGCAGGTCGGGCGTGTCGAAGTAGATGCTGGTCAGCTGCTGTGACCGGGGCTTGCCGGTGGCGTAATGTTTTAACAGGGGATGGCGGCGAAAGCTTGCGACGTCCCGCGGCTCCAGTAGCAGTTTTAATTCGATTTCCATGCTTCTAGCATACTTCCAAACCGCTGCTTTCAGTAAGCTATTGTGTTAATGCCATGCACCTGGATTGAGCCGGAACCAGCCAGAATCCTAGAATTCGCGGCTGCGCGAACGGCAGGCTCGCTTCATCGCCGGAATCATGCTGTAGCCGCTTTGCCGATAATAACGATAGAAATAGAAAAAGGTTTTCATGTCAGGCGCGCCAATGTCCGAGGGATTGAGGGTTTCCAGCAAGAACGGAGCGCGTGGCGCGGCAGTTGACCAGATGTCGATGAAATAACAATCTTTAACCTTTGCACTCATCCTGCCCGCTTCTAGCCCGCTTCTAGCCCAACTCTTGTCCGATAGCCGGCCCTGCCTGCACAGCCGGCTTCCGGCAGCGTAATATCATGCTGTCCAGATCAAGCGATTGTCATCGATGCCGATTCCATATTTGAGAAAACTGACTGGCAAGGAGCGCAGCCAGCAAGCAAACCGCCACCTGGCGTTTTTCCTGTCCTTCATCGCCGGCGCGATCAATGCCGGCGGCTTCCTCGCGGTCGGGCAATACACTTCCCACATGTCCGGCATCGTTTCGTCGATGGCGGACAATCTTGCACTGGGTTCGCTGGGGCTGATGCTGGCTGGCCTGGCATGCCTGCTGTCGTTCCTGTTCGGCGCCATGACATCTGCCCTGCTCATCAACTGGGGACGGCGGCAAGACCTCCATGCGGAATTTGCGCTGCCTTTGATGCTGGAAGCGGGCTTGCTGCTGGTGTTTGGCCTGCTGGGCGGCAACCTGGAAGGACATAAATGGCTGTTCGTGCCGATCACCGTGATACTCCTGTGCGCCATCATGGGTTTGCAAAACGCCATCATCACCAAGATTTCCAAAGCCGAGATCCGTACCACCCATATCACCGGCATGGTCACCGACATCGGCATCGAACTCGGCAAGCTGGTTTACTGGAACCGGCTGGAGCCTGGCAGCAAGCAGCCAGACGTCATCGCCGACCGCGCCAAATTGCGGCTGCTAACCACCCTGGTCATGCTGTTTTTCAGCGGCGGCCTGGTCGGGGCACTGGGCTTCAAGCATATCGGCTTCATCGCCACCGCGGTGCTGGCCGCTACCTTGATGTGCCTGGCGATCGTGCCTATCGTCGACGATTTCCTGAAATTTCAGCGCAATGCCTGAATTCAAGACAAGGCTTGTGATTGCTTAAGTACTACCAGCCGCCGCCCAAGGCGCGAAACGTCGCCACCACGGCACGGCCGCTGCCGGTTTGTGCGCGCGCCAGCTGGTCGCGCGCGGCCAGCAGCTGCCGGTCTTGCTCGAGCACTTCCGCCAGGCTGGTGGCGCCGCCCTTGTAAGCGTCCTCCGAAGAATCCCGCGCCCGCACGTTGGCATCGACTTCACGGATCAACTCCCGGCGTTCAGCGTCGAGCTCGGTTTGCATCACCAATGCGTTCTCGACGTCCTCGGTCGCCCGCAGCATGGATTGGCGGTAACCTGCCAGCGCTTCCGCGTTGACGCCTTTGGCGCGCGCGACTTCGGCATCGACCCGGCCGAAGTCGAACAAGCGCCAGCGCAGGCCGACCAATGCCAGCGGCTGGAAACTGGCGGACGATGGTGTCGCGCTGCTCAAGCTTTCAAAGCCGAGCAGCGCCGACAATGAAAATTTCGGATAGTACTCGGCAATCGCCACGCCGATGCGGGCATTCGACGCCGCCAGGCGCCGTTCGGCGGCAATCACATCGGGCCGGCGGCGCAGCAGGTCTTCCGGTTTCAGGGTTACCGCCAGCGCCGGGATGGACGCTTCAGCGGCGGGTTCCGCCAGTTCCGCGGCATAGGTGCCGGGCTGGGCGCCCATCAGTACATCGAGCCGATTCAACTGGACATCGCGTTCAGCCCGCAGCGGTGGGATGGTGGCCTTGACCTGGGCCAGGCGCGCTTCGGCCTGGGCTTGCTCGCGCTGGGTCGACATGCCCTCCTTCAGCCGCAAGTTGACCAGCTCCAGCAAATCGCTGTCGGCCTTGATCTCGTCCGCCGCAAGGGCGATGCGGGTTTGGGCGCCGCGCACGCGGAAATAGGCATCGGCGGCTTCGGCCGCGACCGATACACGCACGCCCAGCCGGTCGGCCTCGGCCGCCTGCGCTTCGGCGCTAGCCGCCTCGGCGCCGCGGCCCAGTCCGCCGGCCAGGTCGATTTCCCAACTGGCGCCAACACCGTCGCTATACAAGGTGGCGTTACGGCGGTAACCGGGCTGGTGGCTGGCCAGTTCGCCCAGCTCGCTTTGCAGCGACTGGCGCTCTTTGGCGACCTGGGCGCTCACGCTGCCGACCGGCAGCAACGCCGCGCTCGACAGGTGCGCAACGGCGCGCGCCTGCTCAACCCGGGCCAGCGCGGCGGCCAGGTCCAGGTTCTGCGCCAGCACCCGCTCGATAATCCGCGTCAGCGCCGGATCATTGAAATGTGCCCACCAGGCATCCAGGACGAGCGGCGCGCTGGCCGCGACTGGCGCCGCATGATGAAACGCCTTTGGCATGGTCGAGGCCGGCCCGGCATAGTCGGGACCGGCGGCGCAGGCGGCCAGCGCCAGCAACATTGCTGCGCCGAGCAGCGTCTTCGGCGCACGCGACAGGCGTGCCGTCGGCATTACGGCCTTGCTGGTTTTCATGGTGGTTTCCTTTTGCCCTGCTGTTTAAAAAAGAATTTTTAGTAACTTGCATTACGCTAGTCACTAGTGTAAAGTGACTTTCATTATGAAAGCAAGTTGTTTTTTTCAAGTCTCGCCGATAGGCATATACATATAAGGAGCTGCAACCATGACTGATTCGGCAACTGACACGGGCGCGCCCGCCTTGCCGCCAAAACGGAAAAAACTCGGCGGCAAGATACGGATAGCCACCGGGCTCGCCATCGTCGTCAGCATCGGCGCCGCCGCCTACGGCTGGCATTGGTGGAACAACGGGCGCTTCATGGAGAACACCGATGATGCGTATGTCGGCGGAGACATCACCGTGATCAGCCCGAAGGTGCCGGGTTATATCGTCTCGGCGGCAGTGACCGACAACCAGGCGGTCCACGCCGGAGACCTGCTGGTGAAGCTCGATGACCGCGACTACAAGGCCACCCTGGAAAAAGCCGAAGGCGCGGTTGCCGCGCAGCAGGCCTTGCTGGCCAACCTGGATGCGACGCGCAGCCTGCAGCAGGCAGTGATCGCGCAAACCAGGGCCGGCGTGACCGCCAGTTCCGCCGAGACGCTGCGCTCGCGCGACGATGAACAGCGTTACCAGAACCTGTCGGCCAAGGCTGCGGTCTCGGTGCAAAGCGCACAACGGGCCAACGCCGATTACCAGCAGGCGCTGGCCAACGGCCAGAAAGCGCAAGCCGTGCAAACCGCGGCGGAACGCGAACTGGGCGTGATCGCCACACGCCGCCAGCAAGCCGCCGCCGCACTGGCGCAAGCGGTTGCCGAACGCGATATCGCCAGGCTCAACCTCGGCTATACCGAGTTGCGGGCGCCGATCGACGGCACCATCGGCAACCGCTATGCACGCAACGGCGCCTATGCCGCGGCCGGCAGCCACATGATGTCCATCGTGCCGGCGCGCGGATTGTGGATCGACGCCAATTTCAAGGAAAGCCAGCTGGCCCGGATGCATCCCGGGCTGTCCGCCACCATCGAAGCTGACGTGTTGCCGGGCCGCCGGTTCCACGGCCATGTCGCCAGCATGGCGCCGGCCACCGGCGCCCAGTTCAGCGTCCTGCCGCCGGAGAACGCCACCGGCAATTTCACCAAGATCGTGCAGCGCGTGCCGGTGCGCATCGTGCTGGATGACGCCGACAGCGTGCTGGGCGTGCTGCGGCCGGGCTTGTCGGTACAGGCTGAAGTCGATGCCCGCAGCAGCCGGAGCCTGCAGTAATGAGCACTTCAGCTGCCCGCGCGCCATTGCAGCTTATCCTGCCGGCCGACATGAGCACCGTGGCCAAGGTGCTGGCCTTCGCTTCCATGTGCGTCGGCATGTTCATCGCGCTGATCGATATCCAGATCGTTTCGGCCTCGCTGCGCGAGATCGGCGGCGGCTTGTCGGCCGGCGCCGATGAGACGGTCTGGGTCCAGACCAGCTACCTGATTGCCGAGATTATCGTGATCCCGCTGTCCGGCTGGATGTCGCGCGTGATGTCGACCCGCTGGCTGTTCGCCATCTCGGCCGCCGGTTTTACCCTCACCAGCCTGCTGTGCGGCATGGCATGGAATATCCAGAGCATGATCCTGTTCCGCGCGCTGCAAGGCTTCCTCGGCGGCTCGATGATCCCGCTGGTGTTCACTACCGCATTCGCCTTCTTCGCCGGCCCGCAGCGCGTGATCGCGGCCGCCACCATCGGCGCCATCGCCTCGCTGGCGCCGACGCTCGGCCCTTCCGTCGGCGGCTGGATCACCGACAACTATTCCTGGCACTGGCTGTTCTTCATCAACCTGGCGCCGGGCATCTTCGTCACTGTCGCCGTGCCGATCCTGGTCAAGATCGACCGCGCCGACTGGTCGCTGCTGCGCAACGCCGACTACCTTGGCATGGCATTGATGGCGCTGTTCCTCGGCTGCCTGGAATACACGCTGGAAGAAGGCCCGCGGCTGGACTGGCTGGGCGACCCGGTGATCACCGCCACTGCCTGGATTGCCGGGGTCTCCAGCGTACTGTTCGTCTGGCGCAGCCTCAGCTACAAGTTTCCGGTGGTCGACCTGCGTGCGCTCAAGGACCGCAATTTCGCGCTTGGCTGCTTCTTCTCGTTCATTACCGGCGTCGGCATCTTCGCCACCATCTACCTGACGCCCGTATTCCTGGGCCGGGTGCGCGGCTACAGCGCCATGCAGATCGGCATGGCGGTGTTCTCTACCGGCGTCTTCCAGATCCTGTCGATCCCGGTGTATTCCTTCTTCGCCAACCGGGTCGATTTGCGCTGGCTGATGATGTTCGGGCTGGCCTGCTTTACGCTGTCGATGTGGCAGTTCTCGCCGATCACCCACGACTGGAGCGGCGCCGAACTGATGCTGCCGCAAGCGCTGCGCGGCATGGGACAGCAGTTCGCGGTGCCGCCTATCGTCACGCTGACGCTGGGCGGGCTGGCCATGGAACGGCTGCGGCTGGCGTCCGGCCTGTTCAACCTGATGCGCAACCTGGGCGGCGCCATCGGCATCGCGGTTTGCGCCACCATCCTCAACGATCGCACCAACCTGCATTTCTTCCGGCTGGCCGAACACCTGACCCGCAGCAACGACGCCACCAATGCGCTGCTGCAAGGCGCCGCCGGCACGCTGGGCGAGACCGGGGCGCTGCGGCAGCTGTGGAACCTGACTTACCGGGAAGCACTGACGCTGACCTTTTCCGACACCTTCCTGGCCATCATGGCTTGCTTCATCATCGCCACCGCGATGGTGCCCCTGATGCGCAAGGTCGCGCCGCCCAAGGCGCCGTCGGCCGACGCCCATTAACCTGACTTTGCTGTCCCTCTCCAACCGAACCAAAGGAAACACATCATGAAAATCAAAGACTCAGTCGCTTTCGTCACCGGCGCCAACCGCGGCCTCGGACTGGCCCTCGTCCACGAACTGCTGGCCCGCGGCGCCAGCAAGGTTTACGCCGGCGTGCGCGATCCGGCCAGCATCAAGCTGCCGGGCGTGGTTGCCGTCAAGCTGGATGTCACCAATGCCGAAGAAGTGGCCGCAGCAGCCGCCCAATGCAAGGACGTGACGCTGCTGATCAACAACGCCGGCATCGCCAGGGTGTTCAGTTATCTCGATCCAGCCGCGATCGATACCGCGCGCGAGATTTTTGAAGCGAATTTCTTCGGCACGGTACGCATGAGCCAGGCATTTACCCCGGTCCTCGCCAATAACAAGGGCGGCGCCATCATCAACATCCTGTCGGTGGCGAGCTGGGTCAATTCGCCGGAACTGTCCCTGTACGGCGCCTCCAAGTCTGCCGCCTGGGGCTTCACCAACGGCTTGCGCACTTCGGTGCGCGCACAAGGCACCCAGGTTGTCGGCCTGCACGTCGGTTTCATGGATACCGACATGACCCACGGCTTCGACCTGCCCAAGGTGAGCGCGCAAGAAGTCGCAGTGCAAACCCTGGCCGGACTGGAAGCCGGCCTGGAGGAAGTGCTGGCGGACGATATCACGCGCACCGTCAAGCAGGGCCTGACGACCGGCATCTACCTGGCGCCGCTGCAACGCTGATGCCGATGGCAGTCGTTTTGCCGCAGGCGCAACAGCAAGCCATTGCCTGCGCCTGAGGATTTGTCCCCGGATAGGGCCATAGTTGCTATCATATTGAAAGTCTTGAAAACGCTGAGAGGATATCCATCATGCAACGCAAAAGTTTCGGCAACATGCAATGCCCCATCGCGCGCAGCCTGGAACGTGTCGGCGAATGGTGGAGCATCCTGATCCTGCGCGACGCCTTCTACGGCCTGACCCGTTTCGACGAGTTCCAGAAACACCTGGACATCGCCCCCAACATGCTGACGCGCCGCCTCAACGCGCTGGTCGAAGAAGGCTTGCTGGAGCGCCATCTTTATTGCGAAAAGCCGCCGCGCCATGAGTACCGCCTGACCCAGCGCGGCCGCGATTTCCGTCCAGTGCTGCTGGCGCTGATGGCCTGGGGCAACCAGCATTTCGCTCCTGAAGGCGCAAGCGTCCTGCTGCTCGACACCGCCACCGGCAAAAGCGCCGATCCGGTGCTGATCGACAGCACGACAGGCAAAAGGATCAGCGAAAAAGACCATGTCATGGGCCCGGGCCCGGCCGCTGCAGAGCCTATCCTGCAGCGCTTCGCGCGCGCGGCTTCCGTGACTTCCAAATAACGCGGCGCCGGCAGCATCCACCGAATCAACCAAATTTTTTTAGGGATAACCATGTTCACGCCGCTGACAGCCGAAATTGATGCCGACTACGCCTCGCTGGCGCGCCAGGCCGCGAGCCTGCTGGAAGACGAACGCGACCTGACGGCCAACGCCGCGCAATTTTCCGCATTCATCTACCAGTCGCTGGCCGACCTCAACTGGGCCGGCTTTTATTGGGTCAAGCCGGCCAAAAAGGCAGGTGGCGAGGAATTGCTGGTCGGACCGTTCCAAGGCAAGGTCGCCTGCGCCCGGATTGCGTTCGGCAAAGGCGTGTGCGGCACCGCAGCCGCGGAGCGGCGCGCCATCCTGGTGCCGGACGTGCATGCGTTTGCCGGCCACATCGCCTGCGACGCCGCATCGAACTCGGAAATCGTGATCCCGGTGATGAAAGATGGACAGCTATACGGCGTGCTCGATATCGACAGCCCCACGCTGAATCGCTTCCGCCCTGAAGACCTGCAGGGGCTGGAGGCGCTGCTCGCGTTGTTCGTCGCGGCGACCGATTTCGCTTAAGTTCAGACCGTCTTGATGAACAGCGCAACCAGCTTGCGCGTCAAGCCGGTGTAGGGTGGATAGAACATCTTGGCCAGCATGATGCGGTTGCGCACCACCGCCCGCTCATGCGAAAACGCCAGGAAACCGTGGTGGCCGTGGGCGCTGCCGATGCCGGAATTGTTGACGCCGCCGAACGGCAGGTTGCCGTGCAAAAACTGCACCACGCAATGGTTGATGCAGGCGCCGCCCGAGGTCGTCTGCTGCATCACCTTGGCGATGTTGGCCTGCTTGCGGCTCCACACATAGAGCGCCAGAGGTTTCGGTTCGGCATTGATGCGGGCTATCACCGTATCCAGCTGCGCATAGCCAATCACCGGC
The DNA here is from genome assembly GCF_900112135.1 of Collimonas sp. OK412. Lineage (GTDB taxonomy): Bacteria > Pseudomonadota > Gammaproteobacteria > Burkholderiales > Burkholderiaceae_D > Collimonas > Collimonas rhizosphaerae. Next base: position 132,514 of record NZ_FOLC01000015.1, read on the forward strand.
AACAGCGGCCCGAAGATTTCCTCGCCCATGATCTTGGCGTCGTCCGGGATCCCGTCCAGCAATGTCGGCGCAATATAGCGCTGCGCTTCGTCAACCACGCCGCCGGTGATGACCCGCGCGCCGCGCGCAGTGGCGTCATCCAGCAGAGTTTTCACGCGCGCGGTATGGCGCTGGTTGACGATGCGCGCCAGGCTGCTGCTCCCGGCCTGCTCGGCTCCTTTGCCATAGGCGCTCTCCAGCGCTGCCACGCAGTGTCCGAGAAAAGCTTCCTTGACGCTGGCGTGCACATAAATGTGATCGGGGGCGATGCAGGTCTGGCCGTTATTGGTGAACTTGGCCCACAGGATGTTTTGCGCTGCAGCCTGCAGGTCGGCCGTCTCGTCGACGATGGTAGGCGATTTTCCGCCCAGCTCCAGCGTGACGCTGGTCAAGTGCTTGGCCGCCGCCGCCATGACGATCTTGCCGACGGCCGGCGAACCGGTGAAGAAAATATGGTCGAAAGGCAGCTCCAGCAATGCCTGGGCGACCGGCGCATCGCCCTCGAACAGCGCCACCTCGTCCTCCGTGAACACCGCGCGGATGATCTTGCCGATGACGGCTGACGCATGCGGCGTCATTTCCGACGGCTTGAGGATCACCGTATTGCCGGCAGCCAGCGCCGACACCAGCGGCCCCAGGCTCAGGTTCACCGGATAATTCCAGGGCGCCACGATCAGCACGCGTCCCTTGGGTTCGTATTGGGTATAAGCCGAGGTGCCGACCATCATGCGCGACGGCCAGACTTTCTTCGGTTTCATCCAGCGCCCCAGCTTGCGGATGGCGTCGTTGGCCTCGGCGATCACCGGCAGGATTTCACTCAGTTCCACTTCGGCGGCAGGCTTGCCGAAATCGGCAAAACCGGCGGCAATCACTTCATCCTTGTGCGCCAGCAGCGCGCTCTTCAGTTTCCTGATTTTCTGCAGGCGCTCGGCCTTGCCCGATTGGCGCAGGCGCAAAGCCGTTGTCCCCTGGGCATCGAATACGCGCCGGATCTCCTGCCGGACCTGGGCAAAATCGGCGCCGGCTGGCGTTGTCATTGTGTTCATGGCTGGCCTTTGACAAGAGCATTTGTATGCACCAATTAAAGCACATCGCCCGGCGCCGAGGACGGGCTTTTAATCGAGCGCTTCCTCGGCTTTGCCGATGCTTTTCCAGCCGGCTTGTTCAAGACGAACGGCCTATGCCAGGTCCAGGGTATTGGTCAGGTCGCCCAGCGGCGCCTGGCGGTTTTCCCGGAACGCCTGGTCGCGCGCCACCAATGCGTCCAGCTTGCGCAAGCCGTGCAGGCGGGTAATGAAACGCATGATGGAGGTGGTGTCGTACACGGTATGGTCGACAAACCCCTTTTTTGCATGCGGCGAAATGACGGTCGCAGGAATCCGCGAACCCGGTCCCCAGCGATCGCCCTTGGGCGGCGCCACATGGTCCCACCAGCCGCCGTTTTCATCATGGGTGACGATCACCACCATGTTCTGCCATTGCGGCCCGCGCTGCAGATGGGCGATGACGTTGGCGATGTGGCGGTCGCCCGATTCGACATCGGCATAACCCGCGTGCAGGTTCAGGTTGCCCTGCGGTTTATAAAAACTCACCGCAGGCAGCCGTCCGGCATCGATCTCCGCCAGGAATTTGTTGGTGGCGGGATCGTCGCCCAGCCCGGCGTCTTTCAAATGGGTTTCGCGCAGCGCCGTGCCGGGAGCAAAACTCTTGAAGTAATTGAACGGCTGGTGATGGTACTGGAAATTCGGCACCGCATCGTCGTTCGCCTTGCCCTCCAGCGCGGCCTGCCAGGCGCCGGCATACCAGGCCCAGCTGACGCCCTTTTCCGACAGGCGGTCGCCGATAGTGGCATAGGTTTGCGGCGGCAGCACCATCGGATCGCCCGCATCGGCGTAGGCCGCATCGCCGCCCTTGGCCGGTTTCACAAAACTGGGCTGGTACGGCGGCGCCATGGTATTGACCGCGTAACCGTCCGGCGTGATGGCGCGGTCGCGCAGGAATTTGGGCGGGCCGTCGATGGCCGAGGCCGGATTCTTGTCGTCCAGCTTCAGGCGCGTGCCCTTCGGATCATCCCCTTCCACGGTGGCCACGTTGTGGCGCGCCGGACTATTGTGGACATCGGGATAGAAAGGCGTCTGCCCGGAAACCAGGAAGATATGGTTGAGGTAAGAACCGCCGAAAGCCGACATGAAAAAATTGTCGCACAAGGTGTATTGCTCGGCCAGTTTCCACAGGCGCAGCTTGCTGGCGGTTTCGCCGTAGTGGCCCATGGTCAGGGCGCCGGAATCGGCCCACGCCACGAACTGGTCGTTCTTGCCGCCGTTGATCTGCATCTGGTTCTGGTAAAACTTGTGCCACAGGTCGCGCGTGACCACACTTTGCGGCAAAGGTTTGCCGTGCTGGTCGCTCAGCTTGAACGGCGCGTTGGGCAAGCCGCTGATCTGGTTTTCCGCAATCACGTAGCGCTGGCCGCCGACTTCCTGCGCCTGCGGCACCAGGCCGCCCCAGATCTTGGGCAGCTGCGCCAGCGGTGTCTTGCCGTCGCGGTCCAGCTGCGTGTAGCGGGCCTGCATCGCCTGTGACAAGGGTTTCTGCACGCCGGGGAAATTGCCGTACAGGTTATTGAAACTGCGGTTCTCGGCGTAGATCACCACTACATGCTTGACCGCCGATTGCAGCTTCTGGTCCAGCAGTTTTTCCTGCGCTGCGTCGGCGACCTGCTGGCTGCCGTCGCTGGCGCAGTCGGACAACGCCAGGCTGGCACCGACGGCAACCACGCTGCCGAGAAAGCGGCGGCGCGTGAAACCGACGGTCTCGTCTTCTTCTGTCACTTCCGGTTTTTGATCTTCGCTCATGGCTTCTTGATGTTGGTTCGCAGCGTGCCATGTTAGCAGCAGACCGCCATCTTTTGCCACGAAACTCTCAATCCGGGCGCGGCGTCCGCAGCGTGACGAACTCTTCGGCTGAAGTCGGGTGGATGCCGATCGTGTCGTCGAATACGCGCTTGGTGGCGCCGGCACGCAAGGCGACGGCGATGCCCTGGATGATCTCACCGGCGTCCGGCCCCACCATGTGGCAGCCGAGCACCTGGTCGCTGTCGGCGTCGACGATCAGCTTCATCATGGTTTTTTCATGGTAGTCGTCCAGGCTCAGTTTCATCGGCCGGAATTTCGTCTCGAAGACTTTCAGCTTGTGGCCGGCGCCCTGCGCCTGCTCTTCCGTCAGTCCGACCGTGCCGATATTGGGCAGGCTGAACACCGCCGTCGGAATCAGCCGGTAATCTACCGGACGATATTCCTCGGGACGGAACAGGCGCCGCGCGACGGCCATGCCTTCGGCCAGCGCCACCGGCGTCAGCTGCACCTTGCCGATGACGTCGCCCAGGGCCAGGATGCTGGGTTCCGAGCTGCGGTATTCCTGGTCGACCTTGATGAACCCTTTGGCGTCCAGCGCCACGTCGACATGCTCCAGGCCGAGGTTATCCAGCATCGGCCGCCGGCCGGTGGCGTAGAACACGCAGTCGGTGTCAAGCACGCGACCGTCTTTCAAGGTTGCCTGCAGGCTGCCGTCGGCCTGTTTGGCGATGCTGGCGATATCGGCCTTGAACTGCAGGTCGACGCCTTTCTTCTTGAACTCGTCGTTCAGGTGCTGGCGCACGCCATGGTCGAAACCGCGCAAGAACAGGTCGCCCCGGTACAGCAAGCTGGTCTGCGCGCCCAGGCCATGGAAAATCGACGCGAATTCGACGGCGATATAACCGCCGCCGACCACCAGCACGCGGCGCGGCAATTGCTTGAGGAAGAAGGCTTCGTTGGAGGTGGTGGCGAATTCCTTGCCGGGGATGTCCGGCACTTGCGGCCAGCTGCCGGTAGCGACCAGGATGTTGGCGGCGCTGATGCGCTGGCCGTTGATCTCGACCGTATGCTTGTCCAGCAGCCGGGCGTGGCCTTCATGCAGGGCGACGCCGCTGTTGAGCAGCAAGCCGCGGTAGACTTCGTTGAGCCGGTGGATCTCGCGGTTCTTGTTGGCGATCAGCGTGCTCCAGTCGAACTGCGGCTTGCCGGCAGTCCAGCCGAAACTGGAGGCTTGTTCAAAGTCCTCGCTGAAATGGGCGCCGTACACCAGGAATTTTTTCGGCACGCAGCCGACATTGACGCAGGTGCCGCCCAGGTAGCGGCTTTCCGCCACCGCCACACGGGCGCCGAAGCCGGCGGAAAAGCGCGCGGCGCGCACGCCGCCGGAACCGGCGCCGATTACAAACAGGTCGACATCAAAAGACATTGGCATTCTCCGCGGCCATGGACAGGCCAAGACACTCGCCCGGAACGGCGAGCAATGCCAAATATTACGCCATCGACTACGCCGTCGCTTGCTCGTAGGTGAAACTGGAAGGCTTCAGGGCGGTGATCACGATGTGCTTGGCGCCGTGCATTTCCACATCCTTGTTTTCATTCAGGAAAATGTCGCCTTTGAAATTCTCGGCGGTGATCCACAGCAAGCCGCTCAGGCACTTGATTCTTTCGCCCTGTTTCAAGGCTTTCTGGATCGAGATGGTCTGGTCTTCAGCCAGGTAGACAACGTCATGGGTATGTGCGCGGGTCAGTAGATGGCTGATGTTCTCTGATTTCATGGTTTGCCTCGGTATGTTGGCGTCAATCGCGTCAAACATTGACTGCCGGAATGTAAATTTATTATTATTTATTCCGGCAGCGATAACAATCCAGGAAATCAGAACAACACTTGTGCCTGCCAGGCACAAATCAAATCAGTCGAGCAAGCTCTCGTCCCAGGCGGACACGGTCTGCCGCTGTTCGCCAAGCCCATCGATGCCGAGCCGCACCACGTCGCCAGGTTTGAGATACAGCGGCGGTTTTTGCCCCATGCCGACGCCGGGCGGCGTGCCGGTGGAAATGATATCGCCCGGGTACAGGGTGGCGAACTGGCTGATGTAATGGACCAGGAAAGCGACATTGAAGATCATGGTCTTGGTGCTGCCGTCCTGGAAGCGCTTGCCGTTGACTTCCAGCCACATCGACAGGTTTTGCGGATCGGCCACTTCGTCGGCGGTGACCAGCCACGGCCCGACCGGACCGAAGGTGTCGCAGCCCTTGCCCTTGTCCCAGGTGCCGCTGCGTTCGATCTGGTATTCACGCTCGGAGACGTCGTTGATCACGCAATAACCGGCGACATGCGACAGCGCCTGGTCCAGCGCGACATAACGCGCCTTGCTGCCGATCACCACGCCCAGTTCGACTTCCCAGTCGGTCTTGACCGAATTTTTCGGCATCACGATGGCGTCGTCGGGACCGCTGATACAGCTGCTCCATTTATTGAACAGCACCGGCTCCGGCGGCACCGGCAAACCGGATTCGGCGGCGTGGTCGCTGTAGTTCAGGCCCACGCACATGAATTTCCCCACGCCCGTGAACGGCGTACCGATGCGGCCTGGTGCAGCAATTTCCGGCAGGCTGGCCGGATCGAGCCCGCGCAGCTTTGCCAGCCCGGCGGGCGTCAGCTGCTGCGGCGTGATATCCGCGATCACGCCGGACAAATCGCGCAGCTTGCCGCCGGCGTCCAGCATGGCCGGCTTTTCCTGGCCTTTCGGGCCTACTCGTAACAGCTTCATCTGTTGCTTCCTTTTTTAAAAAACGCCCTGCCTGGAAATACCCATGCGAACCGGCAAGTTTTAGCTCAAAATACGCAAGCTGGCCCCGAGCCAGCCTCCTGACAATCTTCTGGAAACATGTATGCCGAATCTTAATTTATTGCTGGGTTTTGCGCTGGTGGCTTTCGGCATGGTGCTCACGCCCGGGCCCAACATGATCTACCTGATCTCGCGCTCGATCTGCCAAGGCCCCAAGGCCGGTTTCGTATCGCTGGCCGGCGTCGCCACCGGCTTTGTGTTTTACATGCTGTGCGCGGCGTTCGGCATCACCGCCCTGCTGTTTGCCGTGCCGCTGGCCTATGACCTGCTGCGTTTCGGCGGCGCCGCCTATCTGCTGTACCTGGCCTGGCAAGCGGTAAAACCGGGCGGCCGCTCGCCGTTCGCGGTGCGCGACCTGCCTGCCGACAGCAACCGCAAGCTGTTCCTGATGGGCCTGTTCACCAACCTGCTCAACCCCAAGGTCGCTTTGCTCTACCTGGCGCTGCTGCCGCAGTTCATCGATCCAAACGGCGCCAGCATCCTGGTGCAGTCGCTGGTGCTGGGCGTGATCCAGATCGTGGTCAGCATCACCGTCAATTCGATGGTGACGCTGGCGGCCGGTTCGATCGCCGGCGTGCTCGGCAGCCGGCCGAGCTGGCTGCTGATCCAGCGCTGGCTGATGGGGACGGTGCTGGCCGGCCTGGCGGTGCGGATTGCATTGCAGGCAAAAAAATAAGCGGGCCGCTCCGGTTATTGGCTAAGATGCAAGCTTGCAAGAGATTCGGAGCTGCCTGAATGCCGTATTTGCCGTTTGCCCTGGTTTCCACCGCGGTTCTGCTGCTGCATGTGGCCGGCGTCGTCGCCGCCATCCACGCCCTGATGCACACCCGCACCCCGCAAGGCGCGGTGGCCTGGGTATTCGGGCTGGTGCTGCTGCCCTACTTCACCCTGTTGCCCTACCTGTTCCTGGGCAGTAAACGTTTCACCGGTTATATCGAGCTGCATCACTCGCGCCAGGCCCGCTTGCGCCAGCTGGACGATCCGGCCCAACTGGCCCTGTTTGAACGATACCCGCCGCATGCCGGCGCCCAGCGCTACCAGGGCATCAGCAAAATGCTGGGCGTGCCGTTCCTAGGCGGCCACCGCCTGCGCTTGCTGGTGAACGGCAGGGCCAGTTTCGATGCCATCTTCGAAGCCATCGCCGGCGCCGAACATTATGTGCTGGTGCAATTTTTCATCATCCACGACGACGAACTCGGGCGCCGGCTGCAAGCAGCGCTGCTGGAGCGCGCCGCCGCCGGGGTCCGCATCCACGTGCTGTATGACGGCGTCGGCAGCCACGACCTGCCCGCAACCTACGATGCGATCCTGCGCGCCGGCGGCGTCCAGATCCACCGCTTCGCCACCCGGCGCTGGCGCAACCGTTTCCAGCTCAACTTCCGCAACCATCGCAAGGTAGTCGTGGTGGACGGCTGGCGCGGTTTTGTCGGCGGCCTCAATGTCGGCGACGAATACCTTGGCCTCAAGCCGCCGCTGGCGCCGTGGCGCGACACTCACATGGAATTGCAAGGGCCGGCGGTGGCCGACCTGCAGCTGGCTTTCGACGAGAACTGGCACTGGATCACCGGCGAGCCGCTTGCCTTGCTGCCGCCGCGCACCGGCGACGGTCCCGCCACCAGCCTGATTGCCGCCACCGGTCCGGCCGATGCCCAGGAAACCTGTTCGCTGTTCTTTGTCCAGGCGATACACGCCGCCCGCCGCCGTCTGTGGCTGACCACGCCTTACCTGGTGCCGGACTCCGCCGTCAACGCCGCCCTGCAGCTGGCAGTGTTCCGCGGCGTCGACGTACGCATCCTGATCCCCGCCATCGCCGATCACCGCACCGTGTTCCTGGCCTCGACCTTGAATGCGCACGAGTCGGTGCGCGCCGGCATCCGCGTGTTCCGCTACCAGCCCGGGTTCATCCACCAGAAAGTGCTGCTGATCGACGACGACACGGCGTCGGTCGGCAGTATGAACCTGGATAACCGTTCGCTGCGGCTCAATTTCGAAATTACCGCCTTGAATATCGATCCGGCATTTGCCGGCGAGGTCGAACAGATGCTGAAGGCCGATTTTGAGCAGGCGCTTGAAATCGATGCCGCCGACTACGAGCGGCTGCATTACCCGTACCGGGTGCTGATTCATGTGGCCCGCTTGTTCAGCCCTGTATTGTAAAATCAAAAAATTGTAGAGATGTGCCTACATATTTTTGCACAATCCTATATTTGTAGTAACATATCTACATTGCAATCATTGTAGGGGCCAAGATGACTATCACAACCCTCTCAAGCCGTCAGTTCAACCAGGATGCCAGCAAGGCAAAAAAGGCCGCGGAAGCCGGTCCGGTATTCATCACGGATCGCGGCCGGCCGGCGCACGTGCTGCTGACGTTCGATGAATACAAGAGAATCAGCGGCGGTAGAACCAAGATCGCGGATTTGCTGGCTATGCCTGGAATCGAAGCCATAGAACTTGAAATTCCTCGCCTGGACGACCTGGCACAGGCAGCGGATCTTTCCTGATGTATATCCTCGATACCAATGTCGTATCCGAGCTACGGAAAATCCGTCTCGGGAAAGCCGATAAATGCGTTGCCGATTGGGCCGACAGCGTGGATGCGTCTGACTTGTACCTATCTGCGATCACTATCCAGGAACTGGAAATCGGCATATTGCTCGCGGAACGCCGCGACCCTTCACAAGGCGCCATATTCCGGGCCTGGATGAACAGCCATGTCCTACCGGCCTTTTCAGGCCGTATCCTGGTCGTGGACACCGCTGTCGCCCAGCGCAGCGCGCGGTTGCATGTCCCGGACCCGCGGCCGGTTCGTGACGGGCTGATTGCTGCGACCGCCCTGGTTCACGGCATGACGGTCGTAACACGCAACGTCATTGACTTTCAGGCGACCGGCGCGGCAATTCTCAATCCATGGATCGACGTTCAAGACTCTGACCTGCGTTAAAGACAAGTAAAATTTGTTTGAAAAAATTTACCTAAAGTACTGTTTTTACATACAGTAATGGTATGCTATGGCCGTATTAAGCATTCAAACACATTGATTTCATGTCCTCGCCCATTCGTCGTATTGCGCACCTGGATATGGACGCTTTCTACGCGTCGGTGGAGCTGCTGCGCTACCCTGAACTACGCGGCCAGGCGGTAGTGATCGGCGGCGGCTCCAGGCACAAGCCCGAGCCGGGGGAAGACGGGCAGCTGCGTTATCACAGGCTGCGCGATTATATCGGCCGCGGCGTCGTCACCACCTCCACCTACGAAGCGCGCGCCTTGGGCGTGTTTTCCGCGATGGGCATGATGAAAGCCGCCAAGCTGGCGCCGGATGCGATCCTGCTGCCGACCGATTTCGAGTCTTACCGTCATTGCTCGCGGCTGTTCAAGGCAGCGGTGGCCGAGATCGCTCCGCTGATAGAGGATCGCGGCATCGATGAAATCTATATCGACCTGAGCCAGCACCCGGACGACATCCGCGTGCTGGCGCAACGCATCAAGGATGCCGTACGCGAGGCAACCGGATTGTCGTGTTCAATCGGCATCGCTCCCAACAAGCTGCTGGCCAAGATCAGCTCGGAGCTGGAAAAGCCGAACGGCCTGACCGTGATTACCGAAGCCGATATCCCGTCGCGCATCTGGCCGCTGGCGGCAAGGAAAGTCAACGGCATCGGCCCCAAGGCAGCTGAAAAACTGAGCGCGCTCGGCATCAATACCATCGGCGAACTGGCGGCAACCGACCCCGCCGTGCTCCAGGATAATTTCGGCCGCACCTACAGCGAATGGCTGATGCGCACTTCCAACGGCCTGGACGACCGTCCGGTCGTCACCAGCTCCGAAACCAAGTCGATCAGCCGCGAAACCACTTTCGAGCGAGACCTGCACGCCAAGCTCGACCGCGACACCCTCACGCCGATATTCACGGACCTGTGCGTGCGGCTGGCCGGCGACCTGCAAAGGAAAGGTTATGTCACCCGGACGGTGGGAATCAAATTGCGCTTCTCGGATTTTCGCATCGTCACCCGCGACCTTACGCTGCCCACCGCGACCGACGACGCAGGCGCGATCCGGCAGGCGGCGGGGGAATGCCTGCGCCGCGTCACCTTGGACAGGCGCCTCAGGTTGCTAGGCGTGCGGGCCAGCGCGCTTGCCAGGAAAGAGGAAGCCGCGAACGAACCGGCCGTCTTGCAAGGCGAGCTGTTCAGCAGTGAATAATGAACAGGCGATGAGGCCCTTGCTTCACTTGCCCGCAACCACCTCGATGCAATACAGGCCCCAGGGACAGAGAGCGAAGCGCTGGTCCAACGGTTTTTGCGCCTGTTCAGCGATACGATCGGCATCGTAGATCGCAAAGACGGGCCCAAAACCGCCGATCCCCATCGGCTTGCCGTCGATATGCGTCGCCAGGATATAGCCATATTTCCTGAGCTGGGTGAAACTCAGCTGCGGCATGTAGCCGTCCACCGAATGGAACACGATCTGCGTCTCCGGCGCCTTGCTGGCGCCCAGCATGTCCAGCACATCGGCCAGGCGCGGGCCGCGCAGCTGGTGCGGCTTGCTGTCGTATTCAAGGGTCGGGTTGATGGTCACTGCCGGCAGCTTTGCCAGCGCAACCAGGTCGAAGGTGAACGCGCTGGCGAATTGCACGTTCTGCTTGTGCATCATCTGGTCAATCACCGGATCGACCGGCCCGCGGTTGCTGCGTTCGATGGCGCCGGTTATCGTCAGCACGGCTGGCGCTGTATTCTTTGCGGCGGCGATCGCGTAAACTGGTGCTGCGGATATTCCCAAGGCGCCGGCAAGCGAAAGGCCGGCGGTCGACAGAAACTGGCGTTTTTTCATTCAAGGCTCCATGGCAAAGGCGTGCGGCCGATGTTACACGAAGTTACCATCCGATAATATCGCCGTTGTCAACCGAATATCCCCCACGGCGTTTATAAGACATCCCGCTGCAGATGCGGATTGTGAAACCCTATCAACGGAAGGAATAAATATGAAAAAGCTATTTGGTATCGCCGCTCTCCTCCTCGCATTGACTCCGTTCGCACAAGCCCAGAACTCCGGCGACCCGCTGGCCGGCCATCCTGATGCACGCAATGACCGCAAGGTTGAAACCACCAAGCAAGAGCCTGTCAAACATCACGGCAAGATGGTGAAGAAGCATCACCGTGTTGAGCACAAAAAATAATTTGTAGTAGAAGCACCGGCTCGCAGCATGCTTTGCTAACCGAGCCGGTACTTGACTCTGATGATATTGGATTCACTCACTCCACTTTTTGCTCTCATTTTTTGAAATTCGACCGTATCTAGCTCCCGCAAGCACGCCATGATCGCTGCCCGCGCAAGCAGATCGCGCTTGACCAGTTTTGCTTGCCAGCGATTTTTTTTGCGTTTGGCGGCGAGCAATATTCGGCCCGGGGCCTCATACGTCTGCTGACGGTTTGCGCTACAGGCGCTGACGGACTGCAGCAACATAACGCTGGATTGCGCCAGCCAAAATCTCTTTCTGTGGCGTCAAGCCAAGCAACGCGAGAGGGCCGGCCTTCTCGAGCATGCGCCGTCGTGGAACATCGGCCAGCAGCACATGCACTCGCTCGACGAGTTCGTTGTACGAGCAGCTCTCGACGGCGTCGCGCAGCACCGGTGGTATCTCGGAATGCGGGTAAAGCTCTGACACGACTGCTTTGCGGTTGCGCAACAGGATGGACAAGCGCGGCAATTCTGCAGTGCTTGTGTGATCTGCCTTGCGCATGTTTAAGGCGACCTTTGCACGCGGCAGCAAGGCATCGCGCTGCGCGGGCGTCCAGGCCTTTCCTATCGGATAGACAACCCGAAGCCCGTGCGCCTCCAGCGCGCTCAGAATGGAGAGCCGACGGGGCATGGTTTCACCGAAGAAGATGACATCGATGTCCTGCTGATCGTCGCTCAGCACTTGATCTTCGGACACGATGGGCGTCGCCTTCGGCTCGAAAGTCAGGGGTACGTAGTCAGACCTGAGTATCCCCAGAGCTTGGTGATGCTTCAGATTATCAAGGCTGTACTCCCAGACCCATGTGCGCTGGAGCAAGTGGCGATAACCGGGCATTTCTGCCAACAGTTCAGGCAGGCCAGGCTCAAAATTGACAACGATGGCGTTGAGCGGCAGCTCCGCATCGGAAGGCAAGCCAAGACCCATCGCGAAAAAGAAAAGGTTGATGTCGGCATTGTCTACGCTGGGCGCGGCTTCGATGCTGGTCGAGTACCCCAGCTGCTCGCACGCAATGCGAAAGCTCTCCATAACCTCCGTCACGTTCTCGTTGCCCAGCGTACAGAAGCGCAGATGCGGCCGGAACGGGAAGTCTTCCGGCCAGCCTGCCGGGCCTGTCGTGCTCACAGCCGCTCCTTCACCGAGGCAATGTCGCCAGGAATAACCGCTGCTGAGTTGAATCGTAATCTTTCCTCTATTCGACAGGGTTGCTGGACATCTGAACCTGACGACGATTTCCACTCGTTTGTATTTAATCCCACGACTTATCTCTCAATATTCTTTATGGGGAAACATATCAGCTTTCCAATATAGCATCGATGAATTATTTTCTATTTAATGATTTTTCAAACATTGCATTCAAGAATGCGTCAAATTGTGTATGCCTTGGTCGCCACCCGCCAAAACATAGTTAAATGCCACCTGCGATCCGCCTGACTGTGCAATCGAGGCAATCCGGTTGCTGCCCCATAATTCTTGAAATATTTCTTGCTCGGCGCATCGGGTCATTGTGTTGCAACCGGCCGCACCAGGTAACCCAGCCCCGCAGCCGCCAACAACAGCACGGTCGCCGTCCACAAGGCGATCCTGACGCCGCCGACCATCCCCCCGCCAAAACCGTCGCTGACCAAAGCCCCGAACACCGCCACCCCAACCGCTCCGCCGACCTGCCTGGCTGTATTAAGCACTGCCGACGCCGTCCCCGCCCGGTTTTTTTCCACACTGGACAATATCGAGGTCGTCATGGCCGGCACCGCCAGCCCCATGCCGGCCGGGATCAGTATGAAACCTGGCAGCATCTGCAGGAAACTGGCATGGCTGGCGATGCCGATAGTGCCAAGCAAACCGTATCCCAGGGCGCCGATCAGGTCGCCGAGCACCATCGGCAATCGCACGAGGTTGGGGTCACCCATTAGCCGCCCCTTGTAAAGGGTACGAATTTAATACTCGCGATGTTCTGCGATAGGTCGATTCAATCGTGCCATCGCTGTGACGTCCGGTCGCTGAATTCGTGCCCTTTGCTTCGTAGTGTGGTTGCGTGAATCGCACCAGTCACCCATATGGATCAAGTGGATGCGTTGTTGCATTGCTCCACCCTGGCAGCGCAGCTGCCCCAGAAGCATCTCGGTACCGTCTTGCGTCCAAATGATGGGCAGATCTATGGCTCCCGCGTAGCGGCTCCAACCCTTGGTGGCTCGCAATCCGGACGACTCATTTCGTAACCGCGTACAACGATGGCAAACGACACAGTATCCAATCAGA
>NZ_FOLC01000023.1 GCF_900112135.1 Collimonas sp. OK412
ACCTTTCGCGACTTGAAGAATCCCCAGTGGGGGATGGGAATGCGCGACAGCCAGACGCGCAAGCGCCACCGCCTTGCCATCTTATTGCTCATCGCTGCGCTTGCAACCTACGCGCTTTGGCTCATTGGGCTAACCGCCTTGGGCCAAGGCTACCGGCTCGCTTATGGCAGTGCCAAAAAATCCGCCTCCACTCTATCAATCCTGTCACTCGCCCGTCACTGGCTGACGGATCGGAACGCATTACAGTTTCGATACTGTCTATACAACCAAGCCGAAAACGAACTAATGGATAGAGTGAAAACTTATGAGATTTGAGGGGAAGGGTCAGGGTCAGAGTTGAATTGTTGACCGGTCAACAATTCAACTCTGACCCTAATTAAATGCTGCGGATTGTCGGTTTGGGGGAAATGGTAAGATGGCGTCCCTATACGCTTTGCGGCCTGTTGCCATGTCATTTTCTTCCCTGGGCTTGTCCCCTGCCATTTTGCTAGCCGTTGCCGAGCGCGGGTATGCTGCGCCGACTCCGGTCCAGGTCGCCGCCATTCCGGCGATATTGGGCGGCGGCGATGTTTTGGCGGCGGCGCAGACCGGCTCCGGCAAGACTGCGGCGTTTGCGCTGCCGCTGCTGCAGCTGTTGCAAGACAGTCCCGGCGAAAAGCCGCGCCGGCTGCGGGTGCTGGTTTTGGTGCCCACCCGCGAACTGGCGCAGCAGACCGCCGAAGCCATGCGGTTGCTGGCGCCAGCCGGCCAGCAAGCGCTGAAGATCGCGGCGCTGTTCGGCGGCGTTTCGATCAATCCGCAAATGATGGACCTGCGCGGCGGCGCCGACATCGTGGTGGCGACTCCCGGCCGCCTGCTCGACCTGATCGAGCACAACGCCCTCAGCATCGCGGCGGTGTCGTCGCTGGTGCTGGACGAAGCCGACCGCTTGCTCGACATGGGATTTGCCGACGAGATCGGCCGCATCCTGGCGCTGTTGCCGCGCCGGCGCCAGAACCTGTTTTTCTCGGCGACGTTCCCGCCCGCGGTACATGCGCTGGCCGCCAGGATGCTGCATCAGCCGGTGCGCATCGCCATCCCGGCGCTGGAGCAGAACCAGCCGGATATCGAACAGCGCGCAATCATGGTCGACGCCGGCCGCCGCACGCAATTGCTGCGGCACCTGCTGAAAGAAAACAAGTGGGGCCGGGTGCTGGTGTTCGTCGCCACCAAATACGCAGCGGAACATATTGCGGACAAGCTGCACCGCGCCGGCATCAAGGCCGCCGCCTTCCACGGCGAATTCAGCCAGGGCGCGCGCGACGAAGTGCTGGCCGATTTCAAGGCCAGCAAGCTGCAGGTGCTGGTTGCCACCGATGTCGCCGCGCGCGGCATCGATATCGCGCAGCTGCCGGTGGTCCTGAACTACGATTTGCCGCGCTCGGCGGTCGACTACACGCACCGCATCGGCCGCACCGGCCGCGCCGGCAAGAGCGGCATCGCCATCAGCTTCGTCAGCGCCGATACGGAAGCTCATTTCCGTCTCATAGAAAAACGCCATCAACTGAAATGCGAACGCGAGCAGATTCCCGGTTTTGAACCTGTCGCCACGGCGGCTCCGGCAAACGCCGCGGGCGCCGCATCTCCCGCCGACAACTCCAACGGCGGCATCAAAGGCAAACGCAAGAGCAAGAAAGACAAGCTGCGTGAAGCGGCAGCGCGCGGCGAACCGGATAATTGACGGCGGCAAAGGCAGCGTGCCTTGATTACGTTTATTGCAAGCCAATAAATTAACAATAATATAATTTCCGCACAAAACTCCGAACCCGATTGAGTTTCACATAGCGATAAATTACACTCTCGCCTGCGTGACACAATCACGGCCATACCGTTTGCCGGCAACAACCCGCCGCAGACATGAGAATTACTGTCCTTAACCCTAGAACACCGGAAAACCATCACCCGCCCTACCCGGACGGCGAATGTTATCCGCACGGAGCCAAAAGCATGAGCACCTTCATTTTTAATGAATTGAATTTCGACAACCACGAGCAAGTGGTCTTCGTCGCAGAAGAAAAATCCGGCCTCAGAGGCATCATCGCTGTCCACAACACCAACCTTGGCCCGGCCATGGGCGGTTGCCGCATGTGGGACTACGCCAGCGAAGCTGTCGCCGTCAACGATGTGCTGCGCCTGTCGCGCGGCATGACCTACAAGAATGCAGTAGCCGGCCTGCCTATCGGCGGCGGCAAGAGCGTGATCATCGGCAATCCGAAGACCGCCAAGACCCCTGCCCTGTTCGAAGCCATGGGCGAAGCCCTGGAACGCCTGGGCGGCCGCTACATCACGGCGGAAGACGTCGGCACCAGCCCGGCCGACATGGCGCACATCGCCGCCAAGACCAAATACGTCGCCGGCCTCGGCGCCAGCGGCGATCCTTCGCCGTTCACCGCGCTCGGCTGTTTCGTCGGCGCGCAAGCCGCGGTCAAGCACTACCTGGGACGCGATTCGCTGGAAGGCCTGACGGTTGCCGTGCAAGGCCTGGGCAACGTCGGCTACGACTACGCGCGCCGCCTGCATGCCGCCGGCGCCAAGCTGGTCGTCACCGATATCGACCAGGCGGCGCTGGAACGCGCACGCGTTGAATTCGGCGCCGAAGTCGTCGCAACCGACGCCATCTATGACGTGCAGGCCGACATCTACGCACCGTGCGCACTGGGCGCCACCCTCAACCCGGCCACGCTGTCGCGCCTGAAAGCCAAGATCGTCGCCGGCGCCGCCAACAACCAGCTGGCCACGGCCGAAGTGGGCGAGCTGCTGCGCCGCAAGGAAATATTGTACGTACCGGATTTCGTGATCAACGCCGGCGGCATCATCAAGGTGTGCTACGAGTACTACGACAAGCCGGAAGCCGACGTCGAAGCCCACGTGCGCGAAATCGGCGTGACCCTGGCCGAAATCTTCAAACGCGCCGATGCCGAAAGCCTGCCTACCAGCGTGGTGGCGGACAAGCTGGCTGAAGCACGCTTCAAGCATTAAGAGAAAATCCTGACATGCAGGGCAGGCGCAACCTGCCTGCCCATCTGTCTCATCATGGCGCCTTCCGGCGCCATTTTTACATGCCAGTCAGGTCGTGATGACCGCAAACGGCAGCTTGCGCAAACGCTTCCCGGTCAAGGCAGCAACGGCGTTGGCGATGGCCGGCGCAATCGGCGGCACCGGCGGCTCGCCGACTCCGGTCGGCGCGTCGGCGCTGGGCACCACGTAGACATCGACCTGCGGGCAGCTGCCCATGTAGGCCGGCGTGTAATCGGAAAAATTGGATTGCTGCACCACGCCGTTCTTCAAGGTGATTTCATTGCCGGGCAAGGTGGTCGAGATGCCGAACACCACGCCGCCCTGGACCTGCGCTTCGATGGTGCGCGGATTGATCGCCATGTTGCAATGCACGCCGGCGGTCACCCGATGCACTTGCGGCTTGCCGTCTTTCAGCGACACTTCCACCACATACGCAATCGAAGTATTGAAGCCGTGGTGCACGGCGACGCCCCAGGCCTGGCCGGCCGGCAGCTTGCGCTTGCCGTAGCCGGAACGGGCCACCGCCAGCTCCAGCGCCTGCTTGCTGCGCTTGGCCGACTTGTCGAACAGGCTGGCCCGGTACTCGACCGGATCGCGGCCGACCGAACGGGCGATCTCGTCGACCAGGGTTTCCATCACGAACGCGTTGTGGCTATGGCCCACCGAGCGGTACCACAGCACCGGCACATTGACCTTCATGTTGTGCACCGACAGCGCCAGGTTCGGGATCGCATAGTGCGATTCCAGCACGCCCTCGGTCATGGTGCCGTCGACGCCGTCCTTGACCAGGAACGATTCAAACGGGCTGCCGAGCAGGATCGACTGGCCGGCGATCACGTGCTCCCAGGCCGCGATCTTGCCATGCGCGTCGTAGCCGACGCGGACCCGGTGCACATGCATCGGCCGGAAATAGCCGCTCCTGATATCGTCCTCGCGCGCATACATGATCTTGACCGGCGTGCCGCGCATGACCTTGGCCACGTACGCCGCCTCCACCGCATTCTCCGATTCCGGCAAGGCGCGCCGGCCAAACGCGCCGCCCGACATCATGGTGTTGAATTCGACCTTGGCCACCGCCAGGCCCAGCACCTTGGCGATCGCCTGCCGGTCCATCGACTGGAACTGCGACCCGGCCCACACCGTACAGGCGTCGCCGGTGAAATGCAGCGTCATGTTGAGCGGCTCCATCGGCGTGTGCGCCAGATAGGGAAACTCGAAGATAGCATCGATGATCTTGGGCGAGCCCGCCAGCGCCGACACATCGGCCTTGGCTGCCGGCGTGCCGGGTTTCATCACCGCTTCCCGGTAGCTGGCGAACAGCTGTTCCGAACTGGGCTGCTCGACGCCGGTCACGTCCCACTCGATCTTCAGCGCATCGCGCGCCTTCTTGGCGATCCAGTAGCCGTCCGCCACCACCACCACGCTCTGGCCGCCGCGGATGCCGGGAATCGTGAAGATCTTGCGCACCCCGGGAATCGCCTTGGCGGCGCTGTCGTCGAGCTTGCCGATCTTGGCGCCCCACGGCACGGCCCTGGCCAGCATCGCCACTTTCATGCCAGGCAGGTCGACATCGATGCCGAATTTCTGCTGGCCGCTGGATTTGGCGGCCGTATCCAGCCGCGGCGTCGCCTTGCCGATGATGGTGAACTGCTTCGGGTCCTTCAGCTGCACCTTGTCCGGCACCGGCAGCTGCATCGCCGCGTTGGCCACCGAACCGTAGCTCAGGCGCTGGCCGCGCGGGCCGGTGATGACGCCCTTGGCGGTCTTGCAGCTGGCCGGATCGACCTTCCACTCGCTGGCGGCCGCCGCCACCAGCATGCTGCGCGCACGGGCGCCGACTTCGCGGTATTGCTGGAAACTATGGGCGACGCTGGTAGAGCCGCCCACCATCTGCATGCCGAACGCCGGGTCGCGGTACACGTCTTCGCCCTTCGCCAGTTCGGCCCGCACATTGGCCCAGTCGCAATCGAGCTCCTCCGCCAGCAGCATCGGCAGCGCGGTCAAGGTGCCCTGGCCGATGTCAACCTTGGATACCTGCACCACCACGCTATTGTCGGCGCCGACCCGCAAGAAAGCGTTCGGCTGGTAAACCTTGGGCGCTGGCACCTGGGCCTCGGCGATACGGCCCAAGCCCGGAATAAAGAAACCGAGCACCAGGCCGGCGCCGCCGGCGGCCGATGCTTTCAGGAATTTGCGGCGCGAGTGTTTCAGCGGCAGCGGATTCGCCACGAGGGATTCTGGGGACATGATGGACTCCTTACGCCAAGGATCTGGAAGCGTCCAGCACCGCCGCCTTGATGCGCTGGTACGCGCCGCAGCGGCACAGGTTGCCGCCCATGGCGGCCACCACGTCAGCCTCGCTCGGATGGCGCTTCTTCTTGAGGAAATCGACCGCGGTCATCACCTGTCCGCTCTGGCAGTAGCCGCATTGCGGCACATCGTGCTTGATCCAGGCCACCTGCACCGCCTTGCCGACCGGATCGGCGGCGACCGCTTCTATGGTGGTCACCGGCTGCTGGCCGACCGCGGAAACAGGATAGGAACAAGAACGCACCGCATTGCCGCCGACATGCACGGTGCAGGCGCCGCAGGCAGCGATGCCGCAGCCGAACTTGCTGCCGGTCAGCTTGAGGTTTTCGCGCAGCACCCACAGCAAGGGGGTATCCTCGGCGACATCGACTTCCACCGTAAGGCCATTCACCTGAAGACTGATCATTGCGATTTCTCCCAAGAGGTTGAGGCGGATTCCTACGCTAGCGAACAGTAACAGCACATCAGTTGCCATGCAGCGATATGGCTGTTTCACCACTATAGACAGCGAAACATGAAAAACAAAGACGGCTTCACCGTTACACTGACATTTACCGAATTTAAAAGCAAGCAGCGGGGTGCACGGAACGGCGGCTGCCGATAAACTACACCCTGTTATCTGACGAGATTATCACCATGAAATTATTCCTGCACCGGATCGCTTCGCCCATCGGCGTCATCCTGCTGGTTACCGATAGCCAGGACCGCGTGCGCGCGCTGGATTTTGAAGATTATGAACCGCGCATGCGCAGCCTGCTGGCGACCCACTACGGCCACTACGACTTGCAGCCCGCCACTGAACCATCCTGCGCGGAACCGGCGCTACAGCGGTATTTCGCAGGCGAGCTGGATGCGCTGAAAGATATCGAGGTCGCCACCAACGGCACCGATTTCCAGCACCGCGTATGGGCGGCGCTGCGCCAGATTCCCCCGGCCCGGATGACTACCTACGGCAAACTCGCCCTGCAGCTGGGCGAGCACAACGGCGCCGCCCGTGCGGTAGGCAGCGCCAACGCCACCAACCCGATCGCCATCATCGTGCCCTGCCACCGCGTGGTAGGCGCCGACGGCAAGCTGACAGGTTTTGCCGGCGGGCTGGAGCGCAAGGCCTGGCTGCTCGGCCATGAACGCGCCGAAGCAGGCGATCCCGAAACCCTGCGCTTGCCAGGTTTCTAGCGCCTAATGCGGCTTGTCCAGCACCACTACTGAAATCTCCTTGCTGGAAATATAGTAAGGCACGTGGTTATGGTCGGCGAACAGCAGGCGCAGCGTATGTTTGCCGGCCGGCAGGTCGAGCAGGGTTTCGGTTTCGCCGTTGCCGAAATGCTTGTAATGCTGGTGCTGGTATTCATTCTGCTTGTCGAACGGGATCGGCGCCTTGATGTCGGCCGGCATCGGCATGTCGATCAGGATGTGATGATGGCCGGTGTCGTGGATATCGCCGGCAGCGACCGGGGCAACGCCCATGCCGGTCACCGCAAAAGCGACCCGGAACGGCAAGCGGACCTGGTCGCCATCCTTGATATTGACAAAATAAGCCAGCTTTTCGCCGACCGGGAACGGCCGCGTACGTTCCGAAGCGCTGATGGTGCTGATGATGGAATCGGTATCGACGTGCTTGTCCGCCCCCCTTTGTCTTTGGCGGCAGCCAGGGCATGGCCGCAGGCCAGGGCGGCCCCCAGCAGCAGCGGCACGGCCAGCAGCGCCGGCAGCCGGTCGACGACCAGCGCCTTGGATTTTTTTAAAGTGAATTGCCTGAAATTCGCGACCATTGGATTATCCATAAAAGCGGTTTTTGGGAAATGCTTGAAACATCGATGCAACAGCCAGCTCAATTTGCTTAACAGACATTGTCGGCGGCGCTGTCCGGCGCCTTGCTCGGCAGCAGCCAGCGCGGAAAACCGAGCGCGGTCTTCAGCAGGCAATCGCGGTAGCCCACCTGGCCGCTGATCAGGCCCGCAAAGTCGTGGTTGATCTGCTGGTTGAGCACGAGATGTGAAAAAGCCAGTTTCGGAAAGCGGTAGATCAGGCGCGCCATCCAGGCGGCGGCGCGCAGTTCGGGCAGCAGCTCGCGCCGCAGCAGGCGGCTGTATAGCGCCGACTCGGCGCGCAAGCCGTCGGCGGCAATCGCCTTGGCGGCGATGGTGGCGCTCTTCAGCGCAAAATAAATGCCTTCGCCGAACAAGGCTTCGGCCAGGCCGGCCGCATCTCCCAGCAGCCAGACCCGGCCGCGCTGGTATAGCTGGCGGCGGTTTTGCAGCGGGATGACGTAACCCTGGCATTCAAGCCGCGACGGCTGCCGCAAGCTGGCGTAGGCCGCGATGAAACGGTCCAGGTGCTGGCGCAATGCAGCACCGCCGAAAGGTGAGTACACACCGACATTAAAATGATCGCGCTTGGGGAAAATCCAGCCGTAGCCGCGCGGCATGCCGTCGAAATCGAACAGGGCGCGGTCGCCGAAACGCTCCAGCATGCCTGGCGCCGGCCACAGCATGGCTTCCATGGCCGGCACGTAAGCCACCAGGTCCTTGCCGAACAGCTTGTTGCGCACCGCGCTGGCGGCGCCGTCGGCGGCCAGCAGCAAGCGGCAGCGCAAGACGCCGCGGCTGGTGGCGACGCTGACGGCGTCGGCCGTCTCGGTGGCATCGACAAACCCGGTTTCGGCCAGGAACCGCACGCCTCTGGCGCAAGCCCGGTCAAGCAGCAACTGGTCGAATTCGCTGCGCACCACGGTGCAAGCCGCCATCGGCTGCACTTCCTTGAGGATGGCGTCGCGGTTGCGGTAATTGAGGATGGCGCCGCCTATCGCCCGGTGCATCACCGGTCCCAGGTCGAAACCAAGCAGGTCCATGGTCTTGCGCGACAGGCCGCCGCCGCATACCTTGGCGCGCGGGAAAGCCTGCTTGTCGATGAGGGTCACCTGCAAGCCCTGCCCTGCCAGCAGGTAAGCCAGATGCGAGCCGGCCGGCCCGGCGCCGACGACCAGCACGTCGGCCACGGCGTCGTCAAAAGACATGGCGGCGCCGCACCGGGCCATGCAAGCCGGCGTATTCCGGGGAATGCATTACAGCTTGGGTTACAACTTGATGCACAGCTCGACTTCTTGACGTTTTCATCAGCAGCGCCTCGTCTCTGGATCAATGGCCGGCCTTGGCAACCCCTGTTGTCCGGCGGAACTGCCAGCATAGCTGAAAACGGCAATTCCGGTGAGTGCAGGCATGTCTCTTGCGAGCAGCGGATAGAGCTTTTCTTTTATCTTTTCTATACGTTTCCGATTAGAAACATGCTAGTGTATTCGGCTGCTCAAACGGCAGATAAAAAAACGTATGGAACAGGGACAATATTTCAACCGGCACAGGGAGTATCCATGAAAAGCGTTAAGAAAACAGAAGACAACAGCATGCTGCAAAAACGCCGCGCACTGCTGACCGGCGGCCTGGCGGCAGGGCTGGCGGCGACGGCGCTGCCGTCGGAACTGCTGGCCAAGGACAGCAAGGCCGCGGGCCTGGCCCTGGACCGCGCCAAGTGGGGCGCGCGCAACCATCAGCAGCTGCAAGCGCTGCTGGCGCGCAACGGCAACAGCAGCGCCGGCTACAATCCCAAGCGCCGGCCTTACGCGGTATTCGACTGGGACAACACCAGCATCATGAACGATACCGAAGAGGCATTGCTCATGTACCAGATCAACACCCTGTCGTTCAAGCTGAGCCCGCAGGAAATGGGCGCCATCATCCGCCAGAACGTGCCGGCCGGGCCGTTCGCCGCCGACTTCAAGAACGCTGCCGGCAAGGCCGTCGAACTGGAAGCCATCTGCAGCGATATCGATGACGACTACCAGTACCTGTACGACAATTATGAAAAACTGAAGGGCGGCAAGAAGCTGGAAGAAATCCGCGAAACCGCCCAGTTCCAGGATTTCCGCGCCAAGCTGTATTACTTGTACGAAGCCGTCAACGAGACTTACGGTGTGAACGTCGGTTATCCGTGGGTGATCTATTTCTTCACCAACATGTCGGTGGCCGAAGTGCAGCAGCTGGCTGAAGCTTCCAACGACCACAACCTGGGCCTGGGGCTGGTCAAGACCAAGTACACCAGCCCGGCGGCGCAGCCCGGCCAGGCAGGCGTCGTCAGCGTGACGCACTTCCACGGGATCCGCCTGTGCACCGAGATCGCAACCTTGATGAATGCATTCGAGCAAAGCGGGATCGACGTCTACGTCAGCTCAGCCTCGCTGGAAGACGTGGTGGCAGTGTTTGCGACAACGCCGAAATACGGCTACAACGTCAAGCGCGAGCACGTGCTCGGGCTGCGCCTGGAAACCGCCAACGGCGTCTTCGTCAACCGCTATAAAGCCGGCTGGCCGCTCAACTGGGGCCCGGGAAAAACCGAAGTCATCAAGAAAGAACTGGTCGCGGCCAAGGGTTACGGCCCGGTCTTCGTCGCCGGCGACAGCGATGGCGACTACGACATGCTGCGCGATTTCGCCGACACCCAGCTGGGCGTGATCGTCAACCGCATGAAGAAAGGCAAGATCGGCGACCTCTCGAAGCTGGCCGCCGAGCAGATCCCGGCCAAGTCGCCGCGTTTCCTGCTGCAAGGCCGCAACGAGCAGACCGGCAACTGGATGCCGTCGGAAGCCAGCATCAAGTACGGCAAGACCGGCGAAACGCTGCTCGGCTGAGCCTGTTGCACGCCGGCTGCCAGCAGGCAGGCAGCCGGCTCCTGCAGTCATTCCCCATATCGAACCACCCGGCCGCTGCCTTGGCGCGGCCGATGCACCCGTTTTCCATCAACACCCGCAATAACCAGATAGGCATTTATGAAGAGATTACTGAAAACCGTACTTGTATTGTGTTCCATGCTCGCGTCCTGCGCATTCGCCAAGGATGACGACGCGCCGAGGAAAATCACCATCGGCCTGATCGCCACCACCACCGCGGAAGATACCCAGAAACGCTGGCAGCCGGTGCTTGACGATTTCGCGAAATATACAAAAATGGAAGTCCGCGCGGTGGTGTCCACCAACTACAGCGATATCCTGGCCGGCCTCAAATCCAACACCATTCAGGTCGCCTGGCTGAGCAGCAAGATCGCGCTGGAAGCGGTGGAAGACAACCAGTCGACCATCTTTGCGCAGATGGTCAAGAAAGACGGTTCGCACGGCTATAACTCGGTACTGATCACGCCGGCCAAGAGCCCGCTCAAATCGTTCGACGACATCGTGGCCAACAAGGGCGTCTACACCTTCTACGACGGCGACAAGAGCTCGACCTCGGGTTACCTGGTGCCGGCTTATTACGCCTTCGCCAAGAACAAGGTGGAGCCGGAACGGCTGTTCAAGACCATTACGGTCGGCAACCACAAGAAGAACCTGCAGGCGGTGATCGCCGGCCAGGTCGACGTCGCCACCAACAATACCGAGGAACTGGACCGTTTGAAAAAAGAATCGCCGGAGCAGTTCAGCAAGCTGCGGGTGATCTGGTCGTCGCCCCTGATTCCCAATGATCCGCTGCTGTACCGCAAGGACCTGCCGGCCGCGTCCAAGGCCAGGATCGAAGAGTTCTTCGTCACCTACGGCAAGCCGAAAAATCCGGCCAGCCAGCCCGACGTCCTGCAGAACATCCTCGACCTGTCCGGCTTCCAGCATTCCACCGACGCCCAGCTCAAGCCGATCGCCGACCTCACCATGTTCGGCCTGCTGCGCAACAACATGTACGACAGCAAACTAAGCACGGCGCAAAAGCAGAAAGCCTTTGAAGAAATTACCGCACGTTTCGGCAAGCTGAGCATGGCGCTGGAAATGGCGCGCATACGGTAAACCCGTGCCGGCGCAGCCTGCGCTGTCAGGCTGTCGCCATGTTATCCGGGAAATACAGGCTGAAACGGATCAGCCCTTCGCCCGAACAGGCGACATCCGCGCTGCCGCCATGCACCAGCATGATGGCGCGCACGATGGCCAGGCCCAGGCCGTTCGATTCGGTATATTCGCTGCGCGACTTGTCGCCGCGGTAAAAACGGTCGAACAGCCGTTCCAGCTGCTCCGGCGGAATCGGATCGCCCTGGTTCTCCACCTCGACATGCACTCCCTTCGCCTGCGGCCGGCTGCTGAGCCGCACCGTGCTGCCGGGCACCGCATAACGCACCGCATTCACCACCAGGTTGCTGACCGCGCGCCGCCACATCACCGGGCTGGCCTGCACCTTGCCGCTGGCGTCGACCTCGAGCCGGATGCCGCGCTCTTCGGCCACGCCTTCAAAATAATCGGCAATCTTGTGCAGCTCGTCGGCCAGCACCAGCGGCGTTTTTTCCACCGCCAGCCCGGCGTGGTCGGCATACGCCAGGAACAGGATGTTTTCAACGATCCGGCTCAGGCGCTCCAGCTCCTCCAGGTTCGATTCCAGCACCTGCTGGTATTCGGCGGCGCTGCGCACCTGTCCGAGGGTGACCTGGGTCTGCCCCATCAATGCCCCGATCGGCGTGCGTATCTCGTGCGCCAGGTCGGCGGAAAACTGCGACAGATGTTCGTAGCCGTCGGCCAGCCGGTCCAGCATTGCATTGAATGACGCCGCCAGCCGCCGCAGTTCCTGCGGCGCGTCTTCTTCCCGCAGGCGTATCGCGATATTGGTCGGGCTGACTTCGGCGGCGCGGCCGGCCATCGCCGTCAGCGGCAGGAAACCGCGCTTGAGCACCAGGAACCCCAGCAGCGCCGCCAGCAGCACCGACACCGCAGCCGCTGCCATCACTTGCCAGTAATAGCGCGCCAGGATATGCGACTCCTGGGTCATCACATGGGCGCCGGTAATCATGACCACGGTGCCGTCGCCGCCGACGTCGGCCAGCGCCGCTACCCAGCGCACCCGCACGCCGTCGGCGCGCACGCCCTCGTGCAGCTGCACCAGCGTCAGCGGCTGGCCCAGGCTTTGCGGCGTCATTGGCGGCGGCGTCATGTTGTCGGGATTGACGCGTACGAACGGCGCCTGGCCCGGATAAGCGAACATCAGCACATCCTGTTCGCTGCCCAGCATGGTTTCAAACAGGGTCGGCCGGTCTTCCATCTGCTTGACGTTGTACAGGTCATGCAGCAGGTGGCGGAAATGCTCGACCTTGCCGATCAGGGAATAGTCGGCACGGGTTTCCAGCGCCTGCCGGGTCGACGAATACAGGTACATGCCGAGGATGCTGACGATCGCGTAGGCGATCAGCGCGAACAGGAAAGTCACGCGCGCCGTCAGCGACTGCCTGCGCCAGGCGTTCATGGATCTTCCGCAAACATGTAGCCGATGCTGCGTACCGTGTGTATCAGTTTATGCTCGAAGGGATTGTCGATCTTGGCGCGCAGGCGCTTGATGGCGACATCGACCACATTGGTGTCGCTGTCGAAATTCATGTCCCATACCTCTGACGCGATGACGGTGCGCGACAGCGGCTCGCCCTTGCGCTTGACCAGCAAGTGCAGCAGCAGGAATTCCTTGTTGGTCAGCACGATGTCGATGCCCTGGCGCGTGACCTTGCGCCGCAGCAGGTCGAGCTGGAGGTCGGCGACCTGGAAAAAATCCAGCTCATGCGACTCGCGCACCACGCCGCGCCGCAACAGGGTGCGGATGCGCAGCAGCAGTTCGGTAAACGAAAACGGCTTGACCAGGTAATCGTCGGCGCCCAGTTCAAGGCCGCGGATGCGGTCGTTGACGTGGTCGCGCGCGGTCAGGAAGATCACCGGCAAATCGCGCTTGGCGCGCAAGGCGCCCATGATTTTCCAGCCGTCGGTGCCGGGCAGCATGACGTCCAGCACCACCAGCTCGTAGCTGTTTTCCAGCGCCATGTGCAGGCCGTCGCTGCCGTTGCGGACCAGGTCGACCGCATAGCCGGATTCGCGCAAGCCTTTCTTGAGGTAAGCGCCGGTCTTGGGATCGTCTTCGATGACGAGGATGGACATGCTGGGCCTGGGTTTTAACCGGTGATGGAAACACGCTCCATTCTATCAATTCGCCTGCCGCGAATAATGACAATATTGTCATTCATATGTCACCGATAAGACACTGCAGCGGTCCTAGACTGGGATTCCCAGCAACCACCGAGACCGTTTTCATGAAAACCACACAACTTCTGCGCCGGCTTGTTCCTGTATTGGCGGCATCCGCTTTCCTGGCCTACGGCGGCATCGCCGCCGCCCAAACCGCTGCGCCGGTGGTGCGGGTGCGCGCCACCATCGACAAGGTCAATCCCGACAGCCTCGAAGTCAGCACCAAGGCCGGCAAGAAACAGACCTTGAAACTGGCGCCGGACCTGATGCTGTTCTCGGTCAGCCATGCGGCGATCACCGATATCAAATCCGACAGCTTCATCGGCAGCGCCGCCGTGCCGCTGCCCGACGGCAGCCTGAAAGCGCTGGAAGTGCATGTATTCCCGGCCGGGATGAAGGTCGGCGAAGGCCATTACGCCTGGGACCTGGGCAAGAAGAGCAGCATGACCAACGGCACCGTCGGCGATGTGGTGGTGACCAGCGGCCGCACCATCACGGTCAAGTACCCGGATGGCGAAAAGAAGATCGTGGTGCCGCCTGACGTCCCTATCGTCAGCCTCAACAAGGGTGACCGCAGCCTGCTGGTGGCTGGCGCGCACGGCGTGTTTTTTGTCAGCAAGGCTGCCGACGGCAGCGATGTTGTCGGCCGCGCCACGGTTGGCGTCGATGGCGTAGTGCCGCCGATGTAATGCCGTTTGCGGACGGCCGGTATGTGCGAAATACCACACTGGCTGTCCGCGGCGATTCTTGACAAGGTATTTCCATGGCGACTGCTGACCAACCTCGCGCCCGCGCGCGCATCATCCATCCGTTGCTGGTGCGCGTGGTCCACTGGATCAACGCCTTCGCCATCGTCTGCATGGTGATGAGCGGCTGGGCAATCTACAACGCCTCGCCGCTGTTCGGCTTCGATTTCCCGCGCTGGGCCACGCTCGGCGGCTGGCTCGGCGGCGCGATTGCCTGGCACCTGGCGGCGATGTGGCTGCTGGTGGCGAACGGCTTGATCTATGTCGGCTACGGTTTCCTGGCCGGCCATTTCCGCCGCCATTTCCTGCCGCTGCGGCCGCGCGACCTGCTGCGCGATGCCAAGGATGCGCTGGCTTTCAGGCTGGCGCACCAGCCTGGCATCTACAACGCCGTGCAGCGCCTGATGTACATCGTCGTGCTGCTGCTCGGCGTGCTGGTGGTGGCGTCCGGCCTGTCGATCTGGAAGCCGGTGCAACTGGACGGCCTGGCCAGCCTGTTCGGCGGCTACGATACCGCGCGCCGCGTGCACTTTATCGCGATGGCCGGCATCGTGGCGTTCGTCATGGTGCACCTGGCGCTGGTGCTGATCGTGCCGAGCACCCTGCTGCCGATGCTGACCGGGCGGGCGCCGCGCCACGCACATGACAAGACCTCGAAACAGGAGCAGCAGGCATGAGCGATAAGAAAAAGAACCTGCCGAAGAATAGCGAACTGCAGCCCGAGCTGGTGCAGCTGCAGCGCCGCCTGTTCCTGCGTTCGGGCCTGTCGCTGGGGGCGCTGTCGCTGCTGTCCGGCTGCAACCTGCAGGATGGCGACCAGGTCGACAAGGTATTGTGGGCGATGTCGCGCTGGAACGACCGGGTGCAAGCCATGCTGTTCCGCCCCAGCCACCTGGCGCCGACTTATCCGGCCAGCATGATCACCAAGCCGTTCCCGTTCAACGCATTCTACGACGCCGATTCGGCACCGGAAATCGATGGCGATACCTACAAGCTGGAAGTTTCCGGCCTGGTGCGCGACAAGCGCAGCTGGAACCTGGCGCAGCTGCGCGCCCTGCCGCAAGCGTCGCAGATCACGCGCCATATCTGCATCGAAGGCTGGAGCGCCATCGGCCAGTGGAGCGGCGTGCCGTTCCGCACCTTCCTCGCCCACATCGGCGCCGATACGACGGCGAAGTATGTCGGCTTCAAATGCGCCGACCGCTATTACTCCAGCATCGACATGGCCACCGCCTTGCATCCGCAGACCATCCTGGCGCTGGATTTCGGCCAGGAGCCGCTGCCGACGGAATACGGCTATCCGCTGAAACTGCGGGTGCCGACCAAGCTGGGTTTCAAGAATCCCAAGCATATCGCCGCCATCTTCGTCACCAATGACAACCCGGGCGGTTATTGGGAAGACCAGGGCTACAACTGGTTCAGCGGGTCCTGAACCGGCATCCCGGGTTCATTCTCCGCGTTCGCTGCAGCATGGGCAGCCGCGATGCTGGCCCATCAGGTGCGGCGTGCCGGCGTCTTCGTTCCGGTCCAGCGTCTGCATGAACGCAGCCAGCAGTTTTTCCATGCTGGCCAGGCGGTCAGCCGGGGTCATGGAGCCAGGCTGGTTTTCCTGATCCGCCGTTGCTGCCAGCCACGGTGCGACGGCCTTCCTTGCGTTGGCGTTCATTGTTTTTCCTCTTGGCCGTAAAACTTCTCGCAGATCTTGATCCGCTCACGCCCCTGTTCCTTGCGCCAGCGGTTGGTGTCGCGCAGCGAGTAGACGCAGCCGCAATATTCCTGCTGGTAGAAATTCTCGCGCTTGGAGATTTCGATCATGCGCGCCGATCCGCCCTGCTTGCGCCAGTTGTAGTCCCAATAGGTGATGCCGGGATAATGCGCCGCCGCGCGCGCGCCGCAACCGTTGATCTGCGCCATGTCCTTCCAGCGCGAAATCCCGAGCGAGCTGCTGATCACCGGGAAGCCGTGTTCGTAGGCGTACAGCGCGCTGCGCTCAAAGCGCATGTCGAAACACATGGTGCAGCGCTTGCCGCGCTCCGGTTCGTCTTCCATGCCCTGGGCGCGGGCGAACCAGTTGTCGAGGTCGTAGTCGGCATCGATGAACGGTATGCCGTGCTGCTCGGCGAAGCGGATGTTTTCATCCTTGCGCAACGCGTATTCGCGTTGCGGGTGGATATTCGGATTGTAGAAATAGATCGAGAAATCGATCTCGCTGGCGAGCAGGGCTTCCATCACTTCGCCCGAGCAGGGCGCGCAGCAGGAATGCAATAACAGCTTGTGGTGGCCGCCCGGCAGGACGAGTTTCTGGCGTTGGGTCATGGTCGGCATCAGGAAATGCGGCTGCCAGGGGCGAGGCAGCGCTTATTGCCGAGTGTCTCGATTCGCACCGGCGGCGTCAAGCGACAAACTCTCAAGTTTGCATGAGCCAAATTCATACAGCCGGCCACGCGTCCAGCCGAGCCAGGCCGGCGTGCGCCTTGCCAAGGTTCTCAACGATGCTTCAGGCAACGCCACGGCCGCGGGCGCTGCCGTCCTGGTATCGCCGTTTGCCGGGAAAAAATGAAATATACGCCCTGGTCGCCGGACGGCGACCAGCGCAGCGCTGCCTATGCAATCAAACCGCGTTTCGCCAGCATCGGCTCCACCTTCGGATCGCGGCCGCGGAAGGCGCGGAACGCCAGCGCCGGATCCTGCTTGTTGCCGGAGCTGTAGATGTAGCGCCGCAGGCGCTCGGCGATTTTCTGCTCGAACGGATCGCCGGCTTCGATGAAGGCGTCGTAGGCGTCGGCATCCAGCACTTCGGCCCACATGTACACGTAATAACCCGCCGCGTAATCCGGGCCGCTGAACAGATGCTGGAAGTGCGACAGGTAATGGCGCTGGCCGATATCCTGCGGCACTCCCAGCAGCGCGCACTGCTGGGCTTCGAAGGCAGCGATGTCGACCTTGCTGCCGTTCGGCAGCGAGTGCAGCGCCATGTCGATCAGGGCCGGGCCGGCGTACATGATGGTGGCCCAGGCCTGGTCGAACTGGCGCGCGCGCTTCAGCTTTTCCAGCAAGGCCGGAGGCATCGCCGCGCCGCTCTGGTAATGGCGGGCATGGCGCTGCAGCACCACTTCTTCCTCGGCCCAGTTCTCGAAAATCTGCGACGGCAATTCGACGTAATCCTGCAGCACCTGGGTGCCGGCCAGGCGCTCGTATTTCACTTGCGACAGCAAGCCGTGCAAGCCATGGCCGAATTCGTGGAACAAGGTGCGGACGTCGTCGAAACTCAGCAGCGTGACATCCGCCTTGGCGAAATTATTGTTGTTGATGACCACCGGCAGCGTGCCGCCGTTGTGGCCGGACTGGCTGCGGAAGATATGCATCCAGGCGCCGCTGCGCTTGCTGGCGCGCGCATAATTGTCGCCGATGAACAAGCCGATCAGCGCATTGTCGCGGTTGCGCACTTCCCACAGGCGGGCGTCGGCGTGATGCAGCGCGACCCCGTGCTGCTCGACAAAGCTGAGGCCGAACAGGCGCTGGGCGCAGTCGAACATGGCGCCGATCATGTTTTCCAGCGCGAAGTACGGCTTCAGTTCGGCATCGTCGAGATCGTAGCGCGCCTGCCGCACTTTCTCGGCCAGGTAACGCCAGTCCCAGGCCGCGATCGGCGTCGGCTGGCCCAGGCTGCGCGCCATCTCGGTCAGCGCCGCGCGGTCGTCCTCGGCTTTCTTCTTGGCTGGCTCCCATACCTTGCCGAGCAAGGCTGACACGGCTTCCGGCTTGCCGGCCATGCGGTCGACCAGCTGGTAGTCGGCATAGGTCGGATAACCGTGCAGCTGCGCCTGTTCCTGGCGCAGCGCCATGATTTCGGCGGCCACCGGCCGGTTGTCGTGGACGCCGTCACGGGCGCCGCGCGCGACCCGGCCGCGCCAGACCGCTTCGCGCAGGTCGCGCCGGTCCGAGAATGTCAGGAACGGTTCGGCCAGCGAGGGCGACAGCGTGATCACATGGCTGCCAGCCGGCAAGCCGCGCTGCTGCGCCGCCTCCTGGGCCGAAGCGCGCAAGAATTCAGGCAGGCCGGCCAGCGCGGCTTCGTCTTCCAGCGCCAGCGAAAAACCGGATTCGTCGGCCAGCACGTTTTGCGTGAACGCGGTGCTCAAGGCGGCCAGCCGTTCAGTCAATGCGCTGTAGCGCGCCCGCGACGCCGGCGGCAGGTTGGCGCCGGCGCGCACGAAATCCAGGTGCACGCGCTCCAGCAGGCGCAGCTGTTCGGGATCCAGGTCAAGTTCGGCGCGTCGCGCGTACAGCGCGGCGATGCGCGCGAACAGGCCGGCATGCAGGTAGATCGCATTCCTGTGCGCGGCCAGGCGCGGCGCCAGTTCGACTTCCACCGCTTGCAGGGCAGGCGAAGTTTCGCTCGCGGTCAGGTTTTCGAACAGCAGGCTGATGCGGCTGTTCAGGCGGCCCGAAGCGTCGAAGGCGGCCAGCGTATTGGCGAAAGTCGGCGCCGCGGATTCGGCGGCAATGGCTTCGATCTCGGCCAGGTGCGCGGGCAGCGCGGCTTCAAACGCGGGGACGAAATGTTCCGCCTTTACCTGGTCGAAAGGCGGCAGTCCGTATGGGGTATTCCAGTCTTGCAACAGCGGGTTGATGGCGGTCATGGCAACTAGCATCCTGGCTAACGAAGAGAACGCTATTGTATAGCGCCGCGCGGATTCTCAACGCGACGCTGCGATAGTTGGCCGGCAGTAGCCGGGTATCGATTGGGTATTTCCGCCGCTTGAATTATACTGTACATACATACAGTATAATTTGCGTGGAGAGATGTGATGATCGTTGTCAGAAGACCGGAGCTTGACGCCATGACTGCCAGATTGAAAGCCGCTATCGCAGCCATCGTGACGCGCCATCGCAATGCCGACGCGCTGCTGACCTGGTCATTGATGCATCAGATCGAAAACGAAGCCATTGCAGCGCTGGCGCAACTGGAAGATGTCGAGCTGGCGCAAATCAATATGCTGCGCGCCTACCCGGTCGCCTATCCGCGCACCGACGACCCGGTCAATTTCGGCAACGCCAACCGGGTGCCGGTGGTTTTTTCGCTGATCTACAACGAATACCGGCGCTCGCACTAAGCCACTAAGCGCCGCCGTTACGGCTTACAGGCCGAGCTCGCTCAGTCCCGGATGATCGTCGGGACGGCGCCCCAGCGGCCAGTGGTATTTGCGTTCCGATTCCTTGATCGGCAAGTCGTTGATGCTGGCATAGCGCCGGTGCATCAGGCCATGTTCATCGAACTCCCAATTCTCGTTGCCGTAGGATCGGAACCAGTTGCCGGCCGCATCGTGGGACTCGTAGGCGAAACGCACGGCGATCCGGTTGCCGTCGAAAGCCCACAACTCCTTGATCAGGCGGTAATCCAGCTCGCGCTCCCACTTTCGGGTCAGGAATTGCACCACCTGCTCCCGTCCCTGCGGGAATTCATGGCGGTTACGCCAGATGGTATCGACGGTATACGCCAGCGACACACGTTGCGGATCGCGGCTGTTCCAGCCGTCCTCCGCCATCCTCACCTTCTGTATCGCGGTCTCGCGGGTGAAGGGCGGGAACGGCGGACGGGCTTCGCTGGCTTGGCTCATGGTAAGGCTCCTGGGTCGATGGATGGAAGGCTGCGGCAGGCGCTGGCTGCGGACAAGCCAATACTCTACGCAATATTCCGCCGGCCCGCTGGCGGCCGGTTTACGGGGTAGCAAAGCGCAGCACAGCGATAAGGGATAAAGTGTCGCCTGGCATTTTCAAAGGCATTGCAAGATGGAACAAGCACAACCCGGCAAACTCAGCCCCGGCCTGGTGATCATGATGTCGGTCGCTACCGGCGTCGCGGTGGCCAGCAACTATTACGCGCAGCCGCTGCTGCATACCATTGCCGCCCGCTTCGGCATTTCCAACGGCAGCGCCGGCCTGATCGTGACCGTGGCCCAGCTCGGTTATGCGCTGGGCCTGATGCTGCTGGTTCCGCTGGCCGACATCCTGGAACGGAAGAAACTGATCGTCATCATGACCTTGCTGTCCGCCTGCGGGCTGCTGATCACCGCCACCGCGCAGAGCATGGCGTTCGTCTTGCTCGGGACCGCGCTGACCGGATTGTTTTCCGTGGTGTCGCAGGTGCTGGTGCCGTTTGCCGCGACCCTGGCGGCGCCGCAGGAACGCGGCAAGGTGGTCGGCCACGTGATGACCGGCCTGCTGCTGGGCATCCTGCTGGCGCGCACCGTGGCCGGCTACCTGTCGGCGCTGGGCGGCTGGCAGACCG
This sequence comes from Collimonas sp. OK412, assembly GCF_900112135.1. Classification (GTDB taxonomy): domain Bacteria; phylum Pseudomonadota; class Gammaproteobacteria; order Burkholderiales; family Burkholderiaceae_D; genus Collimonas; species Collimonas rhizosphaerae. The sequence continues at coordinate 20,426 of NZ_FOLC01000023.1, forward strand.
TGTACTGGTTCGGCGCGGCGCTGATGATCGTGACGGCGATCGCGCTGGGACGCGCCCTGCCGCGCCACCATCAATCGCAAAGCTTGAGCTATCCGCGTTTGCTGGCGTCAATCCTGACCTTGTTCGTCGCGGAGCCGGTGCTGCGCATCCGCGCCCTGCTGGGTGCGATCATCTTCGCCGTGTTCAGCGTGCTGTGGACGTCGATTTCCTTTTTGCTGGCGGCTGAGCCTTTCCATTATTCCGACGGCACCATCGGCCTGTTCGGCCTGGTCGGCGCCGCCGGCGCCATGGCTGCCTCGCACGCCGGGCGGCTGGCGGACCGCGGCCATGCCGGCCGTTCGACTTCCATCGGCCTGGCGCTGCTGTTGCTGTCGTGGCTGCCGCTGGTGTTCGCCAAGAGCTCGCTGACCGGCCTGATCGTCGGCATCCTGCTGCTGGACCTGATGGTGCAGGCAATCCACGTCACCAACCTGAGCGTGATCAATCACCTGCATCCCGAATCGCGGAACCGCCTGACCGCCGGCTACATGACGTGCTACTTCATCGGCGGCGCCTGCGGTTCGGTGCTGTCGACCTCGATGTACGGCTACGCCGGCTGGTTCGGCGTGTCGATGACAGGCGCCGGATTAAGCGCAGCCGGCCTGCTCATCTGGCTGCTGGCCGAGCGCAAGGGCAAGCCTGCGCCGACGCATTAGGAGCTGCCGGCAGCAGGCCCCGGGTCACGGCCGCTGCAGCTCGGGATACAGCGCCATCAGCTGCATCGCCACGCCGTTGGTCCAGCCGAAACCATCCTGCAAGGCGTATTCGCCGCCGCCGGCCGCGGCGCCGCTGGCGGTCACATCGTATTTCTCCACCAGCTTGCCGCTGCCGGCATAAACCTGCTGCACCTTGCCCATCCAGCGCGCAGCGATATCGCGCGCCAGGGCATGCAAACCGTAACGGTTCAAGCCGTCCACCGCAATCCATTGCAGCGGCGCCCAGCCGTTGGGGGCGTCCCACTGCTGCCCGCTGTCGACCGGCGTGGTGACAACGCCATGCGGCTTGAGCAGCTCCTTGCCGGTCCAGCGCGCCACACGCGCTGCCTGCGCCGGTTCAGCGATGCCGGTGAACAGGGGATAGAGCGTGGCGGCGCCGGGACGTGCGGTCGGCTGCCGTTTGACCCATTGGTAGTCGACGTAGTAGCCGGCCGATTCATCCCACAGATATTTTTGCACCGCGACGCGCCGACGCTCGGCGCGCTGCTTGAAATCGTTGCTGCAGGCAAGGTCGTGCAGCCGTTCGCAGCCAAGGCGGATCGCGTTTTCCAGGCCGTATAGCAAACTGTTGAGGTCGACCGGCAGGATGGCGGTAGTCTCGATGGCGGCAAGCGTCTTGCCGTCGGCGAACCAGCGGCTGCTGAAATCCCAGCCGCTTTCGGCGCCGGCGCGCACATCGCGGTAAACCTCGGCAGGCTGACGACCGCTTTGCTTGGCCAGCTTGACGTCCTCGGCATACGATTCGTCGCGCGGCGCTGCGCGGTCATCGTAGTAGCGGTTCAGCACGCTGCCGTCGGCCAGCGCCACTACCCGCCGGTATGCCGCGCCAGGCTTGAGATCGTGTTCGCCATCCATCCAGAAGCCGTACTCGCGCCGCAGCTGCGGCAGGTAGCGCGCATAGGCGCCGGCTTCGTCGCCGCTCGACAGCAGGCCGACCATCTTGTAGTAGAACGGCGGCTGCGAGCGGCTCAGGTAATAACTGCGGTTGCCGTTCGGGATGTGGCCGTAGCGGTCGATCAGGCTGGAAAAATTATCGACCATCGCTCGCATCAGCTGCGGCTTGCCGTTCTGCAGCAGGCCCAGCATGGTGAAGTAGGAATCCCAGTAATACACTTCGCGGAAGCGTCCGCCCGGCACCACATAAGGCTGCGGCAAAGGCAGCAGCGAAGAGGCCGCGCCGGCCGGCGCCGGCTGCTGGGTCAGGTGCGGCCACAGGCCGGCTATATGCTGCTGCAGCGACTGGCTGCGGTCGCTGGTGTAGGCGTCCGCATTGTCTTTCGGCAGGTCAAAATGCTGGCGGACAAAATCCACCAAGGTAAAACCAGGCTGGTTACTTGTACGCTTGTATTCCGTCTCGATGGCGGCGGGCCGGCCTTTCGGCAAGGCGTCGGCAAAGGTCTTGCCGTCGCCGAAAACATGGCCCAGCTGCACCGCGGCAAACAGTTGCGGATACAGCTCGGACGGCGGCGCCGGATATGCGGCGACGGCGACATCGCGGCCGGCTGGCGCATCGGCACGCGACGGCGTGGCAAAAGCGAGGCTGGCGGCTATTGCCACGAGCGCCAGATGCAAACGGCGGTGCGGTATCAAGGTTAAGGAAAAAGACATGTCTCGGCTCCATCATCTCTGGTCCAGGCAGGGATGATGGTAACGCAGTCGAGCAAACCGATCCGTTTATGCGGTTTCTTCCGCCAGGATTTCGGTCAGCAGTTTCTTGATCTCGGGGACGCAGGATCCGCAATTGCCGCCCGCCTTCAGGCAAGCGGTCACTTGCGCCACAGTGTTCAGCCCCTCTGCGCGAACCGCCGTGCAGATGGTGTTGCGGCCGACGCCGAAACACGAGCATACGGTAGGGCCGGTATCGGCGCCCTTCGCTATCGGCTGGCCCAGCAGCAGGCCGACCCTGTCGGCGTCTTCCAGCCGGTCCTTGGCGAACAGGCTGGCCAGCCAGGCGCGCGACGGCAGGTCGGGCCGCGGCGACAGGAACACGCAGGCGTCGATGCGGTCGTCCACCACGTGCACGGCGCGATAGATGCCCGCGCTGGCATCCTGGTATTCCAGCCAGTCGGCGTCGGCAACGTCGACATCCAGCAAGCTGGCGGCCCAGGCGCCGTGATCGGCGATCGGGCTGCGGCCGGCCAGCTCGTAGCGGTTGAAGCGCCGGCCCTGGATCCTTGTCCAGTGGGTGACGTCGTCGAGCATCGGCAGCCTGCGGCTCAGCACAAAACCGTACCAGGCCACGCGGAATTCCTCGACCAGCACCGGCGTGTGCTTGAATTCCGGTTCGCCCGAAACCGGATCGACCACCGGATTGACCAGCGCGCCCACCCGCGCATCCGAAGCCGATTGCCCGTTCCAGTGGATAGGCACAAAAATGCTGCCGCGCGCGATGCCGCCGCCATGCTGCACCCGCGCCACCATCGATCCCCAGCGGCTGGCCACGCGCGCCAGCATGCCTTCGCGCACGCCATACAGCAAAGCGTCCTGCGGATGCATGTCGACAAAAGATTCCGGCACGTGGTCGGCCAGCTTGGGCGACTTGCCGGTGCGTGTCATGGTGTGCCACTGGTCGCGCACGCGGCCGGTATTCAGGCTCAGCGGATATTCGCTGTCGGTGGCGTGGCGCGGCGCCCTTGGCACGGTGGCGACAAAGCGCGCCTTGCCGTCGGCATGGGCAAACCGGCCGTCGGCGAACAGCCGCGCCGTACCCTGTTTTTCGCCGGAGGCTGTAGTGACGATCGGCCATTGCACCGGCTGCAAGGCATCGAAGGCGGCCTGGCCGAGGCCGCTCAGGCCGGCCAGGTTGAACATCCGGCGCAGGCCGAAAGCGTCGCCGTTGCGGAAAGCGCTGAGGCGCGCGTGCTCGTCGAACACCTGGTGCGCCGCGCTGAAATCGAAACCTGCGTAGCCCATGCGCTGCGCCACCTGGCACAGGATCTGCCAATCGGCGCGCGCCTCGCCCGGCGCCGGCAGGAAAGCGCGCTGGCGCGAGATGCGGCGTTCCGAACTGGTGACCGTGCCATCCTTCTCGCCCCAGCCCATGGCCGGCAGCAAGACATGGGCAAAGGCATTGGTGTCGGTTTTTTCGATGATGTCGGACACCACCACCAGCTCGCACTTGGCGAGCGCACGCTGCACCTGGTCGGCATCCGGCAGGCTGACCACCGGGTTGGTGGCGATGATCCACACCGCCTTGACGCGGCCGGCCTCGATTGCCTGGAACAGGTCGACTGCCTTCAGCCCCGGCCGCTCCGCCATGCGCGGCGCCTGCCAGAAATCCTGCACGGTCTGCCGATGCCGGTGATTGTCGAGCTCCATGTGCGCCGCCAGCATGTTCGCCAGGCCGCCGACTTCGCGGCCGCCCATGGCGTTCGGCTGGCCGGTGATCGAGAACGGTCCCATGCCTTCCTTGCCGATGCGTCCGGTCAGCAAATGGCAATTGATGATGCTGTTGACCTTGTCGGTGCCGGACGACGATTGGTTGACGCCTTGCGAAAAGGCGGTGACCACTTTTTCATTCGCCGCGAACCATTCGTAGAAAGTCAGCAAGTCTTGCGGATCGAGCTTGCAGCTTTTTGCCACCGCGGCGAGGTCGGCGCAATCGGCTTCGGCCGCTTCCAGCGCGGCGGCCAGGCCGTTGGTGTGCGCTTCGACGAAACCGGCGTCGGCGGCATCGTGGCGCGCCAGGAAACTGAGCAGGCCGTTGAACAGCCAGACATCGCTGCCGGCCTTGAGCGGCAGGTGCAGGTCGGCCAGCTCGCACGTCGCGGTGCGGCGCGGATCGATCACCACCAGCTTCATCTGCGGCCGCGTTTCCTTGATCCTGGCGATACGCTGGAACAGGATCGGATGGCACCAGGCAGTGTTGGAACCGACCAGCACCACCAGGTCAGCCAGCTCCAGATCCTCATAACAGACCGGCACCAGGTCGGCGCCGAACGCGCGCTTGTGGCCGGCTACCGCGGACGACATGCACAAGCGCGAATTGGTATCGATATTGGCGCTGCCGATGTAGCCCTTCATCAACTTGTTGGCGATGTAATAGTCTTCCGTCAGCAACTGGCCGGAGACATACAGAGCGACAGCGTCCGGCCCGTGCTGCTCCACGATCGAACGGAACCCGTGCGCGACCTTGTCCAGCGCTGCATCCCAGGATACGCGCTGCATGGACTGCCGGCCATCGTTCTCGACCAGCATCTGCGGATGCAGCAAACGCCCTTCCAGGTCGACCGTCTCGCCCAGCGCCGAACCCTTGACGCACAGCCGGCCCGCATTCGAGGCATGGCTTTCATCGCCGGCGATGTCGACCTGGCCATCGCCGCCCACTGTGGCGCGCACGCCGCAGCCGACGCCGCAGTATGGGCAGGTGGTCAGCGTGCCGTGCTGCCTGGCGGCCAGCTGGCCGGCGGCAAGCAGGGGAAAAGTCGGGACCTGGTTCATCGGCGCTCCGTTCAGGCAGCCTGGGCGCACAGCGCCTGGCCGAACAGCAACTGGCTGCGCAGCGCCGAAATATCGGTGCGGCGCTGGATCATCTCGAAATACCAGGGACCGTCCTTGACGTCGCCGTACAGCACCGCGCCGACGATATGCGGACCGTTGATCACCAGCCGCTTGTAGACGCCGCGGCGCGGATCGCGCAGCACCAGGTCTTCACTGCCTTCGCCGCCGATGAAGTCGCCGGCGGAATACAGGTCGACGCCGGTGACCTTGAGCTTGGTGGCGGTGGCTTGCTGCACATAGCGTCGATGGCCGGCGCCGGCGAGGTGGGCGCCGCACACGCGCGCCTGGTCCCAGATCGGCGCCACCAGCCCGAAAGTGGCCATGCGGTGCTGCACGCATTCGCCTACCGCATAGATGCGCGGATCGTAGGTCTGCAAAGTATCGTCGACCACGATTGCGCGTTCGCAATGCAGCCCGGCCTGCTGCGCCAGTTCGATATTGGGGCGGACGCCGACGGTCATCACCACCAGGTCGGCCGGGATTTCCGTGCCGTCCTTGAAGCGTACGGCGGTAACCTGTCCGGCGCCGACGATTTCAGCGGTCTGAGCGTTCAGTAAAAAACGCAGGCCCTTCTGTTCCAGCGCTTTCTTCAGCAGGATCGCCGCCGACTTGTCCAGCTGCCTTTCCATCAGGCTGTCCATGACATGCACCACCGTCACATCCATGCCTTGCCGCAGCAGGCCGTTGGCCGCTTCCAGCCCGAGCAGGCCGCCGCCGATCACCACCGCGTGCCGGTGATCGCGCGCCGCCGCCAGCATGGTTTCGACATCCTGGATATCGCGGAAAGCGATCACGCCCGGCAGCTGGTGTCCCGGCACCGGGATGATGAAAGGCTTGGAGCCGGTCGCCAGCAGCAAGCGGTCGTAACGCAGTTCGACGCCTGCGCGCGAACGGACGATGCGGCGCTGGCGGTCTATGCCCGTCACCGGATCGCCGGCATGCAGCGTGATGCCGTGCTGCCGGTACCACTCTGGCGTGTTGAGCATGATGTCATCCATGCTCTTGTCGCCCGCCAGCAGCGGCGACAGCAGGATGCGGTTGTAATTGCCGTGCGGCTCGGCGCCGAACACGGTGATGTCGTACAGGTCCGGCGCCAGCTTGAGCAGCTCTTCGACCGTGCGCATGCCCGCCATGCCGTTGCCGATCACCGCCAGCGCCGGTTTCTTGCTTACCGATGGCGCGCCGGCTGTCATGCCGCGATCCAGACCTGGCCGTCGCCGATGCGGGCCGGATAGGCGCTCACCGAGTGTTCCGGCGCTTCCAGGCATTCGCCGGTTTGCAGGTCGAAATGATGCTTGTAGATGGGCGAAGCGACCACGATGCGTTCTCCCAGGCTGCCGACCAGGCCGCGCGACAGCACCGCCGCTTCGGCGTTGGGATCGTAGTTGCCGATGGCGAACACGCGCTGCTCGCCGTCGAGGACATGGAACACGGCAATCTGCTCGCCGTTGACCAGCGCGCAGACGCCGGTATTCGGCACGATCTGGTCCAGCCGGCAGACGGCGGTCCATTGCTTGCTTTGGCGGTCATTGTGCATCTGGTTTCCTTTAAACGGTTTCGACGACGACCGGAATGCTGATGCGCTTGCGCTCGGTCACCGTGGCCGGGCGGATCTGGCCGCGCTCTTCCACGAACACCACATTGCTGTCGGCCTGGTCGCTGTTGACGAAATGCTGGAAGCGCTTGCGCGTTTCGGCGTCGGTCACGGCTTTTTTCCATTCGCATTCGTAGGTGTCGACTACGTGCTGCATGTCGGCTTCCAGTTCCGCTGCGATGTTCAGCTTGTCCTGCACCACCACCTGCTTCAGGTAGTCGAGCCCGCCTTCCAGGTTGTCGCGCCAGACGCTGGTGCGCTGCAGGCGGTCGGCGGTGCGGATGTAGAACATCAGGAAGCGGTCTATGGTCTGGATCAAGGTCGCCCGGTCCAGGTCCGAGGCCAGCAGCTCCGCATGGCGCGGCTTCATGCCGCCGTTGCCGCACACATACAGGTTCCAGCCTTTTTCGGTGGCGATGATGCCGACATCCTTGCCCTGCGCCTCGGCGCATTCGCGGGTGCAGCCGGAGACGCCGAACTTGATCTTGTGCGGCGCGCGCAAACCCTTGTAGCGGTTCTCCAGCGCAATCGCCAGGCCGACGCTGTCATCCACGCCGTAGCGGCACCAGGTCGAGCCGACGCAGGATTTGACGGTGCGCAGCGATTTGCCGTAGGCGTGGCCGGATTCGAAACCGGCCGCGATCAACTCTTCCCAGATCAGCGGCAGCTGTTCGACACGGGCGCCGAACAGGTCGACCCGCTGGCCGCCGGTGATCTTGGTGTACAGGCCGTATTTCTTGGCGACCTGGCCGACCGCAATCAAACCGTCAGGCGTGACCTCGCCGCCGGCCATGCGCGGCACCACCGAATAAGTGCCGTCTTTCTGGATATTGCCGAGGAAATAATCGTTGGAATCCTGCAGGCTGGCGTGTTCTTTTTTCAGCACGAAGTCGTTCCAGCAGGAAGCCAGGATGCTGGCCGCGACCGGCTTGCAGATATCGCAGCCCAGGCCCTTGCCGTGCTGTTCCAGCAAGGCGCCGAAAGTCTTGATCTGGCCTACCTTCACCAGGTGGAACAGCTCCTGGCGCGAATACGGAAAATGTTCGCAGACATGGTTGTTGACCGCCATGCCCTGTTTCTTCATCTCGGCCTTCATGATCTGCGTCACCAGCGCCACGCAGCCGCCGCAGGATGTGCCGGCCTTGGTGCAGCTCTTCAGCGCGCCGATGCTGGTGGCGCCGCCGCCCACGGCTGCGCACAGGTCGCCTTTCGATACATTGTTGCAGGAGCAGATCTGCGCCGTGTCCGGCAAGGCATCGACCCCGAGCCCCACCCTGGCCTGGCCGTCGGCCTGCGGCAGGATCAGGAATTCCGGCGAGGCCGGCAACTCGATGCGGTTGAGCATCATCTGCAGCAGCGTGCCGTATTCGCTGGCGTCGCCCACCATGACGCCGCCCAGCAGGTATTTGCCGCATTCCGACACCACGATCTTCTTGTAGATCTGCTTGCGTTCGTCGGTGAATTGATAAGAACGGCTGCCCGCTTCCTTGCCGTGCGGATCGCCGATGCTGGCGACATCGACGCCCATCAGCTTGAGCTTGGTGCTCATGTCGGCGCCGTTGAATTCAGGCACCGCGGTGCTGCCGCCTGCCGCCAGCATGTGCTTGGCAGCGATGCGCGCCATGTCGTAGCCCGGCGCCACCAGGCCGAATATGCGGCCGTTCCACAGCGCGCATTCGCCGATGGCGTAGATGTCCGGATCGGAGCTGCGGCAGCTGTTGTCGATCACGATGCCGCCGCGTTCGCCGACCTTCAGTCCGCTGTCGCGCGCCAGTTCGTCGCGCGGCCGGATGCCGGCCGAAAACACGATCATGTCGGTGTCGAGATGGGTGCCGTCGTCGAAATTCATGCGGTGCGTGCCGCTTTTGCCGTCGACGATTTCCAGCGTGTTCTTCTGGGTATGCGCAGTGACGCCCAGCTCTTCGATTTTCTGGCGCAGGATGCGGCCGCCGCTTTCATCCACCTGCACCGCCATCAGGCGCGGCGCGAATTCGACCACATGGGTTTCCAGCTGCATGTCGCGCAAGGCCTTGGCGCATTCCAGTCCCAGCAGGCCGCCGCCGATCACGACGCCGCTGCGCGAGCGCTTGCCGCATTCCAGCATCGCTTCCAGGTCTTCGATGGTGCGATAGACAAAACAATCCTTGCGCTGGTTGCCGGCCAGGGTCGGCACAAACGGATAGGAGCCGGTAGCGATCACCAGCTTGTCGTAAGGCAGCGTGTGGCTGACGCCGTCCAGGTTGAACGTGACGGTCTTGGCGGCGCTGTCGATCTGCTGCGCCTTGGCGTTCAGCTTCAAGTCGATCCTGGTGCGCTCGAAAAATCCGGGCGCCACCAGCGATAGGTCTTGCGCCGATTTGCCGGAAAAGAACGCCGACAGGTGGACCCGGTCGTATGCAGGACGCGGCTCTTCGCACAATACCGTGACCTCGATATCCGGCGCGCCGGCGTCGACCAGGCATTCCAGGAATTTGTGGCCGACCATGCCGTGACCGATGACGATGATTTTCATGGTGCTTCCTTTATGCATTTCTGGTGGCTAGTGCGAGATCGTGCAATTCCTGTTCCTGCGCCTTGTGTTCCGGGCTGAAGCGCACGGCGATGGCGCACAGCGCCGAAATCGTCACCAGCGCGCCGAGCATGGTCAGCGTTTGCTGGGTATCGCCCAGCCCCTTCATCAGGAAACCGGCGGCCACCGCGCCGACATTGCCGCCGGCGCCGATGATGCCGGCCACGCCGCCCAGCGCCTTGCGGTCGATGAACGGCACCAGCGCATAAGTCGCGCCGCAGGCCATGTGGGTGAACAGGCCAAACGTCAGCATCGCCACCACCGCCAGCGCCACGCTGCCGGCGTGGGCAAACCACAGCAAACCCAAGCCCTCCCCCAACATCAGCACGAACAGCAAGACGGCGCGGCTGTCCAGGTTGCCGCGCAACGCTGCGCGGTCGGACAGCCAGCCGCCCAGCGCGCGGGCAAACAGGGCCAGCAAACCAAAGCTGGCGGCGGCCATGCCCGCTCCCTTCAGCGACAAGCCGAAGTGGTCGACGTAATAAATGGCGGCGATGTTGTGAATGAAAATCTCGACGCCGAAACAAGCGCCGTAGGTAACGAACAGCAGCCACACCCGGTAGTTGGCGCTGGCGGCGCAAAAACTGGCCCAGCCGCCCTTTTTTCCGCCCTCTATCGCCACGCCGCGGGCGCGCAAATCGGCGTAATTGCCCTGCGGGCAATCCTGCGTATAGCGCCAGTACAGCGCCGCCATGATCAGCATGAACGCGCCCGGCACCAGCAACGCCAGGCGCCAGCCCATGGTTTCGCTGACACCCAGCATCAGCAACGCCGCCACCAGCAACGGCATCAAGGCTTGCGCCGCGCCGCCGCCGGCATTGCCCCAGCCGGCCGAGGCGGCGTTGGCGGTGCCGACCACGTTGGAGGCAAACATGACCGAGGTGTGATATTGCGTGATGACAAAACTGGCGCCGACTGCGCCGATGCACAGGCGGAAGAACAGGAAACTCTCATAACTCTGCACCATGGCCACGCCGAACACCGGCAGCGCGCCTATCAGCAGCAACCCGGTGTAAGTCTTGCGCGGGCCGTAGCGGTCGCACAGCGGACCGACCAGCAAGCGCACCAGTATCGTCACTGCTACTGCGGCGATATTGATATTGGCGATTTGCGCCATGCTCAGTCCGAGCTGTCCCTTGATCAGCGGCATCAGCGGCGCGCAGGCGAACCATGCGAAGAAACAGACGAAGAATGCCATCCAGGTCAGGTGAAAGGCGCGCATCTGAGGTGTACGCAGGCTGAAGAGTTGGATGCTGGTCGCTTTGTTTGCCATTTTTTGTCTCTTTAAAAACAAAAAGGCGTCCTCTCGTCCCAACCATAGAGTGGTCGGGCCAAGAGGACGCCGTTGTCCAACAGATCCATCATTGGACCTGCGTTAGAAAAGGTCGGATCTTCGTTGATCCTATGGCCTGATCCAGAGCAAACGCCGTGCCACCAACTTAATCTATTGATTTAAAAGGAGTTTTTTATTTTCCAGGGGAGAGGACTTTTGCCCGCCGCGCCGTTGCAGCGCGCAGCGCAGGGGTTTTTGCCTGAAGATGGTGCACTGCACTCTATTTCGGTGCAGCGGCCGTGCGCCGGCTATATCGCCTGCCATCCCTCGATCCCGGTAAATATCCCGGCGGCAATCAGCAATGCGCCGACCGCCTGCGCCGCGACCAGGCTGCCGCGCGGATTGGCGTCGAACCAGTTGCGAGTGCGGCTGGACAGGATGGCAATGAAACCGTACACGCCGGCTTGGGTAAGCGCGGTGATGATCCACAGCACCAGCGCCTGGCTCCAGATCGGTCCGGCGTCGATTTTCAGGAACTGCGGAAATATCGCCAGCATGAAGACATAGGCTTTCGGATTGAGCAGGCTGGTCAGCATGCCTTGGTAAAAAGTGGTCGCGGGCGCCTTGGCCGCCTGCTGCGGCGACGCCGACGCAAAGTGGAAGCCGCTCTTGCTGCGCAACAGCGACCAGCCGATCCAGGCGATGTATGCGGCGCCGGCCAGCAGCACCACGTTGAACAGGCTGGGCCATAGCTTGAGCACCACCGCCAGGCCGAGGGCGCCCATGGTCATGTGGCAAATGCCGCCGGCGACAATCCCGGCCACCGCCGCCAGGCCCGAACGGCGGCCGCCGACCAGGGCGCTGGCCAGCACGAAAGCCATATCCAGCCCCGGCAGGATGATGACGCCGAATACGATCATGAAGTACAGCCAGAGATTGACGGATTGGTTCATGTTGAGGTCTCCTGAAGGTAAAAAAATTGCACGAAGGATCCGCGGCGGCGCGCTTATTCCGCCAGCCAGCGCAGGCGCGAGCGCCTGGTCGGATCAAGGATCACCAGCTCCGGCGCCGACCTGAGCAAACCGTCGCCCGCCAGCTGCCTGGCAGCGCGGTCGGCCAGCGGATAAAAATCGGTTTCCAGCTGCCGGTCGTCCTTGGCGATCCCCAGCCATACCAGGTAGAGGCCGTCGGTCCTGACCGGCAGCTGCGGGAAATTGTTTTTCGCGTCGAGCGTCACCAGCAGCCCGGCCTGGCGCATGCCGGCCGCCTGGTAAGCATCGAAGGCCGACGCGGCCTGGCGCGCAAACAGCTCGACATCATTCGCCTTGAGCGCAAAGATTTGCGCCACCACCACGCCCTGTGCGCCGCTTGTTTCGCGCACCGGGTCAACCGCCGGCAGCACGCTGACGCCGCTGTCCCGGCGCAGCGGCCGCAGCAGCAGCACGTTGTCGCTGTCGACGATCAGGTCGTTCAGCCTGGTCCGATGCTCTTTCCATACCGGTCCGTAGTAGAACGCGCTGTTGACGATGGCGCGCTCATCCATGCTCTTGAAGCCGCGCAGCCAGGTAAAGCCGTCCTGGTTCCCGCGTTCGGAAAACTGGCCAAGCGCCAGCGCGCCGAGTTGCTGGAAGGCTTCCGGGAAAAAACTTTCGAAATAGGCGATGAAGCTGGACCGGCCGCCGCTCTTGACCTGGTAGCGGCGGAATTCGATCACCTGGAAATCGCTGGGATGGCTGATGTTTTGCATGGCTGGCCGCTGGCTGGTTGAAGGAATCGGGCAACCTAGCGCAGGCGGCGCGCCGAGCATTGCCGACAGCAGAAAAACTCCGGCGATGAATCGATACATGGCGGTCCTCCAGCATTTGGTTGGCTTGGATTTTTGTTGCTGGAACCGAAGATAATGTCTATATAGGACATAATTAGCCCTATATATAAAATATCCTGTAAAGCATGTACCACCCAACCACACGCGTGCTGGCAGTGCTGGAACTGCTGCAAACCCATGGCCGGATGAGCGGGGCCGAGATGGCTGCGCGCCTGGAGGTCGACGGCCGCACGCTGCGCCGCTATATCGTGACCCTGGAGGAAATGGGCATCCCGATCACCACCGATCGCGGACGCCACGGCGGTTATGCGCTGGTCGCCGGCTTCAAGCTGCCGCCCATGATGTTCACCGACGACGAAGCGCTGGCCTTGTCGATCGGCTTGCTGGCGGCGCGCAGCCTGGGCCTGGCCGAGGCGGCACCGGCCGTGGCGAGCGCCCAGGCCAAGCTGGAGCGGATCATGCCGGCCAACCTGAAGCGCCGGGTCAGCGCCGTCGATGAAACGGTCAGGCTCGACCTGTCGCAAGCCGTCTCGCCGGCCGACAACGCCGCCCTGGTTGCGCTGAGCACGGCGGCGCAAAACAGGCAGCGGGTGCACCTGCACTACCGCAGCGCCATAGGCGGCGACAGCGAGCGCGATTTCGACGCCTATGGCCTGGTGTATCGCGGCGGCCGCTGGTATGTGGCCGGCATGTGCCACCTGCGCAAGGACCTGCGCTCATTCCGGCTGGATCGCATCGGGCAGGTGCAGCTGCTGGAACAGCGCTTTATCCGCCCCGCCGATTTCGACGCCCTGGCGCACCTGGCGTTTTCGGTAGCCACCATGCCGCGCGCGTTTGCGATAGAGGTATTGCTGAAGACCGATCTCAAGTCGGCGCGCGATCATTTGTCCGACGCCATCGGCATCTTCGAACAGGCGGGAGACGGCGTGCTGGTCCACAACCAGTCGGACGACCTCGACTGGTTTGCCCGGCAACTGGCCCGGCTGCCGTTCGCATTCGAGATCCGCCATCCGCCGGAACTGCGCGACGCCGTCAAGACCTGCGCGCAAAGATTGCTGGCGCTGGCCGCGTTAGAGTGACGCCTCGCAATATTGACAGTATGTCGCGGGCTCAATGCACAGTAGACTGGTTGTGATGTAGATTCGCAACTTCGCGGTTCTCCGCAGAACAACAAGCCACGGAAAAAATCGCGCTCCAGGCCGCAAAACATAGCGGCGGCAAGAGTTTGGCGGCTTCTCCGTGATATCCTGACCGATCTAAAAACACACTGCTTTTGTTGTCAATGAATACACCTGCTGTCGTCACCACTCCGAACCCTGTCCAAACCGCGCGCGTCCTGCTCAAGGAACTCCAGGAAAAATTCGCGGTATTCCGCGATTACCAGCCGCTTGCGATCGGTATCGACAAGCAGCTCATCGCGCTGTCGCCGGAACTCAACCGCAAGACTTTGCGCATAGCGCTCGGCATGCATACCAATTCGCTGCGTTATCTCAAGGGCATGGAAAAGGCGACGCACAGGTTCGACCTCGAAGGCAACAGCACGGACGAAGTGACCGAAGTCCATCGCTCCCATGCAACCGAGACGCTGCGCGAACGTTTCAAGAAAAACGCTGAACAGCGCAAGGCCCAGCGCGCCGCCGAAGCGGCACAGGAAGCCGCCGAAAAGGCAGCGCGCCAGCATGCGGAAAAACTGAACCAGCTGACTGCCAAGTTCTCGCGCAACCGCTGATCCGCCGCGCCGCCCCCCCCCAGCTCCTGCACAGGCGGCTCCGGCTTATTTACGGGTCAGCAGCCAGATCCAGCTGGAGCCGATATTCTCCAACATGATTTCCTCGCTTGAAGCATGCAGCCTGGGCTCGGTCGTTTTTCCCAGCATCGAGAGGTATGCTTCCCGGCTGCTTTTATTTTTCAGCCTCTGCGTTGCGCGCCGGGTATAAGTATCGCCAAACGCCACAACCCTGCTCAGCATGCCGTGCAGGTCCCGGTCATCGGCCAGCTCGTCTGCCAGACGCCGCCAGATACCTGCCTGGTTCCAGCGCATGAAACGCACGTAAGCGGTCTGCCAGCGGCCGAATTCCGGCGGCAGCGCCGACCACTTGGAACCGTTATCCACCACCCAGAAAATGGCTCGCAGGAACAAGCGGTTGTCGCGGCCGGTGGCACCGGGATCGGCGTCACCTCCCAATAGCAACGGTTTCAGTTTTTGCCAATGCTCTTCTCGAAGATCCATATCGTCCAAATCGTCCATATCGTGCCTTGATGATGTTTATCAAATTGCCCGATACATTTTTGATCATTTCGATTGAAAAATACATAAGGAATGGCCTAATCCAGGGACGGCAAACGCCCTTGTTTTTTCTGGACAGCACATCGCGCCGGGCGACAATCCGCCGGCTTATTTGATCAGCTTGAGCATTTCACGGAATTTCGGATGGTCGCTGTTGCCCATCCATTCGAACATCAGCATTTCGCTGCTGACGATATCGGCGCCGGCGGCGCGGGCGCGCTCGATGGCCGCCTGCTTGTCGCTGGCGCGGCGCGAACCGATCGCGTCGCTCACCAGTTTTACCCGGCGCTGCCGGTGCAGCAAACCCAGCACCGTCTGCAGCACGCAGACATGCGCCTCGCAGCCCAGCACCACCAGCTCGTCGCGGCCATTGCTCAGCGCCGCCATGAAATTCGGCTGGATGCAGGCATCGAAGCTGGTTTTTTCTACGGTTCGGTCCAGCAACGCATGGACAGGCGCAACGGTGGGCCCCAGCCGCAAGGGCTGCTGCGCCGTGCCGATCACGGGAATCTCCAGCAGCCTGGCGGCCTGCGCCAGCAGCACTGCGCGTTGCAAGACCTGCGCGGCGTCGCCGATCACCGGCATCAGTTTTTCCTGCAGGTCGACGACGATCAGTGTCGTGCGGGAGGCATCGCAAAGATAGCTCATGGGCAGTCAGTATATTTAAGGCAGATCCTTGTTTTATACCACGCGCCGCAAGCGTTTTTCGTTCCGTCCGCGGTCAGACCCGTTCCAGCACCACCGCAATGCCCTGGCCGACGCCGATGCACATCGTGCATAGCGCGTAACGGCCCTGGATGCGCTGCAGCTGGTTGACTGCGGTAGCCGCCAGACGCGCGCCGGAAGCCCCAAGAGGATGACCAAGTGCAATTGCACCGCCGTTCGGATTGACGCGCGGATCGTCGTCCGCCAAACCGAGCTGGCGCAGCACCGCCAGTCCCTGCGCCGCGAACGCTTCATTGAGCTCGATCACGTCGAACTGCGCCAAGGCCAGGCCGGTCATCGCCAGCACCTTGCGCGTCGCCGGCGCCGGGCCCATGCCCATGATGCGCGGCGGGACGCCGGCGGTCGCCATGGCGACTATCCTGGCCCTGGGCGTGAGGCCATGCCTGGCGGCATTCGCTTCGTCGGCCAGCAGCAGTGCGCAAGCGCCGTCGTTGACGCCGGAGGCATTGCCCGCCGTCACAGTGCCGTCCGGCCTGACCACGGCTTTCAGCTTGGCCAGCGCTTCCAGGCTGGTGGCGCGCGGATGCTCATCTTTATCGACGATGACGGCTTCGCCCTTTTTTTGCGGAACCGCAACCGGCGTGATTTCGCTGTCGAAATAACCGGCGTTTTGCGCCGCCACTGTTTTGGCCTGGCTGGCGAGCGCCATCTTGTCCTGGTCGGCGCGGCTGATGCCATATTCGGCTGCAACATTTTCAGCGGTCTCCGGCATCGAGTCGACGCCGTACTGCTGTTTCATCAGGGCGTTGACGAAGCGCCAGCCGATGGTGGTGTCTTCGATCCTGGCGCTGCGCGAAAATGCGCTCTCTGCCTTGGCCATCACGAACGGCGCCCGGCTCATGCTCTCGACGCCGCCGGCGATCATCAGGCCGGCTTCGCCGCTCTTGATGGCGCGCGCCGCCGTGCCCAGCGCATCCAGGCCCGATCCGCACAAGCGGTTCAGCGTCGCCCCCGGCACTTCCAGCGGCAAGCCGGCCAGCAAGGCCGACATGCGCGCCACGTTGCGGTTGTCTTCGCCGGCCTGGTTGGCGCAGCCGTAGATGACGTCGGCCACCGCCTGCCAGTCGACCTGCGGATTGCGCGCCATCAGGGCGCGGATAGGCATTGCGCCGAGGTCGTCGGCGCGGACGCCGGCCAATGCGCCGCCATAACGGCCGAAGGGCGTGCGCTGGGCATCGCAAATGAAAGCGTGGGACATGGGGTTCTCCAGGATCAGTAATCAGCAAGCAATGACGAGCGGCACCGCGGTCAGCTTCTGCAGCTCCTCGAACCGCAGGCCGTCGACCATGGCGATGACCCTGGCGCCGTCCGGGTCGAGGTCGATCACCGCCAGGTCGGTGTAGATCCGGCTGACGCAGCCTATGCCGGTGAGCGGATAAGTGCAGGCCGCGACCAGCTTGCTTGCGCCCGATTTGGTCAGGTGCTCCATCATCACATAGGTTTTTTTGGCGCCTATCGCCAGGTCCATGGCGCCGCCCACGGCCGGGATCGCATCCGCGGCGCCGGTATGCCAGTTGGCCAGGTCGCCGCTCGCCGACACCTGGAACGCGCCCAGCACGCAGACATCCAGGTGGCCGCCGCGCATCATGGCGAAGCTGTCGGCATGGTGGAAATAACAGCCGCCCGGCAGCAGCGTCACTGCCTGCTTGCCGGCGTTGATCAGGTCGTAGTCTTCCTCGCCGGCGGCCGGCGCCGGGCCCATGCCGATCACGCCGTTCTCGCTGTGCAAGATGACTTCGCGGCCGCTCGGCAAGTGGTTGGCCACCAGAGTCGGCAGGCCGATGCCCAGGTTGACCACGGCGCCGTCAGGTATGTCCTGCGCCACCCGCGCCGCCATTTGTTCTCTGTTCCATTTATTTGTCATGTCCTGTCCTTTTATGCTGCTTTGAAACCCGCCGGGCCGGTAGCGCTGCGCGGCACCTGCACCACCCGCTGGACGTACAGCCCGGGTGTGACCACGCTTTCGGGATCGAGGCTGCCCAGTTCCACGATTTCATGCACCGAGGCGATCGTCACCTTGGCGGCGCTGGCCATGACGGGACCGAAATTGCGCGCGGTCTTGCGATAGGTCAGGTTGCCCCAGCGGTCGCCGCGCTCGGCCTTGACCAAGGCGAAATCGGCATGGATCGGATGTTCCAGCACATACATCTTGCCGTTGATTTCGCGGGTTTCCTTGCCTTTGGCCAGCTCCGTGCCGTAACCGGTGGGTGTGAAGAAAGCGCCGATGCCAGCGCCGGCGGCGCGGATCCGTTCCGCCAGGTTGCCCTGCGGGACCAGTTCCAGCTCCAGTTCGCCGGCCCGGTACAGGCCGTCGAAGATCTGCGAATCGGCCTGGCGCGGGAAGGAGCAGATGATCTTGCGCACCCGCCGCGCCTTCAGCAGCGCCGCCAGGCCGGTTTCGCCGTTGCCGGCGTTGTTGTTGACGATCACCAGGTCGCGCGCGCCTTGGGCGATCAAGGCGTCGATCAGCTCTGCCGGCTGTCCGGCGCCGCCGAAACCGCCGATCATGACCGTGGCGCCGTCATGAATATTCGCGAGCGCCAGTTCGACAGAAGGAATAATTTTATTAATCATGGTCTTTACGAACATTTCGGTTGAAAAATATACCAAAGTTCTTATAATGAACAAATATTCGTATAAAGAACTTATTTGAAAAGGATAGTCAGCAGGCAGGCCGATGTCAACTGCTGATTTGTTGCGCCTGGGCGTTTGCCCAGGCCCTGCTTTGCACAGCGATGTCTGTACCTGCCGCCCTTGAGCGGCAACTGATTGAAAGCAAACGCCATGTCGAAACCATCCCTACTCTCCACTCCGGCTGCGATTGCAAGCAGCGAAGATGGCGGCGCCCATGATCCAAAGCCAGGCGACAGCTACGTGCAATCGTTCGCGCGCGGACTCGCCGTGCTGCGCAGCTTCGGCGCCCGGTCGCCGGCGCAGACGCTGACTGAAGTCGCGGCTGCCGCCGGGCTGACCCGCGCCGGTGCGCGCCGCATCTTGCTGACCTTGCTGCACCTGGGGTATGTCGAGATGGATGGCCGCCTGTTCCGGCTGACGCCCAAGGTACTCGAACTGGGCTTTGCCTACCTGTCGTCGCTGCCGGTATGGACCCAGGCCCAGCCGGTGATGGAAGACCTGGTGCAAAGCCTGCGCCAGTCGTGCTCCGCCGCCGTGCTGGACGGCGACGAGATTGTGTACGTGCTGCGGGTCCCGGCGCACAAGATCATGTCGATCAACCTGGGCGTGGGCAGCCGGCTGCCGGCCTACTCGACTTCGCTGGGACGCGTGCTGCTGGCCGGTTTGCCGGACGAGGTCCTGAGCCAGCGCCTGGCTGCCGCTGCGCTGCCGGCGCATACGCCGCAAACGATAGTCGACCCGCAGCGCCTGCTGGAAATCATCCGGCAGGTGCGGATCCAGGGCTGGTGCATGGTCAACGAAGAACTGGAGCCGGGGCTGGTGTCGCTGGCCGCGCCGGTGTTCGACCGCAACGGCCGGGTGGTCGCCGCCATCAACCTCAGCGGCCAGGTAAACAACCCGACGCCGGCGCACCTGCTGGAACACTGCCTGCCCATGCTGCTGGCCGCCGCGGCAAAAATCAATTTGCTGGTGCGGGCGCAAAAATGACGCAGGCCGGCAAATCGAATGGCGTGAAATACGCGGCCTTTTTCCGCAACCTCAGCCTGGGGCGGCCCGACTGTTCCGGCAAGGCGCAGCCGGAGCCGAAACACGGCGCGGCGCCTGGTGTTGAAACATGGCTGAGACATCCCGAAGACCATAGGCCATAGGCCATAGTCTTCGGAATATCCATCAACGGGGCCGGCGGACGGAGGCGGCCATGCGCCGGCTGGATGACCAGTCAGCCAGCCGGACTTTTTCACGAATCGCCGCACAGGCTTGCAAGATCTGCTGGATTTCCACTTCGGTCAAGCCGGAGTTGAGCGTCAGCCTGACCAGAGAACGGTTCTTGGGTGTCGCCGGGGCGCAAAAAACCGCGCCGAAAATACCTTCCTCTTCCAGCGCTTTGCGCAACACCAGTGTCATCGGCTCTGTGCCGGCTTCCAGCGCGATGATTTGTTCGGTGCCGTCGCTGACGTTGTAGCCCAGGTCGCTCAAGCCATCGCGTATGCGGCGCGCATTGCGGTGCAAGACAAGACGGCGATCGTCGGCGCTGCGAATGAAATCGAGCGCTGCATCGAACCAGGCAAGTTCATGTCCCAGCAAGCAGGAACTGAAAATGGCGGGGCGTGAAGCTGACAGGAAATAGCCTTTGAACTTGCTGGAACAGGTAATGAACCCGGCCCGCCCGCCAAACGCCTTGGCCAACGACGCAGTACGGAAATGCACGCGTTCGGACAAGCCCATTTGCACTACCAGACCGGCGCCTCCCGGTCCATGCGTGCCGAGCGAGTGCGACTCATCCACCACCAGAATGCTGCCGCTGTCTTCGGCAATGGCCAGCACTTCCGGCAAAGGACAGACGCTGCCCGAGGTGCTGTAGACGGCGTCGACCACAATCACCCCCGCGCCATGCTTAAGCACCTGGCGCCGTAAATGCTCGATCTCGTTGTGCAGAAACGGCACCGGACGCGCCTGCCCGGAATGCACGCCTTCCCACAGCGATGCATGGGCTTGCATATCCAGATACACCGGCACGCCTGGGCCGGCAATGCTTTGCATCAATCCGACATTGCCACTCCAGCCGGATTGCGTGACAAGGCCATCTTCCGATTCCATGAAGCGAGCCAGCCGTTGCTCGAGACGGTGCTGAGGACTGCCCTCCTGTAAAAACACCTGTGACATCAACAAATTAACGTCGCCCTGCTTCAGGCGCGATACCTGGGCTTCAATCAGGGCCGGCTCGGCCGCGATGCATAGGTAGTCGTTGCTGGACAGGTAAATTGCATCCGGACCGGGCGCGCACCATTTATGCAGGTGTTCGCCGCCCAGCAGTCTTTCGATGCGATCAATATAATGCTCGTCCATCCGAGCTGATACGAACGCAGGCAGCCGTTGCTCCGCTGCCGAAGTTAAATCAGCATGGTAGCTTGTAGTTAGTGGCATAATTTTCTCCCAAGACACTACTCTGTTGACATGCCAGACAGAGTAGCCAGCGCTCGCCTGCCTGGAATCTGGAGCCGAGCTGAGCAAATGGTTGTGAAAGCGCGGTAATCAGCCGGCCCATCAACTAAGTGCAGCGCAGCAATTTATAATAGGCTAATATTTCACCTCCCATGATTGAGCACACAAGCATTCGGAGCCGGATAAGCCAGCGCTGGCCAGCCTGGCGCAACGCCACAAGTACATGGTGGTCCCATTTTTATGGGCAATACAACAACTCCATCGAACGTTTCATGGTGCTGGCATGGGTCGCCATCGTCGGCATGCCGCTGTACTACGTTGTGTGGGCGTACTGGTTTCCGCAACCTTATGAAAATCTCGCCTTGCGGATTGTGGGTGTAGTGATTTGCCTGCCCGCTATCTTCCTCCGGCACCTGATTCCAAAAAAATGGCTGACCGTCTATTTTTTTATCGGATTGACTTATGTGGCGCCATTTTTCTTCACTTTCATGTTTCTGATGAACGATGGCTCCTCGATCTGGGGCCAGTCACTGCTGATAGCGCTAATCATTCTGTTCCATTTCGACACCACCCTAGCCTTCCTGTCCTATGTCATAGGAAGCGCACTGGCTTATGCCGTTTATGCAACGATCCACGGCAGTCTCATGCCGCTCAGCGTCCAGATGCTGGAACAAGTGCCGATCCAGCTGTTCGCTGTCTTTACGGTGTCGCTCGCCAAGGTCGGCAGAAAGGTGCTGGCGCAGGAGAAACTGGCGGGCATGGCGACCGCGCTGGCGACGGTGTCGCACGAACTGCGCACGCCTTTGCGCAGCATCAACGCCAATGCACGCGGCCTGAGCCGCCTGCTGCAGGAAAACGCCGTGCAGGCGACGCCAAGCCAGGTGCCGATGGAAAAAGCGCTGGCCCGGATCGAACTCGAAGTGCGGCACATGAACAACGTGATTGACCTGTTCCTGCTGAGCGCCTCGACCGGCAGGGAAAACCTGATCCCGAAGGACATCGTGTCGATGGCGGCCGTGGTCGAACTGATGATGCAACGCTATCCGTTCGTCAACCAGGAACAGCGCGATCTGGTGGCCGTCACGGTGCGCTCCGATTTTCGTTTGCTGGGACAGGTCGAGCTGTGCTCGATGGTCCTGATCAATTTGCTGCGCAATGCGCTGACCTCGATCCAGCGCGTCGGCAAGGGCCGCGTCCGGATCGTGGTGGACGGCGCCCGCGCCCGGCCACGGCTGTTGTTCATCGATACCGGCTGCGGCATTGAAGCCGGGCGCGCATCGCAGATTTTCGAACGCTTTTACGCTTATCCCGAATCCAGCGGCACCGGCATCGGGCTGGCGTTCTGCAAAGATGTGCTGGAAGCCTGGGGAGCCCGCATACGCGTGGTTTCGCGGCCGCTGGGCTACACCATTTTTGTGCTGGATTTTCCACCCATGGTGCAACAAAAAGCAGCAGATGTCCGCTCTCTGTTAAATTAACTGTCTTTCCATATCAGGCGCTTTGCCTCTTTCCTTGGCCTGCATTGCCCGACATGAATATTTCGTTACCTGTTTATCAACATCCGACCCTGACTATCCTCATCGATGATAGCCAGAGCTTCCTGGACAGCCTGGCTTTCCAGCTGCCGCCGCACATGGCGCGCAAAGTGTTCCACGATACCCAGGCCGCCCTCGACTGGCTGCGCGACGCTTACCGCCATTCGCCCAGCAAGAGCCAGTCGATCCGGGTCAACTACGACGAACAGGCATTCTCGTTCGAGCGGCGCACGGTGGCGGTCGATATCGAGCAGATTTACCGGCAATCGATGAACCGCCGGCGTTTCCTGCTGCCGTCGGTGCTGGTGATCGACTACGCCATGCCGCAAATGAATGGCCTGGCGTTTTGCCAGGCGGTGCAAGACCTGCCTTGCAAAAAGATCCTGTTTACCGGCCAGGCCGACGAAAAGATCGCCATCGACGCCTTCAACCGCGGCCTGATCGACCGTTTCATCAAGAAGAGCGACCACGACGCGCTGGACCGCCTGGAACTGGAGATCCGCAACCTGCAAAAGGAATTTTTCCACGCCCAGTCGCTGACGCTGAAAGACCTGCTGTCGCGCCATTCCTTCACCTTCCTGTCCGACCCGGCGCTGGAAACACTGGTCGAGCAGCTGTGCAAGCGGCATGGCTTCGTCGAGTATTACCTGTTTCCCAACCCGACCGGCATCCTGTTCTTCGACATGCACGGCAAGGCGACCCTGATGGTGGTGGAAACCGAGGCCAGCCTGATGTCGCAGCTGGAGGTGGCGCAGGACTATGGTGCGCCGCTGGAATTGCTGACCGGTTTGCGCGAATTGCGGCTGGTGCCGTTCTTTTCCGACAGCGGCGGCATGTATACCGACGCGTTGCGCCACGATTGGCTATCATATTGCTTGCCGGCACAAATTTGTTTCGGTGCCCAGGACTACTACTGGGCGCTGTTTGATTTCCCCAGCCATTATTTACGTGAACCTTTTTATTCATTGGCGGATTTTTTACGCGACCAGTCCGCCGACATAAAATCATAGGATCCTGAAAATCACATGCTGCAAAGCGAAACCGCTCCTCGATTATCCGCGCCCGACCTGCTGCAGGTGGTGCAAGCCCCTGACTGGGAGCAGCTGCGCACATGCATGCAGCGCCTGCTGGCGCAGCTCGGCGTTTGCGATTTCATGTTGCAGATGGAGATCGCCAGCGTCAACGGCACATCGCAGGTGCAGCTGTTCGGCAGCCTGCCAAACCCGTTGCTGCAGCAGTTCAGCCAGCCGGCCGACGACAAGACCGATCCGGTCCGGCAGCATCTCGCGCGCTCTTGCCTGCCGCTGAACTGGCAAGTCGACCAGTTGTGCCTGCTGCATGGCGGACAGGTTTATCCATTGTTGAAAGCCAGGGGCGTCACGCAAGGCATGAGCCTGGCGCTGCACAGCAAGCACGCGGTGAGCCGCCTCGATTTCTACAGCAACGCGGCGCGCCCGGCCGCGCTGCCTGTCGCAGCCCAGGCCGACGCCTTGCTGCTTGGCGTATACCTGCAGGAAGCGGCTGAGCGCTTGTGGCGCAAGGTTGCTCCGAACCAGGAACCGATTTTATCGGCGCGCGAACTGGAATGCCTGCGCTGGAGCGCCGACGGCAAGACCAGCAGCGAAATCGGACTGATCCTGGGCATATCGCAGCGCACCGTGTATTTCCACATGAAGAATGTGGCGATGAAACTGGGCGTCTATAGTACCCGCCACGCTATCAGCAGGGCGGTCATGATGGGTATCATCAAACCCAATACCTGAACCGCCAGGCACCGGCTTGCGCCGCTGCTTAGCTGCTGCGCGGTAATGCCATGCCATGGTCTGCCGCATGCGCTGCCAGGCAAGCGTCCTGGCTATCCAGCAAGCTTAAGTCGGCGCCGAAATACAAGATGATGCCGAACGCCGCCGCGGCAACGGCAAACACCATCAGCGCAATGCGGCCTCCTGCTTTTTTTTTTGCAAATCCCCCGTCATAGCTGGCATGGCGATTCCTTCGCAAAAGAAGTTAGCTAAACAACCAATTGAATAAAAATTTAGGCAGGCATGCGCGGATTTTGCATGGATGCCCTTGCTGTATTGGTATTTCACCACTACATTGATAACAACGAACATTCGGTACACTCATCGGGTCCAAACATCATGCCAGCAGCCACCCTCTCCCGCGACCAGGTCGTCGATCGCATCCTGGCCGCTTTCCGCCGCTACGGCTATGAAGGCAGCAGCCTGTCGCGCCTGTCTGAGGCCACCGGCCTGGGACGGTCGAGCCTTTATCATTATTTCCCAAACGGCAAGGAAGACATGGCGAGCGCAGCCATGGCGGCGGTCGGCGCCTGGTTTACCCAGCATGTGCTGTCGACCCTGGACAGCCGCGAGGCATCCGCCATCCGCCTGCAGCGCTTCGCCGGCAAGCTGACTGAGTATTACGCCAACGGCATGGCGCCCTGCCTGATGGATGTGTTCACCATCGGCGAAGCCGGCTCGCTGTTCCAGCAGCACCTGGGCGGTCGCATGCGGGCCCTGATGGCCTTGCTGGCCGGGGTGGCCGAGGAAGCTGGCGTGGATAAGGTGGAAGCCGCCGTACGTGCGGAGAATGCCGTGGTGGCGATTCAGGGATCGTTGATCGTGTCTCGCGCCTTGGACAGCAACGGCCCTTTTTTGCGCATGATAGAAAACTTCCCCGCCATCCTGCTTGGCCCTCAGCCGGCCAAGTAAGGCATTTTTGATTTCCCGTTTTTACTTGACAGCCTGGTTTTGCTTTTGTATTGTACCGATTGTTCGGTACATAATCATGCAGTTTTCGCCAGGCATCGCTTGCGGTGCTTTTATTCCAGCCTTCCAGGAGATATTCCATGCCAGCCGTCCGCCCAGCCCAACCGATCCGTCTTTACCGCGCCCCCTTGTCCGGCCATGCCCATCGCGTCCAGCTGTTTCTGTCCCTGCTGGACCTGCCGTTTGAAATGATCGATATCAACCTCGGCGCCGGCGAACAGAAAAAGCCTGAGTTCCTGGCCAAAAATCCGTTCGGCCAGGTGCCGGTGATCGAAGACGGCGAGGTCACGCTGGCCGACTCGAACGCGATCCTGGTCTACCTGGCAAGCAAATACGGCGACGCCGGCTGGCTGCCGCGCGATCCTTTGGGAGCGGCAACCGTGCAGCGCTTCCTGTCGCTGGCCGCGGGCGAAATTTTCCGCGGCCCGGCCAGCGCCCGCCTGGCGACCTTGTTCGGCATGCCGCTCGACCTTGGCGCGGCCTGCGCCACCGCCACACGACTGTTCACCCTGCTGGAGCCGCACCTGGCCAGCCGCCCGTTCCTGGCCGGCGCCCAGGTGACCATCGCCGATGTGGCGGCGTACAGCTACATCGCGCATGCGCCGGAGGGCGGCGTGGCGCTGGACGACTACCCGCAGATCCGCGCATGGCTGGGACGGGTTGAAGCCTTGCCCGGTTTTGTCGCCATGCAAGCCACACCGCCGGCGCTGGCGGCCTGAGACCGCGTTCCGGCCATCAATCAATCGGAGCGCCCTACCAAGGAGCCAAGAATGTCCCATCCTGAAATCGCCGCAGCCGGTCCAGACAGCACGCCTTTCCATCGCGGCGAACGCGCGGTGCAGCAGCGCGCCGGCGTGCTTGAAATGATGGCGAGCCGCGGCCAGCTGCTGCGCAGCTTCATGCCCGACCAGCACCGCGAGTTTTTCCAGCAGCTGCCGTTCATGATCGTCGGCAGCATCGACCGCGAACAGCAGCCGTGGGCGTCGATCGTCACCGGCGCGCCCGGTTTCGTGACTTCGCCGGACGCCGAGCACCTGGAGATACATCCGCATGTGCTGGCAGCCGATCCGCTGCAGCAGACGCTGGCCGACAACGCAGCCATCGGCTTGCTCGGCATCGAACCGCATACCCGCCGCCGCAACCGCATGAACGGCAAGGTCGAGAAAATCGGCGCGGCAGGATGGACGCTGAAGGTAGACCAGAGCTTCGGCAACTGCCCGAAATATATCCAGGCGCGCCGTCCCACCCTGGTCGAAGGCGACGACGCCGCGGCGCCCGTAGTGCACAGGGCAACCCGGCTGGACGCCGCGATGCAAGACCTGGTCGCCGGCGCGGACACTTTTTTCATCGCCACGGCCTTCATGGGCAAACCTGCCGATGCAAGCAACCGCCAGTACGGGGTTGACGTGTCGCATCGCGGCGGCAAACCCGGCTTCGTCCGCATCGACGATGAAAAGACGCTGACGGTACCCGATTTCGTCGGCAACTCTTTCTTCAACACCATCGGCAATCTGGTCGAGCATCCGCGCGCCGGTTTGCTGTTCATCGATTTCGCCAGCGGCGACGTGCTCTACCTGGCGGCCAGCGCCGAGCTGGTCTGGGATGGCCCCGAAGTGGCGGCATTCAAGGGCGCCGAACGTTTGCTGCGCTTCCGCGTGGAGCAGGCGATACGGGTCGAAGCCTCGCTGCCGCTGCGCTGGAGCGAAGCGGAACTGTCGCCGGCGCTGGCGCCCATGGGTTCCTGGCAGAGATAAAAAAGCCGGCTGCCTTTTCCAAGGCAGCCGGCTTTATCTTTTTCCCCGCCGAGCTTGCGCGGATTACTCTTGCGGCACCGGCGTCAATGCGCCGGTCAGGTCGCCCATCGGCTTGGCGCCGTTCGCCACCAGCGCCTTGTCGCGTGCGGTAAGGCCAGGCAACACCGGCAACGCATAACGATTGGTGATGAAGCGCAGGATGGAAGCGGTGTCGTACTGGGTGTGGTCGACGAAACCTTTCTTCGCATACGGCGACACCAGGAGAGTCGGCAAGCGTGTGCCCGGACCCCAGCGATCGCCCTTGGGCGGCGCCACGTGATCCCAGAAGCCGCCGTTTTCATCGTAAGTCACCACGATCAGCATGTGCTTCCACTGCGGGCTGGCCTGCAGCTTGGTGATGACGTCGGCGACGTGGGCATCGCCGTCAGCCACGTTGGCATAACCGGGATGCTGGTTCAAGTTGCCTTGCGGCTTGTAGAACGCAACCGCAGGCAGTTTGCCGGCAGCAGCATCCTGCAGGAACGAAGCATCAAAATCCTTCAGGTGGCTGGCGCGTTCGGCAGCGCCGGCGGCCGTGGCCGGATCGAAGCGGCTATAGTAGTTGAACGGCTGGTGGTGCGGCTGGAACTGGACCTTGCCGCCGTAGATCACGCTGCGGGTGGCGTTCGGCGCATCTGCCAACGCTGCGTTCCAGGCGCCTGCATACCAGGCCCAGTCGACGCCCTTGCTGGTCAGCTCGTCGCCGATGTTGGTCTGGGTCTGGACCGGCAGGGTAGTAGCCTTGCTTGGGTCGGCGTACGCTGCCACGGCGGCGGCGTTGTTGCCGCTAGGCTGGTACGGCGGCTGCATGGTGTTGACCGCGTAGAACATGCCGGAAGCGTCTTTCGGCGTGATGGTGCTGTCCTTCAGGTAGACCGGCGCGCCGTTCAATACTGAAGTCGGATTGCCGGTGCCCGGAGTCAGGCCGACCAGGTTGCCGCTGGCGTCGAGCGTGACGGCGGAGATGTTGCCCTTGGCGGGCGAAGTGGCGGCGTCGGCGTTCGGGTAAGTCGGGGCGCAGGCGCAGATCAGGTATTGGTGGGTCAGGAAGGAGCCGCCGAAAGCACCCATGAAGAAGTTGTCGGCCAGCGTGTATTGCTTGGCGATATTCCACAGCTTCATCTTGCTGCCGTCGTAATAGCCCATGCTGAGGCCGCCGGCATCGGAGTACGCGGCGAACTTGTCGTTCTTGCCGCCGTTGATCTGCATCTGGTTATTGAAGAAACGATGCACCAGGTCGCGCGTGATCACGGACGACGACATGTAGATCGGGCTGTTGGCGTCATCGATCTGGAACGGCTTGTTCGGCAGGTTGGCCGATTGCGCCTGGGTGATGACGGTGCTCTGGCCGGCCAGGGTCATGCCGCCCCAGGTCGGCGGCAGGACCGGCAGGGTGCTGCCGTCGAAATCCTTTTGCGGTACATAGCTGGAAGTCGAGGTCGGATTGACGCCGGGAATGCCGTTGGCGCCGGGGAACAGGCCGTACAGGTTGTCGAAGCCGCGGTTCTCGGCAAAGATCACCACCACGTTCTGGATGTTGTTCATCGCCAGCGCGCCGGCCAGGGCCTGGCCCAGGTCAACCGTGCCGCCTTGGGCGATGGCCGCCGCGATGGCAGCGTTGACGGCCGCTGCTTCCGCTTTCAGCTTGGCCAGGTCATTGCCGCCCAGCTTGTTGATGTCGGCCAGCAGGTTGGCTTCGGCAGTGCCGATCTTGGCGGCCAGCTTCTTGCTGGCGTCGGCGAAATCGCCGCCGTTGGCATCCATGGCGGCTGTCAGTTCGGTCGAGATGGCGCTGATGAAAGCGCTGCGGCCGAGCGGCGCGCGGAACACCAGCTTCTGCGTGATGGCGCTGCCTTTGTCGCCCAGCGCTTCGTGGCGGATGGCGTCGGTATCGACGGTGGCCACCACCGCGCCCTGGCCCTTGAGGGAAAATGAACCGTCGGGAGCAGTCCTGGCTACCGGCGATGCGGCGTCGCACGTCGCTTTCTTTACCTTGTCTTCGAAGCAGACCTTGGCGTTTTCGTAATAGCTGCCGGTTACCTGGCCGCTGGTCACTGCACCGGTGGCCTCGCCGATCGAGCTGCCGCCGCCGCAGGCGCTCAGGCCCGCCGATAGTGTCACCGTTGCCACCGTTACCGGCAGCCATTGCATGGTCCGCTTCATAAACCCTCCCCGGGCGATAAAAAGCGCAATCGTATGCCCCGAATATTTCAGCTGTGTGAAATGCGGTAGCGGCCGCCATTTATTTTCAGGATGTGGATGTGTCATCGTTCTGTCACACAACGCTGCTAGGCTTGCCTCCCATTCGACGCGGCGCTCCGCTCGTCCCCAAGGCTCGTCAGACATTCCTATGAAACCAGCGGTCATTGCATTCCTGAGCGGCGTCGCCGTGCTTCTCCTGAACGGCTGCGGCCAGCAGCATGCGGACGCCGAAGCAGCCAAGCCCGCTGCCCCGGCCTACGTCGGCGCGACCTATGCGCCGACGCTGAAAAAGCAGCCCTCGGTAGCCGACATGACCGCGCTCGGCCGCACCATGTTTTCCGATCCTTCGCTGTCGGCTTCGGGCAAGATGTCTTGCGCTACCTGCCACAGCCCCGACCATGCATTCGGCCCGCCCAACAACCTGGCGGTGCAGCTGGGCGGCAAGGAAATGAAAACGCTGGGCACGCGCGCCGTGCCTTCGCTGCGCTACATACAGAACGTGCCGGCCTTCACCGAACATTTCTTCGACGACGACGGCGACGACAGCATCGACGCCGGCCCCACCGGCGGCCACAACTGGGACGGCCGCGCGCCGTCGACCCACGACCAGGCGCGGATCCCGCTGCTGTCGGCGCACGAAATGGGCAATGCGAATGCAGCCGAAGTGGTGGAAAAACTGAAAAAATCCAGCTACGCGGCGCAGTTCCGCGCCACCTTCGGCGAGGATATTTTCGACAACCAGGAGCAAGCCTTCAAATGGGCGCTGATGGCGCTGGAAGTATTCCAGGAAAGCCCGACCGAATTCTATCCCTACAACAGCAAATACGACGCCTTCCTGCGCCAGCAGGTCCAGCTCAGCAAGCAGGAGCTGAACGGCCTGCGCCTGTTCAACGATGCATCGAAAGGCAACTGCGCCTCCTGCCACATCAGCGCAATCACGGCCAGCGGCGCCTTTCCGCAATTTACCGACTACGGCCTGATCGCCATCGGCGTGCCGCGCAACAAGAATATCCGGGCCAACGCCGATCCGAAATATTACGACATGGGTTTGTGCGGCCCGGACCGCACCGACCTCAAGGACAAGACCGAGTATTGCGGCATGTTCAAGACGCCGTCCTTGCGCAATGTGGCGACGCGCAATGTGTTCTTCCACAACGGCAGCTTTACCAGCCTGGAACAGGTGATGAAATTCTACGTGCAGCGCGATACTCAGCCGCAGAAATGGTATCCCAAGGCCAAAGACGGCAGCGTCATGAAATACGACGACCTGCCGCCGGCCTACCACGGCAACGTCAATGTGGAAGCGCCGTTCGACCGCAAGCCGGGCGACCGGCCGGCGTTGACGGACAGCGAGATCAAGGATGTGATGGCTTTCCTGAAAACCCTGAACGACGGTTACCGGCAATAAACAGGGATTTGCGGCGACTATCGACTCCAGCTGAATTAAGGTCAGAACGCTCTACCGGTGCATCGGAACGACATCTATGTCTATCATGCCTATCTCGTGGATTGTTCAAGGCGGATATTAAGACTCTTCTTAAAACGGGCCTCGACGAATTCCATATGACGCTTCGCGTTTTGTCGACACTACCGTAACCACTCGCTCACGGACAGCTGTTTTGGCCAGGGCCGCATTCCCTTTGCGTCTCGAGGCCGTGAGCGTCGCAACTCCACATCCACACTTGCTTTTTCACCAACATTTGCTTAACATAAGTGAAAAGTTATCTAAAAAGCATCGTATTGCCTTCAGGCGATGGGAGGGACGGATGAAAAGTACTGCCAGAACGCTGCAAAGCCTGATCCAAGATCGCCAGCACAATCGCGTCTTGCGCCTGTCGTTCATTAACGATGATGCGCCTGACGCGGAATTACTGGTCAACAGGCTGGATGCCAGCGAGGCCTTGAGCCGTGATTTTTCCTATACGCTAGAACTGTTGAGCGATGATCCTCACATAGAACTCAAGGCCATGCTCGGCAAGCTGTTGTGCGTGGAATTGATCCGCAGCGACGGCTGCGCACGCTTTTTCACCGGTTACGTCGACCAATTCCGCTTCAAGCGCAGCGACGGCAACCTGGCGTTTTACGAGGCGCATCTGGTGCCTTGGCTGGCCTTCCTTAAAGAGCGTATGGATTGCCGCGTGTTTCACCAGCTGTCCTTGCAGGATTTGACGGCGGCGGTGTTCGCCGAGCATGGCGGCTTGGCAGCATGGGATTGCACCCTGCATCATGACGACCCCATCGTCACCGAACGCTTCCAGTTCAACGAATCACAAGCCAATTTCCTGCATCGCCGATGGGAAATGCTGGGCTGGCATTATCACTACGAACATGGGCCCACCGGCCATGTATTGAAGCTGTCGGATGACTCCACTTATGCCGCCGCAATCGACGGCCGGCCCGAAGTGCCGTTCCAGCGCCACGGTGGCGCTGCCGAGGAAGCGGCAATTTGGGAGTGGTCGCCGTTCCGCCAATTTGCGGCGTCTACGGTCGCGCGCTCCAGCTACGATATCAAGAATCCCCGGCCGCAGCATGTCAGCGTCCCCACCATCAACCAGCAAGGCGCCGTGCCGTCCATCGAGTCTTACCAATATGCCGGCGCCTATGGCTTTAGCAGCCTGCAGGATGGTGACCGTGTATGCAAGGTGCTGGCCGAGGGGATCGAGGCGGCCGCGAAGCGCTTTGATGCGCGCGGCAATTGTCCCTATCTGCAACCGGGACGGTGGCAGCGCCTCACCGGCCATTTCGATGAGGACTGGTCGCCCCAGCGCGACAAGCCGCACGACGAGCAAGACCATGAATTCCTGGTGATCAGCGTCGAACACTGCGCCACCAATAATTATCTGCAAGACGCCGATGCCGCCTCCGCCTATACCAACACAGCCGTATGCATCCGCAAGAAAATCCCATGGCATCCGGAGCAGGGCTACAACAGCGAGGCGACCCGCATCTACGGCCTGCAAACCGCGACAGTCGTCGGTCCTGCCGGGCAAAATATTTTTGTTGATCATTTCGGACGCGTGAAGGTCCAGTTCCACTGGGACCGCCACGGCAAGAACAATCAAGACAGCTCCGCCTGGATACGTGTCTCCAGCGGCTGGGCCGGCGCGCAGCAAGGCATCATAGCGATTCCACGCAGCGGCCAGCTGGTGATCGTGCAATGGCTGGATGGAAACTGTGATCGTCCCATCATTACCGGATCAGTGATCAGCCAAGACAATATGCCGCCATGGGCTTTGCCGTCGCAAAGCGCACTGTCCGGCATCCGCAGCAGGGAGTTGGCACCGAAGGGCGGCAATGCCGTTGGCGGGCGCAGCAACCACCTGATATTTGATGATAGTAACAATGCCATACAGGCGCAGCTGAAAAGCGACGCCTTCGACAGCATGCTGTCCTTAGGTTCCATCACCCGCATCAACAACAATGCCGGGCGGCAGGACCGGCGCGGCAGCGGCTTTGAGCTGAGGTCGGATGCGCAGGGCGTACTGCGTTCGCATGGCATGCTGCTCACCACCGAAGCGCGCCCCAAGGGTGCAGCACATACCACCGACATGGGTGAAACTGTCTCGCGCCTGACGCAATCGCGGGATTTGCACGAGCAGCTGGCTGACCTGGCGCAAACCCATGAGGCGCAGCACGAACAGGCAGACCAGCAAGACGTCGCCAAGGCCATCAAGGCGCAGAACGAGGCAATCAAGGGCAGCGGCGGCGATTTTCCTGAATTGGCAGAGCCACATCTGGTACTGGCCAGCCCCAGCGGCATCGAAAGCAGCAGCGCCGCTTCCACCCATCTCGCCAGCGCCGACCATACCGCGCTGACGGCCGGCGGGCATGTCTCGGTCGCCACCGGCAAATCATTTTTTGCAGCAGTCCAGGACCTGTGGTCGGTCTACGTTCACAAGCTCGGCGTCAAGCTGATCGCCGCCAGCGGCAAGGTGAGCATTCAAGCGCAAAGCGACAATCTTGAGCTGCTGGCGCAAAAGGTGCTGGATATCATCAGCACGCACGACTGGATCAATCTCAAGGCCAAGCTGGGCATACGTCTCAATGGCGGCGGCAGCGAGATTGTCCTCAGCGGCGACGGCATCAAGGAATATACGCCAGGCGGCCACGAAGTTCACGCGGCCGATCACCAGACCTTCGGGCCGCAAGCCAGGCCGCTGCACTTTCCCGGTCAGTTGCCGAATCACGATATCTGCATTCCTTGCTTGCTGAAAGCAGCACAACAAAAACTGGCCAGGGCGAATCCGGCATGACAGCAACAGAACCGGAGATTTCCCCTTTTCTATTGATCGACAGCGCCATGTTAGGCGGGACTGAAGCCTATCTTCCCATGCAAGCGGACGCACGTCCGGACTGGCTGCTTCCCATTTATAAAGAAACGGCCGCCACGGTCAGTCCGTTGTTGATTGATATGGCGGCGGCGGAGCAGGCTGGTCAGTTGGATTTAATGATGACGCTGTTTAATGCGATGCAACCCCAACTGCATGCATCCCTGATTGAAACCAGGTTGTCGCACGATGCGCTGGCCCAGCATTTACGGCATTTCATCTTTGTGAGACTAGCCAGCGGCGACGAACCGACGCTGCGTTTTGCCGACTGCGCCGTCTTGCCGTCCCTGGCGGTCGTCTTGACGCCGGCCCAATGGGCGGCGGTTGTCGGTCCCATGACCCGCTGGTGCGTTCACCAGAGGCACGGTGTGTTAACCGCTCTGGCCCTGGCCGAACCTGGGCAGGAGCTGGCGCCGACGCCGCTGACGCTCACGGCGCAACAAGATGCTCTGCTGACAGAATTAGAGGCGCCAGATCAGTTAATCGGCAATTTGTTAAGAAGGCGCAAAGGGCAAACGTTACCCGGTGATATGGCTGAGCAGCATCGATGGGCAAGTGAGGCAATTGCTCAGTGGCGTGCTGCCGGGCACAGCGACAACGGTGTTCTGCTGTTGCTGGCGGATGCTATTTTTGACACGCAAGGGCGATTGCTGGGCCATTCTGGTTTGGCGGACATCTTGGCGCAGCAGAATGCAGCCGCGATTAATGTAGATTTAAAGCAGGCCATAGAGAGATATTCGGGGCAAGCTTAGCGAAATTAAGGGTTGCTAGTGCAACCTCAGGAAAAATTGGGGCGCAATTTGGCTTTTATCTGGCTGTAGAAGGATGTCGACAAGGAACAGTACATGGAAAAAAATCAAACAAAAAAACGGATGAGTTGGCTACAAAAGCTGGCTATGTCTTTTTTCGTCTTTACCTTCGTGGGTTGTGCCAGTGTTCGGACTGGCGTCGACGAAAACAATTTCACTTCAGTGGAACTGAGTGGTGTGCAGCATATGGGGCCGAATTTCAACATCTCTGATTTTTATGTAGACCATACAAGCGGCAGTAATGTAGGGCGAGGCGGTGGTGGTGGTGGCATCGTTTGTTGCGTGGCACTTCCGAAAAAGTGGCGCCCAAATTTCACCGTTGAGGTACGTTGGGCGGTTGGTGATTGGAGCAAGCAAAACAAGGAAGAAACAGCTTTGGGTAACTTCCAAAGCATTATCTTTGAGCGCTACAAAGCAATTGTCCCGGTTGAAAAATACGACGAGGCGGAACATGTTTGGGTGCATTTCTTTGCAGGAGGAAAAGTGCGCGTGGTTTCCAGCGCTCCTGGTTCATTGAGCAAGATTCATCCGATCCAGCGTGATGATCAACATGCCGTTGATAGCGCGACTATCGGCAGTCATATTGATTCATTGTTTACGTCTGAAGAATTGGCTGAAATGAGACGAAAAAGCAAAGAACGCAGTCGTAAATATGGAGAATGACGGTGACAGACGAAATTACATTTGCCGTTGCCTCAATTCGACAAGCCCCAACAGCCGCAATTGCACAGGTTTTGCCGAAACATTATCTTTGCACGTCCAACTGTGAAGAAGATATCGACCTTGGGCTATTCTTTGACGGCACCAGAAACAATATGTATGAAGACAAGCCAAGTTTGAAGCATAGCAATATCGCCAGATTGCACGATGCATATTTGGAAGACCCGCCTCTCGGCGCCCGTCGCGTTTACATTAATGGCGTAGGGACTCCATTCCCGGAAATTGGCGAACTCAGCTATAGCAATATGGGAAACGGTTTCGGTTCCGGTTGTGAAGCGCGCGTTTTATATGGATTACTTGCTGTGTTTAATACGATACATGCACGTGCTTACGACGATCAACCTTTTTTTAGGAAAGAGCAAGTCAAAGCCTTGTGCCGCAACAGTTTTCATGTGTCCGATCCAAGTGATCTGCAAGAGCTCAAAAAGCTTGGGATAACAGAAGGTCTGCTGATGAGCCATGGTGGCCTTAGCCCGCGCGAGGAATTCTTGAAGCGACAGGCAAATTTTCTCGAGAAGAAGCTATCGACACACGGCAAGCCAGATATTAAAGAATGTTTTATTGACGTATTCGGCTTTTCACGTGGGGCTGCAGAAGCGCGGGTTTTCTGTCAGTGGCTGGATAAGTTGCTGGTCGGCGGGAAGCTGGCCGGCGTCATTATCCGTTTTCGTTTCGTTGGCCTGATAGATACCGTTGCTTCCGCAGGTGTGTTGGGTGGATTGGCTGGCACTATCGTCAACAGCACCGGCGGTCATGATGGATGGGCAACAGCGAAAGATTTGCGGATTCCCACATCGGTAGAAAATTGTGTGCACATGGTTGCCATGCACGAGTTGCGCAAGAATTTCCCGATTGACGAACTTGGCGTCGACGGAGTACTGCCACCGCATTGTCAGGAGTTTGTTTATCCAGGTGCGCACAGCGATGTCGGGGGTGGTTATGAGCCGGGTGAACTAGGAATTTCAGTTGGCAATACTTTGTTTGAAAGCGACGCGCTTAAATTATCGCAAATCCCGCTCAATCATATGTTTGATTGTGCGGTTGCGGCGGGTGCACCGCTGGACAAGGAGCGAGCCACTTCTGATTCTGGTCATGCGCCGTTTGTAGTAAGCCCTCGGGTCGAACAAGCCTTCAATGATTTTCTGACGGCTTCCACTATGAAGCCACGCCCAATCCATGAATGGCTGCAGCCTTACTTGAATTGGCGCTGGCAAGTCTGCAAGCGCTACGAGCAGCTTGCTCAGGTACAAAAGGCGAACGCAGAGGACAGAAAACTGTTGATTGATTCAAATAAAATCCTGATGAAAGACGCCGATCTGATCGGCCTCAAAGGCGACGTCAGTTTGTCTCAGCGATTCCTTGATTTCATTAAAGGCCAACCCGGCGCCAGTCTGAAAGCTGCCGAGTATCGGCAAGCGGCATTGAGCGCACTAGATCCGGAAGCGCCTGCGTTGCTGGATATGGCAAAGAACGCGCCGCCCACGACTGCCGCCATCGCCGCTCTGTTCGACGGCTTCGTTCACGACTCCTATGCGGGTTTCACGCCAGCTGGACTGCACGAAGCAACCGGCTACTGGCGCTATCGCAAAGGATTCCGTGGCGGCAGCGAAGCGACAATCGCAAGCAATGATGCTAACAACCAGAACGCAGCGCTTGGCTAGCCCCGTATTTTATTTACGCCGGAGGAATTAGCTGAGATGAAAAGAAAGGGTAGAGAAAACACATGAGTTGGCTTCAAAAACTCGCTTTGTCTTTGTTGGTCCTTACCTGCGCGGGTTGTGCCAGCGTTCAAGCTGGTATTAACGACCGTAATTTCACACCCGTTAGTCTGACTGGTGTCCAGCATATCGGGCCAGATTTTAATATTTCGGACTTTTACGTTAATGGTATCAGCGGCAGTAATGTAGGGCGAGGCGGTGGTGGTGGCATCGTTTGTTGCGTGGCACTTCCGAAAAAGTGGCGCCCAGATTTCACCGTTGAGGTACGTTGGGCGGTTGGTGATTGGTGATTGGTGATTGGAGCAAGCAAAACAAAGAAGAAACAGCTTTGGGTAACTTCCAAAGCATTACCTTTGAGCGCTACAAAGCAATTGTCCCGGTTGAAAAATATGAAGAGCCTGGGAAAGTGTATGTGCATTTTTTCAAAGGTGGGAAAGTACGTGTGGTATCGGGCCCATTTGGATACGGAAGTAAAGAACATCCAATTCAACGTGATGACCCTCATGCTGCGGATATTGCTACGGTCGGTACCCGTGTGAATGCGTTGTTTACGCCGGAGGAACTGGCCGAGATGAGACGAAAGAGTAGGGAACGCAGCAGGAAATATGGAGAGTGACGATGACAGAAGATCTTACGTTTTCCATAGCGCCAATTCGACATGCGCCGACTGAACGTATTACTTCTGTATTGCCGAAGCACTATTTATACACCTCGAAATGTGAAGAAGACTTAGATATCTCCGTAGACGCTTTGTTTACGCAGGAAGAACTGGTCGAAATGAGACAGAAAAGTAAAGAGATCATCTGGAAATATGACGAATGAAGCTTGGACAGGATATCCCATCGCCTGAGCCAGGCAAGTTCAATAAACGTTAAGAAAGCCAACACTACCTGAAGCAGAATTAAGGAGCGAATTGGCTCTATCCGAGCGTAGAAGAGTGTCGAAAAGGAAAATTATATGAAAAGAAATCAAACAAAAAAACGGATGAGTTGGCTGCAAAAACTGACTATATCTTTATTGACCCTTACCTTCGTCGGTTGTGCCAGCGTTCAAGCCGGTATTAACGACAGTAATTTCACCCCTGTTGGGCTGACAGGGGTACAACATATTGGTCCAAATTTTAACGTTTCGAGATTTTATGTCGATGGCGTATATGGCAGTAATGTCGGCCGCGGTGGCGGCGGCGGTAGTAGCATTTGCTGTGTAGCATTACCGAAAAAATGGCGACCAGATCTGACGACTGAAGTGCGGTGGGCTGTCGGTGACTGGAGTAAAGAAAATTTGGCAGAGACTGCTGCGGGGAATTATAAAAGCATTACCTCCGAAGGAGTCTACAAAGCTAAAGTGCCAGTTGAAAAATACGATAAACCGGGGCAACTATTTGTACATTTTTTCGCAGGCGGCAGAATTCGTGTTGTATCAAGTGAGTATTATCCAGAAAGCAAACTACATCCTATCCTTGGAGACAATCAACATGCTGCCGATATCACGACTGTTGGTACGCGAGTTGATGCTCTTTTCACTCCGGAGGAACAATTAGAATCCGCACGCAAGTCGAAAGAAAATAGAAATCGAGGAGATTGGCGATGACGGAGGAAGCCACATTTTCTATTGCGCCGACCCGGCATGCGCCAATCGATGTTATTACGCCAGTATTGCCGAAGCATTACTTATGTACATCCAAATGCGAAGAAGATATTGACATTGGTTTTTTCTTTGATGGTACAAGAAACAATAAATATGAAGACGAAAACGAATTAAAACAAAGCAATATTGCCAGGTTGTTTGACGCATATTTGAACGACACCGCTATTGGCGCTTATGCGAGTTTCACGCCAGCTGGACTTCACGAGGCAACCGGCTACTGGCGCTATCGCAAAGGATTCCGTGGCGGCAGCGAAGCGACAATTGCAAGCAATGATGCTAACAACCAGAACGCAGCGCTTGGCTAGCCCCGTATTTTATTTATGCCGGAGGAATTAGCTGAGATGAAAAGAAGGAGTAGAGAAAACACATGAGTTGGTTGCAAAAACTCGCTTTGTCTTTGTTGGCCCTTACCTTCGCAGGTTGTGCCAGCGTTCAAGCTGGTATTAACGACAGTAATTCCACACCTGTTGGACTGACAGGCACACAGCATATGGGACCAAATTTTAATGTCTCCGGATTTTATGTGGATGGAGCTTACGGTAGCAATGTCGGACGTGAAGGTGGCGGCGGCAGCGACGTTTGTTGTGTACTCCTTCCAAATAAGTGGCGGCCCGGTTTGACTGCGGAAGTCAGATGGGCAGTAGGGGATTGGAGCAAAGAAAATCTAACAGAAACCGCTGCCGGTAACTATACAAGCATTACTTCGGAAGGGATCTATAAAGCTCTAGTTCCAGTCGAGAAATATGATGTGCCTGGACAGCTTTACGTACATTTTTTTATCGGCGGAAGAGTGAGAGTTGTTTCCAGTAATGTCGGCGTTCTCAATAAAGATCATCCAATCCATCGAGGTGATTCTCACGCCATCGACAATGCAACGGTAGGAACTCCAATCGCCACATTATTTACTCCTGAAGAGCAGGCGGAGTCGTTACGTAAATTCAATGAGAACAAGAAGAACGGTGGAGATTGGAGATGAATGCGAAGGTTACATTTTCAATAGCGCCAACTCGACATGCGCCGACTGCTGGTATTACTTCTGTACTCCCGAATCACTATTTATGCGCCTCGAAATGTGAAGAAGACTTAGATATCGGACTATTCTTTGATGGCGCAAGAAATAATAAATATGAAGACGAAGGGCGGCTAAAACAGAGCAATGTTGCAAGGCTGTTCGATGCGTATTTGGACGATCCCACTGTTGGCGCATAACAACCAGAATGCAACGCTTGGCTAGCCCCGTATTTTATTTACGCCGGAAGAATTAGCTGAGATGAAAAGAAAGAGTAGAGAAAACACATGAAAAGAATTCAAACAAAAAAACAGATGAGTTGGCTTCAAAAACTCGCTTTGCCTTTGTTGGTCCTTACCTTCGCGGGTTGTGCCAGCATTCAAGCTGGTATTAACGACCGTAATTTCACACCCGTTAGTCTGACTGGTGTCCAGCACATCGGGCCAGATTTTAATATTTCGGACTTTTACGTTAGTGGTACCAGCGGGAGTAATGTAGGACGTGGAGGCGGAGGAGGAAGCACAGTTTGTTGCATGGCGCTTCCTAAAAAATGGCATCCGAATTTGGTTGCTGAAGTCAGATGGGCAGTAGGGGATTGGAGCAAAGAAAATCTAACAGAAACCGCTGCCGGTAACTATACAAGCATTACTTCGGAAGGGGTCTATAAAGCTCTAGTTCCAGTCGAGAAATATGAAGAGCCTGGGAAAGTGTATGTACATTTTTTCAAAGGTGGGAAAGTACGTGTGGTATCGGGTCCATTTGGATACGGAAGTAAAGAACATCCAATTCAACGTGATGACCCTCATGCTGCGGATACTGCTACGATCGGTACCCGTGTGAATGCGTTGTTTACACCGGAAGAACTGGCCGAGATGAGACGAAAGAGTAGGGAACGCAGCAGGAAATATAGAGTGTGACGATGACAGATGATCTTACGTTTTCCATTGCACCAACCCGACAAGCCCCGATCGGCGCGATCGAACAGGTTTTGCCGAAACACTATTTATGCACTTCTAATTGCCAAGACGATTTGGACATTGGTCTGTTCTTTGATGGCACCAGAAATAATATGTATGAAGACAAGCCAAGTTTGAAGCATAGCAATATCGTCAGATTGCACGATGCATATCTAAAAGATCCGTCTCTCGGCGCCCATCGCGTTTACATTAATGGCGTGGGGACTCCATTCCCGGAAATTGGCGAACTCAGCTATAGCAATATGGGAAACGGTTTCGGTTCCGGTTGTGAAGCGCGCGTTTTGTATGGATTAACAGTCCGAAATTCAAACGAATTATGTAGCGAAAAATAGCCAATCAATTTCATTCACTGATCGGCTATTTTTTCAGATGTTTGCTATGCTTCAAATGGTTTTCCTAATTTTGGGTTCGAGCCTGAAACGACATTCAATTCCAGGATGCAATTGTCCGACTAAATAGAGTGTTTGAAAACCCTGAACGACGGCTATAAGCAGTAACATACTGCCTGCAAAAAATTCCATGGCACGCCACGGGATTTTTATCGTTTACCGCTATCTTTATTTACTTCTTTGCTTTCTTCGCAAGCTTGGCTTTGGCGCTTGCCCCCTTGCCGCCGCCCACGCTCTTGGCGCTTTTTTCGCCGCCCGCACCTTTCTCAAACTGCGTATGGAATTCCAGCGCCAGCTTGCGGATCGCCTTGCCGATGTTGGTGTAGTCGTACTCGTTGAGATTGGCCAGCGACACCCGCGCCGAAGCGTGCGCGGTGCCGAAGCCGCGCCCCGGCAGCAGGATCACGCCGGTTTCTTCCGCTAGCCGGAACAGCGCTTCGTTCGGCTTCAGGCGCTTCACCATCCACTTGGCGAAATCGGCGCCATACATTTGCGTGGCCAGCGTTTCCAGGTCGAGCAGATGATAGTAGTGGACCGAATCGGCGTCGACCGGCAGCGGCAAGGCCAGCGCCCGGTATAACGCTTCCTTGCGGCGCAGGACGATGCGCTTCATCGATTTCTTGTAATTCTGCGGCTCGTCCAGCAGCGAATACAGGGAAAACAAGGTCATCTGCGCCTGCACCGGGGTCGACAAGCCGGCGGTATGGTTCAGCGCCACGGTGCGGCTGTCGGCCACCAGCCGGTCGATGAATTTCAGTGCGCGCGGTTCGGTGGTGATCGAGTTGTAGCGCCGGTCCAGTTCCTTGCGACGCGCCTCGGGCAAGGCTGCAATCTTGTCGTCCAGGATATTCTTTTCATGGGTGGCCACCACACCCATGCGCCAGCCGGTGGCGCCGAAATACTTGGAGAACGAATACACCAGGATGGTGTTGTAGGGACAGATCGCAAACAGCGATATGAAGTTGTCGGCGAAAGTGCCGTACACATCGTCGGTCAGGATGATCAGGTCGGGGCGCTGCCTGACGATCTCGCCAATGTACGCCAGCGTCTCGTCGTTGATCCTGACCGAAGGCGGATTGCTGGGATTGACCAGGAAGAACGCCTTGACCTTGGGATCGAGCAGCTTGTCGAGTTCTTTCCTGGTGAACTGCCAGTTGTTCTCAGCCGGCGCATCGATAAGCAGCTCGACCAGCCGGTAGTCGTTGAGGAGCGGAATTTCGATGTAGGGCGTGAAGATCGGCATGCCGAGGGCGATGGTGTCGCCGGCCTCGAGGATATGGTTTTCGCGCAGGCTGTTGAAAATGTATGTCATGGCGGCAGTGCCGCCTTCCACCGCGTACATGTCGAAATTGCCGATGAACGGCTGCTCACCGATCATCTCCTGGCGGATGTACTGGCCGACGATCTGCTCGCCCAGATTCAACATGCGGTCCGGCACCGGATAGTTGCAGCCGAGGATGGCTACGCACATCTCGTACAGGAAAGCGCCGGCCGACAAGCCCAGCTGGTCACGCACATAAGACACGGCGGCTTCGATGAAACGCACGCCGTCGACGCCGGCATGGGCCTTCGTGAAAATTTCGAAACGCGCCTCGATGCCGTCGCGCTGCGGGAAACCGCCGACGCCGTCCATATAGATATAAGAGCGCTCGGCTTCGCTCATGGCAAACAGGCCGAACTGGAAAAAGCCGTGGCGCGGCGTGGTGGCCAGGAAATTCGGGTTGCCGCGGCCGGCGTTAAGCATGGCGCGGTCAGCGCCCGACGCCACCTGGATCAATGCATCTTTCAATTCAAACGGGCTGAGCAAAGCGAGTTTATCCGGGTCGCTGAAATCCATTCTGATACTCCTTTTATTCGATAGATTGACTCCGCCGCGGCGGAGCAGGATGCGCAAACAAGATCAGACCAGCGCCACTACCAGCGGTCCCAGCAAGGTCAGGAACACATTGGCGAGGGCGTAGGTAATGGCAAAGGGCACGGTAGGAATGGCGTTCTCCGCTTTGTCGAGCACCTCGCCGAAAGCCGGGTTGGCGCTGCGTGAACCGCTGAGGGCGCCGGCGAACACCGCCGTATTATCGTAGCGCAGGACATAGCGTCCGATCAGCATGGTCAGGATCATCGGCAGGATGGTCACCACCACGCCGACGCCGAAGATGGTGAAACCCTGCTGCCTGACGGTCTCCACCGCCTGCAGGCCGGACGACAGGCCGACCACCACCACGAAGCCGGCCAGGCCGAGGTCTTTCAGGATTTGCACCGCGGCGGCCGGCATGGCGCCGAACGACTGGTGCCGGGAACGGAACCAGCCGAACAGCAGGCCGGACAGCAGGGCGCCGCCGCCGCTGCCCAGCGTCAGCGGGATCGAGCCGACCTTGGCTACCAGCAGGCCGACCAGCAAGCCGGCCACCAGCCCGGCGCCCAGATAGACAAAATCGGTTTTGGCGCTCGGCACGATCACATAACCGACGATATCGGCGACACGCTTGACGTCTTGTTCGGCGCCATAGATGGACACCACGTCGCCCACCTGCACGATGGTTTCAGGCAGTATCGGCAGCACCTGCCCCATGCGGCTGAGCTGCACCACGTAAATGCCGTGGCGCACCTCGCCCGCGGTCTGGGTGCGGATTTCCGCCACGCTCTTGTTGTGGAATGCCTTGTTGGTCAGCACCACTTCCCGGTGCTGCATGGTCAGCTCCATGCCTTCCACCGCATACACTTCCTTGCCGAGGAAACCGGAAGTGCTGACCACCGCTTCACGGCGGCCGACCACCAGCACGATGTCATGCGACTGCAGCACCAGCTGCGGACTGACTTCGATCACCTGGCCGGCGCGCTTGACGCGCTCGATGGTGATGGCGGTAGCAGGATCAAGATTTTCCACTTCCTCGACCGAGATCTTGCCTTGGGTAACTTCATACAGGCGGCCGACCAGTTCCGGCAGCGCCGCATGCTGTTCCGGCCCCAGCAGCTTGACGCCGGCCAGCATCGCCGTCTCGGCCTTGATCGCATCGTCGCGGATGCTGCGGCCCATCAGTTTCGGCAAGATGCTGACACAGACGATGATGGCGCCGAAGGAGCCGAACACATAGGTCACAGCGTATCCCACCGCGACATTGCCCTGCAGGCGCGCCACCTCTGCCGCATCCAGCCCCAGCTTGGTGATGGCGTCGCCGGCGGTGCCGATGATTGCCGACTGCGTCAGGCCGCCGGCGGCAACGCCCGCCGCCAGGCCCTTGTCGAGGCCGAACAGCTTGGCCATCACGACTACCGTCGCCAGCCCGGTCAGCGCCAGCACCGCCGCCAGGATGATTTCCCGGATCGACTGCTTGCCTAGCGAGTTGAAGAACTGCGGACCGCTCTCGTAACCGACCGCATAAATGAACAAGGCAAACAGCACGGCCTTGACGCCGGGATCGACATGCACTCCGACCTGGCTGACCAGCACCGCCACCAGCAGGGAGCCG
The DNA here is from genome assembly GCF_900112135.1 of Collimonas sp. OK412. Lineage (GTDB taxonomy): Bacteria > Pseudomonadota > Gammaproteobacteria > Burkholderiales > Burkholderiaceae_D > Collimonas > Collimonas rhizosphaerae. Next base: position 64,396 of record NZ_FOLC01000023.1, read on the forward strand.
GCGACGCCGCCCAGCTGGAATTTGCCGAACTTGATCTTGCCGACGGCATAACCGACCGCCAGCGATAAAAACAGCGCTATCTCCGGGGATTTCTTGAATAACTCATGCAGCCACTCCATAAGGGACATCCTTCCTTGTGAGAAATGCAGTTTGTTCAATCAATCGATGCGGCGGCCAGGACGGTCCGCGCAGCTGGGACCTTGAGAAGTTGCAGAAAAGCATCTTCATAATAGCAGAGTCGCTATTTCCAAAAAGAAATAGCGACTGTCTTGCCTGGCAAAAAGGAGGGGGTGATACAGGTTGACGGCACATGCCGCCTGGCGGCAGCTGTCAGGCTATCAACAGCTCTTCTTCAAGCTCGGTCTGGCGCCAGGCGTCAAGTTCTTGCACACGGCTGAACCAGGCTTGCAGGTGTGTGTACGGCGCCAGCGGCACGCGCCCCGGTTCGACCGCCATCAGCGGCGCGGCGATCGCCAAATCAGCCAGCGTCAGGCCGCTTCCCGACACCCACCTGCGTTGCGCCAGATGTCCGTCCAGCACGCCGGCGTATTTCTCCAGGTCGGTAAGCGCGCGCTGCAATTCGACCGGATCCGGCCGGCCGGCGCCGATCAGCCCCTTGATGAAATTTTCCCAGTAAAAAATCGCTATCATTGGCGCGAAATGCTGGGCCGACCAGAACATCCAGCGGTTGACGTCGGCCCGCGCCCGCAGCTCGGCCGGATAAACCGACTGGCCCGGCGTCTTGTCGGCCAGGTATTGCATGATCGCGCAAGACTCCCACAGGATGAAATCGCCGTCCACCAGCACCGGGATTTTTTCGTTGGGATTGATCGCCAGCAGGTGCTTGCGCTGGTCGGCGCTGGACAGGTCAAGCAGCACCAGGTCGAGCGGCAGGCCGAGGTGGTGCGCGGTCATGACGACGCGCCGCGCATTGGATGAAATTGGGTGATGGTAAAGGCGCATGACGACGATCTCCCGGAAGTTGTTGATGCAAGACCTGCATCTTAGTCCCGGGCTGCTGACAACCTGTGTCAGTAGCGTTCCGACAAGCCAGTCCTAATGATCTTCGCCGAACGGATTCTCGCTGCGCCAGGCCTGCAGCAGCACGCTGCGCTGCTGCGGATAGCGCAGCTTGGTCACCGTCAAGGCGCTGATCCTGTCGTTGCGGAAATGGCGGAAGCCGTTGCGCAGCTCACACCAGCCGATGACCAGCCGCTTGCCCTCGAAGAACGCCAGCGCAATCGGCCAGACCAGTCTTTCGGTAGCATTGCCGTTCTCGTCGCGATAACTGATATTGATCTTGTGCTGGCGCCGGATCGCTTCGCGGATCGGACCCAGCGTCTTGTTGTTGGGCGCTTCCTCAAGGAAGCTGGCCGCCAGCAAACCCATGTTCGCCATGCTGTCGCGCAGGTCGAGCGGCGAAGCGGCAGCGATCTTGCTGAGCGCATTCCCCGCAGCCTGCGCCAAGCCGTCGTCGCCTTGCTGCTTGACCCAGCGCGCCCCCAGCACCAGCGCTTCCAGTTCGTCTTCGTTGAACATCAGCGGCGGCAGGAAAAAGCCGGCGCGCAGCACATAACCCAGGCCGGCTTCACCCTCGACCGGCGCACCCAGCTCGATCAAGGTCTGCACGTCGCGGTAGATGGTGCGCACCGAGACCGACATCTGCTCTGCCAGGCAGGCAGCGGTGACCGGCCGCCGATGGCTGCGCAACGCATCCATCAGCATGAACAATCGTCCAGTGCGGCTTGCTGCTTGCGCCAATACGTCTCCTTAGGCGGTTCTACTTGGTCAGCGACAGCAATGTCTGCTGGCCGTTCCTGAAGGTGTAGATCGACAGCGTGCCGTTCTTGATGTCGCCTTTGCCGTCGAATGCGATCTTGCCGGTGACGCCGGTGTACTGGATCTTGCCGAGCGCCGGCAGGTATTTTTTGGGATCGACCGAATTGGCTTGCTGCATGGCTTTGGCGATGATCATCACGGCGTCGTAGGTGTACGGCGCGTACTGGACGATGTCGGCATTGTATTTTTTCTTGTAAGCCGCCTTGAAAGCGTCGAGCGGCGCGGTATCTTCGACCCCGCCTGCGATCGCGCAATAGACCTTGTCGTCGATCAGGCCTTCGCCTGCCAGGCGCGACAGGGCGCCGGTGCAGATCGCATCGCCGCCCATGAAGTTGGCGGTGATGCCGAGTTGCCGCATCTGGCGCAGCATGGTGCCGGCGCTGGCGTCGATGCCGCCGAAGAAAATCAGGTCCGGCTGCTTGGCCTTGACCGCGGTCAGGATTGCGCTGAAGTCGGTGGCCCGGTCGTTCGTGTATTGCGTCGACACTATCTCCACACCGTTCGCCTTGGCGTCTTTAAGGAACTCGGTAGCCAGCCCTTGCCCGTAGGCCGTGCGGTCGTCAATCACCGCGATCTTTTTTGCATGCAAGGTTTTTGCCGCATAACGCCCCATTGCAGCGCCGAGCTGGGAGTCGTTGGCAACCACGCGGAAAGTGGTGTTGAACCCTTGTTCGGTATATTTGGCGCTGGTCGCGGAAGGTGAAATCTGCGGGATGCCGGCGTCGAAATAAATCTTCGATGCGGGAATCGAGGTGCCCGACTGCAGATGCCCGACCACCCCCGCCACCTTGGCGTCGACCAGCTTCTGGGCGACGCTGGTAGCCTGCTTCGGATCGCTGGCGTCGTCTTCAGCCTGCAGTACGAACTGGATTTTCTTGCCGCCGATGACCAGATGCCTGGCGTTCAGGTCGTCGATCGCCATGCGCGCGCCGTTTTCATTATCCTTGCCGACATGCGCAACCGGACCGGTGATCGGGCCGACGTGCGCAATCTTCACGACTTGCTCCTGGGCCTGCGCGGCAACGCTAAAGGTCAACCCGATGGCGGCGGCCAGCAACGTCGTTTTGGCATGGTTCTGCATGTTTTCTCCTCTGGTTTGAATGTGGCTGAAGTGCAGCGATTATCCCAGCCTCGCCGCAACTGATCCAGCGGCATTTATTCTACACACAAGGCGCGGCTTGATGGGCGGCATAGGCTGCAGCCAGGTTATTGCTGGTGCTTGCCATGTCGACGTCAAAAGCCTTGTTCGTCAGAACATCATGGAGTTTTCGCGCCGGCGGCGATGCCGTTCCAGGAAACGCCGCCGCACTTGCCGGTCTGGCTCAGCAGCCAGCCTTGCAGCTGGCGGCCGATTACCAGCGGGCTGCTGCTGAAACACTCGCCTTGCGGCGGCGCCTGCATCTGCCTGGCCGATACGAACAGCGGCCCCTTGGGTTCGATAATCGGTTCGCTGCTGCGCACTTTCCCGGTTCCCAGTTCGGCGTTGCAATCGTAGCGGCGTCCCGAAGCGTCCGCGGTAACGATGCCAACCATGCCGTGGTTCATCGGATAGACATTTTCAACAAACACATTGCCGCCTTTCGGATGTTTCAGCAAACAGGCATTGGCCGCCTGCATCACATCCTTGTCGCTCAGCATGTCGCCGACGGACATCGACAGATCGTCCGCCATCGCCATATCGGACATCAGTAAAGTGCTAAACAGCAGGGGAATCAGGATCAATTTCATGCCTTACCTTTTGCTTTCCATACGCAGCGCGTTGGATCATCCAGCGCATTGCACGGCCACTCTAAACCGTTTGCGGTTTTTAGCAAATCGAATATTCCTGGCATCGATTGTTACGTTAAATACGTAACAATCGAAAATCGAGCGGATGGCCAGCGCCGAATTTATCTGGCCGGCTGCGATCCCAATGGCACAGGCGGCGCCAGCGGGTAGGGGGGGTTGCCGCCGCCGGTACGCAGGTTAACAATCACCCGTTCGATATCCGGTTCAGCGCGGACAAAGGTTTCCAGCGCGGCCGCGTCGACGGCCGGATCAGCGCTGCAGCCTTCGACCCAGACGAAGCGGCGCTGGAAGGTCAGCCACAGGCTGCTGTTGCGGGCGAATCCCGGTTCGGCGGCAAAATGCGCCTGTACCGAGCGCGCGATCGGCGCATCGTACAGATAAGAGTTCGGCTTGTCGCATTGGCCGGCGAGCCAGCAGGTGGTGCCGCGTTCACTGCGCCAGTGCGTTTGCCTGCGCATCTCTTCTTCATTCGTCAGCGGCCCCAGCGGTTGCGGACAGTCCGCCACGGCGCCGCGGACCTGGATGAAAGGGTCGTTGAACCAGTTTTTCAGGGTTTCCGCGGCGGCCGGCGCGGCTATCCCGGCGGCCGCCAGCCACCACGGCAGCATGTATCGCAAGTGAAACCGTCGTGACATAACGGATCTCCTGAATGGTCAGCCGGCGCGGTGTCCTGCGGAGGGCAGCCGCCCGTCCTGCTTGCTTTCCTGCTTAAGCGGCGAACTTGTCGGTCGCCAGGATCAGCTGATGCAGGATTCCCGGTTCGCTGTAGGCGTGCCCGGCATCGGCAATGATGTGCAGTTCCGCTTCCGGCCATGCCTTATGCAAGGCCCACGCGGTTTTCGGCGTGCAGCAGACATCGTAGCGGCCTTGCACGATGACGCCCGGAATGTCCTGCAGCCGCGCCACGTCGCGCAGCAGCTGGCCGTCTTCGAAAAAACAGCCGTGGGTGAAATAGTGGTTTTCGATGCGGGCAAAAGCGATCGCGAACTCCGGCTCGTCATGCGCTTCGGCCAGCGCAGGATCGGGAATCAGCTTGACCGTGCTGCCTTCCCACACGCTCCATGCCTTTGCCGCGGCCAGCTTGGCGCTTTCATCGGTCCCGGTCAGGCGGCGGCTATAAGCTGCCACCATGTCATGCCGTTCCGCCTCAGGGATCGGCGCCAGGAAATCTTCCCATTTGTCCGGGAACTGGCGTGATGCGCCGTCCTGGTAATACCACTGCACTTCTTCATGGGTGCCGGTAAATATCCCGCGCAGCACCAGCTCGCTGACATGCTGCGGATGTGTCTCGGCGTAAGCCAAGGCCAGGGTGCTGCCCCAAGAGCCGCCGAACACCAGCCATTTTTCGGCCCCGATCAACTCGCGCAGCCGCTCGATATCGGCCACCAGGTGCCAGGTAGTATTGGCTTCCAGGTTAGCGTGCGGCGTCGACCGCCCGCACCCGCGCTGATCGAACAGCATGACGCAATATTTTTCCGGATTGAACAGCCTCCGATGATCGGCATTGCACCCGCCACCCGGACCGCCATGCAAGAACACCGCAGGCTTGCCATCGGGATTGCCGCACAACTCCCAATACACCTGGTGCCCATCGCCCACATCCAGCAAACCGGATTTAAACGGCTCCAGCGGCGGATACAAGCCTCGTAATTGCGGAATGGCGCTTTGCTGCACAGCGGGTTGGCTGGTTGTCATGAAATCGTTTCCTTGTGGGAGTCGGAGGATACGATCATAAGCAAGTATGGCGATGGCGTCCAGCGAGTGGGAAAACGGGAAAATTCACCAACAAGCAATCAGGCCTAGGCTGTTGCTTTTGACGTTGCTTTTGACGTTGCTTTTGACGTTGCTTTTGACGTTGCTTTTGAATTCCGCATTGAGACGTTGCCAAATCCGGCGCGTGTCAGCCGGGAATTGTGGGGAAAGATGTTTGAGCCGAAGGCGAGTTGCT
>NZ_FOLC01000004.1 GCF_900112135.1 Collimonas sp. OK412
CAACTCGGCGGCAGAACGCGCTTTGCGCGGCGTCGCGATCGGCCGCCGCAACTATCTGTTTGCCGGTGCCGACAGCGGCGGCGAACGCGCTGCCGCCATCTACTCCTTGATCGGTACGGCCAAGCTCAATGGTGTCGATCCTGGGGCTTGGTTGCGTCATGTGCTGACCCATATCGCCGACCATCCGGTCAACCGCGTTGACGATTTCCTACCCTGGAACTGCGCCGCGCAGATCGCTCCTGCCTGAAAAACACGCCGCTTCCCAGCGGTGTGATGCCATCATCGGGCAAGTCAACACCCGGTTCAAGACGTCGCTGGCACGACGCTTACTCTTGAAATGCCTAAGCGCCGAGAGATCTCTCTCAATGAAATCTGGTCACGAATGTGCCAGCGTCGAATAATTCCAATTAAAGCCACGTCGATCACTCCAAACTCCTACCTGATTGCTTAGGTAGGATTGTGTCTCAAACTGGAGTAATGGTATGGACGCCCTCTCTCAGGGGGAGGTAGGTTTAAAGTTGAGATTCCTCAACCCTCCAAGGAGTCCACCATGGAAGCGCATACGATAGGGATTGATCTGGCGAAGAACCTCTTTCAAGTCCACGGCGTAGATCGGCATGGTCAGCTAGCGCTATGCAAAAAACTGCGTCGTTCCGAGATGGCAGCATTTTTTGCGAAGTTGCCCCCAGCGCTGATTGGCATGGAAGCTTGCGGCGGGGCCCATCATTGGGCGCGTAAGCTGGCAGCTTTCGGCCATCAGGTTCGCTTGATGCCGGCTGAATTTGTAAAACCCTACGTCAAGAGCAACAAGAGCGATATGCGCGATGCGGAAGCCATCTGCGAAGCGGTCGCGCGACCGACGATGCGATTCGTTGCGGTGAAATCTATTGAACAACAAGCTATCCTTTCGTTGCATCGGGCACGGGAAGGTGCGGTGAAGGCCCGTACGGCGCAAGCCAACCAGATCCGCGGCCTGCTCACCGAATACGGCATGGTTTTGCCGCAAGGGATCGTTCATATTGAGAAGATGTTGCCGTCAATGCTGGCTGACATGCACAATGCATTGCCAGGATTTCTGATTCAGCTGTTCCAAATTTTGCTGGATAATTTCCGCCATCTTGATCAACTTGCGCAAGAGATTGAGAATGCGATTCGACGCTGGCATCTGGCAAACGAAGAAAGTCGGCGACTCGAGCAGATTCCTGGAGTCGGGCCACTGACTGCTACGGCATTAGTCGCCACCATCGGTGAAGCAAAAACATTTCACAACGGGCGACAGTTCGCAGCCTGGCTTGGTCTTGTTCCGCGACAGCACTCCTCTGGCGGTAGGGAGCGATTACTCGGTATCAGCAAGCGCGGCGACACCTATTTGCGCAAGCTGCTCATCCACGGCGGTCGAGCGGTCGTTCGCTATGCCGATAGGCATCCGAGTCAATACAACGGCTGGCTTGCCAACTTACTTGCCAGACGACACAAGAACGTCGTCGCTGTGGCGCTGGCCAACAAAAATGCTCGGATAGCCTGGGCACTGCTGGCGAAAGGACGGGTGTTCTGTCCAGATCCGGTGCTGGTAGAAGCATAAAACGTTGTGCAGGTAATCCACCTTTGATTGCAGAGGTATCTCGACGTAATGGCGAAATTGGTAAGACCGCGGTTGATCAAGCCTGAGGGGTTCAGGGACAAACAAGTCCGTTGGAGTGATTGAGGCATCAACCGGCAAATTCCATTAGGGTCCAGGCTTTGCCAATGAGACCGAATATATGGATGCAATCTAACCTTTCACCGTGAAACCGAATTACTGCTTGCAAATTGAGGGCGTCCATATATGAACCCCTCGGGCTGGACCAACAGGCCGCTTCAAACCCATATGTGCAACGCAAGATTAGTAACTATTATCCAAATTAGCTATTTTTTGTAATTTTTAGAAAAAATACTGGCTAAGAATATCCCAGTTAATAGTCACTCAAGGGCTGGCGTATCTTTTGGCTGACCATGCTCAACCGATCCTGCCCGGATGCCAAGCCAGAGTTGGCATTGACGGATACCGAAATATCTATGCTTGACCGTATGATCAAGGACTCCAAGAGATCGCGATTAGCGCTGCCGCTATCGCGCTATCTTGAGAAAATCGCTCAACTCGGGGGCTATCTTGCGCGCTCCAACGACCCAGCCCTAGGCAACGCCGTGATGTGGCGTGGCATGCGTCGGCTGGCCGACATGCAGCTTGGTTTCAATCTAGCATCGGAAAGATATGGGTAATCGGAAGCATGAAACGACGCTTACGATCATCGCCAGCCACAAAATGGGTCAATCCGGTACGCAAATCTACAGTTTTCGACTTTAATTGCAAGAAATAGTAGTTAGCATCCTTGTTCTACGAGTCGTCGCACAGTTAGCAACTTTATTAGCCAGTTAGCATCTTTGTTCTGAAGGACCATCACCATTAGGGGCGTAACGGCACCTTATTCGACAGTAACCGACTTAGCCAAATTACGCGGCTTATCCACATCCGTCCCGCGCGCCAGCGCCGTGTGATACGCCAGCAGCTGCAGCGGCACCACATGCAGGATAGGCGACAGCAGGCCATAGTTTTCCGGCAGCCGGATCACGTGCACGCCATCGCTCGACCTGATATGCGAATCGGCATCGGCAAAAACGTAGAGCTGGCCGCCGCGGGCGCGCACTTCCTGCATGTTCGATTTGAGTTTCTCGATCAGCGTGTCGTTCGGCGCCACAGTCACCACCGGCATTTCCTCTGTCACCAGCGCCAGCGGGCCGTGCTTGAGTTCGCCGGCGGCGTAGGCTTCGGCGTGGATGTAGGTGATTTCCTTGAGCTTCAGCGCGCCTTCCAGCGCGATCGGATAGTGGATGCCGCGGCCCAGGAACAGGGCGTTTTCCTTGCGGGCGAAGGCTTCGGCCCAGGCCACGATGTGCGGCTCCAGCGCCAGCACGCTTTGCAGCGCTGCAGGCAGGTGGCGCACCGCTTTCAGGTGGGCGGCTTCTGCTTCGTCGCTGAGTCGGCCTTTGCTTTGCGCCAGCGCCAGGGTCAGCAGAAATAGTGCGACCAGCTGGGTGGTGAAGGCCTTGGTCGAGGCGACGCCGACTTCGACGCCGGCGCGGGTGATGTAAGCCAGCGCGCATTCGCGCACCATGGCGCTGGTGGCGACGTTGCAGATGGTCAGGGTATGTTGCATGCCCAGGGCGCGGGCGTGCTTGAGCGCGGCCAGGGTGTCGGCGGTTTCGCCGCTTTGGGTGATGGTGACCACCAGCGAATTTGGATTTGGCACGCTGTCTCGGTAGCGGTATTCGCTGGCGATTTCGACGTTGACCGGGATCTTGGCGATCGATTCGATCCAGTATTTTGCAGTCAGGCCGGCGTAATAGCTGGTGCCGCAGGCCAGGATCAGGACCGAATCGATCTGCTTGAACACTTTGAATGCACCGTCACCGAACAATTCCGGCATGATGGCGGTGACGCCTTCGAGGGTGCTGGCAATCGCGCGCGGCTGTTCGAAAATTTCCTTTTGCATATAGTGCTGGTACGGGCCCAGCTCAACCGCGCTGCTGTAGGCATGCACGGTCTTGACTTCGCGTTCCACCGCTTTGCCGGCGGCGTCGACGATCCAGACGCGCTGCAGCTGCAGGTCGACCACGTCGCCTTCTTCCAGGTAAATGATCTGGTCGGTGGTGCCGGCCAGCGCCATGGCGTCGGAGGCGACGAAGTTCTGGCCTTTGCCGATGCCGACGATCAATGGCGAACCCTGGCGGGCGGCGACTACGCGATGCGGTTCGTCGACGCAGAACACGGCGATCGCGTAAGCGCCGGCCAGGCGTTTCACGGCCTGCTGCACGGTGGCGAACAGGTCACCGTTATACATGTGGTCGACCAAGTGGGCGATGACCTCGGTGTCGGTCTGGCTTTCGAACTGATAACCGGCGGTTTGCAGTTCGGCGCGCAGTTCGTCGTGGTTTTCAATGATGCCGTTGTGGACAAGGGCGATGCGGTCGCGCGAGAAATGCGGGTGGGCATTGTGGGTGGCCGGCGCGCCGTGGGTTGCCCAGCGCGTGTGCGCGATGCCGGTGAAACCCGACAGGCTGGCTTTCTCGACCTGGAATTCCAGGTCGGCCACGCGTGATGTGCTGCGCGAACGCTGCAATTTTCCATCCATGTGCAAGGCGACGCCGCAAGAGTCGTAACCGCGGTATTCGAGCCGCTTCAATCCTTCCAGCAGGATGGGCGTGACATTAATTTGGGCAACTGCTGCGACGATACCGCACATGGCTTTCCTCGGTGTTTGGGTGAATGAATGAATCTTAAGCTAACATTTATGAAATTAGATTCCAAAATTTAGCTATATATGGATAAATACTTCATCATATAAACGGTGTGAAATATTATTTCATTTATACTTAAATTTTTTTAATAAACTGCATATTGTTATGGATATCGTTCTGGACGAACTGGACAAGCGGATTTTGAATGCCTTGCAGGCTGACGCCGCCCAAACCAACCATCAGCTGGCGCAGCTGGTGCATGCGTCGGCGCCGACCTGCCTGCGGCGCGTCAAGCGCCTGACCGATGCCGGCATCATCCTGCGCCAGGTGGCGATCGTGGCGCCGGACAAGGTCGGCGCCGGCCTGACCGCGATTGTCGAAGTCACGCTCGATAACCAGGCTGCTGAACGCTTGCAGGAATTTGAAGCACTGGCGGCAAGCGAACCGGCGCTGCTGCAATGCTACCGGGTGTCGCCGGGGCCGGATTTTGTGCTGGTGATGCAGGTGGCTGACATGGCGGCCTACCATGCGCTGGCGCACCAGCTGTTTGCCGCGCAAAAGAATGTGCGCAACGTGCGTACGTATTTCTCGATTCACCGCAGCAAGTTCGATACGCGGCTCGCGGTATAAAAAAACGCCGGTCGAAACCGGCGTTTATCCATCTCGTTTATTTCTTCAGCTTGACCGGCCGTTGCCAGCCGTCGATGGTGACCTGGCGCGCGCGCGCGATGGTCAGCTTGCCCTCCGGCGCGTCCTTGGTCAGCGTGGTGCCGGCGCCCAGGGTGGCGCCTTTGCCGACGCGCACCGGCGCCACCAGCTGGGTGTCGCTGCCTATGAAAGCGTCGTCTTCGATGATGGTGCGCGATTTGTTGGCGCCGTCGTAGTTGCAGGTGATGGTGCCGGCGCCGATATTGACGCGCGATCCTACCGTGGCATCGCCGATGTAGGCCAGGTGGTTGGCTTTGCTGTGGGCGGCGACCTGGCTGTTTTTCACTTCGACGAAATTGCCGATATGGACGTCTTCGCCCAGCTCGGTGCCAGGACGCAGGCGCGCATAGGGGCCGATCTGGGAAGCGGCGCCGATCACCGCGTCTTCGATGTGGCTGAAGGGTTTGATGCTGGCGCCGCGGCCGATGCGGGCATTCTTGACGATGCAATAGGCGCCGACGGTTGCGCCGTCTTCTATGCTGACTTCGCCTTCGAAGATGCAGCCGACATCGATGCTGACGTCGCGGCCGCAATCCAGCGTGCCGCGCACGTCCAGGCGGGCCGGATCGAGCAGGGTGACGCCTTGTTCCAGCAAGCGCTCGGCGATGGCGCGCTGGTGGATGCGTTCCAGTTCGGCCAGCTGCAGCTTGCTGTTGACGCCCAGCGTTTCGGCTACGGCCGCCGGCTGGGCCGATACCACCGGCGTGCCGTCGGCGACGGCGCTGGCGACGATATCGGTCAGGTAGTACTCGCCTTGCGCATTATTGTTGGACAGACCGGCCAGCCATTTCTTGAGCTGCACGGTAGGCGCGACCATGATGCCGGTATTGCATTCGCGGATTGCCCGCTGCTCCGGCGTCGCGTCTTTTTGCTCGACGATGCTGACGATCTTGCCGTGCTCGCGCACGATGCGGCCGTAGCCGGTCGGATCCGGCAGGTCTACCGTCAGCACCGCCAGCTTGTCGTTGCCGGCGCTGTCGACCAGCCGTTGCAGCGTGCTGCTGGCGATCAGCGGCACGTCGCCGTACAGCACCAGCGTAGGCACGGCGTCATCCAGCTGCGCGGCGGCTTGCGCCACCGCATGGCCGGTGCCCAGCTGCGGCTCCTGCCGGGCGAACACCAGGTCGGCGGCTGCCAGCGAACTCGGCACGGCGTCGCCACCATGGCCGTAGATGATGCACAAGGTGGTTGGCGACAGGGTGCGCGCCGCCTCGATCACGTGCGACAGCAGCGGTTTGCCCGCCAGCGGGTGCAATACTTTCGGTAGCGCGGACTGCATGCGCTTGCCCATGCCGGCAGCGAGAATGACAACGTTCATAGTGGATAGAGAAAGAATAGGTGGCAAATTTTATCACGCGCGGCAACCGGAAATTCAGCGCCGGCGCTGCCTGCATGACAATGTGATGGGAGTGGCCAGGTTGTTGCGGCGACAAGAAAAATCGCCTCAACGCCGCGTCTGCAGCGTTGAGGCGATGTCCTGTTGACAGTGTCGCTCAAAGGCCAGGATTAATAGCGTTGCCAGAATCCGCCCGAGAAAGCCCAGCTGTTGCCGTTGCGGACCCAATGTCCCGGGGCCCAGAAATAACCGTCGCGGCGCGCTTCCCAATGGCCGTTGACCCAGTCGTGGCGGCCGTTGTTCCAGCGCCAGTAGCCGCCGATCCAGACATGGTTGGGGCTAGGTGCCGGTGTCATGACTTCAATCCGCGGCGGCGGCGGGGCGACGTTGATCACGACCGGCGGCGCGCTATAGGTATTGTTGATCGCTACCCAGCGGCCGCCATGGAATACCCACTGGCCGCCTTCGTTGGCCCAATAGGCATGCTGGTAAACCATGTTCTGGCGCGACTGTTCCCAGTGGCCGTTATTCCAGGCGTAGCGGTTGTTTTCCCACTTCCAGTGGCCGGCGATCCAGTAAGAATCCGGGTAGGGTGCTGGCGGCGCCACTTCCTCCAGCGGCGCCGGCGGCGCTTGCACTACTTTGACTTCGCGGTACTCGACGCGGGTGCGCGGCGGTTCGACCACGCAGCCTGCCAGGGATACGGTGGCGGCTGCCACGGCTGACAATACAAGATAACGTTGAAAACGACGACGGTTCATTTATATCTCCCAGAAAAAGATCCTGGGTATTAAACGATTTGCCGTACGGAACGAATACAGGGCTTACAAATACTTGCAATTTGCCGGCTATCCGGGCCGCTCGTTCAGGCTTCGTCCTTGACGTCGGTGCTGGGACCGTTTTTCTTGACCGCGTCGATGCCGGCGTCGCGGGCGCTGGTGGTGCTGTACATCTGGCTGCTGCCGATGACCTGGTGATTGGCGGCTTTCAGGTTGAAATAGAACTTGCCGTTGGAAGCCTGGTTGCGGCTGTAGCGGTCGTCCTGGGTGCTGTTGCTCTGGACCGAGGCGATGCCGTTCTCGGCGGATGCCTTGGCGACGTACATTTCACTGTTCAGCACGACTTCGCCGTTGCTGGAGTAGAGCAGGAAATAGAACTGTCCATCCACCGACTTCTTGAGTACATAGGACCCTGCCATTGCGCGTCTCCTGATAAGTTGCCGGCCAGGCGGCGCAGTTTCGCTGAATCTGCTCAGCTGGTTGTACTGGTCGCCGCTGGTCCGCTTTGATTATATAGCCGGGCGGGGAAATCGATGGATTAGTCTGCCGGCCGCAACGGAATGATGCTGGCAATGGTTGCCGGCGTCGAGCAAGGATCGTCGTCAAACGCGATATCGCCGTTGGGATCGGCGATGCCGCTGGCTTTCAGGTCGGCAAAGCCGAACAGGTTGCGGTCCATCAGGTGCGATGGCGCCACCGTCGACAGCGAGGAGAAGATGTTTTCCACCCGGCCCGGGAATTTCTTTTCCCATTCGCGCAGCATGCCCTTGATCTGCTTGCGCTGCAGGTTTTCCTGGCTGCCGCACAGGTCGCAAGGGATGATGGGGAACTGCTTGACCTCGGCATAGCGGCTGAGGTCAGCTTCCTTGACGTAGGCCAGCGGCCGGATCACGATCTGCTTGCCGTCGTCCGATTGCAGCTTGGCCGGCATGCTCTTCAGCTTGCCGCCGAAGAACATGTTCAGGAAGAAGGTTTCCATGATGTCGTCGCGGTGGTGGCCGAGGGCGACCTTGGTCGCGCCCAGCTCGGTGGCGACCCGGTACAGGATGCCGCGCCGCAGGCGCGAGCACAGCGAGCAGGTGGTCTTGCCTTCCGGGATCAGGCGCTTGACGATGCTGTAGGTATCCTGGTTTTCGATATGGTAGGCGACTCCCAGCTTGTCCAGGTAGGCCGGCAGGATGTGGTCCGGGAAATTCGGCTGCTTCTGGTCCAGGTTGACCGCGACGATCTCGAAATTGATCGGCGCCCGTTCGCGCAAGGTCATCAGGATATCCAGCAGGGCGTAGCTGTCCTTGCCGCCGGACAGGCAAACCATTACCTTGTCGCCGTCTTCGATCATGTTGAAATCGCCGATCGCCTGGCCGACCTGGCGGCACAGGCGCTTGTGCAGCTTATTGTTTTCGTGCGCGATTTTCTCCACGCTGCGGCTGCCGGGAGCGTTGGCTGCGGCGTCGGCCGGCGCCACGGCTGTGATTGGGTCTTGCATAAGGACTTCCTGCTTCAATAGGTCATTCATGATGATTCCGCGCTCAGGCTTTCGGTTTGATCCGGAATACCTCGACGCCGACCGAGTGGCAGTCGGAATAGGCATCGGGTTTTTCCGAGGAGACCCGCACTGCGCGCACTTTCGGATGCTGCAGCAAGGCGTTGGCGAGGTCGTCGCACAAGGTTTCCTGCAAATGGATATGGCCTTGCGCCATGCGCTTGGCCACGGTGTTGCGCATGAAATTGTAATCCAGCACCTCATCCATATGGTCTTTGCTGGGCGTCGACAGGGCCAGCGGAACAAACAGGTCGACGTTGATCAGCGCGCGCTGCTCGCCTTTTTTTTCAAATTCGTAGACGCCGATATTGATCTGCACTTCGTAGTCGCGCAGGAACAGGCGGCGGCAATCGCTAAGGTCGGGATGGATGAGTGCGGAGAGCATGGTGTTTTCAGTGAGGATGGGACTGCTGGTTGTGAGCCGCAGCGTGGTCCCGTGGGTGAGGATACAAATGTTGGCCGCCATCGACCAGCAGCGTGCTGCCGGTAATGGCGGAGGACGCGGCGACGAAACAGACGGTCGCCGCAATGTCTTCTAAAGTCGCCGGCGGCTTCGACGAGCCTCCGGTCGCCGCCAGCGAAGGCGCAATCGCGACCACCCGCAGCTGCGGCGCAAAAGCCTGCGCCAGCAAGGCAGTGGCGCTATGCAGCGCCGCCTTGGACAGCGTATACGACAGGAAATCGGGCCGCGGGTTGAACAGCTTCTGGTCCAGCAGGTTGATGACTACCGCCTGCGCGCCGCCGTTCTTGAGCGTCGCCGCATGCAGCGCTTGCGCCAGCAGCAGCGGTGCGGCCAGGTTGCCTTGCATGTGGCGCTCCAGGACCGCCGCGGAAAAACTGGCAGGACTGTCCTGTTCCACGTGGCTGGCGTTGTTGACGATGCAGCGGACGCTGCCGAGTTCGGCCGCCACGCCTGGCAGCAGTGCACTGATCTCGGTTTCCTTGCTCAATTTGCAGCGGATCGTCATCGCCTGTGCTCCCAGCGCCTGGCAATCCAGCAGCAGCGCCGCCAGCGCCGCCGGCACGGCGTCATCCTGGTAATGCAGCGCCAGGTCCCAGCCCTGCTGCGCCAGCGCCAGCGCAACGGCGCGGCCGACCGGACTGGCGGCGTCGGTGACAAGGGCTACGGATCGGATCGGCGTGGTAAGCATGGTTAACTAGTCATTATTGCTGGACAGGGTTCCTTGGGGCGGCATGGCCGGGTCTTATTTACCCTGTTTTGCACGGTTTCATCGGCGTTGCTTGCTTTCGCCTGGACGATATCTTCTACAATAGCGCCATGCAACTGCAATTACCCGAAGCTTCGGTCGAAGCACAGCGCGCATCGCGCCTGTTACACAATCTGATCGCCACTGAAATCCGCCGGCAGCATGGCTGGATTTCATTCGCGCGTTATATGGAACTGCTGCTGTACGCGCCCGACCTTGGTTATTACAGCGGCGGCGCGGCAAAATTGGGCAAAGACGGTGATTTTACAACCGCGCCCGAGATTACGCCGCTTTTTGGCGCGACTTTGGCCCATTTGACAACAGAATTGCTGCTTTCTTCGCCAGCGCTGCAGCCCCGGATCCTGGAATTCGGCGCCGGCAGCGGCCAGCTGGCCCACGACATCCTGACCGAGCTGGCCGCCGGCAGCGATGGCGCCGATCCGTTGCAAGCGTATTACATCGTCGAATTATCGGCCGAATTGCGGGCGCGCCAGCAGCTGAAACTGCAGGCGTTTCCGCAAGTGCAATGGCTGGATCGTTTGCCCGAGGCGTTTTCCGGAGTGGTGATCGGCAACGAAGTGCTGGATGCGATGCCGGTCGAACTGGTGTTGCGCGGTGAGCAAGGCTGGCTGCAGCGCGGGGTTGGCCTGGCTGAAACCGGCGTCGACGGCGAGGATGGCCAATTTGTCTACATTGACCGTCCGGCCGGGCCGGCCCTGGTCGCGCAGATTCCCGATGCCGAGTCGCTGACGGTCGGCCACCTGACCGAAGTGCATCCGGTGGCGATCGGATTCATGCATTCGCTGGGCAGCATGCTGAAGGCGGGGCAGGGCGGGGTCGCGCTATTTTTCGACTATGGTTTCCCGGCCGCGGAATATTATCTGCAGCAGCGCGACCAGGGTACATTGATGTGCCATTACCGGCACCACGCCCATCCCGATCCGTTTTACATGCCGGGTTTGCAGGATGTCACGGCCCACGTCGATTTCACGGCGATGGCGGTGGCGGCTCTTGATAGCGGGCTGGATTTGCTGGGCTACAGCAGCCAGGCGGCTTTCTTGCTGGAAGCCGGCATCGGCAAGTTGCTGCTGCGCACATCGCCTGAGGATGCGTTGGCTTATCTGCCGCAAGCCAACGCCTTGCAAAAGCTGGTGTCGCCGGCCGAGATGGGCGAATTGTTCAAGGTCCTGGCGGTCGGCATCCACGCCGGATTGCCGGAACGTTTTGCTACCCATGACCGCAGCCACCGGCTATGACCATGCGACCTGAAAGCGCCGCATGATCCGCTGGATGCTGGTGATCTTCATCGCCGTCATCGTGTTCTCCAGCGCCTTGCCCTGGCTGGAAAAGCTCGGGCTCGGCCGCTTGCCCGGCGACTTGCGGTTTACCCTGTTCGGCAAAAAATTTTCCTTACCGTTTGCCTCGACCATCCTGCTGTCGACGGTGTTGTTCCTGCTGGTGCGGCTGCTCTAGTCAGGTGTCCATCAATTCGTTGAATACGCCGGGCGGCCGCGCGATCACTGCGCGGTCCCGGTAAGTCACGACTGGCCGCTGCAACAGTTTCGGATGGGCGGCGAGCGCTTGCAGCAGTGTGGCGTCGTCGGCCTGGGCCAGGTTGAGCGCCGCATATTCGGCTTCGTTGTCGCGCACCATGGCGCTGACCGGGCCGCCCAGCTGCTTGTGCAGGGTTTTCAGCTGCGCCAGGGTCAGTGGCGTTTTCTGGTAATCGACGACTTCCAGCTTGAGCTGGTGCTCATTGCTGTATTGCTCGGCGAGGGCCAAGGCTTCGCGCGATTTCGAGCAGCGCGGGTTGTGATAGATCTTGATCATGTCGGCTCCTGTGTGGTTTCATCCAGCGGCAGTACTTCATCGTCCCAGCCGCTGGCGGGCATGTCTTCGCGCAAGATGCGGTCGTGCGCAAACATTTCTTCCAGTTCCTCGCGCGCTTTCTTGGCGATCGAGACGATTTCCTGCTGGTTTTTCTGGTGCGGGTACATATCGTGCAGGGTTTGCAGGTTGTGGGCGCGGAATTTCATCGCCGCCTGGCGCGCCCGGTAGGCGCCGAAACCCATCGTGCGCAGCGCCTGCCGTCCGAGCTGCAGGGCCGATTCGAAAGTCTCGCGCTCGATGACGGTCACGCCCAGGTCCATCAAGTCGAAATAGTGCGAAACGTTGCGCGCCCGCGCGATGATCGGCAGGTCGGGAAATACATGGCGCACCGCCGCCACCAGCTTCAGGCTGCCTTCGATGTCGTCCAGCGCCACCACCAGCAGCCGCGCCTTGGCGATGCCGGCGGCGTGCATCAGGTCCATGCGGGTGGCGTCGCCATAGAATACCTTGAAGCCGAATTTGCGCAGCAGGTCAATCTGGTCAGGATCGTGGTCGAGCACGGTCAGGCCGATCTTGTTGGCATGCAGCAGACGGCCGATGATCTGGCCGAAGCGGCCGAAGCCGGCGATGATCACCGGGTTTTCATTGTCGTCGATTTCGTCGTCGGGACGCTTCATCGCGTTCAGGAAATACGGTGCGATGAGTTTGTCATAGGCCACCAGCAGCAGCGGCGTGGTCACCATCGACAGCGCCACCACCACCACCAGGATCGACGAAGTTTCCTGGGAAAACACGCGGGCGGTGGCGGCGGCGCCGAACACCACGAAAGCGAATTCGCCGCCTTGCGACAGCAGCGCCGCAAACAGGAACTGCTGGGCGCGGGCGATCTGGAACGCCTTGCTGAGCAGGTACAGGACCGCCAGCTTGATCGCCAGGAAACCGGCCACCAGGCCCAGGATCAGCCAGGGCTGGCTGAGCAGCAGGCCGAAATCGACCGACATGCCGACAGCGATGAAGAACAGTCCCAGCAGCAAGCCCTTGAACGGCTCCAGGTCGGTTTCCAGCGCATGGCGGTATTCGGAATCGGCCAGCAGCACGCCGGCCAGGAAGCTGCCCAGCGCCATCGACATGCCGACCGATTCCATCAGCAGGCCAATCGCTATCACCAGCAGCAGCGCAAAGGCCGTGAATATTTCACGCAGTCCGGTGCGGGCAATCATGCGCATCAAGGGCCGCACCAGGTAACGGCCGCCGACGATCAGCGTAGCGATCACCGCCACCACCTTGAGGCCGCCAATCCATCCTTCGCCGCTGCCGTGAGCGGCGGCGACGCCGAGCAGCGGCACGATGGCAATCATGGGAATGGCGGCGATGTCCTGGAACAGCAGGATGGCAAAGCCGGCGCGGCCGGCAGGTGTGCTGTTGATCTTGCGTTCGTTGATGGTAGCCAGAGCGATCGCGGTGGACGACAGCGACATGCCGAGCGCGGCGATCAGCGCGGTTTTCCAGTCGACCCCGGCGGCTACGGCGGCGCCGAACAGCGCCAGCGAAACCGTCACCACCTGGGCCGCGCCCCAGCCGAAAATCGAACGCCGCAGCGACCATAGCCGCTTGGGTTCGAGTTCCAGGCCGATCATGAACAGCAGCAGCACCACGCCGAATTCAGAGAAATGCAGGATGTCTTCGACATTGTCGATCAGGCGCAGGCCCCAGGGACCGATCGCCATGCCGGCCAGCAGGTAGCCCAGCACCGCGCCCAGGCCCAGGCGCTTGGCGATCGGCACGGCGGCGACTGCCGCCGCCAGGTAGATCAAGCCGTTGAATAAGAGATTCTGTTCCATGGTGTTTAGCTGCCTGTAAGCGGTATCGATGGATCGGTTGCCAGCAATTCCGGCCAGTTCGGGTAGTTCGCAAGCCGTTTCCGGTAGGTCTCGATGTGCGCGGCCAGGGTTTGCTGGTTGATCTGGTGCGCGCCGAACAGCAGGTGCGGCGGCAGCCAGCGCATGCCGCACAGCTGCGCGGTCTGCTGGTACGGAGGCAGGAATGCCGAGAACGGGAACAGGTTATGGCCTTCCGCCTGGTAAGAGCGCACCGAGCCGCCGGTGGTGGCAACCAGCCAGAAATCCTTGCCGTGCAAGGCGTCGCCGCCCGGGCCATAGGCCCAGCCGGGGGTGAGGACAGAATCGACCCACTGTTTCAGCAGCGCCGGCATGCTGTACCACTGGACCGGATGCTGGAACACGATGAGGTCGGCTTGTTTCAGCAGCGCTTGCTCGCGCCGCACCGGGATATGGAAATCGGGATACAGCTCGTACAGGTCGTGTACCTGTACGTTGGGCACTTTGGCGGCAACCTGCGCCAGGCGGCGGTTGACGCGCGAGTGGTGCGGCGTCGGATGCGCATACAGGATCAGGATTTGCGGTGGCTTGGTCATGGCGGGCAGGGTGCGTTTCGGACGAAATGGTAAAAATGGGTAACTGGGGATGAACTGATATGGAAAACAATGTTCACACAAGATATCAAGTCTATACTTTGGCACTACATAAATGGTCCTCGTCCGCGGTCAGGGCATTCTTTTTGCTTACAGCGGACATGCTAGCAGCACTTCCCCCAATTTTTTTATTTCTGATAATTTCTGACATATATGTCCGACTCTCAATCTAAAGATTCCGTCCCCCCGGTTCCCGATGCGGTTCCAGCCGCGGCTCCTGCAACGGCCGCCGAGGCCAAGCCTGCTGCAGCTCCAGAACCCGTTGCCGCCGAGCCGGCCAAAGCCGAACCGCACGCTGAAGCCAAGCCTGCCGCGGCCAATGCCCCGCCCAAGGCAGCCGATCCGGTCAATGACTACAGCGCGCCATGGCCGCAAACCTGGAAGCTGATCGCCGCGCGCTTCCGCGCGCTGTCCGACAAGGCCGGCCGCCGTATGATGCAGCGGACCCTGAAGATCGGCATTTCAGCGCGGATATTTCATCCGGAAGAGGGTGCCAAAGGCTTGCGCGGACGCACCTTGCAATACTTGGAGGAGTCGATTGCGCAATGGGTCATGTCGCGCAATGTGCTGGTGTTCATGATTCCTACCGTCAACACCAATGGCTTGGTCCATCCAAGCTCAATCCGGCTGCGCGACTATGCCAAGCACCTGGACGGCCTGGTGCTGCAGGGCGGCGCCGACGTCTCGCCGCAGAGTTACGCGCAAGCCGCTACCCGGCCGGAATGGGGCGGCGACCGCGTGCGCGACATGTACGAACTGGAACTGCTGCACGAGTTTATCGAAGCCGGCAAACCGGTGCTGGGGATATGCCGCGGCTGCCAGCTGATCAATGTGGCCTTTGGCGGCACCTTGTACCAGGACATCGCTACCGATGTCCCGACCTCGATCAAGCACGTGAACGACGAATACGACCGCCTGCACCATGCGATCCAGTTTCCTCATGGTTCCTCGCTGGCAACGTTGTTCAACAGCCAAGGCAGCGAGCAGAACGAATGGGTGGTCAACTCCATCCATCACCAGGCGGTACGCGACCTGGGGCGCGACCTGACGGTGGAGGCGATCTCGGGCAGCGACAATATTGTCGAGGCGATACGTTACCGCAAGGCAGCCTTTGTCATGGGTTTGCAATGGCATCCGGAATTCCACCGCGCCGGCGGTCCGCAATTGCTCGATTGCACGCCGATACTCGATGGCTTTCTAAGAGCTGCACGCGAGACGCGTTTCTGATATTATCTCGCCCCTTGGCCGGTGAAGCGTTTTTTGCGCTTTTTCCCGATTCCGGCCAGGCCCGGCAGCAGTCCGACGGTGAAACTGAAAAAACTAAGAAATATTTAGAAGAAATCGGTTTCCATGGTTGACACTCTAGGGGTGCTTTACTATAATCTGGGGTTCCCTGCGGAGAGGTGGCCGAGTGGTTAATGGCAGCAGACTGTAAATCTGCCCTCTTACGAGTACGCTGGTTCGAATCCAGCCCTCTCCACCATTTAGGGAAGTAGCAACAGGTACAAAATTGTAGCGGTGAAGTGAAAATTCGGTAATTTGCGGGTGTAGCTCAATGGTAGAGCTGAAGCCTTCCAAGCTTATGACGAGGGTTCGATTCCCTTCACCCGCTCCAGTAGTTTTTTGCAGGAACATTAAGTTGGGCGTGTTGTAGTTAAGAAGCACGCGTACAGCATAGCCCTTGTAGCTCAGTGGTAGAGCACTCCCTTGGTAAGGGAGAGGCCACGTGTTCGATCCACGTCAAGGGCACCAGAATTGGTTTGTTGCTGGTGTCCGCATAGGGCACGGCAAGCGCAGTAAAAGCTGGATATCAAATTTTTGATTCGCAAGTTTCTGATTCGATGTCTGTCGAATTCAATCTGTAAGACGGTCGGGCGCGGGCCTGGACATTCTCATCAAATCTTTAGGAGTCTAAGATGGCAAAAGGCAAGTTTGAGCGGACCAAGCCGCACGTCAACGTTGGCACTATCGGCCACGTCGACCACGGCAAGACCACGCTGACAGCAGCGATCGCGACAGTATTGTCGAAGAAGTTTGGCGGCGAAGCCAAAGCATACGATCAGATTGACGCAGCGCCAGAAGAAAAAGCGCGCGGCATCACGATCAACACAGCGCACGTTGAATACGAAACTGCCAACCGCCACTACGCCCACGTTGACTGCCCAGGCCATGCTGACTATGTGAAGAACATGATCACCGGCGCGGCACAGATGGACGGTGCGATCCTGGTTTGCTCGGCAGCTGACGGCCCGATGCCACAGACCCGTGAGCACATCCTGTTGTCGCGCCAAGTTGGCGTGCCATACATTATCGTGTTCCTGAACAAAGCCGACATGGTCGACGACGAAGAGTTGCTCGAGCTGGTTGAAATGGAAGTGCGTGAGCTGTTG
The DNA here is from genome assembly GCF_900112135.1 of Collimonas sp. OK412. Taxonomy (GTDB): domain Bacteria; phylum Pseudomonadota; class Gammaproteobacteria; order Burkholderiales; family Burkholderiaceae_D; genus Collimonas; species Collimonas rhizosphaerae. Next base: position 16,561 of record NZ_FOLC01000004.1, read on the forward strand.
ACCAAGTATGATTTCCCAGGCGACGACCTGCCAATCATCAAGGGTTCGGCGAAACTGGCGCTGGAAGGCGACACTGGTCCTCTGGGCGAGCAAGCGATCATGGCTCTGGCTGAAGCGCTGGATACTTACATCCCGACACCGGAACGTGCTGTTGACGGCGCTTTCCTGCTGCCAGTGGAAGACGTATTCTCGATCTCGGGCCGCGGTACTGTTGTCACTGGTCGTATCGAGCGCGGTATCGTCAAGGTTGGCGAAGCGCTGCAAATCATCGGTATCCGTGATACACAAGATACAACATGTACTGGCGTTGAAATGTTCCGCAAGCTGCTGGACCAAGGTCAAGCGGGCGACAACGTTGGTGTGTTGCTGCGCGGTACCAAACGTGAAGACGTAGAGCGGGGCCAAGTGCTGGCCAAGCCAGGTTCGATCAAGCCGCACAAGCATTTCACAGGCGAGATCTATGTTCTGTCGAAAGACGAAGGCGGCCGTCATACACCGTTCTTCAACAACTATCGTCCACAGTTCTACTTCCGTACAACGGACGTGACTGGTTCGATCGAGTTGCCAAAGGACAAGGAAATGGTCATGCCTGGCGATAACGTGTCGATCACAGTGATGCTGATCAACCCGATCGCGATGGAAGAAGGCCTGCGTTTCGCGATCCGCGAAGGTGGCCGTACCGTTGGTGCAGGTGTTGTCGCCAAGATCCTGGCTGACTAATAGTAGTTGTAGTGCAACAAGCAAGCCGCCTTGGCGGTTTGCTGTCAACGTAACAATATGCCGTGGGTGGCGTTCATCCACGGTTCGTTCTTTAAAGGAAAATCATGTCCGCTGCTAACCAAAAAATCCGTATCCGCCTGAAGGCGTTCGACTACAAGCTGATCGACCAGTCCGCACAGGAAATCGTTGATACAGCCAAGCGTACCGGTGCAGTTGTCAAAGGCCCGGTGCCTCTGCCGACACGTATCCAGCGTTTTGACGTCCTGCGTTCGCCGCACGTCAACAAGACATCGCGCGACCAGTTCGAAATCCGCACCCACCAACGCCTGATGGACATCGTTGACCCAACCGACAAGACTGTCGATGCGTTGATGAAGCTGGACCTGCCAGCCGGCGTGGACGTAGAAATCAAACTGCAGTAAGCCACAACAATTGCGGGACAGAGTTTAGGGGCCACCGCAGCGTGGCGAATTACTCTGTCCCCAACTGTTCAGTAGGTGTTGTAAATAAGGTGTGGCCGGTTAAAGTTTGACATACCACGACAAAGATGGTCTTGCAAATAAAAATTTACCCGGTTATACTGATCGGCTTCGGTGCAATTGCGGCGGCTTTCGTCTAGCAATTGCACTCATTTTAGTAGTACAAACATCAGCCCCGCCCAATCGTAGGCGGGAATGGAGAAAAACAATGAGCCTAGGCCTTGTTGGTCGCAAGGTTGGTATGATGCGCATCTTCACGGAAGATGGGGATTCGATCCCTGTAACCGTGCTGGACGTGTCGAACAACCGCGTGACCCAAATCAAAACGCCTGAAACAGACGGTTATACCGCTGTTCAAGTTGCATTCGGTCAGCGTCGCGCTTCACGCGTGACTAAAGCTGCTGCTGGTCACTACGCCAAAGCTGGCGTCGAGGCTGGTACCATCCTCAGAGAATTCCGCATTGATTCAACCAAGGCTTCCGAGCTGAAGGCCGGCGAAGTTATCGCTGCCAGCCTGTTCGAAGTCGGTCAAAAGGTTGACGTTCAAGGTGTCTCGATCGGTAAGGGTTACGCTGGTACCATCAAGCGTCACAACTTTGCATCCGGTCGTGCCAGCCACGGTAACTCCCGTTCGCATAATGTCCCAGGTTCCATCGGTATGGCGCAGGATCCAGGTCGCGTTTTCCCTGGTAAGCGCATGACCGGTCACATGGGTGACGTTACTGTAACCACGCAAAACCTCGAAATCGCACGTGTTGACGCTGAGCGCCAACTGCTGCTGGTCAAGGGCGCGGTTCCAGGTGCTAAGAACGGCCAAGTTGTGGTTAGCCCTGCGATCAAAATCAAAGCTAAGAAGGGAGCCTAATTCATGGAACTCAAGCTCCTGAATGACCAAGGTCAAGCTGCTTCGAACGTTGCTGCTCCGGATACCATTTTCGGCCGCGACTACAACGAAGCTCTGATTCACCAGGTCGTAGTTGCTTACCAGGCTAACGCTCGCAGCGGTAACCGTAAGCAAAAAGACCGTGAAGAAGTTCATCACACGACTAAAAAGCCATGGCGCCAAAAGGGCACTGGCCGCGCGCGTGCCGGTATGTCGTCTTCGCCACTGTGGCGCGGCGGTGGTCGGATTTTCCCGAACTCGCCTGACGAAAACTTCACGCACAAAGTAAACAAGAAGATGTATCGCGCAGGTCTCTGCTCGATTCTGTCGCAGTTGGCACGCGAAGGTCGTCTGTCGGTCGTCGAGAACTTCTCGGTTGAAGCGCCAAAGACCAAATTGCTGTCGCAAAAGCTGAAGACCATGGGTCTGGATTCCGTGTTGGTGATTACCGACAACCTGGAAGAAAACCTGTTGTTGGCGTCGCGTAACCTGCCAGGCTTCCTGGTATGTGAGCCACGTCACGCTGACCCAGTATCGCTTGTGTTCTACAAGAAGATCCTGATCACCAAGCAAGCTTTGGCTAAGATTGAGGAGATGCTGGCATGAACGCATTAGTTAAACATAGCGAAGAGCGCTTGATGAAAGTGCTGCTGGCGCCGGTCATTTCCGAAAAGGCAACGATGGTTGCGGAGAAAAACGAGCAAGTCGTTTTCCGTATCGCACCAGACGCTACCAAGCTGGAAGTCAAGGCTGCTGTCGAACTGCTCTTCAAAGTTCAGGTTGAGTCGGTGCAGGTTGCCAATCGCCAGGGTAAGCAAAAGCGTAGCGGCAAGACCATGGGTCGCCGCAACCACACCCGTCGCGCATTCGTATGCTTGAAGCCGGGTCAAGAGATCAACTTCACCGAGGAGGCTAAATAATGGCACTCGTTAAAGTTAAACCAACCTCGCCGGGCCGCCGTGGCATGGTCAAGGTCGTTAATCCCGACCTGTACAAAGGCCGTCCATTTGCTGCCCTGATCGAGAAGAAGTCGAAAACAGCTGGTCGTAACAACAACGGTCATATCACTACTCGCCACATCGGCGGTGGTCATAAGCAACATTACCGTCTGATCGACTTCAAGCGCACCAAGGATGGCATTCCAGCGAAAGTGGAACGTATCGAATACGATCCAAACCGCACTGCGAATATCGCCCTGTTGTGCTACGCCGACGGCGAGCGTCACTACATCATCGCCACCAAGGGCATGGCTGTAGGCGACCAGGTAATGAGCGGCTCGGAAGCGCCGATCAAATCCGGCAACTGCCTGCCAATCCGTAACATTCCGGTTGGTACGATTCTGCATTGCGTCGAAATGCTGCCAGGTAAGGGCGCCCAGATGGCCCGTACCGCCGGCGCCGGCGTTGTGCTGATGGCTCGTGAAGGTACTTACGCTCAGATTCGTTTGCGTTCCGGTGAAGTTCGCCGTGTTCACATCGAATGCCGCGCAACCGTAGGCGAAGTCGGCAATGCCGAACACAGCCTGCGCAAGATCGGTAAAGCGGGTGCGATGCGTTGGCGTGGTGTTCGTCCTACCGTTCGCGGTGTGGTCATGAACCCGGTTGACCATCCTCACGGTGGTGGTGAAGGCAAGACCGCAGCTGGTCGTCATCCAGTTTCGCCATGGGGTCAACAGACTAAGGGCAAGAAGACACGCAGCAACAAGCGTACTACTTCCATGATCGTCTCGCGCCGTGGCAAGAAATAAGGGGTAACACATGACACGTTCATTGAAAAAAGGGCCGTTCTGCGACGCCCATCTGGTGAAAAAAGTTGAAACTGCGCAAGCAGTCAAAGACAAAAAGCCAATCAAGACTTGGTCCCGTCGCTCGACCATCATGCCGGATTTTATCGGTCTGACGATTGCTGTGCATAACGGCAAGCAACACGTCCCGGTATATGTGTCCGAGAACATGGTTGGTCACAAGCTCGGCGAATTCGCGCTGACCCGTACGTTCAAGGGTCATGCTGCTGATAAGAAGGCTAAGAAATAAGGTCCGATGATGGAAACTAAAGCTACCCTCCGCGGTGTGCGCCTTTCGGCTCAAAAGGGCCGTTTGGTCGCCGACCTGATTCGCGGCAAAAAAATTGATCAAGCACTTAACATCCTGGCCTTCAGCCCGAAAAAAGGTGCAGCTATCATCAAGCGTGTTCTGGAATCCGCAATTGCGAATGCCGAACACAATGACGGTGCTGATATCGACGAGCTGAAAGTCACGACGATATATGTGGAAAAAGGTTCGGTCCTCAAGCGCTTCACAGCGCGTGCAAAAGGCCGTGGCGATCGTATCTCGAAGCAATCCTGTCACATTTACGTGACTGTCGGAAACTAAGGAGTCACGATGGGACAGAAGATTCATCCAACCGGTTTTCGCCTTGCGGTTACACGTAACTGGGGATCCCGCTGGTATGCAGGCAACAGCAATTTTGCCCAAATGCTCGGCGAAGATCTGAAAGTACGCGCTTTCCTCAAGAAAAAACTGAAGAACGCATCGGTCGGCCGCGTTGTTATCGAGCGTCCTGCAAAGAACGCACGCATCACGATTTACAGCTCGCGTCCTGGTGTTGTTATTGGTAAAAAAGGCGAAGACATCGAAGTACTGAAGTCGGCGCTGACCAAGCTGATGGGTGTGCCGGTTCACGTTAATATCGAAGAAATTCGTAAACCTGAAATCGACGCACAGCTGATCGCTGATTCGATCGCGCAACAGCTCGAAAAACGCATCATGTTCCGCCGCGCGATGAAACGTGCGATGCAGAACGCAATGCGTCTGGGCGCGCAAGGGATCAAGATCATGTCGTCCGGCCGTCTGAACGGTATCGAAATCGCACGTACTGAATGGTACCGCGAAGGTCGTGTACCACTTCACACGCTGCGCGCTGACATCGACTACGGTTTCGGCGAAGCTGAAACCACGTACGGCATTATCGGCATCAAAGTCTGGGTTTACAAGGGCGATCGTCTGGCTAACGGCGAAGCGCCGGTAATCGACGTACCTAACGACGACGACAAGAAACGCCGTGGTCCACGTCGTGATGATGGCAAACCAGCTGGTCGTCCACGTGCTAAAACTACAACGGCAGGTCCAGGAGCGCCAGCTGCGCGTCCAGCCCGTGCCAAGAAGCCGGATGGCGCTGCTGAAGGTGTTGTTGCTGTTGCTGCGCCGGCTGAGAAAGCAGGAGAATAATCATGCTGCAACCAGCACGCAGAAAATATCGTAAAGAGCAAAAGGGCCGCAACAAAGGCATTTCGCATTCGCGCGGCACTGCCGTGTCGTTCGGCGAATTTGGCTTGAAGGCGATCGGCCGCGGTCGTATCACCGCGCGCCAGATTGAGGCAGCTCGTCGCGCAATGACCCGTCATATCAAACGGGGTGGTCGTATCTGGATCCGCATTTTCCCGGATAAGCCAATTTCGCAAAAGCCTGCTGAAGTCCGGATGGGTAACGGTAAGGGTAATCCCGAGTACTACGTGGCTGAAATCCAGCCAGGTAAAGTGCTGTACGAGATGGATGGCGTCGACGAAGCTCTGGCGCGTGAGGCATTCCGTTTGGCTGCAGCTAAATTGCCGCTTTTGACCACGTTCGTCGTGCGTCAAGTTGGCCAATAATTGGAGTGAATCATGAAAGCATCTGAACTCCGCGACAAAGATCAAGCGGCCTTGACGAAAGAGCTGAACGAGTTGCTGAAGGCGCAGTTTAGCCTTCGCATGCAAATCGCTACTCAGCAATTGAGCAATACGTCGCAATTGAAGAAAGTTCGTCGCGATATAGCACGGGTCAAGACCGTCATCAATTCGAAGGGCGCCCTGTAATGAACGATCAAGTGAAACAAGCGCTCAAGCGCACGCTGGTTGGTAAAGTTGTGTCCGATAAAATGGACAAGACTGTTACCGTCCTGATCGAACGCCACGTCAAGCATCCTCTGTATGGCAAAATCATCGTGCGTACTAACAAGTACCATGCACATGACGAAACCAACCAGGCCAAGGAAGGCGACGTAGTCGAGATCCAAGAAGGACGTCCAATCTCCAAGACTAAAGCTTGGAGCGTGACACGTGTGGTACAAGTGGCACAAGTCCTGTAAGTATTTGTTGCGAGCCAAGCATTTTGATGTAATAATGCTTGGCTTCGCTCCTGTTGGCTTCCAATAAGAGCGAAATAAACACCCTGCAGTATCTAGCAAGAAGTTTTGGAAGTCGTCCACCTAAGCAGTGCGCTCAGCAGAGTTGCCCTGACAGGACCAAGACTGACCGTAAATCCGCATCGTGCGGCAGCGAGTTAAGTTGGGAAAGAAAATATTATGATTCAAACGGAAAGCCGGCTCGAAGTAGCCGACAACACTGGTGCACGCGAAGTTATGTGTATCAAAGTTCTGGGTGGTTCCAAGCGTCGCTATGCCAGCATTGGTGATGTGATCAAGGTTACCGTCAAAGTGGCAGCGCCACGTGGTCGCGTCAAAAAAGGCGAGATCTATAACGCCGTTGTCGTGCGGACCGCTAAAGGTGTTCGCCGTCAAGATGGTTCGTTGGTCAAGTTCGATGGCAATGCAGCAGTGCTGCTGAACGCGAAGCTTGAGCCAATTGGTACGCGTATTTTTGGACCAGTCACTCGTGAACTGCGCACTGAGCGCTTCATGAAGATTGTGTCGCTCGCGCCTGAAGTGCTGTAAGGAGTCGAGATGGATAAGATTCGGAAAAGCGACGAAGTAATCGTCCTGACTGGTAAAGACAAGGGCAAGCGCGGTGTTGTTAAGCAACGCGTTGATGCTAACCATGTTGTCGTAGAAGGCATCAACGTTGCTAAAAAAGCAACCAAGCCGAACCCGATGACTGGTGTAACTGGTGGCATCATTGACAAGTTGATGCCAATTCACGTGTCAAATGTGGCGTTGTTCAACGCTGCAACTGGCAAGGCAGATCGCGTTGGTTTTAAAGATGTGGATGGCAAGAAAGTCCGCGTTTTCAAGTCCAGTGGCGAAGTTGTTAAGGTTTAAGAGATCATGGCCCGTCTCCAAGAATTCTATAAAGAAAAAGTCGTTACCGACCTGACAGCGAAATACGCTTACAAGTCCGTAATGGAAGTGCCGCGCATCCTGAAGATCACCCTGAACATGGGTCTGTCGGAAGCGATTGCGGACAAGAAGATCATTGAACACGCTGTTGGCGATTTGACCAAGATTGCAGGTCAGAAGCCAGTCGTGACCAAGGCACGGAAAGCTATCGCGGGTTTCAAGATCCGTGAAGGCTATCCAATCGGTTGCATGGTTACATTGCGTGGCGCTCAGATGTACGAGTTCCTGGATCGCCTGATCACTGTCGCGCTGCCGCGCGTTCGTGACTTCCGTGGCGTTTCCGGTCGCGCATTTGACGGTCGTGGTAACTACAATATCGGTGTGAAAGAGCAGATCATTTTCCCCGAAATTGAGTACGACAAGATTGATGTGTTGCGTGGTATGAATATCAGTATCACGACGACTGCAAAGACCGACGACGAAGCAAAATCGCTTCTCGCCGCATTTAAATTTCCGTTCAGAAACTGAGGTTGCCATGGCAAAACTGGCACTGATTAACCGTGAACAAAAGCGCGCTGACCTGGTAAAGAAATACGCCGGCAAGCGTGCCGAGTTGAAGGCAATCATTGATGACCAATCGAAATCGGAAGAAGAGCGCTACGAAGCTCGCTTGAAATTGCAAGCGCTGCCACGTAACTCGGCTCCGACACGTCAACGTAATCGTTGCTCCCTGACTGGTCGTCCACGTGGCACTTTCCGCAAGTTCGGTCTGGGCCGTATTAAGCTCCGTGAAATCGCCATGCGTGGCGAAATTCCGGGTATGACTAAAGCAAGCTGGTAATAGGAGAATATGCAATGAGTATGAGCGATCCTATCGCCGATATGCTGACCCGTATCCGCAATGCGCAAGTAGTTCACAAGACAACCGTGGCAATGCCATCGTCGAAGGTCAAGATTGCGATTGCCAACGTCCTCAAGGACGAGGGTTACATTGAAGATTTCGCTGTCGCAGAAGAAGGCGGCAAAGCGGAACTCAAAATCGGTTTGAAGTATTACGCCGGCCGTCCTGTTATCGAACGTCTTGATCGTGTGTCCCGTCCAGGGCTGCGGATCTACAAGGGCAAAGATGACATCCCTAACGTGATGAACGGCTTAGGTGTGGCAATTATTTCGACACCTGCTGGTGTCATGACGGACCGCAAAGCGCGCGCAACCGGTGTCGGTGGCGAAGTTATTTGCTACGTCGCCTAAGGAGTGCAACATGTCTCGTGTAGGTAAAATGCCGATTGCACTGCCAACTGGCGCGGAAGCGACCATTACAGCAGCGCAGATCACAGTTAAGGGCCCATTGGGCTCACTTTCCCAGGCTTTGAATGGCCTGGTAAAAATCGAAAACAACAACGGCACGCTGAATTTCGCTGCCGCTGACGATAGCCGCGAAGCCAATGCGATGTCAGGCACCCTGCGTGCTCTGGTCAACAACATGGTCAATGGCGTAACCAAGGGTTTCGAAAAGAAGCTGAACCTGGTTGGCGTGGGTTTTCGTGCGCAAGCACAAGGTGACAAGTTGAATCTGTCGCTCGGTTTTTCGCATCCGGTGGTTCACCAAATGCCGCAAGGCGTGACCGTGGCAACTCCGACGCAAACCGAGATCCTGATCAAGGGTATCGACAAGCAACGTGTTGGTCAGGTTGCTGCAGAAGTTCGTGCTTACCGCGAACCTGAGCCGTATAAGGGCAAGGGCGTTCGTTACTCGGACGAAGTGGTAATCCTTAAAGAAACCAAGAAGAAGTAATAGGGGTTGACGATGGATAAGAAACAATCACGTCTGCGCCGCTCACGCCAAACGCGTGCCAAGATCGCAGAGTTAAAGGTGAACCGCCTGGCAGTGCATCGCACCAACTTGCACATTTACGCCAGCATCATCGGCCCTGACGCTAAAGTGCTGGCTTCGGCCTCCACACTGGAAGCTGAAGTACGTGCAGAACTGGCCGGCAAGTCCGGTGCAGGCGGCAATACGGCAGCTGCATCTCTGGTTGGCAAGCGCGTTGCCGAGAAGGCACTGAAAGCAGGAGTTACCGAAGTTGCGTTTGATCGCTCCGGTTTCCGTTACCACGGCCGCGTCAAGGTGCTGGCAGATGCCGCCCGTGAAGCCGGTCTGAAGTTCTAAGGAAGAATCGTCATGGCAAAAATGCAATCGAAAATGCAAAGCGATAAGCCGGATGATGGCATGCGCGAAAAAATGATCGCGGTCAACCGTGTGACCAAAGTGGTCAAGGGTGGTCGTATCATGGGTTTCGCAGCATTGGCTGTTGTTGGTGATGGCGATGGCCGTATCGGCATGGGCAAGGGCAAATCCAAGGAAGTGCCGGTTGCAGTGCAGAAGGCTATGGAAGAAGCCCGTCGCAAGATGATCAAGGTAACGCTGAAGAACGGTACATTGCAACACGCAATCTCCGGCAAGCACGGCGCCTCATCGGTGCTGATGCTGCCAGCAAAAGACGGTACTGGCGTCATCGCCGGCGGTCCAATGCGCGCAATCTTCGAAGTACTGGGTGTGACGAACGTTGTGGCCAAGTCCACTGGTTCGACCAATCCTTACAACATGGTTCGTGCTACTTTGAACGGCTTGTCAAAGATGAACACGCCATCGGAAATTGCTGCCAAGCGCGGCAAGTCCGTTGAAGAAATTCTGGGCTAAGGTGATCAAAATGACAAAGACTGTAAAAGTACAATTGATCAAGGGTTTGATCGGCACGCGCGAAACTCATCGCGCGACAGTTCGCGGCCTGGGCCTGCGTCGTGTCAATTCGGTTTCCGAATTGCAAGACACCCCAGCTGTGCGCGGCATGATCAATAAAGTGTCCTATCTTGTGAAAGTGGTGTCGTAAGCTTAGGCTTGCGAACGGAGCAAATTATGGAATTGAATACTATTCAACCTGCAGATGGCGCCAAGCATTACAAGCGTCGCGTTGGTCGTGGTATCGGCTCGGGCCTGGGTAAGACAGCCGGCCGCGGTCACAAGGGTCAAAAATCGCGTTCGGGCGGTTTCCACAAGGTCGGCTTTGAAGGCGGTCAGATGCCTCTGCAACGTCGTTTGCCAAAACGCGGCTTCAAGTCGATGGCAACGCCGTACAAGGCTGAAGTTCGTTTGTCGGACCTGGAAAACCTGCCGGTAACTGAAATCGATATCCTGGTGTTGAAGCAAGCTGGCGTGATCGGTGAGCTGGCACGCGTGGTACGCGTCATCCTGTCGGGCGAAGTCACCAAGAAGGTAACGCTCAAAGGCTTGATCGCTACTAAGGGTGCAAAAGCTGCGATTGAAGCGGCGGGCGGATCGGTTGCTTAATTTGTCGTTCTAACTCGTAGCAATGGAGCAATAAGTGGCGACTTCTCCCCAACTTGCAAAGAGTGCTGCGAGCGGCTTCCCTTGGGGCCGTCTGTGGTTCTTGCTTGCTGCATTGGTTGTATATCGTATTGGTGCGCATATTCCTGTACCGGGAATTGACCCATCGCAGTTAGCGCAATTGTTTAAGCAGCACCAGGGCGGCATTTTGGGCATGTTCAACATGTTCTCTGGTGGTGCGTTGTCGCGATTCACCGTGTTTGCGCTGGGGATCATGCCGTATATCTCGGCTTCGATCGTGATGCAATTGATGTCGATTGTGTCGCCTCAGCTGGAAGCGTTGAAGAAAGAAGGCGAATCCGGTCGCCGCAAGATTACCCAATACACCCGTTACGGTACGCTGTTGCTGGCGACGTTCCAGGCCCTGGGGATTGCAGTAGCGCTGGAATCGCAACCTGGCCTGGTGCTGGATGCAGGCTTGGCTTTCCGCTTCACGACAGTTGTGACGCTGGTGACAGGAACGATGTTTTTGATGTGGTTGGGTGAACAGATTACCGAGCGTGGTCTTGGTAATGGTATCTCGATCATCATTTTTGCAGGTATCGCAGCTGGTTTGCCAAATGCGGTTGGTGGTTTGTTCGGACAGGTAAGTACCGGTTCCATGAGTGCCTTGTCGGCGATCCTGATTTGTCTGATCGCAGCCGGCGTGACATACCTGGTGGTGTTTATCGAACGCGGCCAGCGCAAGATCCTGGTGAATTATGCCAAGCGTCAAGTAGGCAACAAGATTTATGGCGGTCAAAGCAGTCATTTGCCGCTGAAGCTGAATATGGCTGGTGTAATTCCTCCAATCTTTGCTTCCTCGATCATCTTGTTTCCTGCGACAATCACGAGTTGGTTTACTTCCGGTGATTCAACCAATCCGGTGGTCAACTTCCTGAAGGATATGGCGGCTTCACTGGCGCCAGGCGAGCCGATTCATGCTTTGCTGTATGCGATTGCGATTGTATTCTTCTGCTTTTTCTACACTGCGCTGGTATTCAACAGCAAGGAAACAGCAGACAACCTGAAGAAAAGCGGCGCGTTTGTGCCGGGGATTCGTCCAGGTGAACAGACAGCACGTTATATCGACAAGATCTTGATGCGTTTGACTCTGGTTGGCGCGGTCTATATCACGGTAGTGTGTCTGGTTCCGGAATTCTTGATCGCTCGCTGGAAGGTACCGTTCTATTTTGGTGGTACATCGCTGTTGATTATCGTAGTGGTCACCATGGACTTCATGGCGCAGGTACAGAATTACGTGATGTCGCAGCAATATGATTCGCTGCTGCGTAAGGCAAATTTCAAGGGCGGCGTTTCGACGCGGTAAGTTGAGATGAACGACCAGAGGAACCAGTAGACCGAATGGCAAAAGACGACGTTATCCAGATGCAAGGCGAGATTCTTGAGAATCTCCCCAATGCAACATTTAGAGTCAAGTTGGAAAACGGACATATCGTCCTCGGTCATATTTCTGGCAAGATGCGCATGAACTATATTCGTATCCTGCCAGGAGATAAGGTGACAGTGGAATTGACACCTTATGATTTAAGCCGGGCACGGATTGTGTTCCGTACCAAGTAACTTTTAGTATAGAAAGAAGACGAAAATGAAAGTGCTCGCATCAGTCAAGCGGATCTGCCGCAACTGTAAGATCATTAAGCGCAAAGGCGTAGTTCGCGTCATTTGTACGGAACCGCGCCATAAACAGCGCCAAGGTTAATTAACGTTATTGATCGAGGAATAACGAATGGCACGTATTGCAGGGGTCAACATCCCCAATCATCAGCACACCGTCATCGGCTTGACAGCCATCTACGGTGTTGGCCGCCCACGCGCACAAGAAATTTGCGAGAGCACGGGTATTTTGACTACGAAGAAGATCAAAGATCTCGACGATAACGAGCTGGAAAAGCTGCGCGACGAAATTGCAAAATTCGTCGTCGAAGGTGACCTGCGTCGTGAACTGTCGATGAACATCAAGCGTTTGATGGATCTGGGTTGCTATCGTGGTATGCGTCACCGTAAAGGCTTGCCTTGCCGTGGCCAACGTACTCGTACCAATGCTCGTACCCGCAAGGGCCCGCGCAAAGCCGCTCAATCGCTGAAGAAATAATTAAGCTGCCACGCTTCCGTGGCAACTGATTGTTCTTAGGTAGTCGGATTCAAGGAAATTATTATGGCAAAGTCCCCAAATAACGCCGCAGCAGCACGTGTGCGTAAAAAAGTTAAAAAGAACGTTGCTGAAGGCATCGCGCACATCCACGCGTCTTTCAACAACACCATCATCACGATTACCGATCGTCAAGGTAACGCGTTGTCGTGGGCGACATCTGGTGGCGCTGGCTTTAAAGGCTCCCGCAAGTCGACTCCATTTGCAGCGCAGGTTGCAGCCGAAGCCGCTGGTAAAGTGGCTGTGGAATGTGGCGTGAAGAACCTGGAAGTTCGCATCAAGGGCCCAGGCCCAGGTCGCGAATCCGCGGTTCGTGCATTGAACAACCTGGGCATCAAGATCACCCAGATTCAAGATGTCACTCCAGTACCGCATAACGGCTGCCGCCCACCTAAGCGTCGTCGTATCTAAATCGATTCTGATTGTCGCTGCTGCCTGCAGTAGCGATTGCAAGTTGCCCGCCAATGACCTTGGCGGGTTTTGTTCTTAAGCCCACTGTCTGGTTGAAAGCAAACCGGACTAGCGCCAGGTCGGTTGTCGACCGCAAAAGGCAGTAATGTCTCGGCGTCATATTTTTAAAAGGAAACATCGTGGCACGTTATATCGGACCTAAAGCAAAACTCTCCCGCCGTGAAGGTACGGATCTGTTCCTGAAGAGCGCACGCCGCTCGCTGGATTCCAAGTGCAAACTGGATTCCAAGCCAGGTCAGCATGGCCGCACATCGGGCGCACGTACCTCCGACTACGGCAACCAATTGCGCGAAAAGCAAAAGGTCAAGCGTATGTACGGCATCCTGGAACGCCAGTTCCGCCGTTATTTCGCTGAAGCGGACCGTCGCAAGGGCAACACCGGCGAAACATTGCTGCGTTTGCTGGAAGCGCGTCTGGACAACGTTGTTTACCGTATGGGTTTCGGTTCGACCCGTGCTGAAGGCCGTCAATTGGTCTCGCACAAGGCGTTCACCGTCAACGGCAACGTGGTCAACATCGCGTCTTACCAAGTGAAGCCAGGCGACGTTGTTGCCGTCCGCGAAAAAGCCAAGAAGCAAGTGCGTATCGTTGAAGCTCTGTCGCTGGCAGAACAAGGCGGCATGCCATCGTGGGTTTCGGTCGATGCGAAGAAAATGGAAGGTACTTTCAAGTCCCTGCCAGACCGCAACGAAATCGCCAACGATGTCAACGAATCGCTGATCGTCGAACTGTACTCGCGTTAATTTCAGTTTTTCCGGCCCTGCCCGCAGTCATATTTTCCGCAGGCGGGGCTTTTTCATCAGGGTGGCGCCGGCAATCTTCAGGATTATCGGCGGCGCCCTTAATGCCATCAGCCTTATCGGTGTAACGAGCCGAGGGTATTGAAAAGGACATTTCATGCAAAACAGCTTGTTGAAGCCACGTATTATCGAAGTAGAAGCACTGGGTGCCGGCCACGCTAAAGTCGTGATGGAACCGTTTGAACGTGGTTACGGCCACACCCTGGGCAATGCGCTGCGCCGCGTGCTGCTGTCGTCGATGGTTGGCTACGCGCCGACTGAAGTGACGATCGCCGGCGTGGTTCACGAATACTCGTCGCTCGACGGCGTGCAGGAAGACGTAGTCGATATCCTGCTGAACCTGAAGGGTGTCGTATTCAAGCTGCATAACCGTGACGAAGTCACGCTGACCTTGAAAAAAGATGGCGAAGGCGCAGTCCTGGCTTCCGACATCGACCTGCCGCATGACGTCGAACTGGTCAATCCGGAACACGTGATTGCCCACCTGACAGCCGGTGGCGCACTCGACATGCAGATCAAGGTTGAAAAAGGCCGTGGTTACGTGCCCGGCAACGTCCGTCGCTTGACGGAAGATGCCAACAAGACCATCGGTCGCATCATCCTGGACGCATCGTTCTCGCCGGTCCGCCGTGTTTCCTACGCTGTTGAATCGGCGCGTGTGGAGCAGCGTACCGACCTGGACAAGCTGGTCATCAACATTGAAACCAATGGCGTGATCACTCCGGAAGAAGCGATTCGCCAATCGGCGCGTGTGCTGGTTGACCAGCTGAACGTGTTCGCTGCGCTGGAAGGCACCGAAGCTGCTGCCGAAGCTCCATCGCGCGCACCGCAAGTCGATCCGATCCTGTTGCGCCCGGTAGACGACCTGGAACTGACAGTACGTTCGGCGAACTGCCTGAAAGCAGAAAACATTTACTACATTGGCGATCTGATCCAGCGTAGCGAAAATGAACTGCTGAAGACGCCAAACCTGGGCCGCAAGTCCTTGAACGAAATCAAGGAAGTCCTGGCGTCCCGTGGCCTGACACTGGGCATGAAGCTGGAAAACTGGCCGCCTGCAGGCCTGGAAAAGTAATATTTGTTGTTCAGCCCGGGGTGGGATAGAATCTCGCCCTTGGGCCGCGCTCCTGAGCGAGTTTTACCGGTTCCACCCTTGTTGTATTCATTGTTGTACTTAATTTCAACCGGCCCGCGACCCAGGCAACATGCCGAAGTCGATCGAAGAGCTGGATGTAAACTCAAAAACTGAAAGGAATTACCATGCGTCACCGTCACGGCCTCCGTAAATTAAATCGTACTTCTTCCCACCGCCTCGCCATGTTGCGCAACATGACTGTTTCGCTGCTGCGCCACGAAGCAATCAAGACCACATTGCCGAAGGCAAAAGAACTGCGTCGCGTGATCGAACCGATCCTGACACTGGGCAAGACCGACACACTGGCGAACAAGCGCCTGGCATTCGCCCGTCTGCGTGACCGCGAAATGGTCCTGAAGCTGTTTGCTGAACTGGGCCCACGTTACGCAAATCGTAACGGCGGCTACCTGCGCATCCTGAAAATGGGTTTCCGCGTTGGCGATAACGCTCCAATGGCTTACATCGAGCTGCTGGACCGTCCTGAAATCAGCGATGCTGCTGATGTACCGACAGCTGACTAAGCTAGTCAACTCAGTTAGCTAACTTAACCAGCTCAGCTGCGTTAAAATCAAAAGCCAGGCCTAGCCTGGCTTTTTTGCGTTTTGCGCGCCATTCCCTGGCCCTGCGCCATGATATTGAATCGCGGCGCCGGTTGTAAGGATCACCTTGGGGAATCGACTATGTCAGATGCCTTGCTTATACTCACCAACTTGCCGGATGCGGCCAGCGCACAAGCGCTGGCACGGCAGCTGGTAGAACGAAAACTGGCAGCTTGTGTCAATATCCTGCCAGCCGTGCAAGCGGTGTATCGCTGGCAAGGCGTGGTGGAGCAGGCCAGCGAAGCGACTTTGCTGATCAAGACCGCCGCCGCTCGCTACGCGGAGCTGGAGGCTGCAATCAAGGCGGCCCACCCGTACGCGTTGCCGGAAATAATTGCCTTGCCGATCGTGGCCGGTTTGCCGGCCTACCTGGACTGGATTACTGCAGAAACCCAAAAGGACGTGAATGTTTAAGTACCTTGTTAAGCACATTAGGCAATTGTCCCTGTTGTTTGCCATGATGTTCGCGCTGTGCCTGGCGCATGCCGAGGAAGACGACTACCTGGCGCCGGAAGTGGCGTTCAAGTTTTCAGCGCGCATGGCCGATGCCAAGACAGCCGAAGTGACCTACGCGATTGCCGACGGCTATTACATGTATCGCGAGCGTTTCCATTTCAAGGCTGAAGGCGCCACGCTGGGCGAACCGCAGATCCCCGCCGGCACGGTCAAGTTCGACCAGACCTTCAACAAGAATGTCGAGACCTATCATCACAGCGTGACCATCCGCCTGCCGGTCGAGGCAAACGGCAGCTTCACGCTGATTTCCACCGGCCAGGGCTGCGCCGACAAGGGGCTGTGCTATCCGCCCATGGATTCGAACATCAGCCTGTCTACCACCGGCGGCAGCTCCACAGGCGGCCTGTTGAGCGCGATGGGTATCGCGAAAGGCAGCAGCGCCATCGATACGCCGGTCGCAGGCGGTAATGCCTCTGCGGCCGCCGTACAGGCGCCTGGGAGCGTGATTCCATCCGCTCCCGCCGATACCGAGAGCGGCCGCATCGAATCATCGCTGAAGGGCGGCAAACTGCTGGTGATCATGCCGCTGTTCCTGCTGCTGGGCCTGGGGCTCGCCTTCACGCCCTGCGTCCTGCCCATGGTGCCTATCCTGTCGTCGATCATTGTCGGCGAAGGCACCAAGGTCAGCCGCGGCCGCGGTTTCCTGCTTTCAGTGACCTATGCGCTAGGGATGGCGCTGGTCTACACCGCGCTGGGCGTTGCAGCCGGCCTGGCTGGCGAAGGCCTGGCCGCCACTTTGCAGAATCCGTGGGTATTGTCGGCGTTCGCTTTGCTGATGGTGCTGATGTCGCTATCCATGTTCGGTTTCTATGAGCTGCAACTGCCGGCGGCTTTCCAGACCAGGCTGACGCAAGCCTCCGGCCAGCAATCGGCCGGCAAGCTGATTGGCGTGTTTGTGATGGGCGCGATTTCGGCATTGATTGTCGGACCGTGCGTGGCAGCCCCGCTGGCCGGCGCCTTGGTGTACATCAGCCAGACCCGTGACGTAGTGGTTGGCGGCAGCGCGCTGTTTGCGATGGCGGTCGGCATGAGCGTGCCGCTGGTGCTGGTCGGCATTTCCGCCGGTTCCCTGCTACCGCGCGCCGGCGCCTGGATGGAATCGGTAAAGCGTTTCTTTGGCGTGCTGATGCTGGCAGTGGCGTTATGGATGGTGGCGCCGGTGATGCCGGCGCTGGCGCAGATTCTGGGCTGGGCCGCGCTGGGCATAGGCTACGGCGCATACCTGCTGTGGGGTAAATCGTCGGCCTGGTTCGCCAAGGCATTCGGCGTGGTGTTCATGGTGTGCGGCGTGGTGCAGCTGGTCGGCGGCATCAGCGGCGGGCGCGATGTGCTGGCGCCGTTGGCGCACCTGGGTGGAGCGCAGCAAAGCGCGCATACGCAATTTGTCCGAGTCAAATCAGTGGCCGAACTGGATGCTGCCCTGGCACAGACCAACGGCAAGCCGGCATTGCTGGATTTTTATGCGGACTGGTGCGTGTCGTGCAAGGAAATGGAAAAACTCACGTTCACCGACCCGCGCGTGCAAGCGCGCTTCGGCGAAATGATTTTGCTGCAAATCGACGTCACGGCCAACAACGCGGACGACAAGGCCATGCTCAAGCGCTTTAATCTGTTTGGACCGCCAGGCATCATATTGTTTGACGGACAGGGACAGGAAGTCCCTCGCGGACGCGTCATCGGTTACCAGAACGCCGATAAGTTCCTGCAATCATTATCGGTGCTGGATAGCTGATCGCTATGCCTACTCATTTGTATCCAACCTGCGGTTATGTAGATAGTAGATAAAATTCTTTAAGCTGTGGCTGCGACAGGGTATAGTTTTAGTTCGATGTTTTCGCAATTCCCCATGCAATCCAAAGGAGACTGAAATGACTTTACGCCTTGGCGACGTCGCCCCCGATTTTGAGCAGGACTCATCGCTCGGCAAGATCAATTTCTATGACTGGGCCGGCGATTCGTGGGTGGTGCTGTTTTCCCATCCGGCTGACTTTACGCCGGTCTGCACCACTGAACTCGGCCTGACTTCCAAATTGAAATCGCAGTTTGAACAGCGCGGCGTGAAAGTGATCGCGCTGTCTGTGGATCCTGCCGACAAGCATCAGGAATGGATCAAGGACATCAACGAAACGCAGAACACCGTGGTTGGTTTCCCGATCATCGCCGATGCCGACCGCAAGGTGTCGGAACTGTATGACCTGATCCATCCGAATGCCAGCGCAACGGCGACTGTGCGTTCGCTGTTCGTGATCGATCCGGCCAAGAAAGTGCGCCTGACCATTACCTATCCAGCCAGCACCGGCCGCAATTTCGACGAGATCCTGCGCGTCATCGACTCCCTGCAGCTGACCGATAATTATTCGGTCGCCACGCCAGGAAACTGGAAAGATGGGGAGGATGTCGTGATCGTGCCATCGCTGCAGGACCCCGAGGTACTGAAGCAGAAATTCCCTAAGGGTTACAAGGCGATCCGCCCTTATCTGCGCTTGACTCCGCAGCCGAACCGCGACTGATCCTGCCGCCGGTCCAGATGCCGAAAAAAAGCCCCGTCGAGAACGGGGCTTTTTATTGCGGGAGGCGGCTTCTCAGCGCCGGTCCAGCGCCTGGCTCTCCAGGTAGCGGCGGCGCTGGAAGAATACCAGCATGACGACGATAATCAGCGCCATGCTGCCCATTGTCAGCCAGAAGCCGAATGCATTTTTGAGCAGAGGCATGACTTCGAAATTCATGCCAAAGATCCCTGTGATCAGGGTCAGCGGCATGAACAATGCGGTGATGACGGTCAGCGTGCGCATGATTTCATTGGTACGGTGGGCGACCGCGGAAAAATGGATCTGCACCGCCGATTCGATCGACGACTCCAGCCGCCGCGCGTGGTTCAGCACTCGCGTAATGTGTTCCATCACATCGTTGATGCGCACCAGCAGCAAGTCCTTGGCGCGGCTGATTTCGACGCCGTCATCGATGTCGACGAAATAATCGCGCAATTCCTGCATGGCGTCGTGCTGCTCTTCACACAGGTTTTCCAGCTTGCGCAATTCGATCCGCGCATCCAGCAGCGCCATCCAGTCCTTGAACGGCCGGCGCGGATCGAGCAGCGCGCGCTGCCAGCGATCCAGTTGCGTGGTCAGCGGCTGGCGCAGGTCCAGGTATTGGTCGACCATGGCGTTGATCAGGCGCAGCAGCAGATCTTCCGGAGAGGTTGGCGGACGCGTCGAGTGCGGCGTCTTTTCAGTCTTGTTGCAAAGGTCGAGCAAACGCGCACGCGCCGCATCGATGGTGCGGCTGGCGCGTTCGTGAACGGTAACCAGCGCATGGTCCATGATCAGGAAGGTCACCGGCTGCGTCGCCAGCTTGCTCAAGGCTGCGGGAATCCGGCGCTTGCCGGCTTCGCTGTCGGCAGCCGCGGCTGGCGGCGCAGCAATCTTGTCGACGGCGATCGGGACGCCGTTTTCAGTCGTGCGAAGATTGCCGTTGCCATTCAGCATGAGCTTGCGAAACACCACCATGCCGTAATCCTGGGTCGAATCGAAATACGAAGGGTGGTTCGGATTGAGCGTATCCGTCATGTGCGGATCGTAGATCTGCACGCCGGTGGCAAGCGCGATGGCGTTGCGCCAGGCTTCAGGATCGGCGCCTACTTCTTCGTGGGTGGCGTCGATCCACAGGAAACCTTTGACCGGTACGGCATCTGGTATTTCCTTGCTTTGGCTGACCTGGTTGTCACTGATGAGAAAGATGTCCATGCATTGTCGAGAAGCGTTTAAATATAAGCCAGAGGGCGATCGTCGAGAGCAGCGATACGGCGATGATGCCGCCTTGGACCAGCGGTGACAAGGATACCGCACCAAACCAGGCCTTGCCGATCACTACCCCGGCGCCGGTTGCAACCAGGCGCAATGCTTCCAGCGCGATGTAGTGCGGCCGCATCTCCATCAGGCCGCCGACTATCCATAACCCTGCCACCAGCCAGGCAGCGTAAGCCAGCCCCGGCGGCCACGACATGATGGCCTGCGCCGCCAGGAAATGCGTGGTGACCAGCAGCACGATGGTGAATTGCACCAGGCAGTAGACTTGTGCGGCAAGACTAAGCTGCGGATGATACGGCGGCCGGGCGATATCGAAAGGCGTGGCCGGCCATTTTGCCGCAACATCTTCCGGACGCCAGCCCGGCGCCTTCAGCCAGACCCGCAGCTTGTCGCCCAGCCGTTGCGCGCGCCAGGCATCCAGCCACAAGACTTTGTAGACTTCGAAATTGGCCCAGATCGGGTTCCAGCTGCGCAGGGGACTGCGGGTGCCATACACCACGGGATCCTGGTCGCGCTCTTCGATGAAGGTGCCGAACAGGCGATCCCACAGGATCAGGATGCCGCCGTAATTCTTGTCCAGGTAGATATCATTGACGCCATGGTGCACGCGGTGGTTGGAAGGCGTCACCAGCACCCGGTCCAGCCATCCTAGTTTGCCTATCTGCTGCGTATGCACCCAGAACTGGTAAAGCAGGTCGATCAGCGCCACGGCGGCAAACACTTCGACCGGATAGCCCAGCAGCGCCATCGGCACATAAAAGATCCAGCTCAGGAACGGGCCGCTGCTGGTCTGGCGCAGCGCGGTCGACAGATTGTAGTCTTCGCTTTGATGGTGCACCACGTGGGCTGCCCACAAGATGTTGACTTCATGGCCGCAGCGATGCAGCCAGTAGTAGCACAGGTCGTAGAGCAGCAAGCCGGACAGCCATACCCACAGGCTGTCGGCCGGCAGCTTGAACAGACCGATGTGGCTGGCCAGCCAGGCATAGATGCCGATGCGCAGCACTTGCATGAACACGCCGGAAACCTGGCTCAGGACACCCAGGCTGATGCTGTTGATCGCATCGTTGAGGCGGTAGGTATTGCGCCGACGCAGCAGGCCGACGGCCAGCTCGATGAATATCAATAAAAAGAATACCGGCGTGGCCAGGGTAATCACTTTCTCTTGCATCTTTGTCTCCTGTCGCTTGCCGCGATCGATGTTGTTGCTTTGCATGGTAACCGAAAGCCCGGGCAATACAGGAGGAGGGTTTCCTCGAACAAAAATGGAAGCCGGGACCGGGCTTCCATTTTTTCGCTGCGTGCGGCAAAAGCCGCTGTATGGCAACTGTTTAGAACGTATAGCGTCCTTGCACGTAAACCATGCGCGGCGCGCCGACCATGCGTCCGGCATTGCCGTCGACGTTGCGGGTGTAATAACGTTTGTCGGCCAGGTTGTTGACGCCGGCCAGGATGTCGAAGCCTTTGGCGCCCGGCACCTTCCAGTCGACCTGGGTATTCCAGGTGCGGAAACCGGGAATCTCGCCGTTGCTGCCGTCCGCGCTTTCGGCGATGGTATTGGCATTGTCGGCGAACTGCTTGCCTTGATGCGTGCTCGACAGGTTGAGGCCCCACGGACCATGCTGGTAGCGCAAGCCGACGGTATCGGTATTGCGCGAATAGAACGGCACGTCCAGGCCGCGGGTCGGTCCCGATTCCTGCAGCGCGCGGGTGTAGCTGTAGTTGGCGAACAGGTTCAAGCCCGCCAATTTGCCGTCCTTGTCGAAGGTATAGTCAACTGCGGTTTCAATACCCTGGTGCCTGGTTTTGCCGATATTCATGAAGGTTGCCGGCACTGTCCCTGCAACCTGCTGGATCTGGTTATCGAAGCGCATGTCAAATAGCGTCACCTCGGCCGACAGCCGGCGGCTTTTCCAGCGGGCGCCGGCTTCCACCGTTTTCGCCAGTTCCGGGATCAGCGGATTGGCCGCGGACTGCGAATTCAGCTGCAGGTTCTGCACCGGCCCGAACGAGGTAGTGTAGTTGGTGAACAAGGTCAGGTCCGGCGTCAGCAGGTAGGCGATATTGAGCGACGGCAAGGCCTTGTTGTTGGTGGTCTGGTAGGTGCTGCGCGCCTTCAGGTCGTCGCGGGTAGAGTTGATATGCTCGAAACGCACGCCCGGCGTGACGCGCCATGCGCCAAACGAAATCTTGTCGTCGATATAGGCGGCATGGGCATCGGTGGCGTTGTTGAAGGTGGTCTGCGGCGCCAGCAATCCGCTGGCGATGGACTCATTGAAGCTGTTGTCGTCGCCGCGCTCGCGGATATAACGGTAGCCGACCGAGACATCGTTGGTGGTCTGGCCCAGATCGAAACGCTGCGTGTAGCGCGGTTCGATGCCCAGCACCTCGTAATTGCGCGGCTGGTGGACCAGGTTGGCGCCCGAGATCAATACGCTCTGGCGGAAGCTTTCGTTGTAGTAAGTGCGGACTTCGAATTCCTGGGTGGCCGACAGCGTGTTGAGGTAGCCGGCATCGATGCCTTTGCGCGTGCCGCTCCAGAAATCGGTAGGGCGCGTGTTCTGGAAAGGATCGGCATTATATTGCGCCACGGTCAGGCCGCCGGGCGTACGCGAGTTGACGTCGTAATACGATACCTTGCCGTAGAGTTCCGAGCCCGGAGTCAGCTGGTAACGGAATTTCAGCGCAAAGTCGTTGACCGTTTCCCGGCTGCCGGCGCGCCAGCTGGAGCCGTCGGAGCCGGAGTACAGCAGCGCCAGGCCGAGGCCGGGGTCGAGGTCAGTACCGAGCTGGCTGCCGATGAATGCACTGTATTGCTTGTTCGTTTCGCCGCCGCTATAGCCGTTGTAGCGCACGCTGGCGTCGCCGTTGAAACCAGGCTCGGCCGGAATCGAGCGTGTCTTGAAATTGATGATGCCGCCGACGTTTTGCGGACCGTAGCGCACCGCGCCGCCGCCGCGCACGACGTCGATTGCTTCGATGTTGTTCAGGCTGACCGGCGCAAACGACAGCTGCGGCTGGCCATATGGCGCCACCGCCATCGGGATGCCGTCCAGCAGCACGGTAGAGCGTGGCGAATAACGTCCGGTCAGTCCGCGCACGCCGATATTGAGCGAGATCGCGCTGCCGGCGGTGCCGGAATTGTCGGTCGACTGCACGCCCGGGATGCGGCGCATCACATCGCCGATGTTGGACGCGCCGCTATTTTCGATTTCTTCTTTCTTGACCACGGTGCGCGCCCCCGGAAAACGTTTCACGCTGTTTTGCAGGCCGCTGCCGAGCCAATCGGCGCTGACCTGGATCGATTCCAGCGTCGAAGTGCTGGCATCGTCGGCGGTGATCGGAGCGGCAGCGGTTTGGGCCAGCCCAGGCAGGCTCAGGAAAGCCAATGCAACCGCTGCGGAACAGCGGCGGACGATAAGATGGTGAGGACTCTTGAGCGAGGTCATTATTATATTTCTTTGCGGGTGGGGGAGTGCTGGTGCTGGCTGGTCTTGCTCGCAGCGCGACGTAGTCGGGTTTGAGAAGAATGGCTGACCGGGAATAGAGAGGTGAATGATAATTATTATCGTCTATGCAGTCAAACCTAAATGCATGAACTTTTAATTACTGTGGCCTGGATGCAAAAAGAAGGGGTTTCAAGCTGATATGCCGACTTTTGGGGCATGTTCGCCGACGTTGCCAAGGGTAACGTCGGCGGTGTGTTCGTTGGAGGCGAGGCCGTTTTTGCCGATCCGGCACGGCTCTTTTTCTGCAGCGGGCGCTTAGCCTTTTTTCAAGTGACGGGCGATATCCAGCGCAAAATACGTCAGCACGCCGTCGGCGCCGGCGCGCTTGAACGCCATCATTGCTTCCATCATGGTCTTGTCATGGTCGAGCCAGCCGTTTTGGGCGGCAGCCTTGATCATCGCGTACTCGCCGCTGACCTGGTAGGCAAAGGTCGGCACCTTGAATTCGTCTTTCACACGGCGCACGATATCCAGGTAAGGCATGCCTGGCTTGACCATCACCATGTCGGCGCCTTCGGCCAGGTCCAGCGCGACTTCATGCAAAGCCTCGTTGCTGTTGGCCGGGTCCATCTGGTAGGTATTCTTGTTGCTCTTGCCGAGCGTGGCGGAAGAACCGACCGCATCACGGAACGGCCCGTAAAACGCCGAGGCGTACTTGGCCGAATAAGCCATGATGCGGGTGTGGATGTGATGGTGGGTTTCCAAGGCATGGCGGATGGCGCCGATGCGGCCGTCCATCATGTCGGACGGCGCCACGATGTCCACCCCGGCTTCAGCCTGGGTCAGCGCCTGCTTGACCAGGATGGCGCAGGTTTCGTCGTTGAGCACGTAACCGTCCGCATTCAGCACGCCGTCCTGGCCATGGCTGGTGTAGGGATCGAGGGCCACGTCGGTCAGGATGCCAAGCTCAGGAAAACGCTGTTTCAGCTCACGCACCGCACGTGGAATCAAACCTTGCGGATTGGTGGCCTCGATGCCGTCCGGGGTTTTCAGTGATGGATTGATGACCGGGAATAAGGCGATGACTGGAATTCCCAACGCTACGCATTCTTCCGCCACATTTAGCAGTTGATCAATTGACAGACGCTCAACTCCCGGCATCGAATTGATTTTTTCGCGCTGGTTCTTGCCATCCAGTATGAAGACCGGGTAAATCAGATCGGCGGTAGTGATGGTGTTCTCTCGCATCATCGCGCGCGAAAAAGCATCTTTGCGCATGCGGCGCATGCGGATGGCTGGAAACTGGGCGGTTTTCTGAGAATATGGCATGTCGGTTTCTGAGATATCGGGTGGGTGGGAAGCAACCTTGCGATTTGCTCCGCTAATATTTTCGCCGAAAAATAAAAAAGTCGTGAACTTTTTCGGGCCAGTCCTTCTCCTAGCAATAGGTGCATCATTCGCCTCCCGCTTCCCTCCCTGAGCGGGGCCGTATCGCTTTTGGTGATAAGGCATTGCGCCCTGGAGATATTCCCCTTTCTCCAGGGCTTTTTTATGTTTAGCGCAGTGACTAAACTTCTTCTTCGCCGTCGCCAGCTGCGGCTGCGTCAGGCACTTCGCCGGCGGCGCCAGTCAGGCCGGCCAATTCCAGGATACGATCATTGGCTTCTTCCAGCCCGTTGCGGTTCAGCGCTGAAAACAGCTGTGCGGTAAACGGCAATTGCTGGTTGTTTTCATCGACGTAGCTGGCCAGGAAAGTGCGGGCTTGGCGCAACGCGTTGGTCGCATCGTTGCGGTTGAGCTTGTCGGATTTGCTCAAGATGCAATGAATCGGCTTGCCGGTAGGCGCAAACCATTCCACCATCTGCACATCGAGTTCAGTGAACGGCCGGCGCGAGTCGACGATCAGCACCAGCGCCGCCAGCTGCTGGCGGCGGCGCACATAGTCGCCGAGCAATTGCTGCCAGTGCAGCTTGGCCGAACCGGACACTTCCGCATAACCGTAACCGGGCAGGTCGACCAGCAAGGCGCGGATCTCGTCGATCCTGGTTTCATCCTTGCGATGCTGTGCGACGTGGGCGCCGCCTATCGAAAAATAGTTGATGTGCTGGGTACGGCCAGGTGTTTTAGATGCAAAGGCCAGCTTCTTCTGATTGCACAAAAGATTGATGGCGGTCGATTTGCCGGCATTGGAACGGCCGGCGAAAGCGATCTCGGGGACTTGCAAAGTTGGCAAGTCTCGAAGATGATTGACCGTAGTAAAGAAGCGGGCTTGCCAAAGTAGGGACATGGATTGAGCAGAAAATGCGGTAAGGG
This sequence comes from Collimonas sp. OK412, assembly GCF_900112135.1. Taxonomy (GTDB): domain Bacteria; phylum Pseudomonadota; class Gammaproteobacteria; order Burkholderiales; family Burkholderiaceae_D; genus Collimonas; species Collimonas rhizosphaerae. Next base: position 42,342 of record NZ_FOLC01000004.1, read on the forward strand.
GAGGCAAAAATGCCGGAAAGCTATTGTACAATAAGGGGTTATGTACTGCTGTTCCGCTTAGCATTACCTTATACGCAGCTGATAGCCTTTGGGAGCCAGGCGATCGGTTGATGTAGCTTAGTCGGCCAGCTTCGTCGCCACCGAATTCTAAAATCAAGTCTCAGGGTGTTTGAATGAACCGTGCGTTTTTTCCAGTAGTGACATCTTTCTTCGTTGCAGTGCTCGCGCTTTCCTCCGTTGCCCATGCAGCGGATGCGCCAAAAGCAGGGCCTGCCAAAGCGGATCCAGCCAAGGGCGAAGCACTGTATACCAATGGCGACGCAGCGCGCAACATCACCGCCTGCGTCTCTTGCCATGGCGCAGCGGGGGCCTCGACCATCAGCACCAACCCGAAGCTGGGCGGCCAGCATGCGGCATACATCCACAAGCAATTGACGAATTTCCAGGGCGCGGACCGGAACAATCCGATCATGTCGCCGCTGGCCAAAGTGCTGACCGACGATGAAATGAAAAACATCGCAGCCTACCTGGATGCGCAGCCGGCCAAGCCGGGCGCCGCCAAGGACAAGGATACGCTGGAACTGGGCAAGAAGATTTATCGCGGCGGGATCGCCGAAAAGAGCGTTCCGGCCTGCGCCGGCTGCCACAGCCCGAACGGCGCCGGCATCCCGGCCCAGTTCCCGCGCGTCGGCGGCCAGCACCAGGACTACACTGTGACCGAGCTGACCAACTTCCGCAATGGCACCCGCAAGAACGGCCCGATGATGGCGACGATAGCCAAGCGCATGTCGGATGATGAAATCAAGGCTGTCGCAGACTACATCGCTGGATTGAGATAAAACAATAACAATGGTTTGTGAATTCAGGGGTGGCCTAGGCCGCCCCTTTTTCTTTTCAAAGAGACAAATTGGCTATGAGCACTGGTAACGAAATCAAGGTTGACGAGATAACTACTGCGGGAATCCAGCTGAAGACCAGCCAGCGCTGGCTGGCTGACGCGGTGGAATTGTTGTCGTCGATGCGGTTTGCCATCAGCTTGCTGACGATCATCGCGATCGCCTCGGTGATCGGCACGGTGCTCAAGCAGAACGAGCCGATGCCGAACTACGTCAACCAGTTCGGCCCGTTCTGGTTTGAAGTGTTCGGCAAGCTGGGTTTGTACGCGGTGTATTCGTCCTGGTGGTTCCTGCTGATCATGACTTTCCTGGTGATTTCGACTTCCCTGTGCATCGTGCGCAATGCGCCGAAGATGTTGAAGGACGTGCGCAGCTGGCGTGAAAACGTGCGGGAACAATCACTGCGCAATTTCCATCACAAGTCCGAATGGACTTCGGCCACGGCGCCGGCCGTGCTGGCCGGGCAGCTGGCGGCGCGGATTGCCGCCAAGGGCTACAAGACCAAGCTGGTGGCCAAAGACAACGCCACCCTGATCAGCGCCAAGCAAGGCGCCGCCAACAAATGGGGCTACATCTTTGCCCATAGCGCGATCGTGATCATCTGCATCGGCGGTTTGCTGGACTCCGACCTGCCGATACGCGCCCAGCAATGGCTATACGGTAAAACGCCGTTCAACGGCAGCGGCATCATCGCCCAGATCCCGGAAGAACATCGCCTGGGGCTGGGCAATCCTACCTTCCGCGGCAATACGCTGATTCCCGAAGGTTCCGCCAGCAGCACCGCCATCATCCCGCAGAAAGACGGCGTGATGATCCAGGATCTGCCGTTCACGATCCAGCTCAAGAAATTCATCATCGATTTCTACAGCACCGGCATGCCCAAGCTGTTCGCCAGCGAAGTCGTGATCCGGGATAACGCCGACGGCCATACTTTCCCAGCCACCATCAAGGTCAACCAGCCCTTGATCTACAAGGGCATCGCGGTCTACCAGTCGAGTTTCGAGGACGGCGGCAGCAAGCTCAAATTGACTGCGTACCCGATGGCCGGCAGCAGCCGGGCCACCTTCCCGGTGAGCGGCGAGGTCAACGGCAGCACGCCCTTAGCCAATAACGGTAATACCGACTATACGATTGAATGGTCTGGTTTCCGCCCGTTTAACGTGGAAAATATGGCGCAGTCGGGTGACGATTTGCGCGCCGTGACCAAATCCAAGAGCCTCAACCAGCGCCTGAGCGACGATTTGAGCAGCCACCTCGGCAATGCGGCGAAAAGCGCCAACAAGAAGGATTTGAGGAATGTCGGCCCGAGCGTGCAATACAAGCTGCGCGACAAGACCGGCCAGGCGCGCGAGTTCAGCAATTACATGCAGCCGATCAAGGTCGACGATGCCTACGTGTTCCTGGCCGGGGTGCGCGACGCGCCGGACGAGCCGTTCCGCTATTTGCGGATTCCCGCCGATGACGAGGATACCGTGCAAGAGTGGATGCGCATGCGGGCGGCGCTGCTGAATCCCGAATTGCGCCAGGCGGCGGCGCATCGTTACGCGCAGCGCGCGATTCCCGAAAGCCGCGAGGGCATCGCCACCCTGCGCATGCAGCTGGAGCAGTCGGCCATGCGCGGCTTATCCTTGTTCGCCGGCAGCGACAAGCAGGCCGGCGGACAGGCCGGCTACCTGGCGATATCCAGGTTCCTGGAACAGGTGCCGCCGCAGGAACAGGAAAAGGCCGCTGACATCTTCATGAAGATCCTCAACGGCAGCATGTGGGACCTGTGGCAAGTTGCGCGGGAGAAAGACGGGTTGAAAGAACTGCCGGCCGATGAAAAGCATGCGCGCTTCCTGCAGCTGGCCACCAATGCGCTGTCGGATGCAAGCTTCTATAATGCGCCTGTATATCTGCAAATGACCGGTTTTGACGAGATCAAGGCATCGGTGTTCCAGGTCACCCGCTCGCCGGGCAAGAAGGTGGTATACCTGGGCTGCCTGCTGCTGGTGCTGGGCGTGTTCTCGATGCTGTATGTGCGTGAACGCAGGCTGTGGGTGTGGATCCGTCCGGACCAGGATGCGGCAGGGCAGTCGCATGCATTGATGGCGATGAGTTCGCAGCGCAAGACACTGGATTTTGAAAAAGAATTTGAAGTGTTGAAAACACAATTAAAGCAGTCGGAAGCATAGGCAGGCATAGAGTAAAGTCCCGTTGCGCCTCCGGCGCCACGGCGGGACGACATGGAGAAAATGATGGAATTGACGCAAACGTATTCCCCTCCCGGCAGTTTTATCAAGCGGCTGTCGGTGGTCGACTGGCTGTTTGCCGTCGCGCTGGTGGCGGCTTCGCTGTTCGCCCTGAACCGCTACGGCAGCCATATGGACTACTACGAAAAAGGCGTGCTGCTGCTGGCCGCGCCAACGTTCGCCTGGCTCGGCTGGCACTGGAAATCGGTGCGCTGGCTGATGGCTTTGCTGGCGGTGTTGTCGCTGTCGGCCATCGCCATGTATGGCGGCGTGCTGGACATGGCCAACCAGAAATTTTTCCTGAAATACATGCTCTCCAGCCAGTCGGCGATCCTGTGGATGAGCACGCTGTTTTTCCTGTCGACCCTGTTTTTCTGGGGCGGCCTGATCACGCGCTCCGGCTTTGGCGCATCGATCGGTTCCAAGCTGTGCTGGGCTGCGGTGGTGATGGGTTTTACCGGCATGCTGGTGCGCTGGTACGAGTCCTACCTGATCGGCGCCGATATCGGCCATATCCCGATTTCCAACCTGTATGAAGTGTTCGTGCTGTTCAGCCTGATCACCGCCCTGTTTTACCTCTATTACGAACAGCACTACCGCACCCGCCAGCTGGGCGCCTTCGTGCTGCTGGTGATCTCGGCCGCGGTAGGTTTCCTGCTGTGGTACATGGTGTCGCGCGACGCCGCGGAAATCCAGCCGCTGGTGCCGGCGCTGCAGAGCTGGTGGATGAAAATCCATGTGCCGGCCAACTTCATCGGCTACGGCACTTTTGCCTTGTCGGCGATGGTGGCGGTGGCGTACCTGCTGAAATCGCATGGCTACCTGGCGGACCGCCTGCCGGCGCTGGAAGTGCTGGACGATGTGATGTACAAGGCGATCGCGGTCGGCTTCACCTTCTTTACCATCGCCACCATTCTCGGCGCCCTGTGGGCGGCAGAAGCCTGGGGCGGCTACTGGTCGTGGGACCCGAAGGAAACCTGGGCGCTGATCGTCTGGCTCAACTATGCGGCCTGGCTGCACATGCGCCTGATGAAGGGATTGCGCGGCCAGGTTGCGGCATGGTGGGCGCTGATCGGCTTGCTGGTGACGACTTTTGCTTTCCTCGGCGTGAACATGTTCCTGTCCGGCCTGCATTCGTACGGGGAATTGTGATCAGATGGCGAAGTCGGAAAACATGGCTGTAGATTTAGTGATTTTTGATTGTGACGGTACGCTGGTCGACAGTGAAACGGTGGCCACCGATGTGATGGTGGATTACCTGGACGAGCTGGGCATGCAGCTGTCGGCCGAAGTTGCCCTGGCGCGCTTCAAAGGCGGGCGGATGGCGGATTGCGTGGCCGAGCTGGAGCAGATGTTCGGCCGTTCGCTGCCGGCTGATTTCACCAAGGTCTTGCGCGACCGCATCGCGCCGGTGCTGCAGCAGCGCCTGCAGCCGATCGAAGGCGCGCTGGAACTGGTGCAATCGCTGAAAGTGCCGTTTTGCATGGCCTCCAACGGCCCTTTGCACCAGATCAAGGTGTCGCTTAGCGTCACCGGCCTGTGGCCCTATTTCGAAGGGCGCATCTTCAGCGCCTACGAAGTCGGATCCTGGAAGCCTGCGCCGGACCTGTTCCTGCATGCCGCCAGGACCATGGGCGCCGAGCCTGCCCGCTGCGCGGTGGTCGAGGATAGCCTGCCGGGCGTGCAAGCGGGCGTTGCCGCCGGCATGCAGGTGTTCGCCTTGCAGGCGGAGCAGGTCGAAGCGGAACTGCCGAAACAGGCCAAAGTGATTTCCCGGCTGGCGGAGTTGCACGAGCATATCAATATCGCCGGGTAAATCGTGCCGGCAGATTTTCGGCTTGCCCTTGTAAGGAATCGTCGGCTGGCCTGACTAAACATCGTTAGCCTCAACAAATTTGCCGGAGATGTACATGCCGCTTTATCGTCGCCCCAACGGAATCGATCTCCCGTTTTCTTCAGAAATCACGCCACGCGAAGTATTTGAATCACGCCGCGGCTTCATGCGGCAACTTGCCGTAGGCGCGGCAGGCGCGGGCGGTTTGCTGGAGTTGTCGACGGGCGACGCCTGGGCCCAGGCCAGCGGCGCCCAGAAACTGGCGGCAAAGGCCAATCCTGCGTATGTGGTGATGGACAAGGCGACGCCATTCAAGGACGCCACCACCTATAACAATTTCTACGAGTTCGGCACCGAAAAAACCGATCCCGCCGAAAATGCCGGGACATTGAAAACGCGGCCATGGACCATTGCCATCGAGGGCGAGGTCAAGAAGCCGCTGACCCTGGATATCGACAGCCTGCTGAAACTGGCGCCGCTGGAAGAACGCATCTACCGCCTGCGCTGCGTCGAGGGCTGGTCGATGGTGATTCCATGGATCGGCTATTCCCTGTCTGCGTTGATCAAGAAAGTGGAGCCGACCGGCAACGCCAAGTATGTTGAATTCACGACGCTGGCCGACAACCGCCAGATGCCGGGCTTGCGTGCGCCGGTGCTGGAATGGCCGTATATCGAAGGCTTGCGCATGGATGAAGCCATGCATCCGCTGGCCTTGCTGGGTTTCGGCATGTACGGCCAGGTGCTGCCGAACCAGAATGGCGCGCCGGTGCGCATGGTGCTGCCCTGGAAGTACGGCTTCAAGTCGGCGAAGTCGATCGTCAAGATCCGTTTCCTGAAGGAGCAGCCGCGCACGGCATGGAATATCGCCGCCGCGCGCGAATACGGTTTCTATTCCAACGTCAATCCGGACGTCGATCATCCGCGCTGGTCGCAAGCCACCGAGCGCCGCATCGGCGAAGACGGTTTCTTTACCAAGAAGCGCAAGACCCTGATGTTCAACGGCTACAACGAGGTTGCCCCGCTGTATGCCGGCATGGATTTGAAGAAATTCTTCTAGGTCGAGAATGCGCAGCATGTTCAATCCGGCACCCGGGCAATTCAAATTCCTGAAAGCTTTCCTGTTCGCACTGGCGTTGCTGCCCGCGGCGCGGCTGCTGCTGTTCGGTTTTACCGATCGCCTGGGCGCCAACCCCATCGAATTCATCACGCGCAGCAGCGGCGACTGGACTCTCTATTTTATTTGCATCACCTTGGCGGTGACGCCGCTGCGGCGATTCACCAGCTGGAACTGGCTCGTCAAATTGCGGCGCATGCTGGGTTTGTTCGCCTTCTTTTATGCCTGCCTGCATTTCACGACGTTCCTCTGGTTCGATCATTTCTTCGATGTCGGCGAGATGCTCAAGGATGTCGTCAAACGCCCGTTCATTACCGTCGGCTTCATTGCTTTCGTCCTGCTGATACCGCTTGCGCTGACCAGCACCAACGGCATGATCCGCCGCCTTGGAGGCAAGCGCTGGCAATGGCTGCATCGCAGCCTGTATGGGGTTTCGATGCTGGGCATCCTGCATTTCTGGTGGATGCGCGCCGGCAAGCACAATTTTGAAAAGCCGATCGTGTTCGGGACTATCGTTGCCGCGTTGCTGCTGGTGCGCGTGTACTTCGCCTTGCGTAACCGCAGCAGCCAGCGGGCCGCGCTTCAGAAGCGCCAGGTCACGCCGACGCCGAGCTGACGCTGGGTTTGCGCTGCGCAGGCGCCGCAGCCGAGGCCGAATTTGATGCCGGCGTCCAGGTCAAGGTTGGGATTGGGTGAATAGATCACGCCGGTCAGGATGAAACCGGGATTGCTGCTGCTGTGGCGGTCGCCGCTGCTGTCGCTGGCGCGTTCTGTATTGCTGACGATGCCGGTGTCGAATGCCAGGCTCCACTTCGGATTCACCGCATATAGCGCAGAAGCAGAAGCGCGCCAGACCACGCTGCGGTTGGCTTGCTGGTCGGCCAGCAAGCGATAGCGGTTGTAATAGGCCGCCAGGTTGCCGCTGAATGCCCAGGAATCGATCTGGTAGCTGCCGATCAGCGTCAACGACATGCTGCCGCGGCCGTGGCCCAGTCCTCGGTTCGGATCGCCGCTGGGCAGCGTCAGTTCCGGTTTAAGGCCAAGGCTGAAATCGCCATCCTCGAACAGGCGCCATTTGACGCCTAGCGCGACGTCGTTGATGCCGGATGGACTCGATAGCGTCGCCGGCGGATTGGCATACACGTCGAGATTCTTCAGCAAGCCGTAGGTGTAGGTGAAATTCACCACGTGGCTATGGATGGCGTCCTGGCGCAGCCAATCAGTGTTCAATTCGACCTGGTGGTTGCCGCTGTCCTGGGTGCTGGTATCGTCGGTCACCAGCGGATGGGCGGCGTGCGCGGCCTGGATCAGGAAACAGGAAGATATGGCGCTGAGCATGAACTGTCGCATGGTCTTCCTGTGCTCTTGGCTTAAGGCGATATGAGCGATTCCAGGGCAAACAGGTCGGCCGGATTTTCGCGCTGGCGGATCAGGTGTACCTGGGCGCCATCCACCATCACTTCAGCCGCCCGGCCGCGGGTATTGTAGTTGGACGACATCGTCATGCCGTAAGCGCCGGCCGACATCAGCGCCAGCAGGTCGCCTGCTTCGATTGCCAGCGAACGGGATCGCGCCAGCCAGTCGCCCGACTCGCATACCGGCCCGACCACATCGTATACCTGGGCTTCCGTGCTGCGCTGGCCGACGGTCTGCACGCCGTGCCAGGCCTCGTACAATGCCGGCCGCATCAAGTCGTTCATGGCAGCATCCACCACCGCAAAATTCTTGGCTTCGGAATGCTTCAGGTACTGGACTTCGGTCAGCAGGATGCCGGCATTGCCGACGATCGAACGGCCCGGTTCAAACATCACTTTGATCGGCGCGCCCTGGTATTTTTCTTCGCGCCAGGCATTGATGCGGGCAAACAGGCGGGCCAGGTAGTCGCCGATCACGACCGGCTGTTCATCGTCATAGGTGATGCCGATGCCGCCGCCGATATCCAGGTGGTGCAAATGAATGCCTTCGCTGGCCAGCTGGTCGACCAGCTCGATCAGCTTGTCCAGCGCTTCCAGCATCGGCGCGTCGTCCAGCAGCTGCGAACCGATATGGCAATCGATTCCCGCCACATCGATATGCGGCAGCGCGGCGGCAGTACGGTAGCAGGACAGGGCGTCGTCATACGCTACGCCGAATTTGTTTTCCTTGAGGCCGGTCGAGATGTAAGGGTGGGTCTTGGCATCGACGTCGGGGTTGACGCGCAGCGAGATGGCCGCGCGTTTACCCATGGCGCCGGCGACTTCGTTCAGGCGGTGCAGCTCCGGAATCGATTCCACGTTGAAGCAGAGGATGTCGTGCGACAGGGCCAGGCGCATTTCCTCGCGCGATTTGCCGACGCCGGAAAAAATCACCTTGGACGGATCGCCGCCGGCAGCGATTACGCGCAATAATTCGCCTCCCGAGACGATGTCGAAACCAGAGCCGAGCTGGTTCAGCAATTGCAGCACCGCCAGGTTGGAATTGGATTTGACCGAATAGCAGATCAGTGCGCCGTCCGCTTCACGGCTGTGTTGTTTGCAGGCGTTCGCGTAAGCTGAAAAATTGGCTGTCAGCGCGGCCTTGGAGTAGACATAGGTAGGGCTGCCAAATTGCTGCGAAATAGCGTTTAGCGCAACGTTTTCAGCGTGCAGGACGCCATTCTTGTATGAAAAATACGACATAAGGGCAGCTTATTTGGTGGTGGCGGGTGTTGTTGGCATGTCCACGGCTTCCGGCCGTGCCGGAGTCATGGTTTCATCAGATGTCGCCGGAGCAACATTTGGCTTGGCCGGCGCTGTCCTGACGATAGGCGGCGGCAGCTTGGCCGGCATGAACAGCGGGCCTTTCTGGCCGCACGCAGCCAGGCTGAGTGTAGCGGCGACCATGGCGACGATCATGGGAATACGCGGCAAATCAAAAATGGGCTTCACGGATTAGAATCACAGTTTAACGAAATGGATTGGAGTGTAGCATGACAGAATCAGAATTCCTGGCTGCGGCAGAGGCTGCCTTGGGCAAGATCGAGACGGCGCTGGAGCAGGCCGCCGACCATACCGGCCTGGATGTGGAGTGCAGCCGCAGCGGCAATGTGCTGGAGATTGAATTTGTCGACAACGGCAGCAAGATTATCGTCAACAGCCAGGCGCCGATGCAGGAATTGTGGATTGCGGCCAAATCCGGCGGCTTCCACTACCGGCAAAAGGGAGATGCCTGGATTAACACACGTGACGGCTCAGAGTTCTTTGCTGCCTTGTCGGCCATGATCAGTTCCCAGGGCGGGGTATCGATAACGCTGTAAGTTTTTATTGACGGAGAAGCTGGGCAAGAGATATTCCAGGCTGCATTTGTCGTAAGATATGAACAATACAATATTATTTTGATACCGGTTTGCTTTTGGGCTGGGGGGAAACTGTATCAAGGAGAGTTGTTCAACGCTTCTCAACCATCGATAGCCACCAATGAACACGATGATAATCAGGGATTCGGAAGAACCAAGTGATTGGCGTGATGGATTTGCCTGCAGCGAGGCAAGCGGCTATCGATCCCCATCGAGGCGGATGCGGGCTGGCCTGAACACCGTTTTTTTATTTGGCGCATTGCTATCCATGACGAAGCCGGTCGAGGCCGCCAATGTTCCCGCCGCTGTCAGCGCAGCCAACCTGAACAATCCGGTGGGCAGTAATGTGGCTGAAACACCCAGGCACTGGATTGCCGATACCAGCAATGGCTGTAAAGTATGGAGCCCGGAGCCGCTCGCCGAGGGCATTACAGCGCGCTGGAGCGGGGGCTGCGAGAACGGCCTGGCGCAGGGACCGGGAACGGTGCGCTGGATGAGCAACAACAAGCAGGTGGCAGAGCTGACAGGCGCCATGGAGCAAGGAAAAATGCGCGGCCATACCACCGGTGTTGAAGAGCCGGGCAACCGCTTTGACGGCATGTTCATCGATTCGCTGCCGGAAGGCGAGGGCAAGGCCAGCTTTGCCGATGGCACCACTTATAGCGGGATATGGCATCGCGGCCGTCAGCTGGGCTATGGAGTCATGACTTTTCCCCCTGCCCACCCGCAGTACCAGGAGATGCTGAACGACGGTAAAGGCAGGAAAGCGGAGAATGGCATTTACGTGCTGCGCGGCTGGTGGGAGGGTAAAACCTTCGTGATCCCATGCGATAGTGAAGAAGAATGTGAAAAGGCCGTGGTGGCCTTGATGAAGCGTGAGCAAGCCGCCGCAGCGGCCAAGGCGGGTACCCCTGTGGCGCCTGCGTCGGCGCCGACGGTTGCTCCTGCTGCAGGGCCTGTCGCCGCTCCCGCAGCGCCGGCGCCGACGCCGGCCATCCCCGCCATGGCCCCTGCGGTAACGGTGCCAGAGTTGCCCCCCATGAAGCCGCTTACCCCCGCCACGGAACCTGTCCCGGCAACGCCGGCGCCCGGCGCGCCCGATGTCGAGCCGGCGCCGGTGCCTGCCGCAACGGCGCCAGATCCCGGACCGCCTGTCGCGGAGCCGGCCGCCGTGCCGCCGATTTCAGCGCCGGCGATTCCCGCCGCCGAGCCCGGCGAGCCTGTGCCGCAGGTCGCCCCCGATACGGTGCCTGCTGTCATGCCGGCGCCTGAGGCAACAACGCCCGCTACCACGGATGCCGGACCTGGCGTCCCGCTTTTTACAAACGGATCTAGCTGATGATGCATGCACCACCTATTTTGAAAGCAGGCGAACCAAGTGATTCAACCAGTCCATCAAGGACATGCCGGCGGCCATGGGCGGCATTGTTCTGTACCGCTCTTATATTGACGATGCCGGCCGCACACGGGCAAATGAAATCCGACCTGCCTGGCGCCAAAGCCGCTGCCGCAGCGCCGAAGAACTTGCTGGCGGAAGCAGCGCGCAGCGTCGGCGTCAAGCAATGCCAGCCAGCCGTCACGCGCTTGTCGGCGCTGGCTATCAACGGCACCAGCGCCCATGATGTGCTGGTGGACTGGGACCGCGCCCACCCGGATCGCGGGCCGTTCTTTTCCCTGACCGGGATCGAATATGCCGGCGCATCGGCGGCGGTATCGATTACTGCGGTGCCGCAGGATGGCGGCGCATGTTCGGTGGCCGCGGAGCGCATTTCCATCGCCCCGTATTCATGCAAGAGCATTGCCGATACCGAATTGAAAGGCTACAGCGCCACACCTTTGCTGCCGACTTTCACGGTATATGTGTCGCCGGCCGAGCCAGGCGGTTCGGTCTCTCTGGTGGATTCGCCGCCGGGCTGCCTGATCATCCGGCGCTATGTGCAATACAACTGGACCGAGCAGACCAAAATGGCGGCGCCGGCGCGCAAATGACAAACACGATACACCCTTAATTTGAATCCAAGACATGAACACAGGCACCTTGCGTATCGGCATCACCATCGGTTTGCACCAGGAAAACGAATCGCTATGGAACAACGGCATCAAGCAGAATGCCGTGTACCTGGCTGAAACCTTAAAGCAGTGCCCGAGCGTCGCATCGGTGCATCTGGTGAATACCACCGCGGTTGCCATCACCGCGGCGCTGCCGTGGGACCAGGCGCGCTGGCCGACGGTCAGCTTCGAGCAGGCCAAGGACAACCTGGATGTGCTGATCGAACTCGGCGGCCAGATCAGCGCTGACCAGACTGCCTACCTGAAGACGCAAGACTGCCGATTGATATCCTACTGCTGCGGATTCGAGTATGTGCATGTGATGCAATCGGTATTGTTCAACCGGCCGATGTGGGGTTACGACCTGTTCGTCAACCAGCGCTACGATGCGATCTGGATGGTGCCTCAGGTCGCCACCAACAGCCAGTCTTACTTCGAAACCCTGCGCCGGCGGCCGGCGCAAGTGGTGCCGTTTGTGTGGGACCCGATTTTCGTCAACCAGCGCAGCCAGGATTTTGACCATCACGGCGAATATCGCCCGCGTCCCGGCCCCAAGCGGCTGACCGTGATGGAGCCGAATAACGATATCGTGAAATTCTGCATGTATCCGGCATTCATTGCCGAAGAAGCTTATCGGCAGCGGCCGCAAGATATCGAGATTCTGCAGGTCACCAATGCCGAGCGCCTGGCGCGCGAGAGCAAGGAGTTCATTGCAGTGATGAACCAGCTCGATATCGTGCGCCAGCACAAGGCAGTGTTCCTGGGGCGTTTCGATACACCGCAGTTCCTGAGCCAGATGACCGATGTAGTGATTTCCCACCAGATCGAGAATGCGCTGAATTATTTTTATTTCGACGTCTGCTGGCAAGGTTATCCACTGGTGCATAACGCTTATATGTGCAGCGACCTCGGCTACTACTACGAAGGCAATAACGTGAAAGACGGCAGTCGCAGGTTGCTCGAAGTATTGGGTACGCATGACGGCAGCTGGCAGGATTATCTGGCGCGCCAACGGCAGGTGTTGAACCGTTACCTGCCCGGCAGTTCGCAAGTCACGGCGGAATATGAGCGCTTACTGGCCGCATTGCTGGAACAGCCGATTGTATGAACCAATGATTTTCAATCTTTCCTAATTCATGAAAAAAATCAACGTAGGCATCTCCATCTTTCCCGTCCAGGGCGCGCAGCTTTGGTCCAACGGCCTCAACCAGAACCTGGCGTTCCTGGTGCTGCTGTTGCAGCAGAGTCCGCAAGTCGGCCGGGTGTTTTTATTGAACGGCGGCGCGCTTGACCATATGCCTGAGGCGATGGGATTGAATGGGCTGGAAGCGCCCCTGGTGAAACCGGAGGATGTCACCTTCGAACTTGATGTCGTGATCGAAATGGGGGCGCAATTGCCGCTGGAATGGTTGCGTCACGTGCGCGCGCTGGGCGTCAAGATCATCACTTTTTTTGTCGGCCACACTTATGCCGACAATGCCGAAGCGCCGATGTTCGACCGCCCCAGCGGCCAGATCTTCAACGGTACGCCTTGGCATGAGATATGGACGCTGCCGCAATTCATGAAAAGCAGCGGGCCATTGCTGCGCACCGTGTCGCGGGTGCCGGTGTTTTCCATACCGCACATCTGGTCGCCGCTGTTTATCCAGCAGCATGTCGATGTGGTTGAAAAAGGCGGCCATCAATTCGGTTACCAGGCCAGGACCGGCGCCGACCGCCCTGGCTGGCGCACGGCGATTTTCGAGCCGAATATATCGGTCGGCAAAAACTGCTTTATCCCGATGCTGGTATGCGAGCAGGCTTACCGCCTGGACCAGCGCTCGGTGAGCATGATGATGGTCATGAACACGGTGCATATGAAAGAGCATCCAACCTTCAACCGTTTCGCCATCAATCTCGATCTGACCAGGCATCATAAGGCCAGTTATGAGCCGCGCGTGGCGTTTGTCGAATGCATGGCGCAGCAGAAGATGGACGCCGTGGTCTCGCATCATTGGGAGTGGGGCTTGAATTACCTGTATTACGACGCGCTCTACGGGGGCTATCCACTGATACATAATTCGGAATACCTGAAGGCCGGCGGCGTCGGCATCTTTTATCCGGATTTCGAAGCCAGCGCCGGCGGCCATGCCTTGCTCGACGCCTGGAACCAAGAGCCTGAATTCTGGGACGACTATAAAAAAGCGGGAGCGGCTTACCTGAGCAAGCTCGATCCGGTACGCCCCGAGAACGTGGACGCATTTGTGAAAAGACTACAGCACACCACGGAGGGCCAGTCATGAACCACCCTCTGCCACAACGCAAGCTGCGCGTCGGAGTGACGTTGTATGTACGTCCCGGACCGCAATCGATCTGGGAAAACGGTATCTTCCAGAACTGCGCATTCCTGGTGCAGCTGTTCAACCAGTCGCCTGCAGTCGAACGCGCAGTGCTGGTGCTGGACGGCCAGACCGACCAGGTCAACGACGCCATGATGATGGGCGACCTGGGAATCGACATGATCGGCCTGGAGCAGGCCATGGAAACCCTGGACGTCGTGATTGAAATGAGCGCCCAGCTGAACGAAGACTGGGTCAGGAGATTCCGCGAGCGCGGCGGGCGTTACGCCTGGATGCGGGTCGGCAATGACTACGTGATCGACGTTGAACGCGCGATATTCGACAAGCCGCATGGCGGCCTGTGCAGCGACAAGCCCTACGACGCGGTGTGGACCTTGCCGGAGTACCTGCGCAGCTGCAAGGATTATTTCAGCCTGACGGCGCGGGCGCCGGTGCACATCGTGCCGCACCTGTGGACGCCGCTGTTCTTTGCAAAAGGCATCGCTACCTTGCCCAGCCATCTCAGCTATGGCTACCAGCCTGGCAAGCCGCGCTGGCGGGTGTGCAGCTTCGAGCCAAACGTCTGCATGGTGAAAACCTCACTGCTGCCGATGCTGGCCTGCGAAGAGGCATATCGTGCGCAACCGGGATTCCTGCAGCACCTGAGCGTTTGCAACACCTTGCATCTGAAAGAGCACCTGAAGTTCTCGCAGTTCGCGCGTGCATTGGATGTGGTGAATCACGGCCTGGCGTCGTTCGAAGGGCGCTTCGCGGTGTACGAGTTCATGGCCAATTATGGCGACTGCATCATTTCGCATCACTGGGAAAACGGCCAGAACTACCTGTACTACGAAGCTTTGTACGGCGCCTATCCGCTGATCCACAATTCGGAATTCATCAAGGACTACGGCTACTATTATCCGGAGTTCGATTCTTTTGCCGGCGGCCAGGCGGTACTGCAGGCGTTTGCCACGCATGACGCCCAGCTGGAGGATTACAGGCGCCATGCGCAGACTTTGCTGCGTACGCTGGATGTGAGCTTGCCGGAGAATATTGAAATCTATACCCGTCGCTTGCTGGACCTGTATTCAAATTGAAAAAGGCTTCCCTGGATTGCCAGGGAAGCCTTGTTGTCTGTCCGGCCGCCTGCCCGGTTTGATCAGAACAATTCGTTCTTGACTTCGTCCCTGGCTTTTTCCTCTTCCGTCGGCGCTGTGGTGCCGACGCCGAGGCTTTGGGTGGCGATGCCAGGCGGGTATTCTGCGTAATAATATTCGCCGCCGGAATGGACCAGGCCTTCCGGCACCGCGCGCTCTTCTGTCGGCACACCTTTCAATGCCTGCTGCATGAAGCTGATCCAGATCGGCAGCGCCAGGCCGCCGCCGGTTTCCTTGTCGCCCAAGGTGCGCGGCTGGTCGTAACCCATCCAGCCGACCGCCACCAGCGACGGCTGGTAGCCGGCAAACCAGGCGTCCAGCGAGTCGTTGGTGGTGCCGGTCTTGCCGGCCAGGTCGGTACGATTGAGCGACAGCGCCTTGACTGCGGTGCCGTAGCGCACCACGTCGCGCATCATGCTGTCCATCATGAAGGCATTGCGCGGGTCGATGATGCGGTTGGCTTCATCGCCTGCGGTTTCCGGATGCACCTGCGACAATACGTTGCCGTTGGCGTCGGTAATCTTGCTGATGATGTAGGGACTGACCTTGTAGCCGCCATTGGCAAATACCGCATAGCCGCCCACCATTTGCAGCGGCGTCACCGCGCCGGCGCCCAGGGCCAGGGTCAGGTAGGGCGGATTTTTATCAGCATCAAAGCCGAAACGCGTCACATATTCCTGTCCGTATTTGGCGCCGATCTTGTCCAGGATGCGCACCGAGACCACGTTCTTCGACTTGGTCAGCGCCTTGCGCATGCTCATCGGACCCTCATATTTGTTGCCGTAGTTCTTCGGCTGCCAGATCTGGCCGCCGGTCTGGCCGCCGCCATAGCTGAGCGGCGCATCATTGATGATGGTGGCCGGCGACAAGCCCTTTTCCAGCGAGGCGGAATAAATGAAGGGTTTGAACGACGAGCCCGGCTGGCGCCAGGCCTGGGTGACGTGGTTGAATTTGTTGCGGTTGAAATCGAAGCCGCCGATCAGGGCGCGGATGGCGCCATCCTTGGTGTCGGCCGCGACAAAGGCCGATTCCACCGCCGGCATCTGGGTAATGGTCCAGTTTTTACCGTCCAGCATGACGCGGATGATGGCGCCGCGCTTGACCTTGCGTTGCGGCGGCGCTTTGTCGCTCAGCAGGTTGGTGGCGATGCCCAGGCCGGCGCCGCTGATGCTGATTTCCTGGCCCGATGACAGCACCGCGCGCACCAGTTTCGGATTTGCCTCCAGCACCACCGCAGCGACGATTTCATCGCTGTCGGGATGGTCGGCCAGCTCCACTTCGATCGCGTCTTCAGCTTCTTCCTTGGTGCCGTCGGGGATTTCCATATAACCCTCGGGGCCGCGGTAGCCGCGCCGCTTTTCGTAATCCATGACGCCACGGCGCAGCGCTATATACGCTGCATCCTGGTCCGCCTTGGTGATGGTGGTGAAGACGTTGAGCCCAAGCGTATAAGTATTTTCCTTAAATTGTTCGTACACCAGCTGCCGCGCCATTTCAGCGACGAATTCGGCATGGATGCCGAATTCGCTGGCGCCGGTCTTGATGTGCAAGGCTTCATTCTTGGCTTGTTCATACTGCGTCGTGCTGATGTAGCCCAGCTGCAGCATGCGCAGCAGGATGTACTGCTGGCGCACCGTGGCCCGTTTCGGATTGACGACCGGATTGTTGGCCGACGGCGCCTTCGGCAGGCCGGCCAGCATCGCCGCTTCCGCGGTGGTGATGTCTTGCAGCCGCTTGCCAAAATAGATTTGCGCGGCAGAGGCAAAACCGTAGGCACGCTGGCCCAGGTAAATCTGGTTCATGTAGACCTCGAGGATCTGGTCCTTGCTCAGGTTGCGCTCGATTTTCCACGCCAGCGGGATTTCATACAGGAATTTGCGCGATGCTTTCTGGAAGAAGGTCGGCTCGTTGCTGGTCAGGAAAAAATTGCGGGCGACCTGCTGGGTGATCGTGCTGGCGCCGCCGCCGCCGCCGGTCAGGTTGGAAAAACTGGCGCGCAAGATACCCTGGTAGTCAACTCCGCCATGCTGGTAAAAACGATCATCTTCAATCGCCAGTACGGCTTTTTTCATGACATCGGGAATTTCGTTGATGTGAACCAGGCTGCGCCGCTCTTCACCGAATTCGCCAATCAGCACGCCGTCGGCCGAAAAAATGCGCAGAGGAATCTTGGGTTTGTAGTCGGTGAGCGAATCGAGTTCCGGCAAATTCGGATAAGCCATCGCCAGCATCAGGAAAAAAGTTAGGCAGCCGATAACAGCCAGGCCGACAACGATGCCAAAAAAGCCAAGCAGGAGCCGTAGCAGCAGCGGCAAGCGACGGCGCGAAGGAGAGGGGTACTGCTGGGTGTCGCTGGCTGTGTCTGGAGGCGTCATTCGATGCGTTTTATGAAAGATGGATGCCACGCATTATAACGGCACAGCCCTTGGCTCAAAACTTGCTCTGCATCATGCGTTCTTGATGAACCGCAAACTACGTTGCGAAATTCAGACAGAAATTGTCGATAAAAACCAAATTTGGACCGGTGAGGGCGCTATGGAGCGGTTTTTTGCACTACTTGAACAATTTCCCTGTGGAAAATTTCTTTACAGTAGGCCCCTCTTATTGCTACGATTTCACGTTACAAAATTTAACATTGCTGTAAGCCCTGTTTTACAGGTTTTTCCTAACTTCGAGACGGTATCCCGCTAATGCGACCGCCTTGCAGGCAGAATGTTCCCCAAATAATACATACTCGGGAGAAATGCTCTTGGCATTAGATCTTGGATCGCTGATCGGTAAAAAGAACCCGCCTCTGGTGGGGATTGATATAAGCACGTCGGGCGTCAGGCTGGTTGAGCTGTCGGAGACGGGCAAGGATCAATTGCGCCTGGAGCGCTATGCCTCGGAACCGTTGCCGCGTGGCGCGGTGGTGGATGGCAATATTGAAAACATCGAGCAAGTCACGGAAGTGGTGCGGCGGCTGTGGAAAAAAAGCGGCTCGAGCACCAGGCTGGTGGCTCTGGGCATGCCGCCGGCGTCGGTGATTACCAAAAAGATCATCCTGGCCAGCGGCATGCTGGAAGAAGAGCTGGAGATGCAGGTCGAATCCGAGGCCAGCCAATATATTCCATTTGCTTTGGATGAAGTCAGCCTTGATTTTGACGTGATCGGCCCGGCGCAGCATTCGCCGGAGGATGTTGAAGTGCTGCTGGCGGCGACCCGCAAGGAAAAGGTCGAAGACCGGGTGGCGGTGGCGGAGGCTGCCGGCCTCAAGCCGACCGTGATGGACATCGAGTCCTACGCGGCGCGTGCCGCGATCAACCGCATCATCGGGCAGTTGCCGAAAGCCGGGCAGGGGCAGATTGTCGGCCTGTTCCAGATCGGCACGCAAACCACGCATGTGTCGGCCTTGCTGGATGGCCAGCTGATTTATGAGCGCGAGCAGCCGTTTGGCGGCAACCAGCTGACCCAGGACATCGTGCGCGCCTACGGCCTCTCGTATGAAGAGGCGGAAACAAAAAAACGCAACAATGACCTGCCTGAAGGCTACGAGCGCGAGATTCTCAATCCGTTCCTGGAGAGCGCTGCGCTGGAAGTCACGCGGGCGATCCAGTTCTTCTTTACCTCGACGCCATATACCCGCCTCGACCAGCTGTTCCTGGCCGGCGGATGCGCCACTATTCCGGGCCTGGTTGAAGTGGTGGCCGGGCGCGCCAAGATTTCCACTTCGGTGGTCAGTCCTTTCACCGGCATGCAACTGGGGCCGAATGTGCGGGAAAAACAATTACGCATGGATGCACCGTCTTACCTGGTTGCCTGCGGCCTGGCCATGCGGAGGTTTGGCTGATGATCAAGATTAATCTACTGCCGCACCGCGAAGCCAAGCGCAAGCAGCGCAAGAATACTTATTTCGCCATGTTGCTGCTGTCGGCAATCGTGGGCCTGGTAGTGGTGTTGCTGGTCGGCGCATTCTTCGCCAACAGCATCTCCAACCAGACCGAACGCAATCGTTTCATTACGGCGGAGAACACCCGTCTTGATGGAGAAATCAAGGAAGTCGCCACCCTCAAGCAGGAAATCGAAGCGTTGAAGGCGCGCCAGCAAGCCGTCGAGGATTTGCAAAGCGATCGCAACCAGCCCGTGTACCTGATGGATGAGCTGGTCAAGCAGGTGCCGGAAGGCGTGTACCTGAACTCCCTCAAGCAGGAAGGCCAGCGGGTAGCGTTGAATGGTTATGCCCAATCGAATGAGCGGGTGTCGGAGCTGCTGCGTAACCTGGGTAACAATTCGGCCTGGCTGGAACGCCCTGACCTGATTGAAATCCGTTCCGCCAATATCGGTGGTACTGGCCGCGACAGCAAGCGTGTTTTCGCTTTCACTGTCAATGTCGGCATCAAGCGACCGTCTGACAAGGACGCCAAAGATGCGGCAGGCGTTCCTGCGGCAGGCGTTCCTGCCGCAGGAACGCCAAAAACGGCGGCAGCTGCTGCAACCGGCGCCGGCGCCGCAGTCGCGCCCAAAGCAACCTTGAAAGACGCCAAGTGATGGATATGAATAATTTGAGCGCCTCGCTGAGCGCGCAATTCCGCGGACTGAATGGCCGCCATCCCGGCCAATGGCCGATAGTTCCTCGCGTGCTGTCTGGCGTGGCAGTGTTCCTGCTGGTGCTGCTGGTGGGCTGGTATTTTTACTGGAGCGACCAGCAGGATGAGCTGAACGCCGGTGAACAGAAGGAAGTGCAGCTGAAAGAGCAGTACAAATCCAAGATCCAGCAAGCGATCAACCTGGATGCTTTGCAAAAGCAAAAACTGCAGGTGGCGGATTATGTCGCTACGCTGGAGAAGCAACTGCCTAGCAAAGCCGAAATGGATGCCTTGCTGTCCGATATCAACCAGGCCGGCCTGGGGCGCGGCCTGCAGTTTGAATTGTTCAAGCCAGGCCAGGTGGTGGTGAAGGATTACTACGCCGAGTTGCCGATCAATATCAAGGTAACCGGCAATTATCACGATGTCGGCTCATTTGCCAGCGACATCGCTAACCTGCCGCGCATCGTGACCTTGAACAACATGAATCTGACAGCCGGCAAGGATGGAGCGCTGAGCCTGGACGCGATTGCCAAGACCTTCCGCTATCTGGACAAGGACGAAGTGGCGGCACAGCGCAAGGTCGCCGATACAGCTAAGCAGAAAGGTCAAAAATGACGTTTTTTCGCATTGGGCGTCTGACCCAGGTGACATTTTTTGTCGTATTTATCTCAACTTTGTCAGGTTGTGGTGACAGCGGCGTGCAGGAGCTGAAGGAGTGGATGGCTGACGTCAAGAGCCATACCAAAGTAGGAATCCCGAAGCTGACCGAACCGAAGAAATTCATTCCCTTTACTTATGCCGGCGCGACCAGCATCGATCCCTACAATCCCAGCAAGCTGCTGGTGGCGCTGGCCAAGCTGCAAGGCAAGTCTAACGGCCTGAAGCCGAATATGGACCGGCGCCGTGAAACGCTGGAAAACTATCCGCTGGACACCATCAAGATGGTGGGGACGTTGCAAAAAGTGGGTTTGAGCTATGTCTTGCTGCAAGTCGACAAGACCGTGTTCCAGGCCAAAGTGGGGAATTACATAGGGCAGAATTTCGGCATGGTCACCGGCATCACTGAGTCCGAGGTAATTTTGAAAGAAATCGTACAAGATGCGTCCGGCGAATGGGTCGAGCGCGAAGCCAAGTTAGCGTTGCAGGAGAGCACAAAATGATTGCAGCAGGAAAAAAATTCGTTAACCTGAGCGTGAGCCGGCTGAGCGTGGTTCGGCAAAAAGCCTTGATGTTAGGTGCGCTGCTGTGTTTGCTGGTATCAGGAGCGCCGGTAATGGCGGCGGAAGATAATGCGATCACCTCGATCAACGCCAACCAGCAAGGCGCCAATGTCATTGTCAAGATCAATTTCAAGCGTCCTCTGAGTACGCAGCCGACTGCGTTTACCGTGATCAGCCCGGCGCGCATTGCTTTCGATTTCATCGGGATTGGCAACGCTACCGGAAAAACATCGCAAGATATCAGCATGGGCGACGTGCGCAATGTGGTGGTGGCGCAAGCTGACGACCGCTCACGCCTGGTGTTCAACCTGAAACGTTCTTTGTCGTACGCTACCGCCATGGACGGCAATTCCCTGATCGTCACCATCGACGGCTCTGGCGGCCTGGCGACGCCGGTCAATGCTGCCGGCATGCCGGTACGTCCCGCGGCAGCCGCAGCTGCACCTGTGGCCGCGGCGCCAGCCCCTGCAGCATTGCTGAACGGGAAACCCGCCCTGCGCGATATCGATTTCCGTCGCGGCACCGCGGGTGAAGGCCGAGTTGTGATTGACCTGCCGAATACCCAGGTTGGTGTCGACGTCCGCCAGCAAGGCCAGACAATCGTGGTGGATTTCCTGAAAACCAGCTTGCCGGATGTCTTGCGCCGCAAGCTCGATGTCGGTGATTTTGGCACTCCGGTCAAAACCATCACGACCGTCACGCAAGGTGAAAATGTACGCATGATCATCGAGCCGAAAGGTCTTTGGGAGCAAAGCGCTTACCAAAGCGACAGCCAGCTGGTGATCGAAGTCAAGCCAATCAAGGAAGACCCGAACAAGCTGGCACAGGGCGCGCAGGGATATCGCGGCGACAAGCTTTCCCTGAATTTCCAGAACGTGGAAGTGCGTTCGGTGCTGCAGGTGATTGCTGACTTTACCGGCCTGAACATCATTACCAGCGATACCGTCGGCGGCAACCTGACCCTGCGTCTTAAAGATGTTCCTTGGGACCAGGCTTTGGATATCGTGATGCAGGCCAAGGGTCTGGACATGCGCAAGAACGGTTCTGTCATCTGGATCGCACCGAAAGACGAATTGCTGACTAAAGAAAAACTGGAACTTGAGCAGCGTTCGCAAATCGCCGAACTGGAGCCTCTGCGCACAGAGTCCTTCCAATTGAATTATCAGAAAGCTGAAGCCTTCAAGAAAGTGTTCGGGATTGATGATGCCGGCAGTGGGGGCAAGAAAAATAGCATTCTGTCAAATCGTGGCAGCGCTGTGATTGATCCTCGCACTAACCAATTGTTCGTTACCGACACGCCGACCATTCTGCAGAATATCCGCAATCTGGTGCAAAAGATCGATATCGCATCGAGACAGGTCTTGATCGAAGCCCGCATGGTGGAAGCGAATGATGGCTTTAGCCGTAATCTGGGCGCCAAGCTTGGTTTTGGCTTTAATGGCAAAAATGTCACTGCAGGCGGCACTCAAACCGCGACGGCGTCGACTGGCACGCTTCCAATCATAGGAGGAAATTCGGTGAATTTGCCGGCCAATCCTAGCACTGGCACGGCAGGTTCGCTGGCTTTGACCCTGTTCAATTCCGCTGCATCGAAATTCATCAGCCTGGAGTTGTCGGCGCTGGAAGCGGACGGGCAAGGCAAGATCATTTCCAGTCCGCGCGTTGTCACGGCTGACCAGCAGAAGGCTCTGATTGAACAAGGTGTTGAAATTCCATACCAAAACGCCACCAGCAGCGGAGCCACATCGGTTGAGTTCAAGAAAGCCAACCTGAAACTGGAAGTTGTGCCGCAAATCACTCCTGACGGCAATGTCATTTTGACAGTAGATGTGACGAATGACAGCGTCGGCGCCACGGTTCCAGGCGGTGTGGCTATCAATACCAAGCATGTCCAGACCCAGGTCCAGGTTGAAAATGGCGGGACGGTGGTGATTGGCGGTATTTATACCCAGACGATTTCAAACGATATTACTAAAGTGCCACTGCTTGGAGATATTCCGGTTCTGGGTTATCTTTTCAAACAAACGGCAGTTGTTAACAAACGAACTGAATTATTGATTTTCCTGACACCGAAAATCGTCATCGACCGGCTCGCTGGGCATTAATTGCACAGAAGACACCGGCCTGGCGCCGGTGTCTGTATTTTGAGCAAAAGGTTGAGTGGTGAAATGGTGCGGTACACAGGCAATATCTTTCTGGTAGGCCTGATGGGCGCGGGCAAGACTACGGTTGGCCGCGCTCTGGCAAAAAAACTCAACAAGCTATTCATTGATTCGGATCACGAAATCGAGGCGCGTACCGGCGTCTCGATTCCTTTGATTTTCGAGATAGAAGGCGAAGAGAGCTTCCGCCAGCGCGAGACGGAAGTGATACGCGACCTCAGCGGCAGGCGCGGCATCGTGCTGGCCACCGGCGGCGGCGCTGTCATGCGGCCGGAAAACCGCGAATACCTGAAAAACCGCGGCACCGTGATTTACTTGCGTGCCAGCATCCACAACATCCTGCAGCGCACCAGCCGCGACAAGAACCGGCCACTGTTGCAAACAGCCGATCCGCGCCGGCGCCTGGAAGAACTGTCTCGGCAGCGAGAGCCGTATTATCGCGACGTGGCCGACATTGTCATCGACACCGGCCGACCTAACGTACAATTCCTGGTACACAGTATCCTGAGCCAGCTGGAACTGCTGCCCGACGAGCCTGAAGCAGGATCGGGCACGGTTAGCCAGGCTGGCGCTATCACCCCTATTTCAGCAAATTCTTCCATGAACCAGCAGTCGCCCCCTCCGGCCCCGGCGCCGACCATCACGCTCCAGGTAGAACTGGGCGAGCGCAGCTACCCGATCGAGATCGGACCGTCGCTGCTGAACGACCGTGAGCGGATTGCGCGCCTGATCATCGGCAAGCAGGTCGCCGTGGTGACCAACACTACCGTCGCGCCGCTGTACCTGCAAGGGTTTAGCCAGGCGTTGAAAGACGCCGGCAAGAGCGTGCTGGAAATCATATTGCCGGACGGCGAAGAAGAAAAGAACTGGGCCAGCCTGATGCAGATCTTCGATCGGCTGCTGAGCGCAAAATGCGGCCGCAAGACGACCTTGATCGCCCTGGGCGGCGGCGTTATCGGCGACCTTACCGGTTTCGCTGCTTCGGCCTACATGCGCGGCGTGCCGTTCGTGCAGATCCCGACCACCCTGCTGGCGCAGGTCGATTCCTCGGTGGGCGGCAAGACCGGCATCAACCATCCGCTCGGCAAAAACATGATCGGCGCCTTCTACCAGCCGCAGGCAGTGATCGCCGATACCATGACCTTGCACAGCCTGCCTGAGCGCGAGCTGTCGGCCGGGCTGGCGGAAGTGATCAAATACGGCGCGGTGATCGACGCCGAATTCTTCAAATGGATAGAGAGCAATATCGGCAAGCTGATGGCGCGCGATAACGTTGCCCTGGCTTACGCCATCCGCCGCTCCTGCGAGCTGAAAGCCGACGTGGTCAGGCAAGACGAACGCGAAGGCGGCTTGCGCGCCATCCTGAATTTCGGCCATACCTTCGGCCATGCGATCGAGTCCGGCCTGGGCTACGGCAAATGGCTGCATGGTGAAGCGGTCGGTTGCGGCATGGTGATGGCGGCTGACCTGTCGCACCGGCTTGGGCACATCAGCGCCGTCGACAAGGAACGCGTCAGTGCGCTGGTGCGCGCCGCCGGCCTGCCGACCGAGGCGCCCAACCTCGGCGCTCAGCGCTGGCTGGAGCTGATGCAGGTCGACAAAAAGAACGAAGACGGCCAGATCAAGTTCATCCTGATGAACCCCTTGGGCGGCCATCTGGTCACCGGCGTGCCGCAAGAAGCGCTGCTGGCGACGCTGCAGCAGCTAGCCTCGGGAGATTTGCCGCGATGAACCCGGAAGCGCTTCTCGCTCAACCTCTCGCCCCCTATGCCGCACATTCTGGGCTGTCGCGAGGACGCCTGTTCGAGGAAACGCCACCTAGCGCCCGCAGCGAGTTCCAGCGCGACCGCGACCGCATCATCCATTGCACCGCATTCCGCCGCCTGGAATACAAGACCCAGGTTTTCGTCAACCATGAGGGCGACCTGTTCCGCACGCGCCTGACGCACAGCATTGAAGTGGCGCAAATCGCCCGTTCGATTGCGCGCAACCTGCAACTGAACGAAGATCTGGTCGAGGCGATTTCACTGGCCCACGACCTGGGGCATACGCCATTCGGCCATGCCGGCCAGGATGCCCTGAATGACTGCATGGAGGCGCATGGCGGCTTCGAACACAACCTGCAGAGCCTGCGGGTGGTCGACAAGCTGGAGCAGCGCTACGGCGCTTTTGACGGCCTGAACCTGATGTTCGAGACCCGCGAGGGCATCCTGAAGCACTGTTCGCTGGCCAACGCCAGGAAGCTGGGCGATATCGGCGAGCGCTTCATCCAGCGCAAGCAGCCGAGCCTGGAGGCGCAAGTCGCCAACCTGGCCGATGAGATTGCCTACAACAACCACGATGTCGACGACGGATTGCGTTCGGGCCTGCTGACGCTGGAGCAGATGAACCAGATAGATTTTTATGCAACCCACAGCCGCGAGGTCGAGCGGCTGTACCCTGGCCTCGGCGGGCGCCGCGCGATCAATGAAACGGTGCGGCGCATGATCAACGCCTTGATCACCGACCTGATCCAGACCTCGCAGCAGCGCATCCTGGATGCCCGCCTGCAGAGCGTCGACGAGGTGCGCAATGCGCCGCCCCTGATTGCATTTTCCGACGGCATGGCGCAACAGGCAGCGCTGCTGAAGCGCTTCTTGCGCGAAAACCTGTACCGCCACTACCTGGTCAATCGCATGACGGCCAAGGCGCGCCGCATCGTCGCCGAACTGTATGCCTGTTTCAGCGCCGAGCCGACCTTGCTGCCGCCCGACTATCAGCTGGGCCAGCCCGGCACGGCCGGAGCAAGCCCGCAGGCGCGCGCGATCGCCGATTACATCGCCGGCATGACCGACCGTTACGCGATACGCGAGCACAGGCGTTTGTTCCTGGTAGACGAAGGCCATCTCTGACATGCGTACCACAGGGATTTCCGGTCCCTTGCTCTAAACGCAACAAGTTAGGGTAGACTTTGTCGTTTTCCAATCATTTCATGAGGATCGTTATGCGCCGCGTATACCAAACAGCAGTGACCCTGACCCTGGCAGTAACCGCTTCCGCCGCGCTTGCCTTGTCCTTAAGCGACTTGAGCAACCAGGACGCCAGCAGCGGCCTGAAAGCTGCGCTGCAAAAAGGCGCGGATGTCGCGGTGTCCAAACTGGGCGTCGAGAATGGCTTCCTGAACAACGACAAGGTCAAGATCGGCTTGCCCAGCGTGCTCGATAAAGCCATGCCGCTCTTGAGGATGACCGGCCAGGGACAGAAACTGGACGACCTGGTGGTGTCGATGAACCATGCCGCGGAACAGGCAGTGCCGTTGGCCAAGCCGCTGCTGTTGAATGCAGTGAAATCGATGTCGGTGACGGATGCAAAAAACATCCTGACCGGCGGCGATACTTCGGTGACAGACTTCTTCAAGGCGAAGACTTCGGCGCAACTGGGCCAGAAATTCCTGCCTATTGTCAAAGGCGTGACCGACCGCAACGGCTTGTCGGCGCAATACAATTCGGTCATGGGGCAAGTCGGCAAGACCGGCATGGTGCCAGCCCAGCAAAGCACCGTTGAAGGTTACGTCACGCAGCGTGCGCTGGACGGCCTGTACACCATCATCGGCGACGAAGAGAAAGCGATACGGCAGGATCCGGTCGGCGCCGGCAGCGCGATTATCGGCAAGGTGTTCGGCGCATTGAAATAAGGACGCGCCGCAGCGATAAACAATAATATGGTTTGACAATAACAAAGGGCGCATTGACTGCGCCCTTGTTCATTTATTGGCGCGAGCCACACAGCTCGCGCAGGCCGGATCAGGTCGCGGCGGGGAGTTCTTCCGGCAGGTGCTTGATGGCATCGTGCTGGTGGTCTTGCATCTTGTCCTTGTATTTGATCACCTGGCGATCGAGCTTGTCGATCAGGGCGTCGATGGCGGCGTAAAGATCGTGGGCAATGCTTTCGGCATGCAAATCTTTTCCTTTTACGCGCAGGTTGATTTCCGCTTTTTGGCGTTTTTCTTTTTCAGTAATCTTGTCGACCGTCAGGATCACGCTGATATCGATGACCTGGTCGAAATGGCGTTTGATACGCTCTAGTTTGCTTTGTACGTATTCGCGAATGGCAGGGGTTAACTCGAGGTGATGCCCACTGATGGTGAAGTTCATACAGCGCTCCTATCAAGAATATTGCTGGCGGTCCGGAGCCGGATACGCAGGATCTTTAGGCGGACGGTCCGAAAACAGACAGTCCTGGCAAGAACCAATGAAACCCGCTTCGTCTGGACACAGCAAGGGTAAGCTTTACAATCAAACCAGAAGAACTACAAGGCCTTGCGTAAATTAACAGACGGAATTTTCAGTGCTTCGCGATATTTTGCGACGGTGCGGCGGGCTACCACCATACCTTGTTCCGCAAGCATGTCGGCAATCTTGCTGTCAGAGAAAGGATTTTTTGTATCTTCCGCTCCTATCAATTGCTTAATGAGTGCCCTGATTGCCGTTGAGGAAGCCTCTCCACCTGCCTCAGTAGCAACATGGCTGCCGAAGAAATACTTCAGTTCAAACATCCCGTGGGGAGTGAGCATGTATTTCTGAGTGGTTACACGAGAAATAGTACTCTCGTGTAGTCCCAGTGTATCAGCTATTTCACGCAACACAAGCGGCCGCATGGCCACCGCGCCGTGCGAAAAGAAATTCCTCTGGCGTTCCACGATGGCTTGCGCCACGCGCAGGATGGTGTCGAAGCGCTGCCGCATATTCTTGATCAGCCACTTGGCTTCCTGCAGCTGCGAAGTGAGCGCGCCGTCGCCCTTGCTTTGCTTCAGAATGTTGGCATACAGGACATTCACCCTGAGCCTTGGCATGACGTCATTGTTGAGCATGACCTGCCAGCCCTGCTTGCTGCGCCTGACGATCACGTCGGGCACGACGTAGTCGGAAGTGTTGGCGGCGAACGGCGCGCCGGGGTGCGGATTGCACTGCTTGATGACTGCCTGCGCTTCGCGCAGGTCTTCGTCGTCGCAATCGAGCGCCTTCTTGATTTTATTGAAATCGCGTTGCGCAAAAAGCATCAGGTGATCTTGCACGATCGCCAATGCAAGCCGGCGCGTGACAAATGGCACTTTGATAAAACGCCTGATCTGCAAGCTCAGGCATTCCGCCGCATTGCGGGCGCCGACGCCTGCCGGGTCGAAACTCTGCACCATCTTCAGCGCCGTCGATAATTCCTCGATGGCGATTTCCAGTTCCGGCGGCAGCCGCTCCAGGATTTCTTCCAGCGATTCTTCCAGGTAGCCGTTGTCGTCCAGCGCATCGATGGTCAGCTCGACCAGGGCGCGGTCACGCAAGTCGTGCAGCGTTTCGCGCATCTGCTGCAGCAGATGTTCGCGCAAGGTGGATTCGTGGGCTTCCAGCTGCGGCCGCGCATCTTCGTCATCCGGGGTTTTTGAACTGCGCGCGACATCGTCGAAACTCCATTCGCTGTCGCCGCTTTCCGGGCCGCTCTCGGCGGCCGGCGGCGTGTCCAGCCCGGTTTCGCTTTCGCTCGGCGAGCTGCTCACTTCGCTGTCGCCCACCGGGGCATCCATGGTCGACGCGGTGCCGCTGATGGCGCCGTCCGCCAGCAAGCGTACGGAATTGTCGAGCGGGTCGTCGACCCGCTCCAGCAGGGGATTGTCCGACAGGATCTGTTCCAGCTCCTGGTGCAGTTCGAGCGTGGACAATTGCAGCAGCCGGATAGACTGCTGCAACTGAGGTGTCAGCGCAAGATGCTGCGAGGTGCGTAGCTGGAGTGATTGTTTCATGGCTTCCGTGCAGACAATTCACTGGTATTTCTTTATTCGGGGCAGGCTGCCGCAGCGCGGCGCATTCCCTTGCCCCCGACCGTTCGGGCATATCTCGATGAAGCTACATGCGGAAATGCTCGCCCAGGTATACGCGCCGCACCGACTCGTCGGCGATGATGTCGTCCGGACTGCCGCTGGCCAGCACGCTGCCCTGGTTGATGATGTAGGCGCGATCGCAGATGCCCAGTGTTTCGCGCACATTGTGGTCGGTGATCAGCACGCCTATGCCGCGTTCCTTGAGGAAGCGGACGATGCGCTGGATCTCGATCACGGCGATCGGATCGATCCCGGCAAACGGTTCATCCAGCAGGACGAAGCGGGGATTGGTGGCCAGCGCGCGGGCGATTTCGACCCGCCGGCGTTCACCGCCCGACAACGACAGCGCCTGGTTTTCACGCAGTTTTTCGATTTGCAGCTCGTGCAGCAGCTTCTGCAGCTGCTCGTCGATTTGAACCTTGGTGAGCGGCTTGCCGTTGGGACGCTGCAGTTCCAGCACGGCGCGGATATTGTCTTCCACCGTCAGCTTGCGGAACACCGATGCCTCTTGCGGCAGGTACGACAGGCCAAGCACTGCACGCCGGTGGATAGGCAAGCGTGAAATGTCGACGCCGTCGAGGTCGATCTCGCCGCCGTCCGACGGCACCAGGCCGACGATCATGTAGAAAGAAGTAGTCTTGCCGGCGCCGTTGGGCCCCAGCAGGCCGACCACTTCGCCGCAATGCACTGTCAGCGACACGTCGTGGACTACCTGGCGCGCGCCGTAGCTTTTCTGCAGGCCTTTGACGATCAGGGTGCTGGGAGCGGTCATTGCGGAGCTTTCGGGCGCGGCTGGATGACAGCGCGTATGCGTCCGGCGCCAGCCTGGCTATTGCCGTTGACGGTATTGTTGACCGAATAGAATTCGGTGCGGCTGTCGTAGGAAATGAATTCGCCGTTCACTTCGTCGGTCGGCTTGTCGCCTTGCAGGCGGCGCATCTGCGCCTTGGAAAACAGCTTGGTGATTTCTGTCTTGCCGTCGTATTCGATGCGTTCGGCATGGCCGTCGATCCACAGGTCGGGGCCGCCGTCGCGTTTTTGCTTGAACGTGGCGAGCTTGCCGGGATCTGCGTACAGGGTGGCGAACTGGTAGCCGGACGGATCGGTAGTCACCACCACGCGGTCGGCTTTCATCAGCAGCGTACCGCGCGTCAGCACCACGTTGCCGGTAGCGACATTGACCTGCTTGACGTCGTCATAGGTGAGCTGGTCGGAATCGATCAGCGTCGGTTTTTCGGAATCTGCTTTTTCTGCATGCGCCACGCCTATGGCGCTAAGCAACAGCAGGGATATGAAAAATAGTCGTTTCATGAAAAATCCTGGATAAAGGATAGAACGGTGTGCATAAAATGGCCTGTTTGCCTGGATCAGCGAGGTTTGGGCGGAAACACGCCGTGGACCTTGCTGAACAGTTTCAGTACACGCGTGGAATTATTGAAATCCATGCCGGTGCCATGCAATACCGATTGTCCCAGCGTGAGCTCCACCGGTTTGTCGGACTGCATGACGTCGTCGTCGGGCAGCAGCAGCAGGTATTCGGATTTCAGGTGGAAATTGTCGGCCTGCGGCGTCTTCGGCCGGTCCGCATTGACGTCGCCGTACAGATGCACCTTGCTGTTGTTGTCTTCGATCTTGCCGCGGTCGGCGCGCAGGTTCATCGGCGGCTTTTCCTTGTCAAGGCTGTGGATCAGCGGCTTTTGCACATCGAACGAATCATCGCCTGGATTATGTGTCAGCCGGTCGCCCGAGATGTTGTAGCGCGGCTGCCCGGTGGGCGACATCTGCACGTAATTGAAATGCTCGACGAAATAATCGGGTTCGGTGCGCGCCGCCTTCGGCAGCAGGTCTTCGGTATTCTGGTGCATCACCTGCACCAGCCAGAAACTGCCGAGCGCCAGCAAGATGAACAATATCAGCAGCAGCAGGAAGCGGAAGCGGTAGGTGGAGCGCAGGTTTTTCATGCAATGCCCTGCGGTGTGGTGCGCAGGTACGACGCCAGCGTCGCTGCGTAGGTATTTTGCGCCTGCATGATCAGGTCGCAGATTTCACGCGCGGCGCCGTGGCCGCCGCTGGCCTGGGTGACATAGTGCACGCGGCTGCGGACATCGGGATGGCCGTTGGGAACGCTGACCGCAAAACCGACCTGCGACAGGATCGGCAAGTCGATCACATCGTCGCCGATAAAGCCGCAGGCATCCGGCGCCAGTCCCAGCTGTGCAAGCAATTTGACAAATGCCGCGTGCTTGTCATGTACGCCTTGCTGCACATGAGCGATGCCAAGGTCGCTGGCGCGGCGGCTGACGATCGCCGACTGCCGCGCGCTGATGATGGCGGTGGCGACGCCGCTCTGCTGCAACTGCTTGATGCCGTGGCCGTCGAGCGCGTTAAAGCGCTTGAGCTGTTCGCCGTCGGCGCCGTACAGCAGGCCGCCGTCAGTCAGGATGCCGTCGACGTCGAAAATCATCAGGCGCACCCGCGCTGCGCGCGCTGTCAGGTCGGCGAGGTTGGTGCTGTCGCCGTGCTTGGCCTGGATATTCATCAGATTACCTTGGCGCGCGTCAGGTCATGGATATGCAGCGCGCCGACCAGCATGCCAGTGGCGTCGGTGACCAGCAGCTGGTTGATGCGGAATTGCTCCATCATGTGCACCGCGTCGACCGCCAGCTGGTCCGGGCCGATGGAGCGCGGGTTGGCGTGCATGACGTCGGCGATCGTGAGCTTGGTGAAATCCTGCACCTGTTCGATCAGCCGCCGCAGGTCGCCATCGGTAAAGACGCCGATGGCATGGAATTTTTCATCCACCACGGCGGTCATGGCGATGCCCTTGCGGGTGATTTCCAGCAGCGCCAGCGACAGCGATACGTCCGCGGTCACGGCCGGAATCGCTTCGCCGCTGCGCATGACGTCGCGCACGTGGGTCAGCAGGCGCCGTCCGAGCGCGCCGCCGGGATGGGAGCGGGCGAAATCTTCTTCGCGGAAGCCGCGCGCGTCCAGCAGCGCCACCGCCAGGGCGTCGCCCATCGCCAGCGTCGCGGTGGTGCTGGCGGTCGGCGCCAGGTTCAGCGGACAGGCTTCCTGGTCGACCCGGACATCCAGGTGCACATTGGCCAGTTGCGCCAGCGCCGAGTCCTGGTTGCCGGTCATCGCGATCAGGCTGGCGCCCATGCGTTTGATGATCGGCACGATCGCCATCAGCTCCGCGGTTTCGCCGGAATTCGAAATGGCGATGAACGCATCGTCCTCGGTCACCATGCCGAGGTCGCCATGCGCCGCTTCGGCCGGATGGATGAACAAGGCCGGGGTGCCGGTAGAGGCCAGCGTGGCAGCGATCTTGCGGGCGATATGGCCGGATTTCCCTATTCCAGAGACCACCACCCGGCCGCTGCAGTTGAGCAGCAAGGCAATCGCCTGTGCAAAAGGATCGTTGACGTCGTCGGAAACCCGGTTCTTCAGAGCGATGATGGCATCGGCTTCGATTTGCAGGGTGCTCCGAGCAAGTTTCAGCGCACGGCCGGCGTCGAATGACTTGGGCAGGGTTTGGGACAAAATTTTAGTATCGGTTAGACTCATCCCGAAAGTATAAACGAAATCCTAAAGCAAAAAACTTGCCAGTCTCGATCGGCTTCAATTAATCTGTCCCTAGTTCTGCCCGCATTAGCGTTGCTGCAACAATGTGTTGATATTGAAATAATTAATTACCAATGATGCTTACCGGACTAGAACTGACAATCTTGCTGCTTGGCTCCGCCGTACTGGGCGTGGTGGCTTTTCGCAGCTTTCATTTGCCGCCGATGCTGGGCTACCTGGCGGTGGGTATCCTGATCGGCCCGCATGCGCTGGGTTTTGCCGAAGACAACGCCACCACCCACGCGCTGGCGGAATTCGGCGTGGTGTTCCTGATGTTTTCGATCGGCCTCGAGTTTTCGCTGCCGAAACTGACGGCGATGCGGCATATCGTGTTCGGCCTGGGCATGGCGCAGGTTGGATTGACCATCGGCGCCACCATGCTGTTCAGCTGGCTGATGGCGGTCATCCTGCCGCAGCTCACCAATATCAGCTGGCAGGCTGCGTTCGCCCTGGGCGGCGCGCTGACCATGTCTTCCACGGCTATCGTGTCCAAGCTGCTGACCGAACGCATGGAGCTGGAAAGCGAACACGGCCGCCGCATCATCGGCATCCTGCTGTTCCAGGACCTGGCGCTGGTGCCTTTGCTGATCGTGGTGCCGGCCCTTGCCGAGCATAACGGCAACCTGCTGGCGACGCTGGCCTGGGCCAGCGGCAAGGCGGTGCTGGTGCTGGCGCTGCTGCTGTTCTTTGGCCAGAAGCTGATGCGGCGCTGGTTCCAGATCGTGGTGCGGCGCCGTTCGCAGGAGCTGTTCATGCTGAACCTGCTGCTGATCACGCTGGCCGCAGCCTGGATTACCGAGCGCGCCGGCCTGTCGCTGGCGCTGGGCGCGTTCATTGCCGGCATGCTGATTTCGGAAACCGAATACAAGCACCAGGTGGAAGAAGACATCAAATCGTTCCGGGACGTGCTGCTGGGGCTGTTCTTCATCACCGTCGGCATGCTGCTCAACCTGCGCCTGGTGATTGAACACTGGTGGCTGGTATTGCTGCTGCTGATCGGCCCGGTGTTCCTCAAGTTCGTGCTGATCGCGGCGCTGGCGAAAATCTTTCGCTCATCCACCGGCGTCGCGCTGCGCACCGGCCTGGCGCTGGCGCAGGCCGGGGAGTTCGGTTTCGTGCTGCTGAACCAGGCCGGCGGCCTGCAGCTGGTTGATCCCTTGCTGATCCAGCTGATCCTGGCGTCGATGGTGTTGTCGATGCTGGCGGCGCCATTCATCCTGGCCAAATCCGACGCCATCGTGATGAAACTGTCTTCCAGCGAATGGATGATGCAGTCGCTGGCCTTGACCCAGATCGCGACGCGCACCATGGCCACCAAGAAGCACGTGATCATTGCCGGCTTCGGCCGCAGCGGCCAGAGCCTGGCCAAGCTGCTGGAAGAAGAGGGCATCGATTACCACGCGCTCGATCTCGACCCCGACCGCGTGCGCGACGCCCGCTCTGCCGGCGCGCATGTCTCCTACGGCGACGCCTCGCGCCGCGAAAGCCTGGTGGCGGCCGGCGTCCATCGCGCCGCCGCCCTGGTGATCACCTACGCCAGCACGCCCTCGGCCTTGAAGGTATTGCACCATGTCAGCGAACTGGCGCCGGCCCTGCCGGTAATCGTCCGCAGCTACGACGACACCGATCTCGACCAGCTGCGCGCCGCCGGCGCCACTGAAGTGGTGCCGGAAGCGCTGGAGGGCAGCCTGATGCTGGCCTCGCATGCACTGGTCATGCTGGGAGTGCCCTTGCGCCGGGTGGTGCACCGGGTACAGGCGACGCGCGACGAACGTTATGCCGCGCTGCGCGGTTTTTTCCACGGCATCGACGATGCGCAGGATACCGCCGACCACCTGCAGGTGCGCCTGCACTCGGTGGCTTTGCCGGAAGGCGCGCGCGCCATCGGCCGTTCGCTGGCCTGGTTAGGCTTGCCGGAAATGGGCGCCGAGATCGCCGCCTTGCGGCGCGGCCGCAGCGGCATTGCGCCGACGCCGGAAGCAGTGTTGCAGGCAGGAGACATCGTCGTCTTGCGCGGCGCCGCCGACGCCATCTCCCGCGCCGAAGGGCGTTTACTGCAAGCCTGGAGCAGCGCCAGCCAGCACAGCGACGAAGATTTTTGAAATAATACCCATTCTCATTCAATCGACATTTACAATACGAACTTTGAGTAAGCGGGTTTGTGATTGTGAAAAAAGAAATACGTCATTGGTTGGTCAAGCTGCACCGCTACAGCGGCTTGCTGCTGTCTTTGTATATTGTCATGGCAGGCCTGACCGGCGCCGCGCTGGCGTTCAACGACGACATCGACGCCTGGCTCAATCCGCAGTTCTACCATCTCGGCTCCAGCGGCGGCAGGCAGCCGATCGATGCCTTGGCGGCCCGGGTTGAGCAGGATTATCCGCACGCGCGGCTGGCCTTTTTCTCGATGGGGCAGGACGCCAACGCGCCGCTCGAGGCAAAACTGCGGCCGCGCAAGCCGAGCGATGAGCTGGCGGTGGATACGGTGTTTATCGATCCGGTCACGGCGGCCGTGGTCGGCGAGCGCAATACCAAGGCAGTCAGCCTGGCCCCGCAAAACCTGATGCCTTTCCTGTTCCGCCTGCATCGCTACCTGCTGCTGGACAAGCCCGGCGCCATCATTTCCGGCAGCCTCGGCCTGTTATGGCTGGCGACGCTGCTGATCGGCTTCGCGCTGGCCTGGCCCAGGCATCGCAAGGGCTGGGGCAAGGCGCTGTCGATCAAGCGCGGCGCCGGCAGTTTTCGCCTGATGTATGACTTGCATCGTACGGTCGGCCTGGTCGCCGGGGTGCTTCTGGTGATCACCGCTTTTACCGGCGCCGTGATGAACCTGCCGGACGTTGCCCGTCCGCTGGTCTCCAGCCTGTCGCCGCTGACGCCGCCGCCCAAGGAAGTCGCCAAATCGCTGGCTACCGAGAACAAGCGGCAGATCAGCTGGCAGCAGGCGCTGGCTTCGGCGCAAGCCAGCCTGCCGCTTGCCACCCCGGCACGCATCGCGCGTGACGAAAAACACGGCATTTACCAGGTCCGCCTGCGCAAGCCGGACGATATCCAGGACAGCGGCAGCGTACGCGTATTTGTCGACTCTGCCGACGGCCGTGTGCTGCGCTCGCTGGATCCGTTGAAAGGCTCGGCCGGCGATACCTTCATCGGCGTGCAATACGGTTTGCATACCGGCCAGATCATGGGTTTGCCGGGCAAGATGCTGGTCGCCTTTCTCGGTTTCCTGCCGCTATTGTTCATGATTACCGGCATCGCCATCTGGCTGAAAAAGCGCAAATCGGAAGCGCTGGTGAGAGCGCGCCACCTGCACCCGGCCTGACAGCGGCCGAGGCCGCGATAGCTACTTCGGTTGCCGCAGCTTGCCGAACAACCAGCCGGTCTTGCTGCCGCTGAGCGTCATCGCCATCTGCTGGCGCGCGATAGGCATGCCGCATAGCGGGCCCAGGGCGATGTCGCGCAAGGTGCTGGCGATGCGCGAATCGGATTGGAAAAAGGGCGTCAGCAACTTGCTGGCGCCCTGGTAATAACGCAGATGCGTGCGCCGCCGCTGCGAATACAGGGCCAGCGCTTGCTCCACCACCGGCGCCTCGGCAAAACAGGCCGCCAGCGTCATCGCATCGACCAGCGCCAGGTTGGCGCCTTGCCCCAGCTGCGGACTGGTGGCGTGGGCGCAGTCGCCGATGCAGACTACCCGCGCATCGTGCCAGTGCCGCATCTGCACATCGGCATAACGCGCAAAGGTCAGTTGCTCCTGGCTTTGTATATGTTGCAGGACCGTGGCAACCGGAGCCAGCTCCAGCACCGATTTCTTCCAAGCCTCCAGTCCTTGCTCTTGCCAATGCTGCAGGCGGTCCGCGCGCAGGCTCCAGAACAGGCTGAGTATCGGTCTTTCCATTTGCTTATACGCAAAGCCGGTAGGCATCAGGCCCAGCATCTGGTGCGCATGGCGGAACCATTGGCGCAGTCCGCCCTGCGTCAGGCCATCGTCAGGCACCAGCGCCCATAGTGCACCCCAGGGATAAGGCGTGACCTTTTGCGGAATCGCCAGCGCCGCCCGCAGTTGCGAACGGGTGCCGTCGGCGATGACGGCGCAATCGAATTCGCCGGCGGCAGCCTCAACGCTGCCTGGTGCAGGATCGCGGGAAAACAGCAAGGTCTTGCCGCCCGACTGCTGGATGCGGGTGATGTCGGTTGCGCTGCGGACTGCGATTCCCGCTGTCTGCACCGCTTGCCACAACACGGAAAACAAGGCGCCGCGATGCAGGCCGAGGCCGAACGATTGCGGATCATGGTGGCGATAGCGCACATCCAGCACGGTGCGGCCGCCGGCCGTGGTGCCGAACAGGCGGTCGTTGCGGGCGCCGTGTTCCAGGATGGTGTCAAGCAGGCCAAGCGCCGCCAGCACGTGCATGCCGGTCGGCTGCAGCAAGATGCCGGCGCCTACCGCGGTGGGTTGCGCCACGCGTTCGAACAAGGTGACCTGGTGGCCGGCGCGGGCCAGGAACAGGGCGCTGGCGGCGCCCGCGGTGCCGCCGCCGACGATGGCTATGCGCAGCATGGCGGCTGCACGCTGAAGGCGAGCTTCAATGGCTCAGCAGGATATTTTCGGAAGCGGCGGAGCGGCTGCCGGGCAGCGGCTGGTTGCTTTGCCCGTGATAGGCAAACACCACCGATTGCTTGACCGCTTCGGTATTGTTCCGTCCGGCGGCATGGAACAGGCCGCTATGGAAAAACACCACGTCGCCTTGCTGCAGTTCCACTGCTTTCCCTTGCGCAAACAAGGCCTGGTTTGCCGCCACTTCCGGGCGCAGGAAATCGAGCTCATCCATTTGCTCGGGCTTGATATCGAAGCGGTGCGAACCGGGAATGAAGCGCAGGCCGCCGTTGTCCTGGTTCTCGCTGTCGAGCGCCAGCCAGACCGAGATCAGCTCGTTGCGCGGGAACGACCAGTA
This sequence comes from Collimonas sp. OK412, assembly GCF_900112135.1. GTDB lineage: Bacteria > Pseudomonadota > Gammaproteobacteria > Burkholderiales > Burkholderiaceae_D > Collimonas > Collimonas rhizosphaerae. The sequence goes on from NZ_FOLC01000004.1 coordinate 79,634, forward strand.
GCGGATATCGCGATGCCAGCCGGTGGCGGTGCCGAAATGCGGGTGCTTGGTCATCACGCAGTTATGGTGCGACAAGGTGAGGCATGCCGGCTCGCCGAGCAGCAGTTCCAGCATCGCCACCAGCTGCGGATTGCCGGCCCAGGCGCGATAGCTGTCATGGCGCTGGTAGGCATTGCGCAAGCGGCGCGCGGTGCGGCCGCCGGCGCTGTCGAGCGATTTCGGCGCGCCGGCATAACCGACTTCAGCTTCGTATTCCAGCGGCGCTATCGCCTGCGCCAGGTGTGCATTGGCGGTGGCGATCATCAGTTGGCAATCCGCAGCCGGCACCATGCGCGGCAGGATCAGGTAACCGTCTTTTTCAAAGGCGTCGATTTGCGCTGCGGACAGCGCCGGAGTGGTGTGGGTAGACATGGTTATCTCGTTTATCGCATCCATTGACGAAGCGCGGGCCCGGGTGCTGCTGCTCCCAGGCCAAGGCGGCCGTCGATATGAAATGGCTGTTTATTTTTTTTGCAGTAAAGGTCCCAGGTATTTGCCGGTAACGCTGGCCGGGTTTGCCGCCACCTGCTCCGGCGTGCCGGTAGCGATGATGCGGCCGCCGCCGGCGCCGCCTTCCGGCCCGAGGTCGATCAGCCAGTCCGCGGTCTTGATGACATCCAGGTTGTGTTCGATGATGACCACGGTATTGCCCTGGTTGCGCAGGCGATGGATCACCTTCAGCAGCAGGTCGATGTCATGGAAGTGCAAGCCGGTGGTCGGTTCGTCCAGGATATACAAGGTGCGGCCGGTGTCGCGCTTCGACAGCTCCAGCGACAGCTTGACCCGCTGCGCTTCGCCGCCGGACAAGGTGGTCGCGCTCTGGCCAAGGCGGATGTAGCCGAGGCCGACATCGAGCAGCGTATGCAGCTTGCGGGCGATGACCGGCACCGGCTTGAAGAATTCATAGGCTTCTTCCACCGTCATGCCCAGCACCTCGGTGATGCTCTTGCCCTTGTAATGCACTTCCAGCGTTTCACGGTTATAGCGCTTGCCGTGGCACACGTCGCAAGGCACATACACATCCGGCAGGAAGTGCATCTCGACCTTGATCACGCCGTCGCCCTGGCAGGCTTCGCAACGGCCGCCCTTGACGTTGAACGAGAAACGGCCGGCGTTGTAGCCGCGTTCCTTGGCCATCGGCACGGTCGAGAACAGATCGCGGATCGGTGTAAACAAGCCGGTGTAGGTCGCAGGATTGGAACGCGGCGTGCGGCCGATAGGAGCCTGGTCGACCGAAATCACCTTGTCGAAATGTTCCAGGCCGCCGATCGATTCGTGCGCCGCCGGCTCGGCTTGGGAGCCGTACAGGTGGCGAGCGGCGGCGTGGTACAGCGTATCGTTGACCAGGGTCGACTTGCCCGAACCGGAAACGCCGGTGACGCAGGTCAGCAAGCCGACCGGCAAGTTCATCGTGACGTTTTTCAGGTTGTTGCCGGTGGCGCCGGTGATGATGAACTGGCGGTCGGGATCGGCCGGCGTACGGGTTTTCGGCACGGCGATCTTGAGCGTGCCGTTCAGGTATTTTGCGGTCAGCGACTTCTTGTTCTTGAGGATCTGCTCCAGCGTGCCTTCGGCAATCACCTCGCCGCCATGCACGCCCGCGCCCAAGCCCATGTCGACCACATAGTCGGCAGTGCGGATCGCATCTTCATCGTGCTCCACCACCAGCACGCTGTTGCCGATGTCGCGCAGATGGCGCAGGGTTTCGATCAGGCGGTCGTTGTCGCGCTGGTGCAAACCGATCGACGGCTCGTCCAGCACGTACATCACGCCGGTCAGGCCGGAGCCGATCTGCGAAGCCAGCCGGATCCGCTGCGCTTCGCCGCCGGACAAGGTGTCGGCGCTGCGTTCCAGCGACAGGTAATCGAGGCCGACATTATTCAGGAAGGTCAGGCGCGAGACGATTTCCTTGATGATGCGGTCGGCGATTTCCTTCTTGGCGCCGGTCAGCTTGAGCTTCTCAAAGAACGCCAGGGTTTCGCGCAGCGGCGTCGCCGCGATTTCATAGATGGCTCTTTCCTGCTTGCCGTTGCCGACCTTGACGAAGCGTGCTTCGACCCGCAGCCGCGCGCCGTGGCAGGACGGGCATTCTTTTTCGTTGATGAACTTGGCCAGCTCTTCCTTGACCGCCATCGAATCGGTTTCGCGATAACGGCGCTGCAGGTTGTTGACCACGCCTTCAAAGGTGTGTTCCTTGATCACCGTGCGGCCGCGTTCGTTGACGTAGCTGAACGGAATGGTTTCCCGGCCGGAGCCGTACAGCACGGCTTGCTGGGCCTTTTCCGGCAGTTTTTCAAACGGCACGTCGATGTCGAAATCATAGTGCGCCGCGATGCTGGTCAGCATCTGGAAATAGAACTGGTTGCGCCGGTCCCAGCCCTTGACCGCGCCGCTGGCCAGCGACAGGTTAGGGAAGGCGACGATGCGTTTTGGATCGAAAAATTCGATATGGCCCAGGCCGTCGCATTCCGGGCAGGCGCCCATCGGGTTGTTGAAAGAGAACAGGCGCGGTTCCAGTTCCTGCAGTGAATAACCGCAGATCGGGCAAGCGAACTTGTTGGAATACATGTGTTCGGTGCCGCTGTCCATTTCCAGCGCAATCGCGCGGCCTTCGGCCAGCCGCAATGCAGTCTCGAAGCTTTCCGCCAGGCGCTGCTTGGTGTCGGCTTTGACTTTCAGGCGGTCGATCACCACGTCGATGGTGTGCTTCTCGGTTTTCTTCAGCTTGGGCAGGTCGTCGACTTCGTAAATCTTGGCGGTGCCGGTGCCGCTCTGGATGCGGAAGCGCACAAAACCCTGGGCCTGCATCTGTTCGAACAGGTCGACGTGCTCGCCCTTGCGGTTGGCCACCACCGGCGCCAGGATCATCAGCTTGGTGTCGTCCGGCATCGCCAGCACCGCATCGACCATCTGCGACACGGATTGCGCCGCCAGCGGCTTCTCTGGATGGTCCGGGCAGTACGGCGTGCCGACCCGCGCGTACAGCAAGCGCAGGTAGTCGTGAATCTCGGTCACGGTGCCGACGGTGGAGCGCGGATTGTGCGAGGTGGCTTTCTGTTCGATCGAAATCGCCGGCGACAAGCCTTCGATCAGGTCAACATCCGGCTTCTCCATCAACTGCAGGAATTGCCTGGCGTAGGAAGACAGCGATTCGACATAGCGCCGCTGGCCTTCCGCATACAGCGTGTCAAACGCCAGCGACGACTTGCCGGAGCCGGACAGGCCGGTGATCACGATCAGTTTGTTGCGCGGTAAATCCAGATTGATGTTCTTGAGGTTATGCGTACGCGCACCCCGGATGCGGATCTCTTCCCGATTTTTGTCCATCTACAGCTTTCAGCGTGAGTTTAAGGCCGTGTTGGCTTGTTGGAATTGCAATTTTCACGTCTGAAAGGCTTGCCGCGAGGCCCCTGGCGGGAATCGCTGCCGGGCGCGGCCATGCCATATCAAACGGATCAACCTGATACTATAACGGGTTTCGATCTTCGTCGTTGTGCAGCCTTAACAGCGCCATCCGGTAATGCCTCATATGAATAGTTCGTCCTCCTCTCTCGATAACGATGCCGGCAGCGCCATGAGCCGCGCGGAAGTCAAGGCCAGCGGCGCCCTGGCGTCGATATTTGCCTTGCGCATGCTGGGCCTGTTCCTGATCCTGCCGGTATTCGCGGTGCACGCCAAAACCCTGCCCGGCGGCGACAGCGCCGCCCTGGTCGGCCTCGCCATGGGCATCTACGGCCTGGCGCAATCATTCGGGCAGATTCCGTTCGGCGTCGCGTCCGACAAATACGGCCGCAAGAAAATCATCGTCATCGGACTGATCCTGTTTGCACTGGGCTCTTTCATCGCCGCCGCTGCCGGCAATATCTACTGGGTCATCATCGGCCGCGCGATCCAGGGCGCGGGCGCCATTTCGGCGGCGGTAACCGCCTTCATCGCCGATTCCACCAGGGAAGAACACCGCACCAAGGCCATGGCCATGGTCGGCGGTTCCATCGGCCTCACCTTTGCCTTGTCGCTGATCATTTCGCCGCTGCTGTACGAATGGGTGGGCATGGGCGGCATTTTCGCCATGACCGGCATCCTGTCGGTGGCAGCAATCGCCGTGGTGGTATGGCTGGTGCCTGCGGCGCCGCTGGTCAAGGCCAGGCGCGTGGCCTGGTCGGAGATCCTGCGCAATGGCGAGCTGATGCGGCTCAATTACGGGGTATTCGCCTTGCACATGACGCAAATGGCGATGTTCGTGGTGATGCCGGCGGCGCTGGTCAAATACGCCGGCCTGCCGCTGGAGTCGCACTGGAAAATCTACCTGCCGGTGGTGCTGGCTTCTTTCGTGCTGATGCTGCCGCCGGTATTTGCCGGCGAGAAGCAGGGCAAGATGAAGCAAGTGATGGTGGCTGCGGTGGCTTTGTTGTTTGCCGTGCAACTCGGGTTGCTGCTGACATTCTCCATGGCAACTATCCACTGGCAGTGGCTGGTCGTGCTGCTGCTGGGGTTTTTCATCGCTTTCAACGTGCTGGAAGCCAGCCAGCCGTCGCTGGTGTCGCGCATCGCGCCGCCGGCCGCCAAGGGCGCTGCGCTGGGCGTGTACAACACCATGCAGGCGCTGGGTTTGTTCTGTGGCGGCGCCCTAGGCGGATTGCTTAAACAGCATGCCGGCGCCCCCGCGGTTTTCATTTTAGGAGGGGCGGCGACCCTCGGCTGGCTTATAATCGCATCCAGCATGAAAAATCTGCCGCGCCGTGGCCGGACGGCCACCACCGCGGCGGCATGATTTCCAAGGCATTTTTTCAAGATATTCGTATTTAGGAGAGCATCACATGGCATCGGTCAACAAAGTCATCATCGTCGGCAATCTCGGCCGCGACCCGGAAACACGCTACATGCCGAACGGCGAAGCGGTCACCAACATTGCCGTTGCCACCACGGAAAGCTGGAAAGACAAGAATAGCGGCGAGAAAAAAGAATTAACCGAGTGGCACCGCATCACCTTCTACCGCAAGCTGGCGGAGATCGCCGGCCAGTACCTGAAAAAAGGTTCGCAGATCTACGTCGAAGGCCGCCTGCAGACGCGCAAGTGGCAAGACAAGGACGGCGCTGAGCGCTACACCACCGAAATCATCGCCGACACCATGCAGATGCTGGGCAGCCGCCAGGGTGCGGGCGGCAGCGCGCCGATGGACGGCGGCGACTACAGCAGCGCGCCGCCGGCACGCCAGCAAAACACCAGCGCGCCGGCGGCTCCAGCCCGCCAGGCTCCGGCTTCGCGTCCGGCGCCGAATTTTTCGGATATGGATGACGATATTCCGTTCTGAGATCCGCTTCGCAGCAAGAAGTAAACAAAACCCCGCATTCCTGAAAGATGCGGGGTTTTTTGTTGACCGCATGTTTTTCGGATGACATTACTTGTCACTTAACGACAAAGCTGGGCAGCTTCGGATTGGCGCCTGGCGCCACGAGATGAAGCCGTTTAAGCAGATTTATCAGCTGTTTCCGCATGAGCCATTAAACAATATTGCTTGATGGTATGTTATTTGCGGTGTGATACGCGAAGCCGTCATATTGCTTTACGCATCGCTGCGGAGATGGTCCGTCCGCAGTGCTCTGAAAATAATCTTAAGAAAATTCCTTTATGTACCTGGCATGCATTTACACGCATTTCTCGCGGCCGCGCCGACACTGCGCCGCGTGGTCCCTGGTCCTCGCCGGCTGCATGGCCTTGAGCGGCTGCGGAGGCGGCGGCGACAGCGGTTCCACGGCGGCGTCAGAATCTTCGAATTCCGCCACCGCACCTGCGGCGACTTCGCCGAATCCAGCCAGTCCCGCTGCGCCGGCCGGCGCTACGCCGCCAGCCGGGACGGTAACTGCGAAGAGCGCCAAGCGCGGCGTCGCCTATGACCTGGCGAATCCGCTTGACCTTGCTGCGCTCGCGCCTGGCGTGAGCTGGTGGTACAACTGGAGTTCGCAGCCGAATGCCCAGGTCCCCGCTGACTACCGCGCACAGTACCAGATGGATTTTTATCCCATGCTATGGAATGGCAATTACGACGCGGCCAGCATCGAAGCGTCCCTGAAGCAAAATCCTCAAATCAAGTATCTGCTGGTATTGAACGAACCCAACCAGTCCGACCAGTCCAATCTGACCCCGCAGCAGGCCGCAAGCCTGTGGCCCGGCTTCGAGGCGATTGCCGCACACACCGGCGTCAAGATAGTCGGGCCGGCGATAAGCTGGGGCACCATGCCGGGTTATGCCGATCCGGTGGTGTGGCTGGATGCCTTCTATACCGCCTATCGCAGCGCCAACGGCAACCGCGATCCGCAAATCGACTACCTGGCCTTTCATTGGTACGACTACGGCCTGGCAGCGCAGCTCGACCGTCTCGCCAAGTATGGCAAACCGTTCTGGGTCACCGAATTCGCCAACTGGCATGCGCAAGCCGACGGCGCGCAGATCGACACGCTTGCCAAGCAGGAGGCGCAGATGACCGACATGGTGGCGACCTGCGAGGCGCGCGCCGACGTATTCCGCTATGCGTGGTTTACCGGCCGCTGGAATAACGACAGCCATTTCACCAGCTTGCTGGGCGCTCCCGGGCAGCTTACCGGCCTGGGCCGGCTGTATCTGTCGCTTCCGCATTGATGGCAGCGGCCAGGCGCGCTTCAATGTACATGCAGCGCCTGGCCGATATAGTCAAAGAATAGGCAATACAGCATGATCGGCAACGGCAAACCGAGCATGGTGCCGACCAGGTACTTGTAGAATTTCACGCCGGACAAAGCCAGCGCGTAATTCAGCGCGGGAACGGTCTGAAACAATACCCTTAGCAACGCGATGCTTGCAACCGGATGCGCATCCAGGCCGCGGAGTATCTTCAGCGCATGGCGGTTCTTCAATTCCCGGAATGCGTCGCCGCCGATGAAACGGATCGTCAGGAAAGTAAACACGCAGGAGATGACTGCGGCGAGATAGGTTGCAAGGCCGCCCCAGGTCTTGCCCAGGGCCAGCACCGCGGCGGCGAGAAATATCCAGCCGGGTATCTGGATCAGGTTGCCCAGGCAAAACAGCAAAACAAAGATCAGCAAACCGCTAACCTCATTGTCAGCGATCTGTTGACGAAGGAACGTCAAATTGAAATGTTCTCGCAAACCGGAAAATTGAAACAAGGCGAGCAGCAGCAACAGGAAAAGAACAACGATCAACAGCCGTTTGTAAGGGCGCATGGCAAAGTCTCGCAAGTTAAGGTGACCAGGCCACGGGCCCTCGGTGTCGATCGTATCGGCGGTTGGATACTAACCGGTTTACCTGAGTTCCGGGAAAGCTGCGCCGGCGCGAAGCGCTACGCCCACGGGCAACCGGATGCAAGCATTGCGTCACGTGGGGTCTTTATCGCTGCCGCGGTTGCGCCATTTCATGGACAGCCAGACTGCAAGCGCCGTCGCTCCTGCAAACGCCAGCACTGCCAGGAAAATAGAGTGGCTCGAGATGTAGGCGTAGGCCGTGACAAGCCCGACAAACAAGGGCGCCAGCCATTCCTCCAGCAGGGATGACTTGCGCTGGCCGGAGCGGCTGCGGGCATTGGGCGGCGGCGCTTGCGGTTCGCCTGGATCGGTATCCTCCAGGGCCGTGCGCTTGCGCCTTCCGGTCTCGGGAAAGGCTGCGCTTAACGCTGCATCGGGCCAGACGCCTGGCGGGCCGGAACCGCCAAGCATGCGCGCCGCGCTGCCGCTGTTTTTCCACTTCAGGAAGTCTGCCGCCATGCCGGCAAAATGGTCGCCCGCTTCTGGCGGATGATTGTTGTCCAGGCGGTCCATGCTCTGCGCGCTCGTCCGCATCCATTGTTCGCCATCGGCGATATCCGGCAGGCCGGCGGTGCGCAGCAGGACGAAGCCGTCAAACTGCGTGGCGACCAGCTTCTCAAACGCTTCATAGACGGCGCGGTATGGTTCGCCAAGGGCTGCCATCACTTTTTCTTTGCGCTGCGCCAGCCGTTCCAGCGCCTGTTTCTTGCCGGTGACGAAGTAGGGATAGAGGGCAGCGGGATTTTCCGTGTCTGCCTGGAATTCGGCGCGTTCTCCCTCCGGATCGTCGATATCGAAATCGTCGATCATGCTGGCGAATTTCAGGTCGGCCTCGCCATAGATGCACCACCATAGTAGCGGCGGGCCGCCATTTGCTTCCAGTTCAATTCCTGCATCGCCCCAGAATGCGCGCCATTCATTGCGTTCGCCGCTGGGCATCGCCGGCTGCTTGCAGCCGTTCAAAAAAACCGGATGGGACATGGCGATGCCTTTCGCAAAAGAACCGGGTGGACGGCGCTGCCTGGTGCCGCTGTTTATGCCGGATAGCTCAGTTTCGGATACCAGTCGGTTCCGCGTCCTTCGGGCGTGCTGTCAAGGATGGTCCAGAGCGGCATCAGGTCGGGAGCGCCGCGCGGGTCCTGGCCGGGGTCTGCCGTCTCTGGGCCCATTTCGCCGCTCCAGAAATGGCGGATGGCGCCGTCGCGCCGGGTGAAGACATTGAAAGCCGGGATGTCGGCGTCGTCCGCGCTGACATAGTCGCGGGTGTAATCGCCGCTGACATCGGCATACAGCTTAAGGTGGCGCCATCCGCGTTCCTTCTTGAATGCCAGCAAGCGTTCAATCGGCGAGCGCGCGACGATCACCAGTGCAATACGCTGCCCGACATCGGCCGCTTCGCCGTCCCAGGCAGAGAGCAGCGAAGTGCACATCGGGCAAGGCCGTTCGCGCTTCGGTCCGTACATGTAGCTGTAGACCGCGAGCGTTTGCTTGTCGCCAAACAGGCTGGCGAAGCTGGCCGCGCCATCTTCACCTTCGAAGCGGTAGTCCTTGGCGACCAGGCCGCCCGGCGGCAGTGCGCGGCGCTGTTCTGCGACCCGCTCGATGTGGCGCCTGAGTTCGATTTCTTGCGCGAGAAGCAAGTCGCGCGCACGCCGGTATTCTTCGTTCTCGTTCGGAAAGCGAACGCCATTTTTTTGGGCCAGTTCGCTTGCCGGCTTGAGTTGCTGTTGTGTGCTCATGGTTATCCTCCGATTGCCTGGCATCCATCTGTCCAGCCACGCTCAGGCGGCCGAACACGAGAGACGGCGATAAGACCGCGCCTCGCTGCTCGTTATTTACGAACGAACAACAGCGCAATGGCCGCGTTTTTCTTGGCCCAGCGCGTCACAGGAATAATCGCAGGCGCGATGTTTTACAGGTTAAACCAAAACAGCAGATTTTTCCGCGTGTTGCCGTGCGAAACAATGATTCTTCCCAAGGCCATGCCGGGATGGCAATTGATGGCGTGCCCTATGTACGCACTGTGGGCGGTGCTGCCGAAGCGCCGTGCCGCATCGATCCCGATGCCTTGTTCGATTGGACAAAATTTGCCTCGCCGGGCAGGAAACTGACGAAAATTGTTAGCGCTAACATCCATTTGCGACAAGTGTCGATAGCTTTTTATTCACAGATCGTTTGAGGCCAGCAGCAGGCTGGATGTGGCACGGATCCTGCCTTTGATGCCTTCGGAAAATATATCTTTGAAGGACAAGAGCGTGAAAAATCCAGTTACCGCCGCCAGCGGCGAAGTGTCTACGGCAGCAGCGGCAAATAAAGAATCCGCCGTTGAACAGCATGTTGACGGCATGTCGCGTCGCAATTTCATGTCCAGTATCGGCATCCTGCTGCTGACTGGTTGCGGCAGCGGCGGCAGCGATACGGCGTCCGCAGCTGGCGGCAGTTCGCCTGCCGCGGCCGCCGCGCCGGCGGCCACTTCTGCAACGGCGCCAGCTGCGCCTGCAAGCGCCGGCCAGATACCTGCCACGACGACAACGGAAACCGCATCCGCTCCTGCCAGCAGTACGTTTGTTCATCCGGGCCTGCTGCACACGCAAGCCGACTTTGACCGCATGAGCCAGAAAGTAAAAGCGAACGCGGCGCCGTGGGTCGACGGCTGGAATGTACTGATCGCCAACAGCCATGCCCGGCTGAGCTACACGCCTCGTCCGCAAGCGGCGATTTATCGCGGCAGCGACGGCGTGCATGCGGAGAACTACACGCTTCTCTATAACGACATTGCCGCTACCTACGCTTGCGCATTGCGCTGGAAAATTTCAGGCGATACCGCTTATGCCGACAAGGCGGTGGCAATCCTGAATGCCTGGTCGTCGACGCTCACGCTATTGGGCGGCAATTCGAATGCCGCCCTGGCCGCCGGCATCTACGGCTACGAATTCGCCAACGCGGCCGAAATCATGCGCTCCTACAGCGGTTGGGCTGCTGCCGACCTTGCCCGTTTCCAGAACATGATGCGGACCGTCTTTTACCCCATCAACCATGATTTCCTGATTCGCCACAACAATACGGAAGTGACCCACTACTGGGCCAACTGGGACTTGTGCAACATGGCTTCGATCATGGCTATCGGCGTGTTATGCGACGACCACGCCATGTTCAACGAAGCGGTCGATTATTTCAAGAACGGCGCAGGCAACGGCGCCGTTTCACAAGCCGTCTATTACATGCATCCCGGTTACCTGGGGCAGTGGCAGGAAACCGGCCGCGACCAGGGCCACAACACGCTCGGCATCGCATTGATGGGACCGATCTGCGAGATGGCCTGGAACCAGGGAGTCGACTTGTACGGTTACGACAACAACCGCTTTCTTGCCGGCGCCGAATACGTCGCCAAAGCCAACCTGATTGAATCGGGCAGCGCGTTTTATACGGTGCCCTATGTCACTTACAACAACGTCGACCATGTCAACCAGACTGCCTTGTCGACCGCCGGGCAAGGCACAGTGCGGCCTGGATGGGCGCTGGTCTATAACCATTACGTCAACCGCAAGGGATTGGCCGCGCCTTATTCGCGGAAATTCGCGGCCTTGATCCAGCCGGAAGGCGGTGGCGGCAATTACGGCCCCAACAGCGGCGGCTACGATCAGCTGGGCTATGGCACGCTGACCTGCACGCGCGACGCAATAGCAAGCGGCGCGGCGCCGAGCGGCCTGACCGCGATTGCGAGCCAGGGACAGGTGCAGCTGTCGTGGTGGGGCAGCGCGTATGCAAACAGTTATAGCGTCAAACGCAGCACGGTCGCCGGTGGACCGTATACAACCATCGCAACCGGCATCAGCGATTTGCTGACTTATACCGACAGCGGACTCGCCGCAGGCACCTATCATTATGTCGTCACCGCGCAGACGCCGTCTGGAACCAGCGCGGCATCGAACGAGGCGACCGCGGTCACGGCAGTGCAATTGCTGGCCTACCTGGCGCTGGATGACGGCAGCGGCGTCACAGCCGCCGATTCCAGCGGCAAGGGGCACGCCGGGACGCTGGTCAACGGCGCCAGCTGGGCCAGCGGCAAGAAGGGCGGGGCGGTGTCGCTGAACGGCAGCAACGGCTACCTCAGCCTGCCGGCCGATATCGTGAGCGATGTGGCGGATATCACGGTCGCGGCATGGGTGTTCTGGAATGCTTCCGGCACATGGGCGCGCGTGTTCGATTTCGGTTCTGGCGCCGGTCATTACATGATGCTGGCGGCCCGCGGCAGCAGCGGGTTTCCGCGTTTTGCCATGACCGTCAATGGCGGCAGCGGCGAGCAGGGAATCGACAGCAACACGGCATTGCCGCTCGGGCAATGGGTCCACGTCGCCGTCACCCTGTCGGGCAAAACCGGAACCTTGTACCTGGACGGCAACCCGGTAGGCAGCAATCCCGCAATGGTCCTGGCGCCGTTCCGCCTGGGCAGCACCAGCCAGAACTGGATCGGGCGCTCTCAGTACGCCAGCGACCCATACTTCAACGGCCTGGTGGACGAGTTCCGTATCTATCGCGGCGCCTTGAGCGCAGCCGAGATTGCCGCGCTGATGTAGCCTGCTCCGCAATCCCCATCCTGGTCAGAATTTGTGGCGTAAGCCGAAGATGAGGGCGCTCGGATCGGCGCCCGCACTGGCTGCGGCGACTTCGCTGCCGTTGGCGGAGCCGACGCCAAAAGCGATGCCTGCAGCCGTTATGGTTTTCTGGAATATCTTTCCTTCCTTCAGCGTCCCCTCATTCTTGCACGCCAGCCGCGCCTTCAAGCGGCATGCCGGCATGACACCCAAGCAATTCCGGCAGCAGGCCACGGCTGAAGCAGCGGATGCCTGCTAGAGTAGCGTTGTAGGCTTGATCTGCCGCTTTACGTTAACAAGGCAGCAAGCATTGCAGTAGCATCGTCAAACCAACAAGGAGATAAACATGGCCAATACAAGAGAAGTCGTCATCGTCGGCGCCGCCCGTACCGCTATCGGGGCATATGGCGGAGCATTGAAGGACCTGGCGCCGGGCGAACTGGGCGCGGTTGCCGTCAAGGAAGCATTTGCGCGCGCCGGCGTCGATCCGCTGCAGGCAGGCCAGATCGTCTTCGGCAATGTCATCCACACCGAGGCGCGCGACATGTACGTGTCGCGCGTGGTGGGCTTGAACGCCGGCATGGGCAAGGAATCCACGGCGCTGACGCTGAACCGGCTGTGCGGCTCGGGCTTGCAAGCCATCATCACGGCCGCCAACGCCATCCAGCTGGACGAGACCGATGTCGCCGTCGGCGGCGGCGTTGAAAGCATGAGCCGCTCGCTGCATGCGACGCAAGCCGCGCGCTGGGGCGCGCGCATGGGCGACGTCAAGATGATCGACATGATGATCGGTGCGCTGTCCGACCCTTTCGGCGGCGGCCATATGGGCATCACCGCGGAAAACGTGGCGGAGAAATACGGCATCACGCGTGAAGAACAGGATGCGTTCGCGCTGGAAAGCCAGAAGCGGGCGACGGCAGCCATCGCCGCCGGCTACTTCAAGTCGCAGATCGCGCCGGTCGAAATCAAGACGCGCAAGGGCGTCACGCTATTCGATACGGACGAATATCCGAAGGCCGACGCCACCATGGAATCGCTGGCCAAGCTCAAGCCGGCATTCAAGAAAGAGGGCGGCACCGTCACCGCCGGCAATGCTTCCGGCATCAACGACGGCGCCGCCGCCTGCGTCCTGATGGAAGCGGGCGCCGCCGTCCGCGCCGGCCTGAAGCCGCTGGCGCGCCTGGTTTCCTACGGCGTGGCGGGGGTGGATCCGTCGATCATGGGCACCGGTCCGATCCCGGCCGTCCAGCTTGCCTTGAAACGCGCCGGCCTTGGCCTGCAGGACATGGCGGTGATCGAGTCGAACGAAGCGTTCGCTGCGCAGTCGCTGGGTGTGTGCAAAGGGCTGGGTCTGGATCCGAAGCTGACCAATGTCAATGGCGGCGCTATCGCGCTCGGCCATCCGTTGGGCGCGAGCGGAACGATCATCGCGGTCAAGTGCCTGTATGAGCTGATACGCACCGAGAAACGCTACGGCTTGATCACCATGTGCATCGGCGGCGGCCAAGGCATTGCGCTGGTCATCGAACGTATCTGAACCGGTTTTCCCGGCTGGATAATCGCGGCGGGACTGCCGGCGGTCAGCCTTTCCAGGTGCGCTGCAGTCCTGTGTCGGCGTGGATCCAGCCGCCGTTTTTCCCCGGCCGGTAATAGAAACCGACGCCGCCCTGGCGGAAGCTGCGTATCAAGCCGCCCAGCACGTCGGCATCCAGCTGCGTGAGGCGGATGTCGGCCGCGCGGCCTTCCAGGTGCAACGATTTGCGCGCTGCCGGCACGCCGGTTTCGATCAGGTGTTTGTTGGTGGCCGCTGTGCGGAATCCCGACAGGATTTCCAGCGGCTGGCTGATGCCATAGCGCGCGATGAAAGCCTGGGTGCCCCACAAGGTCTCAAGCAGCTTGGGATCTATCGGCGCTACCTGCTTGCCCTGGACGTCGCGCAGCAGGTGGCACAGCTGCTGGTAGGCCGATTCCTGGATTTCGCCGTCTTTCCAGTAGAGCAGCTTGGCGCGTTCGCCGCTGGCCGGGCGGGTTACTTCCAGCACTCGCGGCTTGAGCCAGAATTCCATATCGACCAGCTGCGCGTCGAAGATGTCTGGCGGCGGGTCCATCGGCGGCGCGTCGGCCGGAGCGCTAGGGATATCTTTTGCGAAAGCTGCCGGAGCGGCAAACGGCAGCTGGCTGGAAAAGAGCCCGGAGGCGGTCAGGAACAAGCTCTTTTGCAGGAATTTTCGGCGCGATGGCATGGCGGTCCAAATGTGATGGGATGGGCAATTTTAGCGCACCATCCCCGCTTTGAGTAGCCGCCAGGGCTGCGCTCAGCCGCGCTGCGGAATCGTCAGGCCCTTGGCCACCGCCGGCCGCGCCACGAATGCCGCGAGCGCCCGCGTGACATGCGGAAAATCGGCGATGCCTACCAGGTCGCCCGCTTCGTAGAAACCGAGCAGGTTGCGCACCCAGGGGAAGGTAGCGATGTCGGCGATGGTGTACTCATCGCCCATGATCCAGCTGCGCTCGGCCAGGCGCTGGTTGAGTACCGCCAGCAAGCGCTTCGATTCCGCCACGTAGCGGTCGCGCGGGCGCTTGTCTTCATAATCCTTGCCGGCGAATTTGTTGAAGAATCCGAGCTGGCCGAACATCGGTCCGATGCCGCCCATCTGGAACATCAGCCACTGGATCGTCTCATAGCGGCCAGCGAGGTCTTGCGGCATGAACCGGCCGCTCTTGTCCGCCAGGTAGATCAGGATCGCGCCGGACTCGAACAGCGGCAGCGGCTTGCCGCCCGGGCCGTCGGGATCGAGGATCGCAGGGATCTTGTTGTTCGGATTGAGCGACAGGAATTCCGGCGAGGTCTGGTCGCTGCTCTCGAAGCTGACCAGGTGCGGCTCGTAAGGCAGGCCGGTTTCCTCCAGCATGATCGAAATCTTGACGCCATTGGGAGTCGGCAGGGAATACAGCTGGATCCGCTCAGGATGCCGGGCTGGCCATTTTTTTGTGATGGGGAAGGAAGAAAGGTCGGTCATGGAAGTTCCTTGTTTTTTGGTCTGCTTGAAAAATTCGCCGGCCTCGGGCACGGAAAACAGCTAGTCTAAAGCAAGCCGGGCAAAGATGCTTTGAGCGCGGCCGCGGTACGGCTGTTGCATTCAAGTTTGCGGAAAGCGTGACGCCGGCTATTCAAAACCGCGGATGCCGTTGCCGTTAAAGCTCGGCAGTTTCCAATGGAAACGCATGGCCAGCAGGCGGAACACGAAACCCGCGCCGATTGCAGCCAGCGGGGCAATCGTCGGGTCGACCTCGAACCAGAGCAGGCCGACATACAGCGCGCCGGTGAACAGCGCCACGGTAGCGTAGATTTCGCGCTGCAATACCAGCGGAATCTGGTTGCACAGCACATCCCGCAGCAGGCCGCCGAAGACGCCGGTGATCATGCCCGCCAGGATCACGATGCCGGGCGACATGCCGTTGGCGCGGGCGATATCGCAACCGATCACGCTGAACGCCACCAGGCCGAGGCCGTCGACCACCAGGAATACATTGCGCAAGTGATGCAGAAAACGCGCCACCAGGGCAGTGACGGCGGCGGCGCCGATGGTAAACAGCAGGTATTCGGGATGGGCGATCCAGCCCAGCGGATAATTGCCCAGCAAGATGTCGCGCATGGTGCCGCCGCCCAATGCGGTAATGGTGCCGACCACGCAGATGCCGAACAGGTCCATGTCGCGCCGCATGCCCATGATGGCGCCGGACATGGCTTCGGCGACGATCGCAACCAGGTAGATGGTATGTAGCAGCATAAGCTCAGTCTCCGGAAGAAAACATTTTCAGGATCTGCGCGCGCTCTTGCGCCGCGCTCAAGGTTCCCGCTTCGGCCGCAAGGTTTTCAGCAGGGCCGGGTTCGCACTTCAGTTTGCTGTGGATGAACGGGTTGCTGTCGGCCAGGCAGCTGCGGTCCAGGTATTCGGAATAGATATAGTCGCCATCGGCCAGGGTTAGTCCAGCCGGCTCCAGCGCTATCCGTTCCTGCCGGTCCTTGACCGCCACCTGCATGTAGCGGCTCCAGACCGGCAGCGCCAATGCGCCGCCGGTCGTGTTGCCGAGCGTTTTCGGCTGATCATAACCTAGCCACACTACCGACACCACACCGGAGGAATAACCGGCGAACCAGGCGTCGTAGGCATTGTTCGAGGTGCCGGTTTTTCCTGCGGTGTCGCCGCGCGCCAGCACCTTGGCGCCATGGCCGGTGCCGGACTTGACCACGTCTTGCAGCATGCTGTCCATGAGATAGGCGTTGCGCGCGGAAATCACTCTTTTGCCTGCCTGGCGGACGGAATTCCCGTCTTTGCGCGAGGTGTCGGCATAGAACACGTGGCCGGAGCGGTTGCGGATTTCCTTGATCAGCCTGGGAGCCAGGTGATAACCGCCGTTGGCGAACACCGCATAAGACTGGGCCAGCTGCAGCGGCGTCACGGCGCCGGCCCCCAGCGCCAGCGGCAGGGAGGCAGGATTGCGTTCCGGCAGGAAACCGAACTGTGTCGCGAAGCCCTGTACATAGTCGGCGCCGGCAGCTTGCATCAGGCTGACTGCGACCAGGTTCTTGGAGCGCATCAGGCCGCGCCTGACGGTAATGAAGCCCTCATAGTTGTTGCCGTAATTGCGCGGCCGCCAGGCGCGGGCGCCGGTTTCCTGGGGCAGCAGGAGGCGCTGGGTATCGTCCACCATGGTGCCGGGGAAATATCCTTTTTCCAATGCCGCGGAATAGACAAAGGGTTTGAAACTCGACCCCGGCTGGCGGAACGCCTGCAGCGCGTGGTCGAAGGGATTGCGGAAAAAATCGAAACCGCCGGCAAGCGCCAGGATATCGCCGGTCTGCGCGTCGAGCGAGACCAGCGCGCCTTCCATTTCCGGCAGTTGGCTGAGCAGCCAGCGCTGCGAGCCGTCCTGGTAAACCCTGATCACCGCACCCGCGGCGATGCTGCGTTTGCCGTCAGCCGGCAGCTTGGCCCAGCCGCCGGCGATGCGCGGATCAAGCAAGCTTGTTTGCAGCGGCCGGCCGTCGCGCAGCACCGCCGTAATCTGCTTCGGCGCCACGGCGGTAACGATTGCCGCACGCAACTCGCCGCTGTCGGGATACGGCGCCAGCAATGCGCGGGCGTTGTCTTGCCAGCCATGGTTTTCCGCTGCGGACAGCCGTGCTTCAGGGCCGCGATATCCCCTGCGCGCCTGGGCGTCCAGCAATCCCTTGCGCAGATGCTTGTCGGCGGCCAGTTGCGGCGCCATCTGGATCGTGGTGATGACATCCAGTCCCATGGTGTAAGCGCGATCCTGGTAGGCCTGCACCACCATCTGCCTGGCTTCTTCCACGACGTAGGCCGCTTCCCGGATGGAGCTGTTGCGGCTGGCGTTGAGCACCAGTTTCTCTGCCATGGCTTGCTGGAATTCTTCTTGCGTGATATCGCCGAGCGCCAGCATGCGCTGCAGAATATATTGCTGGCGCAGCTGCGCCCGCTGTGGATTGGCTACCGGATTGTAGGCGGACGGCGCCTTGGGCAAGCCGGCCAGCATTGCCGCCTCGGCTGTGCTCAACTGTTCCAGCGGTTTGTCGAAATAGATATTGGATGCGGCGGCAAAACCGTAAGACCGTTCACCCAGGTAGATCTGGTTCATGTACAGCTCCAGCAGCTTGTCCTTGCTGTACTGCTGTTCCAGTTTGTATGCCAGCAGTATTTCCATCAGCTTGCGCTGCACGGTTTTTTCGCGCGTCAAAAAGAAACCGCGCGCCACTTGCATGGTGATCGTGCTGGCGCCCTGTCCATGCTGGCCGCTGACGGCATTGGCCAGCGTGGCGCGCAGCAGGCCGGTGAAATCGACTGCGCCGTGCTGGTAGAAGCGTGCGTCTTCGATGGCCAGCAGCGCCTGGCGCATGCGCAAGGGAATCTGGGCGATAGGCAGGAATTCGCGACGCTCCTCGCCGTATTCCGCCAGCAGCACGCCTTCGCTGGAGTAGATCCGCAATGGCAATGCCGGACTGTATTGCGCCAGGTGATCGACGGCCGGAAGCTGCTGCCACGCCTGCCGCAGCCAATAGCCAAGCGCGAGGCTGGCGGCCAGCGTTAACCCGAGAACCAGGCCCAGCATGAATTTGAGACGGCGGACCAGGCCCGATTTCGGTTGTTCGGCAAGCTGCCTCATGGATGCTCCTGTGACTTGGCGCCGGCGCCGCCGATCACGGATCGTCGGCAGCTGCGGATTGGATGGGAGCGGGGATTGTGCATTCAATAAAACATGGGTTTAATAAAATTAAGTATTATTAATGAATGATAAATATTTCTTATTAATGGAAATAAGGGAAATAAAGGAAATATCGAATGAACTTGAATCCGAAACACACTGAAGCTTTTCGCGCGGTGATCGAAACCGGCAGCTTCGAGCAAGCGGCATTGCGGCTGCACCTGACGTCGCCGGCGATATCGCAGCGCGTGCACGCGCTGGAAAGCATGCTGGGCAATGCCTTGATCGTGCGCAGCCGTCCCGCGCGCGCCACTCGCACGGGACAGCGGCTGATGCAATACCTGAAGCGCGCGCAATTGCTGGAAGCTGACCTGGCGGCAGAGCTGGCGGTGGAGCAGGATGCGCCGCTGACACTGGTGCTGGCGTTGAATGCCGATTCGATCGGCACATGGTTTTTCCCGGCCTTGTCGGATGTGCTGATACGCGAAAAAGTGCTGCTCGACCTGACCGTGGAAGACCAGGACCACACTTACACCTTGCTGGAGACCGGCCTGGCCATAGGCTGCATCAGCACCGAACCGAAACCGATGCGCGGCTGTACGGCGGAATTATTGGGAGTGATGCGCTACTGGCTGGTGGCGGCCGAGGCGTTTCGCGAGCGATGGTTCGCCGACGGCCTGACGCGCAAGGCGGCGCGCAGCGCGCCGGTGGTGGCCTATACCCATAAAGACACTTTGCAGTCTTCCTTCCTGCTGGACCGGCTGGGCTTGCCGGAGGGAGCGTACCCTTGCCATTACGTGCCCGGCGCCGCATCGCATTTCAATGCGATCCGCTACGGCCTTGGTTACGGCATGGTGCCGGAACTGCTGCTCAAGGCTAGCGCCGGCAAAAATGAAATGGCCCATCTGGCGCCGTCCAGGCCGCTTGAACTGGCGTTGTACTGGCATACCTGGAAGGTGCAGTCGCCGCGCATGGAAAACCTGTCGCGGCAGATCATCGCCGCTGCCAGAAAAGTCCTGAAGTAATCCGTCCGCGCGATTCTTCCGGCGCACCGCGCTATCGACGCACAGCGCATATGGATATGTAAAACCATCAGTTTGTATTGCCGTCCGTCTACTATATTCTCGTCTCCCATTAAAGAACGCAACAGTTCTTTACAAAAGAATACATGGGAAGGAATAGCAATACATGCACAGATTCAAAACCCTGCCGGCGCAAACCGCGCTGGCGCTGCTGATCGCGTATGCAATACCGAATTCTTATCTGACAGCCTTTGCCCAGGCCGCGGACGGCGATGCGGCAGCCGGCGGCACGAAACCGGTGCTGGTCACCGGCTCCCGCATTCCGCGCGCCAGCAAGGAGGGTCCGACCAGCGTCACGGTGATCACCGGCGAGGACATCGAGAAGCAAGGCTACCGCAACGTGTTCGACGCCCTCAGTTCGCAGACCCAGAATACCGGCATGACGCAGGGCGCCGACTTCGGCAACACCTTCACTCCGGCTGCGAATACCATCAGCCTGCGCGGGCTGGGGCCGAACCATACGCTGATCCTGTTCAACGGCAGGCGCATCGCCGACTATCCGGTGGCCTACGACGGCTCGGTCAACTTCGTCAACCTGGCGAATATCCCGTCGGCGCTGGTGGACCGCATCGAGATATTGAACAGCGGCGCTTCGGCCATCTACGGATCGGATGCGATTGCCGGCGTGGTCAACATCATCACCAAAAAGCAGGTCAGCGGTTTCGATTTCAACATCAAGGCCGGCGGCACCAAGGACGGCGGCGGCGCCAACCAGCGCATCCAGCTTACCGGCGGCGGCGGCAGCGGCAACCTGAGCGGGGTGTTCGGCGTGGAGCTGAGCCGCACCGATCCGATCTGGAGCCGCCAGCGCGATTTCATGTCGTCCACCACGGCCGGCGGCACCTCCCCGACCCGCATCCTGTCGCGGCAGAACGTCGACACGGGAAAATATGTCGATCCGGGCGCGACCTGCAGCCAGCTCGGCAATCTGTTCTACGACAGCGTAGTCAGGGTGCAGTCGAAATCCGGTGCGTATTGCGGCAGCGGCAAGGCTCAGCCCGCCTACTGGACTACCATGACCCAGAACGAGAGCGAAAACCTGTACGGCAGCCTGAGTTACCAGCTGACTCCCAAGACAGAAATATTCAGCGACCTGATGCTGGGCTTTAACTCGACGCAAAATAATACGCGCGGCCCGAGCTGGACTTCGGAAGCGGTCGGCAACAGTTATTTCTTCAATCAGAACAGCGGCGCCAACGAAAGCTGGTCGCGCCGGATTTCGCCGGAAGAAATCGGCGGAGCGACCCGCTTCAACCGTCGCTGGAACGACGTCGCGGGCAACCTGACGGTGGGCATACGCGGCGATATTCCATCGACCAGCAGCTGGAACTATGAAGCGGCCTACAACATCTCCGCCTATACCAGCCGCAAGACCACGCCTTTGCTGCTGAATAATGTCGACAGCTTTTTCCTCGGCCCGCGGCTCGGCTACGACGCTGACGGCGTCGCCATTTATGCGCCGGATCCTGGCAGGCTGTCGCAGCCCTTGACCCCGGAGCAGTTCAATTCGATCACCGGCAAGGCAACCAGCCGCGATAAATCCTGGACCCAGACCTTGAGCCTGAGCGCCAACGGCGAACTGTTCAATTTGCCGGCGGGGCCGGTGCGCCTGGCGGCGGTGACCGAGTTCGGCAGCCAGGGGTTCAGCAACACGCCCGATCCGCAGATCAACCAAGGCGTGTTCTACAACCAGGCAGCTGCGAACGGCGCCAGCGGTTCGCGCAAGCGCTATGCGCTGGGCACGGAGCTGAACATACCGGTTATCAAGGAATTGGTCGCCACCGTCGCCGGCCGTTACGACGAATACAATTTTGCCGGCCGCAACGATGGCAAGTTCACCTATAACGCCGGGCTTGAATTCCGTCCGGTGAAGACACTGCTGTTCCGCGGGAACTACGCCACCAGCTTCCGCGCGCCGGACATGAATTACATCTATTCGTCCACCACCCGCGGCTACTATTCGTCGACTACCGATTATTACCGCTGCCAGCAGGCCGGACAGCCGTTGGCCGGCTGCGAATTCAATAATTATTCGCCGGGCGCGAACTATGTCCAGACCGGCAGCAAGGACCTGAAATCCGAGAACGGCAAATCGTGGAGTTATGGCGTGGTGTGGTCGCCAAGCTCGAGCTTCGACATATCGGCCGATTTCTGGCGCATCCAGATCGACAACCTGGTCACCAACCTTGACCCCGACATCATCTTGCGCAATGAAGCGAATTGCCGTGCAGGACAGCTGGACATCAACTCGCCGACCTGCGTCGATGCGCTGAGGCGGGTGCAGCGCAACCCGGCCAACGCGATTTTCAATCCTAACGCTATCCAGAATATCCTGGTCAATCCGATCAATGCGGCGCAGGAGCGCACCAGCGGCCTGGATGTGAGCGGCAAATGGCGCATCAAGGCGGGCGGCGCCGGCGATTTCCTGCTGAAGGCGAATTACACCAAGGTGCTCAGCCACCACTACCGGCAGTTTGCCAGCGATCCTGACCAGGACTTGCTGAATTCGCTGACCAATCCGGACTGGGGCTCCAAGGTCAACGCCAGCGTCACCTGGCTGCGCGATAAATGGACCGGCACCGTGCAAGTCACGCGCTACGGCAGCTTGCCCAGCGCCGACCAGACCCGCCGCATCTCGCCGTTCGCGCTGGTCAACCTGAGCGCCAGCTACCAGATCACGCCGCGGGCGTCGGTGGCGCTGATCGTCAACAATGTGTTCAATTCGGTGAAGCAGGACAATACCGCCGGTTGGCCGTATTATCCTACCGGTAACTACAATCCCTATGGCCGCCAGGGATGGCTGGAATTCAATTACCACTTTGGTTCGTGATATAGCGTTCATGGCCGCATAAGGGCAGGTTTGGCCTGGCCCCATGCGGCTTCAACTATCCATTTGAGTACAAGATGAAGACCTTATCCGCTTCCGCCGCTGCCGCACTATTCGCCACGCTGATGTGTGCCGCCCCGGCCATGGCGCTGGCGGCCGCTGAATCCAAGCCCGTCGCTGCGGCAGCTGCCGACGGCATCGGCTGGTACGACGGCGACGTCGATGCCGCTTTTGCTTTTGCCAAAGCGCATAACAAGCCCTTGTTTCTGTATTGGGGCGCAGGCTGGTGCCCGCCATGCAACCAGGTCAAGGCCACGATTTTCAACCGGCACGGATTCATCGAACGCTCGCGGTTTTTTGTACCGGTGCATATCGACGGCGATAGCGCCGGCGCCCAGAAACTCGGCGAGCGCTTCAAGGTGCGCGGTTATCCGACCATGATCCTGTTCAAGCCGGACGGCACCGAAATTACCCGTTTGCCGGGCGAAGTCGACGCCGACCGCTACCTGCAGACGCTGACGCTCGGCATCAGCGCCAACCGCCCGGTCAAGCAAACCTTGCAGGCCGCGCTCAGCGGCGGCAAGCTGACGGCGGACGAATGGCGCCTGCTGGCTTTCTATTCCTGGGATACCGACGAACAGCAGCTGGTCAGCGGCAAGGAACTGGTGCCCGCCTTGAACAAGCTGGCGGCAGCCTGTCCTCCCGGCGACAGCGCCAACCGGCTGGCCTTGAGTGCACTGGTGGCGGCTGCGACCAAGCCTGGCGATGCCGCGGCCGGCGTCGACAAGACGGCGGCGGCAGCGCGCCTGACCAAGGCGGTGAGCGATGTCCATACCGCGCGCGAGAACATGGATATCCTGACCAATTATCCGGCTGAGCTGGTACAGCTTGCGACAGTGCCGAAATCGCCGTCCCGGGCCAAGCTGATCGCCGCCTGGAACAGCGCTGCACAGCGCTTGTCCGACGACAGCACACTGTCCAAGACCGATCGCCTGGGCGCGCTGGCGGTGCAAGTGTCGCTGGCGCGCATCGACACCCCGGAAGGCGCATTGGCGCCGGCTTTGCTGAAAGACGTGCGGCAACGGGTGGCGCAAGCCGATAGCGCTACTACCGACGCCTATGAACGGCAATCGGTGATCAACGCCGGCGCCCATGCCCTGAGCGATGCCGGTCTGCTGGACGATTCAGACAACCTGCTCAAGGCTGAACTGAAGCGTTCGCACGCGCCGTATTACTTCATGCTGAGCCTGGCGTCGAACGCCAAGAAGCGTGGCGACAAGAGCGGCGCCGTCAACTGGTATGAACAGGCTTACCAGGCGGCGCAGGGGCCGGCGACGCGCCTGCAATGGGGCGTAGCGTATCTGTCGGGTTTGCTGGAGCTGGCGCCGCAAGAAGAAGGACGCATAGAAAAGGTCGCGCATGGCGTGCTGCAAGAACTGGGCGGCACCCAGAATGCATTTTACGAGCGTAACCGTTCGGTGCTGGAGCGCCTCGGGCAAAAACTCAATGCCTGGAATGGCGATGGCAAGCACCAGGCGGTGCTGGGACGCCTGCGCCAGCAGCTCGATACGGTGTGCGCCAAGCTGCCTGCGGCAGATGCGCAGCGCGCGACATGCCAGGGTTTGCTGAATCCGACGCGGGTTTAGATCATCGGCAGCAAATCGGTTACGCTAGCGGGATTGCAGTTTTTCCCTTTTACCTGACCGGGGCTTGCCGACCATGATCATCGTTCACCATCTCAACAATTCCCGTTCGCAGCGCGTGTTGTGGCTGCTCGAAGAGCTGGGGCTGGATTATGAAATCAAGCCTTACCAGCGCGATCCGAAAACCATGCTGGCGCCGCCTTCGCTCAAAGCGGTCCATCCCTTGGGAAAATCGCCGGTGATCACCGACGGCGACAACACGATTGCCGAATCCGGCGCGATCATCGAATACCTGGTGCAGCAATACGGCGCCGGTCGCCTGGTGCCGGCCGCCGGCGGCAAGGACCGCCTGCGCTACACGTATTGGCTGCATTACGCTGAAGGTTCGGCCATGCCGCCTTTGCTGATGAAGCTGATCTTCGGCCGCCTGGACCGGCCGCCCATGCCGGCCTTGCTGCGGCCTCTGGCGCGTTCCATTGCGAACGGCGTGCAGCGCAACTACATCGATCCGCAACTCAAGACGCACCTGGATTTCCTGGAAGCCGAACTGGGCAAATCAACCTGGTTTGCCGGTGAAGAATTCAGCGCCGCCGATATCCAGATGAGCTTCCCGCTGGAAGCGTCGCAATCGCGCGGCGGCCTGGACGCCAGCCGGCCCAGGTTGTCCGCTTTCCTGCAGCGCATCCATGCGCGGCCGGCTTATCAGCGTGCGATAGAAAAGGGCGGCAAGTACGATTTGCTCAAGTAGTGGCATCGGCTTGGCTTTAGTTTCGCAATCTCGCTCCAATCCCAGTAGAATTGAACTGTAAGGTCCGGATAAATATGTCCGGACCATGACGCCAGCGATCCTGGCGTACAGATATCGCTACGGAGATTCAATGTTCCCGACTGAGCAATTCACCGACCCCCATGCCGCCGTCGCCCGCGTGCATGAAATCTATGAGCATCACACCGCCTTGCTGCGCGAGGCTTTCAAGCGCTTTGCCAACGGCGAAGTGATGACCGAACGGGTGCGCGCCTGCTATCCGTTTGTACGGGTGACGACCGAATTCAACACCCGCGCCGATACCCGCCATTCCTTCGGTTTCGTGTACGGCCCCGGCGTCTACCAGACTACGCTGACGCGGCCGTCGCTGTACACCAATTACCTGGTCAGCCAGTTCAAGCTGCTGCGCGACAACCACGATGTGCCGCTGGAAATCGGCGTCAGCGACATGCCGATCCCGGTGCATTTCGCCTTCCCGGAAGGCATCCATGTCGAGGGCAATCTCGATCCTGACCACTTGCGGACGTTGCCGGATGTATTCGACCTGCCGAACCTGGCGACCATGGACGACCGCATCGTCAACGGCACGTTGGAAGAATTGCCGGGCGATCCGCATCCGCTGGCTTTGTTTACCGCGCCGCGCATCGATTATTCCCTGCACCGGCTGAAGCACTATACGGCGACCTCGCCCGATCGTTTCCAGCGCTATGTGCTGTTTACCAACTACGCGTTCTACGTCGACGAATTCATCCGCATGGGGCGCGAGCTGATGCAAGCCAGCAGCGATCCCGAGCTGCGCGCCTACCGCCAGCAATACACGGCCTTCGTCGAACCGGGCGACCTGACCACCTGGAACGCCAACCTCGACGACCTGCCTGCCGACCGTGCGCTTACCGGCGTTGCGCCGGCGCGCCAGCCGCAGATGCCGGCCTATCATTTGCAGCGGGCCGACGGCTCCGGCATCACGCTGATCAACATCGGCGTCGGTCCCTCGAACGCCAAGACCATCACTGACCATGTGGCAGTGCTGCGTCCGCACGGCTGGATCATGCTGGGCCATTGCGCCGGCCTGTCGACGTCGCAGCGCATGGGCGACTACGTCCTGGCGCACGCTTATGTGCGCGACGATCACGTGCTGGACGACGACTTGCCCCTGTGGGTGCCGGTGCCGGCGCTGGCCGAGGTGCAGCTGGCCTTGCAGGATGCAGTGGCTACCATCACCCAGCTGGAAGGATATGAACTCAAGCGCATCATGCGTACCGGAACGGTTGCGTCTATCGATGACCGCAACTGGGAGCTGCGCGACCATCGCAAGCCTCTGCTGCGCTTCAATCAAAGCCGGGCGATTGCGCTGGACATGGAAAGCGCGACAGTGGCCGCCAACGGTTTCCGCTTCCGGGTTCCTTACGGCACCTTGCTATGCGTCTCTGACAAGCCCTTGCATGGCGAAATCAAACTGCCCGGCATGGCCAACCGCTTCTATGAACAGCGCGTCAACCAGCATCTGAAGATCGGCATCAAGGCGCTCGAACTGCTGCGCAATCAAGGCGTCGAGCAGCTGCACAGCCGCAAGCTACGCAGCTTCAGCGAACCTGCGTTCCGCTGATCGTCGTGCCTACCGTCATCAAGCACAGGAGGACCAGGATAGTGACGCTGGCTGCAGGCGAGTCAATCGCCGACCATTGCAGCCCCGGCGATATTGCCCTGGTGCAGGACGACGCCGACTGGTGGACGCATTTCGTCGGCGAGGACGGTGCAGTGGATAGTTACGATGAGCCGTTCCCTAGCTATAACAAGGCGCTCTGGACAGCCAAGGCCGCCGCCGAATTTTCCGGGGAGTAGGCGTCAGGCGGCCGGTTTGCCGCGGTACCTGTACATCGCGCCCAGCAAGGCGGCGCCGGCCAGCAGCGCCAGCGCCGCCGTGGCCAGCGACGAGCTGAAGTTGCCGCTGCCTTGCACCAGGCGCGTCGCCAGCGGCGGCCCGATGATTTGTCCTACGCCATAGGTTGCGGTCAGCAATCCCATCAGGCTGCGTGCGTGATCGCCGCGTAGGCGGCGGGCGTCGCGCATCGCAAATAAGGTAATCGCGGTGAACGGCAAGCCGAGCAAGATGCTGCCCAGCGCAAAACCGGCCACGCTCGGAGAGACCAGGCCGATCAGGATGCCGCATGCTTGCAGCAGGTAACAAGCGGCGAGCAGCAAACGATTGTCCCAGTGCGTCGGCAGCCGGGTCGCCAGCAAGGCGCCGATGGAGACGCAGATGCCGAACAGCGGCCAGAACAGATCCGGCCAGTTCGAGCCCGGCAGCGCCTGGCGTGCGATCACCGGCAGGAAGGTGGCGGTGATGATGTAGCCGAAGCCGGCCAGCGCATAAGCGAGGATCAGGCCGCGCGTCTGGCGCACCACCTGGGCCGGCTCCAGCCCATGCGCTGCCGGCGACGGCGCGCCCGCCGTAGCCGTCGATCCCGAGAAGGTGGACCATACCAGCGCGGTCAATATCAAGGCCAGCAATCCATACAGCAGCCAGCCGTGTTCAGCGCGCCAGTGCAGGTTCACCATGGCGCTGGTCGCCAGCCCGGTGATCAGGATGCCGAGGCCGGGACCGCAATAAATGACGCCGCCCAAAGCCGGCGCGTGCAATTGCGCCAGGCGTTGCAAACACCAGCCGGATGCGAACACGAACACACAGGCGCTGGCAATGCCCGCCAGCGTGCGCAGCAGCAGCCATAGCATGGGCGACTGCAGCAATCCCATTGCCAATGTCAGCAGCACCGTGCTGGCGAGCCCGATCTTGATGCCGCGGGTGGCGTCGATCCGCAGCACCATGCACAGCAGGGCGCCGATCAGGTAGCCGATATAGTTGGCGGTGGCCAGCCAGCCGCCGGCAGCCAGGTTGATCATACCGTCGTGCAGCATCATCGGCAGCAGCGGCGTGAAGGCGAAGCGGCCGATGCCCATCGCTACCGCCAGGGCCAGCAATCCGGCCAGCGCTATGCGCCAGGCCGCTCGTCCCTGGTCTGTCTCGGTTGCCGTGGCTTGCAGGTCTTTACTCAAGTGATTTCTTTCCGCGGTTAGCGATCGCCTGCCGCTTGCAGTTCAGCGGCCAGTGTAGCCACCAATTGCGCTGCCGGCATGGGGCGCGTCATCGCTACTCCCTGGCCAGCCCACAGCGACATGAATTCCGGACGGCCTTGTTTGGCTGCAGCCTGGCGGATTTCGCCGCTCAGTGCATTCTGGACCGGGTAAGCCGGCAACGTACTTTCATGCGGCCGCATCTGTTCCATGAACGTATTGACGATGCCGCGCGCGTACCTGCCGGAGAAACTGCGGGTCATGCGCGTGCTGTCGTCTTTGGCGTTCGCCAGCTGTTCGCGCCAGGCCGGCGCGATGCCGGATTCCGGACTCGCCAGGAAGGCCGTGCCAAGCTGCGCCGCTTGCGCGCCCAGCAGCAGGGCCGCAGCGATGCCTTTGCCGTCCATGATGCCGCCGGCTGCGATCACGGGTGTTTTGATTGCAGCAGCGACTTGCGGAATCAAGGTCATCAGGCCGATGCAGGATTGCTCGACATCGCCCAGGAAAGTCGCGCGGTGGCCGCCGGCTTCGCCGCCCTGGACACAGACGAAATCGGCGCCGGCCTGTTCCCAGGCTTGTGCTTCGGCGACGCTGGTGGCGGTGCCGATGACTTTGCAGCCCTTGCGCTGGAACCGCGCCACCGTTGAGGCATCGAGTATGCCGAAGGTAAAGCTGACCACCGGCGGCGCCGCTTCCAGCAGCGCCGCCAGCTGGTCTTGGAAGTTTTCGCTGAATTTTTGCGGCGTTGCCGCCGGACCAAGGCCGAGCGCGGTGCGGAACGGCAGCAGCAGGGCTTGCGCCGCTTCGATTTCGGCATGGCTTGGCTGGACCGGTTCGAGGATGAACAAATTGACGTTGAACGGCTGTTGAGTCAGCGTGCGGATTTTTTTCACGGCTTCAATGATCGCCGCCGGCGACAGCAGGGCGGCCGCGAACGAACCCAGGCCGCCGGCATTGCTGACGGCCGTCGCCAGTTCAATCGGCGAACCGCCGTTCATCGGCCCTTGCACGATCGGGTAACGGATGCCGAGCGCAGCCGCGAATGCTTCCGGATTTCTCTTGGTGGCAGTCATGTCGATATTCCTGGTAACTGATAAAGGTGGCATTGCTTACAGCCGGTATGGCGCATGCTACCTTGACAGGATCATTCTGAAAAATGAATAATAAAAATATTACCCATCTTAAAATGAGATGAATTATGGATTTGCTATCTCTTGAAATTTTTCGCACCGTAGTGCGGGAAGGCGGCATCACGCGCGCGGCCGAGCAATTGCACCGGGTGCAGTCGAATGTGACGACACGCATACGCCAGCTCGAAACTTCATTGGGCGTGCCTCTGTTTTCACGCAATAACAAACGCCTGGTGCTGACGCCGGCCGGCGAGACCTTGCTCGGTTATGCCGAGCGCCTGCTGAACCTGGCCGGCGAAGCGCGCGAGGCGGTCCAGCCCGCGGTGCCGCAAGGACGCCTGCGCATCGGCTCGATGGAAAGCACCGCCGCCAGCCGTTTGCCGCTGCCGCTGGCGCGTTTCCACCAGGAATGGCCGGCAGTGCAACTGGAACTCAGCACCGGCGCCACCCAGCAGCTGATAGACCGGGTCCGTGCATTTACCCTGGACGCCGCCTTGGTCGCAGGCCCGCTGGATGACCCCTTGTTCGAGATGCTGCCCCTGTACGCAGAAGAACTGGTCGTGCTGGCCGCCCGCAACCATCCGCCGATCGCCAGTCCCGACGATGTGCAAAGCCGCACCCTGGTCGCCTTCGAACACGGCTGTGCCTACCGCCGCCACGCCGAAAACTGGCTAGCCTCCGGCAGCATCCCCGGCCGCCGCCCGGACCGCATCCTGGAACTAGGCTCCTACCACGCCATGCTAGCCTGCGTCGCCGCCGGCGCCGGCATCGCCCTGGCCCCCCGGTCCGTCCTGGAATTGCACAACAACACCCAAAGCCTGGCCACCTACCCAATCGGCCCCGCAGGCCAAGTCACCACCTACCTGATCCGCCGCCACGACTACACCTCCCCAGCCTTCGACGCCCTAAGCCAGATCCTGCAAACCGAAGCCATCGCCAACAATTAGAACAATTAGGGTCAGAGTCAAATTGTTTAAGGCAAATCAAATAGGGTCAGAGTCGAATTATTCGATAAAATGCGGACATCATCAGATAACCCCTTTCTGCCATGGCTCGCCTGCCCCGACTCGTCATTCCCAACCAGCCGCATCACCTGATCCAGCGTGGCGTTGATCGCCAGGCAATCTTCCGCGAGACGGAAGATTATGTGAATTTCCTTGCCCGCCTGCGCGAAGCGGCCAAGCAATACAAGGTGGCTATCCACGCTTACGTGCTGATGACCAATCATGTGCATTTGCTGGCAACGCCTTCCGATGCGGAGGGTTTGGCCAGGATGATGCAGTGGGTAGGGCGCTTCTATGTGCCTTATTTCAATCAAAAATACGGACGTGTCGGGACTTTGTGGCAAGGACGCTACAGGGCCACGGTGATCGATTCGGAGCCTTATTTCATGTTGTGCAGCTGCTACATCGACCAGAATCCGGTGCGCGCAGGCATCGTTGCAACGGCTGGCGAGTATCCGTGGTCGAGCTATCTACACCATGTCGGCGTCAAGGCGGATCCCCTGGTGGTGGACCATGCCCTGTACTGGGCACTAGGCAACACACCCTTCGATCGCGAAGCTGCTTATAAGCAAATGGCAGAGCAAGCACTCACATCCGACCAGGCGCGCCAACTGGCTGATGCTACCAACAAGGGTTGGCCGCTGGGTACGGAAAAATTCAAGTCAAGCCTGGAAAAACAGGGCACTCTCAGGGTGCGCCCGGCCAAGCGCGGGCGTCCCTTCAAGACTCTGGCCGACGTCGCTGATCCGCAGGCCGGGCGCAAATAAAAAATGACCTGCAGGGCAACAAAACCATCAAATGCACCAATTTGACTCTGTCCCTATTTAATTTTGGTGCAAAATTTAACCTGAATAATTTGACTCTGACCCTAATTGTTTTGATTGAAGTCTGGATCTGTCTGCACTATTCTTAATATCCTTACTCTCAAAGTGGTGGAGCAACGTTATGCATGCGCAAGGTTTATACGATCCGGCTAATGAACATGATGCCTGTGGCGTCGGGTTTATTGCTCACATCAAGGGCAACAAGAGTCACTCGATCATTGAGCAGGGTCTGCTGATCCTGAAGAATCTTGATCATCGGGGCGCGGTCGGGGCGGATAAGCTGATGGGTGATGGCGCCGGGATCCTGATCCAGGTGCCCGACCAGTTCTACCGTGAAGAGATGGCGAAGCTGGGCGTGATCTTGCCGCCGCCGGGCGAATTCGGTGTCGGCATGGTGTTTTTGCCAAAAGAGAATGCTTCGCGCATCGCCTGCGAGCAGGAAATCGAACGCGCGGTGCTGGCTGAAGGCCAGGTCGTGCTGGGCTGGCGCGATGTGCCGGTGGATATCGAGATGCCGATGTCGCCTACGGTGCGCGACAAGGAACCGGTGATCCGCCAGATTTTCATCGGCCGCGGCCCGGACATCATGGTGACCGATGCGCTCGAGCGCAAGTTGTATGTGATCCGTAAATCTTCCGGCCACGCGATCCAGGCGCTGAACCTGTTGCACGGCAAGGAATTCTTCGTGCCGTCGATGTCGGCGCGTACCGTGGTCTACAAAGGATTGCTGCTGGCGGACCAGGTCGGCGTCTATTACAAGGACCTGCAGGATCCACGCTGCCTGTCGGCGCTGGCGCTGGTCCACCAGCGTTTCTCCACAAATACTTTCCCTGAATGGCCGCTGGCCCACCCGTACCGCCTGCTGGCGCACAACGGCGAAATCAACACCGTCAAGGGCAACTTCAACTGGATGCGCGCCCGCGAAGGCGTGATGAAGTCGCATGTGCTGGGCGACGACCTGAAGAAACTGTTCCCGCTGATCTATGAAGGCCAGTCCGATACCGCCTGTTTCGACAACGCGCTGGAACTGCTGCTGATGTCCGGCTACCCGATCGCGCAAGCGATGATGATGATGATCCCGGAAGCGTGGGAAAACCATGCCACCATGGATGACAACCGCCGCGCTTTCTACGAATACCACGCAGCGATGATGGAGCCATGGGACGGCCCGGCGGCGATGGCGTTCACCGACGGCCGCCATATCGGCGGCACCCTGGACCGCAACGGCCTGCGTCCGGCGCGTTACATCGTCACCGACGACGACTTCGTGGTGATGGCGTCGGAATCCGGCGTACTGCCGATCCCGGAATCCAAGATCATCCAGAAGTGGCGCCTGCAGCCAGGCAAGATGTTCCTGATCGACCTCGACGCCGGCCGCATCATCGACGACAAGGAATTGAAAGACACCTTCGCCAACGCCAAACCGTACAAGCAATGGATTGAATCGGTGCGGGTCAAGCTGGACGAGCTGAAATCGGAGCCGTCCGAATCCGGTTCGACCATCCCGCTGCTGGACCGCCAGCAGCTGTTCGGCTACACCCAGGAAGACATCAAGTTCCTGATGTCGCCGATGGCGGCCGCCGCTGAAGAAGCGATCGGCTCCATGGGCAACGACTCGCCGCTGGCGGTCATGTCCAACAAGAACAAGACGCTGTACCACTACTTCAAGCAGTTGTTCGCGCAAGTCACCAACCCGCCTATCGATCCGATCCGCGAAGCCATGGTGATGTCGCTGGTGTCCTTCATCGGACCGAAGCCGAACATGCTGGACACCAACAACATCAACCCGCCGATGCGGCTCGAAGTCACGCAGCCGATCCTGAACTACGACGACATCGCCAAGCTGCGCAATATCGGCGCCCACACCGGCGGCAAGTTCAAGTCGCATGAGCTCAACATCTGCTATCCGGTAGCCTGGGGCAAGGAAGGCATCGAAGCGCGCCTGGCGTCGCTGTGCGCCAAGGCGGTCGATGCAGTCAAGTCCGGCCACAACATCCTGATCGTGTCGGACCGCAAGGTCGATGCCGAGCAGGTAGCGATTCCAGCCTTGCTCGCCACCTCGGCAATCCACCAGCATCTGGTGAGCAAGGGCCTGCGCACGTCGACCGGCCTGGTGGTGGAAACCGGTTCCGCGCGTGAGACGCATCACTTCGCATTGCTGGCAGGCTATGGCGCCGAAGCCATCCATCCCTACCTGGCGATGGATACGTTGACGGAACTTGCGCACGGCTTGCCGGGCGCGCTGTCGCCGGAAAAGGCGATCTACAACTTCCAGAAAGCAATCGGCAAGGGCTTGCTGAAGGTCATGTCGAAGATGGGCATTTCGACCTACATGTCGTATTGCGGCGCGCAGATTTTCGAAGCGATCGGCCTCAACAAGAGCATGACCCAGAAGTACTTCAAAGGTACGTCGTCGAATGTCGAAGGCATAGGTGTATTTGAAGTGGCGGAAGAAGCCTTGCGCCTGCATCGCGCCGCGTTCAGCGACGATCCGGTGCTAGCCAACGCGCTCGACGCCGGCGGCGAATATGCATTCCGCATCCGCGGCGAAGAGCACATGTGGACGCCGGACGCGATCGCCAAGCTGCAGCACTCGACCCGCGCCAACAACTTCAACAGCTATAAAGAATACGCACAGCTGATCAACGACCAGTCCAAGCGCCACATGACCTTGCGCGGCCTGTTTGAATTCAAGATCGATCCAAGCAAGGCGATCCCATTGGATGAAGTCGAGCCGGCCAAGGAAATCGTCAAGCGTTTCGCTACCGGCGCGATGTCGCTCGGTTCGATCTCGACGGAAGCGCACGCCACGCTGGCAGTGGCGATGAACCGCATCGGCGGCAAGTCCAACACTGGTGAAGGCGGCGAGGACGAGAACCGCTATCGCCAGGAATTGAAGGGCATCCCGATCAAGCAGGGCGAAACGCTGGCATCGGTGATCGGCAAGGACCGTATCGAAGTCGATATTCCGCTGCAGGCCGGCGATTCGCTGCGTTCGCGCATCAAGCAGGTGGCGTCCGGGCGTTTCGGCGTCACCGCGGAATACCTGATTTCGGCCGACCAGATCCAGATCAAGATGGCGCAAGGCGCCAAGCCGGGCGAGGGCGGCCAGCTGCCGGGCCACAAAGTATCCGAATACATCGCCAAGCTGCGTTTCTCGGTGCCGGGCGTCGGGCTGATTTCGCCGCCGCCGCACCATGACATCTATTCGATCGAAGACCTGGCGCAGCTGATCCACGATCTGAAGAACGTCAATCCGCGCGCTTCGATTTCAGTCAAGCTGGTGTCGGAAGTCGGCGTCGGCACCGTGGCGGCGGGTGTCGCCAAGGCCAAGTCGGACCACGTGGTGATCGCCGGCCACGATGGCGGCACTGGCGCCTCGCCTTTGTCGTCGATCAAGCATGCCGGCTCGCCTTGGGAATTGGGCCTGGCGGAAACCCAGCAAACGCTGGTGTTGAACGGCTTGCGCAACCGTATCCGGGTCCAGGCCGACGGCCAGATGAAGACCGGCCGCGACGTCGTGATCGGCGCCTTGCTGGGCGCCGATGAATTCGGTTTTGCCACTGCGCCGCTGGTAGTCGAAGGCTGCATCATGATGCGCAAATGCCACCTGAACACTTGCCCGGTCGGCGTTGCCACGCAAGATCCGGTGCTGCGCGCCAAGTTCTCCGGCAAGCCTGAGCATGTGGTCAACTTCTTTTTCTTCATCGCCGAAGAAGTGCGCCAGATCATGGCGTCGCTGGGCATCCGCAGTTTCAACGAACTGATCGGCCGCGCCGACCTGCTCGACAAGTCGCGAGCGATCACGCACTGGAAAGCACAAGGCCTGGATTTCAGCCGCATTTTCTACCAGCCGGCATTGCCTGAAGGCGGCGTGTATTACCACACCGAAGAACAGGACCACGGCCTCGACCGGGCGCTGGACCACAAGCTGATTGGACAAGCCAAGGCGGCGCTGGACAAGGGCGAGCGCGTCTCGTTCATCTCGCCGATCAAGAACCTGAACCGCACCGTCGGCGCCATGCTGTCTGGCGAAGTGGCAAAAAAATACGGTCACGAGGGCCTGCCCGACGACACCATCCACATCCAGCTGCAGGGCACCGCAGGCCAGTCGGCAGGCGCGTTCCTGGCGCATGGCGTGACGCTGGACCTGGTTGGCGAGGGTAATGACTATGTCGGCAAGGGTTTGTCGGGCGGCCGCATCATCGTGCGTCCGAACACCGAGTTCCGCGGCCGCGCGGTCGACAACATCATCGCCGGCAACACGGTGCTGTACGGCGCCATCGCCGGCGAGGCTTTCCTCAACGGCGTTGCCGGCGAACGTTTCGCGGTGCGCAACTCCGGCGCGATTGCCGTGGTTGAAGGCACCGGCGACCATGGCTGCGAATACATGACCGGCGGTACGGTAGTGGTGCTGGGTGAAACCGGCCGCAACTTCGGCGCCGGCATGTCTGGCGGCCTGGCTTATGTCTACGATCCGGACGGCACGT
Organism: Collimonas sp. OK412; assembly: GCF_900112135.1. Lineage (GTDB taxonomy): Bacteria > Pseudomonadota > Gammaproteobacteria > Burkholderiales > Burkholderiaceae_D > Collimonas > Collimonas rhizosphaerae. The sequence continues at coordinate 114,627 of NZ_FOLC01000004.1, forward strand.
TTGCCGCGCAATGCAATATGGCGATGGTGACGCTGGAGCCGGTGCTGAGCCAGGGCGAGCAGGAAGCCACGATCGATAAGGCGATCTGGCACAGCATGGCGCGCGGCGGCGAAGTGCAGGCTGACGAGGCGATCCTGAAAGGCTTGATCGAACGCCACTTCAAGTACACCGGCAGCACCCGCGCCCGCAACCTGCTGGACAACTGGGTTGCGTCGCGCAGCAAATTCGTCAAGGTGTTCCCGACCGAGTACAAGCGGGCGCTGGGCGAATTGAATGCGGTGCGCAGCACCGCGCCAGCCAAGGAAAAAGTCGCTGCTTAGTTAGCTGGAGTAGCTTGGGGCAGAGTGACTTTCTTTGCTGCTTAATCATCGTGTCTGATTAGTTGGGGACAGAGTCGCACGGAGAGTGTAATTCGCCGCACGGCGGCGGCTCTTAAACCCTACCCGGGCGGCTCTGTCCCGCAATTGATAAAAAGTGAGTGAAAAATGGGAAAAGTAACAGGATTCATGGAGTTCCAGCGGGTCGGCGAAACGTATGAAGCTCCAGTGGCGCGCAAGAAGCATTACAAGGAATTCATCCTCAGCCTGAGCAACGACGAAGCCAAGACCCAAGGCGCGCGCTGCATGGATTGCGGCATTCCGTTCTGTAACAACGGCTGCCCGGTCAACAACATCATTCCCGACTGGAACGACCTGGTGTATCGCGGCGCTTATCACGAAGCGCTGGAGACCCTGCATTCGACCAACAACTTCCCGGAGTTTACCGGCCGCATCTGCCCGGCGCCATGCGAAAGCGCATGTACGCTCGGCATCAACAGCGATCCGGTCGGCATCAAGTCGATCGAGCACTTCATTGTCGACAAGGGCTGGGAAAACGGCTGGATCGTGCCGCAGCCGCCTCTGGTCAAGACCGGCAAGAAAGTCGCCGTGGTGGGCTCCGGCCCCGCCGGCCTGGCGGCGGCGCAGCAGCTGGCGCGCATCGGCCATGACGTCACCGTGTTTGAAAAGAGCGATCGGGTCGGCGGCCTGCTGCGTTACGGCATCCCCGATTTCAAGATGGAAAAATCCCATATCGACCGCCGCGTCGAACAGATGGAAGCCGAAGGCGTGACCTTCCGCACCGGCGTCCTGGTCGGCAAGGATTTCCCGGCCAATGTAAATAACTGGGCCAAGAAGACCATTGCGCCGGACGAATTGAAGGCCGAGTTCGACGCCGTGGTGATCGCCGGCGGCGCCGAGCAGCCGCGCGACCTGCCGGTGCCGGGGCGCGAGCTGAAGGGCGTCCATTTCGCCATGGATTTCCTGCCGCAGCAAAACAAGGTCAACGCCGGCGACAAGGTCAAGGACCAGATTCTGGCTGGCGGCAAGCACGTAGTGGTGATCGGCGGCGGCGATACCGGTTCCGATTGCGTCGGCACCTCCAATCGCCAGGGGGCGGTATCGATCCAGCAGTTTGAACTGATGCCGCAGCCACCGGAGCTGGAAAACAAGCCGCTGGTATGGCCGTACTGGCCGACCAAGCTGCGCACTTCGTCGTCGCACGAAGAAGGCTGCGACCGCGACTGGGCAGTGGCCACCAAGCGCCTGGAAGGCAAGAACGGCAAGGTCGAGAAACTGATCGCCGCCCGCGTCGAATGGAAAGACGGCAAGATGCAGGAAGTGCCGGATTCGGAATTCGAGATGAAGGCCGACCTGGTGTTCCTGGCCATGGGTTTCGTCTCGCCGGTGGCGCAGGTGCTGGAAGCGTTTGGCGTCGACAAGGATGCGCGCGGCAACGCCAAGGCCACTACCGACGGCGACGCCTGCTACAAGACATCGGTCGACAAGGTGTTTGCCGCCGGCGACATGCGCCGCGGCCAGTCGCTGGTGGTATGGGCTATCCGCGAAGGTCGCCAGTGCGCACGCGCAGTCGATGAGTTCCTGATGGGGGCATCGGTTTTGCCACGGTAATACTGCGCAGCTTTTTGCTGTCGCTAAATAAAGAAGGAGCATGTCAGTGGCAACACCGGCATGCTCTTTTTTCTGCAGCACATGTTTTTGTACATGCATCCGGGCAATAGTCAAACTGTTGTAATACAGGCACATGCCAGTCTGCCTACTATTGCCCGGCCCTGAACGATTGTCGCATTTGCACTACAATAGCCCCTTTGATTTATTCGGTGGATGGTGTGGCAAATATCGTCGAAATTCGTGATCTGCAGTTTGGCTATGGTGAGAGGTCGATTTTATCGGGTCTCAACATGGACTTCGCACGCGGCAAGGTGATCGCCGTCATGGGCGGCTCCGGCTCCGGCAAGACCACCATATTGCGGCTGATCGGCGGCCAGCTCAAGCCGCAGGCCGGCAGCGTCAAGGTCGACGGCGAAACGGTGCACGCATTGTCGACCCCGGGCCTGTATGCCTTGCGGCGCAAGATGGGCATGCTGTTCCAGAGCGGCGCCTTGTTTACCGACCTGACCGCATTTGAAAACGTGGCTTTCCCGCTGCGCGAACACACCAACCTGTCGCCGGAACTGCTGAACAACCTGGTGCTGCTGAAATTGAATGCGGTCGGCTTGCGCAATGCAGCGCAGCTGAAGCCGTCCGAGATTTCCGGCGGCATGGCCCGGCGCGTGGCGCTGGCGCGCGCAATTGCCCTGGATCCGTCGTTGATCATGTATGACGAACCGTTCGCCGGCCTGGATCCGATTTCCATGGGCGTGACGGCCAACCTGATCCGCAAGCTCAACGATGCGCTGGGCTCTACCAGCATCCTGGTGTCGCATGACGTCCATGAGTCGTTCAGCATTGCCGACTACGTGTATTTCCTCTCGCAGGGACAAATCGTGGCGCAGGGCACGCCGGCAGAGATGCAGGCGTCGGCCCATCCGTACGTGAAGCAATTCGTCAACGCTGAACCTGATGGTCCGGTGCCGTTCCATTATCCCGGCAAGTCGCTGGCCGAGGACCTGGGCTTGAAGGGGCGCGGCTGATGCTGAACGTCGTAACCAAGTTTGTAAGCAATTCTCTTGCGGCGGTGGGACGCACGGTACGCGAATCGATTACCGGCCTGGGCCTCGCCACGCGCATGTTCTTTGCGATCCTGCGGGCGTCGCTCGGACTCTGGCGGCGGCCGCGGCTGATTACCGACCAGATCCATTTCATCGGCAATTATTCGCTGATCATCATTGGCGTATCGGGCCTGTTTGTCGGTTTCGTGCTGGGTTTGCAGGGTTATTACACGCTCAACAAGTATGGTTCGGAACAGGCGCTGGGCTTGCTGGTGGCGCTGTCGCTGGTGCGCGAACTGGGGCCGGTAGTGACGGCGCTGCTGTTCGCCGGCCGCGCCGGCACTTCCCTGACTGCCGAAATCGGCCTGATGAAAGCCGGCGAGCAGCTGTCGGCGATGGAAATGATGGCGGTCGATCCCATGCAACGGGTCGTGGCGCCGCGTTTCTGGGCCGGCGTGGTAGCGATGCCGATGCTGGCAGCCTTGTTCAGCGCCCTGGGTATCTTTGGCGGCTACCTGGTCGGCGTCAAGCTGATCGGCGTCGATGAAGGCGCGTTCTGGTCGCAGATGCAGGGCGGCGTGGATATCTGGCAAGATATCGCCAACGGGGTCTTGAAAAGCATTGTGTTTGGCGTCGCCGCAACGTTTGTGGCGGTATGGCAGGGCTATGAGGCAAAACCGACGCCGGAAGGCGTCTCCAGGGCAACCACGCGCACCGTGGTGATCTCGTCGCTGGCGGTACTGGGGCTGGACTTCCTGCTGACCGCCTTGATGTTTAACTAATTATTTGCGCGACTCCCGCTGCCTGTCATGTCGAGCAGCGGGAATCAAACCGTAGCAGCGCGTTTTACTTCTCGTTACTATTTTCTCTTCGAGATATTGTTCGCGATGGTATTTTTAAGGTGATGAATCATGCAACAGAAAACTGTAGACGTATGGGTAGGCATGTTTGTGCTGATCGGGGTGCTGGCCTTGGGGTTCCTGGCGCTGAGGGCAGGCAACCTGAGCAGCTCGACTTTCAACAAGACCTACCCGGTAATTACCAAGTTCGACAATATCGGCGGCCTGAAAGTACGTGCTTCGGTGCGCAGCGCCGGGGTGGTGGTGGGGCGTGTGGCGTCGATCAATTTCGACGACAAGAATTTCCAGGCGATAGTGACCTTGAACATGGACCAGCGTTACCAGTTCCCGGAAGACAGTTCGGCTAAGATACTCACGGCAGGTTTGTTGGGCGAGCAATATATCGGTATCGAAGCGGGCGGCGCGACCAAGAACCTGGTTGCCGGCGACCGTATTAAATTAACGCAATCCGCGATTGTGCTGGAAAACCTGATCAGTCAGTTCCTGTACAGCAAGGCCGCGGATGTAAAGGACACTGAACAATGAAAACCATGACTCGCCTGGGCTCGCTGGCCCTGGTTGCCGCACTGGCCGGCTGCGCCACTACCAGCAATCCGCAAGACCCGCTGGAGGGTTTCAACCGCGCCATGTTCAGCTTCAACGACACGCTCGACAAGGTCGCCCTGAAACCGGTCGCCACCGCTTACCGGAACTGGCTGCCGAGTTTTGTCCAGACCGGCGTCAACAACTTCTTCGGCAACCTGGGCGACGTATGGAGCTCGGTCAACGGCTTCTTGCAAGGCAATGTCGCGGACGGTACATCGGATGTGATGCGGGTTGCGGTCAACACCACGCTCGGCCTCGGCGGCTTGCTGGATATCGGCTCGGAAGCCGGTTTGCAGAAACATAACAAGGATTTCGGCCAGACCCTGGGCAAGTGGGGCGTCGGCTCCGGCCCTTACCTGGTGCTGCCGCTGTTCGGGCCGTCGAATATCCGCGATACGGCGGCATTGCCGGTCGATATGTATGGCGACATCTGGTCGTACAAATATCCGGTGCGCTGGCGCAATACCGGTTCGGTGGTGCGCCTGATCGACAAGCGCGCCAACCTGCTGGACGCAGGCGGCCTGCTGGAGGATGCCGCCCTCGACAAGTATGAATTCGTGCGCGATGCCTATACCCAGCGCCGCCAGAGCCAGATCAACGGCAATAATGACGACAGCGACGACAAGGCAGATAAGGCGGACAAGCCTGCCAACAGCAAGCCCGCCGAGCAGTGATTATCGGCGCCGGCTGGAACCGGCGCTTGAAATTGCCGTCTTAGGACGCATATACCCCGCGTCTGAGACGTCTTCTAACAACCATTAAGATTGTTAAAAATACATATGAAAATTCTGAAAAAATTCCTGACGCTGTCGCTGACTGTCGGCAGCCTGTTGTTCACCGCGGCAGCCCAGGCGCAAGAAGCGCCTGATGCGCTGATCAAGCGCATCAGCCAGGACGTGCTGGATACCGCCAAATCGGACAAGAACATCCAGGGCGGCAACCAGCAGCGGATCCTGGCGCTGGTTGAGGAAAAGATCATTCCTTATGTCGATTTCGAGCGCATGACCAGCATGGCCATGGGCCCCAAGTGGCGCGATGCAACTGATGATCAAAAGAAACAGCTGATCACCCAGTTCCGCAGCCTGCTGGTCTTCACCTATTCCGGCGCGCTGTCGCAAGTGCGTGACCAGCAGATCGATTTCAAGCCGCTGCGCGCCGATCCGGCCGATACCGATGTCATCGTCCGTTCGCAAGTGATCCAGCCGCGCGGCGAGCCTATCCAGCTGAATTATCGCGTGGAAAAAGCAGGCACCAGCTGGAAGATCTATGATGTCAACGTACTGGGCGCCTGGCTCGTTGATTCATACAAGGGTACCTTCACCTCCGAAATCGGCCGGTCCGGCATCGACGGCCTGATCAAGGTATTGTCGGACAAGAACAAGGAACGCGCTGCCCGCGGCCTTAAAAAATAAACAGTTGATTGACTAACATGTTCAGACCATCTCACTCGCTTACTGTCGGTAACGCCAAAGTCACTCTGGAAGAGGGCTTGCGCGCGATCGCCGGGGGCGAGACCGAGATTGACCTGGGCGATGTGGTGGCGGTCGATTCGGCCGCCGTCGCAACCTTGCTGGCATGGCAATGCGCCGCCCTGAACCAGGGCCTGAACCTCCATTTCTCCAGTTTGCCCGCCAACCTGGAAAGCCTGATCGATTTGTACGGCGTGACAGAACTGCTCGCGCCCACCGGCGTGACTGTTGCCGCCAGTACACTGCATCATTGAGCTCCACCTTCTCCTTCCCCCCGTAGCATCCCGGGTTTGTCGTTGCCGCCCGGCCTTCGCAGCAAAAATCCAATATAATCAAGGGTTCCGCCACCGGCCAGCATGGTTTGACCGGCAAATCGGCAGCACTGCCGAGGCGTTCCAATTACAGAATATTTAGCAAGGCACTATGGCGGCCATCCAAATTACCAACGTCAAGAAGCGTTACCAGTCCTTGCAGGCGCTGGGCGGCGTTTCCCTGACCATCGAAGAAGGTGAATTCTTCGGTTTGCTGGGTCCTAACGGCGCTGGCAAGACCACCTTGATTTCAATCATCGCCGGCCTTAACCACCCGGATTCAGGCAACGTCACGGTCCATGGCCACGACGTGGTCAGCGACTATCGCGCCGCGCGCCGCAATCTCGGCGTGGTGCCGCAAGAGCTGGTGTTCGATCCTTTTTTCACGGTGCGTGAAACGCTGCGCATACAGTCCGGCTATTACGGCCTGAAGAACAATGACAAATGGATCGACGAGGTAATGGAAAACCTTGACCTGACCAGCAAGGCCGACACCAACATGCGCGCCCTGTCGGGCGGCATGAAACGGCGCGTGCTGGTGGCGCAGGCCCTGGTCCACAAGCCGCCGGTGATCGTGCTGGACGAGCCGACCGCCGGCGTCGACGTCGAATTGCGGCAGACCTTGTGGCGCTTCATTTCACGCCTCAACCGCGAAGGCCACACGGTGGTCCTGACCACGCACTACCTGGAAGAAGCGCAAGAGCAGTGCAACCGCATCGCCATGCTCAAGCTGGGCCAGGTCGTGGCGCTCGATTCCACCTCGGCGCTGATCAAGCGCATCGCCGGTTCGCAATTGCTGGTCAACCTGTCCAGCGGCAGCTTGCCGGCAGCGCTGCAGCCCTTGGTGCTGCATGCCGACGGCAGCAAGTTCTCGCTGCGGGTCAACGAATACGCTGATGTCGAACCGATCCTCGGCGCCTTGCGCCATGCCGGCGCGGTGATCGAGGACATGCAGTTGCAGCAGGCTGACCTGGAAGACGTGTTCCTGCAGATCATGGACAGCAAGGTCAGCGCCAGCGGCTTTAATGTTTTTGCCGATGAATACAGCGCGGGCGGTGTCAAATGATGGTTGGTTTCCAAACCCTGTTCTACAAGGAAGTGCTGCGCTTCTGGAAAGTGGCGACGCAAACCATAGGCGCGCCGATCCTGACGGCGATGCTGTACCTGCTGATTTTCGGCCATACCCTCAAGGACCATATCGAGGTCTATCCCGGCGTGCAGTACACCGCATTCCTGATTCCCGGCCTGGTGATGATGAGCGTGTTGCAAAATGCCTTCGCCAATACCTCGTCATCGTTGACACAGTCGAAAATGACCGGCAATCTGGTGTTTGTCCTGCTGACGCCGCTGTCGCACTGGGAGCTGTACGGCGCTTACGTGCTGGCCTCGGTAGTGCGCGGCGTGGCGGTCGGCCTGGGTGTGTTTGTGATCACCGCCTGGTTCGGCAACCTGTCTTTCGTGGCGCCGTGGTGGATCGTGATTTTTGCATTCCTGGGCGCCGCGCTGCTGGGCACCATGGGTTTGATTGCCGGCATCTGGGCAGACAAGTTCGACCAGCTGGCAGTCTTCCAGAATTTCCTGATCATGCCGGCGACCTTCCTTGCCGGCGTGTTTTATTCGATCAAATCGTTGCCGCCGTTTTGGCAGGCCGTATCGCATTTGAATCCGTTCTTTTATATGATAGACGGATTCCGCTACGGCTTTTTCGGGCAGTCAGACATTAACCCGCTGATCAGCCTGCTGATCATCTGCATATTCCTGGCGTTGTTGTCGGCGGTAGCGGTGCAGATGCTGAAGCGCGGCTATAAGCTAAGACACTAAGTGCGGCACTGAGCACATCACCACGTTGGAAAAACAGCTAAGAAAATATTATGTTCCCTACACCTGATCTCGTTAAAAGCTACATCGCCGCCGGCCTCGAATGCTCGCACCTGGATGTCGAGGGCGACGGCCAGCATTTCAAGGCAGTGATCGTGTCCGCAGCCTTCGCCGGCAAGCGTCCGATACAGCGCCACCAGATCGTCTACGCGGCGCTGGGCGACCGCATGCGCGAAGAAATCCACGCCTTGTCGATGAAGACACTGACGCCGGAAGAATTTCAAGAGAACAAATGACCGGCCGGGCGGCTGCCCTGTCAGATACAACGAACACCACTGCGAGAAGTCACCATGGATAAATTATTGATACAAGGCGGTAACCGCCTTTCCGGCGAAATCACCATTTCCGGCGCAAAAAATGCGGCGCTGCCTATCCTGTGCGCCGGCTTGCTTAGCTCGGACCAGCTGCACCTCAGCAACGTGCCGAACCTGCACGATGTATCGACCATCCTCAAGCTGCTGCGCCAGATGGGATTGAAGGCGACCCAGGACGGCCACTTCGTGACCCTGCAAGGCGACGCCATCACCAACCTTGAAGCGCCCTACGAAATGGTGAAAACCATGCGCGCATCGATCCTGGTGCTGGGGCCGCTGCTGGCGCGCTTCGGCGAAGCACGGGTGTCGCTGCCGGGCGGCTGCGGCATCGGTTCGCGCCCGGTCGACCAGCACATCAAAGGCTTGCAGGCGATGGGCGCCGAGATTGCGATCGAGGCCGGCTACATCCATGCCAAGGCCAAGAAGCTCAAGGGCACACGCGTCGTTACCGACATGATCACCGTCACCGGTACTGAAAACCTGCTGATGGCCGCAACCCTGGCCGATGGCGAGACGGTCCTGGAAAACGCTGCACGCGAGCCTGAAGTGACCGACCTGGCCAACCTGCTGGTTGCGATGGGCGCCAAGATCGACGGTATCGGCACCGATCGCCTGACGATCCAGGGCGTCGACAAGCTGCACGGCGCCGAGCACGCGGTGATCGCCGACCGTATCGAGACCGGCACTTTCCTGTGCGCGGTGGCGGCCACCGGCGGCGACGTCATGCTGAAAAATACCCGCAGCCACATCCTGGATGCGGTGCTGGACAAGCTGCGCGAAGCCGGCGTGATCCTCACCTCCGGCGACGACTGGATCCGCGTGCAGATGGCAGCGCGGCCCAAGGCGGTCAGTTTCCGCACCACTGAATATCCGGGCTTCCCGACCGACATGCAAGCGCAGTTCATGGCGATGAACAGCATTGCCGAAGGCACCAGCCACGTCACCGAAACGATCTTTGAAAACCGCTTCATGCACGTGCAGGAAATGAACCGCCTCGGCGCTGCCATCGATGTCCAGGGCAATACCGCCATCATCAAGGGCGTCGACAAGCTGGTCGGTGCGCCGGTGATGGCGACCGACCTGCGCGCCTCCGCTTCGCTGGTGATTTCCGGCCTGGTGGCGCAAGGCCAGACCCTGATCGAGCGCGTCTACCACCTGGACCGCGGCTACGACGAGATGGAGCGCAAACTGTCCGCGGTCGGCGCAAATATCGAAAGAATCAAATGAGCCAGAAGCTGACCCTGGCCCTGTCGAAAGGCCGCATCTTTGAAGAGACCTTGCCGCTGCTGAAGGCCGCCGGCATCGAGGTCACCGAAGATCCGGAAACTTCGCGCAAGCTGATCCTGGCGACCAACGATCCGCAGGTCAACGTGATCATCGTGCGCGCTTCCGACGTGCCGACCTATGTGCAATACGGCGCCGCCGATTTTGGCGTGGCGGGCAAGGATGTGCTGCTGGAGCATGGCGGCGAAGGCCTGTATCAGCCGATTGACCTGGAGATTGCAAAATGCCGCATGTCGGTAGCGGTATCGGCCGGCTTTGACTACGCCAGCGCGATCCGCCAGGGCGCGCGGCTGCGGGTCGCCACCAAATACCTGCTGACGGCGCGCGAACACTTCGCGGCGAAGGGCATGCACGTCGACCTGATCAAGCTGTACGGCTCGATGGAGCTGGCGCCGCTGGTCGGGCTGGCGGATGCGATTGTCGACCTGGTCAGCACCGGCGGCACCTTGCGCGCCAATAACCTGGTCGAAGTCGAACACATCATGGATATCTCGTCGCGGCTGGTGGTGAACCAGGCCGCCTTGAAGCTGAAGCGCGAGCGCTTGCAGCCAATCCTGGAAGCCTTCGAAAAAGCTTCGATTCAATAAGCCGCGGCGACGCAGCTGCGGCGGAAACCGCACAGTAAACTGGAAGTGATATGAGCATAGCAATCAGAAAACTCGATGCAGGACTGCCGAATTTCCAGGCGCAACTGACAGCGCTGCTGGCGTTCGAGGCAGGTGAAGACGAAGCCATCGACCAGGCCGCGGCACGCATCCTGGCCGACGTCAAAGCGCGCGGCGACGCCGCCGTGCTGGAATACACCAACCGTTTCGACCGCCTCAGCGTAAACGACGTCAGCCTGCTCGAAATCGGCCAGCAGGAATTGCAGGCGGCGCTGGCCGAGCTTTCTCCTGAACGCCGCGGCGCCTTGCAGATCGCGGCCGACCGCGTGCGCAGCTACCACCAGCGCCAGAAAGTCGAATGCGGTTCGGACGGCTTCAGCTACACCGAAGCCGACGGCACCGTGCTGGGGCAAAAGGTCACGCCGCTGGACCGCGTCGGCATCTATGTCCCCGGCGGCAAGGCGGCTTATCCTTCCTCGGTGCTGATGAATGCGATTCCGGCCAAGGTCGCCGGCGTGCAGGAAATCATCATGGTGGTGCCGACTCCAGACGGCATCAAGAATCCGCTGGTGCTGGCGGCGGCGGCCATTGCCGGCGTTGATCGCGTATTCACCATCGGCGGCGCGCAAGCAGTGGCGGCGCTGGCCTACGGCACCGCCACCATTCCCCAGGTCGACAAGATTGTCGGCCCCGGCAACGCTTATGTCGCGGCGGCCAAGCGGCGCGTATTCGGCACGGTCGGCATCGACATGATCGCCGGGCCTTCCGAAATCCTGGTGCTGTGCGACGGCACCACCGATCCCGACTGGATCGCGATGGACCTGTTTTCGCAAGCCGAGCACGATGAACTGGCGCAGTCGATCCTGCTGTGTCCTGACCCGGCTTACATCGCCGCCGTCGAAGCCAGCATCAACCGGCAGCTGCCGCTGATGCCGCGCCATGAAGTGATCCGCACTTCGCTCACCAACCGCGGCGCGCTGGTGAAAGTGCGCGACATGGAGCATGCCTGCGAGATCGCCAATCATATCGCGGCGGAGCACCTGGAAATTTCGGCCGACAATCCGCAGCGCTGGGCCGACCGGATCCGCCACGCCGGCGCCATGTTCCTGGGCCGGTTCTCGTCGGAAGCGCTGGGCGACTACTGCGCCGGACCAAATCACGTACTGCCGACTTCGCGCACCGCGCGTTTCTCGTCGCCGCTCGGCGTCTACGATTTCCAGAAGCGTTCCAGCATCATCAACATCAGCGAGGCCGGCGCCCAGACGCTGGGCAAGGTCGCGGCGGAACTGGCTTACGGCGAAGGATTGCAGGCGCATGCCCGGTCCGCCGAATACCGCTTGAAAGACAAGCCGCAATGACAGCGGCGTGGCTGCGATGAGCGACGACTGGATCGACCGCATCTATGGCGAGGACGCGCTGCAGGGCCTGCAGCGCATACCGGACGGTTCGGTCGACCTGCTGCTGGCCGATCCGCCCTACGGCCTGGGCAAGGACTACGGCAACGATTCCGACAAGCTCGACACCGCGGCTTACCTGCGCTGGACCGAAGAATGGATAGACGCCGCCTTGCCGAAACTGAAGCCGAACGGCAGCCTCTACATTTTCCTGACCTGGCGCTTTTCGCCCGAGATTTTTGTCATGCTCAAGCAGCGCATGATCATGAACAATGAAATCATCTGGGACCGGCGGGTGCCTTCGATGGGCGGCGGCACCCGGCGTTTTTCGTCGGTGCACGACACGATCGGCTTCTTCGCCCGCGCCAAGGACTATTACTTCGACCTCGACGCCATCCGGATTCCCTACGACGCTGAAACCAAGAAAGCCCGTTCGCGCTCGATTTTTGTCGGCGCCAAGTGGCTGGAGCTGGGTTATAACCCGAAAGACGTCTGGAGCGTCTCGCGCCTGCACCGCGAACATCGCGAGCGGGCCGACCATCCGACCCAGAAGCCGCTGGAAATCGTGGAGCGCATGATCAAGGCTTCCTGTCCGCCCGGCGGGATCGTGCTCGATCCCTTCATGGGCAGCGGCACCACGGCGGTGGCGGCGCGCCGTTGCGGACGGAGGTTTGTCGGCTTTGAGCTCAATCCCGAGTACTGCGCGCTGATCGAACGGCGGCTGGCGCAGCTCGACAGCCAGGAGCCCGGCGAACGGGCGCTGGCATAGGCATTTGGCTTGAATAGCAACGCTTATAGCGATTATCAAGGCTGCCATTAGCGGGAAAACATGAAAATGTCGGTAAAATGGCGATGCAGCCCAAAAAGCTGCCTTGGCCAGGCTTCACTAGTGACTAACGGGGAAGCTGCAACAATCTCGATCTTAAATCCGGTCGTCGAATAATTTAGTACACTTACCTCCACGACGCCTGTGCGTCACCACATAGTAAATTGGTCTCAAGCTCAACATGTCTACGCCTCGAACTGCATCGATCACGCGCAATACCAACGAGACGCAAATCCGCGTCTCCATCAATCTGGACGGCAGCGGCCAGCAAAAGCTGAATACCGGCGTGCCGTTCCTCGACCATATGCTGGACCAGATTGCGCGGCATGGCTTGATCGACCTCGATATCGAAGCCAACGGCGACCTGCATATCGACGCCCACCACACGGTGGAAGACGTCGGCATTACCTTGGGGCAAGCGTTCGCCAAGGCCATCGGCGACAAGAAGGGCATCCGCCGCTACGGCCATGCCTACGTGCCGCTGGACGAAGCGCTGTCGCGCGTGGTGATCGATTTCTCCGGCCGCCCGGGCCTGGAATTCCACGTGCCGTTCAAGCGCGCCATGATCGGCGGCTTCGACGTCGACCTGACCCACGAATTTTTCCAGGGCTTTGTCAATCATGCACTGGTATCTTTGCATATCGACAACCTGCGCGGCGAAAACGCCCATCATCAATGCGAAACCGTCTTCAAGGCGTTTGGCCGTGCGTTGCGCATGGCTGCAGAGCTGGATCCGCGTTCCGCCGGCACCATTCCTTCGACCAAGGGCAGCCTCTAAGGTTGAGCTTATTTACCCGGACTTTCCTCGGGACTTGAATCTTTATCATGAACAAAATTGTTGTAGTTGACTATGGCATGGGCAACTTGCGCTCGGTGGCGCAGGCCCTGCGCCAGGTGGCGCCGGAAGCCGAGGTCCTGATCTCGGGTACGATTGCCGATATCCGGTCCGCCGACCGCCTGGTCCTGCCAGGCCAGGGAGCAATGCCGGATTGCATGCGCAGCCTGCGCGAATCGGGTTTGCAGGAAGTGTTGCTGGAAGCTGCGCGCAGCAAGCCGCTGCTAGGCGTCTGCGTCGGCGAGCAGATGCTGTTCGACCTGAGCGAAGAAGGTGATACCGCCGGCCTGGGATTGTTGCCCGGCAAGGTAGTGCGCTTCCGCCTGGACGGCCGGCTGCAGGACGACGGTTCGCGTTTCAAGGTGCCGCAGATGGGCTGGAACCGAGTGCGCCAGGCGCAGTCTCATCCGCTCTGGCACGGTATTGCCGACCAGGATTATTTTTATTTCGTCCATAGCTATTACGCAGTGCCGGCCGATGCTGCGCATACCTTCGGCGAGACTGAGTACGGCGCGGCGTTCAGCTGCGCGGTCGGCCGTGATAATATTTTTGCCACGCAGTTTCATCCGGAGAAAAGCGCTAGCGCCGGTTTGCAGCTGTACAAGAATTTCGTGCAATGGAAGCCTTGAATATATTCCGGCATTCCCCCTGGTTTATGCGGATATTTATTCAAACTGGACTGAGCAAACTTAACTGAGCAAATTAGCTGCCTGGATTTCACTGGGCAGGTTTTTAACCGACTTCACCTCATACACAATTGTAGCCATGCTGCTGATACCTGCCATCGACCTCAAAGACGGTCACTGCGTACGCCTGAAACAGGGCGATATGGACCAAGCCACCGTATTTTCCGACGATCCGGGCGAGATGGCCCGCCATTGGCTGATGCAAGGCGCGCGCCGCCTGCACCTGGTTGACCTGAATGGCGCGTTCGCCGGCAAGCCGAAGAACGAACCCGCGGTCAAGGCCATCATCAAGGCGGTGCGCGAATTCGCCGTACTCAACGGCGTCGAGGAAATCCCGGTGCAGCTGGGTGGCGGCATCCGCGACCTGGACACTATCGAACGCTACCTGGACGACGGCCTGAGCTACATCATCATCGGCACCGCCGCGGTCAAGAATCCTGGTTTCCTGCACGATGCCTGCAGCGCTTTCCCGGGCCAGATCATCGTCGGCCTCGACGCCAAGGACGGCAAGGTCGCCACCGATGGCTGGAGCAAGCTGTCCGGCCACGAAGTGATCGACCTCGCCAAGAAATTCGAAGACTATGGCTGCGCCTCGATCGTGTATACCGACATCGGCCGCGACGGCATGATGGGCGGCGTCAATATCGAAGCGACCGTCAAGCTGGCGCAAAGCATGACCATCCCGGTGATCGCTTCCGGCGGCGTGCACAACGTCAAGGATGTGGAAGCGTTGTGCGCGGTGCAGGATGAAGGCATCGAGGCGGTGATTTGCGGCCGTTCGATTTATGAAGGAACGCTTGACTTGCGTTCGGCGCAAGAGCGCGCCGACGAGCTGAGCGACGAGTTCGTCGAAGACGAAGACTTATCCGAGCAGCCCGACGCTGACCAGCCATGACGCTTGCCAAACGCATCATTCCCTGTCTCGACGTGACCAATGGCCGCGTGGTCAAGGGCGTCAATTTCCTGGAGCTGCGCGATGCCGGCGATCCGGTCGAGATTGCCCGCCGCTACGACCAGCAGGGCGCTGACGAAATCACTTTCCTCGACATCACTGCTTCCTCCGACGGCCGCGACCTGATCCTGCCGATCATCGAAGCGGTTGCGTCGCAGGTATTCATCCCGCTGACGGTCGGCGGCGGCGTGCGGGCGGTGGAAGACGTACGGCGTTTGCTGAACGCAGGTGCGGACAAGGTCGGCATCAACACTTCCGCCGTCACCAATCCTCAGCTGGTGGCGGACGCCGCCGCCAAGTACGGTTCGCAATGCATCGTGGTGGCAATCGACGCCAAGCAGGTCGCACCCGGCAAATGGGAAGTCTTCACCCATGGCGGGCGCAAGGCCACCGGCCTCGATGCGATCGCATGGGCGCAAAAGATGGAGCGGCTGGGCGCGGGAGAAATCCTGCTCACCAGCATGGATCGCGATGGCACCAAGGTTGGTTTCGACCTGGCCTTGACCAGCAGCGTCTCCAATGCCGTGACGATTCCGGTGATTGCTTCCGGCGGCGTCGGCGGTTTGCAGGACCTGGCAGACGGCATCAAGATCGGCCGCGCCGATGCGGTGCTGGCGGCGAGCATTTTCCATTATGGTCAACATACTGTGCAAGAAGCCAAGCAGTTCATGGCGGCACAGCAGATTCCGATGAGGCTAGCATGAGCAGCGTGAGTTGGTTAAACAAGGTGAGGTGGGATGAGCACGGCCTGGTGCCGGTGATTGCCCAGGAACTCGGCTCGAACGATGTCTTGATGTTCGCCTGGATGAACCGCGACGCCCTGGCGAAGACGGTGGCGCTGGGCGAAGCGGTGTACTGGAGCCGCACGCGCAAGAAACTGTGGCACAAGGGCGAAGAGTCCGGCCATGTGCAGAAAGTGCACGAAATTCGTCTCGACTGCGACGAGGACGTGGTACTGCTGAAAGTAACCCAGGCCGGCGACATTGCCTGCCATACCGGCCGCCACTCCTGTTTCTTCCAGAAACTGGAGAGCGAGAGCAAGGGCTGGGAAACGGTCGAGCCGGTGCTGAAAGAACCGGACGAGATATACAACAAGTAAGCAGATCAACAAGCAGATAAGCGGATGCAATCATGAGTGAAACCCTAAAGCGCCTGGCTGCGGTCATCGAGTCGCGCAAACCGGCCAACGGCGGCGACCCGGAGACTTCGTACGTCGCCCGGCTGTTCGCCAAGGGCGACGATGCGATCCTGAAGAAAATCGGCGAGGAAGCGACGGAAACCGTGATGGCCGCCAAGGATGCGCGGGTGGATGGCGATTCTTCGCATGTCTTGTACGAATGCGCTGACCTGTGGTTCCATTCGATGATCATGCTGGCCCAGTTCAACCTGACGCCGCAAGACGTGCTGCAGGAACTGGCGCGGCGCGAGGGCCTGTCGGGCATCGAAGAAAAAGCCAGCCGCAAGCTGAGCGACCGTGAGCAGCAGGAAACCGGCCAAGACAAGATCTGAATCGTTTCAGAATCGTTTAAAAGAATCGTTCAAGCCCCGGAGATAATTTGGAAAATTGTATTTTTTGCAAAATTGCAGCCAAGCAGATTCCCTCGAAAGCGATCTATGAAGACGACGACCTGATCGCTTTCCATGACATCAATCCGGCCGCGCCCATCCATTTCCTGATCGTGCCCAAGCAGCACATCGCGACTTTGGCCGATTGTACTGAGGCGCATGCCGCTTTGTTGGGTAAAATGGCGCTGCTGGCGCCGCGCCTGGCGCAAGAACAGGGCTGCGGTTACCAGCTGGACGAGCAGGGCCAGGCTAGCGGCGGCTACAAGACTGTCTTCAACGTCGGGCCTGACGGCGGCCAAGAGGTGTACCATTTGCATATGCACGTCATCGGCGGACCTAAACCGTGGCGTGGGCAGCGCTGAACCGGCCGGATTGATGTCGTCCGGCGGCAGCAAAAGCTGCGGGTGCGCTGCAGGTGATTTGCAAGGATTTAACGGTGTATTGACTTAGCAGGATCGGACAGCTTGTCCGACAAGGAGAAAAAAATGGGTTCGTTCAGTATTTGGCACTGGTTGATCGTGCTGGTTATCGTGATGTTGGTGTTTGGCACCAAGAAAATCGGCAATATGGGTTCCGACCTGGGCAAGGCAGTCAAGGGCTTCAAGGATGGCGTCAAGGGCGAAGAAGAAAAACAAGCCGCCGACAAAGCGACGATTGACGTTGCAACCAAAGAAAAGGACAAGTCCGGCAACTGATTCATGGCGGCCGGCGCCTGCTTCAAGCCGGCCGTGGATGATGTTTGCCGCTCCTTCCCATGATCGATATTGGTCTTACTAAACTCGCTCTGATTGGTGTCGTTGCACTGGTTGTCGTCGGGCCGGAAAAACTGCCGACCGTGGCTCGCATGGCGGGTTCCCTGTTCGGCCGCGCGCAACGCTACATCAATGAAGTCAAATCGGAAGTCAGTCGCGAGATTGAACTGGAAGAATTGCGCAAGATGCAGCAAGACGTGCAGGAAGCGGCCAGCGATATCGAGCAAAGCATTGCCCGCAGCGTCTCGGATACCAAGGATTCGCTGCACGCTGCCTGGAACGACGGCAGTGTGGGTGCCGCGGACAGTTTCAATGTCGAGCAGCTGGCGGTCAAGGCCAAGAGTTTTCGCAAGAAAAAGCTGGCGCGCACCAGCGCCATTCCTGCTTGGTACAAACAGCAAAGCGGCCAAAAGGCGCGTGTCCTGTCCGGCGCCGCGCGTGTCGCGAAATATCGCCCGGCCGGCCAAAACAAGGCTTCCGGTTCATTTTTTTCATGATTTCATGCATCGCCTCAAGGCAATCGGGGCCAACGCTGATATCCGCAAATCCGCTTGTTTGCAAAACACCTTGCTCCCATGACTGAAGAACAGAAAACAAGCGGTTTCGATAAAACCAGCGGCGTCGAAGAGACGTTCATTTCGCATCTGGTGGAATTGCGCAATCGCATCATGAAGGCGTCGATCGCAGTGATCGTGGTATTCCTGTGCCTGATGCCGTGGGCTGCGCATATCTACGATTTGCTGGCTGCGCCGATGCTCGCCGCCCTGCCGGTGGGCGCCAAGATGATCGCTACCGGCGTCATCACGCCGTTCCTGATCCCGGTCAAGGTGACCCTGCTGCTGGCCTTTGTCATCGCTCTGCCATGGGTGCTGTACCAGCTGTGGGCGTTTATCGCGCCAGGCCTGTATGCGCATGAAAAGAAGCTGATTGCGCCGCTGGTGATTTCATCCTCGGTATTGTTTATCGCCGGCGTCGCTTTTTGTTATTACCTGGTGTTTGGGGTGATCTTCCACTTCATTAACAATTTTGCGCCGAAGTCGGTTTCGGTGGCGCCGGACATCGATAGCTATTTCGATTTCGTGATGACCATGTTCATCGCCTTCGGCATGACGTTTGAAGTGCCCATCGTGGTGATCGTACTGGTGCGCATGGGCCTGGTTTCACTGGAAAAGCTGAAATCCATCCGCCCTTATGTCATCGTGGGCGCTTTCGTGGTGGCAGCAGTGGTGACGCCGCCGGACATCATGAGCCAGCTGCTGCTGGCCGTGCCGCTGTGCCTGCTGTACGAGGTCGGCCTGCTGGTGGCGCCGCTGTTCGTCAAGGCGACCCAGGCGCCTGCGGAAGAATCGGAAAAAACCATCTGAATCGAGCGGGCGGCTGCCAGGCCGCCCCGCGTTACTCGGCAATCGGGGTCTTGATCTGCCGCAGCCAACCTACCAGCGGGTAAGCATCTTTAAAACCGGACACCAGTTCTTTCTCCAGCGCGTCCGACAACATCTTCTTCACCGGCTGTTCGTTCCAGACGATAAAGTTTTTCATCTTGACATATTCGATGTGCGGCGAGTCGGCGTCAAAACCTTTGGGCGGACGGGTCAGCTTGCCTTCGGTCTGCAGGTCGCCGTAAGTTTCCACCAGTTTCTTGTTTTTCAGCAGCTTGCCAAAACCCTTGGCGTCGGCGACCACCTGCTGGCGGATCGCCCGCAGGCGGTCGGCCGGCGGCATGTATTCGCCGCCGGCGATGAGCAGGGTGCCGCTGGCGTCGATATGGAAATAATAGGCCGGACCGCCGCCCTGGCTCGGCTTCTTCAGTCCGCTGGCCGTGATGGACGCCGAGAAATAGGATTTGTACGGACTCTTGTCGTGTGAAAAGCGCATGTCGCGGTTGATCCGGAACAGCGCTTTCTTCGGATTGCAGCCGGCGATGGCCGGATCGAATTTGCTGACCTGGGCGATCAGGCGCACCACCAGTTCCAGGAACTCTGCCCGCAAGATATCGTAGCGCGGCTTGTTCATGACAAACCAGGCCCGGTTATTGTTTTCCGACAGTTCGGCCAGGTATTGGGTCAGGTCACGTACGTGCATTACCGGTTTCCTTTATGAGATTGAGCGCGGCGGCGCGCATTTATTCTGGTTCGCGTTTCATCGGCGGCCGCTTGCCGATAACGGCTTCCACCGTGGTTTCCTTGGTCTTGCGCAACACCGTCAGCTTGGCTTTGCTGCCAGGCTGCAGCTGGGCGATCAGGTTGGTCATGTCGGTGCTGTCGGTGATCGGCTTGCCTTCGATCGCCACCAGGATATCGCCCGGCTTCAGGCCGGCCTTGTCGGCCGGGCCGTTCTTGATTACGCCGGCGATGATGGCGCCGGTGCTGCGGTTCAAGCCGAAGCTTTCGGCCAGTTCCGGCGTGATATCCTGCGGTTCGACGCCGATGTAGCCGCGCACCATGTGGCCGGTGTTGATGATCGATTCCATCACGGTCTTGGCGGTAGTCATCGGCACGGCAAAACCGATTCCGAGCGAACCGCCGGTACGCGAATAGATTGCAGTGTTGATGCCGATCAGGTTGCCGTTGGTGTCGATCAGCGCGCCGCCGGAATTGCCGGGGTTGATCGCGGCGTCGGTCTGGATGAAGTTTTCAAACTGGTTGATGCCGAGGTGGCTGCGGCCCAGCGCCGAAATGATCCCCATGGTCACCGTCTGGCCGACCCCGAACGGATTGCCGATGGCCAGCACGACGTCGCCGACGCTGGCCTGGTCGGCGCGGCCCAGCGTCACCGCAGGCAGGTTCGGCAGCTCGATCTTGATCACGGCCAGGTCGGTTTCAGGATCGGTGCCCACCACCTTGGCGGTAGTGGTGCGGCCGTCAGCCAGCGCCACTTCGATTTCATCGGCCGCTTCGACCACATGGTTGTTGGTCAGGATATAACCCTGCGCGCTGACGATGACGCCCGAGCCAAGGCTGGACTGTTTCTCGTCTTGGTCGTCGCCGCGGTCACCGAAGAATTTCCTGAGCAGCGGATCTTCCGGCATGTCAGGCGCGACCGGCTTGGCGTCCTTGCTGGTGAAAACATTCACCACCGACGGCATCGCGCGCTGCGCAGCCTGGCGGTAGGAGCCCGGCGTCGGCGTTCCCGGGGCAACTTCCTGCAGCGGCACCTTCGACGCGGCGATATGCGTTGGCGAACTGGTCAAGGCGCCGTTTAGCCAATCCGGCTTCAAGGTCGTTACAATGAACCAGATCGCTAAACCGATGGTGATGGTTTGCGCAAATAACAGCCAGAAACGTCGCATAGTGAAGATCTTAGAAGGAGTAAGGAATCGTGGATCAAGAATCGGTAAAAGCGGTGGATCGCATTGAACTGGAGAAATATCTTGCCGAAGCATTAAATATTACACAGTTCCGTGATTATTGCCCAAATGGCTTGCAGGTGGAAGGACGCGCCGAAATTAAGCGCCTGGTGACAGGCGTCACCGCCAGCCTCGCTTTGCTGGAAGCGGCCGTAGACAGCGGTGCGGACGCCATCCTGGTGCACCACGGTTATTTTTGGCGCGGCGAGGACGCCCGCGTTATCGGCCCCAAGCACAAGCGCCTGAAATTGCTGCTGACGCACGATATCAACCTGTTTGCCTATCACCTGCCGCTCGATGCCCATGCGGATTTTGGCAACAATGTGCAGCTGGCGCAGCAATTGGGTTTGTCGCCCAATGGCCGTTTCGGCGAAGGCAGCCTGGGCTGGCTGGGCAGCGTCAGCGATCCGCAGGTAAGCACCGTGGGTGATTTGGCGAACCTGATTGAGCGCCGGCTGCAGCGCGCTCCGGTCCTGATCGGCGACCCGTCCCAGCGCCTGGGACAAGTCGCCTGGTGTACCGGCGCCGCACAAAACCTGCTGGGCGATGCAATTGCCGCCGGCGCCGGCGTCTACATCAGCGGCGAGATTTCCGAGCCGACCGTGCACCTGGCGCGTGAAACCGGGGTGGCCTACCTGGCGGCCGGCCATCACGCCACCGAGCGCTACGGCGTGCAAGCCCTGGGCCGCCACCTGGCCGAGCATTTCGGCCTGCAGCATCAATTCATCGACATCGGCAACCCGGTGTAAGTGCGGTGCAGACTATGGATTCACAGCATGGGTAAGACGGTCGAAGCGGTACGTATTGACAAGTGGCTCTGGGCGGCACGGTTTTTCAAGACCCGCACGCTGGCCAGCGACGCGGTCGACCACGGCAAGGTCAGGCTGAACGATGAGCGCACCAAGCCGGCGCGCAACCTGAAAGCCGGCGATATCCTGGCGATCGATAACGGCGCCAGCGTGTGGGAGGTGACGGTCGTGCTGCTGGCAGACAACCGCAGTTCGGCGGCGATTGCGCAGACGCTGTACCAGGAAACCGAACAAAGCGTGGGCAGGCGCGCCGCGCTTGCGGAAGACCGCAAGTTCTTCCACGAACCCACACTGCAGATCAAAGGGCGGCCGACCAAGCGCGACCGCCGCTTGCTGGATAAGGCACAATCCTAGATGGCGGTTTGACATCGCCCCGGCCCGGTTTTGGCGCTAGCGTAAAGCTGCCAGGACGTTTTCTCATCAAGCGCGGCTGCCATATCCAGGGCTCAGGAAGCGCAAATAGAACTTCCGCTGGATTTCGAAGGAATTCTCGGTAGAACGGCCCCTCTAAGTCGCTGTTTGACATTTCGATTCTGGTGCATAATAGTACGAGCGTTCGCATTCTTGCAGGCAGCCGTCTTCGAGCCAGGCAACGCCGATTGTATCCAGACCTAACCAGACAGAGACAGGACTATCGTGGCACATACTGACATGCCGCCGAAATTCATGCGTAAAGGCGAAATGACGCGGGCAGCGATTCTCGACGTTGCCATCACGCTGGCGAGCCGTGACGGCCTTGAGGGTCTGACCATCGGCTTGCTGGCCGAAAAAATGAACATGAGCAAATCCGGCGTGTTTGCCCATTTCGGCTCGCGCGAAGATCTGCAGATCGAAGTGGTGAAGCTGTACCACCGCCAGTTCGAGCAGGAAGTGTTCTATCCGAGCATCAAGGAAGCACGCGGCCTGCCGCGCCTGGAATGCATGTTTGCCCGCTGGATCCGTCAGGTGACGATTGAAATCGCCTCGGGTTGCATCTATATCAGCGGCGCCGTCGAGTACGACGACCGGCCGGGAGAAATCCGTGAACAGCTGGTGACCATGGTGCGCACCTGGCAGCAGGCCCTGCATCGCTGCACACTGCAGGCAGTCGACGCCGGCCACCTGCGCGCCGACACCGACGCCGACCAGCTGGTCTACGAGATGTACGGCTTGATCCTGGGTCTGCATCACGACGCCCGTTTCCTGAAAAAAGCCGGCAGCGTAGAACGCGCTCAAAAAGGTTTCGACCGCCTGATTGACAGTTATCGTGATACGCAGGCGCTCCAGTCCACCAAGAAATCCTCGCAAACGAATCAAAAAATCGCTGCCAAGCCGGCAGCCAGATCAATCCAGTAAATACAAACAATCATCAGGAGAGCACCATGGGTCAATACGTCGCGCCACTGCGGGATATGCAATTCGTCATGCACGAGCTGCTGCATGTAGAAGATGAACTGAAACAATTGCCGAAGCATGCCGAGATCGATGCCGACATCATCAATCAGGTGCTGGAAGAGGGCGGTAAATTCACCTCCCAGGTACTGTTCCCGCTGAACCATTCCGGCGATCGCGAAGGCTGTCACCACGACAAGGCCACCCACACGGTCACCGCACCGAAGGGTTTCAAGGAAGCCTATAAGCAGTACGTGGAAGCCGGCTGGCCATCGCTGTCCTGCGATCCTGAGTTCGGCGGCCAGGGCTTGCCGCTGGTGATCAACAATTCGTTCTACGAAATGATGAACTCGGCCAACCAGGCCTGGACCATGTACCCGGGCCTGTCGCACGGCGCCTACGAATGCCTGCACGCGCACGGCACGCCAGAGCAGCAGGCCCTGTACCTGCCTAAGCTGGTTTCCGGCGAATGGACCGGCACCATGTGCCTGACTGAATCGCATTGCGGCACTGACCTTGGCATGCTGCGCTCGAAAGCCGAGCCGCAGGCCGACGGTTCCTACAGCATCACCGGCAGCAAGATTTTCATCTCGGCCGGCGAGCACGACATGTCGGAAAACATCCTGCACCTGGTGCTGGCGCGTTTGCCGGGCGCACCGGAAGGTTCCAAGGGCATCTCGCTGTTCCTGGTGCCGAAATTCCTGCCGAATGCTGACGGTTCTCTGGGCGCGCGCAATCCGATCACCTGCGGCGCGATCGAAGAAAAAATGGGCATCCACGGCAATTCGACCTGCCAGATGAACCTGGACGGCGCCACCGGCTGGATCATCGGCGGCGCGCATAAAGGCTTGAACGCGATGTTCGTGTTCATGAACGCAGCCCGCCTCGGCGTCGGCATGCAAGGCCTGGGCCTGACGGAAGTCGCTTACCAGAACGCATTGGTGTACGCCAAGGACCGGCTGCAGATGCGCAGCCTGTCAGGCATCAAGGCCAAAGACAAGCCAGCCGATCCGATCATCGTCCATCCAGACGTGCGCCGCATGCTGTTGACGGCAAAAGCGTATGCTGAAGGCGCCCGCGCATTCTGTTCCTACGTCGCGCTGCAGCTGGACAAGGAGCTGAACCATCCCGATGAAGCAGTGCGCAAGGACGCAGCTGATGAAGTTGCGTTGCTCACTCCTGTGGTCAAGGCCTTCATTACCGATAACGCCTGGACTGCGACATCGGAGTGCATGCAGGTGTACGGCGGCCACGGCTTCATCGCCGAATGGGGCATGGAGCAATATGTGCGCGATGCCCGCATCAACATGATCTACGAAGGCACCAACACCATCCAGTCGCTGGATCTGCTGGGCCGCAAGGTATTGATGGACAACGGCGCCAAGCTGAAGAAATTCGGCGCCAAGGTGCAGGCGTTCATCGAAGAGAATGGCGCTGACGAAGCCTTGTCGGAATTCATCACGCCGCTGGCCGACCTCGGCGACAAGGTCAGCAAGCTGACCATGGAAATCGGCATGAAGGCTTTCCAGAATCCTGACGAAGCAGGCGCCGCGGCAGTGCCTTACCTGCGCGTGGTCGGTCATCTGGTTTATGCCTACTTCTTTGCGCAAATGGCAAAGATCGCTTTGGCCAAGCAAGATTCAGGCGACAAGTTCTACGTTTCCAAGCTGGCTACCGCACGTTTCTATTTCGCCCGCCTGCTGCCGGAAACCGCAATGCTGATTCGCCAGGCACGTTCCGGTTCGGCCAGCCTGATGGCGCTGGATGCGGATTTGTTCTAAGGAATTTTTACTAAATGAGCCGTAGGGTGGACCTGCGCTGAAGCCAAGCATGTCCACGCCCCCAACAGACTGACCAAGGAGATACAAGTGTCCAATTTCATCGTTAAAAAAGTCGCCGTTCTCGGCGCCGGCGTGATGGGTGCGCAAATTGCCGCCCACTGCCTGAACGCCAAGGTGCCGGTAGTGCTGTTCGACCTGCCTGCCAAGGAAGGCCCGAAAAACGGCATCGTCCTGCGCGCCATTGAAAACCTGAAGAAGCTCAGCCCGGCGCCGCTCGGCAACAAGGATGACGCATCGCTGATCGAAGTCGCCAACTACGAAGACAACCTGGATGTGCTGGCCGGCTGCGACCTGATCATCGAAGCGATCGCCGAGCGCATGGACTGGAAGCATGACCTGTACAAGAAGGTTGCGCCGCACATTGCGCCGAACGCGATTTTCGCGTCCAACACTTCGGGACTGTCGATCACGGCCTTGTCGGAAGGCTTCGACGCTGAACTGAAAGCACGCTTCTGCGGTGTGCACTTCTTCAACCCGCCGCGCTATATGCACCTGGTGGAACTGATTCCTACCGCGACCACCAAGCCGGAAATCCTCGACCAGCTGGAAGGCTTCCTCGCCACTACGCTGGGCAAGGGCGTGGTCCGCGCCAAAGATACGCCAAACTTCATCGCCAACCGCGTGGGCGTGTTCGGCATCCTGTCGACCGTGCACCAGGCTGAAAAATTCGGCCTGTCGGTGGACGTGGTGGATGACCTGACCGGCGCCAAGCTGGGCCGCGCCAAGTCCGGTACATTCCGTACCGCCGACGTGGTCGGCCTGGACACCATGGGGCATGTGATCAAGACCATGCAGGACAACCTGAAGGACGATCCTTTCTACGGCGTGTACGCAACGCCGCCGCTGCTGGCCAAGCTGGTCGAGCAGGGCGCGCTGGGCCAGAAGGCCGGCGCCGGTTTCTACAAGAAGGTCGGCAAGGACATCCTGCGCATCGATGCGGCCAAAGGCGAATACGTTGCCGGCGGCGGCAAGGCCGACGAGCTGGTGGCGCGCATCCTGAAAGACAAGGATCCGGTCAAACGCATGAAAACCCTGCGCGAATCGACCAATCCGCAAGCGCAGTTCCTGTGGGCGATTTTCCGCGACGGTTTCCATTACATCGCCGTCCACATGGAATCGATCGCCGACAATGCGCGCGACATCGATTTCGCCATGCGCTGGGGCTTCGGCTGGAGCGTAGGCCCGTTCGAGATCTGGCAAGCCGCCGACTGGCAGCAGATCGCCGGCTGGGTCAAGGAAGACATCGATGCGGGCAAGGCGCTGTGCAATGCGCCGCTGCCAGCCTGGGTATTCGACGGCCGCACCGGCGTGCATGCTGCCGATGGTTCTTATTCGCCAGCGAAGAAAGCCAACGTCGCCCGTTCCACCTTGCCGGTCTACGAACGCCAGGTATTCCGCGCGCCGTTGCTGGGTGAAGGCGTGGCCGACGGCAAGACTGCCGGCACTACCGTATTCGAGGACGACTCGGTGCGCGCCTGGCATCAGAACGACCAAGTGCTGGTCTTGTCGTTCAAGACCAAGATGCACGTAATCGGACCTGGCGTCATCGCCGGCCTGAACAAGGCCGTGGCGGAAGCCGAAAAGAATTACAAGGGCCTGGTGCTGTGGCATGCGGATGCAGCCGAAGGCGGCGCATTCTCGGCCGGCGCCGACTTGCAATCGATGCTGCCTTTGTTCATGTCGGGCGGCGCCAAGGCGATCGAACCGATGGTCGCCGAGCTGCAGCAGGCTTTCATGGGCCTCAAGTATGCGAGCGTGCCGGTGGTCGCCGCAGTGGCAGGCCTGGCGCTGGGCGGCGGCTGCGAACTGGCGTTGCACACGGCCAAGCGCGTGGCGTCGATCGAGTCGTATATCGGCCTGGTTGAAGTCGGCGTCGGCCTGATCCCGGCCGGCGGCGGTTTGAAGGAAGCGGCAGTACGCGCTGCCAACGACGCCAAGGGCAACGACATCCTGCAATTCCTGAAGACGTCTTTCCTCAACGCCGCAACCGCCAACGTGTCGAAATCGGCATTGCAAGCGAAGAGCATGGGCTACCTGAAGGCCGACGATGTCATCGTGTTCAATGCCTACGAGCTGCTGCATGTGGCCAAGGTCGAAGCGCGCGCCATGTTCGACGCCGGCTATCGTCCGCCGCTGAAAGCGCAGATCCCGGTCATCGGCCGTTACGGCGTTGCGACCATCCTGGCGCAGCTGGTCAACATGCGCGACGGTGGCTTCATCTCCGCCCATGACTACAAGCTGGGCAGCATGATCGCCAACATCGTCTGCGGCGGCGAAGTGGAAGAGGGCAGCGTAGTGAATGAACAATGGTTGCTGGACCTGGAACGCAAAGCGTTCGTCGAACTGCTGAACAACCCTAAGACGCAAGAGCGGATCATGGGCATGATGCAGACCGGCAAACCAGTGCGCAACTAATCAAATCAGGAGCAGGAAATGACTAAACAACTTCAAGATGCGTACATCGTCGCCGCTACCCGCACGCCAATCGGCAAGGCGCCGCGCGGCATGTTCAAGAACACGCGCCCGGACGACCTGCTGGTGCGCGTAATGCAATCGGCGCTGGCGCAAGTGCCGGGCCTGGATCCGAAACTGATCGAAGACGCGATCATCGGCTGTTCGTTCCCGGAAGGCGCGCAAGGCTTGAACATGGCGCGCAACGCCGTGTTGCTGGCTGGCTTGCCGAACACCATCGGCGGCGTCACCATCAACCGTTATTGCGCTTCCGGCATCACCGCAGTCGCGATGGCGGCTGACCGCATCCGCGTCGGCCAGGCCGATGTGATGTTCGCAGGCGGCGCCGAATCGATGTCGATGGTGCCGATGATGGGCTTCCATCCATCGGTCAACATGGATGTGTTCAAGGATGAAAACATCGGCATGGCCTACGGTATGGGGCTGACCGGCGAAAGAGTGGCGCAGCAATGGAAAGTGTCGCGCGAAGCGCAGGATGCATTCGCGCTGGAATCGCACCGCCGTGCGCTGGCGGCGCAGGCGGCCGGCGAGTTCAACGATGAAATGACTTCGGTCGAGATCATCGAGCGCTTCCCTAACCTGGCGACCGGCCAGATCGATATCAAGACCCGTATCGTCGATCGCGACGAAGGCGCGCGCGAGTCCACCATGGAAGGCTTGGCCAAGCTGAAGGCAGTGTTTGCCGCCAAAGGCACGGTCACTGCGGGCAACTCCTCGCAAACTTCGGATGGCGCCGGTGCGCTGATCCTGGTCAGCGAAAAGATCCTGAAGCAGTTCAACCTGACGCCGCTGGCGCGTTTCGCCTCGTTTGCAGTGCGCGGCGTACCGCCGGAAATCATGGGTATCGGTCCTAAAGAAGCGATACCGGCAGCGTTGCGCGCCGCCGGCATCACCCAGGACCAGCTGGACTGGATCGAACTGAACGAAGCGTTTGCGGCGCAATCGCTGGCGGTGATCCAGGATCTCGGCCTCGATCCGGCCAAGGTCAACCCGATGGGCGGCGCGATCGCCCTCGGCCATCCGTTGGGTGCAACCGGTGCGATCCGTTCGGCGACTACGATCCACGCCATGCGCCGCCACAACCTGAAGTACGGCATGGTCACCATGTGCGTCGGCACCGGTATGGGCGCCGCGGGTATTTTCGAGCGCATGTAATCGTTTGAATTAGCAGATTGTCATAAGCAATCGTAAAAACGAAAAAGCCGTGCTGCTATCCCCCGCACGGCTTTTTTGTCTTCTTTAATGTAATCATGCTGCCGCGTATCGCGTGCGCTGAACTGGAGCACCAGATGGATATTTTGACTAGCAAGGAAAACGGCATTCTGACGATCGAATTCAATCGCCTGGAAAAGAAAAATGCGATTACCGCCGCCATGTACCAGACCATGGTCGACGCGCTAAAAGATGCGGAGAGCGACAGCGCGGTAAGGGCGATCCTGTTTACCGGCAAGCCGCAAATTTTCAGCGCCGGCAACGACCTCGAAGATTTCATGAAGAACCGGCCGACCGGTTCCGACAGCCCTGTGTTCCAGTTCCTGTGGCAGATCAGCCATGCCAGCAAGCCGCTGGTGGCGGCGGTGGCGGGGGCAGCAGTTGGCATCGGCACTACCTTGCTGATGCATTGCGACCTGGTGTATGCCGCCGACAATGCGCGTTTCTCAATGCCGTTCACGCAGCTCGGCTTGTGCCCGGAGGCGGCTTCCAGCCTGATCCTGCCGCAAATCGCAGGCTACCAGCGCGCGGCCGAAAAACTCCTGCTGGGCGAGGCTTTTACGGCAGAGGAAGCTAATGCCATGGGCTTGGTCAACAAGGTGCTGCCAGCTGAAGAATTGCTGGCGTTCGCGCGAGCACAGGCGGCCAAGCTGGTTGCTTTGCCGGCGGCTTCGATCCGCGTCACCAAGCGCCTCATGAAAGGCGGCCAGACCGCGGCAGTGGAAGCGCAGATGAAGCAGGAGGTTGAACACTTCGGTGCGATGCTGGCTGCGCCGGAGGCGGCCGAGGCGTTCATGGCTTTCTTCGAAAAACGCAAGCCTGATTTCAGCAAGTTTGCCTGATGCACCGCGATGCTTGCATGACGTGAATAAAAAACCCGACGCCAGGTCGGGTTTTTTTATCTGCAAAGCATCGCAGGAAACTACATTTTCTTTTGCACGTCCTGAGCCGCGTCTTGTACTTTTTCACCACCGGTTTGCACGTCCTTGCCGACACCGGCCATCGTGTTGCACGCTGACAGCGCGCCCAGCATGCCCAACATCGCTGCAACTACCATCATCTTCTTCAGCATCGTGTGCTCCTAATGAGTTGGTGAGGCAATTATCTTATCACTAGAATTCCGCAAAATCAGAAAAAGTGATTTAGTGCGCTTGCCACAACAATAATAAGCCGCTCACCCCGTCCCACAGGATCTGCACGCCGATGCACAGCAAGATGAATGAGGTCATGCGCTGCATGACGGTGGTGCCGGTCTCGCCCAGCAAGCGTATCAGCACGCCGGCAAAACGATTGCTGAGATAGACCGCCAATGCCGCCAGCGCCAGGCCGACGACGGCGGCGACCATGGACAGCGGCAGCGGCACGTTCGGCACGCGCACGCCGGCGCCGAGGGTGATGGCGACCGAGATCGAACCGGGGCCGACCGTGAGCGGAAACGCCAGCGGATAAAAAGCCTTCTTGGAGGCCAGCTGTTCGGTCCAGAGCGATGCGGGCACCGCTTCCGCCATCGGCGTTTCATCGGAGTTCAACATTTTCCAGGCAGTGGCCACCACCAGCAGGCCGCCGGCGACTTTCACTACCGGCAGCGACAGGCCGAAAAAAGCCAGCACGTGGGTGCCGATGAACATGCCGCCCACCAGCAGCAGGAAGGAATTGATGGCGACCCCGCGCGCCAGCGAGTTGCGGGTGGTGTCGGAAGCGGAGATGGTCAACGCATGGAAAATCGGCGCGCCGCCGGGCGGATTCATGATCGGCAACAGCGCCGCCAGCACAAACAGCACGGTCTTCAGGAAGCTCAGCAGGTGGAATTCCATGTGTGCATGTCGTCAATAGTCATCGGTGGCCCGATTCTAGACTGACGGCATGGCGGCGGCAAGCAATCCCGCTTGCAACAGGGCTTACCAGCCGAAACGTTCGCAGGCGCGGCGGTATACCAGGCCGGACAGGGCAATGTCCTCGAGGCCGACACCGATCGCCTTGTAGATCACCAGGTCGTCCGGCTGGCGCCGGTAGGTACTGCTGCCGTCGACAATCTGTCCCAGTTCCCACACCTGCTCCCAGGCAAAGGTCCCGGGCTCGCACAGCAGCAGGTCGCCGGCTTCCTGTTGCGCCTGCGGTTTCCATTCGACCACCAGGGCGTTGGCGCGGGCGATCGCGCGGTCGTCGAGTTCGCGCAGGTTGCCTTTGCTGGCGCCCACTGCCGCCACGAAGGCGCCGGCTTGCAGCCAGTCGCCGGAAAACAGCGGTGTGGCCGAGCGCGTTACGGTAACTACCACATCGCCGGCCTGGGCTGCTTCGTCGATGCTGACGGCGCGCGCCGGGATGCCCGTCTGCTGCGTGACCTGCTCTGCAAACTGCTGCTGGCCGCTGCGGCCGGCAATCAGGATCTCCTTGAATTTTCGCACCGCCAGCAAAGCCGGCACGTGCGAGTGCGCCTGGACCCCGGTGCCGATCACCGCCAGCGTGGCTACGTCTTGCCTGGCCAGGTGGTCGGCGGCGACTGCGGTGGCGGCAGCGGTGCGCAAGCCGGTCATGGTGTCGGATTCAATCGCCGCCAGAGGCCGCCCGTCTTCGGTGGAAAACAGCACGGTGACGAAATGAAATTTGCCGTTGATCGTGGTGTAGACCTTGTAACCGGCAATGCCGGCGGCCGGCAGCAACGCGCCCATGCTGGACATCATGACGGGGCCTGCGCTGGTGCGCATCCTGGCCTGCTGCGCGCCTTGTCCGATGCCGGCGAAAGCCTGGCGCATGGCGTCGATGGCGTCGCCGGTGTTGATCAGTTCCGCGACTTGCTGGTTGGTGATGAGTTTCATGATGTTCCTTTGCTTGCGCTAAATGAAAAAGGACTGGCGTCGATCGCAGTGGCGCCGCCCGCGATCAGCTGCGCCAGCAGGCTAGCGCTGCCGTGCGCCAGGGTCCAGCCGAGACTGCCGTGGCCGACATTCAGGTACAGGTTCTTGACCGGGGAAGCGGAAATCAGCGGCACGCCGCTCGGCGTCGTCGGCCGGAATCCGGTCCAGGGCGACAGGCCGGCGCTGTCCGAAAGGTCGCCGCAGCCGGGGAACAGTTCACTGACGCCGCGTTTCAATTCATCGATGGCGGCAGCCGGTATGCTGCGGTCCATGCCGACCAGTTCCACTCGTCCTGCAACCCGCAGCCGGTTTCCCAGCCGGGCATAAACGATTTTCCGGGAAAGGTCGGTAATCGACACCTGCGGCGCCGCGGCCTGCGTGGCGGTGTCGTTCAACGGCACGGTGATGCTGTAGCCCTTGAGCGGATAGAGCGGCAGCGAGAAGCCGGCCTGGCGTGCAAAACCGGCGCTGGCGGCGCCCAATGCCAATACGAAGGCGTCGGCGGCTATTTGCTCCTGGCCGGCGTGCACCGCGGTCAAGGCGCCGTTGCGCATTTCCAGTTTATGGATGCGTTGCGAGTGAGCGAAGCGGAAGCCCGGCTGTTGCGACATGGCTCCGACCAGTTGCCGGCAGAACAGTGCGCAGTCGCCCGCTTCTTCGCTCGGGGTATACACGCCGCCGGCCCAGTCGCGCTTGGCGTTGGCCAGCGCCGGTTCGATCTGCATGCAGCGTGCGGCGTCGATGATTTCCTGCCGGCAGCCGTGCCGGGCCTGGAACTCGATTTGCTTGCGGGCGCCTTCCAGTCCTTTGGCGTCGCCGTACATCACCAGCTTGCCGGCGCGGCGGTGCTGGAAATCCAGCGGCTGCGCCTGCGTCAGTTGCTGCAATTGGCCGCGGCTGAAGAATGCCAGCCGCAGCAGGTCGACGGTGGTTTGCCTGACCCGGCTGGCATTGCAGGCCGCCAGGAACTTGAACAGCCAGCGCCATTGCGCAGGATCCATTTTCGGCCGCAGCGTCAACGGCGAACCGGCGCTGAACAGGTATTCCGGCCAGTGGGTCCAGACCGAAGGATCGGCCAGCGGCGCGACATAGGAGAAACTCAGCTGGGCGCCGTTGCCGAGGCTGGTCTGGCTGCCCGGCAGCGCTTCGGCGTCGACCAGCGTGACTTGGTGGCCGGCTTCCAGCAGCCGGTAGGCGGAAGTGACGCCGATGACGCCGGCGCCCAATACGCAGATGTGCATTTGTCTTGTCCTGTCGGGGATGTGATATCGCTTGCCGTGCTCTTGCAGTGCACAAAGCCATGAATACTATACGTACGCCTCAATATTCTGTCTCATGCTGTTTTGGCATCGTCGGCAGGGTTTGATGACGCGAGTGCAATGAAATAGCGCGGGCTGCGGCTCCCGTTGCGGTAAAATGCCGCCTGAAGTAAGCCAGACAGCCGCTGGCCGGCGCTGCAATGCGCCGGCGGGAGGAAGGTCCGGACTCCATAGAGCAGGGTGACGGTTAACGGCCGTCCGCCGTGAGGCGAGGAATAGGGCCACAGAGACGAGCGTATTAAGTTACGGTGAAACGCGGTAACCTCCACTCGGAGCAATTCCAAATAGGCACGCGTTGATGTTGCTCGCGGAGCGTGCGGGTAGGAAGCTTGAGCGCTGGAGTAATCCAGCGCCTAGAGGAATGGTTGTCATAACGCGAGGGCGCAAGCCTGGACGTCGTAACAGAATCCGGCCTATCGGCTTACTTCATTTTCTTTCGGCAGATGCAATATCGGCATCTGCATTTTCTTGCATGATTTTTTGAATCCGGCGAATCCAGTTGCGGGGCAGTTGCGTATATGACTGTGCAGGCTCCGAAAACTGACTTTCTTTCAAAGGAATCATCATGCGCAAACTTACCTATGCTTTGACTTTGTCCGCAACCCTGATTGCCGCCGGCGCGGCTTATGCAGAAGATACCGTGATGGTTGGCGGGCAAAGCATGTATCCCAGCAAGGACATCGTCGACAACGCTGTCAATTCGGCAGACCACACCACCCTGGTAGCCGCGGTAAAAGCTGCGGGCCTGGTGGAAACGCTGAAAGGCAAAGGGCCGTTCACTGTATTTGCCCCGACCAACGCTGCCTTCGCCAAGCTGCCGGCCGGGACGGTGGAGACCCTGGTCAAGCCGGAAAACAAGGCGACCCTGACCAAAATCCTGACTTATCACGTGGTGCCAGGCCGGTATGGCTATGCCAAGCTTGAAAGCGCCATCAAGCAAGGCAATGGCAAGGCTGAATTGCCAACCGCCAGCGGCGGCAAGCTGGCCTTCACGCAAAATGGCCCGCACAATATTACCGTCACGGACGAAGGCGGCCATAGCGCCAATATCAGCACCTATGACGTGAGTCAGTCGAACGGCGTGATCAACGTGATCGATACCGTATTGATGCCTAAATAGTCATAAGACAGGTAGGCGGTCTCAGGCGACGGCATTCTCTCCGTCGCTTTTTTTTCGTCCAAATGGATTGGGTGACGTTTACGTTAACGTCAATTATTGCTATTCTGCTGGGATAGAAATTGCCGTCAGCAGCAATCACCCATACCCATCCGATTTGGAGGCAGACCACCATGGATTTCGAATTATCAGAGGAGCAACGCGCGTTCCAGCAGACCGCGCGTGATTTCGCAGCAGGAGAACTGGCGCCGCATGCCGCCAAGTGGGATGCCGAAGGCATCTTCCCGACCGACGTCATCGCCAAGGCGGGCGAACTGGGTTTCTGCGGCTTGTACACGCCCGAAGAAGCCGGCGGCCTGGGTTTGTCGCGGCTGGACGCCACCGTCGTGTTCGAAGAACTGGCGCGCGGCTGCACCTCGACCACGGCCTACCTGACGATCCATAACATGGTGAGCTGGATGATCGCCAACTGGGCCACGCCGGCAGTGCGCGAAGCCTGGTGCGGCAAGCTGGCGAGCGGCCAGAAGCTGGGTTCCTACTGCCTGACCGAACCGGGCTCGGGCTCGGACGCTGCCTCCCTGAAAACCAGCGCGCAGCTGGTTAACGGAGAGTACGTGATCAACGGCTCCAAGGCGTTTATTTCCGGCGCCGGCGCTACCGATGTCCTGGTCTTGATGGCGCGCACCGGCGCCGGCGGCGCCCATGGCGTGTCGGCCTTCGTGGTGCCGGCAGATACGCCGGGCATCAGCTATGGACGCAAGGAAGAAAAAATGGGCTGGAACAGCCAGCCGACGCGCACCATCAGCTTCGATAACGTGCGGATTCCCGCCGATCACCTGCTGGGACAAGAGGGTGAAGGTTTCCGCCTGGCGATGCGCGGCCTCGATGGCGGCCGCATCAATATCGCTACCTGCTCGGTCGGCACCGCCCAGGCGGCACTGGATGCAGCACATGCATACATGAGCGAGCGGCGGCAATTCAACCGGCCGCTGTCGGATTTCCAGGCGCTGCAGTTCAAGCTGGCCGACATGCAGACCGAGCTGGTGGCCGCGCGCCAGATGGTGCGCCTGGCCGCCTGCAAGCTGGACGCCAAGGATCCGAATGCGACGACATATTGTGCGATGGCGAAACGCTTTGCCACCGACATCGGCTTCCAGATCTGCAACGAAGCGCTGCAGATCCACGGCGGTTACGGCTACATCCGGGAATACCCGCTGGAGCGCCATTTCCGCGATGTGCGCGTGCACCAGATCCTGGAAGGCACCAACGAAATCATGCGCGTGATCATTGCCCGCCAATTGCTGAGCAGCGCATCCAACGAGGACATCCGATGATGGCTAACGCTACCTACACCAACCTGCGGCTGGAAATCATCGGCCACACCGCCGTCGTCACGATGGCCAATCCACCGGCCAATACCTGGACCGGCGCCGCCCTGCGCGACCTGACGCGCCTGGTCCGGGACTTGAACGCGGACAAGGATATCTACAGCCTGGTGCTCACCGGCGAAGGCGGGAAATTTTTTTGCGCCGGCGCCGACCTGAAACTGTTCGCCGATGGCGACAAGGTCATGGCGCGCGAAATGGCGCGCCGCTTCGGCGAGGCATTCGAAACCCTGTCGGGCTTCCGCGGCGTCTCGATCGCCGCCATCAACGGCTACGCCATGGGCGGCGGTTTGGAGTGCGCGCTGGCCTGCGACTTGCGCATCGCCGAGGAGCACGCGCAGATGGCTTTGCCCGAGGCTGCGGTCGGTTTGCTGCCTTGCGCCGGCGGCACCCAGAACCTGCCGTGGCTGGTTGGCGAAGGCTGGGCCAAACGCATGATCTTGTGCGGCGAGCGGGTCAATGCCGAAACGGCATTGCGCATCGGCCTGGTCGAAGAAGTGGTCAAGCAGGGCGAAGTCAGGCAGCGCGCGCTGGCGCTGGCCGAGCAGGTTGCCAAGCAGAGTCCGTCCAGCATCAGCGCCTGCAAGAAACTGATCCAGGGCGCGCGCAGCAATCCCCTGGCGAATTTGCTGCCGGTGGAGCGCGAATTGTTCCTCGACCTGTTTGATACCCAGGATCAAAAGGAGGGCGTGAATGCCTTCCTGCAAAAGCGTCCGGCTGTGTGGAGCAATCAATGATGGCAGAAGTAAAGATGACGGCGGCGCCGGCCTTGTTTGAAGAGCTGGCGGCCGAAAATGGCAAACGCATCGGCGTCGCCACGCTGAATGTCGAAAAGACGCTGAATGCGATATCGCTGGAAATGGTGGATCTGCTGGACCAGCAATTGCGGGCGTGGGCGGCCGATCCGCAACTGGTGATGGTGGTGTTGCAGGCTGCCGGCGAAAAGGCTTTTTGCGCCGGCGGCGATCTGCAGGGTTTGTACCGCACCATGCTGGACCAGCACGCTGCAGATAAACAGGAAGACATCCGCAGCAATACTTACGCTTGCGATTTTTTCGAGCGCGAATACCGGCTGGACTACCTGATCCATACTTTTCCGAAACCGATCCTGGCCTGGGGCCATGGCATCGTGATGGGCGGCGGCATCGGCCTGATGGCGGGCGCCAGTCACCGCGTGGTGACCGAGAAGTCGCGGCTGGCGATGCCGGAGATCACGATCGGCCTGTATCCGGATGTGGGCGGCACCTGGTTCCTGAACCGCATGCCGGGCCAGGCCGGTTTGTTCCTGGCCTTGAGCGGGGCCTCCATCGGTGCGGCCGACGCCGTTTTTGCGCGGCTGGCCGACTACCAGGTCAGCCATGCGCAAAAGCAGGCGGTGCTGGCTGCCTTGCTTAACCAGCCTTGGGATGGCAGGCAGGATGATGTGTTGCTGAGCCGGGTTCTGCTGGATGCCCAAGGTCAGGGCGCTGCTGCTTTCGAGGCAGCTCCGGTTCCGCTGCAGCAGCATTTCGCATTGATCAACCGGCTGTGCAGCGCACCGACCCTGGCGGAGGTGGTGGATAATATCGTCACGCTGGAAACCGAAGACCAGTGGCTGCAAAGAGGCATCGCCACGCTGGTCGCCGGCAGCCCCGGCTCGGCCTGGCTGTCGCACGCCCTGCAGAAACGGGCGCGGCACATGTCGCTGGCGGAAGTGTTCCGCCTCGAATATGTGGTTTCTCTCCACTGTGCCGCCCGCACCGATTTTGCCGAAGGCATCCGGGCCCTGATCATCGACAAGGACCGCCAGCCGAAATGGCAGCCGGCAACCTTGGCCGAAGTCGCAGACGATTGGGGCCAAGGTTTTTTCGCCAATCCATGGACAGAAAATAATCATCCGTTGGCGGATTTGATTTAACGTCGATGCACTTATAGACCTTCGATAAATCAGCGTTATCCTATTCGTTCGTTTTCCATTCGGGGGCAGATATGCAACGACGCAACATACTATTGACAATGTTCTCATCAATCGGCGCGGCAGCTGTCCTTGCCGGCACCGCGTCGCGCGCCAATGCGGCAAGCGCTGCGGGCGTGGATAAAGCCAAGGTCGCCTATCACCTGAATGAACTTGATAAAGCCGGTTTCGTACTCGGCAATATCCAGAATCATTTCGACGGCATGGGAGGGCCGGACCGGGTCAAAATCAATCTGGTCATACATGGCGCGGCGCTCAAGGCGTTTTACTCAACACAGGCAAGCCCGGAATTGAGCGCGCAGGTGGCCGGGCTGGCAAAAATGGGACTCGGGCTGAGTGCCTGCATCAATACGATGAAGGCACAGAACGTATCGCTGAAGGATCTGCTGCCAGGTTTTACCGTTGCCGATAAAGGCGCAGTTGTGCTGCTCGCCGATCTGCAGTCGCAGGGGTACGCTTATTTGAAGCCATGACGGGACTGGAAATGATTGGCCGCATCGCGCAGAAAATCCGCATCTAGCTGGATTGGCGACAATAAATCGACTCTGACCCTAATTAATTCCAAGCCTTGTCGGGGGAGGTCGGGATGCGGTGCGGGTTGTCGATATGGCGTATATCTGCTGATCGGGTTCTCGTCGGTATAATAAATTTCTTATATGAAACATATCGATGGGGCGATAATTGGATGGCTTGCCGTGGAGGAAAGCGGCGGCGCACAAGGGTGAAAGCGCGGTTTTCAGGGCGTGCGCGCAGCGGGTATAAGGATTTGATTCTCCTTGATAACATCTTCGGTTACCCCTTATACTTCGAAGGTTTTAGCTTGTGCGTACAGGCGACTTGCTCGGTGTCGATAGTGCATCATGATTAAGCGAGAATGGGACTTGAGGCGTAACTGCGCAATCGCGCCGCGCCAACTTGGTTTTTTCTATGCAATCCTCTGTGCCACGTCGTTTGCCGTGGCAATCGGCTTTACCTTGCGCGGCGCCTGGTTTGTCCTGGTATTTGCGGTCCTGGAAATGTCGGCGGTTGCCGTCGCATTCCTGGTCTATGCAAGGCATGCCACGGACCGCGAGCACATAGCGATGCTGGACGATTACCTGCTTGTGGAAGTGATACAGGCACAGGAAGTTCGACGATTCAAGCTGGATCTGCATTCGATCCGGATTGCGGTGCAAGAGACAAACAAGGGCCTGATAGACATCGAGGCGCTTGGCACCAGGGTTGAAGTAGGGCAGTTTTTGACGAAATGGAAGCGGCGCGAGTTTGTTCTGGAGCTGCGGCAGGAGCTACAGCGTACAAGTGTCTAGTGCCTAGTGTTGAACATCATAATTATAATTTTGGGCTTTTGAGGAAATCATGGAATATGCGAAGCGCCTTATATCGTTGATGCTCGGTGCCTCGCTCTTGTCGGCAGCTATGCCGTCATGGGCGGTGGTCGATAGTCCGGGTGGTCCAGCGGTACTGCAGATGAACTTTCAACCACCGGTGACGCAAATTGCTCAGCAAATCTATGACCTGCATCACTTGATGCTGATCATTTGCCTGGTGATCTTCCTGGCCGTTTTCGGGGTGATGTTCTACTCCATCCTCAAGCACCGCAAATCGCTCGGCCACAAATCGGCCAGTTTCCACGAAAGCACCGGCGTCGAAATCGCCTGGACCGTGGTTCCTTTCCTGATCGTCATCGGCATGGCCCTGCCTGCCACCAAGACCGTGGTGGCGATGAAGGACACATCCAATGCCGACCTCACGATCAAGGTCACCGGCATGCAATGGAAATGGGGTTATGACTACCTCAACGGCGAAGGTTCGGGCATTTCCTTCCTGTCCAACCTGTCGACGCCGCATGAGCAAGTGGTGGATTCGACCAAGGTCAAGAACGACAACTACCTGATCGAAGTCGACAATCCGATGGTGGTCCCGGTCAACAAGAAGGTCCGCATCATCACCACCGCCAACGACGTCATCCACTCCTGGGGCATTCCGGCATTCGGCGTCAAGCAGGATGCGATTCCCGGTTTCGTGCGCGACACCTGGTTCAAGGCTGAAAAGGTCGGCACCTACCGCGGCCAGTGCGTTGAACTGTGCGGCAAGGACCACGCCTTCATGCCTATCGTGGTCAACGTCCTGAGCGAAGCAGATTACAAGGCCTGGGTCGACGGCAAGAAAAAGGAAATGGCTGCGCAGGCAGACGATCCGACCAAGACCTGGACCATCGACGAACTGAAACAGCGCGGCGAAAAAGTCTACACGGCCAATTGCGCGGTCTGCCACCAGGCTACCGGCAAGGGCGTTCCCGGCGCGTTCCCGGCGCTGGATGGCGACCCGGTCGTCAACGGCCCGCGTGCTGAACAGATCAACGTCGTGCTGAACGGTAAAGTCACCGGCAGCATGCAGATGCCCGCCTGGAAAGCCGTGTTGTCGGATACCGAAATTGCTGCGGTGATTACCTATACCCGCAACAACTGGTCCAACAAGGCCCAGGAAAATATTGTCCAACCAGCTGAAGTGCTGGCTGCGCGTAAGTAAATTAGGAGATTGAGATGAGCACTACCGCAGTCGATCACGCACACGATCATTCTCACGATCACGACCACGCGCACGGGGACGAACATGCGCACCCGCACGGCTGGCGCCGCTGGCTGTTCGCCACCAACCACAAGGACATCGGCACCTTGTACCTGTGGTTCTCGTTCACCATGCTGCTCTCTGGCGGCGTGCTGGCTCTGCTGATCCGCGCCGAGCTGTTCCAGCCTGGCCTGCAGTTCTTCAAGCCGGAATTCTTCAACCAGCTGACCACCATGCACGGCCTGATCATGGTGTTCGGCGCGATCATGCCGGCTTTCGTCGGTTTCGCCAACTGGATGATCCCGCTGCAGATCGGCGCGTCCGACATGGCTTTTGCGCGCATGAACAATTTCTCGTTCTGGCTGATGCCGCCGGCGGCGCTGCTGCTGGCGACTTCGTTCCTGGTGCCGGGCGGCGCAACCGCTGCCGGCTGGACCCTGTACGCACCACTGTCGACCCAGATGGGACCTGGCATGGACATGGCGATTTTCGCCATCCATATCATGGGTGCTTCGTCGATCATGGGTTCGATCAACATCATCACCACCATCCTCAACATGCGCGCGCCTGGCATGACGCTGATGAAGATGCCGATGTTCTGCTGGACCTGGCTGATCACCGCCTACCTGCTGATCGCCGTGATGCCTGTCCTGGCCGGTGCGATCACCATGACCCTGACCGACCGTCATTTCGGCACATCTTTCTTTAACGCTGCCGGCGGCGGCGATCCTGTGATGTACCAGCACATCTTCTGGTTCTTCGGACACCCGGAGGTCTACATCATGATCCTGCCGGCGTTCGGCATCGTGTCGCAGATCATCCCGGCTTTTGCCCGCAAGCAGCTGTTCGGCTATGCATCGATGGTGTACGCCACGGCTTCGATCGCGATCCTGTCGTTCATCGTCTGGGCCCACCACATGTTCACCACCGGCATGCCGGTGACTGCGCAGCTGTTCTTCATGTACGCAACCATGCTGATCGCGGTGCCTACCGGCGTCAAGATCTTCAACTGGATCGCTACCATGTGGCGCGGTTCGATGACCTTCGAAACGCCGATGCTGTTCGCCATCGGCTTCATCTTCGTGTTCACCATGGGCGGTTTCACCGGCCTGATCCTGGCGGTGACTCCGATCGATATCCAGATGCAGGATACCTACTACGTGGTGGCGCACTTCCACTACGTGCTGGTGGCCGGTTCCCTGTTCGCGCTGTTCGCCGGTTATTACTACTGGGGTCCGAAGTGGACCGGTTTCATGTACAACGAAACCCGCGGCAAGATCCACTTCTGGAACTCGCTGATCTGGTTCAACGTGACTTTCTTCCCTATGCATTTCCTGGGCCTAGCCGGCATGCCGCGTCGCTACGCCGATTATCCGGCGCAGTTCACCGATTTCAACATGCTGGCGTCGATCGGCGCCCTGGGTTTCGGCCTGAGCCAGGTCTACTTCCTGTTCTTCGTGATCATTCCATCGATCAAGGGCGGCAAGAAAGCAGCCGACAAGCCATGGGATGGCGCCGAAGGACTGGAATGGACTGTGCCTAGCCCAGCGCCTTTCCATACATTCGAAACGCCACCGACCTTTAAATAACGGTAGCGGCGGGCGGCAGCAAAGCCCGCCAACCCTGTGCGACTGAGCAAAATGAGCAACCCAAAGAAGCCGAATAACGTACGTACCGGATTGTTGGTAGGCCTGCTTGCATTGAGCTTCTTCATTGCGATCTTCGTCAAGATGCTGTGGTTCAAGTAAATGGCGGATCCTGCGGATAACGGCGCAAATGAAGGCGCCAAGGCTGAATCAAGGAAGCTGAACGGGCAAATGCTGGGCAAGCTGCTGGTGATTGCGGTCTTGATGTTCGGTTTCGGTTATGGCCTGGTGCCGGTGTATAAAAAGATCTGCGAGATTACCGGCGTCAATTACCTGACGCCGAAAGACGCCACGGTGGAAGCGCCGGCCAATACCCAGGTCGACAAGAGCCGCACGATTACCGTCGAATTCGACGGCAATTCGCAAGGCCCCTGGCGTTTCAGGCCGACGGTCAGCAGCTTGCAGGTGCACCCGGGCGAAATGACGCAGGTGGTGTATGAAGTGGTGAACAAGCAGTCGCGCAAGATGGATGCACAGGCGATTCCGAGTTATGCGCCACAGCAGGCGGCGGCTTTCTTCAAGAAGGTCGAATGTTTCTGTTTCACCCAGCAGACCCTGGGCCCGAACCAGGCCAAGGAAATGCCGGTGGTGTTTTACATAGATCCTGCTATACCTAAAGATGTAAAGCTGATCACGCTGTCCTATACGTTTTTTGAAATTGCGGGGCAGCCGGACAAACCGGGCTGATCCGGGCTATCCAGCAGCATGATTGGCAGGACAACCAGGGGTATCAAATGTCGGATCTGAAGCAAGCAAGCCGCCGTAAAGCCTCATTCGGCGCCACCATGAAAGCGGTATTCTGGTCGTTCTTCGGCGTGCGCAAGAGAAAAGATTATGAAAGCGATGCCGCCGGCCTGAACCCGGTGCATGTAGTGATAGCCGGGATACTCGGCGCCCTGATTTTTATTGCGATCCTGCTCACCATCGTGAAACTGGTTGTCGCTAAGTAAAACCGCAGCACAGTAACTGACAGAAACTAATTAAATTTGTATCGGGAGATGGAAATGAGTTCTCAACAAGGTAGTGCGCCTTACTATTTCGTCCCTGGCCCATCCAGGTGGCCGGTGCTGGGCGGCGTCTCGCTGCTGGCGACGATGGCAGGCGCCGCGGCATGGGTCAACAGCGTCGTGTGGGGGCCGGAGCTGTGCGCTATCGGCATCCTGTCGTTCCTGGTGGTGCTGTTCAAATGGTTCGGCGATTCCATCCGCGAATCCGAAAGCGGCATGTACAGCGCACGCATCGATACCTCGTACCGCTGGAGCATGAGCTGGTTCATCTTCTCCGAAGTCATGTTTTTCGCTGCGTTTTTCGGCGCCTTGTTCTACGCCCGCAGCATTGCCATGCCATGGCTGGGCGACCTTGACAACAAGCTGCTGTGGCCGGATTTTGCCGCGCACTGGGGCAATGCAGGCCCGGCCGGCACCATCGAATCCTTCAGCACCATGGGACCGTTCCCGATCCCGACCATCAATACGGCGTTGCTGCTGGCTTCCGGCGTCACCCTGACGATTTCCCACCATGCTTTGCGCGCCGGCCACCGCGGCAAGACGGCATTCTGGCTGTTCATCACGATCGCGCTGGGCGCAACCTTCATGGGCTTCCAGGCTGCCGAATACATCGAAGCGTACAGCGACTTCAACCTGAAGCTGACTTCCGGCGTCTACGGTTCGACCTTCTTCCTGCTGACCGGTTTCCACGGCTTCCACGTCACCATCGGCGCCATCATGCTGTCGGTGGTGCTGTTCCGTGTGCTGAAAGGACATTTCACCCCGGAACACCATTTCGCGTTTGAAGGCGCGGCCTGGTACTGGCACTTTGTGGACGTCGTCTGGCTCGGCTTGTACGTCGTGGTGTACTGGCTGTAACGGCAAGATCGGATCAAGCGCCTGAATCAGGCGCATAAAAGAAAGGCCACACTTCGGTGCGGCCTTTTTTACTGTGGATCCTGGTAGCGGTATGCTGCTCAGTGCAGCCCGGTCGGCTGGATGTAGCCGAGTTTGTACAGGACCAGCAGCAGGATGAAGAGGGCGACCGAAAAGCCGACGCGCATGGTCAGGGCCTGCACCGTGCGGTTGCTTTTACCTTTGTCGCGCATCAGGAAAATCAGCGCCGAGGCAAGGCTGCCGATAATCAGGATGAAGGCGATGGCGACGACGATTTTCATTTTTGGGCCAGGGAAGTGTTGACTAAGGCGATATTGTAATGCCAA
This sequence comes from Collimonas sp. OK412, assembly GCF_900112135.1. Taxonomy (GTDB): domain Bacteria; phylum Pseudomonadota; class Gammaproteobacteria; order Burkholderiales; family Burkholderiaceae_D; genus Collimonas; species Collimonas rhizosphaerae. Next base: position 158,037 of record NZ_FOLC01000004.1, read on the forward strand.
TCGGATTCCGGTTTAGATTCAGATTTCGGCTGGTTCCCTTCGTGGCGACCGTATTGCTGGTGCTGCTGGGCATAACGTTGGCACAATGGCAAACCCGTCGCGGCGACCAGAAGCAGGCGATCGAAAACAGGCTGCTGCAGCGCGAAGCCGACGCCACCGTCAAGCTTGGCGGCGCCTTGCAAGACGTCGACCAGATCGAGTTCAGGCATATGGCGCTGCGCGGTGAATTTATTGCCGGATGGCCGGTCTATCTCGACAATCGTCCCTTGAACGGCGTGGCGGGATTTTATGTGCTGATGCCGTTCAAGCTGGCGGCGTCGGACACGGGTGTGGATAGTTATGTGCTGGTGGCGCGCGGCTGGCTGCCGCGCGATCCGGCCGATCGCAGCAAGCTGCCGTCTTACCCGACGCCGGCCGGCACGGTCGAGATAGAAGGGCTGGTCAGGCGCGATTTCGGCCATGTCCTGCAGCTGGGAGATGCCGGCCCCTTGCGCCCCCAGGCGATTGTGCAAAACTTGGGAATCAGCGAATTCGCCGCCGCCAGCAAATTCAGGCTGCAGCCGTTCGTAATCGAACAAACCAGCAATTCAGACGATCATCTGCTGCGCGACTGGCCCAGGCCCTCGCTCGGTATCGAAAAACACCGCGGCTACGCGTTCCAGTGGTATGCGCTGGCCGTGATGGCCTTGATTTTTTTTGTTGTGACAGGATTTAGACGTGGATCAGAAAACACCAACAAGCCAGCCCAGTCCGGCTGACGACAAACAGCGCCGGAGCGGCCGCTGGAAACTGTTCGCGGTGATTGCGGTATGCGCAGCGCCGATGATTGCCTCCTATCTCACGTACTACGTGATCAAGCCGCAAAGCCGCAATAACTACGGCGAGCTGCTCGATCCGCGCAACTATCCCGTGCCCGATCTGGGCAGCACCGCGCTCGACGGCAAGCCGCTCACGCTGGACGCCTACCAAGGCAAGTGGCTGATGCTGCAGGCCGATGGCGGCGCTTGCCAGAAGGCTTGCCAGGACAAGCTGTTCGAAATGCGCCAGCTGCGCCTGATGCAGGGCAAGGAAATGGAAAGGATCGAGCGGGTCTGGCTGATTACCGACGACCAGCCTTTGCCAACCATGGTGATGCGCGAATACGACGGCACCAGGCTGCTGCGGGTCAAGCCGGACCTGCTGAAAGCCTGGCTGCCGACCGAGGCTGGCACCAGCGCCGCCGATCACATCTACCTGATCGATCCGCGCGGCCACCTGATGATGCGTTTCCCCAAGGACGCTGATCCGGGCAAGGTCAAAAAAGACTTGTCCAAGCTGCTGCGGGCTTCGGCGATAGGATGAGTTGCCGATGACAACGTCCATGTTAATCCAGCTCGGCAGCATGGGACTGCTGGTTGCCTTGCTGGCGTTCTGCGTGGTCTGGGTTTCCAGCGACACCAATAAATACCGCAAGCTGGTGTGGGTGACGCTGTTCCTGACCTTCGACCTGATCATGTTCGGGGCTTTCACCCGCCTCACCGATTCCGGCCTCGGCTGTCCCGACTGGCCCGGCTGCTACGGCCACTCCAATCCGCTGCAGGCGCACGCCCATATCAGCGCGGCGCAGGAAGCCATGCCGACCGGTCCGGTCACGGTCATGAAAGCCTGGATCGAGATGACCCATCGCTATTTCGCGATGGGGGTCGGCGTGCTGATCATCGCCTTGATGGTGATCGCCTGGATGCGCTGGTTCAAAACGCGCAAGCCAGCAGCAACGGCCCAGCGGGAGAGCAGGTTTTCACCTTGGTTTCCAACCTGGCTGTTTTTGTTCGTCTGCCTGCAAGGCGCGTTTGGCGCCTGGACCGTGACGCAAAAACTGCAGCCGGTGATCGTCACTACCCATCTGCTGCTTGGCCTGACCCTGCTGGCGATGCTGACCTGGCTGGCGGCGCGGCAAACCCATCATTCGCCGGTAGCGGCCGGCGCCGGCGCCTTGGCCAGGCCGGCCCTGGCCGGCCTGCTGCTGCTGGTTCTGCAGATTGCCCTGGGCGGCTGGGTAAGCACCAACTATGCTGCCCTGGCATGCACGGATTTTCCTGCGTGCCATGGCGCACTGGTGCCGCAAATGGATTTCGCCAACGGCTTCACCCTGTGGCGCCACCTGGGCATGACCGCCGATGGCGAATTCCTGTCGTTCCAGGCCCTGACGGCAATCCACTGGACCCATCGCAGCTTCGCTTTCGTGGTGATCGCCTTTGTTGTCTGGCTGGCCTGCAAAGCCTTGCGCACCGAGGGTTTGCAAAACACCGGCCGCTGGCTGCTGATCGTTGTCGGCTTGCAATTGATTACCGGCTTGTCTACCATTTTCCTGAACTGGCCGCTGGCCATCGCGGTGGCGCACAACGGTGGTGCGGCGGCGCTGCTGCTGTTGCTGGTCATGTTAAACTATAAGACTAGACTCGCTCCTGGCGTATCCCCCATTTTGGGAATCCGCCCAGTAATTGCTGACCGCCTCAACCCGCACCCATGACTGCTTTGACCGTACCACCTAATCGAATTGCCCAGTACTGGGCGCTGACCAAGCCGCGCGTTACGCAGCTGGCGGTGTTTTGCGCGGTGATCGGCATGTTCCTGTCGACACCCGGCTTGCCGGATTGGCAACGCTTGATCGCCGCCACCATTGGTATCTGGCTGCTGGCCGGCGCTGCTTTTGCCGTCAATTGCCTGGTCGAGCGTGAAATTGATTCGCGCATGGCGCGCACCGCCCGGCGTCCCATGGCGCGCGGGGAAATCACCGTGCCGCAGACCCTGGTGTTTTCCGGCGTCATAGGCGGGCTCGGCATGTGGGTGCTGTACAACTTCGTCAATCCGCTCACCATGTGGCTGACCTTCGCCACGTTCGTCGGCTACGCCATCATCTACACCATCATCCTGAAACCGGCGACGCCGCAGAACATCGTCATCGGCGGCCTGGCCGGCGCCATGCCGCCGGCGCTGGGCTGGGCCGCGATCGCCAACGACGTGCCGATGCAAGCCTGGATCCTGGTGCTGATCATCTTTGTCTGGACGCCGCCGCATTTCTGGGCGCTGGCCATGTACCGGCGCGACGACTACGCGAAATCCGGCCTGCCGATGCTGCCGATCACGCACGGCATGAAGTTCACCCAGTTCCAGATCTGGCTCTACACGATCGCCCTGGTAGCCACCACCATGCTGCCGTTCGCGGTCGGCATGAGCGGCTTGATCTACCTGGGCTGCGCCGCGGTGCTGGGCTTGATCTTCCTTTGGTACGCATGGCAGATCTACCAGCACTACACTGACCTGATCGCACGCAAGACCTTCGCTTATTCGATCGTCTACCTGTCGCTGCTGTTCGCCGCCTTGCTGGTCGATCACTATCTCAAATTCTGAAAGCAAACATGAAGCGTGTTTTTACCGTGGCTGTCGCCGGCCTGCTGACGGCTTTGTCTTTAACCGCCTGCGGCGACAAATCTGCCGGCGGCGGCCAGGAAATGACACTGTCGCCTGCCAACAGCGCTTTCATCAACACCGACGTCACCGGCCTCGGCTACGCCCGCGATTTCGCGCTGACCGACCACACCGGCAAGCCGCGCACGCTGGCTGATTACAAGGGCAAGGCGGTAGTTGTATTTTTCGGCTATACCCAATGTCCGGACGTCTGCCCGACCACCATGGTGGAGATGGCCAATGTGATGAAGGAACTGGGGCCGCTGGCAAGCAAGGTGCAGGTCCTGTTCGTCACCGTGGATCCGGAGCGTGATACGCAGGAGCTGCTGTCCAAGTATGTGCCGGCGTTCGACCCGAGTTTTGTCGGCCTGTACGGCGACCAGGCGGCGACCGACAAGGTAGCCAAGGAATTCCGCGTGTTCTACCAGAAAGTACCCGGCAAGACCCCGGGCAGCTACACCATGGACCATACCGCCGGCAGCTATGTATTCGATCCGGAAGGCCATATCCGCCTGTTCGTGCGCCACGGCCAGGGGCCGGATCCGATTGCCCATGATTTGAAACTGCTGTTGAAATAATCGATGTAGGCAGGCAATAAAAAAGGCAGCCACTGGCTGCCTTTTTCTATTTGCAATCGGTTCCTCAGGCAAACGCCGCCAGCGAACCCTTCATCTTCTTCAGCGCAACCGCCTCGATCTGCCGTATCCGTTCTGCCGATACGCCAAACTCGTCCGCCAGTTCATGCAAGGTGGCGCCGGAGCCGTCGTCGTTGGCCAGCCAGCGGGCTTCGACGATACGGCGTGAGCGGTCGTCCAGCTTGCTCAGTGCCGATTCCAGTCCTTCCGACTGCATGCGGTCGTAGCGCTGCGCTTCCAGCACTTTGCTTGGCTCTTGCGCTTCGGTCGACAGGTAGGCGATCGGTGCAAACTTGTCGTCGTCGTCATCGGTCGGCGCTTCCAGCGCGATGTCACGGCCGGTCAGGCGCGTTTCCATCTCGATCACTTCTTCGCGCTTGACGTTGAGGGTCTTGGCCAGCGCATCGACCTGGGTCGGCGTCATGGCGTCCAGGCCTTCCTTATGGCTGCGCAGGTTGAAAAACAGCTTGCGCTGCGCCTTGGTGGTGGCAACTTTCACCAGGCGCCAGTTTTTCAGGATGTATTCATGCATTTCGGCCTTGATCCAGTGCATGGCGTACGACACCAGCCGTACCCCTTGGTCCGGATCGAAACGCTTGACGGCTTTCATCAGGCCGATATTGCCTTCCTGGATCAGGTCGGCATGCGGCAAGCCGTAGCCGAGATAACCGCGGGCGATGGAAACCACCAGGCGCAAATGGGACAGCACCAGCTTTTGGGCGGCGCCGAGGTCGTTCTTGTCGCGCAATTGTTGCGCTAAAGAAATTTCTTCATCATGTGTCAACATCGGCAGGCGATTCACCGCCGATATATACGCGTCAATATTTCCCAGCGTACCGGAAAAGCCGAGCGCCAGGGCACTGGTGTCGGTGGGCATTAAAGCAGTGTTGACTGATGGATTCTTCATTCTTTCTCCTTGCTGTCCGGCCAGCTTAAGCTGCCGGTAGATCAACGATCAGACGTTTGACTTGAATATATTAGCACTCTCTATAGTCGAGTGCTAATAGGATTTGTTAAAGAGTGTACATAGGCTGGTGCTATCGATATTTTTCTTTTGATTGTTCGAAGCAAATACTTAGAGACGGGAATCCAGCGAAAGTTGCGTCCATATTAAAGCAAATGCTGCATAGCCGCACGACGCCTCCGAAAACAGCCGTCAGAGGACCAGGTCCGGGGTCAGTTCGAGAAAATCGTCGTAGGGAGGATGGCACAGGAAATCGCGCAGCCGCGGCAGGTGCGTGCTGTCGGCGATGCCGATGTAGATGCGCGCCGGGGGTTTGCGCAGCAAGCGATTGAGGGTGACGCGCAGGGTCAGGTTGCCGATGCAGCAAAAGCAGCCGGGCGCGATCCGTTTGATGTCGAGATCTTGCGCGAGCCCTGGCGGCAGCGCCGCCGTTTTGCCGTCAGGCAGGCCTTCCAGTATGAGCGCGGTGCTGAGGTGGACGCCGCTGCGTTCTGACGTTACCCCGAGTTCTTGCTCCAGGGCGGAATAGATGGCGGCTTCGCGCATGCCGGCCGAGCCGCCGCTGACCAGGGTGGTGAGGGTCATCCGCCTTTTTTCGACAACTTTCCGGGGTCAACCCCGAGCTGCTTCAGTTTGCGGTACAGGTGGGTGCGTTCCAGCCCGGTTTTTTCCGCTACCCGGGTCATGCTGCCGCTTTCGCGGATCAGGTGGTATTCAAAGTAAGCGCGCTCGAAAGCATCGCGCGCTTCGCGCAGCGGCAGGCCGAACGAGGATGAGAACAGGCTCTCGGACGAGGCCGCGACCGATGGCAGGGCCGCGATGTGCGTTGCTTCCGACGAAGCAGGATTGTTAAAGACGCCGGCAGTAACGACCGTGTCGTTCAATTCATTGGAGGAGGCTGCCGGCTGCGGATACAGGGTTGGCGCGCGCGCGGTCTTGGGACCTTGCGACAAACCTTGCTGGACTGCTTTCAGCAGCTTTTGCAGGGCAATAGGTTTTTCCAGGAAGTTCAGGGCGCCGATGCGGGTCGCTTCTACCGCGGTATCAATAGTGGCGTGGCCGGACATCATGATGACAGGCATGGTCAGCAAGCCGTCGCGCTGCCATTCCTTCAAGAGCGTGACGCCGTCGGTATCCGGCATCCAGATATCGAGCAGCACCAGATCGGGTACGCCGCCCTGACGAAATTCGCGAGCCTGTTGTGCATTTTCCGCGGCGGTTACTACATGCCCCTCGTCACCTAAAATTTCCGAGAGCAATTCCCGAATTCCCATTTCGTCGTCAACGACTAGGATGTTAGCCATGCGGTAGCCTTCCCATTTCCTGTTGCATCAAATCCCACTGTATGGACTGTTCGGACAGCCCAGTTAAGTTATCAATGTCTATTTGTTTTATTTCCGCGTCCGGATACATATGCTATATCAGCAATTCGCCAATTTGCAGCTGTTCTTGATCAAATTATGGCTGAATCATCACTTCAGTGCGGTGCTTCGCATATGATGAAACCCCATAAGCGCTGCCTTTTTGCGCCGGCCGTCGTTGCAAATCCTCGCGATAGTTCAGCTATCGCTCCGGTTTGCGCCTAGCCCGACACAAAAAATCAGCACTTCTGGGGCTCCCTCATACGCGAAACACCACACTAAGCTAACTTTAACAGCAAAATCAGGATTTTTGCGCCCTTTGTGTCGCTTCGGTTCTGCAGATCGATGCGGCCGCCGTGTTCGTCGATGATTTTTTTCACCATCGGCAAACCCAGGCCGGTGCCGCGCGGCTTCGACGTGACGTAGGGTTCGAATGCCCTGGCCAGTATCTTGGGCGAGAATCCCGAGCCGTTGTCGGTAATCGACAGCCGCACAGCGGTGCGCGACAGGCCATCCGAGCTCTGGTAGCTGACCCGCTCGGTGACCAGGTCGATGCGCGGCGGCGTGGCGTTGTCGCTGCGGTCGAGGACGGCGTCCTGGGCGTTTTGCAAAAGATTATGGATCACTTGCCGCAGCTGGGTGGCGTCGCCCATGATCAGCGGCAGGTCCGGCGCCAAAGATGCATGGATCATATCGCGTTCGTCGCCGGCCAAGTAGAGATGCAGGATTTCCGCCACCAGCACGTTCAGGTCGAGCTCGCCCAACACCGCCGGCGGCGTCTTGGCGTAGTCGCGGAAATCGTCCACCATGCGTTTCATCGCAGCCACCTGGTTAACAATGGTGTCGGTGCTTTTCTTCAGGATCGCGGCGTCCTGGGTCATCAGCTTGTCTTCCAGTTTCATCTGCAGCCGTTCGGCCGAGAGCTGGATCGGCGTCAGCGGATTCTTGATTTCATGCGCCAGGCGGCGCGCCACTTCGCCCCAGGCGATCGAGCGCTGGCCTGAGATGACGTCGGAGATATCGTCGAACACCACCACGTAGCCGGCGCGGTTTTCGACCGGCAGGCGCGAACCGCGCGCCAGCAGGGTGATGTCGTCGCTGTCGCTGTTCTCGCCGCTGTCGACCCGGCGCGGGATTTCGATCTGCTGCTGCCAGTGCAGCAGCTCGGCGCCGATCTTGCCGGTGGCGAATTGCGCGTTCTGTTCGGAAAAGGCGTTGATGATGACTTCCGCGAAATGCGCCAGGCCGTCGATGATTGTGAGCGGCTGGCCGATGTGCGGCGAAAAATCGTATTGCAGGATGCGGGCTACCGACTGGTTGCTGGTGACCAGGCGGAAATCGCCGTCCAGCACCATCACCCCGGCCGACATGTTGGCCAGCACCGATTCCAGGTAAGCCTTGGCGTTTTCCAGTTCGCTGCGGTTTTTTTCCACCGCGGCGCGGGCGTCGTAGAGCTGGCGCGTCATCAGGTTGAAAGACTGGGTCAGGACGCCCAATTCGTCCGAGGTAGCGACGATCGGCCGCGGCGACAGGTTGCCTTCAGCCACCGCCTTGGTGCCTTCCGCCAGCAGCAGCAAGGGCTTGGCCAGGTCGGTGGCGATCAGGAAGGCGCTGACGATGGCGCTGAACACCGCCAGCAGCAAGGTCAGGGTCAGGGTCATTACGTACATCTTGCGCAAGCCGGAACGGCTTATCGAGCGCTCTTGATATTCGGAGGAGGTAGAGGCCAGGATGCCGATGTTGGAGGCCAGGTAGGCCGGCACCGGCTGCACCATTTGCAGGAAATGGGTTTCGTTTTGCAACGAAGAACTTCTTAGCGGCGCCGGGATTTCGACTACCACGTGCTGGCGCAGGTTGGCGGTTTCATTGCCGGTTGCCGGCTTGCCTGGGTTGTTGCCGGGAGCATCAAAATCGCTTTCCGTTTCGGCAAAACCGCGCGGCAGGCGGGCCCGCTGCAGCATCGAGGCGGTCGGCAGGTTAGGCACCAGCGTGCCCAGGTGGCCGCCGACGGACGCGATGACCTGGCCGCTGGCGGTAACAATCGATGCCTCCAGGTTCTGGTCGCTAAGCCGGCCCAGCTGGGTCGCTTGCGCCGAGTTGGAGAGCTCGGACCATTCGGCCGCCAGCGTGTGCGCCCTGGCGCTGAGGTCGCTGAGCGATGCATCCAGCGCCGCATGGCTCAGGTTGACGCCGGCCTGCAGGGCGGTTTCGACATGCACGTCAAACCATGATTCGATCGAACGCGACACGAATTGCAGCGACACCACGTAAATCACGGCCCCCGGCAAGATGCCGATCAGCGCAAACATGAGCACCAGCTTGGCAGTCAGGCGCGAGCCGAATTTTCCGCGTTTGTAGCGATTGTAGAGTCGTCCGAGCAGCAGGCAGACCAGCACAAACAGCGCTACCGCCACCAGCGCGTTCAAGCCCAGCAGCCAGGGATAGTGCTTGTCGAAAAAATCCGAATTGGCCGAGGCCGACGACAGCAGGAACAGCAGGATGCTGGCGACGGCGCCGCCGACCACCAGCAGATAGCGTAACGCGCGCGACACGGCTATTCCACCTTGTAGTTGAAACTCTTCCAGTCGGAAGAAAAGCGCCAGTCGCTATTGTTGAGGGCGTTAACCTGGAACGGCTTGGACAGCAGCCCGAGGTCGAGGCCCATGCGCACCGCGACCCGGTACACCTCACCCTGCTTGAGCGCGCTCTTGTCGGCGATCAGCCAGCGGCTGGGGCGGCGGATCAGGGACAGGGCGTCGTCCAGGGTATTGAAGCTCTGCTGCAGGCTGCCGTTGATGGCGACGTTGTAGCGGCGCGTGATGACGTTGTATTGCAGGCGGATGGTCTGGGTGGCGGTAATTGCCTTTTCATCGAACCAGTACCAGCGCGGCCGCGTCAGTTCGACGTCGGTGGTGAAGTACAGGGTGACGCCGCGGTTGACCACATCCTCCAGGCCGCGGTTGAGGTCGAAGGAAAACGTTGCCGACAAGCGATAGCCGTCGTCGCCGGCTTCGATGTGGGCCTGACTCAATTCAACGCCGTCCGATGCATAGCTGGATGGCGGGCTAAAAGACAGAGCCAGCAGCAGGGCCAGCAGCCAGTATTTTATGAATTGAGGCAATGGTCGTGTCACTGGTTTCGGGTATGGTAAAAAAGTTATGGCAAAAGGGTTGCAGTACTACACATGCTTCAGCACTTCTGGAACAGCGCGTAAAACAAGCCGTCGTGATCTTGTCCGGCATCGGCGGTCGGCAGCAGCTGGCCCGGCGCCGGCAGCCTGCGCGCATTGTTGCGCGCAGCAAAGGCTACTGCCTGGGCTTCCGATTCTTGTGGCCATACGGAACATGTTACGAGTAACAATTTACCATCCGGGCGTAGCATCTGCCAAAGATTGTCCAGAATCTTTGCCGAAAGTGTTGCAAGTTGCTCGGTATCGGTCTTGCGCCGCAACCAGCGTATGTCGGGATGGCGGCGCACGATGCCGGAGGCAGTGCAGGGGACATCGGCCAGGATGCGGTCGAAGAGCTGGCCGTCCCACCAGTCGCCGCCCTGGCTGCCGACGCTGGCATCGCCCAGTTGCAGTTTTGCCTCCAGTTGCAGGCGCTGCAGGTTCTGGGTAATGCGTTGCAGGCGCTTAGGATTGTTGTCGAGCGCGGTCAGGTCGACCTCGGCGGTTTCCAGGATATGGCAGGTCTTGCCGCCAGGGGCGGCGCAAGCGTCCAGCACCCGCATGCCGTCCTGCAGGTCGAGCAGCGGTGCGGCAAGCTGGGCGGCGGCGTCTTGCACCGAGGCCAGGCCGTCTTCAAAGCCGGGGATCTGGGCCACCGGCATCGCCGTGTCCATGCGTATTGCATCCGGGCCGATTTGGCGCGCCGTTATCGCGTGGCTGGCCAGGGTTTCCAGGTAAGCGGCTACCGAAGTCTTGCGGCGGTTGACGCGCAAGGTCAGCGGCGGCGCCGTATTGCCGGCAGTGAGGATGGCTTGCCATTGCTGCGGATAGGCAGCTTTCATGCGGTCTATCCACCACACCGGATAATTCCACAAGCCGAACGGCGTCTTGACGGCAACTGCCACCAGCGCATCGCGTTCGCGCAGGAAGCGCCGCAGCACCGCATTCACCATGCCTTTGGCGTGGGCCATCTGGGGATCGGAAGAGACTGCGGTGACAGCCTGGTTGACCACCGTGAAATTCTCATATGCCGGATCGTCGACGTCAGCCAGCAAGCACAGTGCGGCGCACAGCAGGCAATGCAGCAAGGTCGGCTCCGGCGGCCGGCTGGCCAGGTTGCCGAGCAGGGTTTCGGCGCGGCCGATGCCGCGCATGGTGCGGTAGGCGATGTCCTGGATCGCGCCGCGCGTTGGCGCCGGCGCTGCCGATTGTGCAAATACCTGGGTCAGCGCCTGCGGCAGCGCCGCGCCGTCGCGCACCAGGGCGATGGCTTGGGCTGCGCCTAACAGGCTAAAGGCGAGAGAGTCTTTTTTAAGGGTCGAATAGGTCACAAGTGGTTCAGGTCTGTTCTGCGGGTAATAGTTGTCGGAAAATCGGATCTTGCTCAGTTTTTGGTTAAAGCCAGTTTGATGCCCAGCGCAATAAAGGCGGCGCCCACTGTGCGTTCCAGCCAATGCTTGATTTGCGGATTGTTGCTGGCGTGCCGTGTCAGGGTGCCGGCCAGCATGGCGGTGCCGCTGTTCCAGCACAGCGTGACGACCGAAAACACCGCGCCCAGCACCAGGAAGGCAGCGATCTTGTGCGGCGAATCGTGGCGCACGAACTGCGGGAAAAAGGAGAGGAAAAACAAGATCACCTTGGGATTGAGCACATTGGTGATCAGGGCTTGCACAAAAATCGTCTTGTGCGAACGCAGGTCCAGCTGCGGCGGCTGTTCGCTGGCTGCTGCTTTCTTGCTGAGCAGCATCCTGATGCCGAGGTAGACCAGGTAGGCGCCGCCCGCCAGCTTGACGGCCATGAAGGCGGTGGCGGAGGCTGCCAGCAGCGCCGTCAGGCCAAAAGCCGACAGGGTCGCGTGGATGCAGCAGCCGGCTGTGATGCCGAGCGCCGACAGCAGGCCGGCGCGCCGGCCCTGGGCGACGCTGCGGCCGACGATATAGGCAGTATCCGGGCCGGGAGTGGCGTTCAGCAGCAGGACGGCCATCAGGAACAGGCCAAAATCAGTAATGCCGAAGGAGATCATAACGACGCAGCTAGACAGGAAGGTAACAACGCGATTGTAGCGGGGATATGGTCGCTCACCTACAGTTAGGTCGCGATTGTGGCGGGAAAAAGTGAAATTTCAGGATTGCTTGACAGCAATAATCTTTTGCCATAACGGATTAGCCTGGCAATAGAGCAAGATGTCTGGCCGGCAACTTCTGCGGCTGACGAATAACTTCAGTCAGCCAGGGCGGGATGTACTGCCGCCGGCGGCTGCAGCATGTATTGCGCCTCAAGCCAGCGGCGCACATCTGCAAATACCCGTTCCGCGCCGACTTCGTTGAAAATCTCGTGGTACATGCCGTCATAGTCGCGGAAGGTGACGATGGCAGGCGGCAAGGCAGCAAAAAAACGGCGGCTGCCGTCGGGATCGATGATGCGGTCGTCGCCGGCGATCACCAGCAGCGTCGGGATCGCCAGGGTCTGCGCCTGGCCCAGGACGAACTCCCCCGAGCGCAGCATGCTGTTCAGCAGGCGCGCGGTGATCTTGTTATGCACCAGCGGATCGGCGCTATACGCTTTGGCGATTGCTGGATCGTGCGACAGGTGGCTGACGTCCAGGCCGTTGGGCACGGCCACGCCGGGAGCCGCCAGCGACATCAGCCTGAGCATGCCGAGCTGCACCCGGTTCAGGCGCAAGGCCAGTCCGGGCGAGGATAAAACCAGGCCGCGCAGCGGCGCCATCGCAGCTAGCGCGAAGCGGGCCGCAAACAGGCCGCCCATGCTATGGCCGAATAAAAAGGGTGCATTGCCTGCCAGCGCCGGATAATCCAGTTGCGCCTGGCGGTTGAAGTCGTCCAGCACCAGCCGGGCGTCGCGCAGCAAGGCGGATTCGTCCGGCACATCGCCGCGCGGTCCGCCGGAACGGCCGTGGCCGCGGTGATCGTAGCTGCGCACCAGCAGGCCGCAGCGATTGAAAAAACGTATTACATGGGCATAGCGCCCGGCATGTTCGCCCAGTCCGTGCATCAGCAGGATGCTGCCCGCCGCCGGCACGCCAGCAGCTGGCGGCCAGTCGGCGACGAAGAGAGGGATGCCGTCTGCGGTCGTAAGCTGTCGCTCAAGACCTGAGGTCATCAAACGCCCCAGAGCACGTCGTTATTGTGCTTGTGCGCTTCGCGCAGCATTTCCAGCAAAGGATAGATCTTGTTGGCGAAGTTGACCGTCTGCACCGGCTCATGGCCGCTGTCGTCGCCAGCCTCGTTGTGATGGGCTGCGATGTCGTGCTGCACGCTGTCCGATGCCGGATGGGCGCGGCTTTCCGATGTTTCCGCTTCCAGCTTGGCGATCGCTGCCGCGCCTTCTTCGGCGGTGATGACGCCGATCTTCACATCTTTATTCAGCAGGTCGAGGATGCGCTTGGCATCGTAGTCGAACATGGTGACTTCGGCCGACGCCTTGGATTTGAATGTAACTAACATAAAACCTCAGAATATTGTTTTTGATGAAAAAAGACATTGTACAGAATACCCCTTTGTCGGGGGGCTTGCCACTGCTGTCACCGCTGGTTACAGAGCAGGGCGGCCGGTCGCATTATTGCATCAATGCTAATCATGTTTGAACGAAGAGATGAAAGTCTCTGCATTTTCCCGTGAGACGGCTTTTTCCGGCCCCATCACGATGACCTGGTAGATTTCCTTGTCCTTGCTGACAAAATGCCCGTACAGGATTTCCGGCTTGCCGCCCGGGGTGGTGCCGACCGCTTCGACCTCGATGCTGGCCGAGAGTCCCTGCGTACCGCTGGCAGCCGCGGTTGCTTTTTCCGCCCTGACGGTGCCGTTGATGTTCTTCACCAATGCGGTTTTCATCGCGTTCAATGCCGCTTGCGCCTTGGCGGCGTCGGGCACGGTGGCGCTGCCGACCGCGAACACCGTGTCATCCACCTTGGCGGCGGTCATGGTCATGGTGACCGGCGTGCCGTCGAGATCGATGGGGCGCGCGAAGGTCGACGGCTTGGCCGGCAGCAGCACGCTGTAAGGCGCGTCCTTGCTGCGCACTTCGCGCCAGTTGAACTTGGGGGAACAGGCCAGCAATGCCAGTACGGAACAGGCAAGCAACAGGCGGGAAGGCAAGGTAAGCACAGGTTTCACGAAATGGCGCAGCGGCTGCGGAAATGGAAGCAGCCCCTATGGTATCTGATGCTGGAAGGTGCGCACACCGAAAACTATGCCTATGCATAACAGCGCCACGCCCGCCATGACCTGCAAGCCTGGCACCGCGTCGCGGAAAATGAAGGCATACAGCAGCGCCGCCAGGGTTTCGAACACGATCAGCTGCGCCAGCAGCGCGGTCGGCAGATGCTGGCTGGCCTTGTTCCAGAGCAGGGTGCCGATCCAGGAGGCGCTCAGGCCGATCACCAGCATCAGGCCGACAAACTGCAGCGGCCGCGGTCCGAACGGAAAGGCGTAGCTGCCGCCCGTCAGTTTCTGGTAGGCGCCATAGCCGAACAGCCCGGCCAGCGCCAGCGGCAAGACCGCCAGGCCCTGCGCGGTAGCCCAGGTGGAAGGGCTGATATGCGGATGGGCGCGCAGGTAGCGGGCATTGACGATCGGATACCAGGTCCAGGCCGCGACCGCGCCCAGCGCGATCAGGCAGCCCAGCACGTAGTCGCCGGTCGAGCGTGTATTGCCGGCGCCCGCCAGCCGCATATGCGCCAGCTCGGCGGCGTTGACGCACAGGATGCCGACCAGGATGATCAGCAGCGACGGCGCCAGCCGCCGCCAGGCGACGCTTTCCGCCGCATGTCCCGGCGACCAGTTGGAAAAGACGGAAATCACCACCGGCAGGGTGCCGATCAGCATGGTCGGCAGCGGCGCATCCGCCAGCTGGATCGCAGTCGCCAGCGCTGCGTAATACAGCAGGTTGCCGACCAGCGAGAGTTTCAGCGCGGCGCGCCAGTCGGCCCGGGTCAGCGCGGCTATGCGCTTGCGGTCAAGCAGGGCGGGCGCCAGCGCGATCAGGCCGAACGCCACGTAACGGCCGAACGACAGCATCAGGCCGGGGTAGTCGGGCAGTATCAGGGGCGCGATGAACACCAGGCCCCACATCATTCCTGCGCCCAGGGCGCATAACAGGCCGGTCAGCATAGGGCGGCTTCCGGCAGCGGTGCAGTTAATCGAGGCGATGCCATAAAAAGGTCGGGGACGAGTGATGAGATTTACCCATCATGCCTATCTTTAGCCCAGCGGTCTTGTACCAATTTGCTGTTGATACTGGGCCGGCGTGACGCCATAGGCGCGCTTGAACCAGCGCGTCAGGTGGCTCTGGTCGGCCAGCCCGACCGCGGCGGCGGCGTCGGTCGGGGTGCTGCGCTGGGCCAGCAAGGTCTTGGCGCGTGTGGCGCGGCGCGCTTGCAGATATTGGTGCGGGGTGGCGTGGAACGCGGCCGAGAAGGCCCGCACGAAATGAAAGACAGACATGCCGGCTTCGGTCGCCAGGGTGTCGATATGCAGGGTCTGGTCCAGGTTGGCTTCGATGCAGTCGAGGACGCGCCGCATCGCCAGCATGCGTTGCGGCTGGCCGGGCTTCAGTATGGAAACCGGGCGCAGGTTCTTGCCGTAGCGCTGCGTGACAGCGTCTATCAACACCGTGAAATGCGATATGAACGCGAGATCGTCGGGCGCCTGCCACATGCGCTTGAACAGCAGCTGGAAACTGTCGGCCAGCTGGGGATCGTGGGCGGTGGCGGCAGCGAAATAAACTTCGCTGCCGGTCAGCTCGCGCAGCAGCAGCGGTTCGATGAACAGCATCTGGTAAGTCCAGCCGGCGGCGATCTCGGCGTGGCCGTCATGCAGTTCGTCAGGATTCAACAGCACCAGCGTGCCGGCCGGGGCCACATGCTGGGAACCCTTGTGGCGGAAACGCTCGACGCCGGTTTCAATCGCGCCCAGCGAGTAGGCGTCGTGCACATGCGGCGCGAACTCGTGGTCGACCAGCCGCGCCGAATACAATTCCACGCCCGGCAAATGCGGGCTGGTCTTGAAGGTGACGAATTCGGATGGATGGTGGAACACGCTGGCCTCGGAGCCTGGTTCAGGCCAGGCGGGCCAGATGGCGCCGCACCGACAGCAACGCACCGGCCAGGCCGAGGCCGGCGCTGATCGCCAGCAACGCCAGGCTGGCGATCCAGTTCAGCGGCAGCAGGCGGAATTCGGATGCGTACAAGCGGGCGAACTCGGCGATCGCCTGGTTCAGCGGCTGCAGGCCCAGCGCCACCGCGCCCAGCGCCAGTCCGCCGGCGCACAGGCCGAGCAGCGCGCCGGTGTAATAAAACGGCCGGTGGATGAACGCATCGGTAGCGCCGACCAGCTTGGCGACCGCGATTTCTTCGCGCTGGGTCAGCACTTGCAGGCGCACGGTATTGAACACCACGGCCACCACCACCACCGCCAGCGTGGCCGCCAGGAACATCAGCACCAGGCGCAATATTCCCAGCAGCGCCGCCAGCCGCTTGACCCATTCGGAATCGACCTGCACCGTGTCGACCCCGGGCAAGGCCTTGAGGTCAGCCGCAATGGTGTCGATGCGGGCAGCATCGGGCGCATCGTGGAAGCCGGCCAGTTTCAGCACATACGCGTCCGGCAAAGGATTCTGGCCCAGGGTGGTCAGCGCGTCGTCCATGCCGGTCTTGTTTTTCAGGCTGATCAAGGCGTCTTCGCGCGGAATGAACACGACTTTGGCCGAGCTGTGGTGCTGCTGCAGGACGGCGTCGATCGGCTTGGCCAGTGCGGCGGTCTTGTCGCGCGCGGCATCCAGCGCCATGAAGATGCTGATCTCGGGCTCTACCGCCAGCTGCTCGGAGACCGGGCGCACGTTCTCGATCAGGGTCAGGCCGCCGAACGGCAGCGCCAGCGCAATCGCCACCACCAGCACATTCAGCGCAAAGCCGCCGGGCGCCTTGAACAGGTGGGTGAAGGCGTCGCTGATGGCGAACAGGTGTTGTCGCAGCCAGCTCTTCATGCTGCACCTCCGACTGCGGAATTCTGCCAGTGGTCGACGATCTGGCCCTGGTCCAGGAACACCACGCGGTTGGCGCTGTTGAGGAATTGTTCGTCATGGGTGGAAATCAGGCAGGTCACGCCGGCCGCGTGGAACGACCTGAGCGCATCCAGCACCTTGTTGGCGTTGTCGCGGTCAAGGTTGGCGGTCGGTTCGTCGGCCAGGATGATTTGCGGCCGGTTGACGATGGCGCGGGCGATCGACACGCGCTGCTGTTCGCCGCCGGACAGGGCTTGCGGATCGGTGGCCGCCTTGTCCAGCAGGCCGACCTTGTCGAGCGCGGCCTGGGCCCGCTTCTCGGCTTCGGCGCGGGTGGCGCCGGTGACCAGCAACGGCAGCATGACATTGGCCAGCACGCTGCGGTCCTGCAGCAGCTTCTGCTGTTGCAGGATCAGGCCGAGGTTGCGCCGCAGGTAAGGCAGGCCGGAAGATTTCAGTTTGCCGACGTTGGCGCCGCTGACAGTCAGCGTGCCGCTGCTGGGACGTTCGATTGCAGCGATCAGGTTGAGCAGCGTGGTCTTGCCGGCGCCGGACGGGCCGGCCAGGAAAATCAGGTCGCCCTTGTTAACCGTCAATGTGATATCGCGCAGTGCGACCACGTCGCGCGTATATTTCTTGGAGACCTGGTTGAATTCAATCATGGAATGTTAGGGCCTGTCATCAATAATTGGCTTGAAGTTAACTCAGCAGTGCATCCACAAATTCAGCCGCGTCAAACGGCTGCAAATCTTCGATCTGTTCGCCGACACCGATGAAGTACACCGGGATCGCGCGGGTGGTGGCGATGGCCGCCAGCACGCCGCCCTTGGCGGTGCCGTCCAGCTTGGTGATCACCAGGCCGGTCAGCCCCAGCGCATCGTCGAACGCCTTGACCTGCGCCAGCGCGTTCTGGCCGGTGTTGCCGTCGATGACCAGCAATATCTCATGCGGCGCGGTGGCCATGCCCTTGCCGATGACGCGCTTGATTTTCTTCAGCTCGTCCATCAGGTGCAGCTGGGTCGGCAGGCGGCCGGCGGTATCGACCATCACTACGTTGGTGCCGCGCGCCTGGGCCGAATGCACGGCGTCGAACGCCACCGCGGCCGGATCGCCGGATTCCTGCGCGATCACGGTGACGTTGTTGCGTTCGCCCCAGATCGTCAGCTGCTCGCGCGCCGCGGCGCGGAACGTATCGCCGGCGGCCAGCAGCACCGACTGCTTGTGCGCTTGCAGATGCTTGGCCAGCTTGCCGATGGTGGTGGTCTTGCCGGCGCCGTTGACGCCGGCGATCATCATCACCAGCGGCTGGTGCTGGTCCAGCACCAGCGGTTTTTGCAGGGGGGAAAGCAAATCGATCAGCAAGGTGCGCAGCGCCGCCTTGACCTGGGCCGCCTCGGTCAGCTTGTCTTCCTTGACCTTCTTTTTCAGGGCGTTGAGCAGGAAATGGGTAGCGTCGACACCGGCGTCGGACACCAGCAGCGCCGATTCCAGCTCCTCGTACAGGTCGTCGTCGATCTTGGCGCCGACGAACAGGATGCTCAGGTTGGACGAGGTTTTCGACAGCCCCGTTTTCAGGCGCGACAGCCAGGAGCGTTTTTGTTCCGCCGCCACCGGCGCGGAAACGATCTCGATTTCTTCCGCCGGCACGGCGTTCACGGCAGCCGGAGGCGGCGCGTCAGGGACAGCAACCGCCGCAGCCTCCGCGGCATCGGCCTGTGGCAGCGCCTCTGGCGCGGAAGATTCCGGCAAGGGCGTGACTTCGGGTTTTGGTTTTTTCTTGAAGAAGCTAAACATCTGAGGCCTGATCTGTAAGGCGGTGAAATAGGGCGCTGCAGCAGCCTTTCGGAGGCGGCTGCACAAGAGGTACAATCCCCGGCATTCTATCAGAGCGCAGGCCATCAAATCAGGGATAGCCCGGTGCGTAGAAGCTATTGACGGATTTCCGGCAAATTTTCCCATCTTTATTAAACTTAATGAAAAAACCAAGCAGCAAAAAGCCGCCGAAGACCCCGGTGCACGCCATCAAACCGCCCCTGGCGCGCCAGGTCCGCATCATTGGCGGCGCCTGGAAACGCACGCCTTTGGCCGTGCTGGACAGCGAAGGCTTGCGGCCGACGCCGGACCGGGTGCGCGAGACCCTGTTCAACTGGCTGACGCACTTGCTGGACGGCAACTGGAGCACGATACGCTGCCTCGACCTGTTTGCCGGCACCGGCGCGCTGGGTTTTGAAGCCGCCAGCCGCGGAGCGCTGGAAGTGACCATGATCGAGCACAATACGCCGGCGGCGCGCCAGCTGGAAACCACCAAGGCCAAGCTGGACGCGAGCCAGGTGCGGATCCTGCGCAGCGATGCGGTCACCTGGCTAAGCAAGGCTCGCATCGAGGCCGGCGCCGCGGCCGTTGCAGATTCTGCGCGCTTCGACCTGATTTTCCTCGACCCGCCCTACCAGCAGGGCTGGCTGGAAAAAGTGCTGCCGCTATGCCAGGGTTTGCTGGCCGAGCACGGTTTGCTGTACCTTGAATCTGAATTCGCGCTGCAGGAGGACGCTCTGCCGGCCTGGCTGGGCGGCTGGCAGCTGCTGCGGGCGGACAAGGCTGGTATAGTGTTTTACCACTTGCTGAAAAGGCAAGTGCATTCTGCCTGATGCAAATTCAGGCATAATGCGCGATCTGATTGGGGGAAGAAAGATGGTCACAGCTGTTTATCCAGGTACGTTCGATCCGCTCACGCGCGGCCATGAAGATCTGGTGCGTCGTGCATCCGGGCTGTTTGACAAGCTGGTGGTAGGCGTCGCCGACAGCAAGAACAAGAAACCGTTTTTCTCTCTGGAAGAACGGCTGTCGATCGCCAACGAAGTGTTGGGCCATTACCCCAATGTGCAGGTGGAAAGCTTTTCCGGCCTGCTCAAGGATTTCGTGCGCCAGCATGATGCCAACGTCATCGTGCGCGGCTTGCGCGCGGTTTCCGACTTTGAGTTCGAGTTCCAGATGGCGGGCATGAACCGCTACCTGCTGCCGGATGTGGAAACCCTGTTCCTGACGCCGTCCGACCAGTACCAGTTCATCTCGGGCACCATCGTGCGCGAGATCGCCACGCTGGGCGGCGATGTCTCCAAATTCGTCTTCCCTTCGGTCGAAAAATGGCTGAAGGAAAAGCTGGACGCCCAGCAGCCCTGAGCAGCTCGGCAGCGGCGGATCCCCAACGGGATTAAAATGGCGGCAAGGCAGTAAGGCGGGATCACCTGGTCCCGCGGCAACTTGAGTAGAGTAGTGAAATGGCTTTATTGATCACCGACGACTGTATTAATTGCGACGTATGCGAGCCCGAGTGCCCGAACGGCGCGATTTACATGGGACCGCTGATTTACGAAATCGATCCGCATAAATGCACCGAGTGCGTCGGCCATTTCAACGAACCGCAATGCCAGCAGGTCTGCCCGGTCAGCTGCATCCCGCTGGATCCGGCCTGGCATGAATCCAAGGAACAGCTGCAAGCCAAGTACGAGCGCTTGCAGGCCGAGCTGGCGGTGCCCGCCGTCAAGCCGCAGTAACCTCTCTAGAACGCCAGTTCACCCTCGATGTCCTGCCCGATGCGCAGGATCGCGCCATTCCCCTCTCGCACTATCATGTTGACGCCGAAAGTGACGGCGCCGTCGACACGCGGGTTGGCGCGGTAGGTCAGCAGGATATCCATCGGATCGGGGCCGATTTCTCCGCTGGCCTGGTCGATGGCCGGCATCGGGCAGCGCGTGCAGGGTTTTACCGGCTGCAGGCAGACTGGCCCGGCCTGCAGCGTTTCCAGGAAATCCTCTTCAAAAGCGTCCACGCCATCGATCACGATGTTTGGCCGGAAACGGTTCATCGGCAATGGCGTCCGGCCCTGCGCCTGCAGTTTCCGGTTCAGGTCGTCCAGCGACCCCTGCGATATCAGCAGCATCGGATAGCCGTCGGCAAAGCGGGTCGGCGCATCCGCATCGAGCGTCCACTTTTTGCTGACCAGGCGCCTGGCCGCAGGGTCGAAGCGCACCAGCCTGCAGGGCTGGCCCAAGACGCGCGAGAACCAGCCGGCAGCGTCGTCGCCGCAGTCGTGGGCGCTCAGGTTGTCGTCCCAGACGGTCACCGCCAGCGATGCCGCCTGCGCGCGATCGAGCGGCGCGGTCGGGACCGGCAGCGGCGGCATGCCGGGTGCTTGCACGGTCATGGCGCAGGCTTGCAAGGCCGGCACGATCAGGGCCATGGCAGGATGGCTGCGCTGCGACAGGAACTGTCCGCCGCTGTCGACCACCATCCATTCACGGTCGTGCGCATGTTGATGGCTGAGGCCGGCGGCGGTGACGGTGGCGGCCTGCAAGGCAATGCCGGCGCAGGATTTGATCGGGTACAGCGTGAGCGAAGTAATGGTAGGCATGGATTTTTATTCTGTTGAGTCTGACAAGATTGCGCCCAGCCATTCCTGGAACTCGGCGATGGTGGCTGTCTTTTCTGTATCGAAGGGCGAAACCGAGAAGTAGTTGCCGCGGGCCGGGGCGGTGATGTCGAACAGCCGCACCAGGCGGCCATCGGCCAGATGGTTGCGCACCAGGCAGCTGCGCGCCAGCGCGATGCCCTGGTCGGCAGCGGCGGCGTCCAGCAGGTGCATGGGGTCGTCGTACACCGGACCGGTCCGCGGTTCGCCTTGCCTGATGCCGGCGGCGGCAAACCACGGCTCCCAGCCGCCATGGTGGGCAAAGCGCAGCAAGGAGTGGTGCGCCAGGTCGTGCGGCGTGATGGCGGGATGGCTGGCGGCGAAGCGCGGGCTGCATACCGGGAAAATCACTTCCTTCAGCAAGCGTTGGCAGCGGAAATTCTTGTGTCCGGCGCGGCCGTACCAGATGGCGACGTCGGCGTCGCTGAAATCCAGTTCGCTGAGTTCGTGGCTGGTGCGCAAGCTGATGTCGATATGCGGATGCTGCCGGTGGAACGCGGCCAGCCGCGGCACCAGCCAGGCGCTGGCAAACGATGGCGGCACGCTGACGCGCAATGCCTGTCCCGCGCGCCGGCGCTCGGCCTGGCCGATGTGCAGGGCGCGGTCCAGCGCCAGCAGCGCCTGCCGCACTTCTCCTGCCAGCAGGCGGCCGCCGTCGGTCAGCACCATCTGCCGGCCTTCGCGCTGGAACAGCTTGCGTCCGGTGCGTTGCTCGAGCGCGCGGATCTGGTGGCTGATGGCGCTGTGCGTCAGGTGCAGTTCTTCCCCGGCCCGAGTATAGTTGCCGAGCCGCGCGGCAGCTTCAAACGCACGCAAGGTCTGGGTCGGCGGCAGTCGTTCAAACATGATGGCGAGGAAGGTGTTTGCGCATTTTTCGGTCAATCGGTTAATTCCATTCACATATAAGGATAAAACACTTCGTTGGCCTTGGGGCAGTTTGCTCTTTACCATCGTCATATCCTGTTCTTGATGAGTGACCGGCCATGAAGCTCGCTACCCGTGTTTTCCTGATATTTTCCTCGGGCTATTTCATTTCCTACCTGGCGCGCGGCATCAACCTGCCGCTGGCGCCTTTGCTCAGCAGCGAGCTGGGTTTGTCGCCGGCCCAGCTGGGGCTGCTGACCAGCCTGTATTTTTTCGCATTCGCCGCCTGCCAGCTGCCGCTCGGCATCTTGCTGGACCGCTTCGGTCCGCGCCGGGTGCTGGCCTGTTTGCTGCTGCTGGCCGCGGCCGGCGCCGTGGTGTCGGCCAATGCCCATGGCTTCAGCAGCCTGCTGGTCGGCCGCCTGCTGCTGGGGATCGGCACCTCAGCTTGCCTGATGGCCGGCCTGAAGGCGATTGTCGCCTGGTTCCCGCACGACCACTTGCCGCTGATGAACGGCGCCATCTATGCCATCGGCGGCCTGGGCGCGGTTGCCACCGGAACGCCGATTACCTGGGCCCTGAGCCTGACCACCTGGCGCGTGCTGTTCGTGGCGGTTGCGGGATTGATCCTGATGATCGTGCTGGCCCTGTTTACGCTGGTGCCGGAAAAGGATGAGCAGCATCCGAAAAGCAGCCTGGCGGCGCAGCTGCGCGACATCGGCGGCATTTTCCGCAGCGCGGTGTTCTGGCGCACTGCGCCTTTTGTGATGGCGAGCCAGGGCGTGTTTCTCGGCGTGCAGGGTTTGTGGGCTGGGCCATATCTGCGCGATGTCAGCCAGCTGCCGGCTGCCGCCGCAGCCAATATCGTGGCGCTGGCCGGCCTGGCGATGGTGCTGGGCGCGGTCGGTTCCGGCTGGCTGGCGCGCCGTTTGCAGCGGCGCGGGATTTCCTTGCACATGACCGCCGGCGCAGGGATGTTCCTGTTCATGCTGGCGCAGCTGCTGATCGTGCTCGGCGCGCCGTTGCCGGGCTGGCTGCTGTGGGGTTTATATGGCTTGCTGGGCACTTCGGGCGTGCTGTCGTATGCGGCGCTGGTGCGCGAGTTTCCGCTCCACCTGGCCGGCCGCGTCAGCACCGGGCTGACCCTGGCGATTTTCGCCGGCGCGTTCGTGGTGCAGTATGGCTTCGGTTTGCTGCTCAATGCCTGGCCGCACGATACCGGCAGTTATGCGGCGGTGGCACACCGGGCCTCGTGGGCGCTTGCGTTGCTGGTGCAGCTGGCGGCCGGCGCCTGGTTTTGCCGGCCCTTGAAGAAACCGGCTGCGCAAACGGATCCAGCTGCTAACGCAGCATGAAAGACATCGCCGACAGGCTGTTCAATATCCTGACGGCGTACTGCACCGACGGCGCAGTGAATTCGACGTTGACGCCGTCGATCCGCTGCAGCAAAGGCAGCTGGCAGAACAGGTCGGCCAGCGCAGGGCTCTGGATCTGCAATCTGCAGGTAATCGCAGGCGGCAAGATGAAGGGGCGCGCGGCGGCAAGATTGGCCAGTGCGGCCTTGGCGCCCTCGCCCAGCAAACCCAGGGCGCGTTGCGGCGACAGCGATGTGCCGCTGTTGCTGCCGTCGGCGGTCTTGACGCTGACCAGCGTGGCCTGCGGAAACAGCGGCCGGTTTTCTTCCACAAAAACATCGTCGCCGCTGCCGAAAATCACCGGCACGCCGAATTCGCCGGCCAGCGCGCCGTAGATGCCGGCTTCGCCCAGCTCCTGCCCGTTCAGCCAGATACGCGAAAAAGCAAAACTGTTGATGGTGTGCGCCAGGATGCCGCGGCTTTGCGAACGGCCATGGTAGCCGACCATCATCACACCGGCGACGCCGCTGTCGACGCCGCTCATCATGCCGAGCAGGCGCGGTTTGCCGAGGATTGCGCTGGCGGCCGGATGCAGCAAGTCAGGCAGCAGGTTGCGGAAACCGCCGTGCGAGTCGTTCACCAGGATCTCGGTGGCGCCGCCGGCCAGCGCGCCCTCGATCACGGCGTTGGCTTCGGCCGTCATCAGGCGCCGCGCGCGTTCGTATTCGGGATTGCCGGCGCGCGTTTGTTCCGGATGGAATACACCGGCGACGCCTTCTATATCAACGGAAATCAGGATTTTCATTATTATGTTCTGTCAGGTGGATCAAGGCAGGCCGGCTGCCGCATCGCGCAGGGACAAGCGCCGGTGGCCGTCGCGTCCGGTCACGGTTTGCGCTGCAAACAGCGCATTGACGATGGCTTGTTCGGTGCTGTCGACCACTGCTTCAAACAGCGGGTCGAGCAAGTTGTCGTGCAAGGAAGCGCTCTGCCGTATAGCGCTGCCGGGGCGAGAGGGCACGGTCTGCGCCGTGGAAAACGCCAGCGCCAGGTCGCCGCTGCCGTGGCCGTAGATCGAGCCGGTGCGGCCCAGGCCGACGCCGCAGCGGGTTGCCAGCCGTCCCAGCTGGCGCGCGTCGAGCGGCGCATCGGTCGCAATGATCATGATGATCGACCCCATCTCGGGTGCGTCTGGCGTGGTTTGCCGCAAACGCCGCAGGCCGTTTCCGATATGCTGGCCGGCCAGCGTCAGCGCCGCCAGCTTGCCGAAGTTGGCCAGCACCAGCGCGCCGACACAATATTGCATGCCGCCGGCGCTTGCATGGCGCGAAGCCGAACCGATGCCGCCCTTGAGGTCGAAACACGACATGCCGCGCCCGGCGCCGACCGCGCCTTGCTCAAACCCGGGCGCGGCGCTGGCCAGCGCTTGCCGATAGTGCTCGGCACTGACGGCCATGGCCTGGATATCGTTCAGGTAGCCGTCGTTGCATTCAAATACCAGCGGATTGACCGTCGGTTCGCTGCGTCCGATCTCCGGGTTGGCCTGGATAGCGGAAATGACCTGGGCCGTGGCGATGCTGCCGACCGACATGGTGTTGGTCAGCGCGACCGGGGTTTCAAGCACCCCCAGTTCCTGCAGCTGCACCAGCCCTATGCTCTTGCCGAAGCCGTTGAACACGACCGCGGCGGCGGGCACCTTGTCGCGGAACGGATCGCCGCCGTGCGGGCGGATCACCGTCACGCCGGTCTGGACGGCTCCTTGCGCCAGCGTAGCGTGGCCGACCGTGACGCCGGCGACATCGCTGATGGCGTTCAGCGGGCCGGCCGGCAATCTGCCTATGTGAGGGAGGACCAGGCTCATCGTCTGTCGATTTTAGGGTCGAGGGCGTCGCGCAAGCCGTCGCCCAGCAGGTTGAACGCCAGCACCGTGAAGAAAATCGCCAGGCTGGGGAAGATCGCGATATGCGGCGCGGTCATCATGTCGGAACGCGCTTCGTTGAGCATCGCTCCCCATTCCGGCATCGGCGGCTGCGCGCCCATGCCGAGGAACGACAGGCTGGCGGCGGTAATGATGGAAGTGCCGATGCGCATGGTGAAATACACCACCACCGCCGACACCGTGCCGGGGAAGATGTGGCGCAGGATGATGGTGCGGTCGTTGGCGCCTATGCTGCGCACCGCTTCGATGAAAGTCAGGTGCTTCAGCGCCAGCGTATTGCCGCGCACCAGGCGGGCGAAAGTCGGGATGCTGAAAATCGCCACCGCGAAAATCACGTTCGACATGCCGTTGCCGAGGATCGCCACGATGCCGATCGCCAGCAAGATGCCGGGAAAGGCGAACAGCACGTCGCAGATGCGCATGATGATGCGGTCAGGCCAGCCTTCGTAATAACCGGCAATCAGGCCGGCCAGGGTGCCGACCACGGCGCCTACCGCAACCGACGAAAAGCCGGCGGTCAGGGAAATCCGCGTGCCCATCAGGATGCGGCTGAAAATGTCGCGCCCCAGGGAATCGACGCCGAACCAGTGCGCCAGCGACGGCCCGGCGTTCAGGGCGTCGTAGTCGAAATAATTTTCGGCGTCGTAAGGCGTCAGCCAGGGCGCGGCAATCGCCACCACGATCAGGAACAGCACGAAGCAGCCGGCTGCAACCGCCAGGTGCTGCTTCTTGAACTTGCGCCAGAATTCGCTCCAGGGCGTGCGTATGGTGCTCGGCAGCGGTGCAGCAGCAATCGCTGCGACCGGATTGGATGGAGTAGACACGGACGGCCTCACTTGTAACGGATGCTTGGGTTGATGACGGCGTACAGCACGTCAACCACCAGGTTGATGAAAATGAATTCCAGCGAGAACAGCAGGATCTCGGCCTGGATCACCGGGTAGTCGCGCATTTCGACGGCATCGATCAGCAAGCGCCCCATGCCAGGCCAGTTGAACACTTTTTCCACCACGATAGAGCCGCCCAGCAGGAAGCCGAACTGCAGGCCCATCATGGTGACTACCGGGATCAGGGAGTTGCGCAGGCAATGCTTGAGCACCACGACGGTTTCCGACAGGCCTTTGGCGCGCGCGGTGCGCACAAAATCTTCCTGCAGGATTTCGACAAACGAGGAGCGGGTGAAGCGCGCCATCACGGCCGCCACCGCTGCGCCCAGGGCCAGCGACGGCAGGATGTAGTGGCGCCAGCTGTCGGCGCCGATAGTCGGCAGCCAGCCCAGCTTGACTGAAAACAGCTCCATCAGCAGCATGCCCAGCGCAAACGACGGAAAGGAAATGCCGGACACCGCGAGCGTCATGCCCAGGCGGTCCGGCCACTCGTTGCGCCATACCGCGGAGACGATGCCGATCACCAGGCCGAACAGCACCGCCCACACCATGCTGGTGACGGTGAGCCAGAAAGTAGGCCAGAAGCGTTCAGCGATTTCGGTGCTGACCGGGCGCTTGCTGCGCAGGGAGGTGCCGAAGTCGCCGCGCAAGGCCTTGCTGAAATAGTTGATGAATTGTTCGTGCATGGGTTTGTCCAGGCCCAGGTCCTGGCGGATCAGCTCGACTGTCTGCGAGTCGGCTTCGGGTCCGGCCACCAGCCGCGCCGGATCGCCCGGCAGCAGGTGGACAAACAGAAATACCATGACCGCCACGATCAGCAAGGTCGGTATCAGGCCCATCAGGCGTTTTAATATATAGGGAAACATGGCATCCAGTCTGTTGCGGTAAGACGCAGGCCGGACCGGCGCGGCCGGCCTGCTGATCTTGCTTGTGTATTTCTTGCGTGCTGCTTATTTCAATTCGATTTCATCGAAATTGAAGGAGCCGTCAGGCATGACATACACGCCTTTCAGGTTCTTGCTGCGTGCATACAAGAGTTTCTCCGTGACCAGGAAAGCCCAAGGCGCGTCTTTCCAGATTTCGGTTTGCGCATCTTTGTAGAGCGCTGTCTTTTCCATGCGGTCGGTGGTTGTCAGTGCCTTGGCGATATCGGCATCGACCTTGTCGTTCTTGTAGTAAGCCGTGTTGAACAGTTTCGGCGGGAACGATTCCGAAGCCAGCAATGGACGCAGGCCCCAGTCGGCTTCGCCGGTGGAAGACGACCAGCCGGTGTAGTACATGCGTACCGGTGCGTTGGCAGGGACAGGTGCGCTTTCGACTTTCTCCACGCGCTGGCCGGCTTCCAGCGCCATCACCTTGGCCTTGATGCCGACCTGCGCCAGCTGCTGCTGCACGAACTGGATGATTTTCTGCGCCGTGGTGTGGTTGTAGGCCGACCACAATTCAGTCTCGAAGCCGTTCGGATATCCGGCTTCAGCCAGCAACTGTTTGGCTTTTTTCGGATCGTAAGGCCATGGCCCGGTCTTCAGTGCGTAATCCACGCCTTGCGGCAGCACGCCGTCCTGCGGCATGGCGTAGCCGGTGAAGGCAACCTTGACCAGCGCTTCCTTGTTGATGGCGTAATTGATCGCCTGCCGCACTTTCGGATTGTCGAACGGCTTCTGCAGCGTATTCATCGAAATGTAGCGTTGCACGATCGACGGCGACGAGACCAGGTCCAGGTTGGGTTTGCTCTTCAGCAGTTCGGCTTGTTCGTAAGGCAGCGGATAGGCGAACTGCGCTTCGCCGGTCTGCATCACGGCGCTGCGGGTGTTGTTGTCGATCACCGGTTTCCAGGTGATGCTGTCGATCTTCGGATAGCCTTTTTTCCAGTAGCCGTCGAATTTGGTGACCTTCATGTAGTCAGTCTGTTTCCATTCGACGAACTTGAACGGCCCAGTTCCTACCGGGTGGAAGCCGATGTCCTTGTTGCCGTACTGTTTCAGCGCGGCTGGCGAAATCATCGCGGCGGAAGAGTGCGCCAGGGTATTGATGAACGGCGAGAACGGCTCTTTCAGCGTGATCTTGACTTCATAGTCGTTGACGATGTCGACCTTGGAAATGCGGTTGAACAGGTTGAAGCGCTTGAGCTTGTTTTCCGGGTTGATGACCCGCTCCAGGCAAATCTTGACCGCATCCGCCTTGAAGTCGGTGCCGTCCTGGAACTTGACGCCCTTGCGCAGGCGGATGGTGTAGACCAGGCCGTCCTTGCTGACTTCGTAACCGTCGGCCAGCACGTTGACCACCTTCAGGTCCTTGTCGAAACCGAACAAGCCTTGGTAGAACGACTTGATTGCCGCTTGCGACAGCGTGTCGTTGCTGTCGTACGGATCCAGCGTGGTGAAGGTTGATGCGACCGCCAGCGTGACGTCCTTGGCGGCAAAAGCGTGGCCGGCGGCAAACTGGGCGGTCAATGCAACGGCGGTGCCAGCCAGCAGTTTTCCGAAATGTCGATTAGTGCGCATGTGCTACTCCCCTGGGTCAAAAAGTCATCGAAGATAAACAAACAGATAAATAAGCAGATCAATAAGCAGATAAGGCAGACAACAACGGTTAAGCGGTTAAACGGTTAAAAAGCAGCTGAAATCCGGTGAGTCGCGACAAAGTGTCCCGGTCCCACCTGTTTCAGCGGCTCGACCAGCGGCAAATCGCCGACATTGCGGATCGGGCTGGGAATTTCTTCCGGCAGCATCTCGCGCAGGCGATGACGCTGGTTCGGATCGGCGACCGGCACCGCCGCCATCAGTTTCTTGGTGTATGGATGCTGGGGATTTTCAAAGATCGCGCGGCGCGGGCCGATCTCGACGATCTGCCCCAGGTACATGACCGCAACCCGATGGCTGATGCGCTCCACCACAGCCATGTCGTGCGAAATGAAAATGAAGGAAATCCCCAATTCCCGCTGCAGGTCGAGCAGCAGGTTGACGATCTGGGCCTGGATCGAGACGTCCAGCGCCGACACCGATTCATCGGCGATCACGATCTTCGGGTTCAGCGCCAGTGCGCGGGCGATGCAGATGCGCTGGCGCTGGCCGCCGGAAAATTCATGCGGATAACGCTGCGCATGTTCCGGCAGCAAGCCGACCCGTTCCAGCAGCGCCGCGACTTTTTCTTGCGCGCCTTCGGCCAGGCCGTGCACCAGCAGCGGCTCCATGATGGAATAGCCGACGGTCAGGCGCGGATCGAGCGAGGCGAACGGATCCTGGAAAATGAACTGGATTTCGCGCCGCAGCGAACGCAGTTCCGAGCGCGGCAGCTTGGCCAGGTCGCGCCCGCCGAACTCGACGCTGCCGCTGGTGATGTCGACCAGCCGCAGCAGCGAGCGGCCGGTGGTCGATTTGCCGCAGCCGGATTCGCCTACCAACGCCAGCGTTTCGCCCGGATACAGGTCGAAGCTGATCTGCTCCACCGCATGCACGCGTTGCTTGACGCGGCTGAAGATGCCGCTCTTGACGTCGAAGCGGGTAGTCAGGTTGCGCACTTTCAGCAGGGGCTGCTGTTGCGGATCTGAACCTGGAATGCTGCGCACCAGCTTGGCTTCCACTTCCATTTCAGGCGTGACGGGCGTGATGGCGGCGCCGGCGATGGCGATCCGCTGCGGCAGGTCGGTGCCATGCATCGCACCCAGGCGCGGCACGGCCGCCAGCAGGGCGCGGGTGTAAGGATGCTGCGGCGCTTCAAAGATCGCATGCACATTGTTTTCTTCGACTTTTTCGCCGCGGCACATGACCACTACCCGGTCGGCGATCTCGGCCACCACGCCCATGTCGTGGGTGATGAAGATCACCGCCATCTGCATTTCATCCTGCAGCGCGCGTATCAGTTGCAGGATCTGCGCCTGTATCGTCACGTCCAGCGCAGTGGTCGGCTCGTCGGCGATCAGCAGCGAGGGCTTGCAAGACAGGGCCATGGCGATCATCACGCGTTGCCGCATGCCGCCCGACAGCTGGTGCGGATGGCGGTCCAGGATGCGCCGCGCTTCCGGGATGCGCACCGTTTCCAGCATGCGCAAGGCCTCGGCGCGCGCGGCAGCCATGCTCTTGCCTTGGTGCAGGCGTATCGATTCGGCGATCTGCTCGCCGACCGTGAACACCGGATTGAGCGACGTCATCGGCTCCTGGAAAATCATGGCGATTTCCGAACCGCGGATGTGGCGCATGGTGTGCTGGTCGGCGCTGGCCAGGTCTACCGTGCTGCCGTCGCGCCGCTGGAAATTCATTTTGGCGCCAGTGATGCGGCCGCCGCCGTAGTCGATCAGGCGCATGATCGATTGCGACGACACCGACTTGCCCGAACCCGACTCGCCGACGATGGCCAGCGTTTCACCGGCGTCGATATGGAAGGACAGGTTGCGCACCGCTTCCACCTTGCGTTCGGAAGTGGTGAAGCCGACGCTCATTTGTTCTACCGTCAGCACTCGACGGCCGATCTGTCTGTTCATGGAATCGCTTCCTGTGGTTGGCTGCGTCATTTGTAGATCGCCGTTACCGGCGCCGCGCCGACCTTGGCGTAACCGCGATACATGCCTTCGGTATTGAACGGCAATGCCAGGTTGCCTTGGGCGTCGATGGCGATCAGGCCGCCACGGCCTTTATACCGCGGCAGCAGGTCCATCACCACCTGCTCGGCGGCGTCCGCCAGGGATTGCCCGGCATATTCCATGCGCGCCGAAATATCGTAGGCCGCCACCGTGCGCATGAACGCTTCGCCGGTGCCGGTGGCGGAAACCGCCACGGTGCGGTTGTTGGCGTAGCAGCCGGCGCCGACCAGGGGCGAGTCGCCGACCCGGCCGACACGCTTGTTGGTGATGCCGCCGGTCGAAGTGGCCGCCGCCAGGTTGCCGTGCATGTCGACCGCGACGGCGCCCACCGTGCCGAACTTGTTGTCGGGATCGATGGGCGCGATGGGTGTTGTAAATTCGGCGGCCGCCTTGCTGGTGGCGTCGTGGTCGAGCAGCAGCATGCCTTCCTGGTCGCGCGCGCGCAGCCATTGGGCATGGCGGGCTTCGGTATGGAAGTAGTCCGGCTCCACCAGTTCTACGCCGTGCTGGGCGACGAAGGCTTCGGCGCCGGTTCCCACCAGCAGGATGTGTTCGCTATGTTCCATCACCGCACGCGCGCCCAGTATCGGATTGCGCACATGGCCGACGTTGGCGATGGCGCCTGCATCCAGCGTGGCGCCGTCCATGATCGCCGCATCCAGTTCATGGGTGCCGGCATGGGTGTAGACCGCGCCTTTGCCGGCGTTGAACAGCGGACAGTCTTCCAGCATGCTGACGGCGCAGGCGACGGCGTCCAGCGCGCTGCCGCCGGCAGCCAGGATTTTTTGTCCGGCGCTGAGGATTTCCGCCAGGGCGTCGTGATAAGCCTGTTCCTGCGCGGTGTTCATGGCGCTGCGCAAGATGGTGCCGGCGCCGCCGTGGATGGCGATGGTGGCGATGTCGCCGGGAATGGTCGTACTGTTGTTCACGTTATTTCGCTTTCGCTGCGGATTTTTTGGAAACGGGTTTGCCAGCCTTGTCGGGTGTGCGGCCATCCGGATGATGCAGCCAGGGCAGCACGGCTTCAGTCATCTTCGAGGCGGCATGCACCGAACGGTTGGCGCGGTGGGCGACGGCGTCGCATACCGCCTGGATCAGGGCCAGCGCGGCCGCATCCGAAGTCGGCGACAGCAGCCGCTCGGTCTGTGCGTACAGCGTGACGTCAGCCAGCGGCACCAGCGGCGAAGTCGGCGCATCGGTGAGCGCCAGCACCGGCGCCGCGCGCTCCTTGGCGCGGCCGGCCAGTGTCACGGTATCGGTGACGTAGCGCGGGAAGGCGAGGGCGATCACCAGGTCGCGCTGGTCCAGCTTGAAGAATTGGCGCGCAGCCTGCGAAGGGCCGCCAGGGCCCGCCACCGACAGCACCGTGCGGCAATACGGCTCCAGCGCATGCGCCATGATGCCGGCCAAAAAGGCGCTGGCGCCGAAGCCGAGGATGAAGATCCGGTCAGCGTTGATAATCATGCTAACGGCCCGGTCGCAATGCGCCGGCGACAAGGCGCGCTGGGTAGCTTCCAGGTTTTGCATGTCGGCCCTCAGTGCGGCAGCCATGATTTCGGCGCTGCTGGCGGGGCGCAGCACCTGGTCGCGCAGTTTTTCCACCGGCGCCAGCGACGAGGCGAAATCCAGGACCAGCGCCGCGCGGAATGCCGGGTAGCCGTCGAAGCCCAAGGCATGGGCGAAACGGTTGGCCGTCGCCAGCGAAACGCCGACTGCGTCCGCCAGTTCGTCGATGGTCATGGTGGCGGTATGGAACACGTTCGCCAGCACATAATCGGCGGCCTTGCGGTGTGCTTTCGACAGTTCTGGATAGGCTTTGCCTATGCGCGCTGCGACTGCGCTTTCGCGTTGCCATGCCGTGATTGCGGAATGTTGCACCATCTGCCCCTTGGATTGATTTTTATAATTTGTGTAAATATATTTTCATTTTCATCGCAAGTAAAGGAAATTTATTTTCTTTTTTGAGGTGTGTATTTTGTGCCATCGGATATGCGCGCAACTGGTGCGCGGATGGCTTGGAAATGCGGCTTTGCACCATTTTTGCCGGGTGATTGTCCGCAACGGTGCATGGAGAAACCGGGGAGGAATTACGGCGGAACGTAGTTGCGTGTATTCTGCTGGGCAGGCGCAAAGCGCAGTTCATGACGCCGCCATAACGGAGAAAAAATGAGTGAAAACGCAGAGAGTTTGAGCCGCCGGCTGATCCGCAACTTCAATGACGTGCCGCTGGAGCATCAGGTGCGCGAGCCTTTGTACGACACGCTGTGCGCGCGCCTGGCCACCGGCAGCGCGGCCCGCAAGCTGGGCGCCAGCGTGGATATCGTCGCCCCCGGCAAGATATCCTGCCCGTATCATTTTCATTACGCGCAGGAAGAGATGTTTATCATCCTGGAGGGCAGCGGCACGCTGCGGGTGGCGGGGGAAATGCTGCCGCTGCGCAGCGGCGATGTGATCTTCATTCCGCCCGGCCCGGAATATCCGCACCAGCTTGTGAATACTTCAGACCAGCCGCTGAAGTATCTTTCAATCAGCACCAAGGAGCAGCCCGAGGTCTGCGAATATCCCGATTCCGGCAAGTTCCTGGCGATGGCCGAGGCCGGAGGTGAAAGGGTTTTCGACGTGATCCAGCGCAAATCGAATGACCTGGATTACTGGGAAGGCGAGCCTTAAGGAAAACAGCCGGGAGGGCGCACAGCCTGCCCGCCCGGCGCAGGATCAGGCAGCCGCGTTGCTGTTCTGGTCGAGGCCGACATCGCTGTTGGCCGCATTGTAGATTTCCAGGTCCAGCAAGCCTTCTTCCTTCGCCACCAGCACCGGCACCAGCATCTGTCCGGTGACGTTGGTCATGGTGCGCATCATGTCGAGGATGCGGTCGATGGCGACCAGGTAGCCGATGCCTTCCAGCGGCAGGCCGGCCGAACTCAGCACCAGCGTCACCATCACGATTGCGGTGCCGGGTACGCCGGCGGTGCCGAACGAACCGAGCACCGAAGCCAGCATGATGATGAAATACTGCGACAGGTCCAGGTGCAGGCCGAAATACTGGGCCACGAAAATCGACGCGATCGCCGGGTAGATGGCGCCGCAGCCGTCCATCTTGATGCTGGCGCCGAGCGGCACTGCGAACGCGGCATATTCCTGTTTCACGCCGAGGTTATGCACCACGCTGCGCAGGGCGATAGGCATGGAAGCAAAACTCGATGAGCTGGTGAAGGCTACCTGCATGGCCGGGAAGGCGCCGCGGAAAAAGCGGATCGGGTTGAGGCGGTGCGTGAGCAGCAGGCCGCCGTACACCACCACGATGTGCAGCGCGCAGGCGATGTACAAGGTGAAGACGAAGTTCCCCAGCGGCAGCAGGCGTTCGAAACCGTAGGAGCCGACCAGCGCGGCGATCAGGCCGAAGGTGCCGAGCGGCGTCATTTCCAATACAAAACGGGTGATCTGGATCATGGCGCTGCTGGCTTCGCCCATCAATTCGCGCACTTGCTTGACCTTGTCGCCCAGCTTGACCAGCGCCATGCCGAGCAGCGCGGCGAAGAAAATCACTTGCAGGATCTTGCCTTCGGTCAGCGCCTTGAACGGGTTCGACGGCACCACGTCGAGCAGCACCTGGATCGGCGTCGGCACTTCACGCACGGTGTAGTCGGCGGCAATCGCGAGCTGGCCCAGGTTCTGGCCGGGATTGGTGAAATTGGCGACCAGCAGGCCGACGCCGACCGCCAGCACCGCGGTGATGGCGAACCAGAGGAAGGTCTTGCCGCCCAGTGCCGCGACGCTCTTCATGCCATGCAGGCTTGAAATGCTGTTGGTGACGGCAAAGAAAACCAGCGGCACGGCGATCATCTTGATCAGCGTGACATACAGCTTGCCGAGCGGGCCGAACCAGGTTTCGGCAGGGGCGCCAACCAGCCAGCCGGCCAGTGCGCCCAGCACGAAGCCGCCCAGTACACGTTGCCAAAAGGGGATGCGGAACCAGAAAGAAAAAATGTTCATAGAGTGATCAGGGAATAAGTATGTGTCTTGCCGTAAAGCGAGAGGCAAGAGCGTGGCAAGCCCGAGAAGGCGCGTAAACCGGATGACCCGAGAGTATCGGGGCTGGCCGCACGTGCGTCCAATATTTTTTTGCTCTATCGATATGTTTCGTTGTTATGTTGATATCGAAGCCGCATAAATAAGAAAGACGGTGAGTGGGCACATCTTGCCTACGCATTACGTCGAAAGAAATAGCAGACCTGATTAGCCGAAACACACCGAATAAACCGGCGGCATGGAGTTGGAAATGGTCTGCCAGCTGTCGCCGCTGTTTTCCGACAGCCAGACATTGCCGGTAGTCGAGGCCATCAGCAGGGTGCGTCCGTCATCCGCCACAGCCAGGCCATGGCGATAGATCAGGTCGTAGCAGTGCTGCTGCGGCAGGCCGTTGCGCAAGGCGGTGAAGGACTTGCCACCGTCGGTGGTGCGTGTGACCGCCAGGGCGGCATCCGAAGGGATGCGTGTCTGGTCAGCCTGCGCCGGGGCAAACCAGGCGGTATTGCCGTCGCCTGGATGCACGGCCACGGCGAAACCGAAATTCGACAAAGGCGCGGTGCTGACTTCCTGCCAGTCTGCGCCAAAGTTGCTGGAGCGCCAGATGCCATTGTGATGCTGGCACCAAAGCTGATCGGGGGTATCCCTGGCTCCTGCAATCCGATGCGGATCTTGAATATTCTGATCGTCGACGCGCTCCGGCGGCATGTAGCTGGCGCTCATGCCTTTTGCGCTCAAGCGCCAGTTGTCGCCGCCGTCATGTGTAACCCAGGAGCCGCCGCAGGAAATGCCGACCAGGACATGGCGGCTGTCGCGCGGGTCGACGCAAATGCTGTGAATTCCCGGAACGTCGTAGCCGCCGCCGAACCATTCCCTGCGCTCGGGCGCATCCCACAGGGAACTTACGAGTGCCCACGATTCGCCGCGGTCGCTGGAACGGAACAAGCCGCCCGGCAAGGTGCCGGCCCAGATGGCGCCGGGCTGGTCGGCGCCGCCGCAAGCGAGCGACCAGATGAATTTCACGCTCCAGTCGACCGGATCGCTTGCGTCTTCGGGCTTGAGGGGATAAGCCGGCGCGGCAATTTCAGTCCAGTGCTCCGCCCCGGCATCCTTGCGATGCAGCTTTACACCGAAATGGCCAAGGTTCAGCGCGGCGTAGAGTGCGCCGTCGCGCGGGTCCGCCAGCACCATGGAAACCGGTTCGCCGAGAAAGGCAATTGGGCCCAGGGCCCAGCGGCCATCTTGCTTTTGCAGTGAAAATAATCCTTTGCGGCTTGCGATCCAGGCGCGGTCATTCATGGTCAACCTCCGGAGAGAGCTTGCAGAACGTGCACCTTGCTGTGCGCCGCCAGCGGCGCGTTCAGATGCACATGGTCGCGTACGGTATGGCCGTCGATGAAAATCGCGACATTCGGCCGCAGGCTGCCTTGTTCATCGAGCAGATAAGAGCGCAAACGCGGGTTGGATGCGAATGCTGTTTCCAGCCCTGCGCGCAAGGTGAGGGCGTCGGTGTGGATTTCCGGCGCGGAAATGAAGCGGGCAAGTTGCGGTGTAAAAATGAGTGTCGCCATGGATAATCCCCATCGGTCACCAGAACTGTTGAATCGCAGCCACAGTCATATTGCACTTACTGTCGCTACTATAAATCGATACTGTATTTTTTTGCGATGCTTAGGTGATAACTGCCGCTGAGGAGCAAGGCAACGGTTTGATTTTTATTATTTTCACTATAATGAGCCCATCCTTGGCCTCTGTCACCGTCCGGTTTGAAAACAACGCGCCAACCCCTCTACCAACGTTTTGCCGAGCAGATCAGGGCTTCGCTGCAGAATGGCGTGCTGCGTCCCGGCGATCGCCTGAGTTCGGTGCGGCAGGCCAGCCAGCAACACGGCTTGAGCATCACGACCGTGGTGCGTGCCTACGAACTGCTGGAAAGCGGCGGCTTGATCGAAAGCCATCCGCAGTCGGGTTATTTTGTGCGCGCCCGGTTTGGCGCCGAATCGACGTCGACCTTGGCATCGGCCTTGGCGCATGATCCAGCGTTTCCTGTCGCCCATGTGTCACCGGCTGAACCTGACCGGTCGCAGCCGCTGCCGGTATCGGCCGAGGTAGATGTCAGCCGCCACGTATTGGCGACCCTCAAATCGATTCACCAGAATGATGCCGTCCCGCTCGGTTCGCCGTACCCCGATCCGACCTTGTTTCCGGCCCGCCGCATCAGCCAGTACAACGGCGCCATCTTGCGCAGCGGCGGCCCGCTGGGTGTGCTGGACGATTTGCCGCCCGGCCATCCGGACCTGATCCGGCAGATCGTCAGGCGTCACCTGGAAACCGGCCTTAGCGTCGATCCCGGCGATGTGGTGATCACGGTGGGCGCCACCGAAGCTATCAACCTGTGTTTGCAGGCGGTGGCGAAAGCGGGCGATACGATCGCGGTAGAGTCGCCGACCTTTTACGCGATGCTGCATGCGATCGAACGGCTTGGCATGCGCGCCATCGAAATCCCAACCGATCCGCGCTTGGGAATGGATATCGCGGCGCTGAAGAAAGTCATGCAGAGCCAGCCGGTTGCGGCTTGCATGGTGATGCCGAATTTCCAGAATCCGCTGGGTTTCGAAATGCCGGAAGAAAATAAACGGCAACTGGTTGAGCTGGGTTCACGCTACAACATGCCGATTATCGAAAATGGCGTCTGCAACGAGCTGTATTTCGGCACGGCGCATCCGAGCGTCCTGAAGGCTTACGACAAGCGCGGCATCGTGCTGTACTGCTCATCGTTTTCCAAGAGCCTGACTTCCGCTTACCGCATCGGCTGGACCTTGCCGGGACGTTATCGGGAGCAGGTGGAAAAGCTGAAATTCCTCAATACGCTCAGCACTTCGACTTTGCCGCAGCGGGCCATCGCTGCTTATCTGACGGCTGGCGGCTACGACCGTCATCTGCGCCGGGTGCGACGCACCTTGCAACAACGCTGCGACATCATGAGCGCTTTCGTCGGGCGCTTTTTTCCTGCGGGTACACGCATCACGCGGCCAACAGGGGGGTATGTGCTGTGGATAGAATTGCCGGCGGCGATCGACTCCATGATCTTGTATCGGCAAGCGCTGGCGGAAGGCATCACGATTGCGCCGGGCCGCTTGTTTTCCACTTCAGACGCCTACCGCAGCTTCATCCGCATGAACTACAGCTACAGCTGGACGCCGCAGATCGAACAGGCGATCCGGCGCCTGGGCGAGATGCTGGCCGCCATGCTGGAATGACTCAGGCGGTTGCCGCTTGGCTTTCATCCAGGGCGTCGAAAATCGCCATCCCGAACGGCGTCAGGGCAGCGCGGCCGGTGCCGTCTTCGTTGAGCGCGACGCTGACGATTTCCGCGTTTTCCAGCGCGCTGAGATGACGCCGCAAGGTGCTCATCCTTTGCGCCACCCGCTTGCTGAGTTTTGCCAGCGACATGCCGGGGCCGGCGCCGATACCGTGGGCGCGTTCATCGCCGGCCTCGGCATGCAGCGCGGACAAGATCGCCAGCACCGCATCGTCAATCTGATCGTCCCGATTCATCATTGCATCACGCTGCCATCTGCATGGAGCGGCGCATCAGCACCGGGATCGACTTCGAGGTCGGCGTCCGCGCTTTATCCGCAAAGCTGTTGAGCGGCACCAGCGGATTGGTTTCCGGATAGTAGCTGCTGATGCAGCCGCGCGGGATATCGTATTCCACCAGCAGGAAACGGTCGGCGCGGCGTTCGATGCCGTCGTCCCAGACGCCGACCAGGTCGACCCAGTCGCCCGGCGCGAAACCCAGCATCTGGATGTCGAGCAGGTTGGCGAACACTACGCGCCGCTGCCCGAACACGCCGCGGTAGCGGTCGTCGAGCCCGTAGATGGTGGTGTTGTACTGGTCGTGCGAGCGGGTCGTCATCAGGGTCATCAGCTCGGGCCCGTATTTGCGGCGCGCCTGGTGGATCGGCGTGTCCTTGGGAATCGCATGGACGATGAACTGGGCGCGGCCGCTGGCGGTTTTCCAGACCCGTTCGCGCGAAGCGACGCCCAGGTGGAAACCGCCTGGCTGCTTGATGCGCGCGTTGTAATCCTTGAAGGCGTCGTACACTTTTTCGATGTCGTCGCGGATCAGGGAATAATCCTTGACGTAGTCCAGCCACTGTATGCGGCTGCTTTTGAGCGTGGCGTGCGCCAGGCGCGCCACGATGTCGATTTCGGACAGGCAGGTCTTGGCCACCGGCTGGTTGATGCCGTAGGAAATGTGCACCATGCTCATCGAATCTTCCACCGTCACGCCTTGTGCGCCGCTTGCCTGCATGTCGATTTCGGTACGGCCCATGGTCGGCAGGATCAAGGCTTCCTTGCCGTGGATCAGGTGGCTGCGGTTCAGCTTGGTGGTGATGTGCACGGTCAGCGCGCAAGACTGCAGCGCTTCCCAGGTGCGCGGGGTGTCGGGTGTCGCCATGGCGAAATTGCCGCCGAGGCCGATGAAGACCTTGACCTGGCCTTGCAGCATGGCTTCGATGGTGCCGACCACGTCGAGCCCGTGTTCGCGCGGCGGCTTGAAGCCGTACACTTTTTCGATGCGGTCGAGGAAAGCGGCGGTCGGCTTTTCGTCGATGCCGACGGTGCGGTCGCCCTGCACGTTGGAATGGCCGCGCACCGGGCACAGGCCGGCGCCGGGACGGCCGATATTGCCGCGCAACAGCATCAGGTTGGACACCATCTGGATCGTCGCCACGCCATGCTTGTGCTGGGTCAGGCCCATGCCCCAGGTGGCGATCACGTTCTTGCCGCGCACGTACACCTGGGTCAGGCGTTCGATGTCATCCCTGCCGACGCCGGATTCGGTGACGATGTCGTCCCAGCTTTCGGCGCGGATGTCGGCTGCGAATTCTTCAAAGTAAGCGGTGTGCTCGGCGATGAACTGGACGTCGATGATACGTTCGCCATTGTCTTGCTGGGCTTGGTCGTCGAGTTCCAGCACGCGCTTGATCACGCCCTTGACCAGCGCCAGATCGCCGCACAGGGTAGGACGGATGAACATGTTGCTGATCGCGGTGCCGGCGCGCGACAGCATGTCGGACGGGTGTTGCGGGCTGGAGAAACGTTCCAGCCCGCGCTCGCGCAAGGGATTGATGGAGACGATGGTGGCGCCGCGCTTGGCGCATTCGCGCAGTTCGCCCATCATGCGCGGGTGGTTGGTGGCCGGATTCTGGCCGAAGATCAGGAAGGTGTCGGCCAGGTCGAAATCGTCCAGCGTCACCGTGCCCTTGCCGACGCCTACGGTTTCGGGCAAGCCGACGCTGGTCGGCTCGTGGCACATGTTGGAGCAGTCGGGAAAATTGTTGGTGCCGTATTCGCGCACGAACAGCTGGTACAGGAACGCCGCTTCATTGCTGGTGCGGCCGGAGGTGTAGAACGACGCCTGGTTCGGATCGTCCAGCGCGTTCAGGTGATCGC
The DNA here is from genome assembly GCF_900112135.1 of Collimonas sp. OK412. Classification (GTDB taxonomy): domain Bacteria; phylum Pseudomonadota; class Gammaproteobacteria; order Burkholderiales; family Burkholderiaceae_D; genus Collimonas; species Collimonas rhizosphaerae. The sequence continues at coordinate 198,211 of NZ_FOLC01000004.1, forward strand.
TCATCAGGGTGAACGCGTCTTGCCAGGTGACAGGCCGGTATTTGTCGCTGGCGGCGTCATACGCCATCGGTTCGGTCAGGCGGCCGTGTTCTTCCAGTTCATAGTCCGATTGCTGCAGCAGGGCGCTGACGCTGTTCTGCGCAAAAAAATCCGCGGTAACCCGTTTGGAGGTGGCTTCCGCCGCCACCGCCTTGACGCCGTTTTCGCAAAACTCGAAGGTCGATGCGTGATCGCGGTCCGGCCAGGCGCAGCCGGGGCAATCGAAGCCGTCCGGCTGGTTTTGTTTCAGCAGGGTGCGTATCCCGCCGCCCGGCACTTTTTCCTTCAGCAAATGCAGGGCCACATATTTGAGGGCGCCCCAGCCGCCGGCGGGGTGGTTGTACTGCTCGATTTTCTGGTCGCTCAATTTCATTCCTTGTGGCGCTGCCGGCCTGTAACGCGGGTCCGGTGCTTGCGCAAAACGCGCAGGGTCAGGTGGAGTGTAGCCAGGGCTTTGCTGCGGTAGCACATACAGTGGACGCGGTAGATTTAGAGCACAGTTACATATTTCTGAATTACTGTGCTTTTATTGTCAAAAAAGAAATTAATACCGAGTGTTGGGTAGGGATATTGGTCGGCATTTGTGAACACTGCATACAGGAAATGTGTCTATTTCCAGCTTTTAATTAACTTAAAATTAATCGCGCTGCATGTCTGGCCTGCAAAAATAACGATCTGATGCGTGTGCGATAAACAAGGGAAGCGTGATGACTACACTCAATATCAATGGGACTGCGCATCAGGTCGATGCGTCCAATCAGAAACCGCTGTTATGGGTCTTGCGCGACGAACTTGCCATGACGGGCACCAAGTTCGGCTGCGGCGCTGCCTTGTGTGGCGCCTGCACCGTGCATGTGGACGGCTTGCCGGTGCGTTCTTGCGTGACGCCGGCGGCGGCTTTGGAAGGCAGGAAAATCACCACGATCGAGGCTATCGGCGACCACCCGCTCGGCAAGAAGGTACAGCAAGCCTGGGAAGAGCTGAATGTGCCGCAATGCGGTTACTGCCAGTCCGGACAGGTGATGGCAGCGGTTGCCTTGCTGACCAGCACGCCGAAGCCAAGCGATACGGATATCGACCAGGCCATGTCGGGCAACATCTGCCGCTGCGGCATGTACCCGCGCATCCGCGCCGCCATACATAGCGTTGCACAGGGCGGAGCGAAAAAATGAGCATAGCCAATCCTCCCCAAATTTCGCGCCGCGGGTTTCTGCAGGTGAGCGCCCTGGTCGGCGGCGGCATGCTGGTCGGCTGGCACATGAGCAGCACCATGCGCGGCGCCATCGCCGCCACGCCGCAAGCCGGGGCAGTGCTGCAGCCTAACGCCTTTGTCCGCATCACGCCGGATAACTGGATCACCGTAATCGTCGGCCACACCGAAATGGGGCAGGGTGTTTCTACCGCCTTGCCGATGCTGGTGGCGGAAGAGCTGGATGCCGACTGGGACAAGGTGCGCTGGGAACAATCGCCGACGGCGCCTGCGTATGCCCATCCCCTCATGCATACGCAACTTACGGGCGGCAGCATCACCACCATGGCGCAATACGAGCCGCAGCGCAAGGCGGGAGCGGCGGTGCGGGCGATATTGCTGGCGGCCGCAGCCAGGCGCTGGAATGTCGACAGCGCCAGCCTGCATGCGGAAAAGAGCCGGGTGATTCACGCCGCCAGCGGCCGCAGCGCCAGCTACGGCGAGCTGGCCTCGGAAGCGGCCGGGCTGGCGGCGCCCGACAAGGTGGTGCTGAAAGACCCCCGGGATTTCAAGATTATCGGCCGTCCCGTCAAGCGCCTGGACGGCAGGACCAAGTCGGACGGCAGCGCGAAATTCGGCATGGACGTGATGGTGCCCGGCATGCTGACCGCCTTGATTGCGCGCCCGCCGATTTTCAAGGGCAAGGTGCGCAGCTTTGACGATAGCAAGGCGCGCCAGGTTGCCGGCGTGCTTGGCGTGTACCAGGTGCCGGCGGGCATAGCGGTAGTCGCCAAGGATTTCTGGACGGCCAAGCTGGGGCGCGATGCGCTGGCGATCGAGTGGGATGCCGTGGTGGGCGAGCGGGTGTCGTCGGACATGCAAAGCATCGTCTACCGGCAGCTGATGGATGTGGCCGGCACGGTGGCGCGCAACGACGGCAATGTGACCGCGGCCCGAAAGAATGCAAAACAGAGCTTCACGGCGGACTACCAGTTCCCCTACCTGACCCACGCCACCATGGAGCCGCTGCACGCCGTGTTCGATGTGCGCGCCGACGGCTGCGAAGTATGGCTGGGCACGCAATGGCCGGGCGGCGACCAGCAGGCGATTGCGGCGGTGCTCGGGATGAAGCCGGAGCAGGTCAAGCTGAACACCATGTTCACCGGCGGCGGGTTCGGCCGCCGCTCCAGCCTGGGATTTGACGTAGTGGTCGATGCCGCGCACGTCGCCAAGGCGGTGGCGCAGGACCTGAAGAAGCCGGTGAAAGTGGTCTGGACCCGCGACCAGGACATCAAGGGCGGCTACTACCGTCCCGCGTCGTATTGCCGCCTGAGCGCAACCCTGGACGAACAGGGACAGGTCACTTCATGGACCGACAGGATCGCGGTGCAGTCGATCGGCGGCGGCAGCATCATGGAGCCGTTTATCGTCAAGGACGGCATCGATTCCCTATCGACCGAGGGCGCGCAGGATATTCCCTATGCCATCCCGAATGTCATGGTCGACCTGCATACCACGCACTACCAGGTTCCGGTGCTGTGGATGCGTTCGGTGGGGCATTCGTTCAATGCCTATGCGGTGGAAACCTTCATCGACGAGCTGGCGCATGCGGCGGGCAAGGATGTTTACCAGTTCCGGCGCGCGCTGCTGAAAGACAAGCCGCGCCACCTGGGCGTGCTGGATGCCGTGGCAAAAGCTTGTTCCTGGCCGCAGCCGGCGGCAAACGGCGTGCACCGAGGCATCGTGGTGCACGATTCCTATGGCAGCTTTGTCGCCATGGCGGTCGAAGCCAGCGTCGACAAGAGTCGCAAGCTCACCGTGCACAAGGTGTTCTGCGCCATCGATTGCGGCGTGGTGGTGAACGCCGACCTGGTGCGGGCGCAGATGGAGTCGAGCGTGGTGTTCGGCTTGTCGTCGGCACTGTTCGGCGAGATCACTTTGAAGAACGGCGTGGTCGAACAAAGCAATTTCGACGACTATCCGGTGCTGCGCATGTACCAGACGCCAAGGATCGAAGTGATCCTGGTGCCGAGCAGCGCGCATCCCGGCGGAGTGGGCGAGCCGGCGGTCGCTTGCGTCGCTCCGGCACTGGCGAACGCTATATTTTTTGCGACAGGCGAGCGTATACGTTCGCTGCCGCTGAAAAACCATCAGTTCCAGATTGCATAGGGTGACGCGATGAAATATCTCAATTTGCTTGGCGCACTGCCTGCCTTGCTGCTGAGCTGCGCCGCGGCGCTGGCCCAGCAAAGTCCTGCGCCGACCGGGCAGCAATTGTTCGAGCCGATCGCCAGCGTGGTGATGGGGCCGCGCTGCCTGAACTGCCACCAGGTGCAGGCGCCGCACCAGAAAGACATCGGCATCGAGCACGCGCAGATGGTGATGCGCGGCCCGCACGATAGCGGCGTCGCGACCCTGCAATGCGCTGCCTGCCACCAGGCCGGCAACAGCGCCGACGGCAAGGTGCCCGGCGCGCCGCACTGGAAGATGGCGCCGGTCAGCATGGCCTGGCAGTCGCTGAGCAAGGTGCTGATTTGCCAGTCGATGAAAGATCCGAGCAAGAACGGCAACCGCAAAACCATGGATGAAGTGATCGAGCACATGAAGACCGATCCTCTGGTCTTGTGGGCATGGAATCCCGGAGCAGGCCGTACCACGCCGGTGATGTCGCACGAAGAATTCGTGCAGAAACTGCAGGCCTGGGCGGCAGCCGGCGGACCTTGTCCCGGCGACCCGGTCAAACCGGCCGCTAAATAAGTGCTGTTATCGGTGCTGCAGCAGCAGGTTTTCTATCCAGTCTATGAATACCTGCACCCGGCGCGACAAATGGCGCCGGTGCGGGTATAGCGCATAGACCGGCATGGCGCCGGCGCGCGCTTGCGGCATGACTTCCTGCAGTTCGCCTGCGCGAATATGGCCGCGCACGTCGTAGGCCGGTATCTGGATCAGGCCCAGGCCGGCGAGGCAGCAGGCGATATAGGTTTCGGCGTTGTTGACCGCCACGCGGCTGCGCATTTCCACGGTGTTGAGCACGCCGTCCTCGATATATTCCCAAGGCGCGTTGCGGCCGCTGGTGGGCGACAGGTAGCTGATCGCCCAGTGCCGCGCCAGTTCCGATGGCGTCGCCGGCATGCCATGCTGCCGCAGGTAGGCCGGGCTGGCGCAGTTCACCAGTTCAAACTGGCCCAGCGGACGCGCAACCAGGCTGCTGTCTTCCAGCTGGCCGACACGCACCACGCAATCGACGCCTTCCTGGATCAGGTTGATGGAGCGGTCGGTGCAGCGCAGTTCCAGCTCGATGTCGGGATACAGCTTGAAGAATTCCGGCAAGGCGGGAGCCACCACCAGCCTGGCGAGGCGGCTGGGGACATCCACCTTGAGCTTGCCGCTGGCTTGCGCCGGGGTTTGTTTGAACAGTCCCGATATCTCTTCAAAATCGGACAGCAGCTGGTGGCAGCGTTCAAGCAGGGCGCTGCCGTCCTGCGTCAGGTGAACCCGGCGCGTGGTGCGCTGTAGCAGGCGCGCGCCCAGGCTGGCCTCCAGCTGCTGGATCGCGGCGGAGACGGTGGCGCGCGGCAGTCCCAGGCCGTCGGCGGCCTTGGTGAAGCTGCCGGTTTCGGCCACCCGCACGAACACTTGCATGGTTTCTACTCTGTCCATCGTCGCTCTTTGGTTTGCGGGTTCTGGATAGTCTAGTAAATTTGCAGCGGTTTGTATCGGATTTATTGAGCAATGGCCGCGGTTGTGACGTTTGTTAACAAAATGCCGCCGCTAAAAAGAAAAAGCCCGGCGCCGTCTTGCGAGACGGACCGGGCTTGTTTCTTGCGACGGAGACTTAGACGTTAAACAGGAAATTCAAGACATCGCCATCCTTGACCACGTATTCCTTGCCTTCAGCACGCATCTTGCCGGCTTCCTTGGCGCCTTGTTCACCCTTGTGGCTGATGAAGTCATCGTAGGCGATGGTCTGGGCGCGGATGAAGCCGCGTTCGAAGTCGGTGTGGATCACGCCTGCCGCTTGCGGGCCGGTGTCGCCGACATGGATGGTCCATGCGCGCACTTCCTTGACGCCGGCGGTGAAGTAGGTCTGCAGGCCGAGCAGCTTGAAGGCGGCGCGGATCAGGCGGTCCAGCCCTGGTTCTTCCATGCCCATGTCGGCCAGGAATTCGTGCTTGTCGGCTTCGTCGAGGTCGGCGATTTCCGATTCGATGGCGGCGCAGATGGCGACGATAGGGGCGTTCTGCGAAGCAGCGTAAGCAGTCAGCTGGTCCAGCAGGGGATTGTTGGTGAAGCCGTGGTCGGAAACGTTGGCGACATACATGGCCGGCTTGGCGGTGATCAGGCACAGCGGCTTGATCAGGGCCATTTCTTCAGCGTCGAGGCCGCAGGCGCGCACCGGCTTGGCCTGGTCCAGTTCCGGCATCAGGCGTTCCAGCAGGGCCACCAGCTTGGCGGCATCCTTGTCGCCTGAACGGGCTTTCTTGTTTTCGCGATGGATGGCTTTTTCCACCGTGCCCATGTCGGCCAGCGCCAGCTCGGTCTGGATCACGTCGATGTCGTCCAGCGGGTTGATCTTGCCGGCGACGTGGATCACGTTGTCGTCTTCAAAGCAGCGCACCACGTTGACGATAGCGTCGGTTTCGCGGATATGGGCGAGGAACTGGTTGCCCAGGCCTTCACCCTTGGAAGCGCCAGCCACCAGGCCGGCGATATCGACGAATTCCACGGTGGCAGGCAAGATGCGCTCCGGCTTGACGATCTCGGCCAGCGCCTTGAGGCGAGGATCAGGCACTTCAACCATGCCGACGTTCGGCTCGATGGTGCAGAACGGGTAGTTTTCGGCAGGAATGCCTGCCTTGGTCAGGGCATTGAAGAGGGTAGATTTGCCGACGTTAGGGAGGCCGACGATGCCGCATTTGAGACTCATGGAAAAACTTTCTAAATCAATAATAGGTTAGCTGTGTTTTATATTCGTTTTACAAGCCAACTACGATCGAGTTAGGCTGAATTGAAGTTGCACAGTGAAAATTAAAACCGGGACAGGCCGAGCACGTTTTGCCGTTTTTTCCGTGCACTAATCCCAAATATGCCAATTGTAACTCTGTCGGGGGCGCTTATCCAAAGGCAGACGGTAAAAGGCCGCCGGACATTTGGGGGACATCGCTGGCCCGGAATCTCCCTTACGGCCTCGCTTGCGGTCCCGCCTTCATTCGGATTTTGTCCGTAAGCGCACCTCGGTCAGTCCGAAATAACGGGCAAAACAAACATTTTCCCATTCCGCGGGGCTGGCTTTGATTTCATTGAAGAAGGTGATCGGTTTCGGTTCGTGCGTATATCCGGCGACTTCCAGCGACTTTCCTCTTGCCTGTCCAGCTGCGGCAAAACGGGCCGAGAGGAGGGATTTCAAATCGGCGGATGCAGTCATGCCTTCGACAACAGGTCGCCATGTGTGGTTTGGATAGAAGATGAAACCCGCCACCACCAGCACAGTCACGCCGGCAAAGAGGGCGCCGGCCAGCGCGGATTTACGTTTCTGCTGATCGGCAGGGCGGCGCCGCGCATGAAGATGGGCGGCAATCAGGAACGCCATGGCGTTTACCAGCATGAAGTCGATCGTTCTCGCGCGCTCTGGCCCGAGGTCGTTGAGGACAAATGTCCTGGCAAAGATGCTTGCCCACAGGGCCAGCACCAGGAACACCGAGAATCCGAATACCACGCGAGCCGGGAATGCAATTTCCCTGCGTGGCTTGACCAGCGCGAAGAAACAATAAACGAGCAGCAGGCTTACCAGAAACGAAGCCACATACTTAGCCAGAATGAGCTTGAGGGAACTCCAGACAGCCAGCACCACATTGATGTGTTGCGGCATCGTTGCGGCCCGCAAGAAATTACCTGGAGCAGCTCCCGAAATAACGGCGCCGATGATCGCCGCTGCCAATATGCAGGCGACAGCCCTGTCCGTTTTGCGGACGAAGCAGCAAATCACGAGGGGAAACAGCAGCGCGATGTGGGCCAGCATGACCGTTTCGTTAAAACTGGCCAGCAGCACGCTCGCCAGCGACAATACGGCAATGCGTTTCCTTGAAAGAGCGGCATTTCCGCGGAATATGCGCAACTCTTCGGCGATCAGGGCCAGGAAAAGTGCGCAAGAGACGCCATAGGTTGCGCCGCCGGCCAGCCAGAACAACGATTCCCGCACGCGGAATGTCGCCATCAGCATGACAAAGAAAAGCAGAAGGAAAGCGGCGTTCTTGATACCCGCGGCTGACAAGAAATGGCGCGCAGCCAGGAAGTTCAGCGCCAGGATAAGTAATGGCACGATGTAGTAATGGTGCAGCAACACCTCATCGGAGACTGCAAATGCGCTAATCAGCAATGCCGGCGTATAACGGCCACCCCAGGTCAGATATTCTGTCACTACATTTTGAAAAACGCCGCGGCTTTGCGCTCCAAAGCCATAGCAGAAGTCGTCCGCCGAGGGAACCGCGTGGAATGCGTTCCAGAAAATCCATAGTAAAAATAGTACTGCTATCGCCAGCAAGCCGTTGCGGGCAAGAGCGGTCGACCCCTGGGAAATATTGAGAATGCCGTTTGGCAGAGCGCGGACAGTTTGCACTTCTTCAATCTTCAATTTGATCTCTTTTCTCGGTCGTTTGACATCGGGTCGCGGAATTGCCGGCAGCGCGCAGTTATTTGGCGGTATGCAATTGCATGGTCGCCGCTTCGAATTTGCCTTCGCATAGCAGCGGGATGATCTTCAGGCTGTCGGCAATCGCTTCTTCGATGGGAACCTGCTCGTCCTTGCGCGGCCGGTGCAGCACGAAATCGGCCACCACCTGCTGCAGGTTCAGCGTGCGCGGATGGCCGATGCCCAGCCGCAGGCGCCAGTAATCCTGGGTGCCGAGCGCGGCCGTGATGTCTTTCAAGCCATTGTGCCCGCCGGACGAACCACCTTTTTTCAGCTTGGCGCTGCCGGGCGGCAGGTCCAGTTCATCGTGCACCACCAGGATCTCGTCCGCTGTGATCTTGTAGAAACGCGCCAGCGCGCCGACCGACTGGCCGGAGCGGTTCATGAACGTCTGCGGCTCCAGCAGCCAGACTTCCTGGCCGGCGATGCTGGTCTTGGCGACCAGGGCGTTGAAGCGCGCTTCCCGGGCCAGCTTGCGGCCGAGGTCGTTGGCGAGATTGTCGACCAGCCAGAAACCGGCGTTGTGGCGCGTTTGCTCGTATTCCGGTCCGGGATTGCCGAGGCCGGCGATGAGGCGGATAGACATGGGCTATTGATTTTCGTATGGATGGCTTGCGCAAATTATAGAAGAAGACAGCGGCCAACAATAAAAAACCCGCCATGAAGGCGGGTCTCAGCTTGCTGATTACTGCCAGAAAGCTGCTCTGGCAAATAGCTTGCTATTACTTCTTGTCGGCAGCAGGAGCATCAGCAGCTGGTGCTTCGGCAGCAGGAGCGTCAGCTTCGACCTTGCCTGCAGGGATCGATGCAGTAGCGATAGTCAGGTTCTCTTGCGACACTGCAGCAACGCCCTTAGGCAGCTTCAGGTCAGCCAGGTGGATCGAGTGGCCGACTTCGATGTTGGTCAGGTCGACTTCGATGAACTCTGGCAGGTCGGCTGGCAGGCAGGTTACTTCCAGTTCAGCAAAAACGTGGCTGATGATGGCGCCGGACAGTTTCACTGCAGGAGCTACGTCTGCATTGATGAAGTGCAGCGGCACTTTCACGTGGATTGCCTGTTTTGCATCAACGCGCTGGAAATCAGCGTGCAGGACCAGTTGCTTGTATGCGTGGACCTGGAAGTCGCGCAGCAGGACTTTCTGTACCTTGCCGTCGATTTCGAGATCGAGGATCGAAGAGTGGAAAGTTTCTTTTTTCAGCGCGTGGTACAGCGCGTTGTGGTCCAGCGAGATATTGACCGGCGCGTCGGAACCACCATAAACGATACCTGGTGTCTGGCCAGCATTGCGCAGGCGGCGGCTCGCTCCGGTCCCCTGCTCTTTGCGTACAAATGCGATTACTTTCATTTTGAAGCTCCATTGTGTGCCGGATTGAAGTCCGGCGGTAAAAACCCTCCGCGACCAGAGGGTTTTGTTAGCCTGCCATGCCTGCCTTTCGGCCGGCGCAACAGGGAATACGAATTCAGCAGACTGAATATTTATTCGGCAAACAGCGACATGACCGAGTCGCCCTTGGTAATACGCTTGAACGTCTCGGCCAGCAGCTCCGCACACGACAACTGGCGGATCTTGCCGCAAGCCTTGGCTTCCGCCGACAGCGGGATGGTGTCGACCACCACCAGCTCGTCCAGCGGCGAATTGACGATGCGCTCGAGGGCAGGGCCGGACAGCACAGGGTGCGTACAGTAAGCCACCACTTTCTTGGCGCCGCGCTCTTTCAATACTTCGGCTGCCTTGGTCAGGGTGCCGGCGGTATCGACCATGTCATCCATGATCACGCAGTTGCGGCCTTCGACTTCACCGATGATGTTCATGACTTCCGACACGTTCGCCTTCGGCCGGCGCTTGTCGATGATCGCCAGGTCGCAGTTCAGGCGTTTTGCCAGCGCCCGGGCGCGCACCACGCCGCCGACGTCCGGCGATACGACCAGCAGGTCGTCGTAGTTCTTGCTTACCAGGTCGCCCAGCAGAATCGGCGATGCGTAAATATTGTCGACCGGGATGTCGAAGAAACCCTGGATCTGGTCAGCATGCAGATCCATGATCAGGACGCGTTCGACACCGGCTTCCTGCAACATGTTGGCGACCACCTTGGCTGAAATCGCAACCCGCGCCGAACGCGGGCGGCGGTCCTGGCGTGCATAGCCGTAATAAGGAATCGCGGCAGTGATGCGGCCAGCCGAAGCGCGCTTCAGCGCATCGACCATCAGCATGATTTCCATCAGGTTGTCATTGGTCGGCGCGCACGTCGATTGCAGCACAAAGACATCCTTGCCACGTACATTCTCGTTGATCTCGACCATTACTTCGCCGTCGGAGAATTTGGTGACGTTGGCTTTGCCTAGCGGGATACCGAGTTGCTTGGCAACTCCAATAGCTAGTTCCGGGTTTGCGTTGCCGGTAAAAACCATCAGGTTTTCGTTTGCCATGGAGATCCCTGGATACAGTCGTTAAAAAGTTGAAAAGCCGACAATGCCCGACTATTCTAGTCTTGCGTTGGCGGCTTAGGTATTCGCTGTGTGCTGTTGTTGTATTTCTGAAGCGGCTAAATCGGCTGCCGCTGTAAGACCCGCAATGACACTATTTCTTGCTGGACAATATTGTCCGTATTTAATGGCAGGGGAAGAAGGATTCGAACCTTCGAATGCTGGAATCAAAATCCAGTGCCTTAACCAGCTTGGCGATTCCCCTACGCAACTTGTTGTCTACCATAAATCCGCGCCGCATATCAAAACAGCGCTTGAATCTGATGCTAAACCGAATTCTGTATTACCTTTTCAACGATCTGCCAGTCCTGCGAGCGGATGTTCCTGCATCGCCTTGGCCTTCCATGCTTTCCAGTGGCCCGGCACCAATTTCAGTACCTCATCTGCCTGTTTTTCTTGCGTAAAACTACAAAAAACACAGGCGCCGGATCCGGTCATTCTGGCATCTCCATGATTGCCTAGCCATTTTATGGCGTCCGCAACTTCCGGGAACTGCCTGGCGGCCACGGATTCCAGATCGTTTTTTCCGAAGAGCTTTTTGCTAGCTATCGAAAAGTCCGTCATTTTGACGGGTTTCGTACTCCTTGTCAATTCCGATGATGAAAAAATTAATGCGGTCGGAATTGTTACGCCGGGCTGAATTATAACGAACCATAGGTCGGGCGTGTCAAGCTTTTGCAGGCTTTCTCCGATTCCTTCTGCAAACGCATTTTGCCCGAACAGGAAAAACGGCACATCGGCGCCCAGCTGCAGGCCCAAAACCATCAATTCCTCGCGCGACAGGCCGCCTTGCCACAGGTGGTTGAGCGCCATCAGCGTGGTGGCGGCGTCGGAGGAGCCGCCGCCCAGCCCGCCGCCCATGGGCAGTTTTTTTTCAATGGCGATGTCGGCGCCGAATCCGCCGGCGCCGGTGCGTTCCCGGATCGCGTTTTGCAGCAGCCTGGCGGCGCGTACGATCAGGTCGCTCTCTTGCGGCACGCCCGGAATCTCGGTAGTGCGCCGGATCTGGTCGTCGGCGCGCGTCTGGAAATGCAGCAGATCGCTGAAATCGACCAGCTGGAACACGGTTTGCAGCAGGTGATAGCCATCCGGGCGGCGTCCGGTAACGTGTAAAAACAGGTTCAGCTTGGCTGGCGCCGGGCAGTTGTTCAGCGTGCGGGTCATTGCGGGTTTCAGTGTGGTTGGCGGCTGTCGATGACGATGCGGATTGCAACTTCGCCGGCTTGTGCGGTATTGCGGGCCAGGTCTATCCGTTTCGGATAACTTTCGGCGCCGTTGTCCTGGGCTTGCCAGTTGGTGTACTGGATCAGCCATTTGTCGGCGGTGGTGACGCTGAAGCCGTCATCCGCGGCCGCGGACGGCGCGGCGCTGAAGCGCTGGCCGGCGGCGTTCTGGCCGAAACCCTGCAGCCAGTCGCGCAGGCCGGCGATCGGCAGGGGCCAGCCCAGGGCTTGCACCGTCAGGGCGTCGACATCGCCGGCGCTGCGCGCAGGCTGGCCGCTTTGCTTGAGGGTCGCCTGGTCAGCCGCGATGTTGATGGTGGCCAGGGTCTGTCCCAGCGGCGAGAGCAGGGTGATCACGGTTTCCTGCCTGCCTTGGGCCCAGGTGAAGCTGCCGTGCATGGCTTGTTCCTTGCCGTCTTGCTGATAGCGGATCGACAAGCGGCCGCTGACATCGATGGCCTGGTGGTATTGCCGCGCCGCGCCGCTGGCTGCGGTAGCAGCCGGCGCGGACGATTGCGACAGCGTGCTGCAGCCGCTCAGCGCCATGGCAGCCACCGCCGCGGCCAGCAGCGCGCCGCGCCGGATCGCCGGCAATACCTGCCAAGCGTTCTTGCCAGGCGCCCGCATCATAATCTGGCGCCCAGCCGCGCCAGGGTGTTTTTCAGGGCGTCGTTCTGCGGATCTTTCTGCTGCACTTCGCGCCACAGTTTTTGCGCATCGGTTTTTTGTCCCTTGACCCACAGGACTTCACCGAGGTGCACGGCGATTTCCGGATCGGGCATCAAGCTGTAGGCGGTGCGCAGCCGGGTCTCGGCTTCGCCCAGGTTGCCCAGGCGGTATTGCACCCAGCCCATGCTGTCGACGATGAACGGGTCCTGCGGCGCCAGCGTCAGCGCTTTCTGGATCAGCGTCAGCGCTTCCGGCAAGCGGATATTGCGGTCGGCCAGCGAGTAGCCGAGGGCGTTGTACGCCTGCTGGTTTTCCGGCGCCAGCGCGATCAGTTTGCGCAGCGCGGTTTCCATGGTGCCCAGGTTATTCAGTTTTTCTGCCGCCATGGCGTAGTCGTACAGCAGGTCGGGGTTGTCGGGCTGCGCCTTGAGCGCGGTTTCCAGGACCTTGAACGCTTCCTGCGGACGGTTGGCGTCGCGCAGCAATTGGGCTTCCACCTGGGTTACCTGGGTTTTCTCGCGTTCGCCGTTGGTGTCGATCTCTGCCAGCACGCGCCGTGCGCCGTCGAGGTCGCCGCGTTTGGACAGCAGCTGGGCGCGGCGCAGCTGGGCGTCCAGGTAGGCGTCGCCCGGTTCGACCTGCGCCAGCCATTTCAATGCGGTGTCGGTGTCATTCCGGTCTGCCGCAATCTGCGCCAGGATCAGCAGCGCCTGGGTGCTGTCGCGCGCTTCGTCCGGATGCTTGGCCAGCTGGTCGATATAGCTGACCAGGTAGCGTTCGGCAGCTTTGGTATCACCGATTTGTGCATTCAGCAGGCCCAGCGCGAGCAGGGTGGTGGCGTCCTGCTTGTCGCTCTTGAGCAGGATTTCAAATTGGCTGCGGGCTTTTTCGTATTGCTTCTGGTCGATCAGGGTGCGCGCATAGGCCACCCGCACTTCACGCGAGCCGGGATATTTCTTGAGGAAATCGGTGAGGATGCGTTCGACCTCGGTATTGTCCCCCGCGACTTGCGCGCTGGTCAGGATCGCCAGTTCAGAGTCGGGTTTCAGGTTCAGCGCAATTTTCGCTTCTTCCTGGGCGCGGGTGCTGTTGCCTATGCTGAACGCTTCCTGCGCCAGCGCCAGATGCGCTTCCGGCATCGCCGTGTAAGGCGTGACCAGCTGCTCGAGCAGGGCGAACGCGCCGGCCTTGTCCTGCGCCCGCGCCAGCAGGCGCTGGATCTGCAGCATCATGACGCCGCGCGCTTGCGGCGGCGCATCTTGCAGGCGCTTTTCGAGGATCGGCTTGGCTTCCGCCAGGTTGTTGCTGAGCATGATGAAGCCGAGGTAATACTGGGTCGCCTCTTCGGAATCGGGAGCCAGTTCACGCCACAGGCGGATGGCCACCAGCGCTTCGCTGGCCTGTTTTGCGCTCAGCGCCATTTCCGCCGCGCGTCGGGCCAGGCGCGGATCGCGCGTCTGCTGGGCGGCTCCCAGCAGGGTGACGTATGCGGATTGCCAGTTGCCGCGCTGGAAAGCGATTTCGGAGCTGAGTACCTTGAACAGGATTTCCTTGGTCAGCGGCACCGCCGGCAGATGTTCTTCCGGCGGTTTGACCGGCGTTGCCCTGGTTGCCAGCTTGCGGCTTGCGATCTGCTCGGGACTTGCTGCAGGAGTAGCCGCAGGCGGCGTGCTGGCAGCAGGATTTGTGGCGTCGTTGCCCGGCGTTACACCGGCGCAAGCCGACAGCAAGGTAGAGAGCGTTACAATGGCAAGGGTTTTTTTCAAGGGATATGTCCTGGCATTCAAAGGTAAGCTTGATTTTACGCCCAACCAGAGAGCAGCGCGCAGCGGCCGCCCCTGGATTTGTTTCAAAAAGTTTATAGCCGATTATGCCATTTCATTCCGGACGCGCTTTTCCAACGATGCCTGACGATGCCAGAATTACCTGAAGTAGAAGTCACCCGCCGCGGCGTCGCGCCGCATCTCGACGGCCGCGTGGTGACTGCCGTCACCTTTCGCCACCGCGGCTTGCGCTGGCCGTTTCCGCTAGACCTGCCGGCGCTGCTGGTCGGCCGCAAGGTGCGCGGCACCGGCCGCCGCGGCAAATACCTGCTGCTGCGTTTCGACCATGGCACCGTGATCATCCACCTGGGCATGTCGGGCCACCTGCGGATCCTGGAGCTCGGCGTTGAGCCGCAAAAACACGACCATTTCGACCTGGTGGTCGGCCGCCAGCTGCTGCGGCTGACCGATCCGCGCCGTTTCGGCGCGGTGCTCTGGCATGCCGACGCCGACGGGCCGGTGGAGCAGCATGTGCTGCTGGCCGGGCTGGGGCTGGAGCCGCTGGAAGATGTTTTTTCGGCGCAGATCCTGTTTCAAAAGACCCGCAACCGCAGCGCGCCGATCAAGCAAGTGCTGCTGGCCGGCGATATCGTGGTCGGGGTAGGCAATATCTATGCGTCGGAAAGCCTGTTCCGCGCCGGCATCAATCCCAAAACGCAGGCTCACCGCATCAGCCTGGCACGCTACGAACGGCTGGTTGATGCCATTCGGATAATCTTAGCGGCCGCAATTGACAAGGGCGGCAGCACTTTACGTGATTTTATTGGGGCTGATGGGCAATCCGGTTACTTCCAACAGAGTTATTTCGTCTATGATCGTGCTGGGTTGCCTTGTAGAAATTGCGGCACCCTGATTACGCAGATCAAACAAGGGCAGCGTTCGACGTTTTATTGCAAAAAATGTCAAAAATAAATATCAGAGAACATAGGCGAGAGAGATAGTGAGCAATCTAGTCCAAAAATTCCAGGAATACAGTGAATGGCGCACCGGCGTGGCCAGTGCATTACGGCGTTACCAGACATGGGCCAGCGCCTCGAAATTGTCGGACGTGGCCAGCGAACAGCGTATCGGCCGAGCCTTGGCGCGCCTCACCGACGACAAATTGTCGATCGCATTCGTGGCGGAATTTTCGCGCGGCAAGTCAGAACTGATCAACGCCATCTTTTTCGCCGACTACGGCCAGCGCATCCTGCCGTCCGCCGCCGGCCGCACTACCATGTGCCCGACCGAGCTGCTGTATGACGCGTCTTTCCCGTCATGCATCCGCCTGCTGCCGATAGAAACCCGGGCCGAATCGCAGTCGACCAGCGATTACAAGGGCGCGCACCACGTCTGGACCGTGTTGCCGCTGGATATATCCTCCACCGACGGCATGCTGGAAGCATTCAAGCAGGTCAGCCTGACCAAATGGGTGCCGGTGGAAGAGGCCAAACGCTACGGCCTGTATGACGAAGACGATCCCGACGCGGCCCTGGCGGTCGACGTGCTGGGGCGGGTCGAGATTTCCCAATGGCGCCATGCCATCGTCAACTTTCCGCATCCCTTGCTGAAAGAAGGGCTGGTGATCATCGATACGCCGGGCCTGAACGCGATCGGCACCGAGCCGGAGCTGACGCTCAACCTGATTCCCAACGCCCATGCGGTGCTGTTCATCCTGGCGGCGGACACCGGCGTCACCAAGAGCGACATCGATGTCTGGCGCCATCACATCGGCAGCGGCGCCGGCCGCATGGTGGTGCTGAACAAGATCGACAGCATGTGGGACGAGCTGCGCTCGCCGTTCGAGGTCGAGCAGCAGATCAGCAGGCAGGTGTCGAGCGTGGCGCAGACGCTGGGCCTGGCGGAGGCGCAGGTATACCCGGTATCGGCCCAGAAGGGCCTGGTCGGCAAGATCAACGGCGAGCCGGACCTGCTGAGGAAAAGCCGCTTGCCGGCTTTGGAAAATGCCCTGTCGCGCGAGCTTATCCCGGCCAAGCGCGACATCATCCGCTCGCAGCTGATCGGCGATATCCATGACCTGACGGTCACCAAGCAAGCCCTGATGTCGGCGCACATCCGCAGCGTGGTCGAGCAGCTGCTGGAATTGAAGAGCCTGCGCGGCAAGAACACTTCCATCATCAGCCACATGATGAAACGGATCGACATCGAGAAAAAGGAATTCGACGAAAGCCTGCTGAAGCTGCAAGGCACGCGCATGGTGTTCGCGCGGCTGTCGGCCGGCGTCTTCACCACGCTCGGCATGGGCTTGCTGAAAGAAGAAATCCGCAAGACGCGCGAGACCATGGAAGGCAGCATGTTCACCGCCGGCTTCCGCCACGCGGTCAAGGAATTTTTCGACAAGGCGCAGGAAAACCTGATGCTGTCGGGCCAGAAGACCGATGAAATTTCGGAAATGATGACCATCATGTACCGCAAATTCTCGACCGAGCACGGGCTGGCCTTGTCGACGCCCATGGCATTTTCGCTGGACAAGTACCGCAATGAGATCAAGGTGATCGAGACCGCCTATCATCGCCAGTTCGGCACGGTGACGCTGGTCAAGACCAGCCAGGTAGTGCTGATGCAGAAGTTCTTCGATTCGATCGCCTCGCGCGTCAAGCAGAGTTTCCTGCAAGCCAACCGCGACGTCGATGCCTGGCTCAAGGTGGTGATGGCGCCGCTGGAAGAGCAGATCCGCGCCCACAAGTCGCAGCTCAAGCAGCGCACCGATTCGATCGAGCGGGTGCATGTGGCGATCGATAGCCTGGAAGAAAAAATCCAGTCGGTGGAGATGCTGCAGAACGAATTGACGGCGCAAAGAAACACGCTGGTGGCGCTGGAAACGGATTTGAGGAATGCGCTGGGAAGTGAGAGCTATGCCGGGACAGAGTTCAATAGCCACCGAAACGTGGCGAATTACTCTGTACCCATCTGATCAGATGGGTAGTTTGAAGCACGTACATGTCGTTATAAAACCGCAGTGAGACAGAGTTGAAAATTATTTGCAGCACCGCGAACGACCTCGCATCAGCTGAATTTGCCGATCCGTCATTTTCCGCCGCGGTGATTGCGTGGCAGAAGCAGCACGGCCGCCACGCATTGCCCTGGCAGCAGACGCGCGATGCCTATCGCGTCTGGCTGTCGGAAATCATGCTGCAGCAGACCCAGGTGGCCGCGGTGATTCCTTACTACCAGCGTTTCCTGGCCAGCTTTCCCGACGTGCAGGCGCTGGCAGCGGCGCCTAGCGAAGAGGTGATGGCGCATTGGAGCGGCCTGGGTTATTACACCCGGGCGCGCAACCTGCATCGCTGCGCGCAGCAGGTGGTGGCTGAGCATGGCGGGATATTTCCGCGCGATCCGCTGCTGCTGCAAGAGCTGCCTGGCATCGGCCGTTCCACCGCAGCCGCCATTGCCGCATTCTCCTACGGCGTGCAGGCTGCGATTTTGGACGGCAACGTCAAGCGTGTGTTCTCCCGGGTGTTCGGCATCGACGGTTATCCCGGCGCCAAGCCGATCGAAGATGCGATGTGGCGCCGTGCCGTGGCCTTGTTGCCGGAGCAGGGCGTGGAATCGTATACCCAGGGCCTGATGGACTTGGGGGCGACGCTCTGCACGCGCAGCAAACCTTCCTGCCAGGCCTGTCCGCTGGCGCAGCGCTGCGTCGCCCAGGCAACCGACCGGGTCAGCCAGCTGCCGGTGCGCAAACCGAAAAAAGCGATTCCCGAAAAACATACCGGCATGCTGGTGATCGTCGACCGGCGCCAGGTCCTGCTGGAGCAGCGTCCCGACAGCGGCATCTGGGGCGGCTTGCTGTCGTTGCCGGAAATTGCGCCGGGGCTTGCCTCGAAAGACGATTTCGACGCCGCGCTCAATCGCGCCACCGCAGCCTTCGGCCCGGTGGCATCGTGCGAACCGCTGCAGCCGTTTACCCACGTCTTCACGCATTTCAAATTGCAGATAGCGCCGTTCCAGATCGCCCTTGAACATCGGCTGGATGGCGTCGCCCATGCCAACCATGTCTGGTATCCGGCTGACAAGCTGGCCGGCGCGCCGTTGCCGGCGCCGGTCAAGAAGCTGCTGCTGGAAGTTTTTCGCGAAGCGGACTTGTTTGCCTGAAGCGGCTTGTCAGATGATGTGGTGTTGCCGCAGATATTGATGGACTATGCCGAGCCGCTCGCGGCCGTCGGTCAGTTCGAGCAGCTTCTGGCGCGCTTTCAAGGGAATCGGCAGGATTTCGCACCAGCGGTTGGCGACCCAGCCGGCATTGTCGAATTGCAGCGGCAAGGCAAACGGGCTGGCGAAATTCTCTCCATGCGCGGCGCGGCCTTTCTTGTTGATATCGTCGATCACCAGCTTCAAGGTGCTGGCGCATTGCAGATGGGCTTCGTCAGGCAGCGTCGCCGCGTCGGAGTCGATCAGCGTTACCTGCGCTTCCAGGCGCTGGTCGGACAATACGCGCTGCTGCACGATCCGGAAACGCTGGCTGCCCTCGGTGCGCAGCATCATCACGCCCAGGTCTTGCATGTCCCATTCGATGATCCTGGTCAGGCAGCCGACGCTTTCCGGCTCGGCGGCATTGCCGACTTCCTGTCCTGACTTGATCAGCACCACGCCGAACGGCTGCTCCAGCCGCATGCATTCGCGCAGCATGTCGAGGTAGCGTGTTTCAAATACCTTGAGCGGCAGGACGCCGCCGGGAAACAGCACCGCGTTGAGCGGGAACAGCGGTATCCAGGAATTATTTTCGGGCATAGGTTGTGACGTCGACTGCGGAGAGAGAGTGAACTGCGTTGCGGGGGGCTGCGCAGCCGGCTAATTGTCGCCGGCGCGCCTGGCCAGTTCGCGATGGCGCCGCACCACGCGTTCGGATACCTGGAAATATTCCGCCAGCCGCTCCACCATGTAGACCGAGCGATGCTGGCCGCCGGTGCAGCCGATGGCTACCGTCAGGTAGCTGCGGTTGTCATCCTTGAACGACGGCAGCCATTTTTCGACAAAATTGCGGATGTCGTTGAGCAGGTCGCCTACTTTCGGCAAGTCTTCCAGGAACGCGATCACCGGCTGGTCGCAGCCTGTCAGCGGCCGCAGTTTCACGTCGTAATGCGGATTCGGCAGCATGCGCACGTCGAACACCAGGTCGGCGTCCAGCGGCACGCCGCGCTTGAAGGCGAACGATTCGAACAGCAGGATCAGCGGCGCCGGTTCGGTATAGACCAGCTCCTTGATCCAGCTGCGCAAGCGGTTGGCGCTCATGTTCGAAGTATCGATGGTGTGGGCGATGCTCTCGATCCCGGCCAGCATCTCGCGTTCATTCAGGATGCACTCGGTCAGGGTCAGGCGGTCGGCCGGATTCTGGCCGGGACGCAGGCGGTGCGACAGCGGATGGCTGCGGCGGGTCTCGGAGAAGCGGGCGATCAGCGATTCGGTCTGGGCGGTCAGGAAGAACACCTTGACGTCGTGTCCTTCGGCTTTCAGTTGCCGGATATCCGAGGGCAGGCCGGCCAGCGAGTCGGCGCTGCGGGCGTCGGTGGCTACCGCCAGCATTTGCGCGCCTTCGTCGATGCGGGTGGCGACCAGGTCGCGCAGCAGGATCGGCGGCAGGTTATCGACGCAAAAATAACCGGCGTCTTCGAGCACGCGAAGAGCGACCGATTTACCTGAACCGGAAATACCAGTGATGAGAATTATGCGCATTGCGCAATGATACCGTAACTACGGCAGTCGAGAGCGTGGGCGGCCTGCCCGCTATCTTTAAAGATCGCTGTCGCTGTCCATCGCAATGCGCTGGCGCGCGATGAAATCCTTGAGCGTGTCGATGCCGCGCAGCTGCAGGATGGTGTTGCGCACCGCGGCTTCCAGCAGCACCGCGATGTTGCGGCCGGCGGCTACCGGGATGATGACTTTGCGGATCGCCAGCCCCAGTACTTCCTGGGTATGGGCGTCGAGCGGCAGGCGCTCGTAGTTTTCTTCCAGCGTCGCGCGCCGCACCAGGTGCACGATCAGCTTGAGGCGCATTTTGCGGCGCACCGCGGTTTCGCCGAAGATGGTCTTGATGTCGAGCAGGCCCAGGCCGCGCACTTCCAGCAGGTTCTGCAGCAGGTGCGGACAGCGGCCTTCGATCATGTTCGGCGCGATGCGGGCGAATTCGACCGCATCGTCGGCCACCAGGCCGTGGCTGCGCGAAATCAGTTCCAGCCCCAGCTCGCTTTTGCCGAGCCCGGATTCGCCGGTGATCAGCACGCCGACTCCCAGCACATCCATGAACACGCCATGCATGGTGATCCGTTGCGCCAGTTTTTTCGACAGGTATACCCGCAGGTAATCGATCACCTGCGCAGCCGGCAACGGCGTCGAAAATAGCGGGATGTTCTTTTCATCGCAGATTTCGAGGATGTCCGGCGGCGTCGCCAGGCCCTGCGCGATGATGAAGGCGGGCGGCGCGCCGGCCACCAGTTCAGCGGTCTGGTAGACCCGCGAAGTGGCCGAAAGGCGCTGGTAGTATTCGGTTTCCTGGTGCCCGAAGACCTGGATCCGGCCCGGGTGGATCAGGTTCAGGTGGCCCACCTGGTCGGCGGCCGAAGCGGCATCGCCGGAAATCAGCCGCTCGCCGCCGGGGAAGCCGGCAAACCAGCCCAGCTGCAGCGATTCGCGGTTTTCGTCGTATAGCTGCTGAATCGAGAGGGGCGTGGAAACTGGCATGGTCGGCGTCTGACGTGGTTAGGGGGTTAGATCGCCTGCTGGCGACTCAGACAGGGTGATGTCTTAATCTAAATTATGTCGCATTTTCCGTGCCCATGGGCTGCCAGGCCACGATGTGCGCGTGCACCGAAGCGGGATCGGGATCGCTGCTCAGGATGGAGCGGAAGGCGTCGCTGGAAAACATCTCGGCGATTTCCGACAGGATTTCCAGGTGCTGCTGGGTGACGTTGTCAGGAATCAGCAGGAACACCAGCAAGCGGACCGGTTCGCCATCCGGCGATTCAAACGGAATCGGTTCGGCCAGGCGCACAAAGGCGGCCAGCGGCGCTTTCAATCCCTTGACGCGGCCATGCGGCACGGCGACGCCATGGCCAAGGCCGGTAGAACCCAGGCGTTCGCGCGCAAACAGGTTGTCGGAGACGGTAGAGCGGGCAATGCCGCAATTGTTTTCGAAGAGTAAACCGGCTTGTTCGAAGGCGCGTTTTTTACTGGAGACTTCCAGATCCAGCGCTACATTTTGTGCAGGCAGGATTTTTGCAAGATTAGTCATAATACAAATTGGTATGCGGCACAATACGGGTGGTTGTGTCTAAGTCATTGTAAGCCACCACTAATATGGCCGCAGCACTTCAAAAACATGCCAATCCCGGGCTGGCGCTGCTAGCCGCGATAGCGTGCGGCAGCTGTTGTCATGGTAACGCCTTCCCGATCCTGGCCCGAGTCAGCATAGCCCAGGCTACGGTCTTAATGGCTCCCAACCCGGATTATAGACTTGATTCCGGCCAACAACACCAACTTGCGGTCATGGTCTTGCTGGAGCCGGGCGATGGCTTTTATTTAACTTCAAAGCGCGCAAATATCAGCCAGACGTCGCCGTTGCCTTTGTTCTGCGACAGGCGAGGCACGTAAGATCCCATCAATTTGGCTCCCTTGACGCCCAGCGAGACCACGGGCAAGGCGATCGGGAACGGGAAGCCGCCGAAATAATCCTGGCGGCTCATCATCATGGCGGTATAGCCGGCGCCGACTTCGACCGGCGTCTTGGGGACATTCCAGATCCATTCATAGGCATATCCAGCCATGATCTGCGGCTTGAAATGCGAGTCGCGGATCGCGAACAGGTACAGCGATTCGTCGTTGCCGTCGGCGTTGCGGATGGTGCGGCCGCCGCCCAGGCCCCAGGCCTTTTCATTCAGTTCTTCGATGCGCTCTTTAGTGTAGGTGCGGCGGCCGTGATAGGCGTAGCCCGACAGATACACTTCCATGTCGCCGTTTTCGACGATGTTGTCGAGACGATTCTTGGTCTGCGAGAGAGTTTTGCTGAACCAGCCGGTGGTGTCCGGGGTTTCCTGGGCCTGGGCTGGAGCAGCCACGGTGACCAGTGCTGTAATGCAAGAGATCAAGGCAGTGCGCTTGAGGGTAGTGAAACGAGAAAAAAATGTCATAAGCGAAAGAGTCCTTTTACGGCGAGGTCGTACGGTAGACGTTGATCCTATGGACGTCAATATTCCCGACCAAATTACTACTATTTAGTCACTTGAGTGCTGTTTTTTTGCTACGGTTTGTAACCGAACGTAAATTATTGCCTTGCCTGGCGCCAATTCAACGGTGGCTGCGATGTGGAGAAATTGCTGCGCCAGGGATTGATATCGAGACCACCGCGCCGGGTATAGCGCGCATAGACAGACAGCTTTTGTGGCCGACAGTTGCGCATCAGGTCCATAAATATGCGTTCCACGCATTGTTCGTGGAATTCATTGTGCTCGCGGAAGCTGATCAGGTACTTGAGCAGGCTCTCCTGGTCGATGGCGGCGCCGACGTAATGGATCTGCACGCTGCCCCAGTCCGGCTGGCCGGTGACCAGGCAATTCGATTTCAGCAGGTGCGAGACCAGGGTCTCTTCCACCACTACCTGGTCCGGATCGCTTTTCAGCAGCGACGGATTCGGCTGGTACTCGTCCACTTCGATATCGAGCCGGTCCAGCAGCAAGCCTTGCGGTTCTTGCAGCTTGAGCCCGGAAAAGGCCTCGGCCGTGGCCAGGGCGACATGCACCGGTGCGCCGAAACCGGCCGATATGTCAGTGCGCAGCAGCTGCAGCAGCGCGTCCTTGTCCGCCAGCCTGGTCTGGTTGAAGGAATTCAGGTACAGCTTGAACGACTTCGATTCGATGATGTTGGGGGAATCTGCCGGTACCGTGAAAGTGGCGATCGCCACTTGCGGCTTGCCGCGCAGGTTGAGCCAGGACACCTCGTACGCATTCCAGATATCGACGCCGAAAAACGGCAGCGTGCCGCTGACGCCGATTTCTTCGCGCTTGCCCAGGCGGGCAATCGGGAACAGCAGCGAAGGCTGGTACTGGGTCTGGTAGGCGGCGGGTTTGCCGAGCGGCGAGGCGTCAGGCGTGTTGGGGATAGTCATGGCTTCTGCTTGTGCTTAAAAGCAGTATTTTGCCAGATAAGCTACGGCTCCCCGATATTCGCCGCTTGATGGCGCCTATCGGGAGCATGGCCGGGCGTCTTAGCCGAGGAACAGCTTGTAGACCGGATTGCTGCTTTCATCCCAATAGCGGTAACCCAGGCTGGACAGGAAAGTGCGGAAAATCTTCATCTCTTTTTTCGGCACCTGCAGCCCGACCAGGATGCGGCCGACGTCGCCGCCCTGGCTGCGGTAATGGAACAGGCTGATGTTCCAGTCGGGCGCCATCGAATTGAGGAAGCGCATCAGGGCGCCCGGACGTTCCGGGAACTCGAAGCGGTACAGCAATTCGTTTTCCGCCAGCGGGCTCTTGCCGCCCACCAGGTGCCGCACGTGGACCTTGGCCAGTTCGTCATGGGTCAGGTCAAGCGTGCTGAAGCCGTGTTTCTCGAAATTCCTGGCGATCTGCTTGGCTTCTTCGCCGCTGGTGGTCTGCACGCCGACAAACACGTGCGCGACTTTCTCGTCGCTGATGCGGTAGTTGAATTCGGTGACGTTGCGCGGCCCCACCAGCTCGCAGAAACGGCGGAAGCTGCCGAACTGTTCCGGGATGGTGACGGCGTACACGGCTTCGCGCAGCTGGCCGATGTCGGCCATTTCGGCGACGAAACGCAAGCGGTCGAAATTCATGTTGGCGCCGGAGGCGATCGTCACCAGGGTCTGGTCCTTGACCGGCTTGCGGGTGGCCTTGGCGCGTTCGACATAGGCTTTGGCGCCGGCCACCGCCAGCGCGCCGGACGGTTCCAGGATGCTGCGCGTATCCTGGAATACATCCTTGATCGCGGTGCAGACGGCGTCGGTATCGACCAGGATCACTTCGTCCACATGCAGGCGCGCCAGGCGGAAGGTTTCTTCGCCGACCAGCTTGACCGCGGTGCCGTCGGCGAACAGGCCGACATCCGCCAGGGTGACGCGGCGGCCCGCCTTCAGGCTGCGCGCCATGGCGTCGGAATCGGTGGTCTGGACGCCGATGATCTTGATCTCGGGCCGCACCGCCTTGACATAGGCGGCGATGCCGGCAATCAAACCGCCGCCGCCTATCGGGACGAAGATTGCATGGATGGGCCCGGCGTGCTGGCGCAGGATTTCCATGCCGATGGTGCCTTGGCCGGCGATCACGTGCGGATCGTCGAAAGGATGGACGAAGGTCAGCTTGAGTTTCTTTTCCAGCGTCAGCGCGTGGTTGTAGGCGTCGGTGTAGGAGTCGCCGAACAGAACGACTTCGCCGCCGCGCGCCCGTACTGCGTCGACCTTGACTTGCGGCGTGGTGGTCGGCATCACGATCACGGCTCGGCAGCTGAGCTTGGCCGCCGACAGCGCCAGTCCTTGCGCGTGGTTGCCGGCCGAAGCGCAGATCACGCCGCGCTTGAGCTGGGCCGGGGTCAGGCTGGCCATCTTGTTGTAGGCGCCGCGCAGCTTGAAACTGAACACGCTTTGCACATCCTCGCGCTTGAAATAAATCTGGTTCTCAATACGCTTCGACAGCGTTGGCGCCAGTTCAAGAGGGGTTTCGACCGCGACGTCGTAGACGCGGGCGGTGAGGATCTTCTGCAAATAATCTGTGGTCATGTCGTTGTCAAATTGGGGATGTCGAGCGCGCTCGACAACAGGATCAGGCCGGGGGAAACAGCGGATCATTATAATGGACGGCTTTTAATCGTCACCAGGTTTTGTCGGCCGCATGCCATTTATTCGCGTGCGGCCGGGTCTGCCGTCTTTCTCCGAATAGTTTTCCATGATCGAATCCGCTGTTTTATGGTTGCTCAAGACGCTCGCCGTGCCTACGGTCGGCCTGACTTCCGTCTTCATCATCAGTTTTGTCGCCGCCACCCTGCTGCCGCTGGGTTCCGAGCCGGCCGTGTTTGCCGTGATCAAGGCCAACGGCGCGCTGTTCTGGCCGGTGATCCTGGTCGCGACCGCGGGCAATACGCTAGGCGGCGTGGTGGATTACTGGATGGGTTACGGCGCCAAGCAGGCATTCGCCCGCGAGCGCGGCAGCGGCTGGTTCAACTGGCTGCAGCGTTACGGCGCCAAAACCATGCTGCTGGCCTGGGTGCCGGGCATAGGCGACCCGATCTGCACCCTGGGCGGCTGGCTCAAGCTGCCGTTCTGGCCCTGTGTCGCGTATATGGCGGTCGGCAAGTTCGCGCGCTATGTGTTCGTCGTCTGGCTGCTGATGAACGTGCCGGACGGATTCTGGCGGCAAGTCGCAAGCTGGCTGGCGTGAACCGGAACGAGAGCCGGATCGCCGCCGAGATCGCCGCCGAACTGCGGCGGGTTTGATCAGAGCGCGGAAAGGCCGGCCCAGAACATCGCTGGCGTGATCAGCAGCAAGATCAGGTAGGGCAGCATGCGCAACGGCCATGCGCGCTGGCGCAGCAGGTAGGACATGCCGAAATAGGGATTCCTGCGCGATAAGGAAACGGGTGTCATGGCTTGCCTCCGGGGTACGGTGAATCAGCCCTTGCACTGGCCGTAGTCGGCCAATGTGCAGGAAATGCTGTCGAGGATTTCACTGATGATCTCGCTAAACATGATGGCTCCTGAAAAAATGGGTATGGATGCATTGTAGTTAAAGACTATTAATATATGAAAATTGATTGTTTTTATTGATTTCATTGCATTTGCCTATTCGCAGCCGCTCAATGCCTTGCACTGCACAAATCGGCATCTTGCCCTCGTGACGCAGCGCGATAAGCTAAAATGCAGGTTCAGTAGCCGCAGTCAACTTTCATAGACCAATGAACGCCCCAGTCAAAATCCAGGCATTATTGTCAGACGCGCCACACGGCGCCGCTCCTACGCGCTTGCGCGAGATTCCTTATAACTACACCTCGTTTTCAGACCGCGAGATCGTGATCCGCCTGCTGGGCGAAGCATCCTGGCGCCTGCTCGACGAACTGCGCAGCAAGCGCCAGACCGGCCGTTCCGCCAGGATGCTGTATGAAGTGCTGGGCGACATCTGGGTAGTGCGGCGCAATCCGTATCTGCAAGATGACATGCTGGATAACCCGAAGCGCCGCCAAGCCCTGATTGATGCGTTGCATCACCGGCTCGGCGAAGTCGACAAGCGCCGTATCGTCACCGGCGAGGGCGATGCCGCCGGCGATGAAGAAGCGAAAAAACGCAGCGAGAATGTGGAAGCGCTGCTGGCCGCCGCGCGCAAGGCGATCGCCGCCTTCGCCGACGAATTCCGCCAGACCTACGATCTGCGCAAGCGCGCCAACAAGATCCTGGGGCGCTATACCGCCAAGGACAACATCAAGTTCGACGGCCTGTCGCGCGTATCGCATGTGACCGACGCCACCGACTGGCGCGTCGAATATCCGTTCGTGGTGCTGACGCCCGACAGCGAAGATGAAATGGCCGGCCTGGTCAAGGGCTGCATCGAGCTCGGCCTGACCATCATCCCGCGCGGCGGCGGCACCGGCTACACCGGCGGCGCGATTCCGCTGACGCCGTTGTCGGCAGTCATCAACACCGAAAAACTGGAACAGCTGGGCGCAGTCGAAATGGCCGTCCTGCCAGGACTCGACAAAGAATACGCGACGATCTATTCCGGCGCCGGCGTGGTCACCAAGCGCGTGTCGGACGCCGCCGAAAAAGCCGGTTTCGTGTTCGCGGTCGATCCGACTTCGGCCGAGGCATCCTGCGTTGGCGGCAATATCGCCATGAACGCCGGCGGCAAGAAAGCCGTGCTGTGGGGCACCGCGCTGGATAATCTGGCGAGCTGGCGCATGGTCGATCCGAACGGCGACTGGCTGGACGTGACCCGTCTCGACCACAATTTGGGCAAGATCCATGACACGCCGCTGGCGCGCTTCCAGCTGGAATGGCGCCATCCGGCGGAGAAGGGCCGGCCGAGCGAAAAGCCGTTCAAGACCGAGATCCTGGAAATCGCCGGCCGGGTATTCCGCAAGGAAGGCCTGGGCAAGGACGTGACCGACAAATTCCTGGCGGGTTTGCCGGGAATCCAGAAAGAAGGCTGCGATGGCCTGATCACTTCCGGGCGCTGGATCCTGCACAAGATGCCGAAGCACACGCGCACCGTCTGCCTGGAATTCTTCGGCCAGGCGCGCGATGCGATTCCTTCGATCGTCGAGATCAAGGACTTCCTCGATGCCGAAACCAGGAAGGGTGGCGCCATCCTGGCCGGCCTGGAGCACCTGGACGAGCGTTACCTGCGCGCAGTCGGCTACACCACCAAATCGAAGCGCGGCGTACTGCCGAAGATGGCCTTGTTCGGCGACATCGTCGGCGACGATGAAAACGCGGTGGCGCAAGCGGCGTCGGAAGTGGTGCGCATGGCCAACAACCGGGTCGGCGAGGGTTTCATTGCAGTCAGCCCGGAAGCGCGCAAGAAATTCTGGCTGGACCGCGCCCGCACGGCCGCCATCGCCAAGCATACCAACGCCTTCAAGATCAATGAAGACGTGGTGATTCCGCTCAACCGCATGGGCGAGTACACCGACGGCATCGAACGCATCAATATCGAGCTGTCGGCCAAGAACAAGCTGCAGCTGGTGGATGAATTGCGCGATTTCCTGCTCAAGGGAAATCTGCCGCTGGGCAAGGGCGACGACGCCGACGGCGACGACATTCCCGCTGCCGAAATACTGGAAGACCGCGTGCACCAGGCCGAGCAATTGCTGGTCGAAGTGCAGGCGCGCTGGACTTACCTGCTGGCCAACCTGGACAAGCCGCTCAAGGATGCGAAAGACGAGCTGGCCGCGTTAGGACTGGAAAAACTCGGCCTGGTGTTCGAGCAGCGCCTGCTGCAGCAGCCCAACGCCACCGTGTTCGACGTGGTGCAGGACCGCACCGTGCGCGTGTCCTGGAAACAGGAAGTGCGCGCCTTGCTGCGCCAGATATTCAACGGTGCTTCGTTCAAGCTGATCCTCGACGAGTGCAGCGCGATCCACAAACGGGTCTTGCGCGGCCGCGTGTTCGTGGCCTTGCACATGCATGCCGGCGACGGCAACGTGCATACCAACCTGCCGGTCAATTCCGACCACTATGAAATGCTGCAGGATGCGCACGCCGCGGTGGCGCGCATCATGACCCTGGCGCGTTCGCTGGACGGCGTGATTTCGGGCGAACACGGGATCGGCATCACCAAGCTGGAGTTCCTGACCGAAGACGAGATCAAGGACTTCCGCAGCTACAAGCTGCGGGTCGATCCGGAAGGCCGTTTCAACAAGGGCAAGCTGCTCAACCTGCCGGGTTTCGAAGCCGACCTGAGCAATGCCTACACGCCGTCGTTCGGCCTGATGGGACACGAATCGCTGATCATGCAGCAAAGCGATATCGGCGCCATCGCCAACAGCGTCAAGGATTGCCTGCGCTGCGGCAAATGCAAGCCGGTGTGCGCCACCCACGTGCCGCGCGCCAACCTGCTGTACTCGCCGCGCAACAAGATCCTGGCGACCTCGCTGCTGGTGGAAGCCTTCCTGTACGAAGAGCAGACCCGGCGCGGCATCTCGATCAAGCATTGGGAAGAATTCGAAGACGTGGCCGACCACTGCACGGTCTGCCACAAGTGCGTCACGCCATGCCCGGTCGACATCGATTTCGGCGACGTCTCGATGAACATGCGCAACCTGCTGCGCAAGATGAACAAGAAATCGTTCAATCCCGGCACCACGGCTGCGATGTTCTTCCTGAACGCCACCGATCCGGCCACCATCAACATGACGCGCAAGGTCATGACCGACTGGGGTTTCAAGGCGCAGCGCCTGGGCAACGACATACTGAAGAAATTCGCCAAGAAGCAGACCAAGAAACCGCCTGCCACGGTTGGCAAGGCGCCGATCAAGGAACAGGTGATCCACTTCATCAACAAGAAGATGCCGGGCAACCTGCCGAAGAAGACCGCGCGCGCCTTGCTGGATATCGAAGACGACAAGATCGTGCCTATCATCCGCGATCCGAAGAGCACCACCGCCGATACCGAAGCCGTGTTTTATTTCCCGGGCTGCGGTTCCGAGCGGCTGTTCTCGCAAGTCGGCCTGGCCACGCAAGCGATGCTGTGGCAGGTCGGCGTGCAGACCGTGCTGCCGCCGGGTTACCTGTGCTGCGGTTATCCGCAGCGCGGTTCGGGCGATTTCGACAAGGCGGAAAAGATCATCACCGACAACCGCGTGCTGTTCCACCGCATGGCGAATACCCTGAACTACCTCGACATCAAGACCGTGATCGTTTCCTGCGGCACTTGCTACGACCAGCTGCAGGGCTACCAGTTCGACAAGATCTTCCCGGGTTGCCGCATCATCGATATCCACGAATACCTGCTGGAAAAGAATCTCAAGCTGGAAGGCGTGAGCGGCACGCGCTACATGTACCACGATCCTTGCCACAGCCCGATGAAACTGCAGGACCCGATGAAGACGGTGAACGCGCTCATCACCACCGACAGCGGGACCAAGATCGAGAAGAACGAACGTTGCTGCGGCGAGTCCGGCACCTTCGGCGTGAGCCGTCCGGATGTCTCGACCCAGGTCCGTTTCCGCAAGGAAGAGGAGATGAACAAGGGCGCGGACAAGCTGCGCGCCGACGGTTTCGGCGGCGACGTCAAGATCCTCACTTCCTGCCCGTCTTGCCTGCAAGGGCTGTCGCGCTACAACGATGATTCCGGCACCACAGCAGACTACATCGTGGTCGAGATGGCGCGCCACCTGCTGGGCGAGAACTGGCTGCCGGACTATGTTGCACGCGCCAATAACGGCGGCATCGAACGGATCCTGGTGTGACCATGGCAATGCATTCAGCTGATTGCGAACTGTGCAACGGCGACGGTGGGGAAGTACTCCACTACGCCGAAAAATTCCGCGTGGTGCTGGTCGACGATGCCTCTTATCCAGGTTTTTGCCGTGTCATCTGGAACGATCATGTGAAGGAAATGACCGATCTGCCGGTGGCTGATCGCAGCACATTGATGGCTGCGGTCTGCAAGGTGGAGTCTGCGGTGCGTGCTGTCATGCAGCCGGAAAAAATCAACCTGGCCAGCCTCGGCAACATGACGCCGCATCTGCACTGGCATGTGATTCCACGCTATGTGGACGACGCTCATTTCCCTGGCCCGGTGTGGGCCGAAGCGCAACGGCAGCCATCGCCAGCCACGCTGGAGCAACGGCAGGTGTTGCTGGGCGCATTGCGTTCTGCCGTCTCCGGGCAGTTTTAATCTCATTTACGGGCAACCCCAATGACCGGTTCCAAGCAATCAGCCCCGGCGCCTGCGCCGGTGTCATTCGTAGTGCACAAGCAATCGTGCAAGCTGGAAGTCGCCTTCGACGACGGCGCGGTTTTTTTGCTGCCGTTTGAATTGATGCGCGTGTATTCGCCCTCCGCCGAAGTCAGCGGCCATGGTCCCGGGCAGGAAGTGCTGCAGACCGGCAAGCGCAATGTCGAAATGGCGGCGCTCGACCCGGTCGGCAATTATGCCGTCAAGCCGACGTTTTCCGACGGCCATGTCAGCGGCATCTATACCTGGGCCTACCTGTATAAATTAGGACGGGACCAGGAGGCAATGTGGGAAGACTACCTGCAGCGTCTTGAAGCAGCCGGCCATACCCGGGAATCCGGCCGCGACCTGCCGATGACAGCCAAGGCCGCGGGCGGCCACGGTTGCGCATAAGCTAGCCGGACCCCGTCTCCGCAATATCCGGCCGGCTTGCATCGTCAAGAATTGCCGGCGTTCCTTGCCTTGATTCCCATCTCGCGCAGTGCATCGCCGATCGCATGCACTGCCTGCCGCATTTCCTCCGCGCCGATAGAACCGATGCAACCCACGCGGAAAGTCTCGGCCTGGGTCAGCTTGCCTGGGTACAGGATGAAGCCCTTGTCGCGCACCCGGTTATAGAAATCCTTGAATGCGTAACTGGCGCTGTTCGGCGCATGCATCGTGACGATGATGGGCGCCTGGATTTTTGCCGGCAGAAACTGGATCAGCCCCAGTTCGCGCATGCCCGCCATCAGGGTGTCGTAGTTCCTGGTATAGCGCGCCAGCCGGGCCGGCTGGCCGCCTTCCGCAAAAAACTGGTTCAACGCCGCATGAAAAGCCACCACGATGTGGGTCGGCGGCGTGAAGCGCCATTGCGTGGTTTTTTCCATGTAGGTCCACTGATCGTGAAGGTCGAGCGACAGCGACCTTGAATTGCCCGCGCTTTTTTCCAGTACGCTTTTGCGGACAATCACGAAGCCCATGCCCGGTGGTCCTTCTATGCATTTGCCGCTGGCCGCGATCAGTGCATCGAAACTGATTTTCGTTGCATCGATTTCCAGCGCGCCGAAAGAACTCATGGCGTCGATGACCAGGCTTTTCTTGTGCTGCGCCACTACTTCGGCAATTTCATATAGGGGATTGAGGATGCCGGTGCTGGTTTCGCAATGGATCACGCCGATGTGCGTGATGCTGCGGTCGTTGCCCAAGGCGCGCTCGACATCGGCAGCAGTGGTCGGCACGTCCTCGGCCGTTTCCAGCACGGATACCTGGCGTCCCATCATCTCGACGATTTTCGCCATGCGCTTGCCGTAGGCGCCGTTGATCAGCACCAGCATGTGGCCGTTGCGCGGCAGCAGGGTGTTGATCGCGGCTTCTATCGAGAATGTGCCGCTGCCCTGCATTGGCACGCACACATGGCTTTCGTGCGCATTGGCGATGTCGAGCAATTGCTTGCGTACTTTGGCCGTGATGGCGTTGAAGGCGGCATCCCAGGAGCCCCAGTCCTGCAGCATGGCGCTCTTGGTGGCGAGGGAAGTGGTCAGTGGTCCGGGGGTCAGCAGAATCGGATCGCGGCTATGCAGGCTCATGAGGGTGTCCTTGGTTTGATATCACACGTTGTTTCATGTATATTGTAGACAATCTACACTTGCTTGAGTTAAAGTGCAATCATCAAACGTCTAAAAAGAACGCCATGACCGTCAACCGCACCATGAACACTATCGCCCTGGTCCAGAAAAACTCGCTGCCTTCCTTAGTGCAGAAAGAACTGGAGCGCATGATCCTCACCGGCGACCTGGTCGCCGGCGACAAGCTCAACGAGGTTTCGCTGGCGGAAATGCTGGGCGTTTCGCGCGGTCCGGTGCGCGAGGCGTTTCGCGCGCTGGAAGAGGCGGGGCTGGTGCAGCAGGAAAAAAACTGCGGCGTGTTCGTGCGCCAGATTTCGGTCGAAGAAGCCGACGAGATTTATGAGGTGCGGGCGGCGCTGGATGAATTGATCGGGCGCAAGCTGGCGGCGGCCATCAAGCCGGCCCAAGTGCAGGAGCTGCGCACGCTGCTCGATCGCATGGACGGCATGGTGGCGCTGGGCGACGTCGACGGCTACCTGAAACTGAACCTGGCCTTCCATGATGCGCTGGTGCAGTTCACCGCCAACAAGAAGCTGCTGCATACCTACCGCCGCCTGGTCAACGAACTCAGCCTGTTCCGCCGCTCGGCGCTGGCGCAAAAGGGCAGCCTGCCGACTTCGACTACCGAACACCACAAGATCGTCGACGCCATCGCCGCCGGCGATCCGCAAGCCGCCGGCGACATCATGCGCGAACACGCGGTGGCCGGGCGCAACCGCATGCACAAGGCGCAGGCAAAAGCTGCCTCGGCCGCGCCGATCACCTTGAAGTAAAACCTACAAGCAAGTCTGACTCACAGCGAAAGCAATGCCATGTCCAATACCAGAACCCTTAACGTCAATGGCCGCAGTTATCAATCGATGCGGCAGCCGCTGGTGGTGGTTTGCGTCGACGGCTGCGAACAGGAATACATCAACCAGGCGATCCAAGCCGGCGTCGCGCCGTTCCTGAAAAAGATGACGGAGCAGGGCACGGTGCTGGGCGCCGACTGCGTGGTGCCGAGTTTCACCAATCCGAACAACCTGTCGATCGTGACCGGGGTGCCGCCGTCGGTGCATGGCATCTGCGGCAACTACTTCTACGACCTGGAAACCAGGCAGGAAGTGATGATGAACGACGCCAAGTACCTGCGCGCCAGCACCATCCTGGCCGCCTTCGCCGATGCCGGCGCCAAGGTGGCGGTGGTGACCGCCAAGGACAAGCTGCGCGGCCTGCTCGGCCACAAGATGCGCGGCATCTGCTTTTCCGCTGAAAAAGCCGACCAGGCTACGCTGGAACAGAACGGCATAGAAAACCTGCTGGAACTGGTCGGCATGCCGCTGCCGTCGGTGTACAGCGCCGAACTGTCCGAGTTCGTGTTCGCCGCCGGCGTCAAGCTGCTGGCCAGCGAACGGCCGGACATCATGTACCTGTCGACCACCGACTACATCCAGCACAAATACGCCCCCGGCACGCCCGGCGCCAACGCTTTCTACGCCATGATGGACCATTACCTGACCCAGCTCGATGCGCTGGGCGCGGTGATCGGCCTGACCGCCGACCACGGCATGAACGCCAAGACCGACAGCGCCGGCAATGCCAACGTGGTCTATCTGCAGGATGTGCTGGACGCCAAGGTCGGCGTCGAGAAAACCCGCGTTATCTTGCCGATTACCGATCCCTATGTGGTGCACCACGGTGCGCTCGGCTCCTATGCAACTGTCTATCTCGGTGCGGCCTCGAGCGCTGCCGAGATCGCCGACAAGATCCGCGCCATCCCCGGCATCGAACTGGTGCTCACACGCGAACAGGCAGCGCAGCGTTTCGAACTGCCGCCGGACCGCATCGGCGACCTGGTGGTGGTCAGCGAACGCCTGGCCGTGATCGGCACCGCCGCCAGCCGCCATGACCTGTCCGAGCTGAAACTGCCGCTGCGTTCGCACGGCGGCATTTCCGAACAGCGGGTGCCGCTGATGTTCAACCGCAAGCTGGGCGCCATCCCGGCCGGCCACCGGCTGCGCAATTTCGATGTGTTTTTCCTGGCCATGAATTTCACCCGATAAGCGCGCAATAAATTTTCTCCACGCTGACCGACAGACCCGAGGACATGATGCTGACCGAACTGAGCAAGCTCAAGCAAGGCGAGCCTTTACACCAAGAGATGCGGATTGCCGGCAAGCTGGTCGGCAACCCGCGCCGCATAGAAATCCGCAATCCTTTCAACGGCGCGCTGGTCGGTTCGGTGCCGAAGGCTACAGTGGAAGACATCCGCCATGCTTTCCAGGCGGCGCGCGCCTTTTGCTCGCCGCTGACGCGCTATGAACGGTCGCGCATCGTGTTGCGCGCTTCGGAGCTGCTGCGCGCCAATGCCGATGCGATTTCCGACCTGATCACGGCAGAAGCCGGCCTGTGCAAGAAAGACAGCCTGTATGAAGTCGGCCGCGCCTGCGACGTATTCGTGTTCGCCGCCAACCAGGCGCTGGTGGATGACGGCCAGGTGTTTTCCTGCGACCTGACGCCGCACGGCAAGCAGCGCAAGGTCTATACCTTGAAAGAACCATTGCTGGGCGCGATTTCGGCGATCACGCCGTTCAACCATCCGCTCAACCAGGTTGCCCATAAGGTTGCGCCTTCGATCGCCACCAACAATCGCATGGTGCTCAAGCCGACTGAAAAAACGCCGCTGTCGGCGCTGCTGCTGGCGGACATCCTGTACGAAGCCGGCCTGCCGCCGGCAATGTTCTCGGTGGTCACCGGCGATCCCGCTGAAATCGCGGATGAAATGCTGACCAATCCCGATGTCGACCTGGTGACATTCACCGGCGGCGTACCTATCGGCAAATACATCGCCGGCAAGGCGGTCTACAAACGCCAGGTGCTGGAGCTGGGCGGCAACGACCCGATCATCGTGATGGAAGACGCCGACCTGGAGGAGGCGGCGACGCTGGCGGTTTCCGGTTCGTACAAGAATTCCGGCCAGCGCTGCACGGCGATCAAGCGCATGATCGTGCACCAGGCGGTGGCCGATGAATTCGTCGAGCTGCTGGTCAGCAAAACCAAGGCCGTCAAATACGGCGATCCGATGGATCCGCACAACGACATGGGCACCGTGATCGACGCCCGCTCCGCCAGCGCCTTTGAGGCCAAGGTCAAGGACGCCCAGCAGCACGGCGCCAAGCTCCTGTTCGGCAACCTGCGCGATGGCGCACTGTACTCGCCGACCGTGCTCGACCACGTGCCGGCCGATTGCCTGCTGGTCGCAGAAGAAACCTTCGGCCCGGTGTCGCCAGTGATCCGCTGCACCGATATCGCCGACGCCATCCGTATCTCGAATTCGACGCCCTACGGCTTGTCGTCCTCGGTCTGCACCAACCGCCTCGATTACATCACCCGTTTCGTGCGCGAACTGCAGGTCGGCAGCATCAACGTGCGCGAAGTGCCAGGCTATCGCCTGGAACTGACGCCGTTCGGCGGCATCAAGGATTCCGGCCTGGGTTACAAGGAAGGCGTGCAGGAAGCGATGAAGAGTTTCTGCAACACCAAAACCTATTCCCTGCCTTGGAATTGAACTGGAGCTGAACCTATGCTGACCATTCCGCAAATCTGCGAACTGTTCGAACGCGGCGGCCACCAGATGTACAGCGGCGAGCCGGTCAGCCAGCTCGAGCACGCGCTGCAGTCGGCAACCTTGGCCGAGCAGGCCGGCGCCGCCCCGGAACTGGTGTGCGCCGCCTTGCTGCACGATCTCGGGCATTTGCTGAACCCGCAAGGCGAGACGCCGTCCGCGCGCGGCGTCGACGATACCCATCAATATTTCGCGATACCGCATCTGCGCGGCTTGTTCAGTCCGGCAGTACTGGAGCCGATCCGCCTGCACGTCGACGCCAAGCGTTACCTGTGCGCGACAGATGCCGGTTATTGGAACCGCCTGTCTGAAGACTCCAAGCGCAGCCTGGAATTGCAGGGCGGCGTGTTTTCCGCCGCGGATGCGGCGCAGTTCATCGCCCGTCCTTATGCCGCCGATGCAGTCAGCCTGCGCCTGTGGGACGACCAGGCCAAGGTGAAAGGCATGGCGACCCCCGGCCTGCAATATTTTTTCAAGCTGATGTCGGCCTGCGCCTTGGCTGCTGCTTAACCGTTACCGTTACCCATTCAGGATAACCAATCCATGCGCCCATTCTGGCTTGAAGAAGCATTGTTCGACGGCGGCGAGCTGGCTCCCGCCCTGCAAGGCCGGCAAAAGGCGGACGTCGGCATCGTCGGCGGCGGCTTTACCGGCTTGTGGACTGCAATCCAGCTCAAGCAGCAGGATCCGGCGCTGGACATCGCCATCATCGAGAGCGACCTGTGCGGCGCCGGCGCCAGCGGCCGCAACGGCGGCTGCCTGCTGACCTGGTCCACCAAGTTCTTCACCTTGCGCCGCCTGTTCGGCGAGGCTGAAGCAGTGCGCCTGGTAAAGGCTTCGGAGGCGGTGGTCGACCACATCGGCAATTTCTGCCGCGAACACAAGATCAATGCAGAGTTCCGCCAGGATGGCACCTTGTATACCGCCACCACCAAGGCGCAGCTGGGAGTGCTGAACCCGGTGCTGCAGGAACTGCAGCGGCAGGGCATGAGTTCCTATCATGAGCTGCCTGGCGCTGAAGTGCAGCGCCGTTCCGGTTCCGCGCGTAACCTCGCCGGAGTGTTCTCGCCGATGGCGGCGACGGTGCATCCGGGAAAACTGGTGCGCGGCCTGCGCCGCGTAGCACTGGACATGGGCATACGGATCTACGAAAGGACGCCGATGCTGTCGTTCACGCCCGGCGCCACGGTCACGCTGCAGACGCCGGCCGGCAGCCTGCAGGCCGGCAAGGTGGTATTGGCCATCAACGCCTGGATGGCCAGCCGTTTCCCGCAATTCGAACGGACCCTGGCGGTGGTCTCCAGCGACATGGTGATCACGGAGAAATGCCCCGAGCTGCTGCAGCGCATCGGTTTGACGGACGGCGTATCGGTGCTTGATTCGCGCACTTTCGTGTTCTATTACCGCACTACCGAAGACGGCCGCCTGATGCTCGGCAAGGGCGGCAACACCTTCGCCTGGCGCGGCCGCATCCTGCCGGTATTCGACCAGCGTTCTCCCTATGAACAGCAGCTCAAGCACAGCCTGCACGAATTTTTCCCGGCGCTGGCCGGCGTGCCGATCACCGCCAGCTGGAACGGCCCCTCCGACCGCTCGGTCACCGGCTTTCCCTTCTTCGGCCGGCTCAACGACATGCCGAACGTGTTCTACGGCTTCGGTTATTCAGGCAACGGCGTCGGCCCCAGCTACATGGGCGGGCAATTGTTGTCGTCGCTGGTGCTGGGCCTCGATAACGCCTGGAGCCGCAGCCCGCTGGCAGCCGGCCCGCGCGGCCAGTTCCCGCCGGAACCGCTGCGCTACATCGGTTCGCTGGTGGTGCGCGACGCTATCCGGCGCAAGGAACTGGCGGAAGACCAGGACCGCAAGCCCTGGCTGCTGGACCAGATGCTGAGCAAGCTGGCGAATGCCGCGGGCAAGGCTGACAAGGCTTGATTGCCTGAGTGTCATGCAAAGCCGGTTCCAGCCGGCAGGAAACCGTGCATAGTTTATTTGGCAAGCCGAGCACGCAGCGGCTGGACTTGTATAATGTAAGTCTGCCAAAACAAGCTTGCCACCATGACCAACACCACGCATTTCGGTTATAAAACCGTCTCCGAGGACGATAAAGTCCACAAAGTCGCCGAAGTTTTCCACTCGGTCGCACCTAAATACGATGTCATGAACGATCTGATGTCGGCCGGCTTGCATCGGGTCTGGAAAATTTTCACGATCACCCAGGCAGCGATCCGTCCCGGCTTCAAGGTGCTGGACATTGCCGGCGGCACCGGCGACCTGGCCAAGGCTTTCGCCAAGCGCGCCGGGCCGACCGGCGAAGTGTGGCTGACCGATATCAACGAGTCGATGCTGCGCGTCGGCCGCGACCGTCTCTTGAATAACGGCCTGTCCACCCCCACCTTGCTGTGTGACGCGGAGAAATTGCCGTTTCCCGACAATTATTTCGACCGGGTGTCGGTGGCCTTCGGTTTGCGCAACATGACGCACAAGGATGCTGCGCTGGCAGAGATGCGGCGCGTATTGAAGCCGGGCGGCAAGTTGCTGGTGCTGGAGTTCTCGAAAGTATGGGAGCCGCTGAAAAAGCCTTACGACGTGTATTCGTTTTCCGTGTTGCCGTGGCTGGGCAAGAAAATTGCCAACGATTCCGAAAGCTACCGCTACCTGGCTGAATCGATCCGCATGCATCCCGATCAGGACACCCTGAAGCAGATGATGACGGATGCCGGCCTGGCGCGGGTTGAGTATTTCAATTTAACTGCCGGTGTGGCAGCTTTGCATACCGGCATAAAACTGTAGGAGCTCGCATGAAGAGATTTTTGCTGGTGTTGCTGATGGTGGCAACTACCTTGTCGCTGACCATATCGAACGCCGACGCGCGCCGCCTGGGCGGCGGCGGTTCGTTCGGCAAGCAGTCGTCCGGGATTTCGCGCCAGGCGCCAAGCCAGCCGACGCAGAATTTGGGCAGCGCCAACCAGGCCCGTCCGGCCACGCCGGCCGCCACGCCGCAGGGCGTTCCGCCCAAGCCGGCCAGCCCATGGAAGGGCATCCTTGGCGGCGCCTTGCTGGGCCTCGGCCTGGGCGCCCTGATGTCGCACTTCGGCCTGGGCGGCGCATTCGGTTCTTTCCTGATGATGGCGCTGCTGGCGGTCGCGGTGATTTTTGTTGTGCGATTGGTAATGCGCAAGGGCAGCAATACGCCGGCGCCCGCGGCTTATTCCGGCGCGAATTCCCCCGCAGCCAGTTTTGACAGCAATTCTTCCGGCATTACGCCGGAAATCGGTTCGCGCATCAACTCCGGTCCTTCGTTCCAGTCCGCGGCGCCGGCGGCACACAGCGCGCCTTGGGGCATTCCCGACGATTTCGACGTGCCGGGTTTCGTGCGCAGCGCCAAGACTTACTTCATCCGCCTGCAAGCCGCCTGGGACAAGGCTGACATCAACGACATCCGCGAATTCACCACGCCGGAAATGTTCGGCGAACTGCGCCTGCAGCTGCAGGAACGCGGCGCATCGCCCAACAACACCGATGTGGTGCAGCTGGACGGCGAGCTGATGGGCATCGAAACCATCGGCAGCGATTACCTGGCCAGCGTCAAGTTCACCGGCCTGATCAAGGAAGTGCCGGAAGCGTCGGCGGAACCGTTCACCGAAGTCTGGAACCTGTCCAAGCCGCAAACGGGGCAGGGCGGCTGGGTTTTGGCTGGGATCCAGCAGATCAATACATAAATGCCAAGGCTGTAGTGGGCTTTGAGCCCGACAAACTGATAAACTTGGGACCGCCCGTGAATAGTCACGGGCGGTTTTATTTTGTTAATACCGAATTCGGCAATTGACCGCTCGCTTACATTTAAACAGCAGCATGACTCCTCCAATCAATTTCACGCCGATCACCGCCGCCGTCAATCATCTGC
This sequence comes from Collimonas sp. OK412, assembly GCF_900112135.1. GTDB lineage: Bacteria > Pseudomonadota > Gammaproteobacteria > Burkholderiales > Burkholderiaceae_D > Collimonas > Collimonas rhizosphaerae. Next base: position 237,836 of record NZ_FOLC01000004.1, read on the forward strand.
TGGCGCAAGAACCGTGGGCGCAGCGCATCCTGGCAGCGCATGCGGACAAGGTCGCCTGCTTCGACGGCGGCGCCGTCAAGCTGAGCTGGCAGGTCAGCGCCGACGGCTTGCTGCAGGCGCCGCCGCCGGAGGTCCCAGTGAATGTCACGATCCGCGTCAACCTGGCCGACCTGCCGTTGATTGCGCAAAACCGGGAACGCGCATTTTCCTACGTGAAGATCGAGGGCGACGCCGATTTCGCCAACGCCATCTCGCAAGTCAGCCAGGGTTTGCGCTGGGACGCCGAGCACGACCTGAGCAAGCTGGTGGGCGATATCGCTGCCGTGCGTCTGGTCGCCGGCGGCAAGGCGCTGGCGGCCGGCGCGCTGGCTACCCACAAGAAACTGGCGGAAAATGTCGCCGAATATTTCCTGGAAGAGCAACCTATGCTGGTGCGGCCGCAGGCGGTGTCCGACTTCACGAATGATGTCACCAGGCTGCGCGACGACCTGGAACGACTCGCCAAACGCATCAACAAATTGAAAAATTCATGATTCTGAAATTCCTGCGCCTGTTCAAAATTGTCCGCGTCGCCGTGCGTTACGGCCTGGACGATATCGCCATGTCGGGCTTCGACACGCCGCGCATCTCCAAGCTGATCGACACTCTGATTTTCTGGCGCGATATTTCGGCGCCGCGCGGCGAACGCTTGCGCATGGCGCTGGAAGAGCTGGGGCCGATTTTCGTCAAGTTCGGCCAGGTGCTGTCGACCCGCCGCGACCTGCTGCCGGGGGACATGGTCGACGAACTGGCGCGCCTGCAGGACCGGGTGCCGCCTTTCAGTTCCGAGCTGGCGATCGCGCAGATCGAAAAATCGTTGAAAGCCCATCCGGACGACCTGTTCGCCGGCTTCGAGCGGGAGCCGGTGGCTTCTGCTTCGATCGCCCAGGTGCACTTCGCCACGCTGAAGAACGGCAAGGAAGTGGCGGTCAAGGTGCTGCGGCCCGGCATGAAAAAGTCGATCGATGAAGACGTCGCGCTGATGCACATCGCCGCCGGCCTGGTGGAAAAACTGTGGGCCGACGGCCGCCGCCTGAAGGCGCGCGAAGTGGTCGGTGAATTCGACAAATACCTGCACGACGAACTGGACCTGATGCGCGAAGCCGCCAACGGCAGCCAGCTGCGCCGCAATTTCGCCGATTCCGAGCTGCTGGTGGTGCCGGAAATGTACTGGGACTACTGCTCGTCATCGGTGATCGTGATGGAGCGCATGCACGGCATCCCGATCTCGCAGCTGGACCGCCTGCGCGACGCCGGCGTCGACCTCGGCAAGCTGTCGCGCGACGGCGTCGAGATTTTTTTCACGCAGGTGTTCCGCGACGGTTTTTTCCATGCCGACATGCATCCCGGGAATATCCTGGTGTCGGTGGCGCCGGCTACTTTCGGCCGTTATATCGCGCTTGATTTCGGCATCGTCGGCACCCTCAACGATTTTGATAAAGACTACCTGTCGCAAAACTTCCTGGCGTTTTTCCAGCGCGATTACAAACGCGTCGCCGAAGCCCATATCGAATCCGGCTGGGCGCCGAAGGAAACCCGGGTCGACGAGCTGGAATCGGCGGTGCGCGCCTGCTGCGAACCGATCTTCGACCGGCCGCTGAAAGATATCTCCTTCGGCCAGGTGCTGCTGCGCCTGTTCCAGACTTCGCGCCGCTTCAATGTCGAAGTGCAGCCGCAGCTGGTGCTGCTGCAAAAGACCCTGCTCAACGTCGAAGGACTGGGCCGCCAGCTCGACCCTGACCTCGACCTGTGGAAAACCGCCAAGCCGCACCTGGAACGCTGGATGAGCGAACAGCTGGGCTGGCGCGGCCTGATCCAGCAGCTGAAGATCGAGATGCCGCGCTACAGCAAGCTGCTGCCGCAATTGCCGCGCCTGGCGCACCAGGCCTTGACCCAGGTGGTGGAGCCCAAGACCGAGCAAAACAATGAACTGATGTGGCGGCTGATTGCGGAGCAGCGCCAGACCAACCGTTTCCTCGGCATGCTGGTGTATGTCGGCGGCGGCCTGGCGGCCGGCGTGCTGTTGACCCTCCTGTACCTGCGTTTCGCACACATGATCTGGTGGTAGCCATGACGACGCCGGATCCTGTCCCCAAGTTCGCCAGCCGCGACCCCTCGCATCCCGATTTCTGGAGCGAGCGCTTCGAGCAAGACTTTATTCCCTGGGACAAGGGCGGCGTACCGCAGGCGCTACAGGAGTACCTGGCGCGCAGCCAGCCGGCGGCGACCCTGATTCCCGGCTGCGGCAGCGGCTACGAAGTGGCCTTGCTGGCGGAGGCCGGCTGGGACGTGACCGCCATCGATTTTTCCGGCGCTGCCGTCAGCGCTGCCCGCACCGTGCTGGGCAAATGGTCGGAACGGGTGCTGCAGGCCGATTTCTTCACCTACCAGCCGCCGCGGCCGCTCGGGCTGATCTATGAGCGCGCCTTCCTGTGCGCCTTGCCTGCGGCCAAGCGCGCCGACATCGCCGGCCGCTGGGCCGAGCTGTTGCCGGCGGGCGCCGCATTGGCCGGCTTCTTCTTTTTCGATGACAATCCCAAAGGACCGCCGTTCGGCATCAGCCGGGCCGAACTGGAACGCTTATTGCATGCCGATTTCGAGCTGGTCGACGAGCGCGAGGTAGGCGATTCCATCCCGGTGTTTGCCGGCAAAGAACGCTGGATGGAATGGCGGCGGCGCGCCTAGACCGTTGTTTTTACCAAGATCGCAGGGCGGCTTTTTTTACATAAATTACAGACGCCTTGCTACAATTGGCGGTTTTTCGCACCCCTGGATCTGAAGACATATGGCGCTGCTCGAAATCCGTAATGTCAGTCGTCGTTTTGGCGACTTTGCCGCAGTTGACAACATCAGCCTGTCGATTGAGGCCGGCGAATTCTTTACCTTGCTGGGACCTTCCGGCTGCGGCAAGACCACCTTGCTGCGCATGATCGCCGGTTTCGACCTGCCGGATTCGGGCCAGATCCTGCTGGACGGCGTCGACCTGGTCGGCATCCCGCCGGAACAGCGGCCGGTCTGCACCGTGTTCCAGAACTACGCCCTGTTTCCGCACATGACGGTCTCGGCCAATATCGCGTTTCCCCTGAAAATGGCCAAGGTGCCGGCCGACCAGATCCGCAGCCGGGTCGAGGAAGCGCTGGAAGATGTGCGCCTGACCGGCTTTGCCGCACGTTTCCCGCATGAGTTGTCAGGCGGTCAACGACAGCGGGTGGCGGTGGCCAGGGCGCTGGTGTCGCGGCCCAAGCTGCTGCTGCTGGATGAGCCGCTGTCGGCGCTGGACGCCAAGCTGCGCGAACAGATGCAGATCGAGTTGATCAACCTGCAAAAGGAAGTCGACATCACCTTCGTCTACGTCACCCACGACCAGGGCGAAGCGCTGGCGCTGTCGCACCGGATCGCGGTCATGAACCGCGGCAATGTCGAGCAGCTGGACGAACCGTCGCGCATCTACAGTTATCCGCGTACCCGTTTCGTGGCCGATTTCATCGGCACCTGCAACCTGCTGGACGGCGCCATCGCCAGCGTCGACGGCGCGTCGATGAAACTGGATGTGCCCGGCCTGGGCCCGGTCAAGAGCGCACTGCCAGCAGACGCTGCGGTAGGCCGCAAGGGCACGCTGGCCCTGCGCCCGGAAAAAATCCACATCAGCGCCGAGATCGGCACCGACACCGCCGAAAACCACTTCAAGGGTTTCGTCAAAGAGCTGTTGTACCTGGGCGACGTCACGGTCTATATCGTGCAGACCGAGGGCGGCACCACCATCGAGGCGCTGCTGGCGAATTCCGCGGCCGGCCGCGCCAAGTTCTTCGAAGTCGGCGACATGGTCGACATCGCCTGGCAATTCGATGCGGGGCATTTCTTGTATGAGTAAGCTGTCCAACGCCGCGGAAAAACGCGGCCGCATGGCGCGCTGGCTGATCAGCGGCCCGCCGCTGTTCTACCTGCTGCTGTTCTTCGCCATCCCCAGCCTGATCATGGTGTTCGCCTCTGTGCGTTATGCCGGCGATTACGGCGGCCTGGCGCCGGTGTTCGACGAAGCCGGCAAGCTGAACCTGACGCTGGAGAATTTCCAGCGCTTCACTTCCGATTTCATCTACACCGCGATCTTCCTGAAATCGCTGATGTACGCGCTGGTCACGACCTTCTGCTGCCTGCTGATGGCCTATCCGCTGGCGCTGCTGATCGCGCGCAGCCCGAAGAAATACCGCGACCTGCTTATCCTGCTGGTGATCCTGCCGTTCTGGAGCAACTTCCTGATTCGCGTCTATGCCTGGATGATCATCCTCGGCCCGCAATCCGGCCTGACGCAAGCCGTCAACTATATATTGGGCCTGGCCGGCATCGAGCCGGTGCGCCTGTTGTTTACCGGATTTTCAGTGATCGTCGGCCTGGTCTATGTGCACCTGCCGTTCATGGTCCTGCCCTTGTACGCTAACCTGGAAAAGCATGATCCGGCGCTGGTCGACGCCGCCCAGGACCTGGGCGCATCGGCCTGGCAGCGCTTCTGGCGCATCACGTTTCCGCTTTCCCTGCCGGGCGTGTACGCCGGCGCGGCGCTGGTCTTCATTCCTGCGCTGGGTATTTTTGCGGTATCCGACATCCTCGGCGGCACCGGCAGCGACATGATCGGCAACGTCATCAAACAGCAGTTCCTGGAAACCCGCGACTGGCCGTTCGGCAGCGTGCTCTCCATCGTCCTCACCGTGGCGGCCCTGATTGCCGCCGGCATCGCGGTGCTGGTGGCCAGGCCGAGGAGGCAAGCATGAGCAACGTGATCCGACGCCCGCTGGGTTTGTGGCTGGTGGCGCTGGCCGTTTATGCCTTCCTGTACGTGCCGCTGATCATCGTGGTGGTGTATTCCTTCAACGATTCGCAGCTCAACGCGGAGTGGGTGGGTTTCACGCTGGACTGGTACCGCAAGCTGTTCCATAACGATGAGATGCTGCGCGCCGCCGGCAATTCCCTGATGATTGCGCTGGTCGCCAGCGCCGCTTCGACCATGCTCGGCACCATGGCCGGTTTCGCCATGCATCGCTACAAGCTGAAGCTGCTGCCCTTGCTGGTGCTGACGCCGATAGCGATTCCCGAAATCCTGGTCGGCGTCTCGCTGCTGATCTTCTTCGTGATGCTCAACATTACCTTGGGACTGGTGTCGATCGCCTTGGCGCATATCGCCTTTTGCATCGGCTTCGTGGCGATCGTGGTGCGTTCGCGCCTGTCCGGCATGGACGAAAGCCTGACCGAGGCCGCGCGCGATTGCGGCGCGACGCCGATGCAGGCGTTCCGGCTGGTGACGCTGCCGCTGATCATGCCAGGCGTGGTGGCGGGAGCCCTGATGGCCTTCACCTTGTCGATCGACGACTTCGTGATCACCTTCTTCACCGCCGGCGCCAATGCCTCGACCCTGCCGCTGCAGATCTATTCGATGATCAAGATTGCCGTTACGCCAGAGGTCAATGCCGTCTCGACCTTGTTGATGGGGCTGACGCTGCTGCTTATAATCATCGCGTCCAAGCTTGCGCCTAACGCCCTCCGTTCCTCCTAATTGCCTACCAGGACAGCCATGAAAAAACTGCTCACCATCGCATCGCTGCTGTTTGCCAGCTTCTCGGCCCACGCCGCCGATGAACTGCACCTGTATAACTGGAACAACTACATCGCGCCGGAAACCGTGCAGCGCTTCGAAACCTTTTGCAAGTGCAAGGTGGTGCAGACCTATTACGGCGACAACGAAGAAATGCTGGCCAAGCTGGCTGCCGGCGCTAAAGGTTACGACATCATCGTGCCGACCGGCAATGCGCTGGATGCGCTGATCAAGCAGCAAGCCCTGCTGCCGCTCGACAAGGGCCAGCTGCCTAACCTGAAGAACATCAACCCGTCCTACCTGAACACCGATTTCGACAAGGGCAACAAGTATTCCGTGCCGTATGCCTACACGGTGACGGTGATGGGTTACAACGACCAGAAGATGAAGGAGCTGGGAATCAGCGTCGACAGCTGGGCGGCGATTTTCGATCCGAAGATCCTGGCCAAGATCAAAGGCAAGGTGACCGTGCTCGATTCCGCCAACGAACTGATGGCCGCCGCGCTCAAATACCTGGGCTATTCCGCCAACGACACCGACGAGCAGCACTGGCAGCAGGCCAAGGACGTGATCCTCAAGGCCAAGCCTTACTGGGCAGCGTTCAACGGCAGCAGCTATATCAAGGAATTGACTGTAGGTAATATCTGGCTGGCCCACGGTTATTCGAATGATATCTTCCAGGCCGATGTCGATGCGCAAAAAGCCGGCCGCAAATTCCATATCCGCCATGGCATGCCGAAAGAGGGCGCTGTGCTGGCGCTGGACAGCATGGTGATCCACAAGGCCGCGCCGCGTCCCGACCTGGCGCTCAAGTTCATCAATTTCATGTTGGACGGCAAGAATGCCGCCGAACTGAGCAACCTGATCGGCTCGGGCAACCCGAATGCCGACGCCGCCAAGTACATCAAGCCAGAGATTGCCAACAACCCGGTGATTTTCCCGGACAAGGCGGGTTTCGCCAAGCTGGAGATGCTGAAGGACCTGAACAGCAAGCAACGGCGCGCCATCAACCGCATCTGGACCGAGATCCGGGCGCGCTAGCAGCCGATCATCCTAAGTCCGACAGGCTGTCAGACGCGCCGGATTGTCGTTTTGATACGATGCGGATGTGGCGTCGCAGGCAATTCTGTGCTGCGCCGCCACAAGCTATTGCCGAAGCCGGTGTACACTGCAAAAAAACCTTTATAATTCAGGGTTTTGTACTGTTTTTGTACTGATTTTTGCGGAGTTTCACCATGCCGATTTATGCGTATCGCTGCGAAGCCTGTGGTTTCGCCAAAGATGTGCTGCAAAAGATGTCCGACGAGCCGCTGACGGTTTGCCCGTCCTGCAGCAAAGCCGCGTTCAAGAAGCAAGTGACCGCGGCTGGATTCCAGCTCAAGGGCACCGGCTGGTATGTGACCGATTTCCGCGGCGGCGCAGGCGCGGCCGTGCCGCCGGCAAGTCCGGCCGAGCCGGCAGCGGCCGGCAGCACAGCCGCCGCGCCCGCCGCTGCGGCAACACCTGCCGCGGCGCCAGCTGCCGCCCCGGCCGCTCCGGCTGCCGGCAGCAACAGCGGCGGCACGCCGGCCGCCGCGACATAATGTCATCCATGTAACCTGCAGGCGCACGTACCCGGTACGTGTCGTCCGACAAAGAAAGCCATGCGTAAATATTTCATCACCGGTCTACTGGTTCTCGTGCCCCTGGCAATCACGCTGTGGGTGCTGAACCTGGTCATTGGCACGATGGACCAGTCGCTCTTGCTGCTGCCGGAACAATGGCGGCCGAAAGCCTTGCTGGGGATGGATATTCCCGGCCTGGGCACGATCCTGACCTTGCTGGTGATCTTCCTGACCGGCCTGGCGACGCGCAATTTCATCGGCCGCCAGATCGTCTCGGTCTGGGAGGGCGTGCTGACCCGGATCCCGGTGGTCAGCTCCATCTACTCCAGCGTCAAGCAAGTCTCGGACACACTGTTTTCATCGTCCGGCAACGCTTTCCGCAAAGCCCTGCTGGTGCAATACCCGCGCGAGGGATCGTGGACCATCGCCTTCCTGACCGGAGTGCCTGGCGGCGACGTCAAGAACCACCTGGCGGGCGACTATGTCAGCGTCTACGTGCCGACCACGCCGAACCCGACTTCCGGTTTCTTCCTGATGCTGCCGCGCGCAGATACCATCGAACTCGACATGAGCGTCGACGAAGCCTTGAAGTACATCGTTTCCATGGGCGTGGTTGCGCCCGAGCAGCAGCCCGGCAGGAAACTGGTGATCGATTCGCCGCCCGGCAGCGACGCAGCGGCCAGCAATTGACGCTGATCCGCTGTGCGATCGACCGCCCGCTTATATTAATCAATACTTACAACATCTGAACTGCGAAAACCTGAACATGTCCATGCGAACCCAATACTGCGGCCTCACTACTGAGGTACTTCTCGGCCAAACCGTCAGCCTGTGCGGCTGGGTCCATCGTCGTCGCGACCATGGCGGCGTCATCTTCATCGACCTGCGCGACCGCGAAGGCCTGGTGCAAGTAGTGTGCGATCCGGACCGCGCCGAAGTATTCAAGAACGCGGAAGCGGTGCGCAACGAATTTTGCCTGCGCATCACCGGCGTGGTGCGCCTGCGCCCGGACGGCACCAGCAACGCCAACCTGAAATCGGGCAAGATCGAAGTGCTGGCGCATGAACTGGAAGTGCTGAACCCGTCGGTCACGCCGCCGTTCCAGCTGGACGACGACAACCTGTCGGAAACCACCCGCCTGACGCACCGCGTGCTGGACCTGCGCCGCCCGCAGATGCAAAGCAACCTGCGCCTGCGCTACAAGGTGACGATGGAAGTGCGCAAGTTCCTGGACGCCAACGGCTTCATCGACATCGAAACACCGATGCTGACCAAGTCGACCCCGGAAGGCGCCCGCGACTACCTGGTGCCGTCGCGCGTCAACGCCGGCCAGTTCTTCGCCTTGCCGCAGTCGCCGCAGCTGTTCAAGCAGTTGCTGATGGTGGCCAACTTCGACCGTTACTACCAGATCGTCAAATGCTTCCGCGATGAAGATTTGCGCGCTGACCGCCAGCCGGAATTTACCCAGATCGATTGCGAAACTTCCTTCATGTCGGAACAGGAAATCCGCGACATGTTCGAAGGCATGATCCGCCTAGTATTCAAGAACGCGCTGGACATCGACCTGCCTAACCCGTTCCCGGTGATGGACTTCGCCACCGCGATGGCCCTGTACGGTTCGGACAAGCCGGACATGCGCGTCAAGCTGGCTTTCACCGACCTGACCGCCGTGATGAAAGACGTCGACTTCAAGGTGTTCGCCGGCGCAGCCAACATGGAAAACGGCCGCGTGGTCGGCCTGCGCGTACCCGGCGGCGCCGCCATGCCGCGTTCCGAGATCGATGCCTACACCCAGTTCGTCGCCATCTACGGCGCCAAGGGCCTGGCTTACATCAAGGTCAACGAAAAAGCCAAGGGCCGCGACGGCCTGCAATCGCCTATCGTCAAGAACCTGCACGACGCCGCGCTGGCGCAAGTGCTGGAACTGACCGGCGCTGAAGACGGCGACCTGATTTTCTTCGGCGCCGACCAGGCCAAGGTGGTCAACGACGCCATCGGCGCGTTGCGCGTGAAGATCGGCCACAGCGAATTCGGCAAGAAAGTCGGCTTGTTCGACGACACCTGGCGTCCATTGTGGGTGGTCGATTTCCCGATGTTCGAATACGACGAAGACAGCGACCGCTGGAACGCCTTGCACCATCCGTTCACTTCGCCGAAAGACGGCCACGAAGACTTCATCGAGACCGATCCGGGCAAGGCTATCGCCAAAGCCTACGACATGGTCTTGAACGGCTGGGAGCTGGGCGGCGGTTCGATCCGTATCCATCGCGCCGAAGTGCAGAGCAAGGTGTTCCGCGCGCTGAAGATTGACGCCGAAGAAGCGCAGCTCAAGTTCGGCTTCCTGCTCGACGCCCTGCAGTACGGCGCGCCTCCACACGGCGGCCTGGCGTTCGGCCTGGACCGTATCGTCACCATGATGTGCGGTGCCGAATCGATCCGCGACGTCATCGCTTTCCCGAAAACACAGCGCGCGCAATGCCTGCTGACGCAAGCGCCGTCGGCGGTCGACGAAAAGCAGTTGAAAGAACTGCATATCCGCCTGCGCCTGCCGGAAGCCAAGGTAGTCTGATTTCCAGGCAAAAAGCAGCAAAAGGAAAAGCGCGGTTTACCGCGCTTTTTTTATGCCCGGGCCAAACAGGTTTATAGTGGTGCTTTATGACGCGAAGGCGCTTTTTCAATTTTTTGCCGACTTTTCCTGCATGTATAAAATTCCCGAATCGGTGCTGGTTGTTATCTATACAGAAGATCTCCAGGTGTTGTTGATGGAGCGGGCCGACAAGCTGGACTATTGGCAATCGGTCACCGGTTCCAAGGACTTCCCGGACGAAGCCTTGGAGGTGACGGCGATGCGTGAAGTACAGGAAGAAACCGGCATCGTGGTGGCTGCCGAGGCGGGCGCCGTGCCGCTGTCCAACCTGCGCGACTGGGGTGTCGCCAACGTGTATGAGATTTATCCGGTCTGGCGCCATCGCTATGCGCCTGGCGTCACAAAAAATACCGAGCACGTGTTCGGCCTGCTGGTGCCGAACGATGTCCCGGTGACGCTCGCGCCGCGCGAACATTTGCAGTACAAGTGGCTGCCGTACCGGGAAGCTGCGGACGCGTGTTTTTCGCCGTCGAATGCCGAAGCCATCCTGCAGTTGCCGCGCCATCTTGTTGAATGAGCTGAAGAGTCATGAAACTGCGCATTGCAACCTACAACATCCACAAAGGGGTGTCATCGCTGGGCAGCCGGCCGCGTGTGCATGCGCTGAAACAGGCGCTGAGCCAGATGGAAGCCGACATTTTTTTCCTGCAGGAAGTGCAGGGCAGGCATGACCTGATGGCGGCGCGCCACGCGGCGCACTGGCCGGAGCAGGCCCAGCATGATTTCCTGGCCGGCGATTCGCATCACGCCGCCTACGGCATGAACGCCGTGTACGACCACGGCCACCACGGCAACGCCTTGCTGAGCCGTTTTGAAATAGGTTCGCAAAGCAACCAGGATGTGTCAGACCATGCGTACGAGGCGCGCGGCATCCTGCATTGCGTCCTCAAGACCGAATTCACCGACATCCATTGTTATGTGGTGCACCTGGGCTTGTTCGGCGGCGGCCGGCGGCGCCAGACCGCGGCCCTGATCGAGGCGGTGCGCAGCTCGTCGCCGCCGGGCGCGCCGCTGATCATTGCCGGCGATTTCAACGACTGGGGCAATCGCCTCAGCGAGCTGCTGCGGGCGCGGCTCGATGTCGCCGAAATATTCGACGAGCGGATCGCCACCGCGAGCGTCATGCAAGGCGTCGGCTCTTACCTGCAGCAGCTGATAGGGCGCAAGCCGAAACTGAAGCCGGCGCGCACTTTTCCCGCCGCTTTTCCCTGGCTGCGGCTGGACCGGATTTACCTGCGCGGCTTTACGGTAGAATCGGCGGAAGTGCTGCATGGCGCGGAATGGGCAAAACTGTCCGATCATGCGCCTATCGTGGCGACGCTCAAATTGCGATAATGGCAGCATCAACCATGACTTCAGAAAGACCGGCCGGATGTCGTCTCTCCTCTTTTCCATCGCATGCGCGCGGTAACCCTCTGCTCAGATAACCACATCACGCTGTTGCACAACGGCGCTGCCTTTTTTCCGGCGCTGGTTGCCGCCATCGACGCTGCCCGCGCCGAAATCTACCTGGAAACCTACATCTTTGCCGACGACGACACCGCGCAGCTGGTGCAGCAAGCGCTGACCCGCGCCGCCCGTCGCGGTGTCGCGGTCAGGGTAATTGCCGACTGGCTGGGCACCGGCCGCCAGCGCTCGGCGTCGCTGCAGCAGGAGTTCGCGGCCAGCGGCGTCATGTACCGCAGCTTCAACCCCTGGTTCCGGCGCGGCGTGGCCCGCATGCACCGCAAGATCTGCGTGGTCGACCGCCAGGTCGGTTTTGTCGGCGGCCTCAACATCATCGACGACATGGTGTCCGACGACGACCTGCGCCTGCCGCTGCCGGCGCCGCGCTGGGATTTTGCGGTGGGCATCAGCGGCGCGCTGGTGAACGTGATCCATATCGAACTGGAAGCGCAATGGCTGCGCCTGGGCGAAATGAAATTGCTGGCGCGTCTCCAGCAATTCAAGCGTACCCGTTTCAAGGGCCGCGGCCTCGCCCATGGTCCAGCCTCGGCCGGCCTGGTGCTGCGCGATAACCTGCGCAATCGCCGCACCATCCAGCGCGCCTACCTGCAGGCGCTCGGCCATGCGCGCGAGAGCGCCTTGCTGACCAGTCCTTATTTCGCACCCAGCCGGAAATTGCGGCGCGGCCTGGAACAGGCAGCGATGCGAGGAGTCGATGTCACTTTGTTGCTGGGAGTGGGGCAGTTCCGGCTGCAGGATGCCGTCAGCCATTCCTATTATCCGAAACTGCTGAAAGCCGGCGTCAAGATCGTCGAATACCGCAAGACCGCGCTGCATGCAAAAGTGGCGGTGATCGATGACGATTGGGCCACCGTCGGCTCCAGCAATTTCGACGGCTTCAGCCTGCTGGTGAACCAGGAAGCCAATGTAGTGGTGACGGACGCCGATTTTTCGCGTGCGCTGCGACAGCAGATAGCAAGCGGAATTGCCGACGGCGAGCCGATATCCGCCGACGCCTTCAACCATCGTTCCTGGCGCACGCGTCTCTGGCACGGCACGGCTTTTTTTGTATACCGCTTCCTGATGCGCATCATCACCATCGGCAACGACGAGCGCTGACGGCCGCTATATACGGACCCAGGCGCCTTTGAACAGGATCGGGCCGGTCGGTCCCTTGGGGTCCTGCGATCCGCCTTTCGGCTCCAGCGTCACCGCCAGCAGCGGCACCGTCTGCGGCGTGGCGTCGGCCGGCAGCGCCAGGCTGATGCTGCCGTTGGCTTCCAGCAGGCCGAGCGAGCGCGGCGGCCCTTCCTTCGGCACCGCCCACAATTCCAGGCTCTTGTCGGATGCGATCTTCTGCGGGACCACCAGCTTGACCAGCAGGCGGCCGCCTGGTGCGTCGCCAGTCACCACGGCGATCGGCTGCGCCTGTTCGTTGCTCAGCATGGCGATATACGATACCGCAGGTGCCGCTGGCACCGGCGGCAGCTCCTGCCTAGACAGCAGCAGCGAGGTCAGGATGATGGCGGCGGTGGTCGAAACCAGGCCGAGGCCGCGCCAAAAGCTCAGGTCTTCGCGCAGCTCGAACCAGATCGAGCGCTTGCGCTGAGGTTTGCGCGGCAGGTCGAGTTTGGCTTCGATGGCCGACCAGACTGCCGCGGGTGGCTGGGCCGGCGGCGCCAGTTCGGCCATGGGATGCAGGCGGTCCTGCCATCCGGCGACAGCCTGGCGCAGCACGGCGTGCCGGCGCAGCAGTGTTTCAAAACGGCGCCGCGCGCCGCCCTGCAAGGCGCCGAGCACGTATTCGGAAGCCAGCTTGTCGACCAGGACGGGATTGCGTTCGATATCCATCAGGCGCTCTCCAGCTTGCCGAGGCAGCCCTTGAGGCGCTCCAGGCCGCGCCGGATCCAGGTCTTGACGGTGCCGATCGGCAGCTGCAGCTGCGCCGCCACTTCGCTATGCGACAGGTCGTGATAGAACGACAGGGCAATCGCTTGCCGCTGCATGGCTTCCAGGCGCGCCAGGCAATGCGCCAGCGCCTTGGCGTCGGCAGTCAGCTGCAGCGCCTCCAGCGGCGTCGGGTCGGCGCTTTCCATGGCGTCCATGACTTCCTTGTCAAATGTATCGGCATCGATTTCGACCGCGCTGTCCGTGCGCCGCAGGAAATCGAATGCCTTGTTGCGCACGATGGTGGTCATCCAAGTCATCGGAGCCGCCAGGCTGGCCTGGTAGCTGTCGGCGTTGTTCCAGATGCTGACGAAACTTTCCTGCAGCACTTCTTCCGCCCACTCGCGCTTAACTAGTATACGCAGCGCGAAGCCGAACAGTTTCGGCGAGGTGGCGTCGTAGAGCGCGCGGAAGGCGGCGGCGTCCTTGCGCACGGCTGCGGCGAGCCAGGCTTTCAATTGTTCCGGTTGCAAGTCCTGGGAGGGCAATTCGGCTTCCTTTGCGCGCAGTGCCGCCGTTGTGTGCCGCGCCTGGATTTTGTTGTTGCGGAGCCAAGCCGGTTATTGCGCAGATTACCGCATGGTAACTTAGGCCGCAACCTGCAAAACACATATCTCCGGTCCGCCAAAAACAAAAGCCCGCTGCAGGCAGCGGGCTTCGGCGATCGGCGCAAGCGGCGGTTATTTTTTCAGCGAGTCGCGGATCTCGCGCAGCAGCACGGTGTTTTCCGGATCGGCGGCGGGCGCCGGCGGCACTTCGCCGCGCAGCTTGTTGATGATGCGCACCATCTGGAAAATCACGAAAGCCAGGATGACGAAATTCAGCGCAATGGTGATGAAGTTGCCGTAGGCCAGCACAGCGCCGGCTTTCTTCGCTTCCGCCAGCGTCAGTTCCGCACTCTGGCCGTTCAGCGGAAAGTAGTGGTTGGCAAAATCAAGGCCGCCGAAAATCTTGCCGACCACCGGCATGATGATGTCTTGCACCAAGGAATCGACGATCTTGCCGAACGCGCCGCCGATGATCACGCCGACCGCCAGGTCCATCACGTTGCCTTTGAGTGCAAAGGTCTTGAATTCTTGCATCATGCTCATGTGCTGACTCTCCATAACTAATGTTGACCATCGGGAAGATACTGCGATCGCGACCGGATTAAAAGGACAAATTTGTCAATTCTTGTTATTTTCCAACCCTGTACAAGCTTGCTGCAGTGCAAGAATGAGCTTCTGAAGGAAATTGTGCCAGATTTGGCAGCAGTTTCCATGGATTTAGCTGATTTTGTACCTGGCTGCATGTATTTCCTTTAAAACAGTCCTTAGCTTCGATATAATCTAGGGTTGCTAGAAGTTCCGTGCAAGTTTCGTATTTTGACTGATTGGGGTTGGTATGAGTATCGAAAAGCAGGTCGACTCCGGTCGACGTGGATTGCTCGTGGCTACATGCGCGGCAGGCGGTGTGGCCGGTTTGGCGACGGCGGGGGCCTTTGTCTCCACTTTCCAGCCATCCGAACGCGCAAAAGCCGCGGGTGCACCGGTGGAAGTGGATATTTCCGGCATTAAACCCGGCGAGATGCAAGTGTTCGAATGGCGCGGCAAGCCCGTCTGGATCATGAAACGCACCCCGGAACAGATGAAGGGGCTGGAACATACCGCCTCCGAAGTCGCCGACCCCGAGTCGCTCAAGCCCTACACCATGGACTTGCCCGACTACTGCAAGAACAAGTCGAACAACCGCGGCCGGGCCGGCCACGAAGAAACCCTGGTGCTGGTCGGGATCTGCCCGCACCTCGGCTGTTCGCCATCCTCGAAATTCGCCCCTGGCGCCCAGCCTTCGCTGCCGGACGACTGGCAAGGCGGCTTCCTTTGCCCCTGCCACGGTTCGACCTTCGACCTGGCCGGCCGTGTTTTCAAGAACAAGCCGGCGCCAAACAACCTCGACGTGCCACGCTACATGTACCTGTCCGATACCAAGATCGTCATTGGTAAAGACGAGAAAGGTGAGGCTTAATCATGGCATTCCACGAAAAACAGCTGCCGGCCGATGCTCCCATCGCCGACAAGGCGCTGAACTGGGTTGATGCGCGTTTCCCCGTCACGTCGACCTGGAAAGCCCATCTGTCCGAGTACTACGCGCCAAAGAACTTCAATTTCTGGTACGCCTTCGGTTCGCTGGCGCTGCTGGTGCTGGTGATCCAGATCGTCACCGGGATCTTCCTGGTCATGCATTACAAGCCGGATGCCGCCCTGGCGTTTGCTTCCGTCGAATACATCATGCGCGACGTGCCATGGGGCTGGCTGGTGCGCTACATGCACTCGACCGGCGCCTCGGCTTTCTTCATCGTGGTCTACCTGCACATGGTGCGCGGCCTGCTGTACGGCTCCTACCGCAAACCGCGCGAGCTGGTGTGGCTGTTCGGCGTCGGCATTTTCCTGTGCCTGATGGGCGAAGCGTTCATGGGCTACCTGCTGCCATGGGGCCAGATGTCTTACTGGGGCGCGCAGGTTATCGTCAACCTGTTCGGTGCGATTCCTTTCATCGGCCCTGACCTGTCGCTGTGGATCCGCGGCGACTACGTGGTCTCCGACGCTACCCTGAACCGCTTCTTCTCGTTCCACGTGATCGCGATCCCGCTGGTCCTGATCGGCCTGGTGGTTGCGCATATTATCGCCCTGCATGAAGTGGGCTCGAACAATCCCGACGGTGTCGAGATCAAGGAAAAGCTGGACGCCAAAGGCGTGCCGCTGGACGGCGTGCCGTTCCACCCTTACTACTCGGTGCACGACGTGATGGCGGTTGCCGTATTCCTGATCGTGTTCAGCACCGTGGTGTTCTTTGGTCCTGAAATGGGCGGCTACTTCCTCGAGTACAACAACTTCGTCCCGGCCGATTCGCTGAAGACGCCGCCGCATATCGCACCGGTCTGGTATTTCACGCCTTACTACTCGATCCTGCGCGCAGTCACTTCTGACTTCATCGTCTACCTGCAAGTCGGCGTCGCCGCCTTTGTCGCCCTGCTGTGGCTGAAGTCGAGCCTGAGCAGCATGCTCAAGATCGCCGCTTCCGTCATCGGCCTGGCCATCATCGGCGCCATGTTCGTGTTCGACGCCAAGTTCTTCGGCGTGGTGCTGATGGGTGTCTCGGTCGTCATCCTGGCCGGCCTGCCTTGGCTGGATCATTCCAAGGTGAAGTCGATCCGCTACCGTCCGAGCTGGCACAAGTACATCTACATCCTGTTCGCGATCACCTTCGTGGTGCTCGGGTACCTCGGCGTGCAGCCGCCTTCAGCGATCGGCGGCCTGGTGTCCAAGGTCTGCACTTTTATCTACTTCGGCTTCTTCCTGCTGATGCCATGGTGGAGCGCCGCAGGTACATTCAAGCCAGTGCCGGACCGTGTTGTCTATCACCCGCACTAAGCCAGAGGATAAGAACATGACATTGCTAAAAAACGCATTGCTAAAAAAATTACTGGCGACCCTGGTACTGCTTCCGGCGCTGGCTTTTGCCAGCGAAGAAGGCGGTTATCCGCTGGATACCGCACCGGAACAGAGCAACAACCTGTCCGCGCTGCAAAACGGCGCCAAGCTGTTCGTCAACTATTGCCTGAACTGCCACTCGGCATCGTCGATGCGCTACAACCGCTTGCACGATATCGGCCTGAGCGACGAGCAGATCAAGAACAACCTGCTGTTCACCGGCGATAAAGTCGGCGACTTGATGACGATTGCCATGTCGCCGAAAGACAGCAAGGCATGGTTCGGCGCCGCGCCTCCGGACCTGTCGGTGATCGCCCGCGCCAAGGCGTCCGGCGCCGGCAGCGGCCCGGACTGGCTGTACACTTATCTGCGTACTTTCTACAAGGATGACAGCCGCCCAACGGGCTGGAACAACATGGTCTTCCCTAACGTCGGCATGCCGCACGTTCTGTGGGAACTGGAAGGAATTCGTACTGCCAAATACGAAGACGTGAAAGATCCGCACGAAGAGGGCAAGACCGAACACAAGTTTGTCGGTTTCGAGCAAGTCAAGCCGGGCAAGATGAACAAGGTCGAATACGATGTTGCAGTAGCCGACCTGGTGTCCTATCTTGCATGGATGGGCGAGCCTGCTCAGAACACCCGCAAGCGCCTTGGCGTCTGGGTCCTGCTGTTCCTCGGCATGTTCTTCGTTCTGGCATGGCGTCTCAACGCGTCATACTGGAAAGACGTCAAGTAGTTTTCATGCCCGCGATTTTGCGGGTATGCGTTTTGGGGTGAGCCGTATCGGGTCTCACCCTTTTGTTTCTAAGGAACTATAAAAATGATGGTTCTCTATTCGGGTACAACCTGCCCATTTTCACAACGCTGCCGTCTCGTTCTGTTCGAGAAGGGCATGGACTTTGAAATTCGCGATGTCGACTTGTTCAACAAGCCGGAAGACATTTCGACCATGAATCCGTATGGTCAAGTGCCGATCCTGGTCGAACGCGACCTGATCCTGTACGAATCCAATATCATCAACGAGTACATCGACGAACGTTTCCCGCATCCGCAGCTGATGCCGGCCGATCCGCTGATGCGCGCCCGTGCGCGGCTGATGCTGTTCAACTTTGAGAAAGAACTGTTCATCCACGTGCACACGCTGGAGAACGAGAAATCCAAAGCGGCAGAAAAGAGCCACGAAAAGGCGCGCTCGGAAATCCGCGACCGCCTGACCACGCTGGCGCCTTTGTTCCTGAAGAACAAATACATGCTGGGCGACGAGTTCTCGATGCTGGACGTAGCCATCGCGCCGCTGTTGTGGCGCCTGGATCATTACGGCATCGAACTGTCGAAGACGGCTGCGCCGCTGATGAAGTATGCTGAGCGTATCTTCTCGCGCCCGGCCTACATCGAAGCGCTGACGCCATCCGAAAAAGTCATGCGTCGTTAAGATCGTGTAGATTACCGGCGTGCGCTGCCGCTGCGGCGGCGCACGCCGGCCCATGCCTAATTTTGTACCGTTGCTTCCCATGTCAGAAACTTCTACCAAACCGTATTTGTTGCGCGCCATTTATGAATGGTGCACCGACAATGGCTACACCCCGTATCTGGCGGCCAGGGTAGACGCGCACACGCGCGTGCCGATGCAGTTCGTCAAGAACGGCGAGATTGTATTGAACATCAGTTTCGAAGCCACCAGCGGCCTGAAGATGGACAACGAGTTCGTCAATTTCAGCGCCCGTTTCGGCGGCGTTTCGCGGGAAATCTCGGTGCCGGTGGATAACGTGATCGCAATCTATGCGCGCGAAAACGGCCAGGGCATGGCGTTCGAACCATCGGCTCCGGCCGCTGAAACGGACACCGAAGCCGCCTCCGAGCAGGAGGCTAATCCTGAGCCGTCAGCCTCGGTAACGCCGATCCTGAGCTCGGTGCCGTCGTCAACCAGCGACACAAAACAGAATTCGCCAGGGACGGATCCGGAAAAAGATCCGGAACCGCCAAAAAAAGGCGGAAGGCCTACCCTAACTCGAATTAAATAGGTATAATTGCGGACTTCGCAGTTTAGCTGGCTTAGCTCATCTGGTAGAGCACCTGACTTGTAATCAGGGGGTGGCGGGTTCAAGTCCTGCAGCCAGCACCAATATCTAAAAGGCCCACCGTTCGGTGGGCCTTTTTCTTTTGTTCCGCAAAAAGTCATTTTGTAGGTTTGACTAGCTTGCCCCTGCAGTGTCGAACATAGTGTTCAGTCATTGTCGCGGTTGCGTGGCCTTGCTGGTCCTGTGCGGCAGAAATGCCGTCAATTTCCTCCTTGTCGGTCCCTGCTTTCGCCCGCAAATCACGGAATTGGAATTCCTTTTATGCCGTTTGCAAGTTCGGGATAGGCTTTGATGGCGCTATCTCGTGCACGCGTAAATAAGCTGCGCAATATGCTCGCGTTCATTGGATAAGTGATCAAAAAAAACAATATCGAAGTGGATATCGCGGATAGGAAATCGGTTATCGGGTTTATATATCCGATTCTCAAAAAACTCACCAAGTGGTATTTCATGAGGCTTAGCGGCCAATGCTGGGCGAACAAATTTTGACCAAAAACTGAAAATGCTGACAAATTTTGGTAGCGCTAACACCAATTTCTATCTTTGAATGAGCTATTCGTCATTGGCACAGTATTTGCAAAAAAAGGATCGCATGACGGAGTGTCGTGTCGAACAATATTTCGACCTCATTGAAATCAAAACCGAAAATCTGGTTTGGCGTACCCGCATAGTCGCCTGGATATGACAGAAAACGAGCCGAGAAACTTCAGCAGATTGCATATCGCGGCCAGATAGACATTCAATTTCCAATGTGATTTCCAAGATATATGAAAAGGTCAGAGCGTGAATAAGCCAGGGATCGATGACAGCGGCAAATTTCCACTAACACTTCTTGATACAAGCGACACCATTAACGATGAGTGGCATGCCAATGCCATGACGCGTCGCAATTTCAGGTCCAGCCTTGGCGCTTTGTTCCTGGCCGGCTGTGGCAGTGGCGATATGGCGTCCGTGAGCACCCGTGTTGGTTCGCCAGCCGCTGCTGTCACTCCGGCGCCAACATCAACACCAGCATCAAGACCGCCAGAAACCACGCCACCGGAAACGGCAACTCCTTCCACAAACAATACATTTGTTCATCCTGGTTTGCTGCACGTGCAAGCTGAATTTGACCGCAGCACAGATCGCGGCTTTGATGTGAGGTTCCGACTGTCGTCAGGTTTCTTGCCAATACCTGGCGGCAGTCAACTACCTATTGGAATTTTTCCTGCAGAAAATGCTTGTAGGAAAACCGCGACGATTGTTAGGGAATATGTTTCAGATATCAAGAATTAAAAAGTTCGCCGCGTGTTTGTTCGGGCTTCTATTGTTTTCGCATACAACTGCGGTGCGTTGTGACGATCGGTTTTATGTTATCTGGCGAGATTTTGGATTGTCTGATGCAGCACGTCTAGTCAGTCAATATTCAGGCCGTTCGATTCGTTTAGCTCCAGAAGTGCGAGGAGTAATCAATCTTGCTTCAACCGATCCGCTTTCACCAGATGAGATTTTTTTCCAGTTCCAAAAATCACTTCGGGAGCGAGGACTGAAATTGATACACCTTGATGGCAATGAATATCAAATAGAGACGACAAATTCAAGTGCAGCAAGCGATCAGGCCGCGATTCGACATACCCCGGAAATTGTGACATCAGAATCGGCGGGGACACCGGCTACGTTTGCAAAATCCACTTGCAGCCTGGAAGAGCCGGTCGGCAGGCGCCGATATGTAGGTGCTGTATTTGCGTTCGAGCAACGCGCGCAGAGAATTGCCTCGCGACTCTGTGCGGCTGGAGCCGAAGCTATCGTCCTTGCGTCGAACGATCCAACGGATATGGGTTTTTCAGTTGTATTGCAGTACCGGGACAGTAGAGAAGGTTATCAAGCAATGATTTCTGCGGTAGAGCGGGCAGGATTAAATGATCTGATTTCCACACCGACGTTATCTGCCGAATTTTCCATGCCGGCAGGTAGCGCGGGTGAGGTCAAAGACAAATGAAGCTGCTGCTGTTTTCCCGTTGTCCGTGATAAAGCGTCATCCTCAAAGATCGGCGGGGGAGCATGTACATTTTCTATAACTGTTCAGAACATGGAGGGGCACTTTACGTCACTTTCCGGGCTAAGCGGGGTATCTGGCTTTGCCGTAAAAGCAGGCATGGTTCCTGCAGCGTGCGTGGACGTTGATGGCGATCATGCCAAGCAATACGGCGACACGTTTTTAGCCACAAATGCCGGCGGCGAAGCCTTGGGTAAAGCTGTTTTATCGGCTGCGGCATCGCGATGCGTCTCATGTCGAAGCTTGATCGGGATCGCTGACAGATCTCGAGTATCAACTTAAGCGGCGCGTGCTGCGATTGGTTTTCCTTCAATTTCACGGAGTTTCAGATGATTAGATTTTCGCTTCGACATGCTGCGGCACTGCTGCTCGCATTCCTCCTTTTCGGTTGCGGTGGCGGAACCGATAGCGCTCAAGGCGGCAACACGTCAGGAAGCACTGGCGGCAACACGTCAGGAAGCACTGGCGGCAGCACGTCAGGAAGCACGGGTGGCAGCACGTCAGGAGGCACGGGTGGCAGCACGTCAGGAGGCACGGGTGGCAGCACGTCAGGAGGCACTTCAAATGCCGCAGCGACTGCCACTTTAGTGGCCAAGCTCGGCAAGCCTTCTCGAGTGCTGGTCGGACTCGGCGCGGGCAATTCATTGGCGCAAATGCAAAGCCAGAGCATTCATCCGGATATCGTCGATACCTACCTGGTGGGCGTCGGTGCGGGCGCGTGGCCTACCTGGAACAGTCCAGACGGCGCCTACATCACCTATACCGCGCAAGCTGTCCAAGCCTACGGCGCGACCCCGATGTTTACGTTTTATCAGATGGCCCAGAACGGCGGCGGCAACTTGAGCGGAATCAACGATGCGACGTTCATGAACAACTACTGGGCACAGGCCCGGCTAATGTATCAACGCATTGCCGCGCTTAATGCGCCCGTTCTGATCAATCTGGAGCCGGATTTCTGGGGTTTCGTATGGGCGCAGGCGCCGGGGCATGATCCGGCCCAGATACCAGCCGTCGTCAGCAGCCAGGCCGAATGTAGCGGATTGCCGAATACCGCCGCCGGCATCGGCCAGTGCCTGGTGCAGATGGGCAGGAAGATCGCACCTAATGCGTTGCTCGGATTCCCGCCCTCGTTCTGGTCTGGCTCCCCGGCTGAGATTGGCGCCGAAATGAAAGCGGTTGGAGCACATCAGGCGGATTTCATCGTTGCCCAGACGAGCGATCGAGACGCCGGCTGCATGGAAGTCGCATCGCCTCCAGCGGAATGCGCAGGACGAACCGGGTCGTTCTATTGGGACGAAAACAATATCGCTACACCGAATTTCCACCAATCGCAGAGCGCGATCTCGGACTATCGCACTGCGCTGAGCAATGGACTCCCGATCCTGTGGTGGCAGACGCCGATGGGCGTACCGTCCTCTACGCCAGGCGGTACCAATCAGCACTATCGCGACAACCGCGTCGACTACATGCTGCGCAACACGCAGGAATATGGCGACATCCACACCTTCGCCATCGTCTTCAGTTCAGGAGGCACCTTCCAGACCACGATCAACACTGACGGTGGACAATTTGCTCGCCTCCTGAGTCAGTATCTGGTGCAAGGTGGCGCCGCTCTGCGGTAGCGACCGGCCGCCGCCGGCAGCGCTGCAGTCAGGCACTCGCCGGTACTGAAAAGCAAAAAGCTCGCGTAACCAACGCGAGCTTTTAAACTTCCGATAGCCTCCTTGCCAGTGAGCGTATGCGGACACGCTGACATTCTTCGCGGTCAAAAACGCCTGGCGCCAAATGCGGCGAGGCCATCCGGCCAGGCCGCTATCCGAGGTACTTCACCGCAAAAACGTAAGCGCAGTTGGTAACGAAGAGGAATGGCTTGAAGCGAGCGGGCAAAGACGCCGCAACTACTTGCCACACAGGGAGGTGCGCAGGATGTATGTCTTCCACGATCAGGTAACCGCCGCGTTTTAGTTTCGGCAGTCCGAAAATCATCGTGGCCAGGTTCGCGTTTGGCGAATGGAGGCCGTCATCGATGATCAAGTCGAACTCCATCTGCAATTCTTTGCCGAGCGCGCTGATTGTGTCCAGGTCAGTCTGGTCGATAAAGAAGGTCTCGATCCGTTCCTCGCGGAACAAGATGCGTTTATCGATATCGGCGCCGAAAATCCGCGCATTCGGCAGGAAATCCCGAAACGCACGCAGCGATGCACCCGGGCGTCCCGCACTCCCCATGTTCGACACCACGTCCTCGTTATTGGTGCCCAGGCCGACTTCAAGCACATTGGCGACTGCTGCGGGATTGCTCAGTATCGCGCCATACAGGTGGTGATAGTTGTGTGGTTGCGCCTTGTCGCTGCCATATTGGTCGAACAGGATTTTAAGCGCTGCTGCTGCTGCCTGGGCATCGGGGGTTGATGCGAACTCTTGCGCAGGTATCGCCCGCAGCTCCGTGTGCCCAAGGTCGCTGAGAAGGCGCGCCAAAAAGGGAACGGTCTGGTTTGCCGCTTGCAATACCAGCGCCGCGACGGTATCGATCTCACCGGCTGAAGAAACTGTAAATATGGGAAGGGCATCAATAATTTGCCGGCTGTCAACTATCATTTATTATCCATTCTGGAAATTATGCTGGGGTTGATGCTCAATTTGAGGCGGGCGCTGATCTTCCACGGATGTTAGCATAAGAGAAAGGGGCCCTTGAAGGCTTAGCGATTAATGCGATGACACATAAATCGAAGCAGGATCGGCCTCAGGCAAGGCGAACGCCTGCTGCATTCTCGCTACTTCCTCAATCGGCGTCCTGCCGAACAGGCGTTTGAACTCGCGGCTGAATTGCGAGGCGCTTTCATAACCCACTTCGACGCAGGCGCTGGCAGCAGTCAGGCCATTTCGCGCCATCAAGAGCCGCGCCTGGTGCAGGCGTGTCGACTTCAGGTATTGCATCGGTGAAGTCGCGGTGACGTTCTTGAAATGGGAATGAAACGACGGCGCGCTCATGCCGGCTTCCTTGGCAAGTTGATCGACGTCGAGTTTCTCGTTATATGACGCGTGGATCTTTTTGATCGCTTTCGCGATTTTGCCGAATTGTCCCTCATTCACGAGGGCTGCGCGCATTGACGCTCCCTGGTCCCCAGTCAATACGCGCAGATAGATTTCTTTCACCAGTGCCGGGCCGAGGATCTTTGCTTCCATGGGTTCGTCCATGGCTTCCAGGAATCGCAGGACCGACGCCGACATTTTCTCGTCCATTGCGGTGGCGAACATGCCTTGAGGAATTGCATCGCCTGGCTCAGCAACTTCCATCTGCAATAACAGGTCGGCGAGCATCTTGAAATCGAGCCGGAAATAAATTGCCAATAGCGGCTCTTTTTCACTTGCGTCGGTTTCCATCGTGAACGGCACCGGCACCGATACGGCCAGGTAGTGCTGCGCATCGTAGACGTAGGTTTGATCGCCTAAAAATCCCCTTTTTCTCCCCTGGCATACGACCACAATTCCCGGTTCATAGAGAACCGGCGTCACGCTCAGCGGGTGGTTGGAGCGAAGAAACCTCACGTCTCGCAGATACGAGAGGTTATATCCCTCGTTTGGCGCGAGTCTTGTCAGCAGGCTTACCATGCGCTGGTGCTGCTGTTTGCTGTTGTTCGTCAACACGGTCACCTGCTGTGGATTGATCAAAGGCTTAAGGTTAAAGCGCCCGGGCTAATAGGTTTAGGCAAGAACCGCATGTAAACCGGCATTTAGATATTTTGCGTTCGCTCATAAGATTACGTCAAGCCTGAGTGACTTGGCTGATTGATTGATTCGCGCCGTCAGCGTGTTCGCAAATAAACCGTAAAGGATTAAATCCATGGGAAAACCAGCTGAAATGAAGTTTCTGATTACTGGTGTCAGTTCAGGGTTCGGCCGGGCATTTGCCTTGGCAGCACTGGCCGCTGGCCATACCGTAATGGGAACAGTCAGAAATGAATCGGCAAAAAAAGATTTCGAGGATTTGGCTATCGGTCGCGCGATTGCGGTCGTGCTCGATGTGACCGATTTTTCTGCA
The DNA here is from genome assembly GCF_900112135.1 of Collimonas sp. OK412. Classification (GTDB taxonomy): domain Bacteria; phylum Pseudomonadota; class Gammaproteobacteria; order Burkholderiales; family Burkholderiaceae_D; genus Collimonas; species Collimonas rhizosphaerae. The sequence goes on from NZ_FOLC01000004.1 coordinate 262,728, forward strand.
ATCGACGCCAAAGTCGCAGAAATGACGGAAAAAATCGGGCCGATCGACGTCCTGGTCAACAACGCCGGTTACGGACATGAAGGAACGCTCGAAGAGTCGCCATTGGAAGAAATGCGCCGTCAGTTCGACGTCAACGTGTTTGGCGCGGTTGCCATGATCAAAGCCGTGTTGCCGTCCATGCGAGAGCGCCGGAGCGGTCACATCATCAACATCACGTCGATGGGGGGCTTCATTACCATGCCGGGCATCGCCTACTATTGCGGCAGCAAGTTTGCGCTGGAAGGCATCTCGGAAACATTGGCAAAAGAAGTCGCAGGCTTCGGCGTGAAAGTAACCGCGGTCGCACCAGGCTCCTTCCGCACCGATTGGGCGGGCCGTTCAATGGTTCGTTCGCCGCGCCATATCCAGGATTACGATGCCTTGTTTGACCCTATTCGTGGCGCGCGGCAAGAAAAAAGCGGCAATCAGCTTGGCGATCCGGCCAAGGCTGCGGAAATATTGCTGAAGATTGCCAACGCGCCTGACGCACCGATGCATTTATTGCTCGGCAGCGATGCGGTGGCATTGGTGAAAAATAAAATTGCAGCCATGTCAGATGAAATGAAGTCGTGGGAAAGCGTTTCGGCGTCGACGGATCACTGAGATCAGAATTTAAAAGGCCCTCAGAAATGAGGGGTTTTTTTTGCTCCGCGATTTGCCATCCAGCATCAGAATTTCCTCTGAACCTACATCGACCATTTCCTGCCCAGCTCCTCAAGCCCGGCTCTTTTCAAGTCCTCCGGCGTCATGATCACTTTTAATTCCACATTGGCGTTAAAGGTCAGGAACCATGGTTCTGCAAGCATGGGAATTTTCGCCGGGTCGTCGATGTCGACGATCAAGAGGGCCGATCGTTGTCCACCCTGTTCGGTGAAGTAAGCCGCTTCCGGTTTTATTTCCTCCAGGATCTCGCCCATTTTACTGCTGACAGAGCCGTCCCTTACGGCCGCGTTGAACTCGGTGTTAGGAAGTTTGACATTCAAAAGCATCCGCATGATTGCCTCCTTAGAGATTTTAATTATTTGACTGCCGAAGTTTTTGATTACCGTCCTCGAAGGTCAATTTCCATTGTAGGTTTTCTCGTCGATTTAGCCAGCCGTCATTTCGAACGGATCTGGATGCTTCCAGAGGCTGCCCGATCTGGGGCGAGGCTAACGGAATGATTGCTTGTGCTCCGGAAAATACGCGGTGCCCCTGACGAGTGTTGAGATGCGGCAATAGTCGTCGGGATATGGAGAATGTAAAACAGTTTCGGACTTCGTCTCAACTCTCTGCCTCGCCAACCGCACGATCAAGATTGGCATTCACCCGCAGCAGCAGCGCCATCAACTGATCCCGCTCCTCTTTGGTAAAACCCGCCAGGGCTTGCCGGCTGGCTGCGTCCATGACGGCTTTCCCCTTCGGCATGCGCTCAGAGGCGCCGGCAGTCAGCGAAACCAGCTGGCTGCGTTTGTCCTCAGGATTGGGAGCCCGCTGCACCAGCCCGTCGCGTTCCATGCGATTCAGCAGTTGCGCCATGCTGGGCTGTTCTACCTGCGCCAGGCGCGCCAACTCGGCCTGCGAAAGGGCGCCGCTTTTCTTGAGCGCTACCAGCACCGGCAGCTGCCCCATGGCGAACCCCAGCGCGCGCAGCGGGCTGTCGACCAGCCGCATGGAAGTGCGGTAGGCCTGGCCGATAAGTCTCATGGGGTTGTTCGACAGATCAGTTTTCGTCATGTTGACATTAAATAGGTAGCTATGTTTATATATAGGTGCCTATCATAACTGATTCAATCCATCCTGTGAATATACAATTACGCATCGCCATGGTCGGCGCAGGCCCGGGTGGCCTGACCCTTGCCCGTATCCTCCATCTGCACGGCATCGCCGCGACGGTGTTCGAGCAGGAATCCCATCCGCTGGAACGTCCGCAGGGCGGCACGCTGGACCTGCATGAGGAATCTGGCTTGCAGGCGCTCAGGCAGGCAGGTCTCATCGAAGAGTTCCAGGCCATTGCGCGCTACGAAGACCAAGGCTCGCGCTTGCTGGACAAGGCCGGTAACCTGCTGTTCGAAGACCCGGACACGGCCGGCGGCAACCGTCCCGAAGTGGACCGCACGGAGTTGCGCGCCATGCTGCTGCAGGCTTTACCCGCCGCGTGTGTGCGCTGGGGTTGCGCCATGCGCGAGGTGCAGGCGCGGGACGACGGGCGTTGGGACCTGGTTTTCGAGCACGGCAGCGAGGGGCCGTTCGACCTGGTGGTCGGCGCCGATGGCGCGTGGTCACGGATACGGCCGCTGCTGTCGCCATACCGGCCGCAATACAGCGGCCTTACCTTCATCGAATGCGGCATCGACGACGTCGACCGCAGCCATCCCGCGCTATCGCAGCTGGTGGGGCGCGGCAAGATGGGCGTTGAAGCCGACGGCAAGGAAATCATCGCGCAGCGCAACGGCAATGCGCACATCCGCGCTTATGCCATCTTCCGCGTGCCGGCAGACTGGGCGGCGCGGCGGTTTGACCTTGCTGCGCCCGCTTCCATGCGTGCAGAGTTGATCAAGGAATTCGACGGCTTCGCTCCCGAGATCCTCGACCTGTTCCGGGCCAGCAACGACAACTTCGCCATCCGCCTGATCTGCGCGCTGCCGGTGGGGCATTGCTGGCAGAACCGGCGCGGCCTCACGCTGCTTGGCGATGCGGCGCATGTCATGTCGCCTTTTGGCGGCGACGGGGTAAACAACGCCATGTTCGATGCCGCCGAACTGGCGCGCTTGCTGATCGAGCGCGCCGACTGGGCGGAGGCCGTGGCTGAATATGAAGCGCTGATGTTCGCGCGTGTTGCCGAGTCCGCTGAAGGCGCGGCGGAAGGGGCTGCAACCCAGCTGTCGCATGTCGGCCAGGCGCTGACGTTGGAAATGTACCGGAGCCACGCCGGCGGCCAGGGTCAGAAATAGGCTTTTGCGCCCGGCTTGAGGATCGGCTGCAATGCGCGTATCGGCATGACAAGCTGAGGCCCCAGGCATACACCCATGGCGTGGCCGATGCCGGAAACGACAAAGGAAATCTTGTCCGGCTCGTCAAATTCAAAATCCAGGTTTTGCGGCAGCACGTCGGTGCAATCGACATCTGGATCCACTTTGTCGCGGCTCTTCTTTGACTCCACTTTCTTGCTGATGAAGTCTGCAAGAACAGGAGCAATATCGGACCCGTCCTTATTGCTTATCCGGACTGGAAACAGGCGGTTGAAATCCAGGTAACCGCCGTGGATCAGGTCAAATGTGAGCGGATCGTAATGGTTGTTCGGATGCGCTCCCCCGCAAAAGGTGCTTCCCGCTTCGACGATGCTCATCAGTTTTTCTGACAGGTAGCGAACTTTGATTGTCTCCGAGTCATAGTCTCCCAGGGTCCCGGAAGCAGGCCCGTCCATGGTGTAGAGCGTTGCCTTGCATTCCAGCGCCGCCAGGCTCATCTGCCAATGGCGCTGCTCAAGGATCTGGTTGATGCTCGCCAGTATCTCTGGATTGGGATGGCGGGTCAGCCGCGGATAGGCGAACTTGGTTCTCGGATCCGTCACCATTCTGTAGCCGACGTTTTTGCGGATGATTTCGGGCCCAGGCTGCAGCGGGAATTGCATCTTCAGGTAATCGTAGGGAGCATTCTTGAGCGAGATCGCCGTGCCATACGCAATGTCGCTGCCGATGCCAGGCGTGATGGCGGCAGTAACGGCTTCCACGCCGGCCGGCCTGACGGCGTGGGGATCATAGCGGCCGACCTGGTGCAATTCAAACGCCAGGGTCTTCTTTGTTTTGGCGTCGCTCCAGCTGCCTTGGTATGTATCGCCATCGATTTTTCCGTGCCAAATGCTGCGCGGTTTTTTCGTGGCGGGATCGATGTATATCGGCAGGCCACGGTTATCGTCGCCTGCCAGGAGCTCGCCGTGTTCATATCTGGGCAGTGCTTCATTGAGTGATGCGAGGGAGCCATGCAGGGGAATGTCGACGCCATGGCGCAGGTAGAAATAGCGGCCGTCATAGCCGTCGGATTTCTTTTCAAGCTCCAGCACGACTTCGGCATTTGCCCCCAGCGTCCCTTTGAAAACGATGCGTTCGCCGGCCAGCGCTGTACCGGCGGCGGCACAGGACAATGTGCTAAACATGATCAGATGTTGAAAGAAGGTTTTCATTATCGGGCCGGTTAATTAGTGGAGCGGAAAAAGCGCATTTCAGAATCGTGTCGAAAATTCTATCTTTAAATGTTACTGTTTCCTCGTTATTGCAAAAATAATCTGCAGCCAAAACACATGAAAGGAAACATTCATGATGGATCAAGGAAAATTCCTGAGGACATCCAATGTCCTTGGTTCTGCTTTGTTGGGGATGATGCTGCTGTCCAGCGGATGCGGCGGTGGCGAGCTGCAGTTCGGCACCCCGGTCAGCTGCAGCCAGTTGAACGGCATGGCCATATCGGCGCAGGCCATCGGCTTGCCGACCAGCGGCGCCGTCGTGACCGATGCGCACACTGTGCCGCCTGCCGGCAGCGGCGTGGCGGCGACAGGCGAGTACTGCCAGGTGAAGGGCGAGATCAATCCAGTCGACCCTGCTGCGCCGAAAATCAAATTCCAGCTCGATTTGCCGACCGCCTGGAACCGCAAGGCGCTGATGTTCGGCGGCGGCGGGTATAACGGCACTGTGCCCGATGTCAGCGGCAACGTTCCCGCCGGCCCGCAAGACAAGGCCAAGCCGCTGGCGCGCGGCTACGCCACCTTTGCCAGCGATTCCGGGCACCAGGCCAACCAGATGGGCAGCCGCGACGGCACCTTCGGGCAGAACGACGAGGCATTGCGGAATTTTGCCGGCGATGCGCTCAAGAAAACACGCGATGCGGCACTCTACCTGATCAGGCAGTATTACGCCGGCGCGCCGCAAAAATCCTACTTCGCCGGCGGTTCGACCGGCGGCCGCGAAGCATTGGCAGTGGCGCAGCGCTGGCCGCAAGACTGGGATGGCGTGATTGCGCTGTACCCGGCCTGGGCGGCGGCCAGCCTGGACCTGCAGTTCGGCCGCATCACGCGCGCGTTTGCCATGCCGGGCGCCTACCTGAATCCGGCAAAACGCAAGACGCTATACGACGCGGCGATAGCCAGCTGCGATGCGCTGGACGGCGTCAAGGATGGCTTGATCAGCAATATCCAGGCATGCAACAGCCTCTTCGATCCCGCCAGTACGATGCTGAATGGCCTGCCGCTGCGTTGTGCCGGCGGCGCGGATAGCGGCGACAGCTGCCTGTCCGATGCGCAGATCGCTGCGTTGAAAACCTACAGCACGGCGATCTCGTTCAGTCAGCCTCTCGGCAGCGGAGAAACCCAGTATCCCGGCTTCAATGTGTGGGGCGCCGATCTCGGCCTGCCCGGCGATTCGGCGGCGCAGAAAACGGTAAGGCTGCTGGCCATGGGCGATAGCCAGCCGGCGCAGCCGATGCCGTCCGATGCGCCATACTGGGCGACGTTCTGGGATCAGTGGGTAAAGTATTTCATCACGCGCAATCCGGCATTTGATTCCTTGTCGCTCGATCCCCAGAATGCGGGGCCATGGCAGGCGCGCATCGATCAGCTCACGCTCATGCAGGACATCAACAAGACGGATTTGTCGGCATTCCAGGCCAAGGGTGGAAAAATCCTGATGGCGCATGGCATGTCGGATGCGCTGGTCAGCACCCGTTCCAGCGAAGATTATTTCCGGCGCCTGCAATCGGCCATGGGCAGCGCCGCGGTGGACAGCTTTGTCCGCTACTACGAAATCCCCGGTTACGGCCATTCGTTGTCGACCGTCTTCAATGCCGCATGGGATTCGCTGACGGCGCTGGAAAACTGGGTGGAGCAGGGCAGCGCGCCGGTATCGCAGGTGGTCGCGGATACGGCCGGCATCCCGGGCCGCAGCCGGCCCCTGTGCGAGTTTCCCGCGTGGCCCAGGTACAACGGCGCGGGCGATGTCAACCTGGCGGCGAGTTTCAGTTGCGCTACACAGTAGGGGCCCGGCTGGGTGAGTCATCAGGCGCATTGGCTCTGCCCGGGAAAGAGCCATTTTAGCCACACAAATCGGGTGATTTCCAGCCGTGGCATGCGTGACAATGAAATTATAGAGACGACAACAAATCCGAGGAATACAATAAGGCCAAGGGGAGGATGCGGCCAGCATGGGATAAGGCCCCGTGTGGCTGCATTGGCTTATGAGAACCATCAAGTACAAGAAAATGACCGGGATGGGCGGCATCGTCGCCCTCGGATGGCTGATTTTTACCACCGCGGTCGCGGTCAGCCAGCGCAAGCTGATTTTCAAGCCGGTGCGCACCAAGGAAGTCGAACATCCCCATAGCATCGGACACCGCTCCCGCCTGGTCGTACTGCGCTGCGCCGACGGCACCCGGCTCTCGGGATGGCTGTTGACGCCGCGCGTACCCGGCCCCCATCCGGCGGTAGTGTATTTCGGCGGCCGCTCGGAGGAAGTTTCCTGGGTGGCGCGCGATGCCTGGCGCATGTTCCCGAACATGACAGTGCTTGCCGTCAACTACCGCGGCTACGGCGATTCGGAGGGTGTCCCGGGCGAGCCGAAAATGATAGAAGACGCGCAGATGCTGTTCGACTGGTTTGCCGAGCATCGCCATATCAACGCCGGACAAATCGCCGTGGTCGGGCGCAGCCTCGGTTCGGGCGTGGCGGTGCAGATAGCCGTCAGCCGGCCGGTCGCGGCGATCGTGCTGATTACTCCCTATGACTCGCTGCTGGCCCTGGCCAAGCGCCGTTTCCCGGCCGTGCCGGGGTTCGTTCTCAAGCATCGTTTCGATTCAATCAAGCATGCGCCTTTGCTGTCCGCGCCGACGTTCATCATCCGTGCCGCATCTGACGACGTGGTGCCGTCTTCCCATACCGACCTGCTGGTTGCCAAACTGGCCAAAGCGCCGCAGGACGAAACCATTCCCGGTTCCGACCACCACAACATTCCCTATCTTGACGCTACCCAGGAGCGGATTGCCAGCTTCCTTACCGCCAAATTCAGCGGGGCCGCGGCAAGCCAGGGTGCCGGCGAACTGTAAGCGGTGCCTGTTTTCCCCTTCATTTCCGCCGCTCTTGTCGATGGGCCGGAGCGCCGCCCGTACCTGACACTTTCACCAGTATTTTTTCTTTGCGCATCGGACTAGCATGGGTTTCTCTTCGGCATGGCGGCATCGATCTTGCCAAGCCTGGAGATGACCTGGTGCCGTCAATCCAGGCCTGCGTTGTAATTTTTGCAGCCTGTGACTGGACGGTCGCAACAGTGACGGGCATCCGACCATGCGGCCATCGCAAGGGGAATATCATGACGACAGATCTGGCCGGTGGTTGGAGTCATTTTGACTATGAAATAACCGCCGCTGCACGGGCAGTATTCAAGGAAGCGCTGGAAGGCTTTACCGGCGTGGCTTACACGCCATCCGCGTTTGCCACGCAAGTGGTAGCGGGCACCAATTACTGCTTCCTGTGCACCGGCACAGTTGTAGTCCCGGGCTCGCCGCAGTTCCCAGCCTTGTTGTATATCTTCAAGCCGCTTTCCGGCAAAGCCCACATCAGCGAAATTACAAGAATCAAGCCCTGAAGGCGCATCGGCCTTAGAGATCAGGGAGGGACATGCAAAACCCCGGCAAGCGCAAGCTGCCGGGGTTTTGTTTTTGCATATCGCAGGGCGCGCTGATTGGTGTTCTTCTACGGCGCACTTCCCGGAATTGGTAACGCTAACGGCCTGGCGTTGACTCTCCCGCTTATTCAGTCTTTTTGGTACGCGCGATCGATCCGCTGCTTGCATCTTCCCGGTAGGCATAAGCCACCTTGCCATTGCGGATTTCCCCCATGACGATCATGTTGAGGGCAATCGCTTCATGGTCAGTCGCCGAGAACGGCTTGAAGTAGCGCGAGACGATGGTCGATGTGGTGTGCACCTGCAGGTTTTCGAGGGCGTCCTTGACCTTGGCGCCGTCCACCGTGTTGGCCTGGAATATCGCCAGCGTGATCAGGCGCAGCGCGTCGTAGGTCTGGGCGGCGGCCACGGCGGACGGAATGCGGTTGGTCTTGTTGACGTTGCGATAGGTCAGCGAGAACTGGTTGCTGACCGAGCTCAATTCGTTTTCGATGAAAGTCACAGAACTGCGTACGCCTTCCGCGCTCTGGCCGGCCTTGTCGATGAAGGTTTGCTGCGACATGCCCCACGGTCCGACTATCGGCAGCCGCAGTTTCAGCTTGTCCGCGCTCTTCACCACCATCGCACCCTCTGGGGCGAGGCAGTACATCACGATGGCCTGGGCGCCATTGTCGCGGGCGTGCTGCAGCTGCGCCGTCATGTCCTGGTCGCCGACCTTGAATCCCTCCACCAGCACCGGCTTGATCTTGCGCCGGTCCAGCTCCGCCAGCATGCTTTGCTTGCCGAACTGACCGTAGGGGCTTTCGTCGTGCAGCACGGCGATCTTGTCGATCTTGCGGCGGTCGATGACGTCGTTGAGAATCACGATAGGCTGCAGCGCGTCGCTGGCGGAAGTGCGGAAGATGTAGCTGACCGGGTAGGCCGGCGGCATGAAGGACTTGGTGATGGTGGCGCCGGTAGCGCCGGTGACGATCAGCGGGATCTTGGCTTCCTGGAACAGTTTCGCCGCCGGCAGGGCGACGCCGGTATTGCCGAAGCCGACCACGGCCACCACGCCATCCTTCTCGATCATTTCCTTGGCCATGGCCGCACCGACTTCCGGCTTGGCGCGGTCGTCGCGCTCGACCAGTTCGATCTTGCGGCCAAGCACGCCGCCGACCTGGTTGATGTCAGCCAGGAACACCCTGGCGCCGCCTATCATGCTCTGCCCCATGTCTTCCGAGGGGCCGGTGATCGGGCCGATGACGCCGATCTTGATGGGCGGCAGTTCGGCTTGTGCGCTTGCGCTGAATCCTGATGCTGCCAGACAAAAAATGAAACCGTACGTGCTGCGTTTTTGCATCGCCATCTCCTAGATTTAATTGCCGTTATTAGTTTCTTTTTGGAAATATACAGCAGAGCGATGAAAAACAAGGGGTTTTCAAACCTTCCAATCGAAATATAAGGTTGTCGTTTTAAACTGACCGGGTCCTGTTCTCAACAAAGGGCCAGCCGGATATCAGGCTGATGGCGCGTCGCGCCGGCGCGGCCGTATCGAGCAGGATGTTGCTAATTTAAAATTAAATAAATTTCCAATGCATTTCTCCTTGGAAATTTTAAGAAATCAGAGCGACTCCCGGAAAAAGCCTGTCGGCAAGTGTGGCAAAATTCCCAAAAAGTCAGATTTATTTCTGCGTAGAAATAATTGTTATTCTGACTGGTGATACAATTGTTTGCAATCTTGCATGCTTATATGGTTGTAAGATTGCTGCACGGAATGCGTTCAACAGGTTTTCTCATGCCGCCGTTCGTAGCGCGAGGACGTCTCAGGGCCCGTCGCGCTGTGTCGTTTCTCTATCGACATACTTCCAGTTTCACGAACTTTCAGTTTCAATCCGCTTGCTTGCGGAACAACCAGCGTTATCCAAGTTTTACTTAATTCATAAGGGGTATCACCATGGCAATAGACGTTTATCTGCAAATCGACGGCATCAAGGGCGAGTCCACGGACAGCGCGCACAAAGACTGGATCGAATGCAAATCGGTACAGTGGGAAGTGCTGCAGCCGAAGTCGGCGACTGCATCCACCGGCGGCGGCCATACAGCCGAGCGTTGCGAGCACAAGGACATCGTGCTGACCAAGATCGCCGACCTGGCGACACCGCTGCTGCTGCAAAACTGCTCGTCGGGCAAGACCATTCCAAAGGCCAAGTTCGAATTCCTGCGCGCTGACGGCAAGGGCGACCGCATCAAGTACTTCGAAATCGAGCTGGTCAACCTGCTGATTTCGGATGTCACGCCATCGGTCCAGGAAGGCGATGTGCTGAGCGAGACTGTCAGCCTGAAATACTCCCAGGTCAAATGGAAGTACACACAGCAAAAAATCGGCGGCGGTTCGGGCGGCAACACTTCCGGCGGCTGGGATCTGTCGACCAACAAGGTCGTCTGATTTTCATGCACCGATAAAAAAAACCGCAGCATGCTGCGGTTTTTTTTCGTTTACACCGGCAGGTCATGCATGCCGCCAGGCCGCGATGATGAACAGTGCAGCGGCAGCCAGGCAGCATATGGTCCGGACATGGTTCCAGCAGGTCCAGGTGCTGAGATAATTCTGCCAGACCTGGGACGACTCGGGCCTGACCGGATCTACGACGGCCAAGGCGTTATTGAGCGGCACGTTGAATCCCATCGTGACCAGGAATCCGCCGATCAGGTAGAACAGGCTGCCCGCCAGGAACCAGCCGGCATACGGCTGCTGCCAGCGCAGAACGGCAAACACGATCAGGACCGCGCAAAGCAGGGCAGTGCCAAGGAACAGGAGCAGGAACAGCGGGTTAAGCACAGTGATATTGACGGACTGCATTGCCGCAATTCCACTGGCAGGCGAGATGCGCGACAGGGCGTTCATCACAAAATTGGAAAACGCGAAGAACAGCCCGCCCAGCAGTCCGCACGCGAGCGCGGCATATAGCGAGATGGGGAACAACAGGTTTTCAATGAAAGTCATGTGAAGTGCTCCGTTGAGATAAAACCGTTGATAGTCACCCGCGCACGTGCAGGCGCCAGGCCGCACTCCATCACTCTAGATACGATATGTCAATAAATACAGGGCGGCTCTCGAGTACCGGCCGCTGCCGCGCCGGCATTGGCGCCAGGTCTCTTTTTGTTGATCAGAGGCCGTTTTCTCATGTACCATGCTGGTCCGTTTGCGCTTTGGCGCAAGCTTGCCATCAGGGGCGAGGCCCTGCCGCCGGCACCAGGTTTTCTAAAGCCTTCAGCAATGAGGGCTTTTTTATTTTTCCAGCAGAACGTTGATATTTTCGCAAAATCTGTTCATTGCGTTAATGCCGATCTCTCTCCGCGACGCCAGTGCGGGTCGACAGTTTTTGTATTTTTTGTATTTTTGTATGTCTAACGGCCGGATACGTAAATGAAAAAAATTAAAGCAACGACTTGGATCATGGTCGGCATGGTCCTCGGGATCGTGGTCGGCTATATTTGCCACAACCTGGCGCCGGACGAAGCGGCGGCAAAGGAAATCGCCGGCTACTTCTCCATCATCACCGATGTATTCCTGCGCCTGATCAAGATGATCATCGCGCCGCTGGTGTTCGGCACTTTGGTGTCGGGTATTGCCGGCATGAAGGACAGCAGCTCGGTGGGCCGCATCGGCGTGCGCGCCTTGGGCTGGTTCGTGATCGCCTCCTTGCTGTCGCTGGCGCTGGGCATGCTGTTTGTCAACGTGCTGCAGGTCGGCCATGCGCTCAACCTGCCGCTGCCCGCGGTAGGAGCCGACACCAAGCTCAATACCAGCGGCTTCAACCTGAAAGATTTTGTTTCGCACGTGTTCCCGAGCAGCTTCGTCGACGCCATGGCGAAGAATGAAATCCTGCAGATCCTGGTGTTCTCGCTGTTTTTCGGGTTTGGCCTGGCTTCGGTCAAGGGCGAGGCCGGCAAGGCCGTGACCAACGCCGTCGACGGGCTGGTGCACGTCATGCTGAAAGTGACCGATTACGTGATGCGCTTTGCGCCGCTCGGCGTGTTCGCCGCCATCGCCGCCGTCATCACGGTGCAGGGTTTCGGCGTGCTGACAACCTACGCCAAGTTCCTCGGCGGTTTCTATGCCGGGCTGGCGACCTTGTGGGCATTGCTGATCGCGATCGGCTACATCTTCCTGCGCGGTTCGATCTTCACCTTGCTGCGTTTGCTGAAAGAGCCGATCATGCTGGCGTTTTCCACTGCCAGCAGCGAGGCGGCTTATCCGAAGACCATGGAGCAGCTGGAAAATTTCGGCGTGAACAACAAGATCACCGGTTTCGTGCTGCCGCTTGGTTACTCCTTCAACCTTGACGGCTCGATGATGTACCAGGCGTTCGCCGCCCTGTTCGTGGCGCAGGCTTACAACATTGAAATGTCGTTCGCCCAGCAGCTGACCATGCTGCTGGTGCTGATGGTGAGCAGCAAGGGCATGGCCGGCGTGCCGCGCGGTTCACTGGTGGTGGTGGCCGCCATCCTGCCGATGTTCCATCTGCCGGAAGCCGGCATCCTGCTGATCATCGGCATCGACCAGTTCCTCGACATGGGCCGCACCGCGACCAACGTGGTCGGTAACGGCATCGCCACCTCGGTCATTGCGAAGTGGGAAGGCGAGCTGGACGAAGACGCCGGCCGCCGGGCGCTGGAAAATAGCCGGGCCTGACCGGCAAGACGTGAAACGAAGCATTTGAGAAACAGCGCCCGCGAGGCGCTGTTTCTCATTCTGGAGTATCCCAATTTAACAGCGGTTGATTGATTACTTCACACCGGCACATCATGTATATCGCCAGGCAATTCGACGAACCGAGCCTCGAGGTCTGGCACGAACCGAGCCGTGCGCGTCCGCCGGTGCGCCTCGGCCCTGGCAGGCCGCGGCGCTTTTTTTACTTCAAGGTCATTGCAAACACATGCATCAAGGCGCCGTTGTCGGTCTGGTACGGCAAGGTGATGCTCTTGACCGTGCGCTTCTTGTCGAGCTGCGCATCCCAGTAGAAGACATAGGCTTTGGTGGTGTCGGCATTGCCGTTCTGGTCGACCCGGTGGGCGCTGGTCAGGGCGATCTTGTTGTAGCTGCCGACCTTGCCGGAACCTCCGCCCAGGGTCCAGTCGTCAAAACGCAAATCGAAGCTGGCCTGGGTGTTGTCGGCATAGGTAACGACCAGCTTGCCGGTAGGCGCGGCCGAGGCATTGGTCGCACTGCCGAGCAGGGCCAGCGTATCTGCCGCCTGCGGTTTGGCGAACGTGATCACCTGGCCCTGGGTGACCATGTTATCCAGGCCTGACTTGCCGTCCGGCCAGGTGAACGAGACGCCGTTGAAACTGAAGCTGGCGCCAGGCGTTGCGCCTGCGGTCGCCAGCGCTTGCGAGGAGTAGCTCCAGCCGCCCATGTCGTAGGTATAACCCTCCAGGCCGCGCACCGTCTGCTGGCCATCGCTGCCTATGCCGCGGTTGTTCAGCGCATCGGCCAGGGTGCTGAAGCCGTCGAGGCCGAACGATGGCATCTTGGCCGACGAATCCTTGCCCCATTGCGACTGGCTCGCTGCCAGGGAGAAGTCCAGCGTTGCGCTGTCCTTCAGGTCCTTCAGCCACAGCCACGGCATGTCGAGCGCCTGGCCGTTCAGCGCCAGGCTCTGGATGTACGGCGAGTTGGCGGCGGCGCCGCTGGCGTTGATCACTAGCTTCTTGGCGCCGTCGGCCCAGCGGATCACCACCTTGTCGAACATCGGGCTGCCGATGGTCAGGCCGCTTACCGCCTGGATTTCCGGATACAGGCCGAGCGCCGCCCACACATACCAGGACGAGACCGCGCCCAGGTCGTCGTTGCCGGGCAAGCCGCCCGGATCGTCGGAGAACACGGTGTTGGCGACATCGCGCACCACTTTCTGGGTGCGCCATGGGGCGCCGGTCCAGTTGTACAGCCACGGCGTGGCGAAGCTCGGCTCATTGCCCATGTAGAAATTGGGTTTGTTCATGCCGGCGTTGAGATCCTGGAAGAAGGCGTCCAGCCGCTTGATGGCGGCGTCGTTGCCGCCGACCAGGCCGAACAGTCCGCGCGCATCGTAGGCTGACATCCAGGTGTATTGCTCGGCGTTGCCTTCCACCATGTCGGCATTGGGCTGCGGATTGAGCATCCAGGAACCATTGCGGTAACGCGGCAGCAATTGCTTCTGGGCCGGGTTGAACTGGTTCTTCCAGTTGGCGGAGCGGCTCAGGAACAGCTGGTAATTCATGTTGTCGCCGAGGGCCTTGGCCAGCTGCGAAGTAGCGAAGTCGGCGGTGCCGAATTCGAACGTCAGCGAGCCGGCCCACCAGCCGTTGTCCATGCCGGCGTAACCGTGCACCAGGTAGTCGTTCATCCTGTCGGTGCTGTCCCTGACATGGTCGCCGGTACATTGCACGTCGGCCTTGTTGCCGACCAGGGTCATGTAGTCCAGCGCTTTCCTGGCGTCGAAGCTGGTGGCGCCGAAGGCATAACCGCCCATGATGGTCGGCACCCCCGAATCGCCCGGCATGATGCCGGCGTCGACATTGATCGGCGCCCAGCGCGGGATGGCGCCGCACTGGTCGGCGTCGTTCACCAGCGATTGCATCATGTCGCTGGTTTCCTTGGGAAACAGCATGCTGGTCAAGGGAATCAGGCTGCGGTACACATCCCAGTTGGAATAGTTGACGTACTGGGTGCGGCCGGCCGCGACCTGGTGCACCTTCTGGTCGAAGCCGATGTAGTCGCCGGTGACGTCGCTGCTGGTGTTGGGCGACAGCAGCGAGTGGTAAAGCGCGGTGTAGAACTTGCGCTTTTCGGTATCGCTGCCGCCGCTCACCTGGATCGTATTGAGGCGGGTGTTCCAGGCGTCGGCGGCGGTATCGCGCACGGCGTTGAAATCCCAGTTCGGATTTTCCTGTTCCAGGTTCTTGTGCGCATTGTCGCTGCTGACATACGACAGGCCGATCTTCATCAGCACTGCCGGGCTGGTGCTGGCGTCGAAGCTGACGTTGGCCTTGCCGTTGCTGATGGCGGCGCTGATGTTGCGGTCGAACTTGGCGTAGAAATACAGCGTGTAAGTGCGGGCGCCGCAAAACTTTCCGCCGACGGTGGAGCCGGACAGCGCGTCCTTGCCTTCAGTCTTGATCACGCCGGTGGTGGCGGCGATGGTGTTGGTGCGGGTGGCGTCGAACACCAGGTAGGGCGTCTTGTTGGCGCTGGCTATGGCCGATTTTGCAGGGAAGGTAAAGCGGCCGAAGCCGGTCCTGGTAGTAGCGGTCAGTTCAGTGTTGATGCCGTCGTTGAGGGTCACCTGGTAATAGCCGGGACGCGCCGTTTCATTTTTGTGATCGAAGTTTTCCTTGGCGTTGACGCCGACCGCGCCGGTGTCGAAGGTCGGCATGACCGGCAGTTCGCCTTCATTGCCGTCGCAGCCGGAGCCGCTCATTTGCGTCAGTGGAAAACCGGTGATGGTTTTTTCCTTGTAGATGTAGCCGACCGGATGGTCCTGGCCGCCGTTGCTGGGTGTCATCGGCGTCCATTGCACCATGCCGAAGGGTGTCGTGGCGCCGGGGAAGGTGCCGCCTCGGGCGCCGGCCGGCACCGGGTCGGTGGCTGGTTTCGATGAATCGGCGGTGCCGACGAATGGATTCACATACCGGGTCAGGTTTTTTTTGCCGGCGGCGTCGCTGCCTGGCTGCGGCGCTCCCGCAAGGGCAGCGGCTGCTTGCTTGCCGCTGGCGTCTACCGGCGATGAATCGGAGCCGCCGCCGCAGCCAAACAGCAGGCCAGCGGCAAGACCGATGGTAACGTTTTTCTTCAAGTGCAGATTCATTGTTCCTCCAATGGTTTTTTTGAAAGTCCAAGTTTCTGGATAGTGCTGGCATGTTTGAACAAAGGCGCAGGCGCCCGCGCCAGCAGCGGGCGAACGCCGGCGGACCGCCTGGGAGCGGTCCGCGCTGTTCAATGTGGATCAGGGAGTCTGCGAGAAATTGCCGCCGGCGCCGGATGGCGGCGTACTGGCCTGGCCCCATGCGGTGGGGGTGTCGGCGGTGCTGAAATCCAGCGTGCCGCCGGACTGCACCTGGTTCAGCGGCAGCCAGGTGCTGTTCCAGTCCTTGCCGTTCACCTTGAGGCTTTTGACAAAAGCGGCATTCTTGTCGCGCTTGATGAGCAGCCGTTTGCCGTCGGCCAGCTGGATGGTGATGCTGCCGAACTGCGGCGTCGCCATGGTCAGCCCGGGTACGCCGGGAATCATCGGATACAGCCCCAGCGAAGCCCACACATACCAGCCCGAGGTGGCGCCAACATCGTCATTGCCCGGCAAGCCTTGCGGTTTGCTGGAGAAGGTGGCGGCCATGATCTGCGGCAGCACGAACTGCGTGCGCGATGGCGTGCCGCTCCAGTTATAGGCCCACGGCGCGGCAAAGCCGGGTTCATTGCCCATGTAGAAGTCGTTCGAGTTTTCACCGCCGTTCAGCCGGCTCGGATCGAGCGCCAGCCCGGCCGGCGATTTTTTTGCCGCAGCTGATGTGGTGCTGACGGAAAACAGGGTGTCGAGCCGCGCCACGGCAGCAGCGTTGCCGCCCAAGGCGGCGACGATCTTGCCCAGGTCGTGCGGGATGGCCCACAGGTATTGGGCCGCCGTGCCCTCATGGTAGCCGTCATCCTGCGAAGGCGAAGCCCAGTTGCCGGCAAGGTCCTTGACCGCCATCACCTTGGTATCCGGCTTGAACAGGTTTTTCCAGTTCTCGCCGCGCAGCAGCAGCGTGCCGGCGATCTTCTTGTCGTCGGCGCTGACGGTGGCCGGATCGAGGTTGCTGATGAAGCGGCCGATGGCGAAATCGCGGCTGGCGCCTTCGATGGTGATGGAGCCGGTATGGATGCCGCTGGCGTCGCTGCCTTCAGCGACGTAACCGAGTTTCAGGTAATCCGGCATGTTGCCTTGCGCGCTGCCAGCCACGTTCCGGCCGAAGGCTGGGTTGCCGTTGCAGGCCGGCCATTGCGGCGAGTCGGCGGTGGGGGCGAAGGCCGAGCGTTTCAGGTAGCCCAGGGCGGCGGCGCTGTCGAAGCGGGTCGCGCCGAAAGCCTGCAGGCTGGCCAGCAGCATCGGCGCATGGTCGCCTTCCATCGGCACATCGTCGACATTGGCGTCGGCCCAGTGCGGGAATGCGCCGCATTGCGCCGTGTCGTTCACCAGCGATTGCGCCATGTCGGCAGCCTGGTCGCGGAACAGCCAGGCATGCATCGCACCCAGCGAGCGGTAGGTGTCCCAGATCGAGAAGGTGGTGTAGTGGTTGCGGCGCACCAGCTTGCCGTCCTTGTCCTTGTAAGTGTCGGTCTGGTGGCGCTGCTTGTCCATGCCGATGTAGCTGCCGTCGACATCGCTGAACAGGGTGGGGCCGGACATGACGTGATAAAACGCCGTATAGAATTGCTGGAGGGCGTCGGCGCTGGCGCCGGCGGCATCGACCTGGATCGTATTGAGCCGGGTGTTCCATTCGGCGCCGGCTTTTTTCGCGGTGGCGTCGAAATCAAAGCCGGGATTTTCCTTTTTCAGGTTGAGGCGGGCATTGGCCGGGCTGACATACGACAGGCCGATCTTGACCACGGTGCTGCTGGCGGCCGATTGCGACAGGTCGAAATTCAGGATCAGCGTGCCGTTGTTGTTGATGAAGCGCGGCGCCTTGGCGTAAGCCGATCCGGCCTGCAGGTAGAAATAGGCATCGTAGCCACCGCCGCAGTTGAACTTGTTGCTGGTCTTGCCGTAGAAGCTGTTGGGGTCGGCCGGATCCTGCCAGATCTGGGCGTTGATGCCGGTCATGGAGTTGGTCTGGGTGGCGTCGATCACCAGGATCGCCTTGCTCTTGTCGGGGTAGGTGAAGCGCGCCATGCCGCTGCGGGCAGTGGCAGTCAGCTCGGTCACGATGCCGTCGTCGGCCTGCACTTTGTAATAACCGGGCACGGCTTGTTCGTTCTTGTGGTCGAAGGTGCTGCTGCTTTGGCGCATGACCAGGTTGCTGTTGCTGGTGAGCTGGGTGGTCAGCATGGTCGGCATGATCGGCAGGGTGCCGCCGCTGCGGCAGCCGGGGCCGCTGATGCGCGTCATGCTGAAATAATTGATCATCTTGCTGTCGTAGTTATAACCCGACCCGCTGGAATAGTATTGATGATCGATATCGGTATCCGGTCCGAACGACACCATGCCGAATGGCAGGGTGGCTGCCGGGCTGGTGTTGCCGGGGTGGGTGCCGCCCGGCTGCTGCTGGGTGCCGAGGAAAGGCTTGATGTATTGCGTCAGCGCCAGCTCCGGCAGCGGCTTGATCTGGTTGGCGTCGACCGTTACGGGTGTGGTTGCCGCCGGGCCGGCCGGGCCGCTCGCGCCTGTTGCACCGGGCTGGCCGGGAGCGCCTGCCGCACCGGTTGCGCCAGCCACGCCGGCAGTTCCTGCCGCGCCGCCGCTGCCCGGCAAGCCGCTTGAGCCGTCGCTGCAGCCGAACAGCATTGCGGCTGCCATGCCAATTGCAAGATTCCTGCATGATTGCTTGTTCATTGTTCCTCCTTATAATCGCCGCCCGGTTCGGACCGGGCAATCGGATACACCTGCCTGCTACAAATGCGGTTGCCGGTAAAGCCGGTATTGCCAGAATCCGGGCGTGAGGCGGCCCGGCGCGGCGCCTGGATAGCGCCGCGTACTAAGAGATGTTCAAGAGAAAAATGCGGTCGACGGGATCGACGGATTCAAGGTCAGCGGTAGTTCGGTTTCCTCCGGGGACGCGGCGTTTGCGCCGCGTGTGCTGCTACAGGTTCATGGTTCGGACAAGGCGCCCAGCACTTCGTAACAAGCGCCCATGGTGTGATAGTCGGTCTTGCCGGCGGGGCTCTTGTCGTCGCCGTACTTGCGGTTGTCGCGCGTCAGGATGCGGTACCACGCTCCGTACTGGTGATCGACGAAGTGTTGCCAGCTGTACTGCCAGATATGTTCGTACCAGTCCCAGAAACGGTTCTTGCCGGTGCGTTTGGCGAGCAGGGCGGCAGCGGCGAAGCTTTCTGCCTGGACCCAGAAATACTTGTCCTGGTCGCAGATCACGCCGTCCGGCGCGAAGCCGTAGTAGATGCCGCCGCAATCGATGTCCCAGGCGGCGTCGAGGCCGGCGTCGAACAGTTCGATGGCGCGCGGCAGCAGCCAGTCTTGCGGCCGGTGCCGTTCCAGGATCAGCAGCAGCTTGGCCCATTCGGTGTGATGGCCGGGCTGGAAGCCCCACGGGCGGAAAATGTTGCTGCTGTCTTCCTTGTTGTAGTTCCAGTCCGGGGTCCAGTCCTGGTGGTAGTGTTCCCAGATCAGGTCGTTGCTGAGCGCAGCCTGGCGCAAGGTGATGTTGCGCGCCACGGTTTCCGCGCGATCCAGGAATTTCGCATCGCCGCTGGCTTCGTAGGCTGCCAGCAGCGCCTCGGTCATGTGCATGTTGGCGTTCTGGCCGCGATAGCTTTGCAGCTGCCAGTCGGCGCTGGCCTCGTCGGCATACAGGCCGGCGCCGGCTTCCCAAAAATGCTGTTCGAGCAAATCGTAGGTCTGGTGCAGGTCTTCCTTGGCGCTTGCGACGCCGGCCATCAAGGCATGTGCGTAAGCCAGCATGACGAACGCCAGGCCGTAGCAGTGGCGGGTCGGATCCAGCACCTGCTTGCGGCCGTCTTTCCATGAAAGTGTCCAGTCGTAGCCCTTGTGCAGCGGATCCCAGTGCACTTCGCGCAGGAACGCCAGCCCGTGCTTCAGCGCATCCAGGTAAGCGGCATCGCCGAACCGGCGATAGGCCATGGCGTAGTTGAAGATGAAGCGGGTGCTGCTGACCAGGTGCCGGGTTTCGCTGTCGTAGATGCTGCCGTCGTCCTTGAAGAAATGATAGAAGCCGCCAGAGGGATCGAGCGCCGCCGGATGATAGAAACGCATGGTGTCGCGGATGTGCTGCAACAGGAAAGCGGGATTGCGGAATTCGGCTTTAGGCATTGCGGTCGGTTCAAGCATGTTCATGGCGGTAGCGGATCAGTTGCCCAGCGTGCTGGCGCGCTGGATCAGCTCCACCGGCAGCATCACTTCAGGTTGTACGAGCGTGTCTTCCAGCAGCAGCTTGATGCCCAGTTTGCCCAGGGCTTCCTTGTCCACGGCCAGCGTGGTCAGCGGCGGGGTGGCGCTGGTGGCGGCGTCGATATTATCGAAGCCGACAATCGCGATATCTTCGGGAATCCGCAGGCCGCGCGCCTGGCATACGCTCATGACGGCCAGCGCGGTGGCGTCGTTGTAGCAGAACACGGCGTCAGGCGGAGAATCGGATTGCAGCAGGCTTTGCATTGCCGCGGCGGCATGCAGGTGGAGTTCCGGGCCGGGCAGCAAGGTGACTTCCAGGCGCGGATCGAACAGGCGGCCGGCCTCGAACAGCGCCTGGCGGTAACCCAGCGCGCGCTGCGCAATACTGTAGTGCGACAGCGGGCCGCTGATGAAGGCCAGCCGTTTGCGGCCAAGCGCGATCAAGTGGCGGGTAGCGGCCAGGGCGCCGCCCAGGTTGTCTGAATTGATGGAGCGGAAACCGGGCGCCCACAAATCGATCAGCACCACAGGCTTGCCAGTCTGGGTAAGCAGTTCCAGCACCTCCGGCTCCATGAAGCCGGCCACCGCCAGCGCGTCGGGTTCGTGCAGGCGGATCTGTTCCATCACGTTGTCGGCCGGGCCGATCGATAATACGGTGGGCACGATGCTGCGTTCGCGGCATGCGGTTTCCACGCCGTGCAGCACATGCGAAAAAAAAGGGCTGGCGACAAAATTGTTGTGCTGGCGATGCAGCAGGAAAGTCAGGCGCCGGATTTTCCCCTGGCGCAGGTTGGATTCGTTATAGCCCAGCTGGCTGGCGATCTTTTGTACATGGATGCGCGTCTGTTCGGTCAGGCCGGGCTGTTTTTTCAAGGCGCGCGATACGGTGCCTATGGATACGTTCGCTGCGGATGCGATATCCCGAATCGTTGGTCTCATGATCTCTTCCTGCAAGCCGTGGCATGCATTGTCCTGGGCGGACGCCGCGGTCTGCGGCGGCGGTTGTTGCTGCCCAGAATTGTTTTAGTTGAGTTGTAATGTATAGTAAAAAACTTAAATTTACAATTGTTCAGAAAAATAAATCCACATAACACATTGTTATATAAGGATTTATTGATTGTAAAATGAATTTATTTGTTTATTAAACATACTAAAAATTTGTTTCTTAAACAGTTCGTAATGGGGATTTGTGGAGAAACAGTATCGAAAGCCGGGCGGAACGATATCTTTACCGCGCGCAGGGTTTGCCAGGTCTCATTCGCTGGCGCCGGAAATAAAAATGGCGGACCACCGTTTCGGCCGTCCGCCATGCTCCGGCAAGCGGTTTTTATTGCGGCGTCAAATGCTTGGACAGGAATCCTTCCATCGCCGTATAAAAATCAAAGCGGTTTTCTTCATTGTGGAAGCCGTGGCCCTCGTTGTCCTTCACCATGTATTCGACCGGCACGCCGCGCTTGCGCAGGTTTTCGACGATCTGGTCTGACTCGGCCTTGTTGACGCGCGGATCGTTGGCGCCCTGCGCTACGAACAGCGGCGTCTTGATGCGGTCGGTATGCAGGGCCGGCGAGACCGCCGTCAGCAGCTCCTTGTCCTTGACCGGATCGCCGACCATCTCGTACATCTGGTCGAGGAAGGGTTTCCAGTACGGCGGGATGGTCTTCATGAAGGTGAACATGTTGGAGACGCCGACATAGTCGACTGCCGCCGCGTACAGGTCAGGCGTGAAGGCGACCCCGGCCAGCGTCGCATAACCGCCGTAGGAGCCGCCGTAGATCGCCACTCGCTTCGGATCGGCGATGCCTTGCTTGACCAGCCATTGCACGCTGTCGGTGATGTCGTCCTGCATGGTCTTGCCCCATTGCTTGAACGAAGCTTCCCAGAACTGGCGGCCATAGCCGGTCGAGCCGCGGTAGTTCATCTGCAGCACGGCGTAGCCGCGGTTGGCCAGCAGCTGCACTTCCGGGTTGTAGCCCCAGACATCGCGCACCCACGGGCCGCCGTGCGGATTGACGATCACCGGCAGGTTCTTCGGGTCTTTGCCCAGCGGCAGGGTAAGGTAGCCGTTGATCAGCAGGCCGTCGCGCGCCTTGTATTGCACCGGCTTCATTTCCGCCATGTCCTGTTCGGCGATGGCGGGATTGATCTCGGCCAGCTTGGTCAGCGTGCCGCTCTTGCTGTCGAACAGGTAGCGGCTGCCTTGGGTGCGGTCATTGTAGGCGGCCACGATCCAGGTCGACTCGTCCTTGGTGTGCGACTGCGTGATGACTTCGTAGCCGGGCAGTTTTTCCTGCAGGGTTTTATGCAGGGCTTCGCTTTGCGCATCGAGGAATTTGTACTGGGTTTTCCAGGTGGTGTAGCTGATCTCGGTGAGCACCTTGCGTTTCCTGGAGTAAGCCAGGCTTTCGACGTCGACCTCGGGATTTTCATACAGCAGCTCTTCTTCCTTGGCAGTTTCGGGATCGAGGATCACGATCGCTTTTTTATCGCGGCCGAGGTTGGACGATACATACAGTTTCTTGTTGTCGAAGGTGAAGAACAGCGGGTCGACCGAGTCCTTGAACGAAGTCGTCAGCACGGTCTTGAACGGCGCGCTTTCGGTGGCGCGATACAGCAGGCTGGTGTTGACGCCGTCGGACGTGGTGGCGGCCCTTACCTTGCCGTCGTGGTCGGTGATCCAGCCCTGGATGTTGCCGGGATTCTTGGCCACCAGCTTTTCGGCGCCGTTCTTGACGTTGACGCGGTAGACATCGAACACTTCGGGATCGCGCTTGTTATGGCTGACCAGGATTTCATCCTTGTTGTCTTCCAGGTCGTCGACGATCTGGGCCCTGACCTTGGGGTAGGGCGTCAGGTCTTTCAGGCCCTTGCCGTCGCGGCCCACCGACACCACGTGGAAATTCTCATCGCCGCCGAAGTCCTTGGCGAACAGGATGTGGTCGTCGCCTTTCCAGAAGTAGCCGCTGATGTCGCGTGCTTCCTCGGAGGTGATGCGCAGCGGCGCGGCGTCTGAACCGACGGTCCTGACAAAGATGTTCATGCGGCCCTTCCAGGGTTGCATGAAGCTGATGTATTTGCCGTTGGGAGAAATCTGGAAACCGCTTTGCTCCGGGTTGCGGAAGAAGTCGCGCACCGAATATTGCTTGAGCGGGCTTGCCGCCAGGGCGTCGCCGCCCAGCATCGACAAGCTGAAACATGTTGCGGTGACCACGTGATAGATAGCGCGCATCAAAAACCTCCAAAAATACTTCAAGTTGTCGTCGCGTCGCACCGGGATCGTCCGGCTGACAACTCATTATATGGATAAAATGGAAATGAATCTCAATCAGGCTTTACTTGAGACATATCGACATGCGAAATCGTTCGTTAGCGCTTGCCGGGGCTTGTGTGAATATCGTGTTTTATCGCCAGCATCTTGGCCAACATATTCGTCCCGGAGAAAAAATGCATCGCCTCATCCTCAAGACCTTGCCGGTTTTACTGCTGGCAGCCAGCATCGCCACCGTCCATGCGCAGGAAAAAACCAGGATCAAGGTCGGCGTCTCGGTCGGCAATGCCGAGCAGACTTTTGAAGTGGTGAAGAAAGTGGCGGCGCAAGAGGGCCTGGATATCCAGGTGATTACCTTCAGCGATTACCTGCAGCCGAATGAGGCGCTGGCCGCCGGCGACCTGGACGCCAATGCATTCCAGCACAAGCCTTTCCTCGACAGCCAGATCAAGGCCAGGGGCTACAAGATCGTGCCGGTGGCCTTGACCATCACGGCGCCGCTGGGCATCTATTCAAAGAAATACAAGCATGTCGACCAGCTGCCGCAGGGCGCCAGCATAGGCATCCAGAACGATCCGTCGAACGGCAACCGGGCCTTGCTGCTGCTGCAAAAGGCGGGTTTGATCAAGCTGAAAGCGGGCGTCGGCGAAAACGGCGTCAATGCGACGCCGCTGGACGTGGTCTCGAATCCCAAGAAATTGAAGCTGGTGGAGCTGGACGCCGCGCAATTGCCGCGTTCGCTGGACGACCTGGCGGCGGCTTCGGTCAACAACGATTACGCGGTGAAGGCGGGTTTGTCATTGCAGCGCGATGCGATTGCGGTGGAGGATGCCAAAGGGCCATACGCCAACCTGATCGCCACGCGGGCAGAGGATAAAGATAAGCCGTGGGTGAAGAAACTGGTCAAAGCCTACCAGTCGGCGCAGGTGCGCAGTTTTATCGAAACGGAATTCAAGGGTTCCCTGATTCCGGCATTTTGACCTTGCCGCCTGGCGCCGGGTTTCAGTTATCGAACAGGCGGCCTAGCTCGACACCAGGCTGCGGCGCGCGCATGAACGCCTCTCCCACCAGGAAAGCGTTGACGCCGGCGTCGCGCATGCGTTTGACGTCGTCGCGGGTGTGGATGCCGGATTCGGTGACCACCAGCTTGTCTACCGGTATCTGCGGCAGCAGGTCCAGGGTGTTTTGCAGCGAGGTATCGAAGGTGCGCAGGTTGCGGTTGTTGATGCCGAGCAGGTCGGTTTTCAGTTTCAACGCCGCCTGCAGTTCTTCCGCATTGTGCACTTCCACCAGCACGCTCATGCCCAGCTCATGGGCGACAGCTTCCATTTCCGCCATCAAGCCATGGTCCAGCGCCGCCACGATCAGCAGGATCGCATCGGCGCCCCAGGAACGCGCCTGGTATACCTGATACGCATCAATCATGAAATCCTTGCGCAGGGCTGGCAGCTTGCATGCGGCGCGCGCCTGTTTCAGGTAATCGGGCGAACCCTGGAAAAACTGGATATCGGTGAGCACCGACAGGCACGCCGCGCCATGGGCCGCGTAGTCGACGGCGATGTCGGCCGGATGGAAGTCTGCCCGGATCACGCCTTTGGACGGCGAAGCTTTCTTGACTTCGGCAATCACGCCGGCGTGGCCAGCGGCGATTTTTGCGCGCAGGGCGGCTTCGTAGCCACGCAAGGCGGCGCGCGCTTCTGCGTCCGACTCTACCTCGCGGCGCAGGCTGGCGAAGTCTTGCTGTTTTTTTGCCGCGGCGATTTCATCGGCTTTGACCGCCAGGATTTTATTCAAGATGTCAGACATGGTGCGTTTCCTTTACTGCGCTTGCCCTCAACCGGCGGCAGCGATGGCTTGCGTGGCTTGCACGAATTGATCGAGTTTGGCTTTGGCTGCGCCGGAAGCGATGACGGCGCGCGCTGTCTGCAGCCCGTCCGCAATCGAACTGGCGACGCCGGCGGCATATAACGCAGCGCCGGCATTGATGGCGACGATGTCGCGTGCCGGGCCCGGCTGGTCTTCCAGCGCTTCCAGTACTTTCTGCTTCGATTCCGTCGAGTTCGACACTTTCAGGTTGCGGCTGGCGATCATCTGCATGCCGAAATCTTCCGGATGGATTTCGTATTCGCGGATTTCGCCGTTCACCAGTTCGCCCACCATAGTGCCGGCGCCCAGCGAGACTTCATCCATATTGTCGCGGCCCCACACCACGATGGCATGCTGCGCGCCCAGACGCTGCAGCACGCGCACCTGGATCCCGACCAGGTCGGCGTGGAATACGCCCATCAGGATATTCGGCGCGCCGGCCGGGTTGGTCAGGGGACCAAGGATATTAAAGATGGTGCGCACGCCGAGTTCCTTGCGTACCGGCGCTGCATGCTTCATCGCTGCGTGGTGGTTCGGCGCGAACATGAAACCGATGCCGGTCTGTTCTATCGACTCGGCTACCTGCGCAGGCGTCAGGTTGATAATGGCGCCGAGCGATTCCAGCACATCGGCGCTGCCGGACGATGACGATACGCTGCGGCCGCCATGCTTGGCGACCCGCGCGCCGGCGGCGGCGGCGACAAACATGGATGCGGTCGAGATATTGAAGGTTTGCGCACCATCGCCGCCTGTGCCGACGATATCCACCAGGTTGGCGGTGTCGCGGCAGGGAACTGGCGTGGCGAACTCGCGCATGACCTGCGCCGCCGCGGCGATTTCGCCTATGGTTTCTTTTTTGACGCGCAGGCCCATGGTCAGCGCCGCAATCATGAGCGGCGACATTTCACCCTTCATGATGCGGCGGAACAGCGACAGCATTTCATCGTGAAAGATTTCGCGATGCTCGATGCAGCGCAACAGGGCTTCTTGTTCGGTGATTGGCATGATTTCCTTGCTAGCGATTAGGAGGACGGCGCCTTGTTTGCTATTGATGCGCCGGCGCTAAGCGTTCAAACAGCTCTTTGAACAAAATTACGCAGCAAGGCGTGGCCATGCTCCGACAAGATCGATTCCGGATGGAATTGCACGCCTTCGATATCGTAGTCTTTGTGCCGCACTCCCATGATCTCTCCGTCGTCGGTCCATGCCGTGATTTCCAGGCAGTCCGGTATCGAGTTGCGTTCGATGGCTAGCGAATGATAGCGAATCACCGTAAACGGGTTGGGCAGATCTTTGAATACGCCGACCCCGGTGTGGTTGATTGGCGAGGTCTTGCCATGCATGACTTGCTGCGCGCGGATTACTTTGCCGCCGAACGCTTCGCCGATCGCTTGATGGCCAAGGCAAACACCGAGTATCGGCAGCTTGCCGGCGAACTGCTGCAGCAAGTCGACGCAGATCCCGGCTTCCTTCGGACTGCAGGGGCCTGGCGACAGGCAGATACGATCAGGTTTCAGCGCATTGATTTCTTCGAGCGTGATTTCGTCATTGCGGAAGGTACGGACATCTTCACCAAGTTCACCGAAGTATTGCACCAGGTTATAAGTGAAGGAGTCGTAGTTGTCGATCATTAGCAGCATAGTAGTTCCAACCCATTGATTTTATTTGGGAATTCTGCCCGCGATATGGTTGCTTGCCAAGTTGTCCTGTTGCTGCAACACAATCACAAAAATCTTGCGGGCGACACAAACTCAGCCCTGAATGACAGGGCGCGGTGTGGTTTCGGCTTTCCACCAACCTTAGTCTAGGGACGCCATCGCAGCTGCGGAATCGCAAGCGGGATAAAGTTGGCAGTGAGGCGGGGTATATTCATCTATGGAGATAGGTAAGCTCAGTGCAAGCACATGTCGTTGATGCAAAGTATAGCGTCGTGGCGGCAAAGCGTGGCAATAATCATGATCATAAACGGAAATATCCGAACCGGTTCGATTTTATCCAAATAGCGCGCCCGGACACAGCGGGCCGCCGTGGTTGTCGATTGCCAATATTGGCAAGGGGCAAACCAAATGCCGGTGCTGCGTTGACAAACGCCTCCTTGATTCCTAAGATTTATTCTCAAGCGAGCTCGCAGCAGGCCGTTTGTGTGCATCGGATTTGCGCAACCACATTGCTGCAATGAAGGAGTTCACCATGACACGCAAATACATCGACTGCCGCGAATACAAGAGCGACACCAACTGTTCAGTGGCGATCGCTGCAGATAACGACGACGAATTGCTGGCAGCGGCAGTCCAGCACGCAGTAAGCGTTCACGGCCACACCGATACGCCGGAATTGCATACCCAGCTCAAGCAGCTATTCAAGGAAGGCACGCCGCCGCTGAAAATCTGACGACAGCAGCCATTCTCCAGGGGATGGGGTATCAGTCCGGCTATGGCCGGATCAGATTTCTCCATCCAGACCGTCTTGCACCTGCTCCGCTGCACGCAGGACTGCGCGCGCCTTGTTTTCAGTTTCTTGCCATTCCATTTCAGGCACCGAATCGGCGACGATGCCGGCAGCAGCTTGCACGTACAGCATGCCATCCTTGATGACGCCGGTGCGGATTGCGATGGCGACATCCATTTCGCCGCCGAATGACAGGTAGCCGCAGGCGCCGCCGTAGATGCCGCGCTTGGTCAGTTCCAGTTCGTCGATGATTTCCATCGCCCGCACTTTGGGCGCGCCGGACAGGGTGCCGGCGGGGAAGGTGGCTTTCAGCACATCCAGGTTGGACAAGCCGGACTTGAGTTCGCCTTCGACATTGGAAACGATGTGCTGCACATGCGAATACTTTTCGATCACCATCTGGTCGGTGACCTTGACGCTGCCGGTTTCGGCGATGCGGCCGATGTCGTTGCGCGCCAGGTCGATCAGCATCACGTGTTCGGCGATTTCTTTCGGGTCTGCCAGCAATTCGGTGGCCAGCTGCGCATCCTGCTCCGGGGTGGCGCCGCGCGGACGGGTGCCTGCCAGGGGACGGATGGTGACTTTGCGCTTGGCTTCGCCGTCGGCTTTCGGCGCCGAGGTCTGTTCGTTCCGCACCAGGATTTCCGGCGAAGCGCCGACGATCTGCATGTCGCCGAAATTGTAGAAATACATGTACGGCGACGGATTCAGCGAGCGCAGGGCGCGATACAGCATCAGCGGCGAATCGACATACGGTTTCTTGATGCGCTGGCCGATCTGGACCTGCATCAGGTCGCCGGCCATGACGTATTCCTGGGCTTTTGCCACCGCCTTCAGGTAATCTTCTTTCTTGAATTCACGGATGGTTTCAGTGCGTACCGACGCCGATGTGACCGGCGCATCGGCCGGACGGCGCAGCATGTTGCGCAAGTCTTTCAGGCGCTGGCGGCCTTTGGAGAATGCTTCCGGCTGGGTCGGGTCGGCATACACGATCAGGTACAGCTTGCCGGACAGGTTGTCGATCACCGCCAGCTCTTCCGTCAGCAGCAGCTGGATGTCGGGCAGGCCGAGATCGTCCTTGGGCGTCGAATTGGCCAGGCGCTTTTCGATATGGCGCACCGTGTCGTAGCCGAAGTAGCCGGCCAGGCCGCCGCAAAAGCGCGGCAGGCCAGGGCGCAGCGCCACTTTATAGCGCGACTGGAATTCAGCGATGAAATCGAGCGGATTGCCTTCGCGGCTTTCGATGACCTTGTCGTTCTTGAGTACTTCGATGCGTGTGCCGTAGCTGCGCAACAGCGTGCTGGCCGGCAAGCCGATGAAGGAGTAGCGGCCGAAACGTTCGCCGCCGACTACCGATTCCAGCAGGAAGGTGTTCTTGCCGGTCTGCTGGGTTTGCGCCAGCTTCAGGTACAGCGTCAGCGGCGTTTCCAGATCGGCAAAAGCTTCTGCGATCAATGGGATGCGGTTGTAGCCTTGCGTGGCCAGCGATTTGAATTCGAGTTCGGTCATTGTTTCTCTCCAGGCCGCTATTGTAAAACAGCGGTGGTGCACTACAAAAAACGTTGCCTGCGTTTAAATGCTGCGGGGGCAGCAGGCAGCGGCGATCTACGGACTTAGTCAGCCCAGGATTGCCAGCGTCGCCATAGCCAGGCCTCAGGGGCGGCCAGGTAGACGGAGTGTTTTTTGTCGAGAAACATGAGTGGTTTGATAAAGCAGTCAGTAACTTATATGTTGTGCTGCAACGAGCAGTGAAGCGACTATACCATCGGAATCGACATTTTGTATAGACTCGCCGTGATTGTATCCGTAGGGCACATTAAACACAGGACAGCCGGCGGCGCGGGCCGCCTGGGCGTCATTGCTGGAATCGCCGATGGCGACTACCTGCGCCGGTTGCAGCTGGAAATCGGCGCACACCGCCAGCAGCGGCATCGGGTCGGGTTTTTTCAGCGGGAAGGAATCGCCGCCGTAGACCACTTCGAAATAACCGCGCAAGCCGGTTTTCTCCAGCAAGGCCTCGGCGAACGCCAGCGGCTTGTTGGTGACACAGGCCAGCCGCAGGCCTTTGTCGCGCATGGCTTGCAAGCCGTCCACCACGCCTGGGTAAAGCGTGGCGTAACTGCCGTTGACTACCGCGTAGTGGCTTTGGTAGGAGTCCAGCGCCGCGCTGAACCGTTGCTCTACTTCGGGCGCCGGATAATCGACGCCGAGTACGCGCCGGATCAGGTTTTCGCTGCCCTTGCCGACAAAATCGACGATCGTCTGCTGCGTCAGCGGCGCCAGGTCCAGCTCGGCGCGCATGCGGTTGACGGCGACCTGGAAATCCGGCGCCGTGTCCAGCATGGTGCCGTCGAGGTCGATGATGGCGGCGGCGATGCCCTTCAGTGCAACGATTGCTGGCGCTGCCGCGTTCATGCGCTTGCCAGCTGGGTGCGCATGTTGTCGATCACGGCCTTGTAGTCAGGCTTGCCGAAGATGGCCGAGCCGGCGACAAAGGTGTCGGCGCCGGCCTTGGCGGCAGCGGCGATATTGTCGACCTTGATGCCGCCGTCGACTTCCAGCATGATCTCGCGGCCCGAAGCGTCGATCCGCTGGCGCGCTTCGGCGATTTTCTTGAGCGCTTCCGGGATGAACGACTGGCCGCCGAAACCCGGGTTGACCGACATGATCAGGATGATGTCGATCTTGTCCATGACGTAATCGAGGTAATGCAGCGGCGTGGCCGGATTGAACACCAGGCCGGCCTTGCAGCCGTTGTCGCGTATCAGCTGCAGCGAACGGTCGACGTGGTCCGATGCTTCCGGGTGGAAAGTAATGATGTTGGCGCCGGCCTTGGCGAAGTCGGGAATGATGCGGTCTACCGGCCTGACCATCAGGTGGACGTCGATCGGCACCTGCACATGCGGCCTGATTGCTTCCAGCACCAGCGGGCCGATGGTCAGGTTGGGAACGTAATGGTTGTCCATCACGTCGAAATGGATCATGTCGGCGCCGTCGCGCACAACATTGCGCACTTCTTCGCCCAGGCGGGCAAAATCGGCGGAAAGGATACTGGGGGCGATACGATAGGTTGGCATGGCGGGCAATCCAGGGAAGGGCGCTAAAAAGAGCGCTATTTTACCCTTTCGCCTTGCTCCTGGCTTCCTTGCAGCTTGCGTCGCGGGGGAAATTCGTGTGCAATGACCTGCTAGTTATATATGGTGTCTGCAGTATTAATCGAGGAAATCAGCATGGCCGCCTATGAATTTACCGTTTCCGTCAAAACCCAGTACCTGGAAGAGCAGTCCCAGCCTGACAGTTCGCACTATGTATTCGCCTATGCGATCACGATCAAGAATACCGGGCAAGTCGCTGCCCAGCTGATTTCGCGCCACTGGGTGATCACCGACGCCAACAACCATGTCGAAGAAGTGCGCGGCCTGGGCGTGGTCGGCCACCAGCCTTTGCTGCAGCCGGGCGAGCAGTTCGAGTACACCAGCGGCACCTCGATGGCGACGCCGCAAGGCTCGATGACGGGAGAATATTTCTGCGTGGCCGAAGACGGCGAACAGTTCGAGGCGCGGATTCCGGAGTTCATCCTGTCCTTGCCGCGCACCCTGCATTGACGCATGGCGTATTGAACTATTGGTCCTTGCCGTCGTCTTTTGGTGGTAGCGGTTTGGCGGGCGGCTTCTGGTCCGGCTTGCGGCCGGAAAACATGGTCCACCAGACAATGAATGCAAATAACAAGAAAGCGAAACACGCTTCGAGAGCCACTAACCACATAAAGAATCCTAAATGCCATTTAAACGTATCAGTCTACCCGCTTCTGCTGCCTTAATCATCGCACTTAGCCTAGCTGCCTGTACTACCACCCCAGTCACCGCACCCGCGCCGGAAGCACCGCGCCAGCCGGGCACGCCGACCGCGCCTTCCGCCACGCCCGGCGCCAGTTTACGCGCTGTCACCTTTGCCGCCCTGCCGGGCTGGGGCAGCGACGACTTGCGCCAGGCGTTGCCTGCTTTCCTGACCTCATGTTCGACCCAGGCGCGTAAAAGCGACTGGAAAGAGCCTTGTGCAGTGGCGGCCGGCCTGGATGGCGGCAATGAAAATGCGATACGGACGTTTTTCGAGTCCTTTTTCACGCCTTATCAGGTTATCAACCCCGACGGCAGCGACAATGGGCTGGTCACCGGGTATTACGAACCTTTGCTGAAAGGATCGCGCAAGCGCGGCGGCCCTTACCAGACGCCGATTTACCGGGCGCCGGAGGATTTGCTGACGGTCGAGCTGGCGAGCATTTATCCCGAACTGAAGGGCCTGCGCTTGCGCGGCCGCCTGGTCGGCAATAAGGTGCTGCCTTATCCGAACCGGGCCGAACTGGACAAGTCCGGGGCCCTGGCCGGCAAGGAAATCCTGTGGGTGGACGATCCTGTCGATGCGTTTTTCCTGCAGGTGCAGGGTTCCGGCCGGGTCCAGCTGAATGACGGCAGCAGTGTCGTGCGGGTTGCTTATGCCGATCAGAACGGCTATCCCTACAAATCGATCGGCCGCTACCTGGTGGACAAAGGCGAGCTGACCCTGGCGCAGGCGTCGGCGCAGGGGATCAAAGCCTGGCTGGCGGCCAACCCGGGCCGGCAGCAGGAACTGCTGAATGCCAATCCTAGCTATGTGTTCTTCAAAGAAGAAAAAGTGGTCGATCCGAGCAAGGGGCCGAAAGGCGCGCAAGGCGTGCCGCTGACGCCGTTGCGCTCGATCGCGGTGGATCCGCAGTTCGTGCCGCTGGGTACGCCGGTATTCCTGGCGACGACGCAGCCGAATAACAATGTGCCGCTGCAGCAGCTGGTAATGGCGCAGGATACCGGCGGCGCCATCAAAGGCGCGGTGAGGGCCGACTTCTTCTGGGGCTTCGGCAACGAGGCCGGCGACAAGGCCGGCAAGATGAAGCAGCGCGGCATGATGTGGCTGTTGCTGCCAAAGCTGGCAGCCGCGCGCTAAGGAAACCAGGCTCGGCGCCGGCTGGCGCCGAGGGCGAGTTAGCGCAGGACCAGCACTGGAATCGTGGAATGGGCCAGCACCCGCTGGGTCTTGCTGCCCAAGAACAGCCGGCTCAGGCCGCTGCGCCCGTGCGACGCCATGAAAATCGCGTCGCAATGGTATTTCTCGGCGGCGTTGATGATTTCTTCGTCGGGATTGAAGGCTTGCGCCGTCAGCATTTCGCAGGGAACGCCGGCATTCTTGGCGGCGTCGGCGACTTTTTGTACATTGAGCTTGGCCAGCGCCAGCATGTTTTCTTCATAGGTGCCGGGGTCGGTGGCCATGGTGCTTTCAGCCATCGGCGAGAATGGATAAGGTTCTGCAACCGAGAGGGCAATGATCTTGCCGCTGCTGAATTTGGCAAATTCAATCGCTGTATTGATGGCCTTGTCCGACAAATGGGAGCCGTCGGTAGGTACAAGAATGGTTTTGAACATGGCTTGCCTCCTTCTGGTTGAAAAAGGGGTGTCGGTCAAAATCGAGCGATCTTGTCGGTAATATATAGGCTTGGTACTGAAAGGTTAGGTACTTAGCCTTAATTCAGCCTTGCTTAAATGTATAGACAGTTAGCAAGCAGGAAGATTCCTTGGGTGTTTGTAAAGTATCCGGGCTATAACCATCCTATCTCTTATATAGCGGCGCTACAATTAAGTTTATTCGACACAAGTAAATAAATGGGATCTGCAATGACATACGAAAACATTCTGGTTGAAACACAAGGAAAAGTCGGCATCATCCACCTGAATCGCCCCAAGGCCCTGAATGCCCTGAACGATCAGCTGATGAGCGAGCTGGGCGAAGCTTTGCTGAAATTCGACGCTGATCCCGAGATCGGCTGCATTGTCCTGACCGGCAGCGAGAAAGCATTTGCTGCCGGCGCCGATATTGGCGGCATGGCCGGGCTGAGTTACATGGATGTGTTCAAGGGCGACTACATCACCCGCAACTGGGAGACGATCCGCAGCGTGCGCAAGCCGGTGATTGCCGCCGTGGCGGGTTTCGCCCTGGGCGGCGGCTGCGAACTGGCCATGATGTGCGACTTCATCATTGCCGCCGACAATGCCAAGTTCGGCCAGCCGGAAATCAAGCTGGGCATCATCCCCGGCGCCGGCGGCACCCAGCGCTTGCCGCGTGCCGTATCGAAATCGAAGGCAATGGACATGTGCCTGACCGCACGCATGATGGACGCCACCGAGGCTGAGCGTGTGGGCCTGGTGTCGCGCGTGGTTCCGCTGGACAGGCTGTTGCAGGAAGCGCTGGAAGCGGCGATCGTGATTTCCTCCATGTCGTTGCCGGCAGTCATGATGATCAAGGAATCGGTCAATCGCGCCTACGAAACCACCCTGGCGGAAGGCATCCAGTATGAGCGCCGCCTGTTCCACAGCACCTTCGCCACAGAGGATCAAAAAGAAGGCATGCAGGCGTTCCTTGGAAAGCGTTTACCTGTTTTTAAAAATCTTTAACAAATCGCTTGCCATAGGGGGAAATGGTTTGCTATAGTTCGCCTCCCGTTGAGAACGACGCGAAATGAACGAGATGGCCGAAGAGAAGTTAGGGCTGTTTTGTGAGCGGAGTTTGAGAGGGGAAAACGGGAATTGCAGGTGTTGTAGGTGTTAAGAAGTTTTTCGGTGAGTAGTAAAAAAGTAGTTGACGAAAAGCTGGAAACGCCACATAATCTCATCTCTCTGCTGCTGACAAACAAAACGATTTGACAGCGACGCGAACCAGGGTTCTGGTGGCGCGAAGTAGAAGGTTCTTTAACAATTAACAGTCGATAAGTGTGGGCGTTTGATGGAAGTGCAGCGCTGCTG